>NZ_CP012201.1:1272283-2544566 GCF_001191005.1 Massilia sp. NR 4-1
GTCCGTAAGCGACCCGAAAGCGGAAAGGCGCGAGATGGCGCCTTTCCATGCTTAACCGGCAGGCTTTAGTTGGCGAACACATTGGCCGCTGGCGTGATCTTCACGGCCTCCGGCTTGATGTTCAGCTTCATATTGCCAATGACCTGGTCTTCGTCCAGCAGCTCCTTCGGCTTGTTGCCGTCGTACTTGATGGGCGAGAAGGCATCGCTCAGCAGCTTGTCCTTCAGGCCGGCCGCGTCCTTGGCGATCATCACCACCGACAGGTTTTTCGACGACAGGTGCTTGCGGATCGCGGCATTTACATCGTCCACGGTCAGCTTGCCCAGGCCATCGCGCATCAGTTTGGTGAACTCGGGCGTGCCGTACCACTGCGAATCGAGGGCGTAGCCGAGTTGCTGGTCCTGGGTCGAGGTCATGACGAAGACATTCTTCATCAGGTAGCCGCGCGTGATGTCGAACTGCTCCTTGGTCAGGCCTTTGGCGACCAGCTTGTCCAGCTCCGCCAGCGCGATGCGCAGCGCCAAGTGGGCGTTTTCAGGAGCGACCGGGCGCACCCAGATTTCGAACAGCTGCGCCTTGCGGCCCAGGTTTGCACTCGGGAAGAACTGGAACATCCCGCGCGGGAAGGCTTCGATGTACGCGTAGTCGCCGTAGTTCATGCCGCGGATTTCACGGATGCGCTGGTAGAGCAGGGAGCTGGAGGCGCGGTGTTCGCCGAGCCAGGTCTTGGCCAGCCACAGGGCGGGGAAGTCGGCATGCGAGCGAGTCACGGTCAGCGGCAGGCCGAAGGAAATGGCCGTGGCGCGGGTGTTCTTCTCGATGATTTCCACTTCCAGGCCGTTCGGCATTTTGCCGACGGGGATCGGCGTGGCGGCGAGGCCGGCGCCGGCCGGCAGGCGCGAGAGCGATTTCAGCAGCGAGGCCGACATGGCGTCCGACACATCGCCGGCCAGGCCGACGCGCAGCGCGCCCTGGGTGTACGCTTTCTTGTAGAAGTCCTTCACATCGTCCAGCGTGATCGCATCCAGGCCCGCCACCGTGCCCAGTACCGGATGGCCGTAGCCGCTGCCGGCGAAGACATTGGTCTGCAGGCGTTCCTTGCCCAGCTCTTCCTCGTTATTGTCCTTCAGGTCGAGCAGCAGGGCGTTCTTCTGCGCGTCCTTCAGGCGGCGGAAGTCGTCTTCGCGGAAGCCCGGCGCCAGCAGCTGCGGCATCACGATGTCCTGGAACTGGCTCCAGTTATCCTTGTGGATGGTGCCGGTGAAGGTGGACATTTCCTTGTCGGTCTGCTCGCTGAAGCTGCCGGCCAGCGGGAACAGCGCCTTGCTGATCTCGTCGATCTTGCGTTCGCTGGAGCCGGCCGATGCGACCATGGCGGCGGTCAGCGCCGCCAGGCCTTCCTTGCCTTGCGGGTCGTGCGCCGAACCGGCGCCGAACACCAGCTTGTAGCGGATCTGCGGCAGCGCCGATTTCTGCACCAGCAGGTCGATCTTGGCCGTATTCAGCTTCGGTTCCAGCGCCGCCAGCTTGGGCAGTTCGCCGATATCGGCCGGCAGCGCGCCGTTCGACAGCGTGGTGACGATCAAGCCCTCGTCGGTCAGGTATTTGCGGGCGGCCGCTTGCAGGTCGGCCGGGGTCAGGCTGTCGAGCACGCGGTAGTAGTTATTCAGCGTACCGTAGGAGCGGTTGAAGTGGACGTAGGAGGCCAGCATGCCGGCGATCTGTTCGGTGTTGTCCAGCGAGCGGATCACGCCATACTTCAGCGCCGACTTGGCGTCGGCCAGGGCTTTCTCACCGACCGGCTCGGAGCGCAGCTTGGCGACCGTTTCCATGATGGCGTTGCGCACATAGACCGTGTCCTCGGCCTTCTTGACGCGGGCGCCGATCACGGCCAGCGTGGGGTCGACACGGTTCGGCGTGCTGTCGAACAGCTGGTCGATCTTCTGCTCATCTTGCACCAGGCGCTTGTACAGCGGCGAAGTGCGGCCGAAGGAGAGGGACAGCAGCACGCTCAGCGCGGCCTGGTCCTTTTGCTTTTCGGAGAAGGCCGGCGCGCGGAAGGCGACCGAGACCCAGGGCAGGGTTGGCGTGGCCCAGGTGACGTGCTTGTACAGCGGCGCTTTCGGCGCCGGTTCCACCGGCACATCGACCTTATAACTGCCGCGCTGCCATTTGCTCCAGTATTTTTCGACCAGGGCGACAGCTTTCTGCGGTTCGACATCGCCGGCCACGATGATGGTGGTGCGCTCGGGACGATACCAGCGGTCGAAGAAGACCTTGGAATAGGCATACTGGTTGGGCATGTCCTCGATGTCTTTCAGGAAGCCCATCGTGGTGTGCTTATAGGTGTGCTTTTCGTAGGCGGTGTCGCGCATGGCCTCGAACAGCTTGGAGACCGGATTGGCGCTGTTCTTGTTGTACTCGCCCAGCACGGCGCGCGATTCGGTCTTGAACACGTCTTCGCCGTAGGACAGGTGCTGGAAACGGTCGGCCTCGACCTTCAGCACCGTTTCCAGGTCTTCCTTGGCGAAGGTGGTGTGGTAGTTGGTCAGGTCGTCGCTGGTGTAGGCGTTTTGGCGCGCGCCGGCGCGGGTGATGATGTCCTGGTATTTCTCGGGTGGATATTCCTTAGTCCCACGGAACATCATATGTTCGAAGAAGTGGGCGAAGCCGGATTTGCCCGGCTCCACTTCGTTGCGCGAACCGGTCTGCACCGGGATCTGCAGCGAAACGATATTCGGGAAGCCGGTCGGCACCACGATGATCTTCAAGCCGTTCGGCAGCACTTTTTCGGTGGCTTTGAAGGGCAGCAGGTCGGGCGCGGCGGCCGGGGCGGGCGCGGCAAACACCGGCGCCGACAGGGCCAGGGTCAGCAGGGGAAGCACTCTTGACACATTCTCTCCTTGGATTTTAGCTGGTCTTTTTCATAGTGTTGTTCATCTATCTACGTAACAACGCCGCCAGAATAAAATATTTCACTAGGACATGTATAGCGAAATCCGCGTGTTACCATCTGCGCGTGTCCGATTTCTCATCTACTCACGCCATGTTCTTCACCACCGGGATTAATTCGATTGACTCTCTGGTTTATGGCAGCTGGAACAGCTTGCCCAAGACCGCGGTCAACCTGACCTACAGCTTCCTGAGCGCTCCGCCACGGGACGCCTCCAGCGAGGACTCGAACGGCTTTGCCGCAATGAACATCCTGCAGCGCGATGCGGCGCGCACGGCGCTGGCGAAGTGGGCATCGGTGGCCAATATCACGTTCAGCGAAGTGCTGGGAGGCGGCCAGATCCAGTTCGGCACCAATGACCAGGGATCGCGCAGCAGCGCCTATGCCTATCTGCCGGAACAGGGCCTGGCCACGACCTATCTTTATCTGAATAACAAGTCCAGCTCCAGCAATAACTTCTCTGATGGTTCGTATGGCGCCACCGTGATGCTGCATGAGCTGGGGCATACGCTGGGCTTGAAACATCCAGGCAATTACGATTCGGGCGGCAGCACCATTGGCGGTCCCTACCTGCCGACTAGCACCGATACGGTGGATTACACGCAGATGTCGTACAACCCCGGCGTGGCCTCGTCCAAGACCGGCAAGTACGCCACCACGCCCATGCTGTACGATATCCAGGCCATGCAGTATCTGTATGGCGCGAATATGAGCTACCACAGCGGCGACGATGTGTATGCCTTCAGCGCCTCCCAGCCTGCCCTGTGCATCTGGGATGCGGGCGGCGCTGATACGCTCGATTTCTCGGCCTGCACCGGGCCGGTGGTCATCAATCTGAACGCGGGCCAGTTCAGCGAAACCGCGCCGGGCCTGCACAATATCTCGATTGCCTACAATGTGTCGATGGAGGGCGCCATTGCCGGTTCCGGCGGTTCCACCATTTATGCCAACGCCAGCGCCAACAACACCATCATTGGCGGCAACGGCGCTGATGTGATTTATCAGGGCGCCGGCAATGACCGCATCGAAGGCGGCCTGGGTACCGATACCGTGTTCTATAACGGCGCCTTCTCGCAATATATTCTGGCGCGGCGCGACGGCGGCGTGATCGTGCAGGGCGAAGGCAACGACTCCCTCAGCGGGATCGAGCTGCTGCATTTCAGCGACCGCACCGTGGCGGTCAACGATTTGCCGCTGGCGGAAGCCCGCGTGACCGGTACGGCCGGGGCGGACCGTTTGATCGCAGGCGTGGGGAATGAAAACATTGATGGTGGCGGGGGCCTCGATACCCTGGTATATGCGGGCCAGCGCAAGGACTATGCGGTGAGCAGCAGCGGCGTTTCCTTCCTGGTGCGCGACCTGAAGAGCAATGGCGGCGTCGACGTGCTGACCCAGGTGGAACGCCTGAGCTTCTCCGACGGCGCACTGGCGCTGGATGCCACCGATGGCGCGCCGGGCCAGATGTATCGCCTCTACCAGGCCGCTTTCGGCCGTACGCCGGACGAGGGCGGTCTCGGTTTCTGGATAAATGCGCGCGATTACGGCATCAGCCTGATGTCGATTGCACGCGATTTCATCAATAGCCCGGAATTCCAGCAGCGCTACGGCACCAATCTGAGCGATACCCAGTTTGTCACCCAGCTCTACCTCAATGTATTGCACCGCGCGCCGGATGAGGGCGGACTGCGTTTCCATGTCAACGATCTGGCCGTGATCGGCCAGTCGCGTGAGCACGTATTGCTGAATTTCTCCGAATCGCCGGAACTCAAGGCTTCGCTGGTGGGCGTCATGCCCGAGGCGCTGCCCTACCAGGTCTTCAGCTGAACGTCAGCAGGGGCAGTCGGCTTTCTCCGCAACCGGCAGGCTGATGCGGTTGCGGCCCAGGTGTTTGGCGCGGTAGAGCGCGGCGTCCGCGGTGGCCACCAGCTGCTGCGGCTCGTCACCTGCCGCCGCCAGCGCGGTCGCCGCGCCGATGCTGACGGTGACATAGGGCTGGGCTGAGCCGACATTCGGCAATTGCAAACGCTCGATGCGGCTGCGCACCCGCTCCGCCACGATGGCCGCGCCTTTCAGTGCCTGGTTCGGCAGGATCACGGCAAACTCTTCGCCGCCGTAGCGCGCCACCAGGTCGTTGGCGCGCATCTCGCTCGCCAGCGCCGCAGCCACCTTCTGCAGGCATTGATCGCCGCCGAGATGGCCGTGGGTATCGTTGTACTGCTTGAAGTTGTCCACGTCGACCATGAGCAGCGACAACGGCTGCTGCTGGCGCAGCGCGCGCTGCCATTCGGCGCACAGGGTGTCGTCGAAACAGCGGCGGTTTGCGAGGCCGGTCAGGCCGTCGCGCGTGGCCAGCTGCTCCAGGGCGATCTGGGCCTTCTTCTCGTTCGTCATATCGCGCAGCGTTTCCACCACGGCCACGATGCGCCCTTCCTTGTCGTAGATCGGGCTGGCGTCCGCCGCCAGATAGCAGCGCCGGCCCACGCGCGGCATATCGCACCAGTTCTCGGCGCACAAGCCTTCGCGCTGCTGGGGCCGCGGGCGGGCGCTGTCGTAGAGCTGGCGGATTTCCTCGGTGCGGCCCTGCAGCACCAGGTCGGCCAGGGTGGCGCGCGGCCGGTTGTAAAAACAACGCCAGTGGTTGCTGGTGCCCACCACCTCGCTGGCCGCCACCCCCGTCAGCCGTTCGCAGGCGCGGTTCCAGACCAGCACACGGCGCTGCCGGTCCAGCACAAAGACCGGAATCACCAGCAGTTCCATGAGATCCAGGTCAAAGCCTTGCGGCGGCATGGCTTGGGGCGGTGCCGGTGGCGGGACATCCGCCGCCCGGGGAAGCATTTGCGCAGTATTCATGGGGCCGTCCTTTGTGGGCTGGCAGTGGCTGGGCGAAGGTTTCGCCTGCCGCTCTATTCATTCTGCTATTCCTAAGCGGTGCGCCTTTGATTAATCGCAAATCTCGCTCTGATCTGGCGCAAGGTCTTTTCTTTGGGAAACTATCGGAATGGCAGCCAGCAGGGTGGTGCCCTGGCCCGGTTTGCTTTCCAGCGTGAGCTGGCCGCCCGCCGCCTGCAGGCGTTCGGCCAGGCCCGGCAAGCCGTAGCCCCGGCGCCGGCTCTGGTGCGGCAGGCCGACGCCGTTGTCGCGCACGCTCAGGCTGAGCAGGGAGGGGCTGCTGGCCAGTGCGATCCACACTTCGCTGGCGCAGGCATGGCGCGCCACATTCGACAGCGCTTCCTGCAACATGCGGTACAGCGCCGCCTCGGCCTCGGCGCGCCCGGGATCGCCGCTGCCGGTGTCGGCGCGCGCATCCTCGAAAGCCTCCAGCTTGCAAGGAATGCCACAGGTGCGGGTGAACTCGCGCGCCTGTTGTTGTATGGCGCGGCGCAGGCCATGTTGCAGTGCAGCGGGCCGCAAATTGTTCAAAATTGCACGCAGGGAACGCAAAGCCAGGCCCAGGTGGTCTTCCAGCATAAGCAAGCCTTGCGCCATCCAGTCGGGCAACTGGGGATTTCTGCGCAGCACGCAGATTTCCAGTTGCAGGGCCAGCATGTACTGGCCCAGGTCGTCGTGGATGTCGCGCGCGATGCGCAGGCGCTCGCCATGGCAGACATGGTCCTGCTTGGCGGCCAGGGCGCACAGCTGCTGGTGCGCCTCCAGCAGGCGCCGTTCGGATTCGCCCTGGTGCTGATGGCTGGCGGCGAGCTGGGCCTGCAAGCCGCGCAGCATATGCTGCTGGCGGCGCAGGCGCCACAGCAGCGCCAGGACCAGCAGCGACAGCAGCATGGCGCAAAGGGCCAGCGCTTCGATCTGCGTGGCGGGCGGCCAGAATACGGGCATATCGATGGCGGCGGCGTTGGATGAAGCCGGGAGCAGGACGGACATGATGGAGGCTCCGGAATGGGCACGCCTCGACAGTAGCGCGCCCATTCCGGCGCAATATTGCTGAATGTCAAAATTGCCTGCTGGATAGGCCGATTTGCCCGCTTTGGGCCGCAGCCTTCGCGGCGGACTGGGCGGAAAAGCCACATCCGGCATATAATAGAGGGTTGCCCCTCCGGACTTCGTGTCCGTTTTCAGGAAATATCGTGACTTACAGCATCAAAGAGATCTTCTACACCTTGCAGGGCGAGGGCGCCCACGCGGGCCGTCCCGCCGTGTTCTGCCGCTTCTCGGGCTGCAATCTGTGGACCGGGCGCGAAAGCGACCGCGCCAGCGCCGTCTGCCAGTTCTGCGACACCGATTTCGTCGGCACGGACGGCGAGGGCGGCGGCAAGTTCGCCAGCGCCGAAGCGCTGGCCGCCAAGATCAACAGCCTGTGGCCGGACACCCACACCGCCAGCAAATACGTGGTCTTCACCGGCGGCGAGCCGCTGCTGCAGCTCGACGCAGCGCTGATCGCCGCCATGCACGCGGCCGGCTTCACCATCGCCATCGAAACCAATGGCACGATGGCGGTGCCGCCCGGCGTGGACTGGATCTGCGTCAGCCCCAAGATGGGCTCCCAGCTGGTAGTCCATAAAGGCAATGAAATCAAGGTGGTGATCCCGCAGGCCGGGCAGGACCTGGCCGCCTATGAGGGCCTGGATTTCGAGAATTTCTTCGTGCAGCCGATGGATGGCCCCCTGGCCGAATTCAACACCCGTCTGGCGATCGAAACCTGCAAGCGCAATCCGAAATGGAAACTGAGCTTGCAAACCCATAAACTGTTGCAAATACCTTAAACACAATGCTGACCATTACCCGCAAGCTTGAATTCGATGCCGGCCACCGGATTCCCGACCACAAAAGCCAGTGCCGCAACCTGCACGGCCACCGCTACACCTTGGAAATCACCCTGACCGGCCAGGTGATCAGTGCCGAAGGCAATTCCGACAACGGCATGATCATGGATTTCTCCGACGTGAAAGCCATCGCCAAGGAACATCTGGTGGACGTCTGGGACCACGCCTTCCTCGTCTACGAGAAGGACGCCGCCGTCAAGGAGTTCCTGGCTTCGCTGCCGGGCCACAAGACCGTGGTGATCAACCGCATCCCGACCGTGGAGAACCTGGCGCAGGTGGCCTTCGAAATCCTGAAAGCGGCCTATAAGGACCGCTACGGCACCGGCCTGCACCTGCACAAGCTGGTGCTGCATGAAACCCCGAACTGCTGGGCCGAGATCACCGATGCTTGAAGCAGTGCCGCCACAGCCGCCCGCGCCGCAGGACGCGCCTGACGCCCCGTCCGCCGCCCCCGTGCCGGCCTACGCCGCCACCGAAGCCGAACAGGGCTTCATGCGCGCCGCGCTGGTGGAGGCGCAGAAGGCCTGGGACCTGGGCGAGGTGCCGGTCGGCGCCGTGGTGGTCAAGGATGGCGCGATCATCGGCCGTGGCTATAACCAGCCTATCGGCCGCCACGACCCGACCGCCCATGCCGAGGTGATGGCCTTGCGCGCCGCTGCCGAGGTGCTGGGCAATTACCGTCTGCCCGGCTGCGAGCTGTATGTGACGCTGGAACCCTGCGTCATGTGTTCCGGCGCCATGATGCATGCGCGCCTGGCGCGCGTTGTGTTCGGCGCCAGCGATCCCAAGACCGGCGTCTGCGGCTCGGTGCTCAATCTGTTTGAGCAGGAGCAGCTCAACCACCATACCCAGACTATCGGCGGCGTGCTGGCCGAAGATTGCGCCAATCTGCTGCGCAGCTTTTTCGCGGTCCGTCGCCGCGCTGCAGCAGAGGCCAGGCGCAATACATAGCGCCATGGCGCCTGCCGTCGTGCTATCCTCGAAAGCTAGAGGAGGGTAAGGCGGTGGCGAGCGTGCAGGCGAACGGCATTACGATTACATACGAGGCGAGCGGCCATCCCTCGCATCCTGTCATCCTGCTCAATATGGGCCTGGGTCTGCAGCTGATCTCCTGGCCGCGCGACTTTGTCGACGGCCTGGTCGATCTCGGCTACCACGTGATCCGCTACGACAACCGCGACGCCGGCCTGTCCACCAAGTTCGACCACGCCGGCTCCCCCAATCTGCTGATCGCCTATCTCAAGAACCTGTTCGGCTTCCGCCTGCGTTCGGCCTACACCCTGGACGATATGGCCAACGATGCGCGCGGCCTGCTCGACGTGCTGGGCATTGCCAAGGCGCATGTCATCGGCGCCTCGATGGGCGGCATGATCGCGCAGATTTTCGCGGCGCGCTATCCGCAGCGCACGCTGAGCCTGACCTCCATCATGTCCAGCAGCGGCCGTCCCGGCCTGCCGGGGCCAACGGCCGCTGCGCGCAAGGTGCTGCTGCAAAAGCCGCCATCCCGCCGTACCCGCGAGGATCTGGTGGCCCATATGTACACCACCTTCCGCACCATCGGCAGTCCCGCCTATCCCATGCCCGAGCGTCAGCTGCGCGGCATGATCGAATGCGCGATCCGCCGCAATGTGAACCCGGACGGCATGGCGCGCCAGCTGGTGGCAATCGCCGCCTCGGGCGACCGCAGCGCGCTGCTGCAGACCATCGCCTGTCCCGCGCTGGTGATTCATGGCGCGGCCGACCCGCTGGTGCCCGCCGCCTGCGGCATCGATACGGCGCGCCAGATACCCGGCGCGGCGCTGCATGTGATCGAAGGCATGGGCCACGATCTGCCGCCGCAGCTGACCGAGCGCCTGCTTGGCTTGATCGACATCCATCTCCAGAGTAAGATGGCTGCGCCCCAGCCAACCCGTAACGAACTATCTTGACTACCAACCGCATTGGCATCGCCATTGCCGCACCGAGCGGCGCCGCCCAGGATGACGCGGCACTGCAGCGCGGCATCGCCCGCCTTGAAGCCCAAGGCTATACCGTTCACAACTACTACAGCGACGCGCGCCGCTTCCAGCGTTTTGCCGACAGCGACGCCGGCCGTCTGGCGCAGCTCAACGCCGCCGCCGCCGACCCCGAGGTGCAGGTGGTGATCGCGCTGCGCGGGCAGTACGGCATCAGCCGCATCCTGCCGCAGATCGATTTCCGCGCCATGGCCGACAGCGGCAAGCTGTTTGTCGGCTATAGCGATTTCACCGCCTTCCATATGGGCTTGTACGCCGCGACCGGGCGCGCCAGCTTTGCCGGCCCGATGATGTGCGACGGCTTTTGCCGCGACGAGCCGGTGGAATACACGCAGAAGAATTTCTGGGATTGCCTGCGCGGGCCGCAGCACTTTGTGCGCGGCACGGCAGAAGGCAATCCGCAGGTCGATGTCGGCGGCCGGCTGTGGGGCGGCAACCTGGCCCTAGTGAATCATCTGATCGGCACGCCGTACTGGCCGCGCATCGAAGGCGGCATCCTGTTCCTGGAAGACATCGCCGAACATCCTTACCGCGTCGAGCGCATGCTGCTGCAACTGCTGTATGCGGGTGCGCTGGATGGACAGAAAGCTGTGGTCCTGGGCGATTTCTCCGGCTACCGTCTGGCGCCGCACGACAACGGCTATGACTTCGAGGCGATGCTCGCCTATATCCGCAGCGTGCTGCCAGTGCCGGTGCTGACCGGTCTGCCCTTCGGCCACATCAAGGAACTCTGCACCCTGCCGTTCGGCGGACTGGCCCGCCTGCGCTCCGATGCCGGCGGTTTCGACATCACGGTGACGGATTATCCGACGCTCTGACTCTGCTTCGCGCGGCGGCGCCACAGTCGCCGTAAAGGCCAGAGCAGGGCTTCCGCAAAATGCTTGGGTGTTTCGTCCGGTCCCAGGCCGGTCGGCGGATACTCGTCCGGCTGCGGCATGTGGTACGTGCCGAAGATGCGGTCCCAAAACGGGAAGAGGGCTGCGTAATTGCAGTTGTAGTGCTCCGGCCGCGCCGAATGGTGGATGCGGTGGTATTGCGGGGAGTTCAGCAGAAACCACCAGCGTCCATAACCCAGGCGCAGATTCATATGCGGCACGATATTGTAGAAGCCGAGCAGCGCGTACATGCCAAGGATCGCCGGCGGCGTTTTGAACAGCAGCCCCGCCAGCAAATAGATCGTCAGCAGTTTCAATCCCGGCTCGAGCCAGAAATGGCGCTCGGTGGTCGAGGCATTCATCGCCGGATCGCTGTGGTGCAGCGAATGCATGGCCCACAGCCAGGCGTAGCGGTGCTGGGCGCGGTGGAATAGATACTCCAGCAAATCCAGCGTCAGCAGGTAAGCGAGGAAAGAGGGCAGCAGCAACCAGCCTTTGTCCGTTAGCGGAATCAACCCGCCACCCGCAGCGTTCACCGCGCCGACGGTCAGCGCCGCCGTCGCCAACTGCAAGGTCGCGAAGCCGATAGCATAAACGAAGGTATAGGCCACATTGAACGCGGCCGAGGACGCCTGCCGCCGCTCGACGGGCCGCAGGCGTTCCACGGCCAGGGCAAGCAGGATCACACCCAGTACGGGCAGCGATTTATACGCTACGTCTTCCACGAAATCGGATAGGTCCATGCCAGCTCCACCGCATGTCGCGCTTTCCTGACTATTCTAGCGCGGGACGCAGACGGTGCTGAGCTTGTCTTGCGTCAAAAACAACATGCAATATGGGGTGCAGTGTGGAGCTTTGCACTTGCAGGAGGAAGATCATGGCTGCGCTCCAAGATCCGGCCCAGCTTGACATGCTGTTTCGTCACGCCGAATATCGAAGTATGCTAAACCGGATTGCCAAACTGGAGCAGGATGTGACTGATCTGAAGAAGGATATGGAGGAGCTCAAGATCGCCGTGAACGTGATTCGCTCGAACTACGCGACCAAGGCCGATCTCGAAGAGTTACGCACGGAACTTCAAAAAGCTTTGCATGCGCAAACCTGGCGGCTGATCGGCTTTGCCAGCCTGCTGGTTGCAGTGGTCTACTACATCGCACGCAATGTGCATTAGACTCCGGCGCGGACGTCTTGCCGGCCCGCGCCGGAACGGCTATCAGGCCGCGTGGTTCTGGTTCAGCAGACGGGCGATAACGTCGTGGTTCAGCCAGATCACGGGCGCTGCCGGCTTGGACATTTCATTGAACATCAGCGGGCCGGTGCCTTCCAGCACCAGGGCGCTCAGCACGTCGGTGATCAGTTCCTTGCGCTCCTTGTGCAGCTTGGTGATGTCTTCCGAGGTGCCGATCATGACTTCGGCCAGCTCTGGCGTGTTATCCATCGGCCACGCTTCGAAGTTGCGGAAGCTCGCGCTGGTGGCGTCGCCGTTGTAGGTGGCGATGCGGGCCAGCAGGTCGTCCAGCTTGACGCCGTCTTCCAGCAAGGCCTGGCACGCTTCCCATTGCTGCAGCGCCCATGCCGCGCCGCCTTCCTTCTTCAATGCTTCCAGCAGCGGGAACAGGGACAGTTCCACGCCGACGAAGATGTCGGAGGAGTTGGTGCGGATTTCCGGGCAGTTGAACACGGTCGCCTGCACGCCTTTTTCCCAGGCCGCCGAAGCGACGGACTCCAGGCGCATCTTGGCGTAGCCCTGGGTGTAATTGCTGTAGGTCTGCCACAGGTATTCGCCGCCGATCAGGATCTCGGTGCCGTGGTAGCCGTAGGCGCTGTAGCGTGCCTGGCCGCCGCTCTTTTCCAGGCGGGCGCGGATGCCGGCGCTGGCGTCGATCAGGTGCATGAAGGTGTTGGCCGTCACCTCGTCGAAATTCATCAGGATCAGCTTGCCCAGATCGCTGTCCAGCAACTCGCGCGAGGACATGAAGCGCTCACCGCGGCCTTTGTACACGCGGTTGGCGATGGCCAGGAAGACCTTCACTTTCGGGATGCCGCCGGCCATGGTGTGGGCGAAATAGACATTGGTGCCGTCGGCGATCATGCCGTCCAGCTGGGCCATGGCTTGCGCGGCCGACGCCTTGAAGCGCGCCACGCCGGTTTCGCGGCAGCGCTCGATCTGCTGCCAGTCCAGTTTGAACTCCTGCCAGTTTTTCAGCGTCATATCGGCCAGCAGGGCGGTCGGGGTCGGCTCGCCGGCCGGCGCGTCGAGGTCGAAACCGGCCATCAGCGGCACGTTGATGACGCGGCCGCCCAGATTGGCTTCGGCTTCGGCCAGTTCTTCCGCGTTCAGCGGGCGCAGCTGGTTGTTTTCGTCGCGGCGGCCGACCGTCATGCCGATGATATTCATGCCCGCTTTGCGCGCTTCGTCCAGCAGGCCATTCACATAGCCGCGGCCGAACAGCTCGCCAAACAGAACAAAGGTGTCGCCTTGGCGGAACAGCGTATTGTGTGGAATGTCTCTCAGGGACGTTCTCTTGGTCATGGTTTCAACTCGCATAGAAGTATTTTCGGGCGTGGCGGGCGCCAGCTGCGGCGTCCGCCATTCGAGCCCGCAATTATGCGCTATTTCGGCCGAAAACCATACCCGGTAGTCAACTTGGCGCTTTTGGCAGGATGTCAGGAATGCCGCGCGATGAAATAGGTGGCAGCCACCAGGGCTGTGCCGAAGCTGCAAACGAAGGTGATAAGCCGCCAAGTTAGATTGTTGATCTCCTTGTGTAAGTCTTCCTTGGTGACGTAATTCGAGCGAATAACCGCCACGTCGGTCTTCAAGGCCGCGAGATCAGCTTCAAGCCTGCTTACACGGGATTCCATATCCTTATCATATGGCGCATCGGCGGGGCTTGCAAACGGAGGTTCCAAAGGTGTTGGTGTGTTTCCGCTGTTCATACCCGCCTCCGGAAAATATATGTTTATCCATTCAGTTACGCAAAAAACGTACCTGTGAAATGCAGCGGCTTTCCCCGGCGTGAGGCAGTGGCTGCGGTATAATGTCCGATTACCGTATAACTTGCTGTTTTCATTCAGCAAAGACCCGAAAGAAACATGCTCTCTACCGCTAACATCACCATGCAGTTCGGCGCCAAGCCGTTGTTCGAGAATATTTCCGTCAAGTTCGGCGACGGCAACCGTTATGGCCTGATCGGCGCCAACGGCTGCGGCAAGTCCACCTTCATGAAAATCCTGGGTGGCGACCTGGAACCGTCGGCCGGCAATGTCTCGCTCGACGTGAACGAGCGCCTGGGCAAGCTGCGCCAGGATCAGTTCGCCTACGAGGAAATGCGCGTGCTGGACGTGGTGATGATGGGCCACACCGAGATGTGGGCGGCCATGCAGAAGCGCGATGCGATCTACGCCAACCCGGAAGCGACCGACGAAGACTATATGGAAGCGGCCGAGCTGGAAGGCAAAGTGGCCGAATACGACGGCTACACCGCCGAAGCGCGCGCCGGCGAGCTGCTGCTGGGCGTGGGCGTGACCATCGACCTGCACCAAGGCCCGATGAGCGCCGTGGCGCCCGGCTGGAAGCTGCGCGTGCTGCTGGCCCAGGCCCTGTTCTCGAATCCGGACATCCTGTTGCTCGACGAACCGACCAATAACCTGGACATCAACACCATCCGCTGGCTGGAAGATGTGCTGAACGAGCGTAACTCGACGATGATCATCATCTCGCACGATCGCCACTTCCTGAACCAGGTCTGTACCCACGTCGCCGACATGGATTACGGCACGCTGAAAATCTACCCAGGCAATTACGACGACTACATGCTGGCCTCGACCCAGGCCCGCAACCAGCAGCTGGCCAACAACGCCAAGGCGAAAGAGAAAGTCGCCGAGCTGCAGGACTTTGTGCGCCGCTTCTCGGCCAACAAGTCCAAGGCCCGCCAGGCGACTTCGCGCGCCAAGATGATCGACAAGATCAAGGTCGAGGACATCAAGCCATCCTCGCGCGCCTATCCCTTCGTGCGTTTCGAAGGCGAGAAGAAGCTGCACCGCCTGGCGGTGGAGGTGGAAGGCCTGTCCAAAGCCTACGACCGCCAGCTGTTCAAGAACTTCAGCATCATGGTCGAAGCGGGCGAGCGCATCGCCATCATCGGCGCCAACGGCGCCGGCAAGACCACGCTGCTGCGCTGCATCGGCGGCGACGATATCGCCGGCCTGCATTCGGACACCGGCATGGTCAAGTGGGCCGAGAACGCCAACGTCGGCTATATGCCGCAGGATCCGACCGAGGAATTCGCCTCCGACACCAACCTGACCGACTGGATGGGCCAGTGGACCAAGGAAGGCGACGACGACCAGGCCGTGCGTTCCAGCCTGGGCCGCCTGCTGTTCGGCGGCGACGAAGTCAAGAAATCGGTGCGCGTCCTGTCGGGTGGCGAAAAAGGCCGTATGATGTACGGCAAGCTGATGCTGGGCCGCCACAACGTCCTGCTGCTGGACGAGCCGACCAACCACATGGACATGGAGTCCATCGAATCGCTCAACATCGCGCTGGAGAAGTACGCCGGCACGCTGATCTTCGTGTCGCACGACCGCGAGTTCGTTTCCTCGCTGGCCAACCGCATCATCGAGATCAAGGAAAACGAAGTCATCGACTTCCGTGGTAACTATGAAGACTATTTGACGAGCCAAGGCATCGCTTAAATGAACGCCCCAGCAATACCGATCAAGACAGTTGAATACGAAAAGCCCAGCGAGGGCGCCAGTTGTGTGGCCCACGCCTGGGCCAGGACCCCGGCTCCGGTCAGCCTGGCCGAGAAGGAAGAGCTGAAGGAACGCATCCGCCGCCTGCTGCGCGAACGCGAAGCGGTGCTGGTCGCCCACTATTATGTGGACTCGGATCTGCAGGATCTGGCCGAGGAAACCGGCGGCTGCGTCTCCGACTCGCTGGAAATGGCCCGCTTCGGCCGTGACCACGCCGCCAAGACCCTGGTCGTGGCCGGTGTGCGCTTCATGGGCGAAACGGCCAAGATCCTCAGTCCGGAAAAGACCATCCTGATGCCGGACCTGGATGCCACCTGTTCGCTCGACCTGGGCTGCCCGGCCGACGAATTCGCCGCTTTCTGCGACCAGCACCCGGACCGCACCGTGGTCGTATATGCCAACACCAGCGCCGCCGTGAAAGCGCGCGCCGACTGGATGGTGACTTCTTCGATCGGGCTGGATATCGTCAAGCACCTGCACGAGCAGGGCAAGAAAATCCTGTGGGCGCCGGACAAGCACCTGGGTTCCTATATCCAGAAGCAGACCGGTGCCGACATGCTGCTGTGGCAGGGTTCCTGCCTGGTGCACGACGAATTCAAGGGTATCGAACTCGATCTGCTGAAGGCCGAGTATCCGCACGCCAAAGTGCTGGTGCACCCGGAGTCGCCCGCCAATGTGGTGGAACAGGCCGACGTGGTGGGTTCCACCTCGCAGCTGATCGCCGCCGCCGTGAATATGGCCGCCGACACCTTCATCGTCGCCACCGACAACGGCATCCTGCACAAGATGCGCCAGGCCGCGCCGGGCAAGACCTTCATCGAAGCGCCGACCGCCGGCAACAGCGCAACCTGCAAGAGTTGCGCCCACTGCCCATGGATGGCGATGAACGGCCTGCGCAATCTGGCCGAGGTGCTGGAAAACATGAACAACGAAATCCACGTCGACCCTGCCATCGGCAAGGACGCCGTGCGCTCCATCAGCCGCATGCTGGACTTCGCGGCTGCCAAAAAGGCCAAGGTCGCGCCGAGCGCCGATCTGGCCCAGGAAGCGAAACTGTTCCAGGGAATTGGACCCGCATGAGTACTTTGCAAAACCGCTTTGCCCCGTTCGACGCGCCGCTGAAGGCGGCATTTGAAGCCAATCTGCTGTCGGCCCTGCTGGAAGACGTCGGCACCGGCGACTTGACCGGCAAGCTGGTGCCGGAAGACGGCCGCGCCACCGCCCGCGTCATCGTGCGCGAAGACGCGGTGCTGTGCGGCGCGCCCTGGTTCGAGGGCATCATGCATGCGGTGGATGGTACCATCGGCATCGAATGGCATTATGCCGAAGGCGACGAGATGGCGGCCGACACGCCGGTCTGCACCATTGCCGGCCCGGCCCGTGCTTTGCTGACGGCCGAGCGCAGCGCGCTGAACTTCATGCAGCTGATGTCGGGCGTGGCCAGCGCCACGCGCCGCTATGTGGATGCGATTGCCGGCACCACGGCCGCGATTCTCGACACGCGCAAAACCCTGCCGGGCCTGCGCCAGGCGCAGAAGTATGCGGTGCGCGTGGGCGGCGGCCAGAACCAGCGCATGGCGCTGTACGACGGCATCCTGATCAAGGAAAACCATATCGCCGCCGCGGGCGGCGTGACGGCGGCCCTGGTCGCGGCCAAGCGCCTGAATGCCGGCGTTTCGGTGCAGGTTGAAGTGGAAACCCTGGTCCAGCTGGAGGAAGCCCTGGCGGCTGGCGCCACCTCCATCCTGCTCGACAACTTCGAGCTCGGCATGATGCGCCAGGCCGTGCAGATCAACGGCGGCCGCGCGCTGCTGGAAGCCTCCGGCGGCGTCAACTTCGATACCGTGCGCGCCATCGCCGAAACCGGCGTGCACCGCATCTCCATCGGCGCCCTGACCAAGGACATCCGTGCCACCGACTTCTCGCTGCGCATCATCGCCTGATCCAGCGTTTGGTCCCTCCCAAGGCCGCCCCCGAGGCGGCTTTTTTATTGTTCAGCCCGTGTCCGATTTTGGGGCCAGACCCCAAAATCGGACACGGACTCGGCAGTTATACGCGCTGTTGACAGGACGGGTTTTGCTTGTTAAATTAACCTAATGGTTAAATACGAGGAGCATCTGGATGCCGTCTTCACTGCGCTGGCGCATCCGGCGCGGCGGGCCATGTTGACGCGGCTGAGCCGGGGCGAGGCGACAGTGGGCGAGCTGGCCGAGCCGTTCGAGATGTCGCTACCGGCCGTGACCAAGCATCTGAAAATGCTGGAAAGGGCTGAGCTGATCAGCCGCAGCAAGAGCGCCCAGTGGCGGCTGTGCCGTCTGGAAGAGGCCCCATTGAAGACCGCGTCGGACTGGATCGAGGAGCAGCGCAAGGTGTGGGATGCCCGTTTCGACCGTCTGGAAGGCTATTTGCATCAACTGGAAAAAACGAAAGGGAGAAGCGATGGCAAGCAATGAAAGCGAACGTGAGCTGGTCCTGCAGCGCGAGCTGCCTTTTCCCCGCGAGCTGATATGGCAGGCCATGACCGATCCGGCCCACGTGGACAACTGGTGGGGACCGGATGGCTTCCGCAACGAAGGTTCGCGCATGGATTTCCGTGTCGGCGGTGCCTGGACGTTTGAGATGGTCGGGCCGGATGGCATGCGCTATCCCAACCACTCCGTGTTCAAGGAAATCACGCCGCCATCGAAGCTGGTCTACGATCATGGCGATGGCCAGCGGATCTGGTTCGAAGCCAGCATCACGCTTGAGGAAGGCGCGTGCGGCACGCTGATTACGCTGCGCCAGCTTTACCCGAGCAAGGAAAGCCGCGACGAAGTGGTCGAGAAATATGGCGCGCTGGAAGGCGCCAAGCAGCACCTGAATAAGTTGAAAACCTATCTTGGAAAAATGCAGTCCTGAAGGGCTGGGCCCACATCACCGTCTTGGAGGTATCGAATATGTCGCTTGCGCTGTATGGTCATCCATTTTCCTCATATACCCAGAAGGTGCTGATCGCGCTGTACGAAAACGATCTGCCTTTTGAATTCCGCTGCATCGGGCCGGATACGCCGCAGCATGTGGCGGAGTGGCTGCGGCGCTGGCCGCTGGCCAAGTTCCCCTTGCTGTTGGACGGCGAGCGGCAGGTGCTCGAAACCAGCATCATCATCGAGTATCTGCAACTCAGCCATTCCGGCCCGGTGCGCCTGCTGCCTGAAAATCCGGCCGCCGCCCTTGATGTTCGTTTCCTCGACCGCTTTTTCGACCTGCACGTCATGAGTCCCGTGCAGCATGCGGTGAATGGTGCGCTGACCGGCGTTGCGGATAAGCGGAAAGAAGGGCTGGAGTTTGCGCAAGCCAAACTGGAGTTGGCTTATGCCTGGCTGGAACTGCATCTGGCTGGACGGGATTGGGCTAGCGGCGAGGCTTTCACCTTGGCGGACTGCGCGGCGGCGCCTTCGCTGTTCTACGCCGACTGGACGCATCGGATCGGCGAGGCCTACCCGGCACTGCGCGCCTACCGCGCGCGCCTGCTGGCCCGGCCGTCCTTTGCGCGGGCGGTGGAAGAGGCGCGCCCCTATCGCGGGCTGTTTCCCCTGGGAGCGCCGGACCGCGATTAGGTCGGCGAAGAAAATTATTCGCACAATCAATCAATAAATCAATTGAATATTTGGTTGTGATGGAGTGAAAATTTTTCCCGCCATGCGGAATGTCCAATTTTCTCCTTTCTCCCGGTGGAAACGCGCTACACTTTTTGCGCAGATTCGATTTTCTGATGCGCAGTCCATCCTTCGGGGAGGTGCCTCATGAGAAAGTGGAGCGTTCATGCCAGCCGCGCCTGAGCCGCTTGGGCGACTGGGGAAACTGGACCGGCTTGGCTTACGCCAGCGACTGAATCTGGCGCTGGCCGCCCTGGCTCTGCCGCTGCTGCTGGCTGCGCTGGCGGCTCTGGGTGCGCATCTTTACGCCATGCGTGCGGAGTCTGAATATCAAAACGGTGAGAAGACGGTATTGCTGCGCAGCCAGCAAGCGCTGCTTGCGGCCCGCGCCGGCGATATGGATGCTTTGCGCGCCATGATGCGCGAAGTGGCGCAGCGCAGCGGCCTGCCGGACCTGCGTGCGCAAGCACAGACGGTTGCGGTGGCAAGCAATGATGCGGCTTCGCAGGGCGCCGTGCGCAGCGCGGTGTTGCAACCCCTGCTGGAGCAACTGCAGCGCCTCGCCCGGGATGCCGATGCCGCCGCGCGCCAACAAGCCAGCCGCGCCGCCACCATCGCTTTCGCGGCCTTGCTGGCGGCCCCGCTGATCGCCTTGCTGATTGGGGGCTGGCTGGCGCGCCGCATCACGGCCGGCGTCGATCTGACGCTGCGCGAATGCATACAACTGGCCAGCGACATCATCGCCGGCGACTATATCAGCGTGCAAAGGGCGCGCGCCGCCGCTGTGCTGGCGGCCGCCAGTGGGCGGAAGAAGGGAAGCGGCGCCACGCCGTTGGCCGAAATTGGCGCAACAGGCAAGAATGAATTTACCGTGTTGGCCAATACGCTGGCCGGCGTGGCTGCTGAAATGGAAGCGGTGGAGCGGCGCCGCGCGGACGTGGAGGAGAGCAACGCCAGCCTGGAACGTGCGCGCCGCCTGCTGCAAAGCTGTACCGAAACGCTGGCGCAAAGCTCGGATGAATCCCTGTTGCTGCAAGCTGTCTGCCAGCACTTGGTGGATGCGGACTACAGCATTGCCTGGGCCGGTCTGGCGCGCAGCGACCGTGAACGCAATGTGGAATTGGTGGCGCATGCGGGCAGCGACCGCGATTACGTCGCCCAACTGAACCTTGGCTGGGGCCACGACCGCCAGCGCTGCGTGGGGGCCGGTGCCGCCATCGCGGAACGGCGCACGCTGATGACGGCAAACGTCGGCGCCAGCGGCAAATTCGCAGCCTGGCGCACTGGCAGCCTGCCGCGCGGCCTGGGCGCCTGCATCGCCATACCGTTGCAGCATCAGGGCAGTATGATCGGCTGCCTCAGCCTGTATTCCAAGCATCTGCGGCCATTCAGCGAGGTGGAAATCGCCATGCTGCACGCCATTGCCGCAGGGCTCAGCGGCGCGCTGCATAGCTTGCGCGCCGCCGCCGAGCGCCAGCGCATAGAGGAGCAGTTGAGCCGCCACGCCAATTACGACAGCCTGACTGGCCTGGCAAACCGCTTTACCTTGGAAAGCGGTTTGCAGAAACTGGCGGCTGACAGTAAGGACAGCAGCCGCAAAGTGGCCGTATTCAGCGTCGACCTGGACCGCTTCCGCGACGTCAACGACACGCTCGGCCACGACCAGGGCGACCGCATGCTGGCCGAAGTGGCGCGCCGTCTTGAGAGCGCGGCGGGAAGCGGCGGTGTTGCCGCCCGCCTGGGCGCGGACGAATTCGTGGTAGTCCTGCCGCAGCTGGAGTCGGCCACCGCGGCGGAAAGTGCCGCCGGGGCGATGCTGGCGGCGCTGTCCCGGCGCCTGGAGCAGGGACCGGACGGCCTGGCGCCATCGGCTTCCATCGGCATCAGCCTGTACCCGGACGATAGCGTGGAAGTGGCCGCCGCCCTGCGCCACGCCAATCTCGCCATGCACGACGCCAAGGCGGCGGGCGGCAATACCTTCCGCTTCTACGGCCCGGAAATGAACGCGCGCGCCACGGCGCGCTTTGCCATGGAGGCTGAGCTGCGCCGCGCGCTGGAGCACAAGGAACTGATGATGCACTATCAGCCCCAGGTCAGCCTGGTCAACGGCGTGATCACCGGGGCCGAGGCGCTGATGCGCTGGTATCACCCCACGCGCGGCATCGTCGGCCCCAAGGAATTCATCCGCCTGGCAGAGGAATGCGGCCTGCTGCTGCCGTTCGGCATCTGGGCCATCGACAATGTGTGCGCCCAGATTGCCGCCTGGCTGCGCGAAGGCCTGCCGGTGCCGACCATCTCGGTCAATCTTTCGCCCAGCCAGTTCAATCAGCCGGATTTGCTGGTCACCGTGCGCCAGTCGCTGGAACGCTATCGGCTGGAGCCGCGCCAGCTTGCATTGGAGATCACGGAAAGCGCCGTCATGCGCGACACGGAGGCGGCCGGTGAAAGGCTGCGCGAACTGCATGCGCTGGGCGTGCGCCTGATCCTCGACCAGTTCGGCACCGGCCAATCCTCGTTCAGCTACCTGAAACGCTTCCCGATCAGCCACCTGAAGATCGACCGCTCCTTCGTGCGCGACATCACGACCGTGCCGGACGATGCCGCCATCTGCAATGCCGTGATCGCGCTGGCGCATAATCTGCATGCGACGGTGGTGGCGCAGGGGGTGGAAACGGAGGAACAGGTGAGCTATCTGCGGCGCCGCAACTGCGACGAGATCCAGGGCCAGTTTTTCAGCCGCGCCTTGCCGCCCCAGGGCTTCGCCCAGCTGCTGTCGAGCCACCGCAAGCTGCCCCTGGGCGAGGTGGACGAAACGCCGCACACCATTTTGCTGCTGGATGACGAAGCGAATATCGTGCGCGCCCTGGGCCGCGCCTTGCGCAGCGACGGCTATAAAATCCTTGCCGCCGTCAGCGCCGAAGAAGCTTTCCGGCTGCTGGCCGTCAATGAGGTGCAGGTGGTGGTGTCGGACCAGCGCATGCCCGATATGAGCGGCACCGAATTCCTCAGCCGCGTCAAAGACCTGTATCCGGACACGATACGCATCATCCTGTCCGGCTATGCCGATCTGGAATCGGTCATCGACGCCATCAACCGCGGCGCCATCTACCGTTTCTTCACCAAGCCCTGGGACGACGGGCAATTGCGTGCCTGCGTGCGCGAAGCCTTCCGCCAGCACCGCATCGGCCTGGCCGTCGCCTGAACAGAAAAAAACCGCCCCGAAGGGCGGTCGCAAGAACGACAGGCGGTCATGCCGCCCACCGGGAGTTAATCAGCCGCGTAGATATTGTTGTCCTTGGTTTCGCGGATGAACAGGGCGCCGATCACCACCGTTGCCAGCGCGATCACGATCGGATACCACAGCCCGTAGTAGATGTCGCCCTTGAAGGCCACCAGCGCGAAGGCGGTGGTCGGCAGCAGGCCGCCGAACCAGCCGTTGCCGATATGGTAGGGCAGGGACATGGAGGTGTAGCGGATGCGGGTCGGGAACATCTCCACCAGCATGGCGGCGATCGGGCCGTAGACCATGGTCACATACAGTACCAGCACGAACAGCAGCAGCACCATCATCGGCTTGTTGATCTGCTCGGGATCGGCCTTGGCTGGATAGCCGGCGGCCTTGATCGCATCGCCCATCAATTTTTTGAGGTCGGCTTCCTTCTTCTTGCTGTCCGCGTCGAAGTTATGGCCGTCGGCGGTCATGGTGGCGTTGAAGGACTGGATTTCCTTGTCGCCCACCTTGACCACGGCGACCGAGCCGGCAGGCGCGTCCTGGCGGGTGTAAGCCACCGAGGAGCGCGACAGCATGGCGGTTGCGATATCGCAGGAGGACGGGAATTTCTTCTCGCCCGTGGCGTTGAACTGGAAGTGGCAGGATGCCGGATCGGCCACCACCACCACCGGCGAGTTTTTCAGCGCCGCTTCCAGCTGCGGATTGCCGTAATGGGTCAGGCCGTTAAACAGCGGGAAGTAGGTGGCGGCAGCGATGATGCAGCCGCCCAGGATGATCCACTTGCGGCCGATCCTGTCCGACAGGCTGCCGAAGAAGATGAAGAATGGCGTCGCCAGCAGCAGGGCAATGGCGATCATGACGTTGGCGGTGGCGATATCGATCTTCAGCGTTTGCAGCATGAAGAACAGGGCGTAGAACTGGCCGGTGTACCACACCACGGCCTGGCCCATGGTCAGGCCGATCAGGGCCAGCACCACGATTTTCAGGTTTTTCCACTGGCCGAAGGCTTCCGACAGCGGCGCCTTGGAGGTTTTGCCTTCCGCCTTCATTTTGGCGAAAGCCGGCGATTCATTCATCGACAGGCGGATCCACACCGAGATGCCCAGCAGGACCACGGACACCAGGAAGGGAATGCGCCAGCCCCAGGCGGCAAAGCCTTCTTCACCGATGGCCAGGCGGGTCGCCAGGATCACCAGCAGGGAGAGGAAGAAGCCGAGGGTCGCCGTGGTCTGGATCCAGGCGGTGAACAGGCCGCGCTTGCCGTGCGGCGCATGTTCGGCCACATAGGTGGCCGCGCCGCCGTACTCGCCGCCCAGCGCCAGGCCTTGCAGCAGGCGCAGGCCGACCAGGATGATCGGGGCCGCGATGCCGATGGTGGCGTGGCCCGGCAGCAGGCCGACGATGAAGGTGGACAGGCCCATGATCAGGATCGTCACCAGGAAGGTGTATTTGCGGCCGATCATATCGCCCAGGCGGCCAAACACCAGGGCGCCGAATGGACGGACGATAAAGCCTGCGGCGAAGGCCAGCAGGGCGAAGATGAAGGTGGTGGTCGGATCGCCGATGAAGAACTGCTTGGCGATGATCGAGGCCAGCGAGCCGTAAAGGTAAAAGTCGTACCACTCGAACACGGTGCCGAGGGAGGAGGCGAAAATCACCTTCTTCTCTTCGGCGGTCATCGGGGCGTCCTTGCCCCCGCCCGCTTTGCGCATGTCGGCGGTACCTGAGGTAATTGCCATGGTTTGTGTCTCCAATAATAATAATTTATATGCTGTTACTACTTCAGCATCATGGAGTGTGTGCGCTGAACCTTACGTCATGCTTGCTTGAAACTTACGCGAAACTTACAAAATGACCATCTTTCCAGCCTACGAACGACCGTACTAATCTATGCTATTCTCGTCCGCTACCATCCGGCACCATTACAACCATAGAGGAGACTTTCATGACTGACGCCGTCATCGTATCGACCGCCCGCACCGGGCTGGCCAAATCGTGGAAAGGCGCGTTCAATATGACGCATGGCGCCACCCTGGGCGCCCATGTACTGCAGGCGGCGGTGGCCCGCGCCGGGATCGAGGGCGGGGAAGTCGAGGATGTGCTGGTGGGTTGCGCCAATCCGGAAGGCGCGACCGGCGGCAATATCGCGCGCCAGGTCGTGATCCGCGCCGGCCTGCCGGTATCGACGGCGGGCATGACCATCAACCGCTTCTGCTCCTCCGGCCTGCAGACCATCGCCACCGCCGCCCAGCGCATCATCGCCGGCGAAGGCGATATCTATGCGGCGGGCGGGGTGGAGTCGATCTCCTGCGTGCAGCAGGAGATGAATATGCATATGTATAAGGAGGTCTGGCTCGAGCAGAACAAGCCGGAAATCTACCTGCCCATGCTGCAGACGGCCGAAATCGTGGCCAAGCGCTACGGCATCGCCAAGGAGCGCCAGGACGAATACGGCGTGCAAAGCCAGCAGCGCGCCGCCGCAGCCCAGGCGGCGGGCCTGTTCAACGCCGAAATCGTGCCCATGACCACGGTGATGGGCGTGGCCGACAAGGCCAGCGGCATGCTCGCTTCGCGCGAAGTGACCATCGCCGCCGATGAAGGCATCCGCGCCGATACGACGCTGGAAGGCGTGGCCAAGATCCGCACCGCGCTGCCGGGCGGCGTGATCAGCGCGGGCAACGCCAGCCAGTTCTCGGACGGCGCTTCGATGGCGATCGTGATGAATGCCAAAACGGCGGAGCAGAAAGGCTTGCGGCCGCTGGGTATCTTCCGTGGCTTCGCGGTCGCGGGCTGCGAGCCGGATGAAATGGGCATCGGCCCGGTCTACGCGATTCCCAAGCTGTTGAAAAAAGCCGGCCTGAAGGTCGAGGACATCGGCCTGTGGGAGCTGAATGAGGCTTTCGCCGTGCAGGTGCTGTATTGCGCCGACAAACTGGGCATCCCGCTGGAGCGCCTGAATGTGAACGGCGGCGCGATCGCGGTCGGCCATCCCTACGGCGTGTCGGGCGCCCGCCTGACCGGCCATGCCCTGATCGAAGGCAAGCGCCGTGGCGTCAAATACGTGGTCGTCACCATGTGCATTGGCGGCGGCCAGGGCGCGGCCGGCCTGTTCGAGGTGGTTTAAGATGATCAAGCATATCGTGATGTGGAAGCTGAAGGAGCATGCGGAAGGCGCCGACCGCGCCGCCAATGCGCGCAAGATGAAGGAAATGCTGGACGCCTGCGCCAATCTGGTGCCTGGCATCCTCGCCTTCGAAGTCGCCATCGCCCAGCCGGACCTGGAGGCCACTTATGACGTGGTGCTGTATTCCGCCTTCGCCAGCAAGGAAGCGCTGAACGCCTACCAATCCCACCCTGAACACCAGGCCTTGAAACCTTTCTTCGGCGCGGTGCGCGATGCGCGCCAGTGCATGGACTACGCCCTATGAGCACGACCCAGGAATTATTCAGCCTGAAAGGCAAAACAGCCCTTGTCACCGGCGGTTCGCGTGGACTGGGCCTGCAAATGGCGCTGGCGCTCGGCGAGCAGGGGGCGGTCGTGGTGGTTTCGGCGCGCAAGCAGAATGAACTCGATGAAGCTGTGGCCTTCCTCGCCAGCCAGGGCGTGACTGCCTATGCCATTGCCGCCGATCTGTCGCGGGAAGACGCGGTGAATCCGCTGGTCGACGCGGCGCTGGGCCATCTTGGACATATCGATATCCTGGTGAACAACGCCGGGGCCACCTGGGGCGCGCCGGCCGAGGACTATCCGCTGGAAGCGTGGGACAAGGTGATGAACCTGAATGTGCGCAGCATCTTCCTGCTGTCGCAGGCAGTGGCCAAGCGCTCCATGATTCCGCGCAAAGCGGGCCGCATCATCAATATCGCCTCGATTGCCGGACTGGCCGGCAATCCGCCGGGAACCATGAAAACCATCGCCTACAACACCTCGAAAGCGGCGGTGGTCAACTTCACGCGCACGCTGGCGGGCGAGTGGGGGCCTTACGGAATTAATGTGAACGCTATCGCTCCCGGCTTCTTCCCCTCTAAAATGACGGCCGGCGTGCTGCATGCGATCGGCGAAGAGAAGCTGGCAATGGGCGCGCCGCTGGGCCGCCTGGGCGGCGATGAGGATCTCAAAGGCGCCGTGGTGCTGTTCGCATCCGCAGCTGGGCGCCATATCACAGGACAAACGCTGGCTATCGATGGAGGCGTGTCCGCAGTCTAAAAAGTAGGAGTTTGAATGGCAACATACCAACGCATCGTGCTGGCATCCCGTCCCCGTGGCGAAATCAAGCCGGAGAATTTCCGGTTGGAGAGCGTGCCTTTGCCGCAGCTGGCCGAGGGGGGGCTGATGGTGCGCGTGCATTATCTGTCGTTGGACCCGTATATGCGCGGCCGCATGAGCGAGGCGAAAAGCTACGCCGCACCGCAAGCACTGGACGTCACCATGATCGGCGGCACGGTGGGTGAAGTGATCGAATCGCGCAATGCGCAGTTCTGCGTGGGCGAGTTCGTGGCCGGCATGTTCGGCTGGTCGGAAATCGGCGTGTCGGACGGCAGCCTGTTGCGCAAGCTCGATGTATCAAGCGTGCCGCTGTCGGCCTATCTGGGCGCGGTTGGCATGCCCGGTATGACCGCCTGGTACGGCATGAACCAGATCATGCAGCCCAAAGCTGGCGAAACGGTGGTCGTGTCCGCGGCCAGCGGCGCGGTCGGCAGCGCGGTCGGGCAACTGGCCAAGCTGCGCGGCAGCCGCGCGGTCGGCATCGCGGGCGGCAAGGAAAAGTGCGATTATGTGGTGAATGAACTGGGCTTCGACGCTTGCGTCGATTACAAGGCGGGCAATCTGAAAGCCGATCTGAAGGCGGCTGCGCCGGACGGTATCGACGCCATCTTCGAGAACGTGGGCGGCGAAGTGTTCGATACGGCCCTGGGCCTGACCAATGCTTTCGCGCGCGTGGCCTTGTGTGGCATGATCGCCGGCTACAACGGCGAGGATGTTCCGATCCGCAATTCGCGCGCCTTGCTGAAAAACCGTGTCAACCTGCGCGGTTTCATCGTCACCGAGCATCCGGAACTGTGGCCGCAAGGCTTGGCTGAAATGGGCGCTCTCGTTGCGCAGGGTAAGTTAAAGTATCGTGAGTCGGTGGCGCAAGGCCTCGCGGCCGCGCCGGAAGCGTTGATCGGACTGCTCAAGGGCAGAAACTTCGGCAAACAACTGGTGAAACTCATCTGACAATGAAAAACTTCAAGGACAGGGTCGCCGTCATTACCGGCGGGGCCAGTGGACTGGGCCGCGAATTCGCCTACGAGGCGCATAGACGGGGCATGAAGCTGGTGCTGGGCGATGTGCAGCGCGATGCGCTGGAACGTACCATGGAAGACTTGCGCAGCAAGGGCGCCAAAGTGGTCGGCCTGTCCTGTGATGTGCGCAATGGCGGCGAAGTGCAAGCCCTGGCCGACGCGGCGATGGAAACCTACGGTGCGGTGCACCTGGTGTTCAATAACGCGGGCGTCGGCTCCGGTGGCTTGATTTGGGAGAATACCGAGTCCGATTGGGAATGGGTGCTGGGCGTGAACGTCTGGGGCGTGATCCATGGCGTGCGCATCTTCACCCGGCTGATGCTGGAATGCGCCAGGCGCGATCCGGATTACGAAGGGCATATCGTCAACACCTCGTCCATGGCCGGGCTGCTTTGTCCGCCGGTGATGGGCGTCTACAATGTGTCCAAGCATGCGGTGGTGGCGCTGAGCGAATCCCTGTATCACGACCTGGCACTGGTCGACGCGCCGATCGGCGCCTCGGTACTCTGTCCGTATTTCGTGCCGACCGGGATCAATCAGTCGCACCGCAACCGTCCCGATGATGTGAAAATGACGGACGCGCCGACCGCCAGCCAGCTCGCCGCACAGGCGATGACGGACAAGGCGGTCATGTCGAGCAAGGTAATGGCGCAGGATGTGGCGGAAATCGTCTTCACAGGTATAGCCGAAGGCCAGTTCTACATCTTCTCGCATCCGCAGGCATTGGGCGGCGTGGCGCAACGCATGAACGACATCGTCAATCAGAACAATCCGGCCGATCCATATCTGGCCACGCCCCAGGTACGCGACGCCCTGCGCGGCATGATGAAATTGGGAGTTACAAAATAATGAGCATGGTTCAGGAAGTGCGTTACGGTGTCTGGGATCAGTTGCGCGAGCACGCGACGCCGATCCGCATTGAAGTGTTTGTGCAGGAGCAGAACGTGCCAGCCGAACTGGAAATGGACGAAATGGATGCGGTCTGCCTGCATGCCGTCGCGTTTGACGCGGCCGGCGTGGCCATCGGCACCGGCCGCCTGCTTCCGGACGGCCATATCGGCCGCATGGCGGTGCGCAAATCGGCGCGCGGCGGCGGGGTGGGCGGCGTGCTGCTGCAAGGCCTGATGGCGCAAGCCCAGGCGCGCGGCGACCAGACCGTGGTGCTGAACGCCCAGACCCGCGCCGCGCCTTTCTACCAGAACCACGGCTTTGTCCAGCGCGGCGGCGAATTCGATGAGGCGGGCATTCCCCACATCGAAATGACGTACAGCTTCAAGTAAAGGGCTGGGGCGCAAGCCTTCTGCATCGCCAAGCTGGCAGTGTATGCTGTCGGCATGGACTCCCTGATCGCGGCAGCCGCCCGCTTTCTCGCCGCCGGCGACGCGCTCGGCGCGCTTAAACGCATTGCGCTGCGCGATGATCCGCCTGCGCTGGCCTTGCGCGGCATTGCCATGGCCCAGTTGGGCGAATATCCCCGTTCCCGCGAATTGCTGCGCCTTGCCGCCCGCGGCTTTGGCGCGCACGAGGCGCTGGCGCGCGCCCGCTGCCTTGTCGCAGAAGCCGAAGTGGCGCTGGCCATGCGCGATTTCAGCGCTTCGCCGCGCGGGTTGAACGCTGCCATCGATGTCCTCGAGTCCCATGCCGACCGGCGCAATGCGCTGCAGGCGCGGCTCATCGCCGTGCGCAGATTGCTGCTGCTCGGCCGCCTGGGTGAGGCCGGCAGTCTGCTGGCCGATGTCGATATTGGCGCCTTGCCGCCGGCGCTGGCGGCAGTGGCCGAGCTAAGCACGGCGGAGCTGGCGCTGCGTTCCTTGCGCATGGACGCCGCCTTGCCGGCGCTGGCGCGCGCGCATGAGGCGGCGTGGCAATCCGGCGTGCCGGCGCTGCAGGCCGAAGTGGTGGAGGCGCGTGCCGTGCTGGAACGTCCCGCCGCGCGCCGCTTGCGAGCGGATGGCGAACAGGCGCTGCGCCTGGGCGAGGTGGCCGCGCTGCTGGCTTCCGATGCGCTGGTGGTCGATGCCTGCCGCCGTGGCTTGGGCGTCGGCGGCGTCTGGCGCCCATTGGCGCGGCGGCCGGTGCTGTTTGCCCTGGCTTACGCGCTGGCGGAGGCATGGCCCGCCGATATCGAACGCGAAACCCTGATCGCCCGGGTTTTCCGGCTGCGCCAGGCCGACGAATCGCATCGCGCCCGCCTGCGGGTTGAAATCGGCCGGCTGCGCGGCCTTCTCGCGGGACTGGCGGATATCGAAGCCACCGCGCGTGGCTTTGTCCTCAAGCCGAACGAGGGCCGCGGCGTGGCCGTGCTGGCGCCGCCGATAGCGGGCGAACAGGCGGCGCTGCTGGCGCTGATGTCCGATGGCGCCGCCTGGTCCACCTCGGCGCTGGCGCTGGCCCTCGACAGCAGCCAGCGCACGGTGCAGCGTGCGCTGGCCGAGCTGGAGGCGGAAGGCCGCGTGCGTGCCATCGGCCAGACCCGGACCAGGCGCTGGCTGACGCCGCCCCTGACCGGATTCACGACAATCTTGTTACTCCCTTCATCGTTGTCAGTCGAATAAAGTGGCATTGCGGCGCCGCTTTTGGCGCCTTCGACAAGGAGAATGAAATGAGCCAGAGCAGCAAAACACAGACCACGGTGCGTGCCGCCGAAATCGTGCGCGAGTACGGCCCCTTGGCCGAGCAGGTGCACGGCGTGACGCACGACGGCCAGCGCGTCTGGGCCGCCACCGGCGCCAGGCTGATTGCCTTCGACCCGCAAAGCGGCGAACAGACCGGCGCGCTGGAACGGGCCTGCGACGCCGGCACCGCCTTCGACGGCACCTATCTCTACCAGATCGCCGAGAAGCGCATCGACAAGATCGATCCCGCCAGCGGTAAAGTCGTGGCGTCGATCCCCGCGCCGGGCCAGGGCTACGATTCCGGCCTGACCTGGGCTGACGGCAGCCTGTGGGTTGGCCAGTACCGCGACCGCAAGATTCACCGCATCGATCCGGCCAATGGCGCCATCCTGCGCACCATCGAATCGAACCGCTTCGTCACCGGCGTGACCTGGATCGATGGAGAGCTGTGGCACGGCACCTGGGAAGCCGAGAAAAGCGACATCCGCCGCATCGATCCGGACAGCGGCGCGGTGCTGGAACGGCTGGAGATGCCGGAAGGGATCGGCGTCAGCGGCCTGGAATCGGACGGCGCCGACCTGTTCTACTGCGGCGGCGGCAACAGCGGCAAGGTGCGGGCGGTGCGCCGCCCCAAATCCGGCGTGGCAGGGAGCGCATCATGAGCGCCGTTATCGCCGGCTCGGCTGGCGAATGTCTTTGCAGGGATGAAACCGGCGGCATCCAGCATACCGACTAAAAGCTTCGGCCGGGCATGGAAGTTCCAGGTGATAGTTGGTTATATTTGTTGCAATGTCGCATTGATATAATTTACTTTTCAACACTAATGGAGTGTAAATTGAAGGTGCGATTTTCTTTGCAAATTATGCTGACTGCGGTGTTGTCGGGCGTCACAATGCTTGGCAATGCCGCCACCTCCGCATCCACGGCCCAGTTCACGGCAAAACTTTACACGGAGGGCTTGGGGCGCATACCAGACCAGAGTGGCTGGCGCGGCAATTTGAACTATTGGGGCAGTGTGCCCTGCAACGCCGCCAACTTAAAGGCTTCGGCACGCGACATCCTGTCTTCATCCGAATTCCTCTCGACATCCCCCAGCAACCACGAACGCGCTTTTCGTCTCTATCGCGCGGCGCTGCACCGCGATGCCAGCGTTAGCGAGTTGAACAATACGATCAGCCAGCTGAATGGCGGAACGAGCTGGGTCGCGGTCATCGACAATCTGCTCAACAGCGCTGAATTTGCCAATCGCGTGCCGCTGTATTGCAGCGGCCGCCCAAGCGGTTGGCAAGCAACGCCGCCGGGCAATCTGGTGCTGACCAGCACCGGAGCGGTGAAAGACGAAGCCTCTTTACGCGCAGCCTTACAAAGCGCCACACCGGGAATGACGGTCTTCCTGGAGCAAGGGGCGACGATCTTGCTTTCACAACCGATCAATATTCCAAGCGGGGTGGTCCTCGCAACCGTGGGGGAGCCCGGCTCTGGAAAGGCGCCGCTGCTGGCGCGCATTGCGCGTAATGCGGCGTTTACCGCCCCCATGATCAATATGCAGGATAACTCGAAGCTGACCAGTGTGTGGGTCGATGGTCAACGCAATCGCTTCGGTTTCATTGGCGGGGCGAATATCCAGGCTTCCGGCAACAACACCAGCGTGGTCCGTAACCTTCTGACCGATTCAACCGGCTTTACCCATTTGCATAACTGGACCAGCACCGGACTGGCTGCCTGCCGCAACGGCAGCGTTGCCGACAATCTGATCACGGCTTACGGCTCGACGCATACGGGCGGCGGCTGGAGCGACGGGATCAGCGTATCATGCACCAATATCATCGTGGAGCGAAACAGCATCGTGGATGCCACCGATGTCGGTATCGTGGTGTTCCGCGCCCACCCCGACACCCAGACCTCGGTTGTACGCAACAACTGGATCCTCAATGCCGGGAACTCTGCTTATGGCGGACTGGTGGCCGACCCGCTGAATTCGCTGGACACCAACTTCTCATCGATCTATCCGCTTGGCACGGTGCTCGATTTCACCGGCACGCAATTCAACGACAATATGGTTTGGTCCGGTCCGGACGTGCATCTGGACCTCATCATTTCCAACGGCACCCGTCCATGGTTCGGCAACAGCACCTATACCGGCAGGGGCGCCAGGTTCTATAACAACACCAGCGGCAGCGAAACGGTGACAGCTTTCGTCGGGATCAGTGTCAGCGGCATGCTGCAGGCGCAGGTGCAGGCAAACGCCTTCCTGGTGCGCCCTGGTCCGGCAAATATCAATAATTGCGGACAACGTAATGTCGTCGTCGCACCGATGCCTTATGCGAACGATGCCGGCAGCTCGATCCAGCCGTTTACCCCCGTCCGGGCCGATGACAAAGTCGTGGTGGGCTGCATCGGTCATTGACCGTTCAGGCGCTCAGCCATGGGAGGGGCCAGCGTGCGCTGGCCTCCTTGGTTTCAGCGCACGGCGACTTCGTGCAGCACGCCGGGGGCGTTGGCGTAGAGTTTGACCACGGTGGAGCTGCGCGTGCCGTAGCTGGGCGATTCGATCCTCACCGCCGACAGCACGCGTTCCAGTTCCAGCGGCACGCCGGTTTCCGGCAGGCGCAGATCGGGTGCGCGGGTGGTGTCGGACAGCATCTCGAAATAGGCTTCTTCCGGCGCGCCGAGGCAGAGCAGGCTGGCGAATTGCGCCTTGGTCTTCAGCACCTTGGGCCAGGGCGAATCCAGCAGCGCGTTGGACAGGCCGTAAATGCCGGGCGGCAGCGGCTTGCCGCAGCGTTCGTCGTCCATGCCCTTGTTCGAGAACCAGACCAGGTCCGTCCCATCGCACAGCACCAGGTTGAAGCCATTATAAGCGGCGCTGGCTTCGCGGATCTGTTCCACGTATTCCAGTGCGCTCATGGCGCCGGCCAGGAAATCGGCCACCAGCTGGCCGCGCGAAGGCGCATCGTCCTTATGCTCCTGCGGTGCGCGGATATTGGTGATGGCGGCAAAGCGCGAAGGCGAGCAGTTGCCGGGCGGCGCCACCGGCCGTGGCGTGGCGGCGTTGGGACAATCGGCCTGCAGCGGCGGCGCTTCCTGTTCGGGCGCATCCTCGCAGCGCGTGATGCCCATCCAGCTGCCGCCGGCTTTCAGGTCGCGGCCGGCGAAAATTTGCGGGTGCTCCGGCCAGCTGGCGGCAGGAGCGGCTGCGCGCTCGTAATACTCGTCGCGGTTGGCCGCGGCGATGAGCGGCACACCCGGCACGACCTGCCAGGCGAAAACAATCAAACACATGAGATCAAATCCGTAAATACTTCGGTGTGGCGCGGTCCGGCCAGCAAAGGCAGGATGCCGGAACGCTCCACGGCCTGCGCCAGCGCGGTATCGAAACCGGCCGGCACGGCGGGGTAAACTTCCATCCATGTCTGCAGGCCGTTCTTGGCCTGAGGGCGGCGCTTCAATTGCGGCGCCAGGGTGTAGCGCGCGGCCAGCTCGGATTGCAGGGCCGCGACCAGGGGCAGCAGGGTGGACGCGTCCTCCTCCCGCACCTGGTAATAAATGTACAGATCGTGCATATCAGACGTCGAGCTTGTCCAGCACGTAAGGCATGGGCAGGAATTGCAGGGCAGGGCCGCCCGCCGCGCCCAGGCGCACTTCGGCGCTTTCCAGCGCATCGAGCTTCATTTCCACCAGCGCGTCCGAGCCGCCGGCGCCGTTCGGCGCGGCATTCACCACCATGCCGCAAGGCTGTTCCGGATCGGCCGGCGAGAACACTTCCACCCCGGGCAGCACCTCGGCGGCGGCCACTGTCACCAGGGCCGTGCGGCGTTTCAGTTTGCCCAGATACTGGCTGCGCGCCACGATTTCCTGGCCTGGATAGCAGCCTTTCTTGAAGTTCACGCCGCCCAGCAGCTCCAGGTTGATCATCTGCGGCACGAACTGCTCCTGCGTCGCTGCCGCGATCTGCGGCACGCCGGCATGAATTTCCGACAGGCGCCAGGCGGCATTGCCGCCCACGTTCAGGCGTTCGGCCAGCACCGGTGCGGCGGTGGTGACGGTTTCCGGCGTCGCCAGCCACAGATAGCGCGGTGCGCCGAAAGCGTCGGCCACGCGCAGCAGGGTGCCCAGCGGGTGCTCGATTTTCGAATACGGCTTGGCCGGCAGCACATCGAACCAGGTTTGCAGCACGGCTTGCGCCTGGCCGCCGCCCAGGCCCAGCACGACCTGGCCTTCGCCGGCGTCGCTGGCCTTGGTTTTGGCGCGCAGCACGAACATCTGCAAGCGCTTCTGCAAGACCGGCTGAATTTCGCGCGCCAGCTGCAGGAAGACCGATTCCTCGTTGCGCCACATCAGGAAGGACGCCAGCAGGCGGCCCTTGGGGGAACAGTAGCCCGCCAGGCGCACCTCGTCCTGGCCCAGGTGTTCCACATCGTTGGTCAGCTGGCTGTGCAGGAAAGTGGCCGATTCCGCACCCGTGAAGGCGATCAGACCCTGGTCGGTGACGGGCGCCACAAAGCCCACGGCCAGCTCGGCCGGGTTCAAGGTGTGTTCACGCGGCACTAAAAGTTCGTTCCAGTTATTCATAAAATCCAAAAAATTGACGATGAAAGCATTATCATTACGGGCTAATTATAGTGATGTCCCGAAATTCCCGCCCGCAGCCTTGAAATTGCTTACATCGGCGGCGAATCTGGTTCAATATGCGCTTAACACATTGAGTTATTGAAGTATGGCATTTATAACAAAAACCATAGCTTGCGGCATGATCGCCGCCATCGCGGCAGCGGGAGGATTTGCCTGGTGGGTGCAGGAACCGATCACCACCGAAGGAGACCCGATCGAATTCACCATCAGCAAGGGCAGCGGCGCCCATGTGGCCGGCCAGCAGATGGCCGAAGCCGGCGTACCGATCCAGCCGCTGCTGTTCAATCTGCTGGCCCGCGTCACCTCGCGCAGCAATAAGCTGAAAGCCGGCACCTACGAACTGAAACCCGGCACCACGCCGATGAAGCTGGTCGAGCAGCTGGTGCGCGGCGAGTTCGCGCAAGAGTCGCTGACCATCATCGAAGGCTGGACTTTCAAGCAGATGCGTGCCGCCATCGCCGCCCACCGTGGCTTGAAGCACGATACCGTGGAGCTCAGCGACCGCGAACTGATGAGCCGCATCAGCACCGAGTACAAGAATCCGGAAGGCTTGTTCTTCCCCGATACTTATCTGTTTGCCAAAGGTTCCAGCGAGCTGGATATCTACCGCAAGGCGCACAGCAGCCTGATCCAGCACCTGGTCACCGTGTGGGAAAAGCGCGACCAGAACCTGCCGTATGCCAACCCCTACCAGGCGCTGACCATGGCCTCCATCGTGGAAAAGGAAACCGGACAGAAGTCGGAACGGAATATGATTGCCGCCGTTTTCGTCAACCGCCTGCGCCTGGGCATGCTGCTGCAGACCGATCCCACCGTGATCTATGGCATGGGCGCCCGCTTCGACGGCAATATCCGCAAAAAAGACCTGGAAACGGACACCCCTTACAATACCTATACGCGCACCGGCCTGCCGCCGACGCCGATCTCGCTGCCCGGCCTGCAATCGCTGACGGCGGCGATGTCGCCGGCCAGATCCGGCGCCCTGTACTTTGTGGCGCGCGGCAACGGCACCAGCCAGTTTTCAGACAACCTGACCGACCATAACCGGGCGGTCAACCAGTATCAAAGACAATGACTCAAACACGCGGCAAATTCATCACCTTCGAAGGCATCGACGGTGCCGGCAAGTCCACCCACATCCAGTTCGTCGCCGATCTGATCGCGGCGCGCGGCGTGGAGCTGGTCAGCTCGCGCGAACCGGGCGGCACGCCGCTGGGCGAAAAGCTGCGCGAACTCGTGCTGCACGAGAAAATGCACCTCGAAACCGAAGCCCTGCTGGTCTTCGCCAGCCGCCGCGAACATATCGCCCAGGTCATCGCCCCGGCGCTGGAGCGCGGCGCCTGGGTCATTTCCGACCGCTTCACCGACGCCAGCTTCGCCTACCAGGGCGGCGGCCGTGGCCTGGACTTGGCCAAGATCGAAGCGCTGGAGCAGTGGGTGCATCCGCAACTGCAGCCCGACCTGACCTTCCTCTTCGACGTGCCGCTGGAAGTGGCGCGCGCGCGCCTGGACGCCACCCGCGAGCTGGATAAATTCGAGCGCGAACAGTCCGATTTCTTCTCCGCCACACGCGCCGAGTATCTGCGCCGCGCCGCACAATATCCGCAGCGCTTCCGCGTCATCGATTCCTCGCAGACCATCCCGCAGATCCAGGCGCAGCTGGCCGAAATCATGGGCCAATTGGCATGAGCGGGTCGGTCTATCCCTGGCAGCAGGGCGCCTGGCAGCAGTTGCAGCAGCTGCGCCAGCGCATGCCGCACGCCATTCTGTTCCATGGCGCGGCCGGCATAGGCAAGTCCAGCTTCATCGAGCAGTTCGCGCAAGCCTTGCTGTGCGAGAACGCGCGGCCCGACGGCCATGCCTGCGGCGAGTGCGCGTCCTGCGGCTGGTTCCTGCAGCAAAACCACCCGGATTACCGGCGCATCCGTCCCGAATCGATGGAAGACGAGGTGGCGGGCGAGGGCGAGGAGGGCGAAGAGAGCAAGAAAGCCGCCAAGTCCAAGACCCCGTCCAAAGAGATCAAGATCGAGCAAATCCGCTCGCTGGCCGATTTCATGAACATCTCCACCCACCGCCAGGGCTTGCGCGTGGTGGTGCTGTATCCGGCCGAGGCGCTGAATATGCCGGCCTCGAACGCCTTGCTGAAAACCCTGGAAGAACCGCCTCCCGGCACCGTCTTCCTGCTGGCGTCGAATAGCCTGGACCGGCTGCTGCCGACCATCCTGTCGCGCTGCCGCAAGTTCGCCATGCCCATGCCGAGCCATGAAGAAGCGCTGGCCTGGCTCAAAGAGCAGGGCGTGCCGGACGCCGACAGCTGGCTGCGCGAGCAGGGCGGGGCGCCGCTGGCGGCCATGGCCCAGGCGGAAACGGGCAGCCGCGAAGAGCTGGAAACCTTCCTGCAGTATCTGGCCCGCCCCAGCGTGGAAGGCGCCCTGCGCACGGCCGACAAGCTGCAGAAAGTGCCGCTGTCTGCCCTGGTAACGTGGCAGCAGCGCTGGCTCTACGACCTGTTTTCCTGCAAACTGGCGGGCAAGATCCGGTATTATCCCCGTTACCAGCGCGAGCTGGCGGGGCTGGCCGAGAAGATCCACATCAGCCGTCTGATGGCCGCCATCAAAGGGGCCAACGACAGGCGGGCCACCTCCGACCACCCGCTGTCGCCCAAGCTGTTCATCGAGGATATGCTGCTGGATTACACCGCCAGCTGTGTCTGAAAGGGAAGAATGAGCGCTAGTACGAACGACTCCAATACCGTGCCTGCGGTGCGGCCCACGGTACTCTCACTGGCGATCAAGGAAAAAGCCGCCCTGTATGCGGCGTATATGCCCTTTCTGAAAAACGGCGGCATGTTCGTGCCGACGCAAAAACCTTACAAGATCGGCGACGAGATCTATCTGATCCTGTCGCTGATGGACGATCCGAACAAATACCCGATTGCCGGCAAGGTGGCGTGGATCACGCCGCCGGGCGCCAACAACAATAAGGCGCAAGGCATCGGCGTGCATTTCCCCGACGACGAATCGGGCAAGCGCACCAAATTGCGCATCGAGGAAATCCTGGGCGCGGCCCTGCGCTCCTCGCGCGCCACCCACACTCTTTAGTTCTGTTTTCACATGCCAGCTTACCGCCACCGCCTCGCCACCCTGGACGACCTGACAGCCATCGTCGCCATCTACAACAGCACCGTCGCCTCGCGCGAAGTCACGGCCGATACCGAGCCCGTGTCGGTGGAATCGCGCCTGGCCTGGTTCCATGAGCATGCGCCGGAACGCCGTCCCCTGTGGGTGGTGGAGCAGGAAGGCCAGGACGGCATCCTGGGCTGGATTTCGTATTCGAACTTCTACGGCCGTCCCGCCTATTCAGGCACGGTGGAAGTGTCGATCTATATCGCCGAAGCGGCGCGCGGCAAGGGCCTGGGCCGCTATTGCCTGGAAGAGGCGCTGGCCTTCGCCCCCTCGCTGAAGGTGCACACGGTGCTGGGCTTCATCTTCGGCCACAACCAGCCCAGCCTGGCCCTGTTCCGCCGCTTCGGTTTCGACACCTGGGCCACCCTGCCGCGCGTCGCCAATCTGGACGGGGTCGAGCGCGACCTGCTCATTCTGGGCAAGCGCGTGGCCTAGACGGTAAAATGCGGGAATGTTTATCGATTCCCACTGCCATATCGACTTCCCGGAGCTGGCAGCCCGGCTGCCGGAAATTCTCGCCAAGATGGAAGAGAACAAGGTCACGCACGCGCTCTGCGTGTCGGTGGACCTGCCGGATTTCCCACGCGTGCTGGCCCTGGCCGAGCAATATCCGCATATCTACGCCTCGGTCGGCGTCCATCCCGATTACGAGGACACGCCCGAGCCCACGGTTGAACAGCTGGTGGAGCTGGCCCAGCATCCTAAAATCGTCGCCATCGGCGAAACGGGGTTGGACTATTACCGTCTGACGGGCGACCTGGAATGGCAGCGCGAGCGCTTCCGCACCCATATCCGCGCCTCGCGCGCCACGCGCAAGCCGCTGATCATCCACACCCGGTCGGCCAGCGAAGACACCATCCGCATCATGCGCGAAGAGGGCGCCGGGCTGGAAGCGGGCGGCGTGGCCGGCGTCATGCACTGCTTTACCGAGTCGCTGGAAGTGGCGCGCGCCGCTATCGAGATGGGCTTTTACATCTCCTTCTCCGGCATCGTGACCTTCAAAAGCGCCAAGGAATTGCAGGCCGTGGCGCTGGAACTGCCGCTGGAACGCATCCTGATCGAAACCGATTCGCCCTACCTGGCGCCGGTACCCTACCGCGGCAAAATGAACGAACCGGGTTATGTGGCCCACGTCGGCGAGTACCTTGCCAAGCTGAAAGGTGTTTCCGTTGAGCAGGTTGCAGAGCAAACTACAAGTAATTTCTTAAGTTTGTTCGGAATCGACCGTTAATCCTGGCATGAAAGCCAACGATTCCACCACCCTGATGCGCCGCCGCGAACTGCTGCGCGCGGCCGCCTCCGCCGCCCTGGCCCTGGCTGCCGCCGTGGCTGGTACCCAGGCCATCGCCGCCGACCTGCCCAGCAAGGAAGAGGACGCGGTTACCTTCTTCCGCGCCGCCCAGCTTGACGATGTCGGCCGCGTCAAAACCGTGCTGGCGCGCGGCCTTGACCCGAACGTGCACGAGCCGGAGCGCGGTGAGACCGGCCTCATCGTCGCCATGCGCTACGACGCCATGAAGGTGTTTGGCGTGCTCATGGCCCATCCCCGCATTCAGCTCGAAGCCCAGGCCGCCAATGGCAGCACGGCGCTGATGATGGCGGCCTTCAAGCACAACCAGGCCGCCGTCAAGAAGATGATCGCCAGTGGCGCCCAGGTCAACCGGCCCGGCTGGGCGCCGCTGCATTTCGCGGCTGCCGCCGGCGACACCGATATGATCGCCTTGCTGCTGGAACACCACGCCTACATCGACGCCGCCTCCCCAAGCGGCATGACCCCGCTGATGATTGCCGCCCGCGAGGGCCACGAAGACGCCGCCAAGCTCCTGCTGGCTGAAGGCGCCGATGCCAGCCTCAAGGATGGCGCCTTCAAAATCGACGCCGCCGAATTCGCCCTGCGCGCCGACAAGCCCTGGATCGCCGAGGCAATCCGTCACCACCTGAGCACCAAGCGCTGAACCTTTGCTTATCCTTAAAGGGGATAAGTGAGGGGTATTTCTGGAGGAGATCGGGGCTTTGTTCCTGGGAAACGTGGGGATAATGGGATGTCGCCATTTGCGCCTTTTCAAGGATATTCCCATGCTGAACGAACGCGAAATCGAGAGCTGCTATCTGGGCCAGTTCATCCCCCTGCATTACCATCACAATATGCTGATGGACCAGAACCGCATGCATAGCTTTAAGTCGGCGATCGACTATGCGGTGCGGCCGGGGGCGAAGGTGCTGGAGCTGGGCGGCGGCACGGGCGTGCTGTCCTGTTTCGCGGCGGCCAAGGCGGACAAAGTCTATTGCGTCGAGTTCAATCCGGATATGGTGCGCGAGGCGCGCAAATTCCTCGCCATGAATCCGAATGGCGCGAAGGTCGAAGTCATCCACGCCGATGCCTTCGAATATCTGCCGCCGGAGCCGGTGGACGTCGTGATTTGCGAAATGATCCACGTCGCCATGCTGCGCGAGAAGCAGGTCGAGGTGATCGAGGCCTTCAAGAAGCGTTATACGGAGCGTTTCGGCGGCCCGCTGCCGGTCTTCCTGCCCGAGGCCGTGCTGATGGCGGTACAGCCGCTGCAGCAGGAATACGATTTCGAAGGCTTTTACGCGCCCATCATCCAGTTCCAGGAAACCGGTGTCGTGCATTCGGGCACGGTGGAGCTGGCCCAGCCGGCCGTCTACAGCCTGATCGACTTCACCCAGGCCAATGAACTGAGCTATAGCTGGGAAGGCAAGTTCGTCGCCACCCGCGACGGTACGCTGAACGCCATGCGCTTCATCACCAAGAATGTGCTGGCCGTGGTGCAGGAGCGTTCCGCCACCATCGACTGGCTCAACCATTACATGACCTTGCCGCTGGCCGAGCCGGTGCCGGTACGCGAAGGCGACGTGCTGAAGGTGGGTTTCGCTTACCGCGCCGGTGGCCCGATTTCCTCGCTGCAAAATTCCTTGAAGGCTGAAGTGGCCTACGAAGCTGTCCTGCAGGCCTCGGCCGTGCCGGCTTACGCCTGACCAAGCACCCGCCCGCCGGAGGGCGGCGTCCGCCGTCCTCCCTCCGCTTATCCCCCGTTTATCCCCCGTTTTTGACCTTTGGTCGCGTTTTTCTACCAGCCGTCGCAGCGTGATTGTTCCCAGCTGCAACACCAACTACAGTAAACTTGTCGAAACAAAAACTCTTCGGAGACTTGTGATGCTGAGTTTTATGCTGTGGTTGCTGCTGCTCCTGCTGTGCTGGCCCCTGGCCTTGCTGGCTTTGCTCCTGTATCCGCTGGTATGGCTTATCCTGCTGCCTTTCCGCCTCATCGGCATCGGCGTGGACGCGGTGTTTGAGCTGCTGCGCGCGATCGTGATGCTGCCGGCCCGCGTGCTGGGCGGCGGCCCACGCCGTTAAACCATTTATTTCATTTAGATTGATTTCAATGCATTTGCCAACCCGCCTGCTGACTCCTCTTATTCTCGGCCTGCCTTTGCTCTTGGGCGGCTGCCAGTCCACCATGCAGCGCATCGCCGACTGCAAGGCCGGCGATTGGCGCGTGATCGGCCAGAAGGATGGCGCGGCCGGCGAAAAGGCCGATTACGCCGAACGCAAGCAATTCTGCGAAGGTTATGACAGCAAGGCTGCGGGCGCCGATCCGGCGGCGGCTTACACCGCAGGCTGGGCCCAGGGCAACTGGGACTTCTGGTTCGCCCGCGGCGCCACCGATGGCCGTGCCGCCAAGACCATCTCCAGCTACGGCCAGCACCTGGCCAGCGAGGAGGTGCGCAAGAAGGAAACCCCGCCCGGCCAACCCGCTTACGAGGCGGGTTGGATGCAGGGGAATACCGATTACTGGAACGGCATCGGCAAGCGCAAGGGCGCTGAAGGCCAGCCCCTCGGCGTCAAGGACGAAAGCCGGAGCCAGGCCGAAGCCATGCACATCCGCTTCGACGAAGCCGGTTTCACGGCCGGCTGGCAGACCGGCAACCACACCTTCTGGTCGGACGCGGGCTTCTCTGACGCCCGCAGCGGCGTGCCGGATCGCGAACTGGCCGTGCGCGCCGCCAAGGCCAAGGCGGCCGGCGTGCAGGTGAGGGAAGACGCCTACCGCGCCGCCTGGAACGCCGAGATCGTCAATTACTGGAAGAACCTGGGCACGCAGGACGCCACGTCCGGCAAGGAGTTCACCCAGCGCAAGGCCGAAGCCAATCAGCGCGGCCTGAAAGTGCTGGAAACCGAGTACCGCCAGGCATGGGAAAAGCGTCTCGCCGAATACTGGACCCAGGCCGGCCATGAGGACGGCTACGGCAAGCCTTTCATGCTCGACCAGCGCATGGCCAACGCGCCGCGCGACGGCGTGTTCGTGATCACCCGCACGCGCGAGCTGTACACCCAGGCCTGGCAGGCGCGCAATGCGCAGTACTGCAATCCGGACAACGCCTTCGACTTCGGCCGCCGTGGCGAGCCGATGGCCATCGACGTCTGCGCCGCGCCGATCCAGAACCAGCTCAAACGCGCCCTGGTCAGCGGCCGCGATTACGAAGTGGCGGCCGCGCGCTACAACGAAGCCGTCTCGCGCGCCGACGACCTGGCCCACCGCCTGCATGACGGCCGCAAGCGCCTGGATCGCCTGGAGCGCGAAATCCGCTCCGAGCAGGAACGCAAAGACCGTCCCAACAACGAAGAAACGGCCAAGCAGGACCGCCGCCGCGACCGCGAACGGCGCGACCTGCTCGACTACCTCTCCGACACCGACCAGCACCTGCACGAAGCCAACCGCTGGGCCGACCGCCACCGCCGCGAAATGGAACGCCTGCGCCGCGACATCTATCTCAACTGAGTTTGCGCCAGATCACACAATGTCCGCCTCTGGTGCCAGGCGGGGCCGCCGAGGCACCAGAGGCGGACATTCTTTGATTTTTCTCAAAAAATGCCCGCCCCCAGTGCCTGACACCAGGGGGCGCATTTGTTGAGGGGGATCAAAGGCGGGGGCTGTCAGGCGCTGAGGGCGAGGCGGGAGGGGCCGGGCAGGGCGCGGCTGGCGGCACTGGCGTCAAGGCGGAAGACGCCGACCAGCTCGGATAGGCTGCGCGCCTGTTCCTGCATGCTTTGCGCGGCCGCCGCCGCTTGCTCCACCAGGGCGGCGTTCTGCTGCGTGACGTCGTCCATTTCGACGATGGCTTGATTGATCTGCTCCAGGCCAGCGCTTTGTTCCTTGCTGGCGTGGGTGATCTCGCCGATGATGGCGGTCACGCGCTCGACGCTGTTGACCACTTCATCCATCGTGTGGCCGGCCTGGCTGACCAGCTGGGCGCCGGCATCCACCTGTTCGACCGAGTTGCCGATCAGGGTCTTGATTTCCTTGGCGGCGGCGGCCGAGCGTTGCGCCAGATTGCGCACTTCGGAGGCCACCACGGCGAAGCCGCGTCCCTGTTCGCCGGCGCGCGCCGCTTCAACGGCGGCGTTCAGCGCCAGGATATTGGTCTGGAAGGCGATGCCGTCGATGACGGCGATGATGTCGACGATCTTGCGCGAGGATTCGTTGATCGCGCCCATGGTATCGACCACCTGCGCCACCACGCTCTTGCCGCGCTGCGCCACTTCGGAGGCCGATTGCGCCAGCTCGTTGCTCTGTGTGGCATTGGCCGCGTTCAGCTTGACGGTGCCGGTCAGCTCTTCCATCGAGGAGGCGGTTTCCTCCAGTGCCGAAGCCTGCCGTTCCGTGCGCGAGGACAGGTCGAGGTTGCCGGTGGCGATTTCCTGCGAGGCCGTGACCATGGTGTCGGTGCCGCTGCGCACCTGGCGCACGATGCGTCCCAGGCTGTCGTTCATATCGCGCAGGGCGGCCAGCAGTTGGCCGGTTTCATTGCTGGACTTGACTTCGATCCGGGCCGACAGGTCGCCATCGGCCACGCGCCGCGCCAGGCCCACCGCATCGTTGAGTGGACGGGTGATGCTGCCGCTGGCCAGCCAGCCAATCAGGATAGTGACGGCGATTGTGACGGCGGCGATGCTCAGCATCTGGATGCGCGCGCTGCCAAAGGCGTCCTTGGTGACTTTCGCCTCCTCGACCATGCGCCCTTCCTGCAAATCGCCCATATCGTCGAGCAGCTTGTTGTACCTTTTTTCCGACTCGGTGATCGGTCCGTTGAGCAGCTTGCGCGCGTCGTCGAGTTTCAGTTCGGCGATCAACTTCAGCAGGTTTTGCTGGTTCGCTAAGTCCTGGCTGCGCGCTGCCATGATGTCGTCGAAGATCTTGCGTGCCTGCGGCACATTGATGGCCTTGTCGAATTTCTCCAGCAATTCCTTGTTCTTGGCGCGCAGGGCATTCATCGCGTCCGCCTCATGCTTGACGCCGGCGTCGTCGGCGGCCAGCAGGGAATTGCGCATATGTTTGTGGATGGTGACCACGTTCTGCTGGATCTGGTTGGCCAGATTGATCTTGTAATAGCGGTCATCCAGCATATTGTTCATGCGGTCGGACGCTTGCGACATCTGTGATAGTGCGATGAAAACGATCATGGCCAGCAAGGCCACAACCAGTCCGAAGGACAGGGCCAGACGCGCCCCAATATTCATGTTTGTAAACTTCATCCCAGCTCTCCCTTGATATGCCGGTCTTGTTGTGCGAACAAGTCCCCGCACTGGACAGGCTGTTGTGAACGGCGAAGCTTCTATGCCTCGAATCAATATACGCCGAGGCCAAAAACGCTTGCAAGAAAAAAGGCGGAAGCATGGCGTTTACGCGACTATCGCATGACAAGAAAGAGCTTGCCGGAGGGCTTGAAATCTTGCATGGCCTCCCATACTTCAGTTCTCCATTACTGTTAGAATCAACGATGCTTCCCTCTATGTGGAGCACCGTTCAAGGAGATTTGTGATGACCCGCAAGACACCTATTGAGCGTTACCGCAACATCGGCATCAGCGCCCACATCGATGCTGGCAAAACCACGACTACCGAGCGCATCCTGTTCTACACTGGCGTAAATCACAAGATTGGCGAAGTGCATAACGGTGCCGCCACGATGGACTGGATGGAGCAGGAACAGGAACGGGGCATCACCATCACCTCCGCCGCCACCACGGCCTTCTGGAAAGGCATGGCGGGCAATTATCCCGAGCACCGCATCAACATCATCGATACGCCCGGCCACGTCGATTTCACGATCGAGGTCGAGCGCTCCATGCGCGTGCTGGACGGCGCCGTGATGGTGTACGACTCGGTGGGCGGCGTGCAGCCGCAATCGGAAACCGTCTGGCGCCAGGCCAATAAGTACAAGGTGCCGCGCATCGCCTTCGTCAACAAGATGGACCGTGTCGGCGCCGATTTCTTCCGCGTGCAGCAGCAGGTGCGCGACCGCCTGAAAGGCGTGGCGGTGCCGATCCAGATTCCGCTCGGCGCGGAAGACAACTTCCATGGCGTGATCGATCTGGTGAAGATGCGCGCCATCAGCTGGGACGACGCCAGCCAGGGCGTGAAGTTCAGCTACGAGGATATCCCCGTCGACCTGAAAGAGCTGGCGCAGAAGTGGCACGACCATATGGTGGAAGCGGCGGCCGAAGCCACGCCCGAGCTGACCGAGAAGTATCTGAACGGCGAGGCGCTGACGGAAGCGGAAATCAAGTCGGGGCTACGGCAGCGCACGATCCGCAACGAGATCGTGCCCATGCTGGCGGGCAGCGCCTTCAAGAACCGCGGCGTGCAGGCCATGCTGGACGCGGTCATCGACTATCTGCCTTCGCCGGTGGATGTGCCGGCCATTGCCGGCCACGATGAGGACGACAACGAGATCGAACGCCATCCGGCCGATGATGAGCCGTTCTCCGCGCTCGCCTTCAAGATCATGAGCGATCCCTTCGTGGGCCAGCTGACCTTCTTCCGCGTGTATTCCGGCGTGGTGAATTCGGGCGACACCGTGTACAACCCGACCAAGCAGCAGCGCGAGCGCCTGGGCCGCATCCTGCAGATGCACGCCAACGAGCGCAAGGAAATCAAGGAGGTGTATGCGGGCGATATCGCCGCCGCCGTGGGCCTGAAGTCGATGACGACGGGCGACACGCTGAGTTCTCCCGACCACGTGATCGTGCTGGAAAAGATGATCTTCCCCGAACCGGTGATTTCGCAGGCGGTGGAACCAAAGACCAAGGCCGACCAGGAGAAGATGGGCATGGCGCTGAACCGCCTGGCGCAGGAAGATCCGTCCTTCCGCGTGCATACGGACGAGGAATCGGGCCAGACCATCATGTCCGGCATGGGCGAGCTGCATCTGGAGATTCTGGTCGACCGCATGCGGCGCGAGTTCGGCGTGGAAGCGACCGTGGGCAAGCCGCAGGTGGCTTACCGCGAAACCGTGCACAAGGCCGTGTCGGACGTCGAGGGCAAGTTCATCAAGCAGTCCGGCGGCAAGGGCCAGTACGGCCATGTGGTGCTCAAGCTGGAGCCGGCGGAAGCGGGCAAGGGTTATGAGTTCGTGGATGCGATCAAGGGCGGCGTGGTGCCGCGCGAGTTCATCCCGGCGGTGGACAAGGGCATCCAGGAAACGCTGCAGGCGGGCGTGCTGGCGGGCTATCCGGTGGTCGACGTGCGCGTCACGCTGACCTTCGGCTCCTACCACGACGTGGACTCGAACGAGAACGCCTTCCGCATGGCCGGCTCGATCGCCTTCAAGGAAGCGATGCGCAAGGCCGACCCGCAACTGCTGGAGCCGATGATGCACGTCGAGGTGGAAACGCCCGAAGAGTTCATGGGTAATGTGATGGGCGACCTGACCACACGGCGTGGCATGGTGCAGGGCATGGACGAGATTCCGGGCGGCGGCGGCAAGCAGATCAAGGCGCTGGTGCCGCTGGCCGAGATGTTCGGCTACTCAACCACCTTGCGCTCGCTGACCCAGGGCCGGGCGACTTACACCATGGAGTTCCAGCACTATGGTGTGGTGCCGCGTCATATCCTGGACCAGGTGGCGACGGCGCGCAGCACCAGGCACTGAGCAGGCACTCAGGCGGCAAGCCCCATGCGCCAGCTTTAACGCTCGAGCATGGCGGCGAATTCCTCAGCAGGGACAGGGCGTCCATACAGATAGCCCTGTCCCTGCTCGCAGCGCAGCAGTTTGAGCAGTTTGGCTTCCTCTTCCGATTCGATGCCTTCGGCCACCACCTTCAGGTCGAGCGTGTGGGCCAGCGAGACGATGGTGTTGACCAGGCCCATATAGCCGGCGTCCTGGGTCATTTTCATGACGAAGGAGCGGTCCACCTTCAGCACATCGACCGGCAGCGAGACCAGGTAGGCCAGCGAGGAATAGCCGGTGCCGAAGTCGTCAATGGCAATCGGCACGTCCAGGCGGCGGATGCGGTGCAGGATCTCGGCCACACGGCGGTGGTCCGACACCAGGCTGCTTTCGGTGATTTCAATCGACAGCGGATGGTAGCGCGCGCCCGCGGTTTCCAGCGCGTGCTGGATATCGCCCAGCAGGGAATCGCAGCGGAACTGGGCCGGCGCCACATTGACGGCGATCTGCGGCGGCTTCAAGCCGGCGTCGTGCCAGCCGCGCCAGTCTTCCATGGCGCGCTGCATGACCTGGCGGCCGGCGGCGATCACCAGGCCGCTGCGTTCCAGCAGCGGCACGAATTCGGCCGGCGGCACCAGGCCGCGCTGCGGATGGCGCCAGCGTATCAGCGCCTCGGCGCCAGCCAGGCGTCCCGTCTTCAAATCGATCTTGGGCTGGTAGTAGTTGATGAATTCCTTGCGCTCGATGGCGTCGCGCAGCTCGGATTCCAGGCTGATCTGGCGCGTGGCCAGGCCCAGTTCCTCGCGGTTGTAGACGCCGAAGCGCAGCTCACGGTCGCGCGCGCTGGCCAGCGCATCCCAGGCTTTTACCAGCAGGGTGTCGGCATTCACGCCGTCCTCGGGCAGCGAGGCCGCGCCGACATTGATGGTGCACCAGATCTTGTGCTGCTCGACCTGGTAGGCGCCCTGCAGCAGCGGCACGATGGTCTCGTGCACAAAATTCTCCGGCGAGTCTTCCAGCGTGGCCGGCAGGAAGAGCGCGAAGCGGCCGATGCCGACATGGGAGAGCAGCATGCGCTCGTTCACTGCGGCACGCAGGCGCTGGGCGATCACGCGCATCAGGCCGATGGCGGCGGCATTGCCGTAGGCCGAGCTCAGATCGTCGAAGCGGTTGATATTCACCAGCAGCACCGTGCCGGATATGCTCGATGCGGCCAGCGCGGCGATCTGCTCTTCGAACTGCAGGCGGCTGGGCAGTCCGGAAAGCGCATTGGTGCGCGCCAGCCGGTGCAGCTCCTGGGCGTTGATCAGGCGCTCCAGGCCAAAACTCAGCTCGTTGCCCAGCTCGCCCGCGCGTTCACGGTAAAAATTATCGAAGAAATCGGCGCGCTGGGAATAAATCGAAATCACGCCCCAGCAGCGCTCGTTGACGAAGAGCGGAATCGCCATGCAGGAAGCGATATTGCGGCGGCGGCAAGCCTGGTTCATCTCATGCGAGATCTGCATCTTGCCGTTGGCCACGGCTTGCGCGGCCGCATCGGCGGCAAACCAGTCCGGCGGCGGCCCAGACTGCTTGCAGCGCGCCGGCCAGACATGCTCGCGGCCATCGCTGGCGGCCGAGGTGAACATGGACAAGGCGCCGCTGACGGGGTCGGCACAGGCGATATCGACCAGATCGATGCCTTGCTGGGTCGCGGCCACGCGGCAGGCGTCCAGGCACAGGGTTTCCAGGTGGCGGGCGCGGGAAATAATGGCGGTCAGGCGCGACAGCAGGACATAGAAGTTGTCGTGGCGGATCAGGGTGCGTTCCTTCTCCACCTCGTTGGTCATTTCGATGGCGGAACCGCCCAGGAAGGGTTCGCCATCGACATCGATGGGGAATTTATGCACCAGCCAGTGGCGCGCGCCGTCTTCCGAGGTTTCCATGGTCTTGATGACTTCGCCATGATCGAGCACGGCGCGGTCCTGCTCGGCCAGGCTGCGGCTGATGTCTTCCGGCCAGAAATGGCTGTCGTCCTTGCCCAGCAGGCCGGGCTGCTCCACACCCAGCAAGCCGTGCAGGGCGGCATTGCCCATCACATAGCTGCCGCGCCTGTCCTTGATCCACAGCGGGGAAGGGGAGTGCTCGGCAAACCCCTGCAGAAAGCCCTCGGCGCGCGCCAGGCGGCGGCGCAGCACATTGTGGCCGGCCGCCACCCGCGCCAGGTCGAACAGGGCCTGGCGCTGGGCCGGGTCCAGGCCATCGGGCATGGCGGCGTGCAAAGCCTCCTCATCCGCCAGCACGGCGAAGGCGATGGGCTTGCCGCAAATAAATGAGGCGAGCCGGGACAGTTCGTCAGCCGTACCGGCCTTGCGCGGCAGATGGTCTTCGCGGTCGAACAGGACAGCTGTTGGCGGATGGCTCATATGCTGTATATGGCCGCAACGGCGCTTTATTCAAACAGTTTTAGTTTCAGCTGTATCGAAAAAGCCCCGTGCAGTCTTTCCTTATAGGTGGGAATGATCGCAAAGTTGACGCCGACGCGCTCGTACTCCAGGCTGACGACAGGGATGGCGGCCAGGAACCAGCCGCCGTCGCGCATTTTGGGATAGCCGTTGAAGCCGCCTACCACGCCGCCGATGCGCAACGGTCCCCACTTGATGGGCTGGTAGTAAATCCCGGCATAGTTCGACATCTGGCGGTCGCTATTGTGGAAGCGGCCGGCCGTGACCGCCGCCACCGTGGAGAAGCGGTATTCCGCACCGAGGCCGGGATTGGTGTTGTCCAGATTTTTGTCGCTCTGGAAGTGCCAGGAGTAAAAGCCGGGATTGATCCACAGCTCATTCAAAGGCTTGGATTCCACCATTTCGAATGGATCGGCCAGGGCAGGCAGCGGCAGCTGCGCCAGCAAGGCCGCGCAGAGCAGGGGGACAGCACGTTTCATCCAGCAATTCCTTCTTTTTATCGGTTTGGCAGCTTTGCAATTATAGCCAATACCATCGCGCAAATACTTAGCAAATGCATAAAATGAAGACTACAATTCGGCTTTGCTGTTTTTCGGGAGTAGGTGTGTTGCGCAGTTTGATGGTTCAAGGAGTGTTGGCGGTAGTATGCAGCGTGCAGGCGGCAGTGGCCGCGGTACCGCCGGAGCAGGCGGCTGCCGCGCTGTTTGGCAGTGGACAGGTGGAAACGATGGTGTCCGAAGCGCATGGCTTGACAGCGCAGGGGCGTTTCCAGGAAGCGGCCGGCCGTCTGGAGCAAGCGCGCAAACTGGCGCCGCAAGCTTCCGGTCCGCTGTCGGCGCTGGCGCACACCCTGTATTCCGCCTCGCTCGACGCCGACAGCGCCGACGTGCCGAAATTGCGTGCCCAGGCCGAAAGCTATGCCCGCGCCGCGCTGGAACGCTTCGACGGCGATCCGCTGGCCCAGGAAATCCTGCGCCGCCTGGCCGGCGACAATGAGCGCAGCGGCTACCAGCCCACGCGGGAGTCGGCGCAAGCCTTTGTCGAAGGCGAAGTTTTCTTCCACAACCGCCAGATGGACGAGGCACGCGCCAAATACCGCGAGGCCCAGCGTGCCGATCCCGGCTACGCCTCGGCGTGGCTGATGGAAGGCGATACCTATTTCGTCGAGAAAAACTGGGTGGCGGCCGAACTGCTGTTCCGCAAAGCGGCGGAAACCGATCCCCTTCATCCCCAGGCCTGGCGCTTTCTGGCCGATGCGCTGATCCATCTGGGCGACCGGCAGGGCGCGGAAAACGCCTTGTACAAAGCCATTGAAGCGGTGCCGAACCAGCGCCAGGGCTGGGAGCGCCTGGCGGTGCTGGCTGCAGCCGGTGGGCGGCCGTTGGCCGCGCTGAACCTGAAACGCGGCGCCAGCGTGGACTTTGACGAGAAAAACGGCAAGAGCGAACTGACGCTGTCCAGCGATTTTTCCGGCACCACGGCCAGCAGCGATGCCGACCACGCCATCTGGCTGGCCTACGCCTTCAAGCAGGCCAATATGCGCGCGGCAGCGCACAAGGCCGGCCGTAAAGCGCGCCCGTTTGAACTGGAGCTGGCCAGCTGGAAGGCCGCGCTGGCCACGGCGGAAAGCGGCGGCGAGCAAGCCAAGGCACTGGCGCGTCCCGACCTGCGCAAGCTGAAAGCCATCCACGACGCCGGCCAGCTCGAAGCCGCCATCTTCACGTTGATGTTCAGCGAAGCCTACCGCTCCGAATTCGAAGTCTGGAAAACCGCCAACCCCGGCGCCCAGCGCCGCTTCATCGAGCAGTTCCGGCTGATGCCCTGACTGATTGCAGCGGCGAATTTAGTCGACTATCTTTGCCTATTGCCGCTGCCGTGCTATCGCCGAACATACCTCATTCCTTTGCCTCGAACGCGGCATGGTAGCTGACCTGGCCTTGCGGCAACGGGGCGCCGAAGGAAAGTGCCTGGAAATACTCGGCAGGGATGCCGGGCAGTTCCAGGCTGGCGTCAGCCTTGAAGCCAAAGCGGCCGTAATAGGCGGGATCGCCCAGCACCACGCAGCCGGCGGCGCCCAGGGCTTGCAGCTCGGTCAACGCGGCTTTCATCAGTTGCGAACCGATGCCCCGGTGCTGGTGCTGCGGCGAGACTGAAATCGGCCCCAATCCGTACCAGCCGCCGGCGCCGGAAGAAATGGCGGCCGGGGAAACCGCCACATGGCCGACGATGGTTTCGCCCTCCAGCGCGACGATGGAGACAGTCAGTTGCCCAGCACGGCGCAGGGCGTTGACGATGAATTGTTCGGTATGGCTGGAGTGCTCTTCGCTGAGAAAAGCAGCTTCGGTCAAGCGGGCGATCGTGTCGATGTCGCCGCCTTCTTCCTTGCGTAGAATGATGTTCATTATTCAGTCCTTTCTAGTTGGAGGCAGCAAAAGCCGGGCCACCTCCATAATTTCTTGCAATGGCTGCGCGGATGCCGTGGCGTCAGCGCGCAGCAGCATATTGTCGGAATAGCCGTTCAGCAGCGCAAGCAGCTGGCGCGCCGCCCGCGCCGGGTGGGCGCAAGTCCATTCGCCGCCATCAATCCCTTGACGAATGATTTTCTCCAACATGCCTTCCCAATGCCCTGTGCCCTGGTGAAAGCTGGCCGCCAGTTCCGGCTCGCGCAGCGACTCCACCCAGGCGCCCATCCACATGGCCCAGTCATGGTCATTTTCCTTCGGCAAGTAGTAACGGAAGAAGCTTTTCAGCGCCTTGGGCGCTGCCAGTCCTGCATGGATGGACTCTGTTTCGGCGATCTGCGCAGCCATGAAGCGCTCAAAGGCTTCGCGCCGCAGCGTTTTCCAGTCCGGGAAGTAGTGATAGACGTGGCTGCGCGAAAGGCCCGCATGTTCGGCCAGATCGCGCGTGGAGACGGTGGCAAAGCCATTTTCCTGAAACAGTTCCAGTGCAGCAGCGATGATTTGTTCGCGCCGGTCGGCGCCATTGGCGGGTGGCATGCGCTAAATCCTTGATTTAAAAAGGCATCAGTTTGTAACAGAGCTTGCCGTTTGAGCAGTCGCTCAAACATAATACTTGAGCGACTGCTCAAATACAAGGAAGCAGGCAAATCAAGGAATAGAAATGAAGATGTCTAACGATGCCACTACTGGTCTGGGCCAGCAGTCGGCCAGCGAAACCCTGAAAGCCATCGGCCGCGCCCATGCGGGCAAGCTGCTCGGCACGTTCTCCCTCGTCGGCCTGGAGAATGCACTGCTGCTTGCCTATCCGGTGTTCGCCGGCTATGCGGTGGATGCCATTATCGCCGGCAACGCGCCGCGCGCCCTGCTGTATGCGCTGGTGGTGCTGGCCTTTTGGGTAGTGGGCGCGCTGCGGCGCGCGGTCGATACCCGCACCTTTACCCATATCTATACGCGGCTGGCGGTGCCGGTGATTCTCAATCAGCGCGAGCAGCAGCAGAGTACGTCCACCGTCGCTGCCCGCGTGGTGCTGGCGCGCCAGTTTGTCGACTTTTTCGAACAGCAGTTGCCGCTGCTTGCAACTGCCGTCGCGTCGATTTTTGGTGCGGCCGTGATGTTGCTGGCGATCGAGCCGTGGGTTGGTGCAGCCTGTCTGCTGTCGCTGGTGTTGTGCGTGGCATTGCTGCCGCAGTTCGCTATGCGCAACCAGCAGCTGCATGAGCGCATCAACGACCGCCTTGAACATGAAATCCGGCTGGTGGAAAACGCACAGGCGCCGATGCTGATGCGCCATTATGGTTTGCTGGCGCGCCTGCGCATCCTGCTGTCCGACCGCGAGGCTGGCGCCTACCTGGTGATCGGCAGCGTTGCGGCCCTGCTGTTTGTGCTGGCAATCTGGCAGCTCGTGAGCACGCCGGACGTGAGCGCTGGCCATGTGTATGCGGTGATGACCTATCTGTGGACCTTCGTCGGCAGCCTGGACGATGCGCCGGGATTGACCGACCAGCTGGCCCGTCTGCGCGACATCGGCCAGCGCGTCGATCCCGGTTTGGATAAGCCGGAGTTGAAGGCGTAGAGCGTCAACCGCGCTGGCGGCACCGGCCAGGCCAGCCTGCAGCATGGCGACAATACTTTCTCTGTCCTGGGCCTAAGGTGCCTGAAGCTGCGCCAGATAACCGAGCAGCGCCAATTCGGCCTGGCGCGCGATGGCCTGGGTATCGGCCATCGTACTTCCGGCATAGGCTCGGATATGGGCGTGGGCGAACAGGCCGTAAGCGATGGTGTGGCAGGTGCGTGCCGCTTCCTCCAGCTGCGGCCCGGCCGCGAAGCCATCGCTGGCGCGGGCGAGGGCGGCGGCCCATTCTTCTACGAAGCGTTCATACATCCTGGCGTAAGCGCTTGGGTCGCTGACCTGGCGTTCCAGCGCATAGTGCGCCCCCCATTCCAACGGGTGGCTTGCATGGGCGCTAGCCAGCGCAAGCAGGATGGCACGGACGACCTGGGCCAGCGGCTGGCCCGTCTGCGCGGCAACCGCGCCGCGCATCGCTTCCAGCAGCGTTTTGGAGCGCAGATGAACGGAGACGCGCGCCAGATCGTCCTTGTTGGCGAAGTATTCGTAGAAGCTGCCCAGGCCTGTTCCCGCCACATCCACTATCTCCCTGATAGTCAAGGCATCGAAGCCACGTTCGGGCAAAAGCCGAACAAAGGCGTGCTGCAGAGCCAGGGAAGTCTGGCGCGCGCGGGATTGCTGCGGCCTTCTGCGGGCTGGCACTGGCGTTGGCGGGAGCGGCTGTTTCATGCAAGGAAATCCGAACAAGGTTGACGAACAAGCTTCTTAAAATAATAACCGTAAAAACCACGTCCTCAAACGGAAACCACCATGGAAAACTTACTGGCTTTTGCTCACCAGGTGTTCGAATCCCAGCCTTTCAGCCAGTTCATCGGCGCCAAGCTGACCGATGCCGGCGCCGACCACGCCGAGCTGACCTTGCCCGTTGCCAGCCACCACAAGCAGCAGCATGGCTTTGTCCATGGCGGCGCGGTCAGCTATCTGGCCGATAACGCCATCACCTTCGCTGGCGGCTTGGCGCTGGGCGGCAATGCGCTGACGTCCGAGTTCAAGATCAATTACCTCAAGCCTGCCAAGGGCCAGCAGCTCGTGGCGCGCGCCAAGGCGCGCAGCACCGGCAAGCGCCAGGCCGTGTGCCAGTGCGAGATCTACGCGGTGGATGAGGGCACGGAAACCCTGTGCGCCCTGGCCCAGGGCACGGTGGTGTCGGCCGCATAAGGATTCCATTTCAGCTGTCTGGAGAAACGATGAAACACGAAACGCAAGTGCAAACCTTGCAGACCTTGCTCGCCCTGCGGGAAGTGGGACGCGACCAGGAAATGCTGGGTAAGGTAGTCAAGCTGCCGGTGAACATCTACACCGATCCTGCCATCCTGGAACTGGAAATGGCGACGGTATTCCGCAACTATCCGATGGTAGCGGGTCACGCTTCGCATGTGCGCGAAGCCGGCGACTATCTGCTCAGCGACTGGGACAAGCGTCCCTTCGTGGTGGTGCGCGGCAAGGATGGCGTGCTGCGCGCCTTCCTCAACACCTGCCGCCATCGCGGCGCGCGGCTGGTGTCGGGCAAAGAGGAGCAGCTCAAGAATTTTGTCTGCCCCTTCCACGGCTGGGTTTATGGCCTGGACGGGGCACTGCGTTCGATCTCGCGCGCCCATAACTTCCCCGGCGTCGATTGCGACACCATGGGCCTGGTGGAGCTGCCGGTGCTAGAGCATGGCGGCTTGGTCTGGGTACATCCCACGCCAGGTGCGAAGATCGATATCGCTGAATGTCTGGGACCAATGGCTGAGGACTTTGAGTGCTTCAAGGTTGACGAGCTGGTGCCGTACCGGAAAAACAAGGTGCTGCGCAAGGCGAACTGGAAGATGCTGATCAAGACCTATCTGGAAGGCTACCACGTGCCTTATCTGCATAAGGATACGCTGGTGCGCAACTTCAAGAAGGGTGTCATTGCGCATACAGAGCATGGCCAGCATATCCGCCTGTCGGCCGCACGCACTAATGTGCTCGACGCCTTGCAGACCGATAGCAAGGATTGGAAAATTCTCGATTACGCCTCGGTCTACTACGCGCTCTTCCCGCAAGCCTTCTTCATCATGCACCCGGACTATGTGTCGATCAACAGCTTCTACCCTGAAGCGCCTGACCGTACCATCTGGACCCACGAAATGCTGTACCGGCCCGAAGCCTTTGTGGGCGAGGATGGCCAGGCAGCATTGGCCAAGCGCTTCGATTACACCAATGACGCCGTCTTCGACGCCGAAGATTTTGCCGTGGCCGAAGACGTGCAGATAGGTTTGCTCAACGGTGCCAACGAATATCACACCTTGGGACTGGAGGAAGGCCTGCTGGCGATCTTCCAGCAAAACGTCGAGCGGGCCATCGCATCAGCGCCGCCGCAAGCGAAAAAGGAGTCCAGCCATCCTGTCTTTTTGCACCGCGAGCGGCCGGCCGACGTGATGAATTGCTAGGCCGGGGTGGGCAACTGACGGCCATATTCGCCCGGCGGTTTGCCTACCAGGGCGGTGAAATCATTGATGAAATGGGCTTGGTCGAAGTAACCCAGATCGAGCGCCAGCTGTGCCAGCGGCAGCGGCGTGCCTGATTGCAGCTGGGCCACCGCCTCGTGCATGCGGTAGCGTTTGATGACCCATTTCGGTCCCACGCCCACATAGTGCTGGAACAGGCGCTGCAAGGCGCGTTTGTTCAGGCCTGAGGCGGCAGCCAGTGCATCGACCGTGGTCATGCTGGCATCGGCATCAATCGCTGCCACCAGCCGGTTGGCCAGGTCCGTGTTGGCGTCCGGCGGCGGCAGGCGCTCCAATAGAAAGGCTTCGGCGGCAGCCATCATGGCGCCTGCGTTGGCGCAAGCGCGTATCCGGGCGGCGTAGGCCGTTCCAGCAGCGCCAAACACGGCATCCGGCGTCACACGCCGGTCGGCAATGGTGGCCAGCGGCGCGCGCAGGAAGGGTTGGAATCCGCCTGGCCGGAACTTGATGCCGAAGGCGAAGCCTTGTCCCTCCAACAGGCGGCTGTAGCGCGCCGTCTGCACGCCATAAATACCGTCGACATCCTTTTCGACCACCAGATGCACGTTCGGATGCGGCAGGGTTTCCTGCGCTTGCGGCGGATGGCCTTGCATATCCCAGGACACATGCCAGTAATGCTCGACCAGCCCGGCCAGCGCCGCACAGGGCGCTTCACGTTGGTGGCTGAACTGGCCCACGCCGAAACGCGGCACCAATATGCCGCGCGGCTGGCCAAGCTCTTGTCGCGTTTTTCCAATCATGGGCGGCTGCTCATCCTGTCTACTATGAACCGAGGCAGCGATCTTACAGGAGCTTGAACGTGAAACCCATCTTTTCCATTTTTCTTATCTTGGCCGCGCAGGCGGCATATGCGGGAGGCAGCAATATGCAGATTAACGGTGAATTCGATGTGAAACTCACGCCGCAAACGTCGGCCGATTCCCCGCCGTGGGGCCGCCAGCGCATTGAGAAAACCTTCCATGGTCCGCTCACCGGCAGCAGTATCGGCGAGATGCTGGCCGTGCGTACCGAAGTGAAAGGTTCGGCGGGCTATGTGGCGCTGGAACAGGTGAGCGCCACGCTGGAAGGGCGCAAGGGGACATTCTTCCTTCAGCACTCGGGCCTGATGGACCACGGCGCGCCGACGCTGACGGTCAGCGTGGTGCCGGATTCGGCGACCGGCGAGCTGAAAGGATTGAAAGGAACGATGACCATCCAGATCGAGGGCGGCAAGCATTTCTACGGCTTCAGCTACAGCCTGCCCTGAGTGGCGACAGCGCGGACGCGCAAAGGCATCCGCGCCCTATGCGCTTAGTTGCTGCGCGGACGCTGGCGGTGGAAGACCAGCGGGCTGTATGGGATGGCCGAAGGTGGCGGCGAATTCAGGATGTTTGTTTTCATCGCACCGACCACATGCATCTCGCAGGGCTTGCAGTCGAAGCGCAGCGTATAGCGCTCGTTACCGCTGACCAGTGTCATCGGCTCCGCCCGCACCTGGCCCTGGACGCCTTGCACGCCCTTGGCCTGCTTCGGACACAGGTTGAAGGAGAAGCGCAGGCAGTGCTTGGTGATCATCAGCGACACCTCGCCCGGCTCTTCATGCGCCTCGTAAGCCGCGTCGATCAGTTGCACGCCGTGTTTGTGATAGAAGGCGCGCGCCTTTTCGTTGTACACATTGGCCAGATAGCTGAGCTGCGTTTCCGGATAGGCCGCGGGCGGTTCTTCCGCCGGCTTGCGTTCGGGCCGCAGCCAGGCCGCCACGCGCGCTGCCTCATGCGCTTCGATCGCTTCACGGCGCAGCGCATTGATGGCCGAGGAGGGCACAAACCAGGGGCGCGACAAGGCCAGTTCCACCTGGTGCGCTTCGAACATGGTGTTGCCCAGTTTGCCCAGGCTGGCGCGCAGGGATGCGTCGGCCTGCTCCGCCTGTTGCGCCGGCTGGAATTCGATGAGCGCTTCGGTCGAGCTGGCGATGCCATCCTCGTCGCAGATGCTCAGGCACAGGCCGCCGGCGCATTCGCTCAGCGTCAGATCCAGCGCCACCTTGCGGTCGGAGGACTTCTTGTTCAGCGCCGCTTCCCACTGGTGGTCGCGGTTGCGGTGGATCACGGTGCCGACTTTCAGGCCGGGCAGGGTGTTCAGCGTTTCGTTGGGGAAGACGCGCCAGCGCTGGCCGTCCTCATCCTCGCCCAGCTTTTGCGCGGTATTGGCCTGGATGCCCACCGTGGTGCGCTTGTTCATATAGTTCAGGCCATCGCCGTTCGCCAGCGGCGCGTTGGCGACGAGGTCGAAATGGTCGCCGCCGATGCGGCTTACCGTACCCAGCTCCACGCCCACGTACTTGGGCGAATCGAAGGCGCCGATGTCCACCAGGCGGCCCTGGGCAAAGTAATCGGTGTGGCCACGATGGAAGTTCTTGTCCACGTCGGGCGTGAACAGCACCTTGGTCTGGCCGCTGGAAGCGCGCGCCAGCTCGGGGCGGCGCTCCAGGATCTCATCGAGCAGCAGGCGGTAATGGGCGGTGATGTTCTTCACATAGCCCATATCCTTGTAGCGGCCCTCGATCTTGAAGGAGCGGATGCCCGCGTCGACCAGGGCTTCCAGATTGCGGCTCTGGTCATTGTCCTTCATCGACAGCAGGTGTTTTTCATACGCCACCACGCGCCCCTGGCCGTCGGACAGGGTGTACGGCAGGCGGCAGGCCTGCGAGCAGTCGCCGCGGTTGGCGCTGCGGCCGGTGTCGGCGTGCGAGATATAGCATTGGCCGGAGAAGGCCACGCACAGCGCGCCGTGGATGAAGTATTCCAGCGGCGTGTCGACTTCCGCGCGGATTTTGCGGATCTGCTCAATGGTCAGCTCGCGCGCCAGCACCAGCTGGGAGAAGCCCACATTGCCGAGGAAGCGCGCTTTTTCCGCGGTGCGGATATCGCACTGGGTACTGGCGTGCATCTGGATCGGCGGCAGGTCCAGCTCCAGCAGACCCATGTCCTGGATGATGAGGGCGTCGACTCCCGCCTCATACAGTTGCCAGATCTGCTTGCGCGCCGTTTCCAGTTCGGCGTCGTGCATGATGGTGTTCATGGTCACGAAGATGCGGGCGTGGTAGCGGTGGGCGAATTGCGTCAGCGCAGCGATATCCTCCAGCGGATTGCTGGCATTGTGGCGCGCGCCAAAGGCGGGGCCGCCGATATAGACGGCATCGGCGCCATGCAGAATGGCCTCGCGGCCGATTTCAGCGGTTTTGGCGGGGGACAGCAGTTCGAGCTGGTGACTGAGCAGCGACATGGCGACTTCCTGGCGAAACGGAGGCGAAAATTATAACGGGAACCAGGGGCGAATGACAGAGGGACGCGCTTGGCGTCCCCTTGCTCGGAATGCAAACATGCCGCCGGATCAAGCGGCGGCGAGTAATCAGGCCTTGACGCCGACGATGACGCTGGAAGCCTTGAAGGCGGCGGTGGCGGCCTTGCCTGGCGCCAGGCCCAGATTCGTCACGCTGTCGTTGGTGACGATGGCGACGATTTCGCCACCGCCGGCCAGTTTCAGCACGACTTCGGAATTGACCGCGCCGGTATTCACTTCCTGCACGGTACCGGCCAGCTGGTTGCGCGCCGACAGGCGGATGCCGGAAACGTCGCTCAGCAGGATGACCCAGGAAGCCTTGATCAGGGCCAGCGCTTCGGAACCGGTCTGCAGGCCCAGCGACTCGACGCTGCCATGGGTCAGGATGGCGACGATTTTCTGGCCATCGGCCAGGCCGATTTCCACTTCGTCGTTCACGGCACCGCGCTGGATAGCCGTGACTTTGCCGCTGAGTTGGTTACGCGCGCTGGTCAGCATACATTTCTCCTGGGTAATTTTATCGGAATGCTCATCTTAGCATCGAGTGTTTATGTTTAGCCTTGACTTGGATTATGTCGCCTGACAGTATCACGCCATACACTGACGCTTCCATGACGCCCACTCGCCGCAACCGCCAAATCAAGCTGCTCCTTCTCGTGATCACTTTGCTGATCACGCAATGGGCGCTGGCGAGCTATGTCTGCCCCGGCCTGACGGAGCTGATGCAGCCCAAACCAGCCGCCATGGCCGGCTGCGCGAAGATGGATATGGAGCAGCCCACGCTTTGCGTCTCTTACGACAAGGTCGGCAAGCAATCGGCCGACCGGCCCGATTTGCCGCCCGTGCTGCCGTTCGCGGCGCAGGGTATCGTCTTGGTACTGTGCCTGCTGGCCGTGGGCTGGCGCGGCTATCGCCAATTCCTGGCCTCGCCCAGCTTGCGTCGCGCTACGGCGCCGCCGCTTGCCATCCGCCACTGCTGCTTCCGCAATTGACACTTCTCCAAGCCTGAACTGAGTTGCGCCGCAGTCTTCTGCGCGCGCCTATTCGTTTTGTCTGGAGAATCACATGTCTTGTTTCCATTGCCTTCCGCCGTGGCGCAGTGCGCTGCTGGCGGTATTGCTCCTGCCTGTTGCCGCCTTGGCGCAGACGGAGCTGACCTTGGCCGAGGCCCAGCGCCTGGCCGTCCAACTTTCGGGCCAGATCCGCGCCCAGGACGCCGCCATCGACGCCGCGCGCGAAATGGCGGTCGCCGCCAGCCAGTTACCCGATCCCGTATTGAAAGTCGGGGTTGATAATATGCCGCTCAGCGGCCCCGATCGCGTCAGCCTTGGCGCCGACTCCATGACCATGCGCCGCATCGGCGTGATGCAGGAGTGGACCAGCCGGGAAAAACGCAGCCTGAATGCCCAGCGCTACGAGCGCGAGGCCGACAAGGGCAGGGCGGCCCGCGCCGATGCGCTGGCCGCGGTCCGGCGCGATGCGGCGCTGGCCTGGTATGAACGCCATTACGCCGACGCGGCGCGGCTTCTGCTGGAAGTCCAATTGGCCCAGGCGGCCGACCAGTTGCGCGCCGCCGAAGCCAGCTACCGCGCCGGACGCGGCTCGCTGGCCGACGTGCTAGCGGCGAAAACGGCCATCGGCCAGCTGGAAGACCGCAGCAGCGAGGCCCAGCGCCGCAGCCGCGCGGCCGAAACCGGCCTGGCGCGCTGGATAGGCAGCGCCGCCAGCATGCCGCTGGCTCCAGCACCGCATTCTGCGCAGCCCGAGGCGCTGGCGTCAACGGTGCAGCAAAGCCTGGAAAACCATCCCCGACTGCAAAGGCAACGCAGTGAGATTGCGCTGGCCGATACCGAGGCGCAGCGCGCGCAAGCCAACCGCAAATCTGACTGGACCTGGGAAGTGACGTTCCAGCAGCGCGGCCCGGGCTACCCCAATATGGTTTCCTTCGGCGCGTCCGTCCCCCTGCAATGGGACCGGCGCCAGCGCCAGGACCGCGAATTGGCGGCGCAACTGGCGCGGGCCGCACAGGCGCGCGCCGAACATGAGGAACTGCTGCATGTTCGCAGCGCCGAAACGCAGCAGATCGCCGACGAATGGCGCACCCTGCAAGCGCGCCACGAGCGCTATGTCCAGGAGCTGCTGCCGCTGTCCGCCCAGCGCATCCAGGCGCTGCTGGCTGCCTATTCCGGCGGCAAAGCCACGCTGGCCGAACTGCTGGCCGCCCATCGCGACACACTGGACATGCGCCTGCAAGCCTTGCAGCTGGAGGCCGACAGCGTCCGTCTGCGCACCCAGCTCGACTACCTGATTCCAGCAATGCCGGAGGTGAAACCGTGAAGCAACGTATTTTGATCGGCACGGTGGTGGCCGCGCTTGGGCTGGGCGCCGGCGGCGCGGCACTCTATCAGGCAGGCCTGAAGCAAGGCCGCAAAGCCGGGCATGGCGAGGCTGCGCCAGCCACGAAAGCCAGTACCGAAAACGGGCGCAAGGTGCTGTACTGGCACGATCCCATGGTTCCCGGCCAGCGTTTCAACAAGCCGGGCAAGTCGCCCTTTATGGATATGGAGCTGGTGCCGGTCTACGCCGACGAGGCCGAGGCTTCCGGCACGGTGCGCATCCGCCCCGAACTGCAGCAGAATCTGGGCATCCGCACCGCGCCGGTGAGCGAAGGCGCGTTCGGCCTTGAACTCAATATGGTCGGCAATGTGGCCTGGGACGAGCGCGCTGTGTCCGTCGTCCCGGCCCGCGCCAGCGGCTTCGTCGAGCGTCTGCATGTGCGCGCGCCTTTGCAGCCGGTGCGGCGCGGCCAGGCGCTGGCTGAACTGTATATGCCGGAGTGGGTGGCGGCGCAGGAGGAATACCTGGCAGTGCGCGCCATGCGCGGCAGCGGCATGGCTGGATTGGAGGCTGCCGCGCGCCAGCGCATGCGCCTGGTGGGCATGGAAGAGCCGCAAATCCGGCAGGTGGAGGCCAGTGGCAAGGTGCTGGCGCGCCTGACGCTTACCGCACCGCGCGACGGCGTGGTGGCCGAACTGTCGGCGCGCGAGGGAATGGCAGTGGCGGCGGGGACGCCCCTGTTCCGCATCAATGGACTGTCCAGCGTATGGCTGTTGGCCGAGGTGCCGGAGGCGCAAGCAGCCAGCCTGCATCCGGGCGCTGCGGTGCAGGGACAGGCTGCGGCCTTGCCGGGCGTGCTCCTGCGCGGCAAAGTGGCGGCACTGCTGCCCGAGGTGGATGCCGCCACGCGCACGCTGAAGGCGCGCATCGAGCTCGATAATCCCGCTGGACGGCTGGCGCCCGGCATGTTCGTCACGCTGTCGCTGCCCTCTGCGCAGGGCAGGCCGGCGCTGAGCGTGCCGTCCGACGCGGTGGTCCAGACCGGGCGGCGCAGCGTGGTCTTCGTGACCGAAGCACAAGGCGAATTCCTGCCGGTGGAAGTACAGACCGGGGCCGAATCCGGCGGACGGACAGAAATCCGTTCCGGCCTGAGCGCAGGCCAGCAAGTGGTGGTTTCCGGCCAGTTCCTGCTGGACTCCGAGGCCAGCCTGCGCGGCACGGCAGAACGCATGGGCGCTAATGCCACTGCCCGTTCCGACGCTGGACAGGCGCCGGGCGCCAAGCCCGATCCGCACGCCGATCATGGCGCGCATGGTGGACATGGGGCGGCGGGCCATTCCGCGGGAGAGCATAAATGATCGCGCGTTTGATCCGCTGGTCCATCGCCAACCGCTTCCTGGTGCTGCTGGCGACGCTGGGCCTGGCCGTCTGGGGCGGCTGGGCGCTGCTGCGCACGCCGCTTGATGCGATTCCCGACCTGTCCGATACGCAGGTCATCATCCGCACCAGCTATCCCGGCCAGGCGCCGCAGATCGTCGAGAACCAGATCACCTATCCGCTGACGACGACGATGCTCTCCGTTCCCGGCGCGCAGACGGTGCGCGGCTATTCCTTCTTCGGCGACTCCTTTGTCTACATCCTGTTCGAGGACGGCACCGATCCATATTGGGCGCGTTCGCGCGTGCTGGAATATCTGAACCAGGTGCAGTCACGCCTGCCGCAGCAGGCCAAATCCGCACTCGGTCCGGACGCCACCGGCGTGGGCTGGGTCTACGAATATGCACTGGTCGACCGCAGCGGGCGCATGGACCTGGGCCAGTTGCGCGCCCTGCAGGACTGGTTCCTGAAATTCGAGCTGAAAACCGTGCCGAATGTGGCGGAGGTGGCCAGCATCGGTGGCATGGTGCGCCAATACCAGATCCAGCTCGATCCCGCCAAGATGCGGGCCTTGAATATCCCGCACAGCCGCGTGATCGAGGCGGTGCGCAAGGCCAACCAGGAAAGCGGCGGCTCGGTGCTGGAACTGGCCGAAGCGGAGTATATGGTGCGCGCCTCCGGCTATCTGAAAGGGCTGGATGATTTCCGCAGGATTCCGCTCGAAACCAGCACCGCCGGCGTGCCGGTGCGACTGGGCGATGTGGCGCGCATCCAGATCGGCCCCGAAATGCGGCGCGGCATCGCGGACCTGGATGGGCAGGGCGAGGTGGCGGGCGGCGTGATCATTATGCGCTCGGGTAAAAACGCGCTGGCCACCATCGACGCGGTAAAGACCAAGCTGGCCGCGCTGAAAGCCAGCCTGCCACCGGGCGTGGAAGTGGTGCCGGTGTATGACCGTTCCAATCTGATCCGGCGCGCCGTGGACAATCTCCAGCACAAGCTGCTGGAGGAATTCGCCGTGGTGGCCCTGGTTTGCGCGCTCTTCCTCTTCCACGCGCGTTCGGCGCTGGTGGCGATCGTGACCTTGCCGCTTGGTGTGCTGGCTTCTTATCTGGTGATGCATTACCAGGGTGTGAATGCCAACATCATGTCGCTGGGCGGCATTGCGATCGCGGTCGGCGCCATGGTCGATGCGGCCGTTGTGATGATCGAGAACGGGCACAAGCATATCGAAGCCTGGCAGCGCGATCACCCGGAGCAGACGCTGGCCGGCGAAGCGCATTGGCGCGTGATCGGCGAGGCTGCGGCCGAAGTCGGCCCCGCGCTGTTCCTGTCGCTGCTGGTGATCGTGCTTTCCTTCATTCCGGTGTTCACGCTGGAGGCGCAGGAAGGCAAGCTGTTCGCGCCCCTGGCCCTGACCAAGACCTATGCCATGGCCGCCGCCGCCGTGCTGGCCGTGACGCTGGTGCCGGTGCTGATGGGCTATCTGATACGCGGCCGCATTCCGCCGGAACACAGCAATCCTCTCAACCGCTGGCTGATCCGCGCCTACCGCCCTGTGCTCGATTGGGCGCTGCGCTGGCCCAAGTCCTGCCTGCTGGCGGCGGCTCTGCTGGCATTGGTCACGGTCTGGCCGCTGACGCGCCTGGGCGGCGAGTTCATGCCGCCGTTGGACGAAGGCGATCTGCTGTACATGCCCTCGGCCTTGCCCGGCATCGGCGCCGGCAAGGCGGCCCAGTTGCTGCAACAGACCGACCGTCTGATCAGGACCGTGCCGGAGGTGCAGAGCGTGTTCGGCAAAGCAGGGCGTGCCGACAGCGCGACCGATCCCGCGCCGCTGGAAATGTTCGAAACCACCATCCAGTTCAAGCCGCGCGAGCAATGGCGGCCCGGCATGACGCCGGACAAGCTAGTGGCGGAACTGGACCGCATTGTCCAGGTGCCGGGCCTGTCGAATATCTGGGTGCCGCCCATCCGCAACCGCATCGATATGCTGGCCACCGGCATCAAAAGCCCGGTCGGCATCAAGGTGGCCGGACCGGACCTGCAAACCATCGACCGCATCACGACCCAGGTCGAGCAGGTGGTGCGCAAGCTGCCCGCCGTGTCCTCGGCCCTGGCCGAGCGCCTGAACGGCGGGCGCTATGTGGACGTGCATATCAACCGTGATGCCGCGGCGCGCTATGGCCTGAACGTCGCCGACGTGCAAGAAGTGATCGCGGCGGCCGTGGGCGGCGACAATATCGCCGAGGTGGTGGACGGCTTGCAGCGCTTCCCCGTGAATGTGCGCTATCCGCGCGAGCTGCGCGATTCGGTGGATGGCTTACGCGCCTTGCCGGTGCTGACCGCGCGTGGCGCCCAGATCCGGCTGGGCGATGTGGCGGAACTGCGCATCGTCGACGGGCCGCCCATGCTCAAGAGCGAGAATGCGCGGCTGTCCGGCTGGGTCTACGTGGACATCCGCGGCCGTGACCTCAGTTCGGCCGTGCGCGAGATGCAGCAGGCGGTCGCGCAGCAGGTCCAGCTGCCGCCCGGCTATGCGCTGTCCTGGTCCGGCCAGTTCGAATATATGGAAAGGGCGGCGGCCAAGCTCAAGATCGTGGTGCCGGCCACGCTGCTGATCATCTTCGTGCTGCTTTACCTCACGTTCCGCCGCGTGGACGAAGCGCTGCTCATCATGGCGACCCTGCCGCTTGCGCTGGCCGGCGGCGTGTGGCTGCTATGGCTGCTGGACCACCATCTCTCGGTGGCCAGCGGCGTCGGTTTCATCGCCCTGGCCGGAGTAGCGGCGGAATTCGGCGTAATCATGCTGCTTTACCTGAAGCAGGCCTGGGAGGGCTGTGTGGTCGAAGGCCGGCAGGAGGAGGGCGATTTGCTCGCGGCCATCCGCGAAGGCGCCGTGCTGCGCGTGCGGCCCAAAGCCATGACCGTGGCCGTGATCGTGGCGGGCCTGGTGCCGATCATGCTGGGCGGCGGCACAGGTTCGGAGGTCATGCAACGCATTGCGGCGCCGATGGTGGGCGGCATGCTGACGGCGCCGCTGCTGTCCATGATCGTCGTGCCGCTGGCCTACCTGCTGTTGCGGCGGCGCGAAACGGGTAGGAGAGACGCCGAAAAGGCTTAAGCGGTTCCTGTTATATTTTTTGCTTGATATTCCATAACCCATGGGTTATAGTTTTACGCATAACTTGTTGGTTATGGAATCAAATGACTACTTCTCATGACGCGCTCTTCAAAGCATTGTCCGACCCCACGCGGCGGGCCATCTTCGAAACGCTATGTTCGGGCGGCGAACAGACTGTGGGCGGGCTGACCGCGCAGTCCCACATCTCGCAGCCGGCTGTGTCCAAACACCTCGCGGTGCTGAAGCAGGCCGGCCTGGTACTCGACCGCCATGAGGGGCGCCAGACCCATTACAGCGCGCAGTTGCAGGCGCTGTCTCCGCTGCTGGACTGGACCCACCAGATGAAGCGTTTCTGGGAAAGCCGGTTCGACGATCTTGAAGACCTACTGAAAAGGATGGACCAATGAACGACACCGCACTCCAACTCCGCACCGTTGTGGTTGAACGCGAATTTCCCTATCCAGCGGAAAAGCTGTGGCGCGCGCTGACCCAGCCGCACCTGATCGAAGCCTGGCTGATGAAAAGCGACTTCCTGCCGCGCGCTGGCCACCATTTCAAGTTCAGCGCCGACTGGGGCTCGGTCGATTGCGAAGTGATGGAAATCGAGCTGCACAAAACGCTGTCCTATACCTGGGCGGCCCATGGGCTGGAAAGTGTCGTCACCTGGACCTTGGACCCGACGCCTGGCGGCACCCAGTTGCGCATGGAGCAAGCCGGCTTCCGCACGGATCAGGAACAGGCCTATCAAGGCGCGAAAATGGGCTGGAAACGCTTCTTCGATACGCTGGATGGCGTGCTGGCGAAGGAGTCAGCACAATGAGCGCGGCCATGAAAAGGACGCTGGCGCGCTGGGTGCACATCCTTCTGGGCGTTCCGGTTATTGGCTATGTGTACACGCCCTTTGAAGCACTTCCAGGCTTCGCGCACCTGGTGCGCTACATCTATCTGCCGGCGCTCGTGCTGGCCGGGCTGTGGATGTGGAAGGGCCATGCCATCAAGCGCATTCTGACCGGGAGAACGGCATGAAGAAAGCGGATGCGGAAGATGGCACGCCAGCCTCGCGCCAGATCGACCAGAAATTCGCCAGCCTGGGCGACTGGCGCGGCGCGGCCCTGAGCCGGATGCGCGCCCTGATCCATGAAGCCTTGCCCGATGTGGTGGAAGAGGTGAAGTGGATGGGAACGCCGGTGTGGTCGCATAACGGCATCATCTGCACCGGGGAAAGCTATAAGGCCTGGGTCAAGCTGACCTTCCTGAAGGGCGCGTCGCTGGACGATCCGGCCGGCCTGTTCAATTCCAGCCTGGACGGCAACGCGCGCCGGGCCATCGATATCCGCGAAGGCGAAGAAGTCAATGCGAATGCGTTCAAGGCTTTGATTAAAGCCGCGGCCGCATTCAACGCCGACACTAAGGCGCAGAAACGCCGGCCGAAGGCGGAGGCGTAAGGAGCCGCCGGCTGGTGCCGGCGGCGTTTCTCCTATGGGTTTTTGGGTGGGTTCTCCGGAGAGAAGTGGCTATGCTTAGCGAAATAGCTGAGAGTTTCGTCCCATGCTGTCTGCGCAACGGTTGGCAAGGGCGTTTCGCCGGCTACCTGTGGAAATGATTCGAGGAAGCCCTTGTAGTCGGCGATGAAGTCATCCCTTTCCTTTTTCTTCGTCAATTCAACTGCGACTTCCTCTATCAATTTCTCTACCTTTTGCGGTACATCGCTAGCAGAGTGCCCCTGAGGAACGTTATCTGACAAGAGTTTTTCAAAACCAGCCCGATCAGCGACGAAGTTATTTTCGGCCAGCTCCTTTGCCAGTGCACTTAACCACCCATTCGCCGCATTCAAGGGGACTGTTGCCAGGCCTCCCGCCAGGTACTTAGCCCTTTGCTTTTTCTCTTCGCTGATATTGGCGGACACGTCCGCCCCCGCAGGTGACTGGAGTTTGTCAAGAAATTCCAGGCGTTTTGCCTCGAAGGCCGCCGGATCTCTTCGAGGTGGCACGGTCATTGGCAAACGATTTGTCTCACAGCCTAACTGATGCGCTACCCATAAAGCCTCATGCATGGAGTGACCACCATCATAGGTCAGGAACATCATGATGCCTAGCAGAGCGTCTTTTGTATCGATTGACGTCTGCTTCCGTTGCATGTCATCGACCATATGCATCGCAATATTGGTTGATCCCGAAACCCCGCTGACATAAGGTAGGCCATTCTCCAGCGCTTGCTTCAGTGCCACGCTGGGTTCTGCCAGATTCGGACGGTTAACGTCGGCGGGGTGCATCGCCGGATTTCCGGCTATTTCGATGCTGGGCTGATGATGCGTGGTGATGCCCGCTTTCGCCGCCTGTCGGTTGGGGTTGGGAGGCGGTGGCGGCATCATAGGATGTTCCAGTCCCGGCACGATACGCGCAGTTGCTGGATGGACTACATCGCCGTAATTTTTATTTGCCGATTGCATCCATGGCATAAGTGGTTGCCATTGATTGTTCTGGTCTTGGAAAACCGCTTTTAATGATACCTTGACGGTCAGGAAGGGAATGGCGATACAGTCCAGTCCATCTCCCATCGGCTCATTCAGGAGATGCTGTAGTGCAGCAAGTGCCTCCTGCCCGTTAGCCGCAGCAGAAAAGTTTTGCAGAAGAGGTGTTGACCAGGAGCGCGGATCGCTGTTTAACATGCTTTGCACATTCTGTGCCGTCTGCTCCTGATAGTAGGGGGGTAAGCGATTAATCTCCTCGCTCAGGTTCTTTGCCATTTGGTGCATGGCCGTTTTGACAGCCTGGGGAGGATTACTAACTAATTCGCCAATTAATTTTGATTCCAGCGCGCGTCCATAGATGTTGTCGTGAAGGCGCGTATGGTAGCCCGTCACATTTGCCTGTTCGGGGATTGAGGCGTGGAGATCCTTGGCTATATCTCCCAGCTTCAACAACCCTGCATTTTCGCAGCGCGTCTTTACATTGTCCAACCAGCTTCTGGTGTCATCAAACCCCAGATCGTGCCGCATGACGCGCTCCATGGTTTCTTTGCGAAGGGTATCGAGCAAATTCGTCTGATCTGTGTTCTGCTGCGAGGTGTGCGCGCTTAGTTCATAGCCCAGATGCGTCATGCATTCCATCGGTGTGCGCAGTGCGTGCCTCGGAGCGCGGGACTCTTTATCTTTATCTTTTACAGGATTCTCAACGAGTACTGCTTCTCTGATGGATGTCATCATCTCGCCGAGCAAATGCGCATCCAGCCTGTTTCCTGGCGCCTGCAGCTTGGAGCGTGCTCTCTCGATCTCTGCATCCGTCCGCGATCCGGGCTTTCCTCCATATTTGTCTTGAGTATTGTCCAGAATAGTTTCCACGGCTTTCCTCGCAACGCTCTCGGCATTCATATCCCGATCGGGCTGCATTTGGAGGCTGAGCATGACAGGGCGAGGTGTGTCAGAGTTATTTTTCAACCGTTTATCGTCGAGTGTAAGTCCCAGTACCGAAAGATGCCCGAGTTGAGCGAGCCCTTCGTTGAATGTCTTGCTGCTCCACTTCGTCATATCCAGGATGGTGGTATCTTTATCGACCAATTCCGCAGGAGGATGCTCTAACTTGACACGGTCCGTGTTCGATGCCGCCACGTATTCAATTAATTGCTCCTGAAGAGCGCTTAACTTGCCATTGAAAGGCGTTGTTAATGGCGGCTGCGACGAAGCGCTGGTGTGTGGCTGCGCTGGCAGATTCGCCTGGCCTTGCACAACCTGAGGCTGGGTGGCGTTTGCAGCTTGCGTATACTGGGTGGCGCCTGCGCCTAACGTCGATTTGATCATCGTATTTTCCTGGATGTTGAGATAATTTTGCGGGCTTTCACCTCACCCGTTCAGTGACTCACGGCCGCCAGTGGCGGCCTTGCATCTGTGGCAGGAAACGGCAAATAGTTCACAGAGGCGCAGAAATAACCAATGCAGAGGCCGAAGCCGGTGCCGGCGCCGGCAGGCAGCCCAAACTTTCCAGCGTATGTTCCAGCGCGATCTCCAGCGGCGTGTGGGGTTCTACGCCGAGCACCTCGTGCAAAAGCCGGTTTTCCATGCGCACTTCCTGCTGCCACAGATAGCGCATCTCCAGCATTTCGCGCAGGGTTTCGTTGAAGGGCGAGATCAGGCGGATCAGCCACCACGGGAAGGCCTTCAGCTTCGGCGACCGGCCGCCGCGCGCTGTGACCACGCGCTGAATCGCCTGGCCAAGCTGCTTGCCGTCATGATCCCAGTAGCCCGCCATATGGAAGCTGGCAAAGGCGGGCAGCGTTTCGCGGATCGCCAACAGGGCCAGCATCGTTGCCGCCACGTCAGGCAAATAGGCATACTGGTGGCCCACTCCCGGCGCACCGGGCAGCTTCACTTCGGATGGCACCTGGCCGGGACGGACCATGCCCTGTGACAGCCAGTTATTGCGCGCGCCCGGTCCGAAGAAGTCGCCGGCCCGCACAATAACGACGCGCACGGCGCCAGCTTCCGATGCTTCGCGCAGGCGCTTTTCCAGCTCGGCGCGGATCTGGCCTTTGCGTGTAAGAGGGTGCTGCGGCGAATCTTCATGCAGCACAGGGAAGGCATCCGGCCCGAAGTTGTAGACCGTGCCAGGCAGGACGATGGTAGCGCCATGCGCCTTCGCGGCGGCGATCGTGTTATCGAGCATGGGCAAAACTTGCTCGCCCCAGCCGCGGTAACCCGGCGGATTGACGGCGTGAACGATCACGCTGCAACCAGCCGCTGCCTCGGCCACTGCCTGCGCATTCAATGCATCCCCCTCCACCCATTCAATCCCACCGCTTTCGTGGCGAGATACCCCGAGGCCGCGTTTCAGCGCCCGCACTGCCCATCCCTGCGCCAGCAACTGCTTCACCATTTCGCCGCCGATGCCACCGCTGGCGCCAAGCACCAGAACTTTTTGCTGAGTCGTCATATTTGCCTCCGTTGTGTTGACCATGGAGAGGATTATGGGCAAACTCGCATTAAATGAAAATTCACTAAATATCTATCGTTGCTATACAAATTTGTATGACTGGATCTATCGCCTGGGATCTTTACCGGACCTTCCTACATGTGCTGAACGCGAAATCGCTGTCCGGCGCGGCGCGCTCGCTCGGCCTGACGCAGCCCACCGTCGGCCGCCATATTTCGGAACTGGAGCAGGGCTTGGGGCTGGCCTTGTTCACCCGTTCGCAAGCTGGTCTACAGCCGACGGATGCGGCGCTGCAGTTGCGCGCGCAACTGGAAGAGATGCAGCACGTGGCCGCCTCCATCGAACGCAGCGCCCATGGTCATAACGAAGTACGCGGCGCGGTGCGTATCGCGGCAAGCGAAGTGGTTGGCGTGGAAATCCTGCCTGCCATCGTGGCCCCTCTGCGCGCCGCGTATCCGGAACTGGCGATTGAGCTGGTGCTGAGCGACGCCGTGCAGGACTTGGTGGGACGCGAAGTCGATATCGCCGTGCGCATGACCCGCCCGCAGCAGGACGTGCTCCTGGCACAGCGTATCGGCGACCTCACGCTTGGCCTCTTTGCGCATACGGATTATCTGGCCCGGCGGGGAGAACCCAAAAAGATGGCCGACCTGGCCGGTCATAGCCTGATCGGCTTCGATGTGGAAACCGCATTCCTGCGCGCGGCCCGTTCCAGCCTTGGCGCATGGTCGCGAGATCATTTCGCCTACCGCTGCGACAGCAATCTGGCGCAAATGGCCCTGGTCCGCGCCGGTGCGGGGATCGGCGTCTACCAGGTTGGCCTGGCCTCGCGCGACGGCAATCTGGTGCGCGTGCTGCCAAAATTGATGAATATGCCGATGACGACCTGGGTAGCCATGCATGCCGACCTGCGCGACAGCGCGCGCTGCCGTACCGTGTTTGACGCGTTGGTCAAGGGCATGCGCGCCGCCATGGCTTAAAGCTCAGCCACAAAAGCATGCCGGGAATCTGCAGCGCCACGATAATGCCGAAAGCATATTGGTAAGCCGGCGCCGGATACGCCCCATGCTCCGGCGTCCACAGATTGATGATGAGGCCCATGCTCCATTGCACCACGAAGGCCAGCAGGAACACCAGCAGGTTGAAGGAGGTACTGACGCGGCCCGTCAGGTGGGAAGGCACGCTTTGCGCCACGATGGCGTAGTTCATGGTCGTCGCCGTGCCGAAGAAGCTGAAACCAACCGCCGCCACATAGGGATTCAGGTTCACCCCGCCGGCCATCATCAGCTGCACCGCGACGAAAACCCAGATGCCGCAGCCGCACACCAGCAGCGGCTTGATGCCGAACTTGCCCAGATAATCGGTCAGCCAGCCGAAAAACAGCGAACCGGCCACCATGGCCATGGCGCCCGCCAGCAGCACATTGGCCACCTCGGGCCGGCCCAGATGGGCCATATCGCGCAGCCAGGAACCCATCCACAGGCTTTGCACCGCCATATACGTAGCGTGGGCCACGATGGAATACAGCGCCAGGCGCCAGAACGACCAGGAAGAATACAGAGTGCGCACGGCGGCCGCCATATCGCGCAGCTTGCTGGGCTGCTTGCGGCCATGCTCCGGCACCACGAAGTAAATAATGGCGCTGACCAGCAAGGTGCCGATGGCCAGCGCCACGAAGGCGCCGCGCCATTGCGTGTATTGCAGCGCGGCCTGCAAAGGAGCTGTCGAGGCCATCGCCCCCATGCCGCCGACCGACAGCAGCAGCGCGGTGGCCAGGGGCAGGCGTTCCGGCGGCAGCCAGAGCGAGCTGGCCTTGATCGACGCCATCAGCGAACCGGCCACGCCCAGGCCGATCAGACCGCGCGCCAGCACCAGTTGCTCCACGCTTTGCGCCTGTGCGAACAGCACGGCACCACCTGCGGCCAGCAGCAGCATCGGCGCCTGCACGCGGCGCGGCCCATAGCGGTCGAGCGCTACGCCGATAGGCAACTGGGCCGCCGCAAAGGTCAGGAAATAAGCACCGGTGAGCAGGCCGATGCTGTCGGCGGCCAGGCCCAGGTCGCGCGCCAGGTCAGGATAAACGACGGCATTGATCACGCGGTATAGATAGGAGATGAAATGGCCTAGTGCAAAAGGCAGCAGGACGGTCGCCAATAGGGCGCCGAGGCTGCCGCCTTTGGCGTTAGCCAGTGCTGAAGCGGGCGATTGGGTGTTATCCATGGTGATGCGGGATGCCGATTAGAACGCAGTAGTATATTTAGAAATTATCAAGTTTGCTGGGAGTGGGCCAAATCCTGCCGACTTTCGCGCCAGGCGAGGCTGAAATGCACTACCATGCTCGACTTTTCTGCGCAGCCACAGCAAACCATTGATGATTTTTCGCGCAATTCAAGTCTTGTTTCTCTTGCTTTTGCTCACCGGGCACCCAGGCAGCTTCGCTGCTGAACCCCGGCCGCTGTTGAGCGACTACACCCACACGGCCTGGACCGAAGTGGATGGCGCGCCGGCCGGCGTCACCAAGTTTGCGCAAGGCCCCGATGGCTGGTTATGGATCGCCACGCCAACCGGCTTGTACCGCTTTGACGGCGTGCGTTTCGAGCAGACCGACAAGGTCTACGGATACCCGCTTGGCTCCAGCAATATCATGGGACTGGCTACGGCACCGGACGGTGCGCTGTGGGTCGGCTACCGCGTGGGCGGCGTCTCCGTGTTCAGGAAGGACGGCGCGCATACTTATACGGAAAGCGGCGGCCTGCGCCCGGTCGGTGTCATGCACATCGAGGCGGCGCCGGATGGTGCGATCTGGGTAGCCATGCGCGACGGCGTGGCAGTCCTGGCTCCAGGCGGCAAGCGTTTCCAATATCTGGGGCCGGAATCCGGACTGCCGGCCCTGGGCGTGTTCCAGATCCTGTTTGCCCGCGATGGCACCATATGGATAGGAACAAACACGGGTGCCTACTTTCGCCGGCCCGGCGAAAACCGCTTCAGCCAGGCCTGGCCGCGCAAGACCCTGGTCTGGCTGCGTGAAGCGCCGGACGGCACGATATGGGGGAACGATTTTGAGCGCGGCTATTACCGCGTTCATTCCGTGCCGCCTCCCGCCCGCCAGACGCTGAAACCTGAACTGGAAGGCATCGGCATGTACTTCGACCGGCAGGGAACGATGTGGATGCTGCACGCCGATAGACTGGAACGCAAAGTCGCGCCGGCCGCCTCCCAGCAGGCGGAACAGAGCCTGTCGACGCTGAACGGGATCAGCGGCCCGATGCTGGGCGCCATACTGCAGGACCGCGAGGGAAATCTCTGGCTGGGAACATCGCGCGGGATAGACCGGCTGCGCCCGAACCGGCTGCAAACCCTGCCGGTCGCCAGACGGCTGGAATATCCGGCCCTGGTGAAGGGACCATCCGGCGACATCTGGGTGGGCGATTATGCCGGCGACCTTTGGAGCCACGGTCCCGGCCAGCCACCCCGGCGCGAAGCCCTGGGACGCCTGACGGCCAGCTACACAGCGCCGGACGGCACGCTGTGGCTGGGCGGAATGGAAGCCGTGCAGCGCCGCGATCCCGATGGCCGTCTGACATCGATCCGCTTTCCGGACGAGGTAAAAGGGCTGCGCGTCCACGCCCTGCAGCAGGACCGTGGCGGCGCGCTATGGGTGTCGTTCTCCGCCGGCAAAGGTGTGTACAAGCTGCTTGCGGGCGAATGGGCCAAGTCGGGTGGGCTGCAGGGCATCCCCGATCTGCTGACCACTTCCATGGCCCGCGACAGCACAGGAAATATATGGATGGCGCACCCCAGCAGCCGGATTACCGTCATCGACGATGGCAAGGTGAGCGTCCTTGGCCCGGACCAAGGCCTGCAACTGGGAACGATCCTGCATCTGCATGCCGACAATCAGGCCATGTGGGCCGGAGGGGAGGGCGGCGTTGCCCTGTATCGCAACGGCCGTTTCGCGGTTTTACGCGGCGAGCACAATGAACGCTTTCGCGGCGTCTCCGGCATCGTCCGGCTGCCCGGTGGCGACTTGTGGCTGCATGGAGCCGATGGCTTATACCATATCGCAGCAGCCGATCTGGATGGGTGGCTCAAAAATGGGGCCAACGTCGTGCCGTTCGAGCGCTTCAATGCGCAGGACGGCATGCAGGGGCGCGCACCGCAATTAAGACCCGTGCCGTCACTGATGCGCTCCCGCGACGGCGTGTTGTGGTACGCGACAACGGGTTCGGTCGGCAGCATCGATCCGGCCCGCATACTGCGTAATCCGTTGCCGCCCCCAGTGGAAGTGCTGGGCGTGCAGTCTCATGGCACGCGCTATGCGATTCCGCAAGGCCGCGCGCTAGGACTGCCGCAGGGAACGCGAAACATGCAGATCGATTTCACGGCACTGAGTCTGTCGATACCCGAGCGGGTGCGCCTGCGCTACCGGCTGACTGGCTTGGATCAGGCGTGGCAGGAAGCGGCAGGGCGGCGCCAGGCGTATTACACCAATCTGGCGCCGGGAAAATATCACTTCGAAGTCATGGCGTCGAACGAAGACAATCTTTGGAACACCCAGGGCGCGGCGCTGGAGATCGATATTCCGCCGACATTCGCGCAGAGCGGCTGGTTTAAGCTGCTGCTGGCGGCGGCCAGCTTGTTGCTGCTGTATGGCGCTTATACGCTGCGGATTCGCTATCTCACGCAAAGGATGCAGGAACGCTTGCACGAACGGCTGGCGGAACGTTCGCGCATTGCGCGGGCCTTGCACGACACTTTGTTGCAAAGTATGCAGTCCCTATTAATATCCTTCGACGCCCACAGCCGGCATTTGAAGGAAGGCACGCAGGAGCGGAAGCGCCTGGACCAGACACTCAATCTGGCCGAGCAGTTGCTGGTGGAAGGGCGCGACCAGATCATGGATTTGCGCGCATCGGCCGGGCCGGAAACGTTGGAACTGACCTTGGAGCAGTTCGGCAAAGGCTTGGCGGCGCATCGTCCCCACGCATTTGAACTGCGGGTAAAGGGCAAGCCCAGGCAGTTGCAGCCAGCGGTGCATGAAGAGATTTACGCCATCGCGCGCGAAGCGCTGTTCAATGCCTCACGCTACGCGGACGCCGGCCGGATCGAAGTCGAACTGGAATACGGCATCAGCGCCTTCCGCCTGCACATCCGCGATAACGGCCGGGGACTCGACGAATCCGTAGCGCTGGCGGGCCACCGACCCGGCCACTGGGGATTGCCGGGCATGCGCGAGCGCGCCAAGGGCATCGGCGCCAGCCTGGAAATCGGCAGCAAACCGGAAGAGGGTACGGCAATCACAGTGACCGTACCCGCCAGGAAGGCTTATTGAAGCGGAGAGCAGGCCAACGGCCAACGGCCTTTGCCGTGGGGCCAAAAAGCCGGATAATAGTGGCCACATCATTTTGAGCACTATTTTGGAACTCCCCCATGGAAATTAAGGTCAACTTTCTCGATAAGCTTCGTCTAGAGGCCAAGTTCGACGACTTCACGGTGATCGCCGACCAGCCCATCCGCTACAAGGGCGATGGCTCGGCGCCTGGTCCGTTCGATTACTTCCTGGCTTCATCGGCCCTGTGCGCGGCTTACTTCGTGAAGTTGTATTGCGTAACTCGCAATATTCCGACCGAAAACATCCGTCTGTCGCAGAACAATATTGTCGATCCGGAAAACCGCTATCAGCAGATCTTCAAGATTCAGGTCGAACTGCCGGCCGATATCTCGGCCAAGGACCGCGAAGGCATTCTGCGCTCCATCGACCGCTGCACGGTGAAAAAAGTGGTGCAAACCGGGCCTGAGTTCATTATTGAAGAGGTCGAGAACCTGGACGCCGACGCCCAGGCGCTGCTGACCATGAGTCCATCCGCCGAGGCGAGCACCTATATTCTGGGCAAGGATCTGCCGCTGGAGCAGACCATCGCCAATATGTCGGGACTGCTGGCGGGCCTGGGCATCAAGATTGAAATCGCCTCGTGGCGCAATATCATTCCCAATGTGTGGTCGCTGCACATCCGCGACGCGCACTCGCCGATGTGCTTCACCAACGGCAAGGGCGCGACCAAGGAAAGCGCTTTGGCGTCGGCGCTGGGCGAGTATATCGAGCGGCTGAGCTGCAACCACTTCTATGCCGGCGAGTTCTGGGGCGAAGACATCGCCAACGCGGCGTTTGTGCATTACCCGAATGAGCGCTGGTTCAAGCCTGGTCCTAAAGATGCACTGCCGGTTGAAATCCTGGATGAATACAGCCGCGAAGTCTACGATCCCGATGGTGAATTGCGCGGCTCGCACCTGTACGACACCAACTCCGGCAATGTGGAGCGCGGTATCTGCTCGCTGCCGTATGTGCGCCAGTCGGACGGCGAAGTGGTGTATTTCCCGACCAACCTGGTCGAAAACCTGTTCGTCAGCAATGGCATGAGTGCCGGCAATACGCTGGCCGAAGCGCAGGTGCAATGCTTGTCCGAGATTTTCGAAAGGGCGGTGAAACGCGAAATTCTGGAAGGCGAAATCGCCTTGCCGGATGTGCCGCAGGAAGTGCTGGCGAAATATCCGGGCATCCTGGCCGGCATTCACGGTCTGGAAGAGCAGGGCTTCCCGGTGCTGGTCAAGGATGCGTCGCTGGGCGGCGTCTACCCCGTGATGTGCGTGACCTTGATGAATCCGCGGACGGGCGGCGTGTTTGCCTCGTTCGGCGCGCACCCAAGTTTTGAAGTGGCGCTGGAACGCAGCCTGACGGAATTGCTGCAGGGCCGTAGTTTTGAAGGCCTGAACGATCTGCCTCGGCCTACCTTCGTCAGCAACGCCGTGACCGAGCCAAATAACTTCGTCGAACACTTCATCGATTCCAGCGGCATCGTGTCGTGGCGCTTCTTCAGCGCCAAAGCCGACTACGATTTCGTTGAGTGGGATTTTTCCGGTCAGGGCGAAAATTCGAATGCCGAGGAAGCCGCAACCTTGTTCGGCATTCTCGAAGAGTTGGGCAAAGAATCCTATATGGCGGTGTACGACGAGCTGGGCGCTACAGCCTGCCGTATCCTGGTGCCAGGCTACTCGGAGGTTTATCCGGTAGAAGACCTGATCTGGGATAACACCAATAAGGCGCTGCTGTTCCGCTCCGATATCCTGAACCTGCATCGCCTGGACGATGACAGCCTGGAATCGCTGCTGGAGCGCCTGGAAAACAATGAGCTGGATGAGTACAGCGACATCGCCACCTTGATCGGCATCGAGTTCGACGAGAATACGGATTGGGGCCAACTAACGGTTCTGGAACTGAAACTGCTGATTCATCTCGCCCTGGAGCAGTTTGAGGAGGCGCATGAGCTGGTGGGCGCCTTCCTGCAATACAACGACAACTCAGTCGAACGCGGATTGTTCTACCAAGCATTGAATGTGGTGCTGGAAGTGATGCTGGATGACGATCTGGAGCTGGACGATTACGTCGTCAGTTTCCGCCGCATGTTCGGCGATGCGCGGATGGATGCGGTGATTGGCTCTGTAGAGGGCAGTGTGCGCTTCCACGGCTTGACGCCAACCAGCATGAAACTGGAAGGCCTGGACAGGCACCAACGCAAGATCGACAGCTACAAGAAACTGCACGTGGCACGGGCCAAGGCTGCGGCGTCCCGCTAAGGCGATGAAATATGGCCGGGCAGGGGCCCGGCCATTCAAAGAAGACTTCCAATGAATATGAATCCTAAGCTGCTGTCGAACGAGGAATATCGGGAAACGCTGTATCCGAACATGGTCAATGTAACGGAGAATGCAGAGGAGGTCGTGGACCTGTGGGCCTATGCGGATCAGGTTATTGAAGACGCATATCACAGCTGTACGGCTTGGGAGTGGAGGGTCGGCCACATCTACGAAACGCCCGACGCAAAATATCAGCATATTGGCATTCCCGTCCCAAAGGATGATACCTATCTGGTGGTTATAGCGAACAAGCAGGAACGGAATGTCGTAGGGCATTACATACTCGAACTTCGCGCGTAAGATCAGACGCTGGGAACGTATCAAAAAGCCGGAATCGGCCAACTCTTTCAATCGAGATTACTCCTTATATTGTCGAGTTAAATAACTGTATGGGATACTGTATAATCCACTGTTCATATAAACAGTATTTGTGCTCGAATATCCCGATTCTCGATGAAGAAATTTGCACTGATCGACCTGGAACCAGCGACGGCGGCCGCATTCGGCGAAGGCGAGCGGCGCCAGGGGAATTTGACCGGCCTGCGAGATATTGCCGACGACGCCATCACAGACGCTTTGACGGATAGCGAAATCGCCCGGGAATTCATTGGCCACGGCGAACTTGGCCCCAAATCGATCGCCAACACACAAAAAGAGCTATTTCGTTTCCTGACCTGGTGCCGTGAAGAAGCCGGCAAAACGCTGCGCATGCTGACCGTGGCTGACCTGAATGCCTACAAGGACTTTCTGAAAGAGCCGCCAGCGGACTGGATTTCAAGCACCAAATGGCCGCGCAGCGATCCGCGCTATCGGCCATTCAGCGGGCCGCTGTCCGACGCCAGCCGGCGCCAGGCCATGATCGCCGTCAAGGGCTTGATGGCATTTGCCGAACAGACCGGCTACTTGCGGCGCGATCCTGGTGCCTTGGTCAAAAACGTCAAAATGCCGCACGTAAAGCGCGTGACGCGCTACTTGACCCAGCAGGCAATCTCCCTGGCCTTGGAAACGGTCAGCCAACGCGCCGCCACCACGCCAGCCGCTTTGCGCCAGCGTGCGCGCGACCGATTTCTGCTGCTGGCCTACGCCCACACCGGCGCCAGGCTCAACGAAATTGTCAGCGCCGATATGGGCGCCGTGTACACCGAAGGCAATGGCCGCTGGTGGCTGGACGTGATGGGCAAAGGCGGCAAACCACGGCGTCTGCCGGTTCCATCCGATTTGCTCGACGCCTACCGGTTGTATCGCCAAGCGTTTGAACTGCTGCCGCAAACCGTGCGTGCGGATACCACGCCGCTGGTCCTGTCGAGCCGAAGCAAAACGCCGGTACGAATTTCCGATGAGGCGGCATCGGATGCCTTGAAGGTTGTGTTCAGCGAAGCGGCGAGCGCAGCGGCCGCGCTGGGCGATGCGGATACGGCGGCGACATTGCGGCAAGCATCGACGCACTGGCTGCGTCACAGCATGCTGACCAACCACGCGAACAATGGCGTACAGTTGAAGACGCTGCAGGAAACCGCCGGCCACGCCAGCATCGCAACCACGGCGGCTTATCTGCACAAAACCGACAATGAACGGCACGACGAGATCCTGGCGTCCGTCAATGGCAAAAATATCGTTTGAGGTGCTTGGCTCAGAAATGCAAATGTTCGCATAATTTATATTATGTAAAATCACGTCGCGGCCTCCGAAGCCTAATTGGTGCAGTACGGGCATGGTTTGAACGGCTGTTTGTGGGCAGCACACTGGAGTCTGCAACAAGCTAAAAAGTCCAGAATTTCACGCTTTGAGACGCCTGCCATGAGCAGGCGTTTTTTTTGCCTGGCGACAGCCCGATAGTGACTCCTCGCCCGGCCCTGGCCGAATCGGCCACCTCGAAGATTGCGGATATGCCAGTAGCTATTGCGGATCAGGCTAAAGGCCATGCGCAGTTCTACGGTGCTCAACTGGTCAAACGGGAAAAGCTCAAGTTGCATTCGTGCAATATTAATGCAGCAGCCCGGGAAGCCGCCACCCCGCATAATCAAATTCCCTGGTAGAAAACGCGCTGGGGCTCTTCACCGGCTGAAATGTTTTGCAGAGCGCGAGAGCCTGCGTTGCTGCGCTGACTGTGACGGCCGCATCCAAATGCCGAAAACTCGCCAGCGATGATGGTCTATATGGGCCTTGCAGCCCATACCCCGCTACTATTGGCCGCACCTCGTCATAGGCTAACGTTGGCGCAGAAGTTGTTGACGCAGAAGACGCTCAATCACCTGGTCTTTGCTAATGTCCTTGAACCGCACGAAGTTGGTCAGGCCGTCAAAAAGCTCCTTGGGTATTTCCACGGTCAGAGGAACAAGGCCAGCCGTAGACAGGCGCTGGCGTCGTTTGCGTTGGCGTTCGGCGTTTGACTTTGCCTCGCCGGTAATGGGACGGCCCCTGCCACGCTTGAATCCGCCCAGCAAATCAATGGTGCGATTATCTTCCGCTTGCCTCATGTTCAGCGCTCCTATTTTTCGTTACAAGTAACGGTAATTTGGTAAGTGGGATTAAATCTTCTTCAGTTCCAAGACAAGGACGAGCTGCGATTTGCTGCTGCTCTTGCTCTTCGACAGGGAAAACGGCAAGAACGACAGCCCCGACTTGGTGTCGTCTTCCTTGAAGTCGTCCAGCCCGGCAATAACGACGACTTCGCCATCCTGCACGGTCAGCGAGGTGCGCAGCTCGCGCTTATTGAGTGTCGGCTGCGAGCTGGTGTCGCTTTTGACAAATGACGACACCTGCTGGAACACGTCAACGTCCACGCCCTCTTCCCGCACTACCGGCGAAATCTCAAGGATCGTGCCGGACTCCACGCGATCAAAGGATTGCTGCGTCGAACCGTTTTGATTCGTTACGATTGCACCCAGCACCGACACCTGGCTGCCTGATACCAGCCTGGCCGACTTACCGGACCTGACCAATTGCGACGGCGAGGTGACGACTTTGAATCGACCGTCTGTCTTGAGCGCGGAGGCCACGATATCAATGGAGCTGGTTTTGAGGCGGATAAAGTCGCCCAGCATGGCACCAGCTACACCGGCCCGAAATTTGCCGCCCAGCGCGGACATAACGAGGCTGAGAGCCGAGGCATCCGAATCCGAGCTGCCGACCTCGTACATATACGCCTTGACCATTACCTGGCCTGTCGGCACATCCATCTGAGCCAGCAACTTCTTAAGCCGTTCGACTTCCTTACCCGATCCAGAAAACAGTATGTAGTCATCGCCTGATGATCTGAAGGTGGAACTGATGGCCGGGGCCGCTGACTGACTGGTAGCCATAGGCGATGCTGTGGAAGCCTGCCCCTCTTGCTTACCACCCACGGTCAGAGCGCCACCAGGTGCACGCCGATTTGCGAACACGCCTTTGACCAGAGGCGAAACCAGATCAACCAGATAGGCCGAATCTCTGTGCTTAACGCGGTACAGGAAGACGTCCCCATCCTCTTCCGCGATACGGTCATTTCGCTTGCAGACAACCATCACGCCGCCTTTATCCGCTGCCTCGTAACCGTGTTCGGCCAGCAGGGACGCGAATAGCGGGCCTGTAAGCGTCTTTCCCTTACCTCTGACCGAAACCACGCGCTCATCGTTTAAAACGTCGCTACAGAGCATATACGGCCGTTGGCTAACCTCTTTGAGATACAGGGAAATAGCGGAGCTGACCTTCACGGACTGGAAGTCGAAACTGTCCACCGGTTCAGGCGGTGCGCTGTTGGCGGACAATAGCCAGGCCGCCAGAGCGGCGCCAAGAATAAAGCGAATCATTTGCCGCCTCCGACGATTGATTGCGGCCTGGCCTGCGCGCCGGACCAAGTGGTAACGCGCTGGCCTTCAATGTTGCCCACCATGAGCACGCCACGGCCAACGAAGGCGGCGGGATTCTCATATCGTGCGGCGCCCTGCTCGTCCACTACCAACACCCAACGCTCGCCGCGTAGCCAGACCTCACCCGCGACACGCATGCCCGACCGTGGTGCTGTAGATCCGCTACCTGGCACCTGGCCGCCAGCAGGAGCTGCAGCAGACGATCCAATCGCCGCGGCGGTGGCTTGTCCTTGCTGAATAGTGGCGGCAACGTCTCGCTCTGCGGTGTTCTTTTCCACCTGACGATGATAGACGAACGAAAACAGCCAAATACAGCCCCCGAGCAGCAGGAGCATGCCGACGGCGACCAACCACAGGCGGGGATTCTTGAGGACGTTCTGCCGCGAGTCGATGGCCTTTTCGGTGCCGGTGCCGCCGGTGTACGACTGGTACAGCGGGAAGATGCGTTTATCGTAGCGCTTGACGTAGGTTTCGAATTTGGTCGCGCGCTGCGTCTTCCCACCCTCGTACATATCGACCCGGTACGACTTGTTCATGCCGATGCGTTTAAGCTTCGTCATCACGCAGGTCAGTTCGACCACGGCGCGAATGGAGCGGTTCATGTCCGTGATGCTTTGAACCATCATCGCCACGTCGCACGACACCTTGCTTATCGGGTGGACGTAATGGCGGTGCATACGGAAGAACTGCATATGCTCCTTACTGATCTTTTCACCCGTCGCCCAAAAGCGCCAAGCCTCATCGATAGCTACCAGGTCACCGCCCTTAACCATGCTGGGCCGGTCTGGATCTTCCTCATCGGGAAAGAAGCCTGGCGCGATCACATCATCATTCGAAACGTGCCGGACGTGGCCGAGCTTGTCGCGTTCAATGCCGTGCAGCTCATGCAGGTAGTCATGAATTTTTGCCTCGTTGATGCCAGCGATATTCGTCACCACGTCCCGCCCGGAAAGGATGGCAGGCAGCACCACCTCCGACACCACCTCGTATGATTTTCCCGATCCCATGACCCCGGTGTAAGCGTTGATTGCCATGGTTAGCCGATCACCGGAATGCGCCGAATAATGAATCGAGTAACGAAAGCGGACAGGCATGCAGTAATCCCCACATCTACCCGGAACAGGTCAATGAAGTACCAGACGCCAGGAGCCTGCGCTGCAAATGCCGATGTCAGCGACGATGCGCCAGGCAGCATTGGCACAAGCAACTCAACAAATTCGGTGGTGATGAAAAACAGTGCGAAAAACGCAAAAAATTTGACAATCACCGACCGAAGCAGGAAGCCTAAAGCGCTAAACAGCGCCGATAACATGATGCCGAACATGGTCAAGCCCTCAAGATGATGAACACGGAAATCAAAGCCCAGCACAGCATTGCAGCCGCCTCGATCAAAGCACGGTTATTTTCAACAAGCGTGCAATGGCTCTCGATGGTGTACGTTTTTTCGAGCGCGACGAAAGAAGGCTTTGGGCAGCTAGCGCTATGCGTCGGCACGGTAAACGACTTCAAGCCAGGCATGAGATTCAACAAGGGCGCCAGAATCTGATGTGCCGTAGGAATCGCCGCGAGCGATGGCGGGGGCGTATTTGGATTCGGGCCAAGATCAACCGGCGCTCCGGTTCCGGGTGTTGGTGCGGGGCCAGGAGCGGGGGATGATCCGGGCTGTGCAATCGGAACGGCATTTGAACCCGGAGAAGCCACCGGCCCTATCGCATCACCAACAGTAGGAACCGACGACGGATTCGCTGCCTTCCACGCAGCCACGTCGGCAGGCGTGATCGGATCAGATGCCGACCACGGCAAAGAATTGGGCGTGTTTGCAGACATCGACTTCCATGCAGCATTAGCCGCAAGCGCAAGCATTTCATTGCTTAAAGGCTTCGCCAACTCGGCACTCGGAACATTTGCAATGGCATCAGCCACTGTGGCATTCGTCACATTGGCAGGTGCTGGCGGTTTGTAGCCAGGCACTCCAATGCACGCCCCACCCGAATACACCTGCCCTGCCTCGCAAGAAGCGGGGGCTCCTGTCGAATATTTACCTACACTAATCGTTTCCCAGTGCGCGGAGCCCTGGTTCCCCGATGGGTTATCGATATAAAACCATACCCTAGAATCTTCGAAAGAGAACCCCCATGGCCAGTCGCCGTATTTATAAGAAACATAAGACTGAACGACAGCAGAAGCACTGCCGCCTGACCATACCCGACCACCATAGCCCAGCTCGTAATACACACCGCCAGCGGTCATAGCAGCGTAGTTAACTGGGCCGCTCGGTTGCTGCGCTGGTGCCCCATCCGATGTGATCGTCCCGCCAGAGTTGAAGAGCCACTTGTAGACACTGTCCTGGCCCCAAGCCACCGCCCCCGATACTAAGGCGCTCACTCCAGCACCTACCAGCACAGCAGGCCAGGTCGCAGCACCTACGGCCACACCCAGACCACCAACTACGACCGTTGTAACGCCAGCACCAACACCGGCCATCGTCGCGTTGAAGCGAGGATCGTTTGCAGCAAAACCCCACCGCCCTACCTTATGCGAAATCACGCCGCCAACTGCGGTATTCATTCTTCCGCTATAAGCTGGTAGCGGGGCAGCGGCCGCATATGCCAATGAGGTATGAAGAAGCACCGACCAAACCAAAACGACTACGAAGACAAGCCTTTGATAGTAACCACCGCGCATACGATCCCCCATGCAAAGAACAGCAAGTACCAGAATTCGACCGACATACTCCCCCCAATGAAAAACGGGGCCGAAGCCCCGTAGCTATTAGCCGCCTTTGACAGCACGGATGACGAACTTAGCGCCCTTCCAGGTGACGAACAGCGTGATAAGTGTGCCGGACACGGCGATGATCGCCAGCGACACATCCGCGAACGAAACCGCATTCGCCAGATCGGCTACGGTAGCGGGTGGAGCGGCCAGTGCTGTGGTGGAAATACTGGTGGCAGCGGCTGCGATGCCGGACGCGCTCAGCAGTTTTTTGATGCTCATGAGTGATGCCTTTCATGGATAAATACGGGAAGCCGTCCCGGCACGGTATTGCGTTCATGCTGTCCTCACCAACTTGACCACGTGGCCTACCCCCAGCGAGAACAGCCAAACAAAAATCGTGGATGCAAATGCGAAGCCGAAAAAGGCGCCAGCTTGGACGGGATCAAACGGCACCGCCATCGCATCCAAACGCATCCCTTCAGATGGTGTAACGAGATATGCCTTGGTCACCGTTTCGACCTGGCCCGCAGGGCAAGCGCCCTGAATGCCGGAGCTGCCGTCAATGCAGACGACAACGGTTTGAACGGTGCCAAGAACGCCCATGCTTAAGCAGCAGCCTTGCTGTCGGCGGCCTTCCCGTCCCGAATAGCTTGAACAGGCTTAACGCCAATGACTTTTTGTTGCATGCCTTTGGCGTTACCGCCGCTCTCCATGACGATGGTCAGCTCAGCGATGAATGGGAACGACAGGTGCTTGATACTCTCAACCAGCGAGCTGTCCTTGCACTTCATCGGTTCGGTCAGCATGCCAAACGCGTTCTCACTGGCCTTGAGGTTGACTTCAACGAACAGCGTACCGCTGTCGATTTGCTTCTGATCGTCCAGCGTGCCACGGAACATTTTTGCGCCACGGATCGTCACTTGTGCCTTCATTTCCATCGTCATTACTCCATAGAGCAGGCGGGGTCGTGCGCCTGGTACACGCCGCCGGCCACAGCGGTTTTTTCAAGACGACGCGGCACGCCTTTCACGCGCAGCAGTTCGTAAAGGGCCTGGTAGTCGTATTTCATTTCTTTAGCCAGCTGATACAGGGTCTTGCCGTATGAGGCTATGAGGTAATGGGTCAAGCGCTTGAGAACAATGGCGCGTTCTTCAATGACGATATCGCGCTGTTCGGTTTTGATCTTTTCGGCGATGCTGCTCACCAGGTCTTCAAGTGCGACGAAGCCGCCAGCAAAGAAGCGCGTGGGATCAAGCACAATTTCATGAGGGATGACGCGATCGCGATTGCCAAACCGGATTTCGATCCGCAGCCACTCGCTGTCAGGATCGCCCAGTTGCTTGCCTTTTTCGTAGATGCACAACTCTTTGCCGTTGGCCTTCTTTCCAAGATACAGCGTGCGGCCATGGGAATGCAGATCATTGCTGTCCCCGCCTTCGTAGTAGCGCCGTGTTGGAATGCGCCCTCCGCAATTGAACTCCCCTGCCCTATACAGGTCATCAAACTGTTCGAGCGTGAAGCCCTCGTACAAGTCCAGTGCGGTGTCTGCTCGCGTGATGCGTGCATCGAGGTCTTGCATGGTGGCGTAGACGGCCTGCCAGTCTCCGACAAGTGAACACCCCTTGCCCGAGAGGTCTACCATCATCGTATTTCCCGCCGAGGTGCCCCCCATGGCAACGATGCCAACACGAATAAATTCACCATCCATCCACACCATCAAGTCGCAGCTGGACTTGTAGCCGTACATGCCCTTTTCAGCCGAGACAAAATTGACAGGGAGAGGAAACCAGAGCGCGAAGTAGCGTTTCAGCTGCTCCAGGCTGTCGGAGATGGATGCATGAGGTAGGAAAGTGAAACGGAGCCAGTCGATGATTGCCAGCCGCTGACTATGGTCACTTTCCCCCCGTATTACAGTACGGGGGGAGCCGCCTTCGGCGGCCCCGGCGCCCCGTCCTCGCTTCGCTGCGGGCGGTGCGGCGCGGCCTCCTGCGACGGCGGTCATGGGCGCACCTTATTGCGGAGAGCTTCGACACGTGCCATATCTTCCCGCCGTTCCTGCCGGTGTACCTCTATCCGGACAGAGTTCTCCCCAGACTGCTCCAAGAAGTTCAAATCAGATATTTGCTTAGCCAAGTAGATGATCTGCTGGCCCAAGGCGTAATAGACGTCCCAGCGTTCGGCACGCGAAAGCCGTAGCTCTAAAGCCTCATTGTGAGAATTGGAGAGATTCTCCTGTTGACCTGTTGCGGGTAAACCAATAGGATTCGACATATACCGCTACACCTGTAATCGTTCACAGGCGTAGCCTAGGCTACATGCGTAGCCGTTGTCAATAGGAAACCATATGCGAAGCGTGAAATATCTGGAACAACTCCGCGAAAAGCTGGAGAACAAGTCTGATGCAGAACTTGCTCGAAAACTCAATTTGAGCAAGGCATCGATCAGTCACTACATCACCGGTCGCCGCGTGATGGACGAAGAGACATGCTTGGCGGTTGCTATTGCGCTCGACCTGAATCCGATGGAAGTGATGATGGCGGCGGGAATCGACCGTGCCGAAAAAGCGGGTCAACAATCTCTCTGGACGGTTTTTTCCCAACGGATGGCGGCGACGGCCGCTAGCGCCCTCCTCGCGGTTGGTGTCACTTTATTTTTGACACCCGAAAATGCGGAGGCCGCACTGGTAAAGGCAGAATTTAATGCCAACGGTCAACATTCTTTATATTATGTAAAATCACAATCTAAGTTGAAAATGTCCATTTCTTGGCGCGTTAATATGCGCCCGTCGTCCGTTGAGGCAAAAGTGCCGCGTTTGTGCAGGTAAAAATGCTTCGCTCAACCACAGCTCAATCCTTGGATGCTGGCACGTCCGCGCTGCTCGACAAGCTCAAATCACCAGACTCAATCAACTGATTTTGCAGTTCGTCAGGCATACGAATCCTCATATCAACAACGCCGGACCTTCCTATCTCAAGTACGCCGCGTTGTATCCCCTGCCACGAGACCGAAGATCTTTCACCTCGCGCTACTTTTCTAACCCAGTCAGAAACCGCTTCGACCCATTCATGTGGCTGCTTCGTCGGGTCAACGATATTAACTATTTGTCGCAGTATATCGACGACCGCTCGTCCGTTTCCCGCGACGCTTAACGTAACAACCAAATCCTGAATCCTCCACGCTAACGGAATGGTTGCGCGTTGAACAAGGCCCGCCTGAATATCCTTCTCAAGGGCGTCCGAAAGTCCCCCAACCACGTCACGGAAGCGTGCACTCAATTGGTCATTGTTGCCAAAACAAAGTCGCGACAAGTTGAGGACACCATCCTCAAATCCAACCGCTGTCAAGTTGCTCAAGTCGATTTGCTTTCTCAAAAATTCCTCAGTTGCGCCAGTCCCTACCTCCACAAAAGGGATTAGTCTGCTACCACATCGCTGAGTTAGTTCCGGTATCAAGCTCAGTGACGAACCAATTGCCCCGCAGTCCAGGCGAACTAAGACCGCTACTTTCATTTCTGTGGTCGCAGATAGGGATTCGTCCTCAGTCGACTCGTCTAGAACCAGTTCCTCCGATTCTCTGGCTGCCCCCAAGTACTCAGGGATCAGGGCGTTGCCCTGAAAATAGTCTGTTAGCAGGCGCTTCCAATCCGAAATCGGTAGCGTGCCATCGAAACGGAACAACTTAGAATAAATAGAGTGCTTGCCAGCTTTGTCAATCGATGTATCAATGCGATTGAAATATGCTTCGGCAGGGTAAGCACGAATAGCGCCGTCAAAATGTGTGATCGCATCTTCGCTGCTAGAAAACTCTGCGTGCGCGTAACGGCAGCCATATGCAGTACCCTCCAAGCCGTCGGATTCATTGTCGACAAGCTCCTCGACTTCAAATGTTCGAACCGTGCTTAGCGCTTCTTTATCGCCTCTGGATTCCGGGACTTTCCACCAAACCTGAGTACGGTCAATTCCATGGAAATGCCGCTGGCGTTCATCTGCTTTGTGCTCTGCTACGCCGCTCGGAATCGATGCGATATCGTCATTGAATCGATGGCCTCGCCAATACTCCATTTCGATAAAGTTGCGTGTGCTGCCAGGATGCCCGAGCACATCAGGGTCCAATTTCAGTCGGACTCGCAAATCCGGGTGTCGAGCAGCTGCTTCCTCAAAGCTTTGCAAGAAGTAGTCGTTGAACTTATTACGGTGCGACAGGCTCTTCCTAAAGAACCGATGCGCAAAAAGCAGCAGATTCCGCTTTGTGTCATGAAAAACACCGGGTTGCACTCGCCGCATTCTGCACACAAGCTCACGATAGTCAACGAGTCCATCTTTATCGACAAGCCCCTGCCCAGAATCAAACAGTTCAGGATATTGCTCGGCCGCGATTCCTGCACGATGCATAACAGCAGCCTCCACTTGTAAAAATTTGGCACCTTCGGCGCTGGCGTCAGCGATTCGGGTAAGTAGCTCTTCAGCGAACGGGGCTGTAGCTTCATGATTGCGGTACTCCCAGTAAGCATTTGCCGTGGCGTTGAGCTTTACCTTTTCGGACTCTATCGTGGGTTCCAAGATTTCTCCGAGCGATCGCACCATTGAGCCGTCGATATACAACCCAAGGGGTTTGCTCCAGCCAATGAGGCGGTGCATATTGTGTTGCATATTGACGGGTAGCCCAAGTTCTAGGCCAGATCGCAAAGGCTCTTTTACGGAATTTTGATAGGCACGCATCAGCTCTGCAGCAGAAATTCTCATCTTGTTCCGAGTCACTTGGTCCGTACTAAAGGTCCCCCGACTGATCTTCATGGCTCGATTCCTTTGAGATTTGATGCTACTTGGAATAGTTCAATATTAAGCGCTAATCGTTGGCCAGTCAGGCTCGCGAGCGCGGCCAGCCGTCGTGATTCCATGATATCGCGAATTTCCCTAGCGCTATTGTGACTGCTGATCGACAACGATTCTCGCTGCCTTCAGCCGCCCTGCCTTCAAACGCTTAGCGATGCCTAACACTTGGGGGGCTTGAGACCATAATAATCGTCAAATGTCGTCTCGCTTAAAACGTCTCACATACTCAACCAATCGGATGAGTATGTCGTTACCCAGTTACAAACAATCAGGAATTGCTGCATATAAAGCTGGAAGCTGAATTGATATCACCGCTACCCTTGTACTTTGGCCAGGACGGATATGGGCAGAGCGGGCGCGAGCGGCCACGTGTTGCGGATACCGTGTCCGTGCTTGGGAGCGTATCTGGCGCTACGCCGTTGGTGACCCAGTTGTCCAGCGCCTTCAGCGCGTCCCATGCCGGCACATACGCGCCAACACCGTGCCCAAAGCCGGGTACGCTGTAATACCGTATGAAGTTATTAACTGTCTGTTGGCCCATGCGCGTCCCGACAGTCTTAAAATAATCCGTGGTCGCATTCGGGCTGACTGCCGTATCGGCTGCGCCATGAAGCAGTATCAGCTTGCCGCCGCGGGCATTGAATGCCGATAGATCAGGATTTGTTGCCCCAATGATTTTGGACAAATCGACCACACGTTGCTGGTATTTTCCTGGATTAACTGGATCAAAGCCGAGTGCCGGATAGTTTGCATCGCGGGTAACGAAATAGCGGAGCCATTGCACGCCTTGGGCAAAGAGATACCCGTTCGGAATCGCCCCCGGTGTGTCGAGTAATACTTCCGAGGTGCCGAGTCCCAGCCCCGCAGTGCTGATAAGGCTGAAGTCAGCACCTTCAAAGGCATTGTAACCAGCATACCGCCTTACATCGTCAGCCAAGGCGTATGGCAGCTCCAGTCCTTCATGCAGTAGATCGATGACTGCCAATTGAGCATCGGATAAGCAGCTATCGCCGGTATCCTGGCCGCCTGGGCAACGAAGCGAGGCGCGCGTTGTCGCGGCAATCGCTTTGCAGGCGCCAATATTCGACACGATTCCGTCGCTTGCCCCGTCGAGAGCATCGCAAGCGGACGTTGCGACCTGCTTGACTAAAACTTGTTTTGCGGGATTGAGATAGCCTCCAGCCACCTGATAGTTTGCTTTGCCAACAGGAAGGCCAATCATCCGAAGCCCGGTGAAGAAGGCACTGGGAGAGCCGGCAAATGCTCCGTCGTAGTCGGCGGGAAAACGCTGAATGGCGGTGAGGCTTTCACGTCCTCCCGTAGAGCCTCCGGCAAAGTAACTCTTGAAATCGACCTTTCGGCCAAAATAGCGCCGCAGGACTACGGCAACCGCGTCATGAGTTTTCTTGATATGCGCGTAACCGTAATTGATGAGTGCTTCGTCGTTACTTGCAAACGAAGCATCGACTACGCCATTGACGCTTTGGTGTCCCGAATCGCTACCGTAGGTGGCGTAGCCTTGTGCCAGGGGCGTTAAATCGGTTGGCGCGAAGGGGATGCCAGCTAGCCCGGTCACAACAGCCCCGTTGTATCCCCCTCCCCCCATTTGCAGCGCGCGATGATTCCAGTTCTTTGGGATATTCAGCTGGAACTGGATATCTGGCGCAGTCGGATCGACGGGCTTAATCGCTCCTTTGAGCATGCAGTACTCGCCGTTCGTATTGCCGCTGGCGGTGGCTGAAATCATTGCGGCGGATGTGATGCTCGCTCCGGACGTCGGCAGCCCGATGGAAGATGATGGAATAGCGTATCCGGCCAGGATGGAACAGGCGACTGCAGAATCCCCATTATTGGCGGCAAGTAATCCGTCCTGTTCGATGGAAAAGTCACTGTTGCCGCAGGCTGCGAGGGTCAGGGCCACTGCGCCAGTAACTACGATCAATACTTGGCGCTTCCTGGTAGTTGTTTTGCTTTCCTGCTTGTGTGAATCCGACGCATCAATGTTCAGTTTATTCATAGTGTTTTTATTGGTAAGAAACAAAGTTTGCAACCTTTCAGTCGAAGTTGCAATTGCTGCAATACTGCGCTATCCCCCCTGCCGCTGCTGAAACGTTGCTGGGCGTTGCACCGGAAACTATCAAACCACACGTGAAGAATATTTTCACTAAGTTAAATGTAATCTGGTATCAACAGATCGTGCAAGTGCACAAGATATGGCTATGCCCGACCGGGTCAACAATTTGACATTTCCAGAAAACTCGAAATATACTCCGGACATCACTTCTTCGGACGCATCTGATATGGAAACCAAAAACGCCCTGGCTGCACTCGCCGCCTTAGCCCAGGAGTCCCGCCTGGCGGTGTTCCGGCTGCTGGTGCAGGCGGGACCAGACGGCATGGTGGCCAGCAAGATCAGCGAGGCGTTGGATATGCCCGCTTCATCGCTGTCCTTTCACCTGAAGGAGCTGACCCGCGCAAATCTGATCAGCCCCTGCCAGGACGGCCGTTTCGTCATCTACACCGCGCAATTCGACACCATGAATGCCTTGCTGGCCTTCCTGACCGAGAACTGCTGCGGCGGCACTCCCTGCTCGCCTGACGGCACTTCCTGCCAACCCGGCAAGGCGGCAACGGCCGGTTGCTGAACCGGCCGCGCAATCGGCCGTTCCATTCTTCACCCACTGGAATCTGATATGAACGTTCTGTTTCTCTGCACGGGAAACTCGTGCCGCTCCGTTCTGAGCGAAGCCATCTTCAATCACCTCGCCCCGGAAGGCTTGCGCGCCATCAGTGCAGGGAGCCAACCGGCTGGCCAGCTGCACCCGCGCGCCGTCGCGCTGCTCCAGCGCAAAGGCATCTCTACCGAAGGGTATTTCAGCAAGTCCTGGGACAATCTGCCGCTCACGCCCCAGATTCTCGTCACGGTATGCGGCAGCGCCGCCGGAGAAACCTGTCCAGCCTATCTCGGACCGGTATTGCGTACCCACTGGGGCGTTGACGATCCCAGCCATGTCGTCGGCAGCGAGGAGGAAATCGAGACTGCATTCGAGCAAGCCTATGCCATCATCCGCGCCCGCATCGAAGCCTTCCTGGCCTTACCACTGGCCGCGCTGCAACAGGATAAGGCCCAGTTCAAAGCAGAACTCGACCGCATCGGCACGCTGCTGGCCTGAGCGCCATACCACACCTTCCTGGCGCGGCATGCCATCAAGGCACCGTGCTGGCTGCCTGTACAACATCGCCCGGCTAACAACCGGCCGACACTATTCCACCGTCCTAAGGATAAGCCGTGCTGACCGCATTTCTGATCTTCCTCGCCACTCTCATTTTCGTCATCTGGCAGCCACGCGGCCTGGGGATCGGCTGGAGTGCTTGCGCCGGCGCGGCCGTCGCCCTGCTGGCGGGCGTCATCCAGTTTTCCGACATTCCCGTGGTCTGGCACATCGTCTGGAATGCCACCGGCACCTTTGTCGCGGTGATCATCATCAGCCTGCTGCTAGACAAGGCCGGCTTCTTCGAATGGGCCGCGCTGCACGTTGCGCGCTGGGGCAAGGGCAACGGCAAGCGCCTGTTCGTCCTGCTCGTGCTGCTGGGCGCGGCGGTGGCCGCCCTCTTCGCCAATGACGGCGCGGCCCTGATCCTGACGCCGATTGTCATAGCGATGCTGCGCGAACTGCGCTTTTCGCCCAGGTCGACGCTAGCCTTTGTGATGGCGGCCGGTTTTATCGCCGACACCTCCAGCCTGCCGCTGGTGGTGTCGAATCTGGTGAACATCGTTTCCGCCGACTACTTCAAGATCAGTTTCGCGCGCTACGCGGCGGTCATGGCGCCAGTGAATCTGATGGCGGTGATGGCTACGCTGGCCGCGCTGATGTGGTTCTTCCGCAAAGACATCCCAAACGATTACGACTTGTCGCAGCTGAAGCGCCCGGAAGAAGCCATTCACGACCGCGCCACTTTCGTCACCGGCTGGTGGGTGCTGGGCCTGCTGCTGGCGGGCTTCTTTTGGCTCGAACAACTCGGTGTGCCGATCAGCGCCGTCGCGGCGGCCGGCGCCGCCCTGCTCTTCCTGGTCGCGGCGCGCGGGCATAAGATTTCGACGCGTGAAGTACTGGGCAACGCCCCTTGGCAGGTCGTGATTTTCTCGCTCGGCATGTATCTGGTGGTTTACGGCCTGCGCAACGCCGGCCTGACGGCTTATCTGACTGCCATCCTGAACCGCTGCGCGGAATATGGTGTCTGGGGTGCGGCGCTGGGCACCGGTTTTGTCACCGCCGTGCTCTCATCGATCATGAACAATATGCCCACCGTGCTGGTCGGCGCGCTATCCATCGATGCCACGACCTCACAGGGTGTGGTGCGCGAAGCCATGATCTACGCCAATGTGATCGGCAGCGACCTGGGACCGAAAATCACGCCGATCGGCAGCCTGGCGACACTGCTCTGGCTGCACGTCCTGTCCAGTAAAGGCATTGAGATTTCGTGGGGCTACTACTTCCGCGTCGGCGTGGTCCTGACCCTGCCTGTGCTGTTCCTCACCCTCTCCGCCCTGGCATTGCGCCTGGCATGATGTAATAAATATGTCATAAATCCACATTTTCTGCATTAATCACTCCTGGTTATAACGGTTATTAAATGCGGAAAATTGCTCACTGCCTATCACTTAAATAAGCATATTCAATTTCCATTGAAAAAAGAGGCCTGAATAGTAATAGCATGTTATTTTCAGAGAGATTTTTCGGATAATGTTATGTTAATGTTGCCAGTGTTCTCGAAAAGCTAAAACCGGCATTATAAAATCAACACCTAGAGGACTGCGAGTAATTGAAATTTCTTCAAGTTGGAAGCGCTTCCGGTTTAGTCAATTAACACCTGCCTACCTCAACACTAACTACGAAAAGGAAACTCAATGAAATTGCTTACCGCCGCACAGTTGGATGCAACGCTTGAACATACGCGACAGATCGGTGTCTCGAACATCGATTACGACAAGTGCTCGCAAGAGCTGATCGATCATGGTTATTCGATCCTGGCCATCCCGCTCCATTTGCAAAAAGATTTCTGGAAAACGGTCGAGCTGTACCCGACCATCTCTGGGGCCAACAAGCAAGAATTTGCGTATCCCGACAGGACAGACGGTTTCATGCCGTTCGGGATGGAGTACGCCAATTCGACCAACAATGTGGACCTGTGCGAGCGCTTCTGCTACCGCGACAAGTACCGTTCCGATCATCGCCAGCATCCGTTTGCCGACCACCAGTTTTACCGTCACATCGTCGACTTCGAAAGCGGCATTTCGGCCATTGCCGAGCGCGTCCTTGAGAATATTATGCAAAAATTCTCGATCGCCGAACCGTTGGAGACCCGCAGCAGTTCCTACCTGCAGTTCTGCGCCTATAATAAGGAATATCGCAAGGACGACCGGGAATATCTGCAGGACCGCCATGAAGATGGCCACCTGATCACCTTCGTCAAGGCCACGCGCGATGGGCTCGTGATATTCCCGAACGGCGAGCAGCAGCGTGTGACACTGGCCGACGACGAAATTATCGTATTTACAGGGTCGCTGCTCACCGAGATGTCCGACAACCGGATTCCTTATATGGACCATGCGGTACTCAACCCCGCTGTTCAGGTCGAACGCTCTTCCTTGGTTTATTTCGTTATTCCGGAGTTGAAGCGAAAATATACGAGTTTTATCGAGCGGCGCCATCTCGATCTGGAAAAAATCGCCAATGAAAATCACGAGAGTTTTGGCAATATTCCATTTACAGTAACGGCCGAGGCATAAATCACCGGGTTTTCTCCGCTATTACATCGATGTATTCGCCGCGCTGGCCGCGGCGATTTATTGCGCAGGAAAATAATGTTATCTGCTAATGGTTATTTGCAGGGTTTGACCTTGGGCATGGGCTTGATCATCGCCATCGGGCCGAAGGATGCCTATGTGATTCGCCAGAGCCTGCTGGGACGGCACCTGCTGGTCATGATGGGAATCTGCGTCGGGGCCGATATCGTGCTGATTGCACTGGGCACACTGGGTCTCGGCACGGTCGTGGCGCGGCATGACTGGGTCATGCAGGCGGCGGCAATAGGCGGCGCCCTGTTCCTGTGCTGGCATGGCTTGGCGGCGTTGCGCTCCGCGCGGGGCGAGATTGCCGTTCCCGACCTGTCGAATGGCTCCGATATCAGCTTGCGCCAGGTCGTCAGGGGGACGTGCGTGATGTCGTTCCTGAATCCCCTCGCACTGCTCGACAGCGGGCTGCTGATTGGCGTCATCAGCGGGACCAAGCCCGAAAGCGAACGTCTTGGGTTCGCGGTCGGAGCCATCAGCGCTTCCGTGATCTGGTTCTCGCTGCTGATCGGTGGCGCGCGCGTGATCGCGCCGCTGTTCAGAATGCCGGTCATGTGGAAGATCCTCGACTTCACGATTGCGGCCATCATGTTCGTCATGGCGTTCGTGACCGTGCACAGTGTGCTGACCGCTGGCGGCGGCAATATTTAGGGCCTCTTCCTGGGCGGTGTTCTGGTTTGACCACCCTGCCCATCCGTCACTTGGCGGAAAATGTCACATGAGTTGTCAGGTAGCGAACATCTTTTTGCCTTGCTGTCCAAGGACGGAAAAGTCACAACTCCGCTTGGCATTCAGCCTTGGGGCGACTTCTACGGCAAGCTGACGGACCGATTCGGCGTGCAGTGGATGCTTAACTGTGCCGGCGGAGCCCGAGTTCACACCGCCGGCAGCGCGGCGGTAGACCAGGGGGCAATGACGCTCCAGCCCAGACGCGTATAGAGCGCGCGGCCGTCCTCCGTCGCCACGAGCAGCCGCTCGCCGCTGCCGGCTTCTGCAGCGATGGCGTCGAGCGCCTGCATGACAATGCTTCCCAGGCCACGGCGCCGGTGCGACTCCGCTGTTTCGATCTGGTCGAATATCGCGCAGCCGCCATGCAGTACCACGCGGCCCGACGCGGCCTGCTCCTGATTTTCGTGCAGGATGCGCACGACCTGCGCGCCGTGCTGCCGCTCGCGGACTATTCGATACCCTGGCGGCGGTGCGATCCGCTCCTTCGCTTGCGCCGGCCCGGCCATGAGATAGCCGGGGCTTTCAATGCTCCAGCGCGCCGGCAGCGCGCCTCTCAACATCCCGGGTTCGACCGCGGCTTTGAGAAAGATGTAGGGATCGTGTATGCCCTCGGCGCAGGCTTGCAGCGCATGGCCGGCATCGGCAAAAACGTAGCGCCGCAATTGCGTCGGCATGCCGACTTCAACGACCAGGCCTTCGCCATAGGGAAGCGGCGCGGGCACGCCGCGGGACAGGCTCCAGCCGGTAAGCCAGCGTTCGATCAATGCGAGGTCGATGGTCGCCAAGACGAGTTCTCCATGAATGTCAGGCCGATAGCCTAGCATTAATCCCGAATCGCTGCGCCGATGGTCCCTGCGGTCAAAACCCTTCGCGCTGGAACAGCAGCCGGCCCGCGCCAAATGTGCACTTCACGTCGGCGAATCGCTTTACGTCGGCGGCGGGATCGCCATTCAGGACCACCAGATCGGCAGCCATTCCCGCTTCGAGCCGACCGCGCAGCGCTTCCTTGCGCCAGCGGGCAGCCGGTCCGGTGGTGAGCGAGGCGAGGATCTGCATCGGCGTCATGCCCGCCTGCGCCATCAGGCTGTATTCGTCGGCCGGGTCGAAGTCCGTCATATAGCCCACATCCGTGCCAAAGAGCACCTGGCCGCCGGCGTCGATATAGGCTTTGAGCTGCCGCTCGGCCAGGCCGACGATCTTCTCGCGCACCGCGGCTGGAACGTGCTCCTTATCCAGCTCGTAGCGCCATAGCTTCAGGGTTGGCACAACGGACACCTTGCGCGCCACCATCCCGGCGATCAGCTGCGCATCCCAGGACGAGCCGGCGGGATCGATGGTGGTGTGCACGATGATGTCGGCGCCAGCCGCAACGGCGCTGCGCACGCCGTCGGGATCGGTCGGATGGACCATCACAAGGCCGCCGAGCCTGTGCGTCTCGTCGGCCGCCGCGCTGGCGATTTGCGGATTCATGCGCCGTATCTCGCCCTGGCCTATTGGCGCCGCGACGAACAGCTTTGTTCCATTGGCGCCATCGGCAAGATTGCGGCGTACCGTGGAGATGGCTTCCGCGGCGCTCGCCGGCTGGGCCAGCTGGCGCAGAACCGCCGGCGGAAGCTGGCGAAGATAGAACGGGATGCCGTTGTGCGGATAGAGGGGCGAACCTGCCGTCAAGATTTCTGGCCCAAGCACGGCGCCGCTGGCAATGCGCTGCCTCAGCGCCGTGGTGTTGGCAAGCTGCGAGCCGGTATCGACCACCGTGGTGTAGCCAAAGCGCGTCAGCATCCCGGCCAGCGATTGTTCGAGCTCGCCGGGCGCCCGCGTGGCCGCATGGGCGAAGGAATCGTCCGTGAAATGCACATGGCTGTTCTGGAAACCTGCCGCGATGACGCCGCCGTTGCAGGCCTTGGCGCCTGCGCTGCCCGCCGCCGGCGGTGTGCCGGTGCCGACGGCCTCGATCTTGTCGCCGTTTACCAGCAGCCACGCGTTGGCGAGCGGCGGCCGGTCCGGCGCCACGTAGAGCAGCGAGCCCGTGACGAGCCATCGCTTGTCAGTTGGCGTGCCGGCTGGCTGCGTCGATGCGCAGCCAGCCATGCCGATGAAACCTGCAAACGCCAGCAGGCGGGAGATTGCCGGAACGCGGCTTTTGGTGGGAAGAGGATGCATTGATCGTCCTGGAAAAATGGATCACGCGATGGCTTGCCGGCGCCAAGGATAGCATCTTTCCAGTGTTGAAAAAGCATGACTTCCATCCCCGTTTTACGCGTGCTGGCGCCGTTGGGCTGGGGGAGGAAAACCGGCGCCTAATCCTCGATGCGCCGGATCGGCGTCGCCAGCATCGCCGTCAACGACAATACCAGCAAGGCCAATCCCGACAGCAGGAACAGCAACTGGGGCGGCAGCATGCGCAAGGCCAGGCCAAACAGCACCGCCGAGAGCGGCGCCACGCCGACCAGGATAAAGGTGAAGAAGCCCATGGCCCGCCCCAGCATGGCCAAAGGCACGCGCCGCTGGATCCAGCTGAAGACGGCGACCTGGACGAAGCCGCCCAGCAGCCCCACCAGCAGCAGCAGCGGAATGCCGGCGCCGGTTTGCCGCACCAGGGAAAACGCCATGAACAGCATGGCAATCACGGCATCGGCGCATAGCAGGCTGACACCAAGCGTGCGCAGGCGCCACTTGGGCCGCCAGGTCGACAGCAGCGAGCCGCACAGCGCCCCCGCGCCGTAGCCGGACATGAGCAGTCCCAGCGAGGCGACATCGGACTGCGGCCAGCCATACACCAGGGTCGGCAGGGCAACCTGGATCGGGCCGCCCACGAAAAACGTGACCAGGCCGAAATACAGGTACAGGGTGCGCAAGGGGCGGTCGCTCCATACCGCAGCCAGGCCTTCCCACAGCGCTTTCGCTGGCGCCGGCGGAGGCGCATGGGCGCCCTGCTTGGCTACCTGTACACCATGCAAGGTCCAGGCGGAAAGGAGAAAACTCAGGCAATCGAGCGCAAAGACCACGCCCAGGCCGGCATTCGAGACATCGCCGGCGTGCTTGTCGCCGGCAAAGACGAGGATCAGGGCGCTGCCGGCCAGCGGCCCCAGCAACAGGGAGACCTGGCGTAAGCTCATCAGCGCGCCATTGGCGGCCATGAGCGACTCACGCGGCAAGATCCGCGGCAACAGGCTGCTGCCGGCAGGCAAACTGAACGCCGAGCACAGGCCCATGCCGAGCACCAGCAGGTGGATCATCCACAGCTTGACGGTGGAGGTGAAAATCAGAATGCTGAAAACGCCCAGCATGGCGGCGCTTAAATACTTGGTCCACAACAGGACGGTTTTCGGCAGATAGCGGTCGACGGCGACGCCGCCAAACAGAATCAGCAAGGCGCGCGGCAAACCCAGCGCCGCAAATACCGTCCCCAGGGCCAGGGCATCGCCGGTGATGCGCAAGACCAGCCAAGGCAAGGCCAGCAGGGTGATCTGGTCGCCGAGCATGGAAATGAAACCGCCGCCGACCAGGCGGCGGAAATTCCTGTCGGCCCAAAGGGCGAAGCGGGATTCGGCAGATTTAACCGGCTGCACCGGGCTGGCGGAAGACGTCACCTGCCCGTCCTGCTAGGCCACCGCGGCCAGATTCAGCGACTCGTTATGCCAGAGCGCCCCGCCGCTGCGTTCCAGGAAAATGCTGGTTTGCCTTACGAATTCGCTGCAGTCGTTGTGCTGGCACAGCAGCATGTACGCCTGCTGGTAGGCCTGGGCAAAGGGCCGGTCGTGCGCGGCCATCGCCTCGTACAAACGGTCCACCGGCGCCGCAGCGCCGCTGGCGCGCCGCACCAGGGCGTTGCCGACCAGGGAAAACAGGGTGGAGGCCAGATAAACGCGGTCGAAATGGCCTTCCGTCAGCGTCAGCTTGGCCAGGCAGTAAGTCATGCGGATGCGCGCGATGGGGGCGATTTCGTCGCTCTGCGGCAGCACGCGCCGGCTGACGTGTTCGCGCACCATCTGCTTGAACTCTTCCAGCACGTCCGCGCTGCCATGCAGCAGGATGCTGTCCTCGATCGCGGAACTGAATACGCGCAGGCCCATTTTTTCCTGGATGTGCAGGGCCTCGGTCAAGCTGGCCCGGTCGAAAATAAATATCTCCAGACGCAGGCCGCGGTATATCTGCAGTTTCAGCTCGGGTTTGGCGCCGGCCGCCATCTGGGGCAGCAGGACCAGAATATCCAGGTCGGAGAATGCGCCGGGGTTTCCGCGCGCGAAGGAACCAAAGAGAAAGGCACAGTCGCTGGCCGAATAATTTTCTTTAACAAACTCGCCTGCCACTTCCAATATTTCGGCTTGCTCCAGCATGGCGCCAGATAAAGGCACGATCAATCCGGGAAAAGCGCGATTCAGTACCGACTCAATCAATGGCGTCTCCTAATGAAAATATTTCAGTTATAACCCAGCACGAGGTGGCGATGCTACATTTATAATTACATGGATGTCAACAACTTACGTGATAACTGGAACGCCGGCCCGCCGGACGGCCGGCCGCGAATTGCCTACAGTAAGGACTTGGATTACAATTGCCAGGATTAAATTGACGATAACAGGCGCCGCCTGGGGAGGAGCAGCAGACAGCCTTGCGCCGGTTCCGGCCCTCCTCCACATCACATCTAAGCGAATCCGCTGGCATTCAGACAGAGGTGATATGCGGGAAGCATTCCTCCCACTTCTATGATGTGCCTTACAAAGAGTGCAATCAGATGACCAATCCCATCTTTCTTGATTTTGAATCCAATCTTGCGGAGTTGACCGGCAAGATCGAAACCCTCCGTTTCGTCGAAGACGATTCGGCCGTGGACTTGTCGGAGAATATCGATAAGCTAGTCAGTAAGGCAAATAAACTGACCAAGGATATTTACGCCAAGCTCACGCCCTGGCAAATCGTGCAGGTGGCCCGCCATCCGCAGCGGCCATATACGCTGGATTATGTCGAACATATATTCACCGACTACCATGAGCTGCATGGCGACCGCGTTTTCGCCGACGACCAGTCGATTGTCGGCGGCCTGGCCCGCCTGAACGGCAAGGCGTGCATGGTGATCGGCAATCAAAAAGGCCGCGACACCAAAGAGCGCACGCTGCGCAATTTCGGCTATCCGCGCCCGGAAGGCTACCGCAAGGCCTTGCGGCTGATGAAACTGGCCGAGAAATTCTCGATTCCCGTTTTCACCTTTATCGACACGCCCGGCGCCTGGCCCGGCATCGACGCCGAAGAACGCGGCCAGTCGGAAGCGATCGGCCACAACCTGTATGAAATGGCCAAGCTCAGGGTGCCGATCATTTCCACCGTGATCGGCGAAGGCGGGTCGGGCGGCGCGCTGGCGATCGGCGTCTGCGATACGCTGAACATGATGCAGTTCGCGACGTATTCGGTGATTTCACCGGAAGCCTGCTCGTCCATCCTGTGGCGCAATACCGAGCGCCAGGTCGACGCGGCCGAAGCCCTCGGCTTGACCGCGCACCGCCTGAAGGCGCTGAAGCTGGTGGACCGCATCATCAACGAGCCGCTGGGCGGCGCCCACCGCAGCCACAAGGAGGCGGCCCAGGCCGTCAAAAAGACCTTGCTGGAAGGCTTGCGCCAGCTCGACAATATGCCGGTCCGTGAACTGCTCGACCGCCGCCATGAGCGCCTGCTCAGCTTCGGCGAGTTCCGGGTTCAGGACGGCAGCAGCAACGGTTAAACCGTCCAGGGCGGAGTTCTCCGCCCTGTCCCCGCTACGACTTCCTCCCGCCGCGCGGTTTTCCTGCCGGACGCGTACTGCCGTCCGGCTCCTCCCTCAAGGCAATGCCGCTTCCTGCTGCCGATCGTCGGCCGCCGGCTGCGAACGGCCTGGATGCGCCTTTTCCAGGAAGCGCAGCAATGCCTTGCGGAAGGCCTCGGGATGGGTCAGGAAGGGCACGTGGCCCGCGCCCTTGATGCGCACCAGCTTGGCCCCCGGTATCAGCGACACCAGCCGTTCGCTATGGCGCGGCTGGTCGAAGCGGTCCAGTGTTCCGGCCACAATCAGCACCGGTAGCGCAAGATGCGGCAGCGCCGCGCTCACGTCGAAGCGGGTCAAGGCGTCCAGGTAGGCCACCCCGTCGAGCGCGCCCAGCACCTGGCTGCCGCTCAGCACCGCGCGGATGTGGCGCTGCCGCTGCGGCCCCGCCTTGCAGCCGGGTTCGGCGAAGACCTGCTCCAGATCGTCCTCGTACAGCCGGCGCAGGGATGCCGGCGGCCGCTGCGCGGGACCCGCCGCCTCGAAGGCGCCCATGGTGCTGACCAGCATCAGCGCGCGGCATTGCCGCGGCCGCAACAGTGCCGCCTTTTGCGCGACCAGGCCGCCAAAGGACCAGCCCAGAATGGCCGTCTCGCCCCAGGCGCTGGCATCCAGCACCTCGAACAGGTGCGCCACCACGGCATCCAGATCGCCGCTGCCGATGCTGCTGCTGCGGCCCAGACCCGGATAGTGGTAGATCATCACCTCGTACTGCGCGGTCAGCGCCTCCAGATGATCGAGGAAGACGCTGCCGCTCATGCCTAGACCGGGAATCAGCAGCAGCCTCGGTCCCTGGCCGCCCCGGAACACCTCGGCAACGCCTTGCCGCAGGCCGATCATGGCGGCGCGCAGCGGCGGCACCAGCCATTGCTGGTAGGCCTGCTCCGGTGCGGTGGGCGCTATCGGCGCGTTGGCCGTCGCCGGCAAGCGCGCCGATAGCGCGGCCAGCGTGGTGTCGTCGGCCAGTGCGTGCGCATCCAGCTCGATGCGCAGCGCCGCGCGCAGCGACTGCAGCAGCAGCAGGCGCGCCATCGAGTCCAGACCCAGCTCCGCCAAGGTCTGCTCCGGCCGCAGAATCGTTCCCGGCGCCAGGAATTCGGCCACGCAGGCGCGCAGGGCCGGCGCCAGCGCTACCGCGCCCTGCTCCTGTCCCGGCACGGCAGGCGCCCTGGCGGCAGGCCAGAAACCGGACTCCCGCAGCGGATATCCTGGCAGAGGGAGAGGCAGCGGCGGACGCGTGCCGTGCAAGCGTGGCCACGACACGCTTTGCCCCGCCAGCCAGCGGCTGGCCAGCAGCGCCACCGCATGCCCTGGCGCCTGGGCGGCGCTGGCCGGCACCGGCCTGCCGTGCAGGTACAGGCGCGCGCCCGCAGCTTCTTCCGCCGGCGCCAGGTAATGGCGCAGCCCTTCCAGCAAGCCGCTGCGGTTATCCGCCACCAGCACCAGTCTTTCGCGCATGGCGGCACGTCCGGTTTGCAGGGTGCGGGCCAGGCCGTCCAGTGCCGTCTGCGCATTGCTTTCCAGGTAGGCCAGCAGCGCCTGCGCCACGCCGCGCAGCGCTTGCGGATCGCGCGCCGACAGCGGGAATGCCTGTGCTTCGCCGCCTTCCGGCAGCTGCGCCTTGAGCGGTTCCGGCGGCGCAGCGGCAATATACTCTTCCAGGATCATGTGGCCGTTGACGCCGCCGATACCGAAGGCATGCACCGCGGCGCGGCGCGGCAGTGGACGCCCATCGGCGCCGGCCGTGACCGGCCATGGCTGGTTTTCCGCACCCAGGCGGAAACGTGGCGGCAGCGGCAGCGACGGTTCCAGCACACCGAAACCGGGTATGCCCGGCCGCACATGGTGCTGCAGCGCCATGACCACTTTGAGGATGGACGCCATGCTGGCCGCATACTCGCAATGGCCGAAGACCGGCTTCAGCGTGCCGATGACGCAGTCTGGCGCCCCGGGCGCGGCAGCGTAATACTGCGCCAGGGCGCGGATTTCCGCCTGATCGCAGGCGGCTGAACCCATGCCCTGCACTTCCACGTAGCTGACCGATGCCGGCGCCGTGCCGGCCCGCGCCAGCGCGGCGCCGATCGCGGCGGCCATGCCGCGTTCGTCGGCGGCCATGGCTGATTTGCCTTGGCCGGCATGGGCAATGCCGGTGCCGCGAATGACGGCGTAAATGCGGTCGCCGTCGGCTTCGGCGCGCGCCAGCGGCTTGATGATCAGTGCGCCGATGCCTTCGCCGCGCACATAGCCGCCCGCGTTGGTCTGGAAGGGGTGGCATTCGCCGTCACGGCTCAGGGCATTGAATGCTTCCAGATCCTGGTAGGCGCCGGCGTCCATGATCAGGTTGGCGGCGGCGACCACCACTTGTTCGCACTCGCCCGCCTCCATCGACTGCACCGCGCGGTGCACGGCCAGCAGCGCGGAAGCACAGGCCGCCTCGCAGTTTTCGCTCGGACCTTTCAGGTCGAAGGCATGGGAAATCCGGTTCGGCAGCATCGAAGGCACGATCTTCGGAATATGGTGCCCCTGCCGCGCCAGGATGGCCGGATAGTCGCTGGGGCCGGAAGCGATGAAGACGCCGGTGCGCAGTTCACCGTCCCAGGCAATGCCGGCGGCTTCAAAAGCCCGCCATACCTGGGTCATGAGCAAACGCTGCTCGGGACTCATCCAGACAGCTTCCTTGGGCGTCACGCCGAAACACAAGGGGTCGAAGCCATCGATACGCTCCAGGAAAGCGCCCCAGTACGTGGCGCCGTCATTCAGCCGCCATTCGGCGCGCGCCGCCGGAGGCGCCGAGATGCGGGAACTGCCCTGTTCGATATGGCGCCAGAAGGCCTGGGGGCTGTCCGCGCCGGGGAACAGCGCGCTCATGCCGACGATGGCGTATCCGGCGGACGGCGTAGCGGGCGCGGGCACCGGATACGCCGCTTGGGTGGAAGCCGGTATCGCCGCTTGGGCCGGCGCGGCAAGCGGCGCAGCCACGGCGGGCGCGGTCCTGAGCGGCGCGGATGGCGCCGGGTGTGGCCGATCCGGCGAGTGCGCCGCGATTGCCGCCACCAGCAAATCCAGGGTCGGGAACTCGAACAGGATGCTCGACGGCAGCGTCAGATCCAGCGCGGCATTGATTGCCTCCACCACCGCCACCGCGTGGATGGAATTGAGTCCCAGTTCGGCCAGGCTGCCGGCGGCGCGCAGCTGCGCCAGCGAATAGCCCTGGGTCTCGATCAGCGCCGCCTCGACGGCCTGGCGCACGGCGGACGGCGTGGTGCTGGCATGGTTGGCCGCATTCACATTCTCTGTCGAAACCGCAGCCATGGCGGGCGCCGGCGGTGCGCCGGCCGCCGTCCGTGCACTGGCGGCGGCCAGCGCATTGAAACTTGGATATTCCGACAGCAGGGAAGATGGCAGGCGCAGGTCGAAGCGCGTGTTGATCGCCTCCGCCAGCTGCACCGCGTGGATCGAATTCACGCCCAGCGCCGCCAGATCCGGCGCCTGCTCCACCTGGGCGCGTTCGATACCCAGCACCTCCAGGAAGATCTGCGCCAGCGCATCCCTCACCTCGGCCATCGGCTCGGCTGCCGGTACGGCTGGCGGAACCCCGGCCCTGGCGGCCGGCGGCGCGGCGGCTGCCTGCTGCAAGGGGTAGCCGGAGCGGCCGCTGGCCTGCATCCTTTGCAGCGCCGCAGGATAAGGCGTCGGTTGCGCAATCCGTTCGGCGTTGATGCGCGCGCGCTGCGCGCGGCTCAGGCCCGGCTCCTTGCGCAGCCGGAACAGGCAATAACTGACCCAGCCGCGTTCCAGCGAAATATAGTTGTTGGCGAAGTTGCGGAACGATTCCTTGGCCACCTGCGGCAGCTCGGCGATATTCGCTTCCGCCTCCGGGTCGTACAGGAAATTGGCGATCTGCGGCGAAACGTCGATCAGTTCATCGATCACCAGGCCCTGGTCCGCGCATACATCGATCCAGTCCTGGCGGGTCGAGATATCGATATCGATATTCGGCGCGGTGATGCGTCCGCGCCCGTTGGCGATGAAGTCCATCAGCAGCACCCGGCCATCATCCTCCAGCGCATTGGCGATATTGGAGAACACGCCTTCCTTGTCGCTGATGTGGCAGGTGACTTCAATCCCGATGACCAGGTCGTAACGGCCGGGGAAGCGGTCCTTGGCGCTGTCGCGGTGGTGCACCAGCGCCCGTCCGGCCAGGCCGCTGCGGGCGATGCGCTGGTTCGCCAGGCGCGCCTGCGAACCGGTGATGGTGTATCCCTCGGTGTGGATATGCGGATACTGGGCGGCGATCTGAATCACATCGGTGCCCAGGCCGCAGCCGATATCGAAAACGCGGCCGGTGCGCGCGAAGTCCTGCTGGCCGAAGAGCACCTGGCGCATTTCGATCTGGCGCGACTGCATATACGCGAACTGCTCCGGACATTTGGCAGGATCGATGAACATGCGCGTCATCGAATGGCCGGGCAGCCGCTCCGGATAAGGGCACAGGGTCAGGTATTGCTCGCGGAATTCCTCGGAAGCGCCCATCGTGCTGAGCGAGTAAAAGGCCTCGGCATTGTTCGCATAGGCGGCGCCCGCATCGGCGGCAGGCGGCTCGGCCGGCGCTACCTGCCGCGGCGCTGGTGCCGCCGCCGTGGCGCGCGGACGCCATACCACCTGGCGCTCGAAGGCATACGCCGGCAGCTGCAGCAGCTTGCGCGGCGCGCCGGCCGGCGATTGCGGCAGCGGCAAGGCATGGCCGAGCGCCCACAGCTGCGCCTGGTCGCGCGGCTCACCCTGCGCCGCCAGCGCCACCAGTTGCGGCGACAGCGAGAGCGCCGGGGCCTGGCTGTCGCCGCTGAACCAGCGCTCGCCGCCACCCTCGCCTTTGAGCCAAAGCTGCAGCACCTCGGCGAATTCGGCCATGCTGCCGGCCACGACCGCCAGGCGCTTGCTCATGGCTTCGCGGCCGCGGCGCAGGGTCCAGGCCAGGTCGGCCAGATCGCTGTCGGCCAACTGCGGCAGATGCGCGATCCAGTCGGCGGCGGTACGCCGCAAGGCGTCCTGCGTATGGGCCGACAGCAGCAGCAGGCTGGGTTGCGCCGGCGCGGCGGCGCGCGGCGGCGGCAGCCACTCCTCCAGCACCACGTGCGCGTTCACACCGCCGCCGCCGATGCCGGTCACGCCGGCGCGGCGCGGCACGTCCAATCCATCCACCTGCAACGGCTGCCAGGGTTCCGCCGCAAGCTGCACCTCAAACGGCAGGCGCGCGAAGTCGACATGGCGGTTGCGCTCGCCCTGCAGCAGCGTCGGCGCCAGCATGCGGTGGTGCAGCGACATGATTACCTTGGTCAGCTGCGACATCCCCGACGCGGCCTCGCAATGGCCAATATTCGGTTTGACCGAACCGATACGGCGCGCACCGCTGGCGCCCGTTCCATCGCCGAACACTTTTCCCAGCGCCGACATTTCAATCGCGTCGCCCAGTTCGATACCGTTGGCCGCCGCTTCGATATAGCCGACAGAGCGCGGATCGATGGCCGCCCGCTCCAGCGCGCTGCGCACCACGTCGGCCTGGCGCGCCGGATCGGAGCTGGTGTAGCCGGCCGAACGCCCGTTGTGGTTGACGGCACTGCCGCGTATCACCGCATAGATGCTGTCGCCGTCTTCCAGCGCCAGGCGCAGGGGTTTCAGCACGATGGCGCCGACGCCTTCGCCCGGCACGAAACCTTCGCCGCCCGCCCCGAAGGCATTGCAGGATTCTCCCTTGGCGAGGAAACGGCTGGCTGACAGGTGCACGTATTTTGCGGGTTCCAGATAAAGATTGACGCCGCCCACCAGGGCCAGCCGCCCCTCTCCTTGCAGATAGGTGCATGCTTCGTGCAGGGCGACCAGGGACGATGAGCACATCGTGTCGATCGCCAGGCTTTTGCCCTGGAAGTTCAGCTGGTAGGAGACGCGGTTGGCGAGCGAAGCGAAGGAAGTGGGCGGGAACGCATACTGCTTGGTGATGGCGGCGAAGACGCCAGCGCCCCGGCGCTGCTCGGGCGTCAGGCTGGATGGCGTGTAGCCGGCATCGCGCATGGCGCTCCAGCATGTTTCAAGAAACAGCAACTCCTGCGGATCGGTCATCTCCGCCTCGCGCGGCGGCATGGTGAACAGGCTGGTATCGAACTCTCCGGCATGGTCCAGGAAGCCGCCCCATTTGCCGTAACTGCCAAGCTGCTGCACCGCTTTGGCCGGATCGGCTTCGTAATGCTGCCGCCAATCCCAGCGCGTGGCGGGAATTTCACCGGTGGTGCGGCGGCCGGCCAGCAGATTGGCCCAGAACTCGGCTACGCTGGCGGCGCCGGCATAGCGGCCCGCCAAGCCGATGATGGCGATCGGTTCCCAGCCATTGCTGTGCGCCGCCTCCCTTGCCGCGGCAGGTGCTGCGGCGCCTGATGGAGGGAGTCCCGGCGTGGGTGTCGGTGCCGGCGCCGGCGGCAGCGCAGTGGCGGCGCTGGCCTGCGGCGCCACGCCGCAGGCGGCGGCCAGCCGCGCGGCGTGGTACTGCAGAAGATAGGCGCACAGGGCTGCCGCTGTCCTGTGCTCGAAAAACGCGGTGCTGTCGATCTGGCCCAGTGTTTCGGCCAGCCGCGCCGCCAGCTGGGTGGCCAGGATGGAATCCAGCCCATAGCTGCTCAAGGATTCCTCCGGCAGGATCTGCTGCGCCGGCATGCGCAATACGTGCGCGATCTGCGCGGTGACGAAGGCCAGCGCGGCATCCGCCGCAGCGCCTGGCGCGGCGATGACGGGTGCCTCCATTGCCGCGGGGACGGGGACGGTTACTGGAGCTGGAGCTGGAGTTGGCGCCTGCGCCGCAGCGCGCACCGTCCGCACCATGCCATCGCTCTGCGCAATGATCAATTGCTGGCCCAGATGGTGTGCGTCCTTGGCGGGAAACAGCACGCCTGAATATCCTTCGCCGCGCAGCACGGCTTCCCAGTTTTCGGGACTCAGCCCGGGCGAGCCGGGCAAGCGCAGTTCATCGTCCTCAAAACGCCACCAGCCGTCCAGCAGGCCGAAGGTGAGGTGCAGGTAGATACTGCTGCCGATCATCTCATTGATGAAGAACAGGCCATTCCGCCGCAGCAGGCTCTTGGCGTGTCCCACCGTGGTACGGATGTCGCGGGTTGCGTGCAGCACGTTGGTGGCCAGGGCGACGTCATATGCGCCGGACTCGAAGCCCTGCGCCGCGGGCGCTTGCTCGATATCGAGCAGCGCGGTCTTCAGGTAAGGCGCCAGTGCCCCGAACTGGCTTTCGCCCACCTGCAGGAAAGCCTTCGACAGGTCGGTATAGGCATATTCGGCAATATTGCCGCTGTAGGGACGCAGCGCTTCCAGCAGGCGGCCGCTGGTGCCGCCCGTGCCCGCGCCGATTTCCACCATGCGCAAGCGCACGGCGGGATCGTGGGCGATACGCGCTTCGACGTAGCGCACCAGGTTCTCGGTCAGAACCTGGTTGAAGTGGTCGGCCACATGGTTGTTCCTGTAGATGTCCTGCACGCGAGCCATCGAGCCGTTCGGGAACAGCACATCGGTGGCGCGCACCTTGCCCGTCAGGATCGCCGGCAAGACCTCCAGCGTCGCTTCCAGCAGCGTGACATAGGCGGCCAGCTCCGGTGGCATCTGCCACTGCTCCCGGCCCTGGCGCCATTCGCGCGCCACGTCGGCCAGTTGCGCCGTGCTGCGCGCATGCCACAAGCCACCCTCCAGGCGGGCCAGGCCCGCCTCCTGCAACTGCAGCAGGCTCGCATCGAGCCAGCGCCGGAAGGGAGGCTGTACGCATGCCGCCAACGCCTGCGGCGCCTGCCCGCCCGCGCCGGGCGCCAGAATGCCGATCGTTTGCAGTTGCGCCAGCAGCCATTGCCGCAGCAGGCCGTCCATTGCCGCCGCCTTCATTTCATTTTGTTCCATTATCTCGATCTCGTCCCAGGTAAAAGGCGCAAGCGTGCGCCATCAAGTCATCGTTTGAAACAAGGCCCGGCGCCGCACCGGGGCGGCGCCGGGCCTCAAGCCAGGTGGCAATGGCGCGCAAGGTGCCGTACCGCGCGCAATCCGCGCCGGTCAGCACTTCAGCGCCGCCGGTCAATTCATTGCATGCCCGGGCCAGCCACTCGAAGCCGGCGGCATCGAAACCGTAGTCCAGCAGCGGACAGTCGGCGTCGAGCTGCGGCGGCGCCACATTGATGCGCTGCCCCGCCAGCCGCTGCAAGGCCTCCAGCGTGCCGGTCCGCGGTGTCCCCAGCAGGTCGAGCAGCGCCGGCGCTGCGTCGGCGACGGTAACGCCGGCGTTGTCCTGCTCCAGCGTCTTCAGCACGCCGAGCTGGCCCGCCGCCCCGCCCAGGAAGCGGCGCAGCACGTCCAGCCCTTCCGCCACTTCGATCGAGCCGATGCCGAGGCTGGCCATGCGCAGGCGGTAGGCTTCATGGGCGACCGCACCCACACTGCCCCAATACCCCCAATTCACCGTTTTCACGGGATACGGCAGCTCGCGTTCCAGCTTGCGCGCCAGCGCGTCCTGGAAGGTGCAGCCGGCCGCATAGTTGGCCTGGCCCGGAGCGCCGCCGAACGCGATCATTGACGAGAAGAACAGCATGAAATCGAGCGGTTCGCCGGCCAGCGCGGCCGCCAGGCCGAGCGCCACGCCGGCCTTGGCGCGCAAGGCGGAGAGAAAGCGCGCCTCGCTCATCTCGGCCACGCTCTGATCGGCCAGCACCAGCGCCGAGTGCAGCACGCCATGGATCGCGCCGTGCCGTGCCTTGATCGCGGCGCAGGCCGCGCGCATGGCCGCGGCATCGGCGGCATCGACCTGCCAGTATTCCGGCGCCAGCCCGCCATCGGCGGCGGTGGCGATGGCCGCTTCGATTCCGGCGTCCGGCGCGCGCCTTCCCAGCCAGACGATGCGGGCGCGATGGCTGCGTATCAGTGCGCCCGACCATGCGGCACCGATGCCGCCGGCGCCGCCGGCCACCACGTAAACGCCGCCCTCGCGGTATGGCGCCGCCGCTTCGGGCAGGGTGTGGCCGGCCGCCAGGTGCTGCCGGTACCAGCGTCCGGCGCGGTAAGCCAGTGCCTTGCCCTGCCCCGGCAGCTCCAGCCCTTGCAAGCTGTCCCACGCCAGCTCCTGCCGCGCGGGCAAGTCCAGCAATTCGATCCGCCAATGCGGATATTCGGCCGCCAGGGTCGCTGCCAGGCCATGCACGGCCGCGTCTTCGGGCCGCAGCTCGTCGTCTTCGCCGATCGCCACCGCCTGGCGCGTCAACACCGTCAATGTCAACGGCCGCGTACCGTAGCCGGCCGCCAGCAATGCCTTGCAACAGCGTAGCAAGGCAATGGCACGCTGCTGCTGTGCCAAGGCCAGCGCCGGATCGGTGGACGCCAGCGCAGCGCCCTGCGGCGCCAGCCACACCACGCGCTGCAGCGTGGAAGCAGCTGCCAGGGCGGCGCCGATCTCCTCGACCGGCGCGTCCAGCGCGCAAACGTGGACGCGCGCATGCGGCGCGCCGGCCTGCAAGGCGGCCAGCGGCGCCGCGTCGCTGCCCAGCAGCAGCGTCGGCTGCGCGGCCCCTGGCCGTCCGGCCTGTGGCGTCGCGCGCCATACCGGCTGCAGCAAAGTCAGCGGCGCTGCCGCCGCCGGTGGCGTCGATGCCTGCGCTTGGGCCAGCAGCGACAGCATGGCCGGCGCCTCGCGTCCAGCCATTTCCTGCGGCGCAACCGGCGCCTGTGGCTGGACCGCAGGCGCCGCCGGCACTGCAGGCGTCTGCGCCAACAGGTGCGCTACGCCATAGCGTTCGCCCTGGAATGGGTAGGCCGGCAAATGCAGGCGCTGCGGATGGGTCGTCCCATGCAAGCGCGCCCAATCGACCGCCATGCCCTGGCTCCAGGCCTGGCCCAGCTGCTCCCAATCGCCGCCGTCGAACCATGCCTGAACGCGCGCCGCGTCCACCGCCACTGGCGCGGCCAGCCTTTGCTCCTTGAGCGAGGCCCGGAAACCACCTGGCGGCAAGGCGGCACCGGAAATAAAGGCCCGCAAGCCGGCGCGCAATTGCTCCGGCGTCGCCGCGCGCAGGGCCAGTCTTTCATCCATCGGCAGCCGTCCGGCCTGCAAGGTATACGCGATGCGCTGCAGTGCATCGGACGGCAGATCGTCCTGTGCCAGCAAGGCCAGCAACTGGCGCGCGCGCGCCAGCAGGCGCTCCGGATCGCGCGCCGACAGCAGTACCAGCACCTCGCGCCGGGGCGCGTCGCCATCCGGCGGCGGGCTGACATGCTCGCGCAGCACCACCGCCGCATTGGCGCCGCCGGCGCCGAACGAGGAGACGCTGGCGATTCTTGCGCCGCCCTGCGCCGGCGCATCCCAGGCCTGCAGGCTGTGCTGTAGGCGGAATGGGGTGCGCGCAAAATCGATCTCGGGATTGGCCTGCTCGGCGTGCAAGGTCGGCGCCAGCATGCGGTGCTTCATCTGCAGCAGCACCTTGGTCACGCCGGCGATGCCCGCCGCGCTCTCGGTATGGCCGATATTGGTCTTGACCGATCCCAGGGCGCAGAACTGGCGTTCCTGGGTCTGCCGTTCAAAGGCCAGCGTCAACCCGCGCACCTCGATCGGATCGCCCAGCGCGGTGCCGGTGCCATGCGCCTCCACATAACTGACCATACGCGGCGTCACCCCGGCCTGCTGGTAAGCCTGGGCCACAACGTCGGCCTGCGCCTGTGGACTGGGCACCGTATAGCCATGGGTCTTGCCGCCGGCGTTGAGGGCGCTGCCCAGCAGCACGCCGTAAATATCGTCGCCGTCGGCCAGGGCCTGGCGCAGCGGCTTGAGCAGCATGGCGCCGACGCCTTCGCCGTCCACGAAACCGTTGGCGCGCGCGCCGAAGGCGCGCACCTGCGGACCGTCGCTCAGCATATTCATGGCCGACAGCCGCTGATAATGCGCCGGGTCCGTGACCAGGTTGACGCCGCCGACCAGGGCGCAGTCGATACTGCCGGCACGCAGCGCGTCCAGCGCCAGGTGCAGCGCCGTGAGCGAAGATGAACAGGCGCTGTCCAGCGCCATGCTCGGGCCGCGGAAATCGAACAGGTAGGAGATGCGGTTGGCGATCGACCAATGCCGCACTCCGGTCGGATAGTTGGCGTTCATCACGCCGACGTACACGCCGACCCGCTTATCGCGGCTGAGCGTTGCCGGCACATGGCCGGCATCCTCGATGCAGCAATATGCCTGTTCCACGAAAAGCCGTTCCTGCGGGTCCATATTGTGCGCTTCGGCCATGGCAATCTGGAAGAAGAGCGGATCGAAGCGGTCGATATCGTCGATAAAACCGCCGTAGCGGGAACTGATCGGCGCGCGGCCGCCGGCCGCGCCCGGCGCATAGTCGCGCCAGTTCCAGCGTTCGGCGGGGATTTCCCCGATGGCGCTGCGGCCGGAACGCAGCAGCTGCCACAGTTCGTCCAGCGTGGCGGCATGCGGATAGCGCCCGGCTAGGCCGATCACGGCAATTTCGCCGTTGCCGGCGACCGCATCGGCTTGGCCGGCGGCGCCGGCCGCCAGCGGCGCAGCGCCGTCGGCTACGTTGGAGGCCGCCGCTGCCGGCGCGGCCTGCGGCGGCACGCCGGCAGGTTCGCCCAGCAAGGCCGCTACCGCCGCCGCATGGCGCGCCAGGAAGTGCTCGGCCAGCGCATCCAGGGTATTGTGCTCAAACAGCAGCGAGGCCGGTACATCGTCGAACACTTCGCGCAAACCGCTGGTGATCTGCTGGACCGTAATCGAATCGATGCCATAGCGCTCCAGCGTCTGGTCGCCGGCAATCCGCGCAGGTTCGATCTCCAGGGTTGCGCCGATCAGCTGGCGCAGCCAGTTGAGCAGGCCGTCGCGCTGGCCGGCCGTGGCGGCGGCTGTGGGCGGCACCGCCACAGCTGCAAGGGACGGCGCCTGGATGGCGGCCAGCGCCGCCGGCGTTTCCGCTGGGCGCGGCAGCAAGGCCACGCCGTCGCTGAAGGCCGCCACCACCTGCTGGCCGGCCGCATGCGCAGCGGCGGCCGGGAAGGCCACATGCTGGAAACCGCTCAGTTCCAGCATGGCCTGCCACTGCCGAGGCGCCAGTCCCGGACTGCCCGGCAGGCGTACATCTTCATCGTCAAAGCGCCACCAGCCGTCGAGCAGGCCGAAGGTCAGGTGGGTGTATGCCTGGAAGGTGCTCAGCTCATTCAGCAGCAGCAGGCCGCCCTCTTTCAGCAAGGAGTGTGCATGGGCCAGCGTCGTCTGCATATTGCAGGTGGCATGCAGGACATTGGCGGCGATGACCACATCGTAGTGTCCCGCCGCCAGGCCCTGGGCCGTGGGGGCCTGCTCCACGTCGAAAATGCGGCACTCCAGCTGCGGCCAGGCCGCGCCGAAGCGGTTGCGGCCATGCGCCAGGAATGCCTTCGACAGATCGGTATAGCAGTATTCCTCGATCTGGGCGGCAAACGGTTGCAGGCGCTCCAGCAAGGCTGCCGTGGTCGCGCCGGAACCCGCGCCGATTTCCAGAATGCGCAGGCGGGCCGCCGGTGCGGCCTGGCGGCACTGCTCCAGGTAAGCCAGCAGCGTGTCGCCCAGCACGGCGTTGAAGTGGTCGGCAACGGCGCTGCCCTGGTACACGCCCGCCACCATCGCCATCGATCCGCCGGGGAACATGATGTCGGTCGCCAGCGTGGCGCCGCGCAGGATTGCAGGCAAGGCTGCCAGCGTGGCGTCGACCAGGGCCAGTTGCTCGCCGCTGCCGGCGCCGGCGCTCCAGCGCTGGCGCAGCTCCGGCCAGCGCTGCGCCGTGTCCGCCGCCATCGCCGGCGGCAACACATCGTCCCGTCCCTGGCGGCCCAGGTAGCCCTGCCGCAGCAACACGTTGACGCTGGCGTCGAACCAGCGCCGGTAGCGGCCGGCGATGCCCAGCCGCGCCGCCAGCGCTGCCTGCGGCACGCCTTCGGCGGGCCAGTCCAGCAGGCGCAGTTGCGCGGCCATGCGTTCGAGCAGGGCCTCTTCCAGCTCCGCCATGCCGGCCGCGTCCCAGCTCAAGCTGCGGGACGCCGCCGGCACGCGCCAGCCGCGCACCGGCGCGGCCTGGTCCGAGGCCAGCAGCCAGCCGCGGTAGGCCGCAGCCGGCGCGTGCGGCCGCAAGGCGTGCACCATGGCCAGCTGCTCGTGCGCGGACGCCAGCAGCAATTCCAGTGCCGCCATCGCCGGCCCCGGCTCGATCGAACCGATTCCCAGTTCCGCCATCCGCCTGCGGTAGGCCGGGGTGGCGACCGCGCCGATGCTGCCCCAGTAACCCCAGTTGATCACCTTGACCCGGCACGCCAGCTCGCTGCGCAGCGCCTGGGCGAACGCGTCGGCGTAGGTGCAGCCGGCGGCGTAATTGCCCTGTCCCGCATTGCGCGCAAAGGCGTTGAAGGAGGAGAAGAACAGCACAAAGTCGAGTCCCGGCTGCTGGCGCGCCAGCGCGGCAAGGCCGTGCGCCACCTGCACCTTGGCGTGCAGCACGCGCACAAAGCCGGCGTCGTCCAGTTCCGCCAGCGCACTGTCCTGCAGCACCATGGCCGCATGCACCACGCCGTGCAGTGCGCCAAAGCGCGCCGCCACCTCGGCACCCGCCCGGCACAGGGCGTGGACATCGGCGGCGTCGGCCTGCAGGTACAGGGGCGGCCGCCCGAGCTGCGCCAGGCGGGCCAGTTGCGCTTGAATGTCGGCATCGGCGGGCCGCCGGCCCAGCCACACCACCTGGGCGTCATACTGGCGGATCAGGTATTCGCTATATGCCACGCCCAGACCACCGGCGCCGCCGATCAGCAAATACACGCCGCCATGGCGGTATGCGCTTTGGGCCACGGGATGCGGCGCCACCGGCAGCAGGCCAGCGCGCAGCCACAGGCCGTGGCGATGCGCCAGTGTGTCGCCCGCCGCGCTGGCGGGCAGTCGCAGCAATTCTTCGACGGCGGGCGGCGTTTGTGCCGCCAGGTCGGCCAGGCGTACCTGCCAATGCGGATATTCCTTGGCCAGTGCGCCGATCAGCCCATGAATGGCCGCCTGCGCCGGGTCGGCGCGCTCGTCACCGCCGCAGGCCACCGCATTGCGCGTCACGAACAGGCAATCGAGACGGTGCCGGCCCGCCCCGGCGGCGAGCAGCGCCTTGATCCAATGGAAGCACGCCATCACGCAGTCGCCGGCCTCCCCTTCCGGCGCAAGCCACAGCAAGGCCCGGGTGGCGGCCAGGGTTGCCGCCAGCGCCGGATCGGCCCAATCGCCCATTCCAGCCTGGCGCGCCGCGCCGCAGGACTGGCGCAGCTCTTGCACCGTATATGGGCCGGCGCCGACGGTCAGATCGGGAGCGAAACCGTCCGATGGCGGCAAGGCCGCGATTTCCCAGCGCGGCGCGAACAGCAGATCGCCCGTGGCGTCCGGCATGCGCGCCGGCTGCGCGGGCGCGGCCAGGGCTGGCGCCGCCTGCGGTGCGGCGGGCTGGCTGGCGCGCAGGCATAGATTGCGCACACTGGCGCAAGCCGCACCATGCTGATCGTACAGCGCGATATGCACGGCCTGCAGTTCCGGCCGCGCGGCGGCCAGTTCGCTCACGCGCAGTACCGCATACATGCTTGGCGTCAGCGGCCCATGGATGTCGAGCGCGTCGAGCGAGAACGGCATCGTTGCCCCGTTCCGGCCGTTTCCGGCGAATACGCCCAGCGCGGCCTGGAATGCCGCGTCGAGCAGGCCGGGGTGCAGAACGAAGCCGGAAGCGGCGGCCTGCGGCAATTCCAGCCGCGCCACGGCCATGCCATCGCCCAGGTGCAGGCGCGCCAGTCCGCGGTGGAAGGGGCCGTACTCGATCCCCATGCTCTCGAATGTGCGGTAGGCCGTGTCGCTATCGAGCTGCCCCTGGCCGCAGGTTTCCAGCAGCGCACCAAGGTCGGCCGCCGCCATCGGCGCCGGCGCGGCCAGTACGGCCTCGCCGCTGCTGCAAGCCTGCCAGCCGCCGGCGTCCGCGCTTTCGATCTGCCAGAGCACGCGCTCGGCGCTGCGCTTGCTCAAGGTGATGCGCAGCGTCGCCCCCGCATCGGCGGCGAGCGGCCGCAGCCAGGCGATATTCTGCAGCTGCAGTGCCGGCGCCGCCTGCCCGCTGGCTTGCTCGATGGCGGCGCGCGCCAGTTCCAGCTGGGCGGCGCCCGACAGCAGCTTGCGGCCGGCCACGCGATGGTCCGTGAACCATGCTTCGTCGCCGCTGAAATGCGATATGAAGCAATGCTGCTCGAACGTGGAGTGATTGCGCTGCAGGAGGGGATGCAGCCAGGCCCCCGCGCCTTGCGCGGCCATGGCTGGCGCATCGATCCAATAGCGTTCACGCGCGAATGGATAGGTCGGCGCGCCGATGCGGCGTGCGCGCCGCGCGCCGGGCAGCGACAGCCAGTCCACCGCCGTTCCTTCCAGCCAGGCCGCCAGTGCCGGCGCCAGGCCGGCAAACGCTTGCGGCGCCTGCACGGCGGGCAGCTTGGTCAGCGTATTGGCGTGGCCGGCCTGGCCGGGCCGGGCCAGATAGTCGTCCAGCTGCGCCCCCAGCTCCTGCAGCGAACGCACCACCAGGGCCAGCCGGCATTCCCAGTGATCGCGCCCGGTCTGCAAGGTGTAGGCGAGATCCGGCAAGGCAGCCGCATCGAAACGCCCCGCCGCCAGCGCCGCCCGCAACTGCCGCGCCGCGTCTTGCAGGCGCGCCGCATCGCGCGCCGTCAGCAGGATCGCAAATTCCTGCTGTTGCGCGGGCTGTTCCAGCGCCGGCCGGTCATGGTACTGCTCCACCACCACGTGGGCGTTGGCGCCGCCCGCGCCGAACGAGGAGATGCCGGCAATACGCGGCGCCACGCGCCGCTGGCCGCTGGCGTCCGTATACTCCGGCGCCACCCAGTCCGCCAGTTCCCGCTGCAGGAAGAAGGGACTGTCTTCCAGGGCCAGATGGGGATTGACCGTTGCCGCGTGCAGCGAAGGCGCCAGTTTGCCATGCCGCATTTGCAGCAGCACCTTGGTCAGGGCGCTGATGCCGGCCGCGCTCTCGCAATGGCCGATCATGGACTTGACCGAACCGATGGCGCAGAAGCGGCGCTGGTCGGTAAAGTCGCGGAACGCCTTGTTCAGCCCCGCCAGCTCGATCGGATCGCCCAGCGCCGTGCCGGTGCCGTGGGCTTCCACATAGCTGACCAGGCGCGGGTCGACGCCCGCGCGGCGGTAAGCGCGGCCAATGACCTCGGCCTGGGCATCCGGATTGGGCACCGTGAAGCCGTTGGCCTTGCCGCCATGGTTGACCGCGACCGCGCGGATCACGCCATGGATCCGGTCGCCATCGGCTTCGGCCTGCGCCAGCGGCTTGAGCAGCACCACGCCCACGCCCTCGCCCGGCACATAACCGTCGCCGCCTTCGCCGAAGCTGGCGCAGCGCCCGCTGCTGGAAGCGAAGCGTCCCTGGGCCAAGGCGATGAATTTATTCGGATGCACCGACAGATTGACGCCGCCGGCCAGGGCCATCCGGCAAGCGCCGGAAGCCAGGCTGTCGCACGCCAGGCTCAGCGCCGTCAGCGACGAGGAACACATGCTGTCGACCGCCATGCTGGGGCCATGCAGGTCGAAAAAGTGCGATACGCGGTTGGCTACCGAAGCCGCATTGCCGGGCAAGGCCATCTGCCGGCCGGCCAGCGTATGCTGCGCGCCGTATAACTGGTACTCCTCGTACATCACGCCGGCGAAAACGCCGATATTGCGTTCCTTGCCGTGCGGCCGGGCCGCGCCCAGGGCCGCGCGCGGGTAGCCGGCGTCCTCCAGCGCCGCGCTGGCGCACTGCAGGAACAGGCGTTCCTGCGGATCCATGATGCGCGCCTCTTTCGGCGACAGATTGAAAAACAGCGGGTCGAATTCATCATGGCCGTCGATGAAGCCGCCCCACTTGGCGTATGTATCGAAGCGTTGCGCATCCCAGCGCCCGGCTGGAATCTCTTCGATGCAGTCGAGTCCCGCCGCCAGATTGCTCCAGAACTGTTCCAGGTCGTTGGCCTTGGGGTAGCGGCCTGCGATGCCGATGACCGCGATCGGCACCGCGGTCGCGGCGTGGCCGGACGCCGCTACTGCCGCCTGCGGCGCGGCTGGCGCGGCATCGGCGGGCGGCGCACGGTCCGGCGCGGGGGCACCCTGCCCTTCCATCGGCGCCTGCCCGCCGAACAGTTGCGCGCAGCGGCCGGCATGGGCCTGCAGGAAGTAGACGGTCAGCTCGTCCAGCCGCCGGTATTCGAAGAACAGGGTCTTGGGCAGGGGGCCGAACAGCTGTTCCAGTTGGCGCGTCAGGCGCATGACGACAATCGAGTCCACGCCATACTCGTCAAAACCGCTGGTTTCGACGATGTCGCCGGCCGGAATGCCGAAGGCATCGGCAAACGCCGCCTTGAAATACGCCAGGCCGCGGGCCAGCTGCGCGCCATCCGGCATCGCTGCGGCGCTGTCTTGCGCCGCACTTGCCGCCGGGGCGGGGTCGTGCCGCTGCCAATCGGCCAGCCGCGCCGCGTCGCCGTGCAGCACCGCCACGTTGGCGGCGCCCGCCTGCAGCACCGTGTACAGGGCGCGCCAGGCGGCGCCAGGCGGCAGCGGGCGCAGGCCGGCGGCCGCCATGGCCGCCAAGCTTTCGGGGTCGGGCTGCATGCCGGCCGCGTCCCACAGCGGCCAGGCGATGGCGCAACTCAGGCCACTGCGCTCGCCGCGCGCCACCAGCTCCTTGCGCAGCAAGGCATGGGCGTCGAGGAAGCCGTTGGCGGCGGCATAATCGGCCTGTCCGGCATTGCCGAACCAGGCCGCCACCGAAGAAAACATCAGCAGGAAGTCGAGCTGCATGCCGGCCGTCGCGCGGTCGATGTTCAGCAGGCCGGCCACCTTCGGCTGCAGCACCGCGGCGATGTCGTCGTCGCGTTTATTCAGCAGCAAGGCATCGCGCCGTGTGCCGGCCGCGTGCACCACGCCGCTGAAGGGCCCATAGGCTTGGCAGTATTCGCCGACCAGGGCCTGCACCGCAGCGCCGTCGCTTACGTCAAGCTGGCGGTAATCGACGCTAGCGCCGCGTTCGCGCCATTCGGCCAAGCGTTGCGCGCCCTGCTGCGCCGGCGTCGCGCGGCCGCTGAGCAGGATGCGGGCGCACGGCGCATGGGCCAGGATTTCTTCGGCCAGCAGCGCCCCCAGCGCGCCCATGCCGCCGGTGATCCAGTAGTGACCGTCGTTGCGCCAGGGCGCCGGCGCCTCATCGGCCGGCACGGCACGCAGTTCGCGCTGGCGCAGAACGGCGTCCTCGTAGCGCAGCGTGTCGGCGCCGCAGCGCGCCGCTTCCTGGACCGCGGCGGCGATGCCCTCGGCGCTGGCGGCCGTTTCCGCGTCGAGTTCAATCAGCTGGCTGCGCAAGCGCGGCGTCTCCAGCGTCGCCGTGCGCAGCAGGCCCGCCACGCCGGCCAGCGCCAGGCTGGCAGGTTCCTGGTCCAGCACGATCTGCAGCAGGCAGTGTTCGCCCGGTGTGCGCATCACTGCGCGGCCGATATCGGCCAGGCGCTGCACCAGGGCGGCATACGCTTCGCCGGTTTGCGCCGCGCCGAGGGGATGGACGCTGACCTGGGCATCCGGCAAGCAGCCGGGCAAACGCTCGGCGTGGCGCGCCAGCCCGCCCAGCAAAATCACATGCTGCCGGCCGGCCGGCGCGGCGGGCGCGCTGGAGGGCTGGCGCGGCGCCGCCCAGCCGGCTTGCAGCAGCACGGTGGCGGCGGCGGCCGTCGCCGCCTCGGCCAGGACCAGGCCTTGCAGACGCGCACAGACGCGGCCGTCCTCGCGGCAGATGCGGATGGCGACGCTGAAGCGCTGGCCGGGGTCGGCCTCGCGCTCGATCACAATCCAGGCGGCGTCGCGGCAGGATGCCAGCACGTCCAGCCGGCCGATCCCGGCAGGCAGACGGGCGGCGCCGTCGCCCGCCGCGCCGAGAACCAGTCCAAGCACGCCCTGCAAGGCGGCATCGACGATCCCCGGCGGCATCAGGATGGCGCCATCGTCGGCCGGCATCCCTTCCGCCAGCGCCAGGCGTGCCAGCACATGCGTCGCACCGTGGTGCAGGCTGCCGAGCAGGCGGTGCGAAGGGCCGTAATGCAGGCCCGTGGTCTCGAACAGGGCGTAGCATTCGGCGCCCCCGGCCACGCGTTCGGGCGCGCAGTGCTGCTGGCGCCATTGCGCAATATCAATCGATTCGTCCGGCAGGTTGGCGAAACTGGCGCGGCCCGAGCAGTACAGGCCTGCGGCACCGGTCAAGGCAGCGTCGTTCACGCGGAAAACCAGCTCGCCGGCGTCCAGGACCAGCGTCAGGACCAGCGCCGCGCCCTGGGTGCCATCCAGCGGCCGGTGCCAGCGCACATCGCGCAAGCTGGGCACGGCGCCGGCGGCGGCCTGCAGCAGCGATGACTGGCATAGCGCGGCGCGCACCAGTTCCAGATACCAGGCACCCGGCACGACCGCCTGGCTGCCGACCCGGTGGTCGGCCAGGAAAGCGGCATGCGGCTCGATACGGCATTCGATCCTTTCCTCATCGCCGATGCGGGTGCGGCGTCCCAGCCAGGGATGCGCAAGCTGCACCGGCCCGGCCTCCGGCGCGGGCGCGGGTGCGCTGAACCAGTGGCGCTCCTGCGCAAAGGGATACAGCGGCAGGCGCTGGCGCGCAGGGCGCTGCGGTCCGTACCACGCCTGCCAATCGACGGCGCCGCCGCCCGCCCAGTATGCGCCCAGCGCATCCAGGTCGCGCGCCTTCAGCGCGGCCGCCACATCCAGCTTGGGCCTGGCCGTCCCCGGTCCGCGCCAGCTGCCCGGCGCCAGGTCGCCCTGCGCCGCAGCCGCCAGTTGCTGCGCCAGCTGCGCCAGCGAGTCCGCGCGCAATGCCAGCCGGTGCGCCATGGGCGCGCGCGCGGTCTGGGTGGCGTACGCCAGTTCCGCCAGCGTGCTCCGGTCGCCGCGCGCCAGCGGCAGATAAGCCTGTATCAGGGCATCAAGCTGGGCGCCGGTCCGGGCGGACAGCAGCACCAGTTGTCCGCCATCGTCGCGCGCGGGCTGACGCGGCGGCGCCTGGTACTGTTCCAGCACCAGGTGGGCATTGGTGCCGCTGAAGCCGAAGGAGCTGACACAGGCCCGGCGCACCTGCCCGGCCGGCGCCTGCCAAGGACTCAGGGCGGTATTCACGTACAGCGGCGACGCGGCAAAGTCGAAGTGCTCGTTCGGATTCTTGAAATGCAGCGAAGGAGGTATCTGCCCATGCTGCATCGCCAGCAGGACTTTCTGGACGCTGGCCACGCCGGCGGCCGCCGAGGTGTGGCCCAGATTGGTCTTGACCGATCCGATCGCGCAGTATTGCAGGGCATCGCTGTCGGCGCGGAAAGCGGCGCTCAGCGCTTCCAGCTCCACTGGATCGCCAAGCTTGGTGCCGGTGCCATGCATCTCGGCATACTGGATGGTGGCCGCATCGATCGCGTGGCGCTGGTAGACGTCGCGCTGCAGGGCGGTTTGCGCCGCGGCGCTGGGTGCCGTAATGCCATTGGTGCGCCCATCCTGGTTGATGCCGGAAGCGGCGATCAGGCCCACAATATTGTCGCCGTCGCGCTCGGCGTCGGCCAGGCGCTTCAGCACCAGCGCGCCGACGCCTTCGCCCGGCACGAAACCGTCCGCCTCGCGGTCGAACGTGCTGCAGGCACCGCGTGGCGACAGCATGCCGGCGGCGCACATGCCGATATAGGCGTCCGCGCTCAGATAAAGACTGACGCCGCCCGCCAGCGCCAGGTCGATTTCGCCGGCGCGCAAAGCCTGGCATGCCAGATGCACGGCGACCAGGGAGGAGGAGCACGCGGTATCGATGGGGATTGCCGGCCCTTTCAGATTCAGGTGGTAGGCGATGCGCGCCACCCCGATGGAGAAGGGATTGCTGCTGCTGAAGCCCGCGTCAGGCATGGCGCGCGCCATGGCCGCGCCATACTCGCTGCTCATGATGCCCATGTACACGCCGCAGTTCGCGCCATCGAGCATGGCGCTGTGCAGGCCGGCATCCTCGAAAGCATGGTAGGCGGTCTGCAGGAAGAGCCGGTGCTGCGGGTCGATCAGCGCGGCTTCGGCCGGCGGGATGCGGAAAAACATCGGATCGAAGGACTCGGCCCCGTCCAGCATGCCGAGCCATTTGCAGTAAACCTTGCCGGGCTGTCCCGGCACCGGATCGAAATAGCGGGACACGTCCCAGCGGCTGGCCGGGATTTCGCGCACGGCGTTCGTGCCCGAGGCCAGCAGATCCCAGTAAGCCGCCATATCGGCGCTGCCCGGATAGCGTCCCGCCATGCCGACGATGGCAATGGCATCCTGCCGGTTGTGCGGCAGCGGCGCTGGCTGTCCGGCGCCGTCGCGCAACAGTTGTTTGGCCCTTTCGGGGGAAATTTCACCGGCACTCAGCTGCCGCAATACCGCCTGCAAGTTTTGCACTGACATATCGTTCTCGTTCCATTTACATGAACACGGGCCGCCTCCAAGCCGCATCGGCAGCTTGGATGGCGCCACGGAAAAGTGCCTTACATTAGAATAGTTTCATTATTTATTATTCAATATTATATTTATTAACATATTACAAAGTTGAAAGAAATGCTAGTCGGGCATGTTGAGTGCGGCCTCCAGCAGGCGGCTGGCCGCGGCGACGTCCAGCGCCCCATCGCGCACCTGGGCCAGCACGGCGTCCAGCTCACTGTCCGCCACCGCCGCCGGCGTGGCGGACATGGCGGGCGTGGCGTCCGGAACCAGCAGGCCCGCGATGAAGGCGGTGAACGTGCGCAGGGTCGGATAGTCATAGATCTTGGTGGCCGCGATATCCGTGCCGTAGCGCCGGTTGACCGCCTGCAGCCACTCGATGCCGATGATGGAATCCATTCCCAGCTCGCTGAAGGTGGTATCCGGGTCGAGTTCCTCCGGCTGTGCGAACAGGGCATTGGCCAGCTCCACCGCCAATGCCCCCATCAGGGCGGCCTGGTCGGCCGAAGACGCGCGCGCGCTGGCCGGCACGGCTGCCGCCGCTGGCTGCGGCGGCAGGGACAGCGCCGGTGCGGGCGCTGGCGCTGGTACTGATGCAGGAGCCGACGCCGGTACTGCTGCCGGCGTGCCGGCCATGGCTGGCGCCGCCGCGCTGGCGCGGACCGGCGCCGCCAGCTGTCCGGCCACATAAGCGGCAAACGATTCCAGTGTCGGATGGTCGTACACCGAAGTGGCGCTGATGGCGAGCTTGAAATGTTCGTTGACCGCCTTGATCCACTCAATTCCGAGGATCGAGTCCATGCCCATTTCAACGAAGGTCTGGCTGCGGTCGATCTCGTCCGGGGCCATGAACAAGGCCTCGGCCAGCAATGCGCGCAGCTTGCCTTCTATCTGCTCCACGCCAGCACCGCCGGCAGTGGACGCGGTGACGGCAGCGGCAACGGTGATCGCAGCGGCAGCGGCAACCGCTTGCGGCATGGGGAGCGGCTTGGCGGGCGCAGCTTGTATCGGCGCCAGCACAATGCTCTGATGCGGTTTAGCGCCGCTCGGGACGCTGGCGCCGCTGCTTGCAAGGGCCGGCTGCAGCCTTACCTTCAACATCCCGGCCGCCGCCACACCGTCCGTGGCTGGCGCGGCAGCGATGGCAGCGGCGGCAGGTGCCACCACTACAGGCGAAGGCAGCACCACTACGGGCGAAGGCTGCGCCAGAGCCGGCATAGGTGTGGCCGCGCCCTGTCTGGCCGCGAGGCCGCCCAATTGCTCGATGCTCGGCACCCAGTAGCGCGTCGGCGCGAAGGCGTAGCCCGGCAGCGGCAGCCGCCGCAGCGCGGCGGTGCGTGCGCGCCAGCGCCAATCGGAGAAATCGCCGGCAACCCAGGCCGCCGCCAGTTCCGCCAAGCGCCCTTCGCGCCACAGCGCCTCGGCCTGGGCACTGCCCTCGTCCTCCCGCACTTGCGCGCGGGCCCGCAAGACGCCCTCGGTCTGGCCCGCCAGCACCGCATCGAGGCCGCGCAGCAGTTCATCGATGCTGCGCACGGCCAGGCATAGGCGTTCGTCCATCGCTTCGCGGCCGGTTTGCAGCGTCCATGCAATCGACGGCAAGGCATCGTCGCCATACGCTTCGCGCAGCAGCGCCGCACGCAGTGCCTGCGCCTGGCGCACCAGTCCCTCGCTCTTGCGCGCCGACAGCACCACCAGTTCCACCCCACCCGTCGCCACGGCCGGCGGCAGGGAGCGGTATTCCTCGACAATCACATGCGCATTGGCGCCGCCCGCCCCGAACGAGGAGACGCCGGCCCGCAGCGGATGCAGCGCCTGCGTCCCATCGCGCAGCGGCACGGCTTCCCAGCGCGCCGCCTCGGTCTGGACCACGAACGGCGTGGTCTCGAAATCGATATTTGGATTGCGCGGATTGGCGTGCAGCGAAGGCGCCAGCCGGCGATGCCGCATCTGCAGCAGCACCTTGGTCAGGCCTGCCACCCCGGCCGCGCTTTCGCAATGGCCGATATTCGATTTGACCGAGCCGATGGCGCAGAAACCGCTATCGCCCGTATGGGCGCGGAACGCCCTGGTCAGGCCGGCGATCTCGATCGGGTCGCCCAGCGCCGTTCCGGTGCCGTGCGCTTCGATGTAGTTGATGCTGCGCGCATCGACCCCGGCGCGCGCCAGCGCCGCGCCGATAACGGCGGCCTGGGCATTGGGATTGGGTACGGTATAGCCATTGCTCCTGCCGCCATGGTTGATGGCGCTGGCCTTGATCACACCGTAAATGTGGTCGCCATCGCGCTCGGCGTCGGCCAATGGCTTCAACAGCACCGCGCCCACGCCCTCGCCTGGCACATAGCCGTCGCCGCCCTCGCCGAAGCTTTCGCAATGGCCGGTGCTGGAGGCGAAACGCCCCTGCGACAGCATCAGGTACTTGTTCGGATGGAGCGACAGGTTAACGCCGCCGGCCACCGCCACCTCGCATTCGCCCTGCAGCAGGCTTTGGCAAGCGAGATGGATCGATGTGAGCGACGATGAACACATGGTGTCGACCGCCATGCTCGGGCCATGGAAATTGCAGAAATACGATACCCGGTTGGCGATCGCGGCGGGGTTGCCGGTCAAGGCCACCGGATAGCCTTCCAGGGTGCGCTCCCGGCCGTAGAACTGGTATTCCTCGTACATCACGCCGACGTAGACGCCAACCGCGCGGCTGGCGCTGACGCTGTCGCGGGTGTAGCCGGCATCCTGCAGCGTGTGGTACACGCATTCGAGGAACAGCCGCTCCTGCGGGTCCATGATCTGCGCCTCGCGCGGCGAAATATTGAAGAAGGCGGCGTCGAAGCGGTCCACGTCGTCGAGGAAACCGCCGGCTTTGCAGTAGGTCTTGCCCACCACGCCCTTTTCTGGATGGAAGCTGTCGCGGTAGTCCCAGCGCGACGCGGGAATGTCGCCGACGCAGTCGGTGCCGGCCAGCAGGTTGGCCCAGAACTCGGCCAGGTCCGCCGCCTTCGGATAGCGGCCCGCCACGCCGACAATGGCCACGTCGGTGGCGCCATGCAGGCGCTGCGCGGGCGCCAGTCCGCTTTCGGCTGCGCTTTGCGGCGCTATGGCCGGCCCCGTGGCCGATGGCGGAAGCGGCGCCGGCGGCGCGGCGGGAACGGAGGCCGCCAGCGGCAGCTCGGCGCGCGCCACGGCCGCCACGGCGGCTGGCTGCGCTGCCGGTGCATTCGGCTTTTCCTGCGCCGGTGCGGCGGGCAAGCGGCGCGCGAGCGCATCGGCATGTTCGCGCACGAAGTGGCCGGACAACTGGCGCAGCGTCGTGTATTCGAAGAACAGGGTTTTGGACAGCGGACCGAAGATTTTTTCCAGCTGCGCCGTCATCTGCATCACGAGAACCGAATCGATGCCATAACTCTCCATCTCGGCATCGGCTTTCAGGCGTTCCAGCGGCAGTTTGAGCGCATTGCTGACCAGCTCCATCAGCAGCGCCAGTGCCAGGCCGGCCAGTGCTTCGCCGGCCGGCGCGGCGGCTGCTTGCGGCGGCTGCGCCATGGTCTGCGGCGGCGAGGCCGGCAGCGGCGCCGGCGGCACGGCCGATGGCGCCCACGGCAGGCGTTGCGCCAATGCGGCCACCGACTGGCCCGGATCGGACAGCAGTTGCGCCAGGTTCGGCGCGTGCGGCAGCAGCGCGGCCAGGCGCTGGCGCAGCTGCTCCAGCAGCAGCGCGTCCACGCCCAGGTCCGTCAATGCGGCCTGGCAGTCGATCTCCTTCGCCGGTACGCTCAGCAACTCGCCTAGCAGGCCGGACAGCAGGCTTTCCGCTTCGCTGGCCTGGCCGGATTCACCCAGCAGCGCCGCTTTCAGGCGCACCAGGTCGCCGCTCAGCACCATGACCTGCTCCAGGCCATCGGCCAGCGCCGCGTGGAACAGTTGCAGCCCGTCCGCGCTCTGCAGCGTCTCCATGCCGGCCTCGCGCCGCAGCATCTCGCGCGTGCCGGCATCCACCTGCATGCCGCCTTCCTGCCACAGCGGCCAGTTGATGCTCAGCGTACGCCCCGGGCGCTCGCCGGCATCGGCCAGCACATTGCGGTAGCGCGCATAACCATCCATGAAGCCATTGGCGGCGGCGTAATCGGCCTGGCCGGGATTGCCGGTCTGCCCCGCCACCGAGGAGAACAACACCATCCAGCGCAAAGCGGCCTGGCGCGTGGCCAGGTCGAGATTGACCAGGCCATCGACCTTGGCGGCCAGCACTTGCCGGTAGTCTTCCGCCGTCTTGTATTGCAGGAAGCTGTCCCGCATCACGCCGGCGGTATGCAGTACGCCGTCCAGGCGGCCATGGCGCCGCAGCGCATCGGCCACCAGCGCTTCCAGCGCCGGCCGGTCGCTGCAATCGGCCTGGTGGTATTCGACGGCCGCGCCCGCGCCGCGCCAGGCCTCGATATCGGCCAGCAGCCCGCTCGACGCGGCGGAACGGCCCAGCAGCAGCAAGCGGCTGCGTGGCGCATGGGCCACGATGTCGCGGGCGAACAGGCGCGCCAGTCCACCGCCGGCGCCGGTCAGCAGATACACCTCGCCGTCGCGCCAGGGCGCTGGCGCCGTGGCGCGCGGCAGCCATTCGCGCCAGCCGCCCAGCAGGCGGCGTCCGCCGCCATGGCGGACCAGGCTGTCCTGCGGCCGCGCGGCATTCTCCTGCAACAGTGCCAGCAGGCGCGCGCTCTCCCCCATCTCCGGCACGAAGATGAGCTGGCAGCGCAATGCGGGCTGCTCCATCATCAGCGTGCGGCACCAGCCGGCCAGACCGGCCATCGGCGCCTGCGCCGCGCTATCGTGCAGCACCACCTGTATCAGCGTGCGCGGCACCGGCGACTGGCGCAATAGCGGCGCCACATAGGCCTGCAGCCGGGCCAAGGCCTGGGCGTAGCGCTGCCCGATGCCGCCGCCGTCGGGCGCCGCCAGCAACTCGATGTCCGGCCCCAGGTCCAGCGCATGCGGCTGGCACAGCAGCACCGCATGGCGCTGGCGCTGCCATGGCGCCACGGCGTCCGCCGCCGCTTCGCGCCAGCAAGGCAGCAGGCGCAGCAGGCCGGCCGCCGGCAGCTCCGGCGCCGGCCTGGCCGCCTTCAGCGGCCGCGCGACATAGCCGCGCAAGGCCAGCCATACGGCACCCTGCTCGTCGCTGATGTCGATATCGATAGGCGCGCCCGGCGCGGCGCGGCGCACGACGCAGCGCGGCTGGGCCGGCCGCGTCCCCTGGATGCGGAAGGAGGACAGCGCAAACGGCAGCAAGGGCGCGCCGGCGCCGGTGCCGGCGGCCAGACCGATGGTGGCCTGCAGCGCGCCATCGAGCAGGCCCGGATGCAGCGCGTCAGGCCAGCCGTCGTCCGGCGGCAGCAGATCGGCCACCACGGTCTGGGCGCCGAATTCGAGCCGGCCGAGCGTGCGGAGGGCCGGACCGTATTCCAGGCCGCAGGCGTCGAACAGGGCATAGCACTCCTCGGCCGAGAGCGCGCCGCTGCAATCGCGGCGCGCCGCTGCCGGCGCCAATACCGCTGGCAGCGGCGCGCCGTCCCACACCAGCCGGCCGCTGGCATGCAGCACCGGACCGGCCGCGGAGCCGCTGTGGATCTCGAAATTGCAACCGGCCGCGTCGGCCTGCGCCAGCGTCAGGTGCAGTTCCAGCAGCGGCGCTTGCCAGCGCGCCGGCTGCAGCCAGCTCATGCCGGCAATATGCCAGGAGTCCAGGCCCGGCCGCAATTGGGCGCAGGCGCCGGCCAGCAGCGCCAGATAGGCCGTGGCGGGCAATACCGGCTGCCCCAGGATGCGGTGGTCGCGCAGGAAGGCTTCGCTGCCGTCGAAACGCGAAGTGAAACGGACCCCGTCCAGCGTCGAGGTATTGGCGTGCAGCAGCGGGTGCAGCATGCCCGGCGCGGACGCCGGCACAGGCGCGGATGCCGCCGGCAGCCGCTGGCGATCGCGCAGGAAGGGATAGGTCGGCAGGCTGATGCGCCGTGGCGGCGCCTCGCCATGCAACAGGCTCCAATCGATTTCCACGCCGCCGAGCCAGAGGCTGGCCAGCGGCGCCAGCTTGCCGTTGGCGACCCAGGCCGCCACGGACAGTTTCAGTTCGGTTTCGCCGGACAGCATGCCCAGGCCCGCGTGGCGCTGCTGGCAATCGCCGAAGCAGGCCGCCTGCGTGGCGCCGGCGCGCCAGCCATCCCGCTCGTCCAGCAAGCCGTCCAGCTGCGCTTCCAGGTCGGCCAGCGAACCGGCCACCAGGGCCAGCCGCGCGGCCATCGCCTCGCGCCCGGTCTGCAGGGTATAGGCCAGGTCGGCCAAGCTGCCGCCGATCCGGCCCTGCCGCAAGGCGCGCCGCAGCTGCGCGGCGCGGGCGGCCAGGCGGTCCTCGCTGCGGGCCGACAGCAGCACCAGCTGGACCGGCGCATGGCTGGCTGGCGCCTGCCGCGGCGGCGCCTCCTCCACCACGACGAAGGCGTTGGCGCCACCGGCGCCGAAGGACGATACGGTGGCGACGCGGCCGCCCGCCGCCGGACGGGGCCAGGCGTCGCCGGCGCGCTGCAAGGTGAACGGCGTGGCCGCCAGCCGCAGGCGCGGGTTGATGTCGCCGGCATGCAGGGTTGGCACGCGGGCGCCGTGGCGCAGCTGCAGCAGGACCTTGGTCAGGCCGGCAATGCCGGCGGCGGCTTCCAGGTGGCCGATATTCGATTTGACCGATCCCAGTCCGCAATAACCCAGCTGATCGGTGTCCTCCTGGAAGGCCTGCGTCAGGCCGCTGACTTCGATCGGGTCGCCCAGGTCGGTGCCGGTGCCGTGCGCCTCGACATAGCCGATGGCGCTGGCCGGAATGCCGGCCTGGTCCAGGGCCTGGCGGATCAGGGCGCGCTGGGCGGCCGGATTCGGCACGGTAAAGCCGTTCACCTTGCCGCCATGGTTGATGGCGGCGGCGCGCAGCACGCCATGGATATTGTCATTGTCGGCCAGCGCCGCCGACAGCGGCTTGAGCAGTACCGCGCCCACCCCTTCGCCGGGCACGAAACCGTCGGCACCCGCGCCGAAGCTCTTGCAGCGGCCATCGGCGGCCAGCATCTGCATGCCGCACAGTTCCAGATACTGCGAGGGGTGCAGGTAGAGGTTGACGCCGCCGGCGATGGCCAGTTGGCAGGCGCCCGACCAGATGCTTTCGCAGGCCTGGTGCAGCGCCGTCAGCGAGGACGAGCACATGGTGTCGACCGGCACACTGGGGCCGTGCAGGTCAAATAGATAGGAAACCCGGTTGGCCACGGCACTGAACGAGGTCTGCGGATTGTAGCCCTGCTTCAGCGGCCAGACCTCCGGGCCGTGCAGCACGTAGCCGGTCTTGGTCACGCCGGCAAACACGCCCACCTGCTTCTGGTAGCGCGCGGCCAGCATGGCGCGGGTGTAGCCGGCGTCTTCCAGCGCCGCCCAGCAAGTCTCGACGAACAGGCGCGCCTGCGGGTCGAGATTGATGGCTTCCAGCGGCGACATATTGAAGAACAGGGAGTCGAAGCAATCCCAGTCGTCCAGGAAGCCGCCCCATTTGGAATAGCTGCGTCCTTCGCGCAAGGCCGTGGCGCGGTCCGCTTCGAAAAAGTCCTGCAAGGGCCAGCGGTCGGCCGGAATGGTCGAAATGCAATCGCGGCCGGCGGCCAGATTGTCCCAGAACGCGTCCAGATCGGGCGCGCCCGGATAGCGGCCGCTCAGGCCGATGATGGCGATCGGTTCGCGCGCCGCCGGCGCGGCGGGCATGGCGGCGGCAGACGGCGCCGCGTCGGCGGCAGGCGCCGCAGCAATAACTGTTTCAGAAATAGGAGGCATATCGGTTTCGCAATGGGTCCAGGCGGCGCATTGGCGTGCATGCGCCGTGGCCAGATAGGTGGCCAGCGCGCCCAGGGTCTGGTGCTCGAAAAACAAGGTCTGCGACAATTCGCCGAAAATCTCGCCGAGCGCCTGGTTGAGCTGCATGATCAGGGTGGAGTCGATGCCGTAGGTTTCCAGCGGCTCATCCAGTTCCAGCCGTGCCGGCGGGAAGCCGGTCTTCTCGGCAAACAATTGCTGCAACGCGGCCGCCGTGGCTGCCAGCAGCCGGGCCGGAATCGGCGCGGCTGCGGCGGCCGGGGCCGGTGCGCCAGCCTGGCTGGCCGGTGCCGCCGGCCGCGCCAGGATCAGGCGGCGCAAGGTGGCGGCCTCGCCGGCGGCCACCAGCACCTGGGGCTCGTCCAGCGCCAGGCACTGGAACAGGGTGCGAATGCCATCGTCCAGGGGCAACGGCGCCATGCCGCCCAGCCGCCGCATCGCGGCAATGGTGGCGCGGTCGACCTGCATGCCGCCGTCCTGCCACAAAGGCCAGTTGATCGAGCAGGTGCGTCCCGCCCCGGCGCGCCGCGCGCGGTAATGGGCAAAGCCATCCATGAAACCGTTGGCGGCCGCATAGTCGGCCTGGCCGATATTGCCCATGGCGCCCGCGCCCGAGGAAAAGGCGAGCAGGAAATCCAGCGTCAGGGCGGCGGTGGCGCGGTCGAGATTGACGAGGCCCGCCACTTTGGGCGGCAGAACCTGGTCCAGGTCGGCGGCCGGCTTGCGCACGATAAAGCTGTCGCGCACCACGCCGGCGCAATGGATCACGCCGTGCAGGCCGCCCCAGGCGCCGAGGCAGTCGGCCACCATGGCCTGGCAGTCCGCCGCCGAGGCGACGTCCAGCTGGCGGTACTCGGCTTGCGCACCCATGGCGCGCAAGTCCGCCAGGCAGTCCTGCTGGCGCGCGCCGAGCGGCGAGCGGCCCGCGAGCAGCAGGCGGGGCCGCTCGGCCCGGGCGGCAATGGCGCGCGCCACCGCCATGCCCAGCGCGCCGCCGCCGCCGGTGATCAGGAACACGCCGTCGGCGCGCAGCGCCTGCCCGGCGGGCGCCGCCAGCTCCTCCCACTGCAAGACCGAACGCACGCCGTCCTGGTAGCGCACCATGGTCTCAGCGGGCGCGCGGCGGTTCTCTTCCAGCAGCGCATTGAGCGCCGCGGCTTCAGGCCAGCGGTCCAGGCCCAGCCACTGTACGGCCAGGCCGGGCTGCTCCTGCGCCGCGGTCTTCAGCAGCGCGGCCAGGCCGGACAGGGTGCGCGCATCGCCCTGCCACGGCGTCACCAGCTGCAGCAGCGTGCGGCCGGCGCCAAGGCGGGAGAATTCATCCTGGATCAGGGCCAGCAGCCGGCCCACATACGCGCTGTAGCGCGCCTCGACGCCGGCGCCGGCTTCAGCCTCGGTATCCAGCGCAAGCCAGGCGCGCTGCGGCTGCGCCTGCGCCGCCAGCACGGCGGCCAGCGCTTCCGGCACGCCGCAGCCGGCCACGACGTGGCGCTCATAGGCTGGCGCCACGCCGCTGGCGGCGCTGGCCACCCAGCGCGGCGCGAACAGCAGCACCGTGTCGCCGGCTGCCGCCGGCGCGGCTTCCGCGGCCGGCGCCGGCGCCGGGGCTATGGCTGTGGCTGTGGCTGCGGGCATAGCGGCAGCTACAGCAGCAGCGCCGGGGGCGGCCGGTGCGCGCGCCGCCCCCGGCGGCACGCCCGGCACCCAGTACGATTCTTCGGCAAACGGGTACTGCGGCAGGCTGAGACGGCGCGGTGGCCGGCCTTGGTACAGCGCCGCCCAGTCGATGGCGGCGCCGGCGCACCATAGCGCGGCCAGCTCGCCGCCCGCGTCCGGCCACGCGGCCAGCGCCGCCGCGACGCGCGCCGCGTCCGGCAACTGCTCCTGCACCTGGCCATGCACCGACAGCGTCAGCCGGCCCAGCGCGGCCCCGGGCGGACTGCCCCCTTCGGCCAATTGCTCCAGCGTACGCAGTAAGGCGGCGGCGTCTTCCGCCACAAAGGCGCAGCGCTGCGCCATCGCCTCGCGGCCGGCTTGCAGGGTGTAGGCCAGGCCGGCCAGATCGTCCGCGCCGTCCGCTTCGCGTACATGCCGCGCCAGCTGCGCCGCCTGGCGCCGCAATCCGGCCTGGTCCTTGGCCGACAGCACGAACAGCAGCGGGCCATGGCGCCGCTCTTCCCGGGCCAAGGGCGGCGCCTCTTCGAGCACCAGATGGGCGTTGGCGCCGCCCGCGCCGAAGCTGCTGATGCCGGCGCGCCGCGGCACGGCGCTGCCGTCCACCAGCGGCGCCGGCCAGGCCGCCGCCGCGCGCTGGACCCGGAAGGGACTGTGCTCGAAATCGATCGCCGGATTGGGGCCGCCGCCATGCGAGACATTCGCCACCAGGGTGCGGTGCCGCATCTGCAGCAGCACCTTGGTCAGCTGGGCGATCCCGGCGGCCGCCTCGGCATGGCCGATATTGGTTTTCACCGAGGACAGGCTGCAATACCCGGTATCGGCCGTCTCGGCGCCGAACGCTTCCACCAGGCCGGCCACTTCCACCGGATCGCCCAGCGCCGTGCCGGTGCCATGCGCCTCGACGCAGCTGATGCTGCGCGCCGCCACGCCGGCCTGGCGCAGCGCGCGCCGGATGGTGTCGGCCTGGGCCGCCGGGCTGGGGACCGAATAGCCGTTGCTGCGGCCGCCATGCGCGATGGCGCCACCACGGATCAGGCCGTGGATATGGTCGCCGTCGCGCAGCGCCGCGTCCAGCGGCTTGAGCAGCACGGCGCCCACCGCCTCGCCTGGCACATAGCCGCTGCCGCCGGCATCGAAGGCGCGGCAGCGGCCGTCCTCGGCCAGGAAGCGGCCCAGCGAGAGCGAGACGTACTTGCTGGGATGCAGCGTCAGGTTGACGCCGCCCGCCAATGCCATGCCGCACTGGCCGCTGCGGATGCTGTCGCAGGCCATCTGCACGGCGTACAGCGAGGACGAGCAGGCGGTGTCGACGGTGACGCTGGGGCCGCTGGCATTGAGCACATACGACACCCGGTTGGCGATCGAGAATACCTGGCTCGACGCCGGATAATGGTCGGCGCCGCCGTGGTGGGCGGCATCGCTCATGATGAGCTGGTAATTATTGAACGTGGTGCCGACAAACACCCCCAGGCCGGCCGGACCGCTGGCCTGGCGCAGCGCGGCGCGGGTATAGCCGGCCTCCTCCATGCAATGCCAGGCCGTCTGCAGGAACAGGCGTTCATGCGGGTCCATCAGCACCGCTTCGCGCGGCGTGATATTGAAGAACAGCGGATCGAAGCGGTCCACGCCGGACAGGAAGCCGCCCCACTGGCTGTAGCTCTTGCCGGCGGCGGCCGCGCGGGCCGGGTCGGCTTCGTAGAAACCGGCCAGCGGCCAGCGGCCGGGCGGGATGGTTTCTATGCTGTCGCGGCCGTCGAGCAGGTTGCGCCACAGCTGCTCCAGGCTGTCGGCCTGCGGATAGCGCCCGGCCAATCCCACCACGGCAATCACGTCGTGGCCGGCCGCGGCCGGGACAGCCGCCGCTTCCTGCACCGCTGGCGCTGGCGCCGCCGGCGCCGTGGCAGCCGGAGCAACCGGCGCGGGCGCGGAGGCCACGGCGCCGGCCGCGCGCCCGGCGGCCAGCCGCTGCGCCAGCTCGCCCACGGTGGCGCAGCGGAACAGCAGCGTGGCGTCGCTGTTGCCGGCAAAAGCGGCCATGCGCTGGTTGAGCGCGGTATTCATCAGCGAATCGAGGCCGATCTCCTCGATCGCCATGTCGGCGCCGAATTGCCGCACCGGCATGGCCGTGACCTCGCTCAGGGCCGCGATCAGCAGCGTCAGCATATCGACTCCCGGCGCCGCGCCGGTGGCCAGGACCGCGGGCGCGGCCGGCATGGCGGCCGGCAGTGCAGCGGACGTTGCCGCCGGCACGGCCGGCGCCATGGCGGCGCCATCGATCCAGTGGCGCTCGCGCGCGAAGGGATAAGTCGGCAGGCTGAGGCGCCATGGCAGATCGTCCTCGCGGTACAGCAGCGCCCAGTCGGGGCGGCCGCCCGCCACCCAGTGCGCGGCCAGCCACTGCAGGCGCTCGGCCGGCGCGGCCGGCGGCGCGTCCAGCGCTTCCAGCGGCCGGCGTGGCGCGCGGCCGGCGTGCACGCCCTGCATGCTGCGTCCGCCCTGGATGAAGTGGTCGAGCTGGCACAGCAGTGTGGCCTGGTCCGGCGCCACGAAGGCGGCGCGCTGCGCCAACGCCTTGCGGCCCACCTGCAAGGTGTAGGCCAGATCGCGCAACGGCAAGGCCGGCGCGGCCAGCTCGCGCGCCAGCGCCGCCAGCGAAGACAGCGCGGCCGGCAGCTCGAAGCCGAGGCGCTGCCGCGCCTGCTGCGCGAAACGCTCGCGCTGGAAGGCATCCATGCCCAGTTCGCTCAGGTCGGCCTGCAGATCGATCTGTTCGGCCGGCACCTGCAATTGCTCGGCCAGCAGCGCGGCCAGCTGGCCTGCCGCCGCCGGCTGCGGCACGCCGGCCAGGGCCGCGCGTAACTCGCGCGCATAGCGCTGCAGCGCCTCCTCGTCGGCCGCCGACAGCACGACCAGCGCGTCCTGCGCCGGCGCCGCAAGGCGCGGCGCGGCCACGAATTCCTCCAGGATCAGGTGCGCGTTGGTGCCCGAGGCCCCGAAGGCGCTGACCGCCGCGCGGCGCGGCGCGGCCTCCTGCTGGTGCCATGCGGCGCTCTTGCGCTGCAGGACGAAGGGCGTCTGGTCCAGGTCCAGCAGGGGATTGACCGTTTCGGCGTGCAGCGAGGGCACCAGCGTGCGGTGGTGCAGCTGCAGCGCGGCCTTGGTCAGGCCGCTGATGCCGGCGGCGCCTTCGGCATGGCCGATATTCGATTTGATGGAGCCGATCGCGCAATACTGGCGGCGCCCGGTGTGGGCGCGGTAGGCGCGCGTCAAGCCTTCGATCTCGATCGGATCGCCCAGTGCCGTGCCGGTGCCGTGCGCCTCGACGCAACCGATGCTGGCGGGGTCGATGGCGGCCTGGCGCAGGCAGCGGCCGATCAATTCGGCATGCGCGGCCGGACTGGGCACCGTGATGCCGCTGACCGTGCCCACATGGTTGCTGCTGCTGGCCTTGATGACGGCATACACATGGTCATGGTCGGCCAGGGCCTGGGCCAGCGGCTTGAGCACCACGGCGCCCACGCCTTCGGCCGAGACATAGCCGTCGCCGCCGGCGCCGAAGCTGTTGCAGCGGCCGTCGGAGGCGTGCATATCGAGCAAGGTGCAGGAAATGTACTTGCCCGGATGCAGCGACAGGTTGACGCCGCCGGCGATGGCCACGGCGCACTCGCCGGCGGCCAGGCTTTGCAGCGCCAGATGCACCGCCACCAGGGACGAGGAGCAGGCCGTGTCGAGCGCCACGCTGGGGCCGTGGAAATTGCCGACAAACGAGACCCGGTTGGCGATCGGCGCATAATTGGTGGCCAGCGGGGTGCCGCCGGGCGCTTGGGCCGCGCTTTGCAGCAGCGCATAGTCTTTCTGCATGACGCCGACAAACACTCCCACGGCCGCGTCCGGCGCCAGGGTGTCGGGCGTGTAGCCGGCGTCTTCGACCGCGCTCCAGGCCGTTTCCAGGAAGAGGCGCTCCTGCGGGTCCATCACTTGCGCTTCGCGCGCGGTGATGCGGAAAAAGCGCGCATCGAAGCAGTCGGGATCCTCGACAAAGCCGCCCCAGCGCGACATCGGCCGGCCCGACGGCGAACGCACATGGCTGTAATCCTGCCAGGACCAGCGCGCGGGCGGCACTTCGGTCACGCTGTTGACGCCGGCCTTGAGATTGGCCCAGAGCCGGTCCAGATTGGCGGCGCCCGGGTAGCGGCCCGCCATGCCGACGATGGCGATGTCGGCCGGCCCGGCAGCGGCCGGCGCGCCGGCGGCGGGCGCGGCCGCGTCCTGTGCCGCGGCCAGCGGCGGTGCAGCCACCGCCGCCGCGCGCAGCGCAGCGCCGTGCTCGCTGTCCAGCCAGCCGGCCAGCGCGCGTACGTTGACGTATTCGAACAGCAGGGTCGGCGGCAGCGCCACGCCCAGCGCCTGGCCCAGGCGCTGGCTCAGGTCCATCAGCTGGACCGATACCAGGCCGAGCTGATAGAAGCCGGCTTCGACGTCGATCTCGGCAGTCTCCTGGCCGAGCAGATTGGCCAGCAAGCCCAGCACCAACTCCTCGGCCTGTGGATCGGCCACGCCAATGGCCGCGCCAACGGCCCCGCCAGCGGCCACGCCCACGGCCGGGGCGGCGCCCTCCTGGCGCAGCAGTTTGCAGCGCACATCGTCCAGGGCGGCGATCTGGACGCCGGCGGCGTCGAAAAAGCCGATGCTGAGCGAGGCCAGTTCGCCGCGCCGCTGCACCGAGCTGGCCAGCACGCTGGCCTGGCAGGCGTGCTGCAGCAGCGCGCTGGCCTGGAAGGAACCATAGCCGACCGGCAGATACAGCTGCGGCCCCGCGCCGAACAGGCGTTCGAACAGGACTGCCGCGCCGACGCCGGCGCCGTCCACCAGGGCCGGGTGGAACATGTATTGCGCCTGCTGCTCCGGGCTGCCGTCCTCGGGCCGCAAGCGCAGCAGCAGGCCGTCGGCCGTGCTGTGCATGCTGCCGCTGGCGCGCAGCGCCGCGCCGTGCGCCAGACCCAGCGCGCGGTAGCGCGCATAGCTGGTGGCCAGCTCCTCGCCCGCGCCCTGCTCCACGGCCGGCAAGACAGCGCCGAAAGCGGGCGCCGGGGCCAGGTCCAGCGCCGCCTCGGCGTAGCGCTGGCCGTTGTCGCGGCCAGCCAGGCTTAATTGCCAGCCGGCCGCGCCGGGACGCCATTCCACCCGCAGCCAGAGGCCTTCGGCCAAGCCCGGCAGCGGCGCGAAAATCGTCAGATCGCGCAAGCGGTACTGGCGGAAATCCAGGTCGTGGTCGCGCGCCAGCTGGAAGATCAGGTCGATATAAGCCAGTCCCGGCAAGCAGGGCTGGCCCTGCACCACATGCTGGCTCAGCAGCGGGTGCGCCGCATCGAAGAAAATCTCGTCTTCCATCACAGCTTTCTTGAGCATCATGTTCATGCGTTTTCCAGGCTTTCTTGAGTGGAGTAGCGTTTCCAGATATTGCCGCCCGGCTGCGGCTGCGGCTGCGGCGCGGCCGGACGGCGCTGCGGCGGCGTCAACGGCGCGCGCCGCGCCGGCGCGCCGGCGTGCCAGGCCTGCAAAATGGCGTGGACATTGGTGCCGCCATCGGCGAAGCAATTGAGGGCGGCGGCCGGCAAGGTGCCGTCCAGCGCAGCGGTCGCGCGGTGGAAGAAGAACGGCGAATCGGCCAGCGCGAAATGCGGCAGCGGCACCTGGCCCGACAGGAAAGGCACGCCCTGGCGGTGGTGCAGCATCAGCACCACCTTGATCAGGGCGGCGATGCCTTCGGCGCACAGCGGATGGCCGATATTCGGCTTGACCGAGCCGAGGCTGCAGCGCCGCGCCGCGCCGCCATACACGGCGCTGATCGCCTTCAGTTCCAGCAGGTCCGTCATCGCCGTTCCCGAACCGTTGGCCTCGATATGGCCGATGTCGGCCGCCGCCAGGCCACTGCGCCGCAGGGTCTGTTCCAGCAGGCGCTTGTGGGCGGCCAGATTCGGGCTGGCCGGGCCGGCCGTGCGGCCATCGTTGTTGACGGACACCGCCTTCAGCACCGCGTAGATGCGGTCGCCGTCGGCCTCGGCCGCCGCCAGGGGCTTGAGCAGCACCATGCCGGCGCCCTCGCCCAGCACCACGCCCTGGGCGCGGCCGTCGAAGATGTGGAACTCGCCTTGCGGCGCCAGCAAGCCGCGCTGCGCGAACAGGCGGTGGCCGGCGTCCGATTGCAGCAGGCTGACGCCGCCCACCATGGCCGCCTCGATCTCGCCGTCGCGCAAGGCCTGCACCGCCAGCTTCAGCGCCACCAGCGCCGAGGAGCAGGCGGTGTCGACCACCAGGCTCGGGCCTTGCCAGTCGAAATACTGGGACAGATTGGCCGCCAGGTAATTCGGTCCGGCGGCGACGATCGGGTTGCGGGCCCGTTCGATCAGCTCGGCCGCCGGCCGGTGCTGGCTGCGCGCGCCGAGGAAGACGCCGAGCGCCCGGCCCTTGAGTTCCGGCGGCGTGTAGCCGGCGTGGTAGACCGCTTGCAGGCCCAGTTCGAGCAGCAGCAGCGCCTGCGGGTCCATGGCGCGCGCGTCGTCGGCGTCGATGCCGAAAGCGTCCGCATCGCCGCCCGCCGGGGAATCCAGCACGCCCGCGTGGAAGCCGCTGGGATGGCCCCAGCGCGCCGCCGGCACCGGCACGATGCCGCTGCGGCCTTCGCTCAGCAGGCGCCAATAGGCGTCGCCGTCGGGCGCCCCGGGCAGGCGGCAGGACAGGCCGATGATGGCGATGTCGCCGCCGCCGGCGGGGGCTGCCGCCGCAGCGGGCACGGCGGGGACGGCGGGCGCGGCGGCCGGGGACGCGGGCAATGCCGCGGGCGACGCCGACGCCGACGTCGGCGCGGCGGACGCCAGCACCTTTTGCACCAGGCCCGGCCGTTCGCGCAGGAGCCAGCCGGCCAGGCTGTCCAGCGTGGCGTATTCAAACAGCAGCGACGGCTCCAGCGGCTGCTCGGCGAGCTGGTTGAGCGGCCGCATGATGCGGGTCAACATGATGGAATCGACGCCATAGTCCTGGAAACCGAGCTGGGCTTCGATGGCTTCCGGCGCCAGTTTGAGTTCGCGCGCAAACAGGTTTTGCAGCCAGGCCAGCAGCGGCGCGGCAGCGGCGGCCGGCGCGCCGGCGCCCTGTACGGCGGTGGCGGCGGCAACGGCAGCCGCCGCCGGCTGCGGCGCGGGCTTTTCCAGCAGTGCGCGCTCGGGCTGCCAGCGCGCCGGGTCGACCGCCGCCGGCAAGACGAGCGGGCCGGCGCGCCAGGCCAGAATCCGGTCCAGGCAGTCCAGGCCCTGCGCATCGCTCAGCGTCAGCAGCCCGCTGTCGCGGTAAGCCTGGCTGCGCACCGCGCCCATGCCCGACTCGGCCCAGCTCGGCCACTGGATGCTGACGCAGTGCGCCGTGCCGGCATACTCCTGGGCATAGCCGTCCAGGTAGGCGTTGGCCATGGCGTAGTCGATCTGGCCCGCGCCCAGCGCCGGCAAGGCCGAGGCGACCGAGGAGAACAGCAGCAGATGGCGCAAGGCGTCGTTGTCGAGCACGGCGGACAGATGGTCCAGCCCTTCCTGCTTGGGTTCGAACACGGCCTGCATGGCGGCGGCGGACTTGTCCAGCAGCGCCGGCACGCTCCAGTCGCTCACCCCGGCGCAATGCAGCAGGCCGGTCACCGGCCCCAGCGCGGCGGCCACGCGCGCCTGCTCGGCGCGCAGCGCCGCCAGGTCGTTCAGCGCCACGGCCGAGAATTCGAGCTGGACGCCGAGCGCTTCCAGCTCGGCGATGCCCTCGGCCGTGGCGGCCGGCCACTGCGCGCGCGGCGGCAGCGCCGTCCGGCTCGACAACAGCATCCGGCGCACGCCGTAGCGCCGCGCCAGGTGGCGCGCGCACAGCAGGCCCAGGCCGCGCGTGCCGCCGCTGATCCACCAGACATCGGCGGGGCCCGGCAAGCGCGCGTCCGCCGCGCCGGCTGGCGCCGTCCAAGGCGCCAGCCGGGGCAGGCTGCGTACGCCGTCGCGGTAACGGCAGCGCGCGGCGCGGCTATCCTCGGCACATTCGGCCGCCAGCAGCGGCGCCAGCGCCGCCGCCGGCAACTCGGCGCCGAGGTCGACATAACGCGCGCGCAGGCGTGGATACTCACTTTGCAGCGTGCCATACAGCCCGGCATGCAGGGCATCGGCGCGCGGCCGGCCGAAGCCCAGGCCCAGCAGCACGGTGCCGCCGTCCGCGGGCAGCCGGCCCAGCAGGTTTTGCAGCTGGGCCAGCCACTGGGCGCGCGCCAGCTGCGGTTCGGCGCGCGCCGTCAGGTCGATGATGGCGGCGCGCGCCGGCCAGTCCTGGCCGGGGGCGCTGGCGTCGAGGGCGCGCAGCTCGGCCTGCGGCCACAGCGCCGCCAGCGCTTCGGCCAGGGCGCGGTTGGCGGCGCAGGCGGCCACGTACAGCAGCACGGCCGGCGGCATGGCGGCCGCGGCGGCCAGCGGTGCCGGCTGCCACTGCCACTGCCACTGCCATAATTGCGGCGCGGCCGGCGCCAGCGTCGGCTGGCCCGGCAACCAGTAGCGGCTGCGGGCGAAGGGATAGGTCGGCGCCGCCACGGTACGGCGGCCGCCGCCCTGCTGCCAGCGCAGCCAGTCGCAATCGGCGCCGGCCACCCAGGCCTGGGCCAGCGTCGTCCAGCGGCCGGCCGCGAAATCGGCCGCCAGCGCGGCGCCGTCGCCGTCAGGCGCCTCGGCCGCGGCACGCCCGGTCAGCAGCGCGGCATGCGGCAGGCCCTGCGCGGCGGCCAGCAGGGCTGCGCGCAGCGGCGCGGCATCGCTGGCCACCACGGCCAGCCGGTGGCGCAGCGCGGCGCGCCCGACTTGCAAGGTGTAGGCCAGGTCGGCCAGGCACACACCGGGATCGGCCTCCAGCTGGCGCGCCAGCGCGGCGGCATAGTCGCGCAGCGCGCTGTCGCTGTGGGCCGACAGCACGACCAGGCCGGCGCCGCTGCCGGCGCGCGGCGCGGCGCCGCTGTCTTCCTGCAGCACCAGGTGGGCATTGGTGCCGCTCAGGCCAAAGGAACTGAGCGCGGCGCGGCGCGGCGCCGTCCAGGGCGTCAGCTCAGTGGCCACGCGGAAAGGCGATTGGCTGAAATCGAAATGCGCGTTGGGCCGCTGGAAATGCAGGCTGGGCGGGATCTGGCCATGGCGCAGCGCCAACAGCAGCTTATGCAGGCCGGCCACGCCGGCGGCGGCCGAGGTGTGGCCGATATTCGATTTGACGGAACCGATCAGGCAGCTATGGCGCGCCGCGCCGGCCGCGCCATAGACCTGGGCGATGGCATTCAGTTCGACCGGATCGCCGAGCCGGGTGCCGGTGCCGTGCAGCTCGCAGTAGCCGATGCTGGCCGGGTCGATGCCATGCCGCTGGTAGACGGTGCGCAGCAGCGCGGCCTGGCTGGCGCCGCTGGGCGCGGTAATGCCGTTGGTCCGGCCGTCCTGGTTGATGCCGCTGGCCAGGATGGTGCCCAGCACGCGGTCGCCGTCGCGGCGCGCATCGGCCAGGCGCTTGAGCACGACCGCGCCCACGCCCTCGCCCGGCACAAAACCGTTGGCGCCGTCGTCGAAGGCCTTGCAGCGCCCGTCCGGCGAGAGCATGCCGGCGCCGCACATGGCCAGATAGGCTTCCCGGCTCAGGTAGAGCGTGACCCCGCCCGCCAGCGCCATGTCGATCTCGCCGCTGCGCAGGGCCTGGCAGGCCAGGTGCACCGCCACCAGCGAGGAGGAGCACGCCGTGTCGATGGCGATGGCCGGCCCCTTCAGATTCAGCAGGTAGGCGATGCGCGAGGCGGCGATCGACAGCGCGTTGCCGGTGGCGTTGGCGACCGGCGCCCCGCTTTGCATCAGCAGGCTGCTGTACTCGCTGCTCATGATGCCCAGGTAGACGCCGCAATTCTGCCCCGCCAGGCGCTGCGGGCCGTAGCCGGCATCCTCGAAACTGCGGTAGGCTTCCTGCAGGAACAGGCGGTGCTGCGGGTCCATGTACTCGGCCTCGGCGGGCGAAATCTGGAAGAAGGCGGCGTCGAAGCAATCGGCATCGTCCAGCACGCCGAGCGCCCGGCTGTAGATGCTGTCCGGCCGCTGGCCGCTGGGGTCGAAACTGGCCAGGCTGTCCCAGCGCTCGGGCGGGATGGTGCCCACCGAATCGCGCGCGGCCGCCAGGTTGCGCCAGAAGCTGTCGAGGTCGGGCGCCTCGGGATAGCGGCCGGCAGCGCCGACGATGGCGATGGCGTCGGGCGCGGCAGGCGCGGGCGCCGGCGCCGGCGCCGGCGCGGGTGCGGGCGATGCGCCGGCGGCTGCCGCGCGCAAGCCTTGCAGCGCGGCGTCGCGCGCGATGCGGCCGTCGCGCAGCGCGGCCAGGATGGATTGGCTGTCGTTCATGGCGCTCTCCCTAGCGGCCGAAGGCGGTGGCGATGCGGTCGGCGACCGCTTGCTGGTGGAAGGTATGTTCATGCATGGCGATTTCCTCGCTGATGCATTGCGGCAGGCGCTCGCGCAGCGCGCGCGTCATGTGCCGCTTCAGCAGCACCAGGGCCTCGCGCGGCTTTTGCGCCAGCCCGGCGGCGATGTCCAGCGCGCGCGGCAGCACCTCGGCCCGCGGCAGCACCTGGCAGGCCACGCCGCGCCGCTCCAGCTCGGCACCGCGGAAATTGGCCGCCGTCATCAGCATCTCGTGCGCCAGCGTCTCGCCCAGGCGGTAGGGCACCACGGCCGTCGCCCCCATGCCCGGCGTGAAGCCGTATTTCATGAAATTGGTGGTGTAGATGCTTTCCCGGCTCAGCAGCACGATATCGCTGTACAGCCCCATCACGAAGCCGCCGCCGATGCCGTGGCCCTGCATCGCGGCCACCACCGGAATCGGGCAGTCGAGCGCCAGGCTGTACATATTGACGTCGGCGAAAGTCATCTTGCCCTCGTGGATGGCGAGCAGGCCCTGCTGCGTGCCGCCCGAGGCGAAATACGTGTCGTAGCCGGTCAGCACCACGGCCTTGTAGTCGGGCCGCGCCGCGATGCGCGCGTAGACCTCGATCAAGCCGCCGACCAGGGCGTGCGAGAAGGTGTTTTTCTCGCTCCGGTCCTGCATCGTGATCTGCACCACGCCGCCGCCATGCTCGGTCAATTGGACTGCCTCTGTCATGCCATGCTCCATAATGGTCTCGCTCATTGGTTCGGCCGCTCCCAGCGCAGGCGGCCATGGCTTACGTACTGCTCGATCGCCGCCAGGTTGTCCGGGTCGGCGAACACCGCGCGGTTGGTCGCCAGCGCCAGGGGGCGGGCGGCCTCGATCCCGGCCGGCAACTCGGCCAGGTAGTGCTTGTAGCGCACGATGGCGGCCGCCGGCAGGCAGCGCAGGCGGCTCAGATGCTTGCTCAGCAAGACCTCGCAGCGCTCGTCGAGCGCATCGACCAGGCCCCATTGCAGGGCCTGCGGCGCGTCGAAGGCGCGCGTCATCAGCGTCATGTACTGCGCCCGCTGCCAGCCGACGCGCCGCGCCAGGAAGGGCGTCACGCAGGCGGGCAGCAGGCCGAACAGCATTTCCGACAGGCTGAATTCGGCGCGCGGCCCGGCCAGCACGATATTGCAGGCGGCCACGAAACCGATGCCGCCGGCATTGGCGCGCCCTTCCACCAGCGCGACCGAGACGAAGGGGCCGTAGGCCAGCCGGGTCCACAAGGCGTACAGCGCCTCGGGCGCCTGTTCGCGGGCGTCGGTGGCCGCCTGCACGGCGGCGAAATCGGCGCCGTTGCAGAAGCTGCTGGCATGGCCGCGCAGCACCACCACGGTGCAGCCGGCATCCAGGGCATCGAGCGCGGCCAGGCATTCGTCGACCAGGGTGGCGTTGATGGTGTTGCCGGCCGCCTCGCGCGCGAACTGGATCAGGCACACCGGCCCCTGGCGGCTGACCTCGATGCTCGAATAGCGCGTCATGACCAGCTGTACTCGCGGTGGAATTCGCGGATGGCGCTCAGTGTCAGCAAGCCTTTGCCGGCGATGGCGGCGCGCGCCCCGCCCAGCAGCGCCGGGTCGATGGTGACGTTGCGGGTGCCGAAGCGCACCATGCCGCTGCCCATCAGCAGGGCATCGTATTCGGCCAGCGAGAGCTGGTAGCGCTGGTCGAGCTGGCGTTCGATCGCCATGCGCCGCAGGCGCGCCTGGCCGTCGGCCGTCACCACGCCGCTGTAGAACTCCGAGCAGCAGCCGGAGCCGTAGGAAAACAGGCCGATGCGCCGCGGGCTGGAAAAGTCGCCGTGGTCGATGGTGCTGGCCAGCGCCAGGAACACGGTGGCGCCCATGATATTGGCCACCCGTTGGCAGTAATTCAGGCCGGGCTGCATGCGCTGGGCAAAATCGGCTTCCGCGTCCGACGGGCGGGCCTGCAGCAGCTTGCGCATCATGGTGCGGTGCGCGCCCTTGACCATGCCGCCGAACGGCGTATGGAAGGCCAGATACTGGAAGGTCTTGCCGAAGTTACTGTCCAGCACGCGGCGCGCATATTCGCGGTAGGCGTTTTCGCAGCAGTCGAGATAGGACATCAGCGACAGGTCGGAATCGCCGGCCTCACTGTCCGGAATCGGGCGGCAAGTATCCATCACCTCGTAGCCGTAGTAGCCGTTGGCGCCCACGTCGACCTGGAAGATGTGCGGCTGGTCGCTCACCAGCATGGCCACGGCGCCGGCACCGGCGCTCGGTTCGGCGAAGGACCAGTCCTCGCTGATCGCCTCGCCCCCCTCCACCACCATGAAGCGCGAAATATCGGTGGCCACCACCAGCGCCTTGGCGCCCGGCGAAGCCTGCGACAGGATGAAGTTGACCGCCATCTGGAAACCGGCCGTGCCCGAATAGCAGGCCTGCTTGATCTCGAACAGGCGGCAATTGCGGCTCAGCCCCAGGTGGTGGTGGATATAGGTGCTGAGCGACTTGCCGAAATCGATGCCCGATTCGGTGCAGGTGATCAGCAGTTCAATGCGGTCGCGCTCGGCCTCCGACAGCGCGCGCACCAGCGGCAAGGCGGCGTTCACGCCGAAGGTGACCGGGTCTTCATACGGCAGCGCCACGGCCTTCTCGCGCATCAGCAGATTGGCAAAGCGCGTCGTATCGAGCTTGCGGTGCTCGGCCAGGGCCGCCACGTCGAGCGCGGCGCTGCCGCCAAACACATTCATCGATTCAATACCCACAGACATCATAGAGCTACTCCATTCTCAATTGAACTGCGAAGGATGCTGGAAACACATGGCGATATTGATGCCGCCAAACCCCATGCTCAGCTTGAGCGCCTTGCCGATGCGGGCCGGGCTGCCCTGCGCCGGCACCCAGCGCGCGCTGCCGATGGGCTGTTCCAGGTTGGCGCAAGGGTGCAGGCGCTGCTCGCGCATCTGCAGGGCCAGCGCCACGGTTTCCAGGGCGCCGGCGGCCGTCAGGCCATGGCCGGCCAGGGATTTGGTGGTGTTGATCCAGGCGTCGCCCAGGCCGCTGGCGCGCAGGGCTGCCAGCTCGGTTTCGTCGCCCAGCGGCGAACCGCTGCCATGCGGGTTGACGTAGTCGATCTCCGAGGCGCGCCAGCCCGCATGCGCCAGCGCCTGGCCCACGGCCCGCATTTCGCCCTGCTGCGAGGGATGGGGCTGGCGGCTGGCGTCGCTGACCGCGCTCCAGCCGTTGATCGCCATATAGGCGGAGGCGCCGCGCCGCTGTGCCGATTCCACCGATTCCACCACCAGCGCGGCGCACGCTTCGCCATAGATGAAACCGTCGCGCGCCGTGTCGAACGGGCGGCAGGCACGCTGCGGCTGGTCGGCATAATTGGCCGAACCCATCGCGCCCAGCGAGCGGAAGGCCTGGCATTCCAGGTGCGACAGATCGCTCAGGCCGCCGACCGCGATGCAGGCGTCGAGTTCACCGCTGAGCACCGCGCGCGCGGCCTCCACCACGGCCAGCAGGCCGCTGGCCGAGGCCGCGCCCGCCGTCCAGACCGGACCCTGCAGGCCCAGATGCTCGGCGCACCAGGCCGCGATATCGCTGTCGCAATAGCTGGCGGCGTAGTGCGGCGGCGTATACCACGGCTGGTCGCGCACCGGGTCGAGCGCCAGCAAGGCGGCGCGCTGCTGCAGGTTGGAGCCGCCCAGCACCAGGCCGACCCGTTGCGGGTCAAGCGCGGCCAGACCGGCGTCGGCCCAGGCCTCGTCGGCCGTGGCCAGCGCCGCATGGGTCGACAGCGACAGCTTGCGGTAAGGCTGGCCGCGCCCATTGCGCAACGCCGGCAAGGCGGCGATTTCCGCGCCGAGGAAGGCCGATTCGGCGCTCTGGCGGCCGGGACGCCGCATCACGCCGAAATTGCTGCGGCCTTGCCACAGCGCGTCGGCAAAGGCGGCGCGCCCCACGCCGATCGCTGACACCACGCCGATGCCGCTGATCAGGGCCTTATGCATGGGCCAGCTTTTCATGCATCAGGGCCGCCAGCTCGCCCATATTGCCGGCGCGCGCCAGGTCGATCAGCGCGCAGCGCAGGGAAATGGCGCTCATCGTCATCATGATGATGTCGGCCCGGTCCATCGAGTTGGCGCCCAGGGCTTTCAGGCTGTCCGCCGGGATGAACTCATGCGCTTCGAGTTCGGGGATGACTTCCCGCGTGTGCTGAACGAGCAGTTCGAAAATCTGGCCTGGATTGTGTGGCATGGTAATGATCCTTTTGATTTTTATGCAAAGTACATCGTTAAACAGAACTTTCCGGCAGCGGCGCCGCGCCACCGGCCTGGGCCATCCGGCGCCATAGGGCGTCGGCCGCGGCCACGTCGATGGCGCCCTGCTCCACCGCATGCAGCAGGCTTTCGAGATCCGCCGGTTCAGCCGCCGTGGACGGCGCCAGCAGCGTGCCGACGTGGCTTGCCAGCGCCGCGATGCTGGGGTGGTCGTACACCACCGTGGCCGGCAGGTTGAGGCCGAAATGCCGGTTCACTTCGCGCATCCATTCGACGCCAACGATGGAGTCCAGGCCCAGATCCACCAGGGCCGTATGCGGCTTGATCTCTTCCTGCGGCAGATACAGCGCCTCGGCCAGGCTGGCGGTCAGGAAGGTACGCACGGCCGCCTGGCCTAGCGCGGCGCCGGCGGGACGCGCGGCCGGCGCCGCGGAGGCGGCAAGCGTGGCCGCGGCCGGGACGGCGGCCGGCTCTGGAGCCGGGGCTGGCGCGGCGGCTGGCGCGGCATTCGCCGCCGCCATCTGCAGGCGCACCGGCGGCGGCGCCAAGGCGGCGGGCGCGCTGGTGCTGGCCGCCTTGGCACCTGGCTCCGGCAAGCGGATGGCCGGCCGCACGGCGGGCTGCGCGGCGGCCGTGGCTGCGATAACCGGGGCCGCCGCCGCGCCCAGCCGCGCCGCCACGAAAGCGGCCATGGCGCGGATGGTGGGATGGTCGTAGATCAGCGCAGCCTGCAGGTCCAGCGCATACGCCTTGTTGATCGCGCCCACCCATTCGACGCCGACGATGGAGTCCATGCCCATATCGACCAGGGGCAGGTCGAGTTTGACGTCCTGCTCGGCCATGCAGAGCGCGGCCGCGAAGGACTGGCGCAGCGCGGCGCGTACCTGCGCCTCGTCAGGCGCCGCTGCCGCTAGCGCTGCCGGCGCGCTGGCGGCTGCCGGCAGCGGCTGCGGTACGGGCGCAGGCATGGCGGCCGCAGCGGGCCGGGATGCCGATCGCGGCGCTGGCATGGCGGCCACGGCCGGCTGCGGTGCCGGTACGGGAGCGGGCACTGGCGCGGACGCGGGGCGCGCGCTGGCGGCAGGCGCCAGCGCGCCGCCGATGCGATCGACGATGGCCGGCACGCCCCAATGGCGGTCGCGGCGGAAGGGGTAGGTCGGCAGGCTGAGCCGGCCGGGCACGCCGGCCGGATGCAGCAGGGTCCAGTTGAGCGCCAGGCCGCGCGTCCACAAATGGCCCAGGCGGTCGAGGCGGCCGGCTTGCAGCCAGCCGGCGACCAGCTGGTCGAACAGCTCGTCGCGGCCGAGCATGGCCAAGGTCTCGTCCAGGCCGTCCACCTCATGGCGGAATTCCTTGCCGGCGGCCGGCTGGCCGGCGCTGCAGCATTCCAGCGCCGCCTCCAGCTCCGCCAGTGAAGCCACCACCACCGCGTAGCGGTGCGCCAGCGCTTCGCGTCCGGCCTGCAAGGTGTAGGCCAGGCTAGCCAGGTCCGGGGCCGGCGCTTCGGCGCGCAGCCAGCCAAGCAGGCGCTCCGCCTGTTGGGCCAGCTGCGCCGCCGTGCGCGCCGACAGCACGATCAGCTGCGGCACACCGGCCGGCGCGGCCGCTGGCGCCGGCGCCACGTATTCCTGCACGATCAGATGCGCGTTCGAGCCGCCCGCGCCGAAGGAGGAAATGGCGCAGTTGCGCGCGCGCTGCGCGCCGCTCGCCGCGTCGACCGGACGCGGCCAGGCGCTGAGTTCGCGCTGCACGTAAAACGGCGAAGCCGCGAAATCGATATTCGGATTGAGCTGCGCCGAATGCAGCGAGGGCGCCAGCGCGTTGTGGCGCAGTTGCAGCAGCACCTTGCTCAGCGCCGCCATGCCGGCCGCGCTTTCGCAATGGCCGATATTCGATTTCACCGAACCGATGGGGCAGAACTGGCGCTCCTGCGTGTCGGCCGCGAACACCTTGCTCAAGCCGCTGATCTCGATCGGATCGCCGAGCGAGGTTCCGGTGCCGTGCGCCTCGATATAGTCCAAGGCGCGCGGCGCCAGCGCGGCCTGTTCGAGCGCCAGCCCGATGACGTCGGCCTGGGCCACGGGGTTGGGCACCGAGAAGCCATTGGTCTTGCCGCCGTGGTTCAGCGCCGAGCCCTTGATCACGCCGTAAATATGGTCGCCGTCGGCCAGCGCGTGCGCCAGCGGCTTGAGCACCACCGCGCCCACGCCCTCGCCCGGCACATAGCCGTCGCCGCCGGCGCCGAAGCTTTCGCAGCGGCCCTTGGTGGAGGCGAACTTGCCCAGCGAGAGCAGCAGGTATTTGTTGGGATGGATCGACAGGTTCACCCCGCCGGCCAGCGCCACGCTGCATTCGCCCAGGCGCAGGCTCTGGCAGGCCAGGTGGATGGCGCTCAGCGAGGAGGAGCACATGGTATCGACCGCCATGCTCGGTCCCTGGAAATTGCAGAAGTACGAGACGCGGTTGGCGATCGACGAGGGGCTGCTGGGCAAGGCCGTCACCTGGCCCAAGGCCGTCGCCTGGGCGCCATACAACTGGTATTCCTGGTACATCACACCCACGTAGACGCCGACCCGGCCTGGGCGGCCCCGGGCGGCGCCGCCCAGGCTGTGGCGCGTATAGCCCGCGTCCTCGATGGCGGCATAGGCCGTCTCCAGGAAAACGCGTTCCTGCGGGTCGAGGATGGCCGCTTCGCGCGGCGAAATATTGAAGAAACCGGCATCGAAGCAATCCACGCCGTCCAGGAAACCGCCCCATTTGGTGTAGCAGGTGCCGGCATGGGCGGGATCGGGGTGGAAATAGGCGGCATGGTCCCAGCGTTCGGCGGGCACCTCGCGAATGCTGTCGACGCCGTCGCGCAGATTGCGCCAGAAGGCCGCCACCGTCTCGGCGCCGGGGTAGCGCCCGGCCAGGCCGACGATGGCGATATCGGCCACGGCCGGGGCCGCAGCCGGAGCCGCTACCTGTATCGCCGGCGCCGCCATTGCCGCCGCGGCGGGCGGTGCCGGCGGCAGCGCAACGGCCGGCGCCACCATCTGGGCCGGCACGGCCGCCGCCGGCGTCCGGCCCAGCAGCGTTTCCAGCGCGCCGCGGTGGGCTTCGACGAAGTAGCTGGCCAGGGCGCGCAGCGTCTGGTATTCGAAGAACAGGGTCTTCGACAGCGCGCCAAAGACCTGTTCCAGCCGCTCGTTGAGCTTGACGACAATGATGGAATCGATGCCGTAGTTCTCCAGCGGCGCCTGGGCGTCGATACGCGCGGCCGGGGTTTGCAGCACGTCCGAGAGCAGGGCTTTGAAATAGTCCTCCGCCGCCTCCTGCAACTGCGGGCCGTGGGCGGCGGACGGTGGATACGCGACAGCTTGCATGGTCATCTTTCCGGCCGTTTCGGCCTGTTCGTTGCGCTGCAGTGGAGCCGGCGCGGTGGCCGCTTCCAGCACCTGCTCCAGCAGATCGGCTTTCCCATACAGCAGCAGCAAGGACGGGTGCGGCGTCGCCAGGGCCGCATACAGCGCGGCAAACGCGGCCTGGCTTGGCAGCGGCTTCATCCCCACCTGCCTTTCGATGCGCCGCAGGCTGGCGGCGTCGGGCCGCATGCCGCCTTCGGCCCACAAAGGCCAGCCGAGCGACAAGCTGCGTCCATGCCGGCGGCCGCGCAGGCGCCATTCCTCGCGTTCGGCGGCGAAGGCGTCCAGGAAGGCGTTGGCTGCGCAATAATCCGCCTGGCCCTCGTTGCCCAGGAAGGCCCCGGCCGAGGAGAACAGCAGGAAAAGATCGAGCGGCATGGCGGCGGTGGCGGCGTCCAGGTGCAGCGTGCCGTCGACCTTCGGTCCCAGCACGCGCGCCACCTCGGCCTCGCGCTTGTTCAAGATGAAGCTGTCGCCGAGCGCTCCGGCGCAATGCAGCACGCCATGCAGGCCGCCATGGCGGGCCGCCACCCCGGCCAGCGCGGCGCCGACCTGGGTGCCATCCTCCAGCGCCAGGCGCACGTAATCGGTGCGCGCGCCGGCTTGCGCCAGGCTGTCGAGCAGGGCGCGCGGCCCCTGCGCGGCGCGCCCTGCCAGCACCAGCGTCACGCCGCGCGCCTGGCGCGCGATTTCATGCGCCAGCAGGGCGGCGATGCGGCCGCCCGCGCCGGTGATCAGATACACGCCGTCGGCGCGCCAAGGAGCGGCAGCGGCGGCCCATGGCGCCAGCTTCGCCAGCGTGCGGCGTTCAGCCACGCCAGCGCGCCAGCGCAACTGCACCGCCTCCGGCTGCGCGGCCGCCTGCTCCAGCATGGCCGGCAAGGCGGCTTCGGCGCCGTCTTCCAGCAGCAGCAACTGCGCGCGCAGGGCGGGATACTCCAGCATCGCGCTCCTGAGCACGGCGGCCAGGGCCGCTTGCGCCCATTGCGCCTCATCCGCTTCCACGCAGAGCTGGAGCAGCTGCGTACCGGCGCGGCGCTGGCCAATCAGCTGCTTGAGCCAAGCCACCAGCTCCAGGGTGCTCTGGTGCAGGCGTGCCGCCACACCGGCGCCGCCGGCCGGCCAGAACGTGCATTCCAGGTCCGCCCTGCCCTGCAATGCCGTTTCCAGGTTCCGCGCGCGCGCGGCCGTCATTCCGGCCAGGACGACGTGGCGGTGGGCGGTCTGCTGCTGCTGCGGCGGCGCCACGGCCAGCGGCACCCAGCGCGCTTGCGCCGCCAGCAGCGTGGCGTCTTCCTTCCCGGCCAGGTCCGTGGCCTGGGCATCGGGCGCCGCCGGCAGCATGCCCAGCTGGCGTGCCGCCAGTTGGCGCACCGCGGCGCACAGGCGTCCTTCATCGTCGTACAGATCGATGTCGATCTTGCGGAAGGCGCCGGCGGCGGCCGGCATGGCACCAAAGCGGATATGCGCCCACATGCGCTGCGCACAGGCGCGGTGGACATGCAGGGCATCCAGGGCAAACGGCACGGCCGCCTGCTGCGGCGCGCTGTCGTCATGGATCGCGATGGTGGCCTGGAAGGCTGAATCGAGCATGCCGGGATCGAGCATGCAGCCGGGATCGACGAAGGGCAGCTCCAGCTGCGCCAGCAGCTCATCGCCATCGCCCCATACCTGGTGCACGCCGCGGTGCGCCGCGCCGTAGCGCAGGCCCAGCTGTGCATAGCGCCGGTAGCAGGACTCTGCATCGAGCTGCGGCGTGCGGCAGCGCGCGCGCAACTGCGCCAGATCCTGCGCCGGCGCCGCAGCCGCAGCCGCGACGGCGATCTGACCCTGGCAATATGGCGCCCCATCGGCCAGCGCGCTGACCTCGAACGCCAGCGCGCCGTCGATCAGGCGCTTGAAAGCAAGCTTCACCTCCACGCTGGCCTGCGTCACGGCCAAAGGCCGCAGCCAGACAACATTGCGCAAGCTGACCTGCTGGCCCGTGGCGGCCACGGCGCGGCTGGCCGCCGCGCGCACCAGTTCCAGGTAGGCGGCGCCCGGCAGCACGCGCTGTCCATGCAGGACGTGGTCGCGCAGGAAAGGCTCGCTGCCGTCGAAGCGGCTGCGGAACGCCGTTTCCTGCACGGTGGAGATGTTTTCATGCAGCAGCGGGTGCAGGCGCGCGGCGGCCAAGGCGCGGCGCGGCGGCGGATAGTCGACATTTTCAAACGGATAGCCGGGCAGGCTGATACGCTGGCCCGCCACCGGCCATGCCTGCCATTCGGACAGGCGGCCACTTTCCCATTCCCAGGCGGTCCAGGCCAGGCTGCCCGGCTCGGCGTCTTGCGGCGCGGTGCGCGCGGCCAGACCGCCGCTGGCCAGCGCGGCCAGTTGCGCCGCCAGGCTGGCGTGCGAATCGGCCACCAAAGCCACCCGCCACGCCATCGCCACCCGTCCGCGCTGCAGGGTGGCGGCAATATCGGCCAGCGCCGAGCCCTGCCCCGCCGCCGTCGCCAGCCAGCTTTCCAGCTGGCTGGCCTGGGCCAGAAGGCGCTGCGCCGACTTGGCCGACAGCGGCACGATATGGCTGGCCACGCCGGCCGCTGCCGGCGGCGCGGCGCGGCGCCGCTGTTCCAGCAGCGCATGGCCGTTGGTGCCACCCACGCCGAAGGCGCTGACGGCCGCGCGTACCGGGCCGCCGTTGCCGGCGATCGGCGTCAGCCGCTCGGCGATATAAAACGGCGAACCGGCCAGTTCCAGCGCCGGATTGGCCTGGCGGAAGTGCAGCGTCGGCGGCAGGCAGCCGTGGTACAGGCTCAACGCCACCTTGGTCAGGCCGGCCAGGCCGGCCGCCGTGTCCAGGTGGCCCAGATTCGATTTCACCGAACCCAGGCCGCAGTAGTTCTGGCCCGCGCCGAGCCGCCGGTAGGCCGCCGTCAGCGCCGCCACTTCGATCGGGTCGCCGATGCGGGTGCCGGTGCCATGCGCCTCGACATACACCACCGAGTTCGGGTCGGTCGCGGTGGAACGCAGCAGGCCCTCGATCACCGCGCTCTGGCCGCCGACGCTGGGCGCGTAATAGCCGGCCTTGTCGGCGCCGTCGTTGTTCAGGGCCACGCCGCGGATGGCGGCGTAGATATGGTCATCGTCGGCGATGGCGTCGGCCAGCCGCTTCACCAGCAGCACCACCACGCCCTCGCCCGGCACCATGCCGTCGGCGTCCTGGTCGAAGGCCTTCAGCTTGCCGTCGCTGGAAAAATTCAGGCCGCGCTGGTGCACATAGCCAACCCGCTCCTGCGCATACAGGGTGGCGGCGGCCACCAGCGCATGGCGCGCCTCGCCGCTGCGGATGCTGTGCCAGGCGGCGTACAGCGCCGACAGCGACGAGGAGCAGTTGCTGTGTACATACAGGCTGGGACCGGTCAATCCCAGCTTGTGCGAGATCATGGTCGGAATACTGCCGCCCTGGGACAGGATCCAGCGCACGTAATCGCCCTCGTCGTCCAGGGCCGCCTGCTCGCCGCCCTGCACGGCGGCGGCCAGCGCCCCGTGTTCGCTGTGGCTGGCCGACACGAACACCGCCGCGTCGCGTATCGCCGCCGGCACATAGCCGGCATCCTCCACCGCCAGCCAGGCATGCTGCAGCAGGCGCCGGAACTGCGGGTCCATCAGGCGCGCGTCGCGCGCGGAGATGCCAAAGAATTCGGCGTCGAAGCTGTGCTTGTGCGCCACCGGGGCGCGCACGCCGACCATGCGCTCATGCTGCAGCAGCGCCGCCGGCAGGCCCAGGGCCGCCAGCTGCTCGCGCTCCAGGCGCTCCACGCTTTCCACCCCGGCCGCCAGATTGGTCCAGAACGCGGCGGCGCTGTCGGCGCCCGGCACCTGCAGCGAGATGCCGATGATGGCCAGTCCGTCGGCGGCTTCCGCCGGCGCCGGACTGGCCGCCTGCTGCGCCGGCGCGGCGGCAACGCCGGCCTCGGCGCGCTGCTGCGCCACGTATTGGGCGATGTCGCGCACGCAGGCGTACTGGAACAGACGGGTCACGGAAAACGGCAGGCCCATGCCTTCGCTGATGGCCGCCGCCAGCTCCACCGCGACCAGCGAATCGCCGCCGACGTCGAAAAAGCCATGCTCGGCGCCGATGCCGTCCAGCTTCAGCACGCGGCGCCAGATCGCCAGCACTTCGGCTTCGATGCCATCGGCCACCGGCGCCGGCGCCTCCAGCGCCACCGGCAAAGCCATCAGCGCCTTGCGGTCGGCCTTGCCGTTGCTGTTGAGCGGTATCGCCGCCAGGTCCACATACAGGGATGGCACCGCGTATGCCGGCAACGCCGCCAGCAGCCAGGCGCGCAACTGCGCCGGCGCCACCGCGCGGCGCGGCACGATATACGCCACCAGGCGCCGCAGTTTCCCCTCCTGGTTGACGACCACCAGCGCATCTTCCACGTCGGCATGCGCTTTGAGCCGGTTTTCCACTTCCTCCAGCTCGATGCGGTAGCCGCGCAGCTTGACCTGGTAATCGTTGCGGCCGACAAAGGCGATCTGGCCGTCCGGCAGCCAGCGCGCGATATCGCCGGTGCGATACAGCTTGCCGCTGCCGGCGAAAGGATCGTCCACGAAGCGGCCCGCGCTCAACTCCGGCTGCCCCAGGTAGCCGGCCGTGACGCCGGCGCCGGCGATGCACAGCTCCCCGTCCAGGCCGGGCGGCACCAGGCGCATGCGTTCGTCGACGATATACACCTGGGTATTGGCCAGCGGGCGCCCGAGCGTGATCGGCAAGCCGGCGCCGATCGGCGCCATGGTGGACCAGACGGTGGTCTCGGTGGGACCGTACATATTCCAGGCCACGCTGCCGCTGTCGATCAATTGCTGGCGCACGCGCTCGGTCAGCGCCTCGGCGCCGCACAGGATCATGGTCCCCTGCGGATTGCGCCAGCTGGCCTCGAACAGCATGGCGCAGGTGGTCGGCGTGGCCTGCATCAGGTGCGGCCGGTGCTGTTCCAGCGCCGCCATCAGGCGCTGCGGATCGCGCGAGGCCTGCGCCTCGGCCAGGATGCAGTGGCCGCCCGTCAGCAGCGGCAGGAACAGCTCCGGTATCGACATGTCGAAGGCGAACGTGGCCAGGGCCAGCATGCGCTGGCCCGCCGCCATGCCGGGCTGGCGCGCCATGGACGCCAGCAGGTTGACCAGGGCGCGCTGCGGCACCATCACCCCTTTCGGCTTGCCGGTGGTGCCCGAGGTGTAGATCACATAGGCCAGCTCATGCGGGACCACGGCCGGTGCCGGCGCCGGCCGCTCCAGGCCCAGATCGGCGATGTCGAGCAGTTGCGCCGTGGCGCCGGCGGCGGCGCGCAGGGCCGGCAGCGACGCCGCGTCCGTGATGAAACAGGTGGCGCCGCTGTCGATGGCGATGGCGCGTATGCGCTCGGCCGGATAGGCCGGGTCGATCGGCACATAGGCCGCGCCCGCCTTCATCACGCCCAGCAGCGCAACCAGCAGATCGCTGCTGCGCTCCATGCAGACGCCGATCAGCCGGCCCGCGCCATCGGCCAGCCGGCTGGCCAGGGCGCTGCTGCGCTGGCTCAGCTGCGCATAGCTCAGCGTTTCGCCGCGCGCCGTGACGGCCGGGGCATCGGGCTGGCGCGCGGCCTGCTGCTCGAACAGCACGGCCAGCGGCTGATCGGGACAGGGCGCCGCCGTGTCGTTCCAGGCGCCCAGAATCAGGGCCCGTTCGGCCGGCAGCAGCATTTCGCAGTCGCCCATCGGGCGCTGCGGCGCGGCCGCCAGTTGCGCCAGCAGGTGCAGGAAATGGTCCAGCATGCGTTGCGCCGTCGCCGCCTGGAACAGCACGCTGCTGTACTTGAGATTGACGCGGCAGGCGTCCTCGCGCTCAAACACCTCCAGGCCGATATCGGCCTCCCCCTCCTGGTGGACGATATTCAGAAACTGCGCCTGGTAGCGCGCGCCGAAGGCCGCCTCCTCGCCCTGGCGGGCAAAATTCTGGTACGAGAAAACGGCCTGGAACACCGGCGCGACACTGGCGCTGCGCGGCACATTCAGCTGGCGCACCAGCGCCGCCAGGGGATAGCGCGCATGGTCGCGCGCCAGATTCATGTCCTGCTGCAAGCGGCGCAGGTAGTCGGCGCAGATCTCGTCCGGGCGCGGGGCGCCGCGCAGCGGCACCATATTGATGAAATTGCCGACCGCGCCTTGCTGCTGCGGGGCGCGGTTCGACATCGGCAGGCCGAGCACCAGATCCTGCTGGCCGCTATACCTGCCCAGCATGAGCTGGAAGGCGGCCAGGAACAGGACCGAGCGGTTCACGCCCGCGCCGGCGGCCGCGGCGGCCAGCGCGGCGGCGACGCCATCGTCCAGGCGGGCGCTGACCACGGCGCCTTCGCTGGAACGCAGCGCCGGACGCGGCGCGTCGCAGGGCAGTTCCAGAATCGGCAGCTCGCCGCCCAGCTGCCGCTGCCAGTATGCCAGCGCCTGCGCGGCGGCGGCGCTGTCCATCCAGCTGCGCTCGGCCGCCACATAGTCCTCGAAGCCGGCGTAGTCCGGCACGCACAGCGGCAGCTCGCCGCGGCTGCGCTGGTCGTGGTAATCGAGCAGCGTTTCGGCCAGCGGCAAGGTGGAGGCGCCGTCGTAGACGATGTGATGAACCACCAGCATGAGGATATGCTCGTCCGGCGCCAGCTGCAGCACATGCAGCCGCCAGGGTGCGCCGGCCGCCAGATCCAGCGGCGCCGCTTTCAAGTCGCGCAAGACCTGGACCAGCGCCTCGCCCGACAGCGGGCCGCCGGCCTGCACCTCGACCACCGGCGCGGCGGCGCTGTACTCGTGGCGCCAGGGCTGGCCCTCGGCCGCACGGAACGTGCTGCCCAGGATGGGAAAGCGCAGCGCCAGGTCCAGGCAGGCCGCTTCCAGCGCCGGCATATCGAGGGCGCGCCGCAGCCGCAGCACGATCGGCACCTGGTAGGCGGTATTGCCGGGCGCGCCCTGCTGCAGGGTCCAGATATCGCGCTGCATCGCCGACAGCGGCAGCGGGCGGGCCTGCTTGGCACGCTCCAGCGCCAGGCGCGCGCTGTCCAGGGACAGTTTTTGCTGCTGGAACAAGATGAGGATGTCTTCTTTTTTCATGGATGGCTCGTCACAACAGATTGAGAACGTCGGCCAGGGCGACCTCGCCTTGCCGCAGGCGCAACAGCAGCGCGCCGACATCGCCGTCGCCGTTGCCGGCGGCGGCGCTGACGGCTGTGGCGGTGCCCGATACCGATACCGATGCCGGTGCCGGTGCCGGCGTGTCGCGCAGCACGGCGGCGATATGGATGCACAGCGCCCGCAGCGTGCGGTGGCGGAACAGATCGCTCACCGCCAGGCGGACGCCGAATTCCGCCTCCAGCTTGCTGGCCAGGTAGACGTCGAGCATGGAATCGGCGCCGTACTCGGTCAGCGGCACATCCGCCTCCAGCAGGTCTTGATCGCAGGCCAAGGCCGCGCCGATGGCGGCGCGCACCACGCTTTCGACACGCGCAGCGCTTTCCGCCTCGGCTGCCGGCACAGCGGCCGGCGTGGCGGGCGGCAGCGCGCCAGCGGCCAGCCAGTGCCGGCGGCTGGACAGCACGGGCGGCGCGCGGCGCGCGGCGGCGGCCGGCACATGCGGCGGCGCCTCTTCCAGCAGCAGGTGGGCGTTCACGCCGCCGAAGCCGAAACTGCTGATGCTGGCGCGGCGCGGCAGCGGCCGGCCGGCCGTGTCGTGCAGCACGCTCCAGGCGCGGTCCGCACCGCTGATCGCCAGCGGTGTGCCCTGCAGCGCAATCCCGCTGTGCAGCGTCTGCAGGCCCGGCACGCCGGGCAGGACCTGCCGCCGCATCGCCAGCAAGACCTTGCACAGGGCCAGCATGCCGGAGGCCAGTTCGGCATGGCCCAGCACCGGTTTGGCGCTGCCGATCAGGCACTGGGCGGGGTCGGCCAGCGGCGATGGCGCGTCCGCGCACAGCGCCTGGTAGGCGTCGCGCAGGGCATGCACTTCAATCGCATCGGCCACCGGCGTGGCCACGCCATGCGCCTCGATATAGGACACCGTGCGCGGGTCGATGCCGGCGGCCTGGTAAGCCTGGCGCATGGCGGCGCCGATGCCGGCGCCGTGGGGCGCGGTCAGCGCCATGCCGCGTCCGCCGTGGCCGACCGCACTGCCCTTGATGACGCCATAAATCGCGTCGCCGTCCGCCAGGGCCTGGCGCAGCGGTTTCAGGACGGCCGCCGCCACGCCTTCGCTGCGCACGAAGCCGTCGGCGCTGGCGTCGAAGCTGCGCGCGCGCCCTTGCTGGCTCAGGAAGCCCATCTGTTCGAAACCGTGGAAGCGCGCGTCCGACAGCAGCAGGTTGACCGCGCCCACCACGGCCAGGCCGCACTCGCCGCGCTGCAGGCTCTGCACGGCACGGTGCAGCGCCACCAGGGAGGACGAACAGGCGGTGTCGTAGTACTCGCTCGGGCCGGCCAGGTCGAGGCAATACGATATGCGGTTGGGAACCAGGGCCGGCGCCAGGGCCGTCATCGCAAACGGGCTGTCCGGCGGCAGCTGGCCCGTCTCCGCATATTCATGCGCGCCGGCCGCGACAAACACGCCGGTCCGCGCGGCCGCCAGCGCCGCGGCGTCCGCGCCGCTATCCTGCAGCGCGCGCCAGGCATGGGTCAACAGCAGCCTTTGCTGCGGATCCATTTGCGCCGCCTCCATCGGCGAAATGCGGAAGAATTCGGCCGCAAACTGGTCCGCGCCGTCAATCAAGCCGGCGCGATAACGCTGGCCCGGTCCGGCATCCGGCGCGCCGTCGCGCGTGCGCAGCCATTGCGCCGTCGCCACGCGGCTGCAGTCGCGCCCTTCCGCCAGCGCCGCCCATAGCGCATCCAGGCCCTCGCCGCCGGCAAACTGGCAGCTCAGGCCGATAATCGCCACACCCTCCGCCACGTCGTCCGGGGCCGCAACCGGCGCCGGCCCGCTTGGCGCCGCGCTGGCCGGCGGTGCGGCTTGCGCCAGCGGCTCCTGGCCGGCCGCCGCCGCAGGCAATGCGGGCAGGCGCGGCGCCAGATACGCCGCCAGCGCGTCGACCGAACTATGCTCGAACACACTGGTGATATCCACCGCGATGCCCAGCGCCTTCTGCAATTGCTCGGCAAACTCCATGCCGTTGATCGAGTCCATGCCGTAGTCGGAGAAGGTCTCGCTGTTGCCGATCAGGTCAACCGGCACCTTCAGCGTGCGCGCCAGTTGCTGTGCGATCAGGTCCGCCAGTGCCGCGCCGCCGGTGTGGACGGCCGTGCCGGCACCGGGCGTTGCGGCCGCCATGACGGCAGGCTGCGGCGCCGGCGGGAGCGCCGCCGCGGGCGCTTCCGCCGCGCTCTCCGGCAGCGGCCACAGGCCGTCGCTCTGGGCCACAATCAGCTGCTGGCCCAGATTGTGGGCGGCAGCCAGCGGGAAAGCGATGCGCTGGAAGCCCTCCATGCGCAGCACCGTGTTCCAGCCGGCCGCCGATAACGCCGGCGAGCCTGGAATCCGCAATGCCTCGTCGGTGTACTGCCACCAGCCATCGAGCAGGCCGAAGGTCAGGTGGGTAAACAAAGACTTGTCGCTGATTTCATTGACCAGCAGGAGCCCGCCGGCCGCCAGAGCCGTTTTGCAATGGCGCAGCGCGGCGGCGATATCGGGCGTGGCGTGCAGCACATTGGTGGCCAGCACCAGGTCGTAACTGCCGGGCACCAGGCCTTGCGCCTGCGGCGCGCGCGTGACGTCGAACAGCCGGTAGTGCAGCCCCTGTTCGCCAAAACGCTGGCGCGCCTGGGCCAGGAAAGCCTGCGATACGTCGGTGAAACAGTATTCCGCCAACGGCACGGCGTGTTCGCGCAAGGCGGCCAGCACGCCGGCGGTGGTGCCGCCGGTACCCGCCCCCACCTCCAGGATGCGCAGACCCGTCCCTTGGCCCAGCTCGCGCCAGCGCGCGCACACCAATGCCGCCATGCTGTGATTGAACAGGTCGGCCACCGCGTTGTCGCGGTAGACGCCGTCCACCAGGGCGAAACCGCCGCCGGGGAACATCGCGCTGGTGGCCTGCTGCTTGCCGGTCAGGATCGCGGGCAAGGCACGCAGCATGGTGTCCACCAGCCGGTACTGCGCCTGCAGATCGGCTCTGCCGGCACAGGCAGCGCCGGCCCGCTCCCAGTCGCCCCAGAGCGATTGCGCATCCCGCGCCACCGGTGCGTGCCCGGCCAGCATGACCAGCGCCTCGGCCAGCCAGCGTTCATGGCGCGGCACAATGCCGGCGCCATCGCGCTCCAGCTGCTGCAGGGTATGGCGCAGCAAGCCAAGCAGGACGGTCTGCCACTCCTCCCTTTGCAGGCCGCCGGCCGCGCGTGCCGCCGCCAGCGCCTGCGGCGCCGGGATCCCTTGCGCCAGCGCCGTGCCGGCCGGCGGCTGCGGCCTGGCGTCCAGCATGCGCGGCGGCGCCAGGCGGAAGGCTGCCAGCGCATCGGCGCGCTGCAGATTGATCAGTGCCAGCTGGCCGGCGGCGGCGCCCAACAGCGCATCCAGCGCCGCCATCGCGGCCGGCACGCCGATCGACCCGATGCCAAGGCTGGCCATATGGCTGCGGTGCGCCGGCGTGGAGACGATGCCGGTATGACCCCAGTAGCCCCAGTTGATCACCTTTACCTTGCATGGCAAGGTGCGCGCCAGGCTGTGGGCGTAGGCGTCCTGGAAATACGAGCCTGCCGTGTAATTGCCCTGTCCCGCGACATGCGAGAAGGAGGCGAACGAAGAGAAGAACAGCAGGAAATCGAGGCTGTCGCCGCCGAAGCATTGGGCCAGGCGCACGCTGGTATCGACCTTGGCCGCCAGCACGCGGCGGAAGTCCTGCATGCTGATGGTGGCGGCACTCTGGTCTTTCAGCAGCAGCGCCGAATGCACCACGCCGTGCAGCGCGCCGAAGCGCTCCAGCACGGCGCCGCGCACGCGCGCCAGCGCCGCCGCATCGGCCGCGTCGGCGCTAAAGTACAGCGGCGCATTGCCATCCACGGCCACTTCTGCAATCGCCTGGCGGATCGCGTCGTCCAGTTCGCGCCGCCCCACCCAGACCACGCGCGCCTGGAAATTGCGGATCAGGTGCGCGCTCAGCTCGCGTCCGACGCCGCCGGCGCCGCCCACGATCAGGTAAACACCCTGGTGGCGGTAAGGCGCGGGAGCCGGAGCGGCCACGCGCACCGGCCCCAGGCTGCGCCGCATCCAGCACTGCGCGCGGTAGGCCCAAGGGCCGTCCTGCGCACTGCAGGGCAGGCTGAAAGCGTCATCCATGGGCCAGCCATGGCCGGCTTCGACGTCGAGCGCGCGCACCTGCCAGTTGGCGTGCTCGCGGGCCAGCACGCCGGCCAGGCCCAGCATGGCGGCGTGGGCCGGCTGCACCGTCTCGTCCGGGGAAACAGCGGCCGCATTTTCCGTCACCACCGTCAGCGCCGGCACCAGGCCGGCCTGGGCCAGGGCCTTGGCCAACTGCAGCAGGGCCAGCACGCCCTGCTCCTGGGAGGCGATCAGGTCCGGCTGCGGCTGCGGCGCGAACAGCAGCACGCCGTCCGGGCGCAGGGAGGCGGCAAGCGCCGCGGCCCGTGCAGCGTCTTCGCAGCCATGCAGCTGCGCTTGGGGATAGTCGCGCCGCAGGCGCGCCAGCTGTTCCGGCGTGGCGCCCGCCGCCAGCAGCAGCCGTACGGGCGACGGCGACGGCGCGGCCGCCGGGCATGGCTGCCACAGCGGCGCAAACAGCAGGTCGCCGGTGGCGCCATCCTGGCGCGCCATTCCCGGCAAGGCGCGCGAGGCAAAACCGCGCAGCGCCACGCACACTTCGCCTGCCTCGCTGCACAGCAAAATGTCGATGCGGCGCGCCGCGTCACGCGTCACCAGCACCCACATGGTTTGGCTGCACGGGGCAAACAGTTCCGCGCTGGCCAGCATGAACGGCACTTCCATTCGCGCATCGTGCAGCGGGTCGAGCGCGATCACGGCTTGCAGCGCGCCATCCAGCAATCCCAGGTCAAGGGACGCGCCGGACGCGCTGCCGTGCAGGCGCGCCAGCACCCGTTCCGGTCCGGTCCAGAGCTGCTCCAGCGTACGGTGGCTGGGGCCGTATGCCGCGCCGTGGCGGGCAAAGAACGCATAGCAGTCGGCTGGCGCCGGTCCGGCGCTGCCGCACAGGCGGCGCTCTTGGTCCAGATCGATGCGCGGCGCGGCCGCCTCCAGCGCTGCCGCCTGGCCGCTGCAATACACCGTGCCATCCGCACCGCCGACGGTGAATTCATGTTCCGTCCCCTTGTCCGTCAAGGTCGTGGCCAGCGTGGCGCCATCCGCGCCGATGCTGCACGGCTGGCGCCAAAGCACGCGTTCCAGGCGCAGCGGCAGGGCCGCGCGCTCCGGCCTGGCCTGGCGCCAGGCGTCGGAAACGATGTGCAGATAGGCCACGCCAGGCAGAACCGGCGCGCCGCCGATCTGATGGTCGCGCAGGCAGGCTTCGGCGCCGCTCCAATGCGAGGCGAACTGGCGCGGCGCCGGCTGCGAAGCGGCCGGCTCGGCGTACCAGTAGCGCGTGCGGGCGAACGGATAGCCCGGCAGGGCCAGGCGCCGCGGCCGCGCCCCCAGCACGGCGTCCTCGCCGTAGAAAGCTTGCCAGTCGATGGCGGCGCCAGCGCACCATGCCGCCAGCACCTGGTCGAGCCGGCCGGCGCGCAGCTGCTGCGCCAATTGCGCCGACAGGGCGCCATCGGCCGGTGCCGCGGCCGTGCGCGCATCGACCTTGCCGGCATGCAGGGAGGCCAACGCCTCGTGCCGCAGGAAGGCCTGCAGGCAGCGCCGGGCCTCGTCCAGCGTGGCGGCGCCGAATGCCAGGCGCTGCTCCATGGCCTCCTTGCCAACCTGCAGCGTATAGGCGATGCGCGTCACGTCGGCCTGGGCATGCTCACCGCTCTCGATGGCCGCGAGCAGTTGGGCGGCACGTTCGCGCAGGCGGGCCTCGTCGCGCGCCGACAGCAGCCAGGCCGAAGGGGCAAAGGCCGGGGCGCCGGTTGCCGGCGCCGCCTCCTGATCCAGGTATTCCCGCACAATGAGGTGGGCGTTGGCGCCGCCGGCGCCGAAAGACGAGAGTCCGGCGATGCGTTCACCGGCCGCCACCTGCCCTCCCTGGTAGTGCTGGGGGCGCGGCCATGGGGCCAGTTCGCGCTGCAGCGCAAAGCTGGCCGGGTCCAGGGCCAGATTGGGGTTCATCTGTTGCGCATGCAGCGAGGGCGCCAGCTGGCCGTGCTTGAACTGCAGCAGGATCTTGCTCAGCCCGGCAACGCCGGCCGCGCTCTCCGCATGGCCGATATTCGACTTGACCGAACCCAGCGCGCATGGCGTCTGGCGCGCCGCGCCGCCATATGCCTGCATCAGCCCCGCCACTTCGATCGGATCGCCCAGCGAGGTGCCGGTGCCATGCGCTTCCACATAGCTGACCGCCTGCGGCGCCACGCCCGCCACGCTCAGCGCGCGCGCGATGGCGGCGGCCTGGCGCTGCGGGTGCGGCACCGTGTAGCCATGGGTCTTGCCGCCATGGTTGATGGCACTGCCGCAGATCACGCCGTGAATCTGGTCGCCGTCGGCGATGGCGCGCTGCAAGGGCTTGAGCAGCACCACGCCCACGCCTTCGGCCGGGACATAGCCGTCCCCGCCCTCGCCAAAGCTCTCGCAGCGCCCCTTGCTCGACACGAAGCGGTTCTGCGACAGCAAGATGTATTTATTGGGATGGATCGACAGATTGACCCCGCCTGCCAGCGCCGCCTGGCAGTCGCCGTTGCGCAGGCTTTGGCAAGCCAGGTGGATGGCCGTCAGCGAGGACGAGCACATGGTATCGACCGACATGCTCGGTCCATACAGGTTCAGATGGTAGGACACGCGGTTGGCGACCGAGGCGGCGCTGCCGGCGATCGACAGCGGGCGGCCTTGCACGCTTTCCTGCACGCCGTGCAGCTGGTATTCCTGGTACATCACGCCGGCAAACACGCCGACTTCGCCCAGGCCGCCCAGGGTGGCGCGGGTATAGCCGGCATGCTCCATGGCGCCGTAGGCCGTCTGCAGGAACAGCCTTTCCTGCGGGTCCATCAGTTCCGCCTCGCGCGGGGCGATATTGAAGAACAGCGGATCGAATTGGTCCATGCCGTCAATGAAGCCGCCCCATTTACCGTAGCTGCTGCCCGGCTTGGCCTTGGCCGGATCGTAGAAACCGTCGAGCGTCCAGCGTTCCGCCGGAATTTCCGTGATGCTGTCCACGCCGTCGCGCAGATTGCACCAGAACGCATCCAGGTCGGCGGCCTGCGGATAGCGCCCGGCCATGCCGACGATGGCAACTTCGAAACGCTCGCCGGGCGCATCGCCGGCCACGTGGCGCGGCGCCGCCTGCGACGCAGTCTGTGGCGCGGCGGGCGGCACGGCCAGGGCCGGCAGGCCTGCCTGCACCGTGGCCAGGGCTGGCGCCGCGTCCTGCCCCAGCAGTTGCCGCAGGCGCGCGGCATGGCCGCGCAGGAAATAGGCGGCCATCTGGCCTATGGTCTGGTACTCGAAGAACAGGGTTTTCGGCAGGCTGCCGAAGCTCGCCTCCAGTACACCGTTCAGCTCCGCCACCAGCAGCGAATTGATGCCGAACTTCTCGAACGGACTATGGGCGTCCAGCGTCGCCGCCGGCACGCCAAGCGCCTTGGCCAGCACCTCCCGCAAGACCTGCTCGGCCTGGGCCGGGCCAAGATCGGCCGGCGCCGCAGCCGGCATCGCGCGGCCCAGCAATTCGGCGGCGCTGCTCTGCAGCGTGACGGTGGCCGCCAGGTCCGCACCGGCTCCCGGCTGGTCCGCCAGCCAGCGGGTCAGCGCAGCCAGCGCGACCGCATCCAGCCCATAGTCGGCCAACGCCGTGTCGGCGTCGATCTCGGCCGCCGTCACGCCCGCCAGGCGGGCGATCTCGCGGCACAGCGGCTCCAAGCCAAAGGGGGCTGGCGCCGGCAGCGCGGCGCCGAACGCCGCATCGAGCCAGGCGGCCATGGCCTGGCGTTGGCCGTACAGCGGCATCAGCACCGGTTCACCCAGCGCAATGGCCTGGCGCAGCGCTTCCAGGGCGCTGCGCTGCGGCAAGGGCAGCAGTCCCTGGCGCACGCGCATGGCGTCCACCAGCGCCGGCGCCATGCGCATGCCGCCTTCTTCCCACAACGGCCATTGCACGCTGATGGATAGGCCGTGCGCCTGTCCGGCGGCCACGCGCGCGGCGCGCTGCACCATGTACGCGTCCAGGAAAGCGTTGGCCGCCGCATAGTCGGCCTGTCCATGGTTGCCGAACGCGCCCGAGAGCGAGGAGCAGCAGACCAGGAAATCCAGCGGCAGCGCCGCCGTGGCCTGGTCCAGATTGACCAGGGCCCGTACTTTGGACTGCAGCACGCGGCGGAAGTCCGCTTCCTGCTTGCCGAGCAGGGCCCGGTCGTCCAGGATGCCGGCGCAGTGCACGATGCCGCGCAGGCGTTCGCCGGCGGCGGCCAGGCCCGCCGTCCATTGGCGAACCTGGCCGGCATCGGCCGCGTCCAGCTGTACATAGCTCAACCGCCCGCCCTGCGGATCCAGTGCCGCCAGGACGGCGGCACTGTCCGGCGAAGGCGGCCGGCGGCCCAGCAATACAACGCGGGCCTGGCTGCTGGCCGCCAGAATGTCGGCGGCGATCGCGCGGCCAATGCCGCCCAGACCGCCGATAAGCGCATAGCTTCCCTGCTCCATCCAGGGCTGGGGCGCGGGTCCGGCCGGCGGCAGCGCCACGGGCCGCAGGACTTCGGGCCGGCCATCCTGGTAGCGCACCAGGCTGTCGTTGCCGGCGCCGGCGAGCATGGCGCGCAGCTGGGATGCCGCCGGCACGGCCGGCGCTTCGATCAACTGGGCGCTGAAGCACGGGTGTTCCAGTGCCGCGGTCTTGAACAAGCCAAGCAGGCCGTGGGCCTGGCCGGCTTCCTCCAGCGGCCAGACCAGTTGCCAGCGCACCGGCGCCGGCGCGGTCGCGGCCAGTTGCTGCCGCAGTTCGGCAAACAGATAAGCGGCCAGGTCCTCGAACGCCTCGGCCGCCGAGCCGGCGACTTGGGCCGGCAGCACGCGGCAAGGGGCGCCGCCCGCCAGTTCGGGAGCCAGCGCGGCAAAGCACGGCGCCAGCCAGATCTGCGTCGCCGCGGCGTTCTGCGCGGCGTCTCCCCGCGCCTGCCAAGTCCAGCGGTACAGGTCCAGTACGGCAGCCGGCTCCAGCGCGGCCATGGGGGCCGAACACCAGCCGCGCAGGCTGGCACAGAGCCCGCCCTGCTCACCGTACAGATCGATGTCGAATTCACGCGCCTGCCCCGCGGCATCGCGTCCGGCCACGGCGACCGCCGCCCACATGCGCTCTTCCGTCGGGCCGTAAACATGCATTTCACTCAGGGCGAAGGGCACGGCCGCCGGGCCGCCGCTGGCTGCCGCCGTCAATGGCAAGGATGCCTGGAAGGCGGCATCCAGCATGCCGGGATGGATGCCGGGCCGGCTGCCGAATCCCGGCTGCGCGGGCGCCAGCTCCAGCCGGGCCAGCACGCGCTGGTCGCCGATCAGGATTTCGGCCACGCCGCGATGGCTCGGGCCATACTCGATGCCGAGCGCCGCGAAGCGCTGATACAGCTGTGCGCCGTCCAGGCGTCCATGCCGGCAGGCCTGGCGCAACTGGGCCAGGTCGGCTGGCGCCGGCCGCGCCGCCGCCGCGCGCGCGATCACTCCGCTGCTATGCAACTGTCCCTGCGCGCCAAGCAGGCGGTAACGCATGCCGTGCTGGCTGTGCGCCAGCAGCAGCTGTACCTGGCACGGACCGGCGGCCGCCAGCGGGGCATTCCAGCTGACGTCGCGCAGCACGATGGCGCCATCGCCGCCCGGCTGCGCGGCGTCGAAGGCGGCGCGCGCCAGTTCCAGCATGGCGCTGCCGGGCAGGATGCGCCGGCCCGCCAGCACGTGGTCGCGCAGGAAGGCTTCATTGCCGTCCAGCTGCAGGACAAAGCCGGCGCTGTCCGGCGCTGCCAGGCTGGCGGCCGGCAGCGCCTGCAGTGCAGTGGCGGCCGGTCCGTTTTCCACCGCCTCGTCGCGCCAGTGGCGCACGCGGGCAAAAGCGTAGCCCGGCAGGCGGACGATGCGCCCGGCTGGCAGCGGCAGGCGTTCCGCTGGCGCGCCCTCGATATACGCCTGGCCCAGCGCGGCCAACAGGTGCGCCGCTTGCGCCGCGCCGCCGTCCTGCATGGCCTGCCGGTACTGGCCGCCCAGATAGTCCAGATAACCCTCGAGGAAAGCCGGCGGCCGCGGCGTGGCGGGTGCGGCCGCCGCCGCTTCGCGCAGGCGCGCGGCGGCCTCGCCCAGCGTGGCCGCAACCACCGCCTGGCGGCAGGCAAAATGCATGCGGCCGCGCAGCAGCGTGTGGGCGACATGCGGCAGATCCGCATCGCGCCAGCCCGGCTGCTCCAGCGCATCGGCCAGGTTGGCCAGCATCTCGCGCAGGGCCGCCGGGGTCTTGGCCGCCACCGTCAGCAGCACCGGCCCGGTGCCGGTGCCGGCCGGGGCCTGCGGCCCTTGCTGCAGCACCACGTGGGCGTTGGTTCCGCTCATGCCGAAGGCGCTGACTGCGCCCCATTTTTCCTGGCCGACCGGCCACGGGCGCGGCGCCTGGTTGACGAAGAAGGCGCTGCCGGCCCAATCGGCGTAGGCATTCCCGCGCGTCCAGTTCAAGCTGGCCGGAATCAGGTTGTGGCGCATGGATTCGATCAGATTGACCACGCTGACCAGGCCGGAGACGGCAAAGGTGTGGCCGCTATTCGGTTTGTTCGACGTCAGGGCGCAGAAGGCCCGGCGCTCCGTTAGCTGCTGGAAGGCGCTGTCCAGCGCGTTCAGTTCGACCGGATCGCCCAGGCGCGTGCCGGTGCCATGCGTCACCACGTAAGCGATTCTGGCCGCGTCGATGGCATGGCGGCGGTAGGTGGCGGCAATCAGCTCCGCCTGGGCCAGGCCACTCGGCGCGGTAATGCCGTTGGTGCGGCCGTCGTAATTCAAGCCGCTGGCGCGGATGACGGCGTGGATGGTGTCGCCATCGCGCTGCGCCTGGCGCAGCGGCTTGAGCACCAGGGCCACCACGGCCTCGCCCGGGACGATGCCTTCCGCCTGTTCGTCGAAAGCGCGGCAAAGGCCGTCCGGCGCCAGCATGCCGGCGCGCTCCATCTTGACATACAGGCGCGGCGAGAGCATCAGGTTGACGGCGGCGGCGACCGCCATGCCGCACTCGCCGGCGCGCAGGCTGAGACAGGCCTGATGCAAGGCCACCAGTCCCGAGGAGCAGGCGGTGTTCAGCGAAATATTGGGGCCTTTCAGGTCCAGGAAGTAGGACAGCCGGGCCGCCAGGATGCCGTTATGGCCGCTGATGATGCTGCCGGCATCGGCGCTCTGGGCGCCGTACTCGCAGGCTTCGGCGCCGACGAACATGCCGATGCTGTGGCGGCGCAGCGCCTCGGCGCCGCAGCCGGCGTCCTCCAGGGCATGCCACGCCTCCTGCAGCAGCAGGCGCTCGCGCGGGTCCATGCGTTCCGCCTCCAGCGCGGAAATGTCGAAGAACTGCGGATCGAATTCATCCAGGCCGTCCACGCCGGCCAGCCAGCGCCGCTGTCCGGAACGCGCCAGCCATGGGCGCGTGGCTGCGGCCACGGCGCTGACGCCATCCTGCAGTTGGCGCCAGAATGCCGCCGTGTCGCGCGCGCCGGGGAAGCGGCCGCTGTAGCCGATGATGGCGATGGCCTGTTCATCGGTGCCGTTGACCGCCGCTGGCGGCGTGTCCGCCATGGCGGCAGCGGCTGGAGCCGCGGCCTGGCCGGACACGGGGGCGCTGGCGGCGCTGGCGGCGGCAATGGCGCCGGCCTGCTGGGCACCGCCTTCAGCCTTGCCGCCTGGCGTGGCGCTCGGCCGCCGCGCAGCCCATGCCGCGCCGTGCTGTGACAGCAGGTGCCCGGCCAAGGCGCCAAAAGTCGGATAATTGAAGAACACGCCCGGCTGGATGGCGCTGTGCAGCCAGGTGCCGAGGGCCTGGGCCAGATCCATCAGCGCAATCGAATCGAAGCCGCAGTCGGCCAGCACCGAATCAGCGCCCAGCTGCTCTGGCGCGACTTTGACGACGCGGCCGGCATGGACCAGCAGTTCGCCGAGGAAGGCAGCGAGCGTGTCCGCTGCCGGCACGCTGGCGCGCGCCGCCGACGACGACGCGGCGGACGGTGCGGCGTCCGCGCGGGCGGCGGCGTCTTGCGCCGGCAGCGGCTGGACCGCATCTTCCGGCTGGGAGCCTTGCGCCGCCAGCAGGCCGCGCGCACCCAGCCAGTGATTCACCCGCGCGACGTCGCCGGCGATGATGACGGCGGCATTGGCTTCCTGCCCCAGGGCACGCTCGAACAGCGCGAATCCTTCCTTGGTTTCCAGCATGCGCTGGCCGGTGGCCGCCAGATAGCGGTCGCGCTCGGCGTCGCTGGCGAAGCCCATTGCGCCTTCGCGCCACAGCGGCCAAGCCAGCGTCAGCACTTTTGGCCGGCCCAAGGCCGCAACGGCGCGGCCGGCGTGGGCCAGCAGATAGCGGTTGCCCAGCGCATAGGCGGCGGCGCCGAAATCGCCCGCCACCGCCGCCAGCGAGGAAAAGTGACAGATGAAGTCAAGCGGCTGCCCGCCCAGCAGCGCCTCCAGCGCCTGCGCGCCATCGATTTTGGGACGCAGAATGCGCTCGATTTCTTCCGGCGACTTCTCCGTCAGACAGCGCTGGTCGGCAACGCCGGCCGCATGGATCACGCCATGCAGCTGGCCCCAGTCGGCCTGCGTCTCGTCCAGCACCGCCTGCAGCTGGGCGCGATCGGCCACATCGGCGCTGCGGTAGCGCAGCTCGCCGCCGCAGGCCAGCTGCAGGCGGGCCAGGGCCGCCGCCAGCGCCGCGTCGGCGGGAGAGCGGCCGACCAGCACCACGCGCGCGCGATAGCTGGCCGCCAGATACATGGCGAAGCGCTGGCCCAGCCCACCCATGCCGCCGGTGATCAGATAGCAGCCGCCGTGGCGCAGCGCCACCGGCCGCGCCGAAGGCTGCGGCGCTTGCGGCGCCAGCACACTGGCCAAGCGCCGTCCGTCCTCATAACGGGCTACGCCGGGCACCGCGTTTTCTTCGCGCATCAGCCATCCCAGCCAGTCGCGGATGCCGGCCTGCGGTGCGGCTTGAACCACATGCAAGACCAATGCCGGCCGGGCGCGCTCCAAGGCAAAGCGCAGGCCGCCCCAGGCGTCGGACAGGCTGGACACGGTGGCCGGAGCCGCCAGCACCAGCCGTCCCAGCTTCGCCCGGCTTGCGGCCGCCGCCTGCAGCAGGCGCAGGACGCCGGCAAACGCCGCCGCGCCGGACGCGCCGGCGTGGGATGTTTCCAGCTGCGCGCAATACCACAGCGTCAGCGGCGCATCTTCGGCCCCGCCCAGCGCATCGAGCAGCCGGGTCAAGGCCGCGGCGTCGTCGAAGTCCACCTGCTGATGCCCGCTTTCCGGCGCCTGCGCCAGGCTGCCGGGCCAGACACAGTGCAGGGATAAGCCTTGCGCGCGCGCCTCGCGCTCCCAGGCTTCGGCCTGCGCGCGCCCGGCGCTGAAGCAGACCACCTTGCCCTGCGGCGCCGTGGCCGCCGGCAGCGGCGTGGCGGCCCACGCTTCCTGGTAGAACAGGGCCGGCATCGCATCGGCCGCCAGCGCGGCCGTTGCCGGCAGCCAGCAGCGGGTGGCGGCAAAGGGGTATCCCGGCAAGGGCACATGGCGCACCGGCTGCGTGCCGTACAAGGCATGCGGCGACGCCGCATTCTCCAGGTAGGCGCGCGCCAGCGCCACGGCGGCCGCCAGCGGCGTATCCGGCGCGGCATCCTGCGGCAGCTCGGCGGCAGGCTGGCGCAACGCGGCCATCAGCTGCTCCAGATCGCCCGCCACCAGCGCCTGCCGCTGGCTGAAATGTTCGCGCTGTTGCAGCGCGGCGGCGCAGATGTCGGACAAGGCATATTCGTGGCCATGGCGTTCGAGCCAGGCCAGCAGGTCGGCGCGCCGTTGCGCCAGCGCGGCGTCGGTCTTGGCGGACAGGCACAGTACCTCGATGCCGCGCTGCGCGGCCGGCGCCGGTATCGGTTGCGGCGGCGCTTCCCGCACCACCACGTGGGCATTGGTGCCGGCAAAACCGAAAGCGCTGACCCCGGCGATGCGCGGCAAGGGCCGTCCCTCGGCATCGCTGCGGACCGGCCAATCGCCCAGGCGCTCGACCATCTGCAAGCCGCTGGCGGCCAGCCGTTGCGCGTCGACGCGGCTGTTAAGCTGGCGGAAATGCGGCAAGGGCGGCAGTTGCCGGTGCTGCAGGGCCAGCAGGACCTTGGCCAGGCCCGCGATCCCGGCGGCCGCCTCCAGGTGGCCGATATTCGGTTTCACGCTCCCCACATGGCAGACCGGCGCGGCGCCATCGCGCGCCGCGAATACCTGCATCAACCCATCCAGCTCGATCGGATCGCCTTTCGGCGTGCCCGTGCCGTGCGCCTCGATATACGACAGGTCGGCGGCGCCGACGCCGGCGGCGGCCTGCGCGGCGCGGATCACTTCCGCCTGCGCCAGCGAATCGGGATAGGTCAGCGAACGGGTCTTGCCGCTGTGGTTGATGGCGCTGCCGGCGATCACGCCCAAAATGCGGTCGCCGCTGGCCTGCGCCTGCGCCAACGGTTTCAACAGCAGCAGGCCGCCGCCCTCCCCGCGCAGCATGCCATCGGCGGCGTCGTCGAAAGTGCGCACGGCGCCGCTCGGCGACAGCATGCGCGCCTTGGCAAAGCCCAGGAAACGGCGCGGCGTCAGCAGCAGGCTGACGCCGCCGGCGATGGCCAGCTCGCAATCGCCGCGCAGCAAGGCCTGGCAGGCCAGGTGCAGCGCATACAGGGAACTGGAGCAGGCCGTGTCCACCGACATGCTGGGGCCGCGCAGGTTGAACAGGAAGGAAATCCGGTTGGCCAGGACCGAGGCCGCCACGCCGGTGGCGTAGTAGGCGTCGACTTCCTCGATGCGCTCCTCCACCAGCTCCTTGTAATCGAGGTTGGCAATCCCGGTGAACACGCCCACATTGGCGCCGGCCAGGCGCGAGGGCGCAATGCCGGCGTCTTCGATGCAGGCCCAGGCCAGCTCCAGCGCCAGGCGCTGCTGCGGGTCCATGGCTTCGACTTCGCGGGTCGACAGGCCGAAGAACTCCCGGTCGAAGGCATCCACGCCGCCGATAAAACCGCCCCAGCGGCTGTTGCAGCGGTTGGGCTGCTGCTGCGGGTCGCCCCAGTAGGTCCGCCAGTCCCAGCGCTCGGCCGGAATCTCGCCGATGCTCACCTCGCCTCGCACCAGGTTGTCCCAGAATTGCGCCAGGTCGTGCGCGCCCGGAAAGCGACACGCCATGCCGATAACGGCAATATCGTTTGAAGCTGCTGTCTTGCTGCGCGCACTCTCGGCCATTCCGGTTCCTCTTCGTGTGTTATGGATTGCAATGCTGGACGGCGTCCCGGCCGCCTCTCAGCCCGCGCCCAGCAAGGCGCGGTAGCGGGTGTTGAGCACATCGCACGCGCCGCGCAGAATGGCCAGCGCCATCTGGTCGACATGGCGCTGGCGCCAATGCTCCATGGCCCCGCCTTTCACCCATTGGTTGAAGGCGCCCAGGGCCGGGCCGCACTGCACCTGGAAATTGACTTTCTGCTCGGCGTCGCCGCGCAGCGCCGCCCGGGTGGCGTGGCCGAAGTACCAGCGGAAGACATAGGCCATCTTCTGTTTCGGCTGCTGCTCGGCCAGCGCGATGTCGGCAGCCGGGTAGTAGCGCCGGCATTCATCGAAAATCGACTCGAAGGAGCGGCCGAAATACTTGTCCTCAAGCTGCTGCCGCACCTTGGACGGCAAGTCGTCGAGCGAGTCGTAATACTTGTAGAGTTCATACAGCTTGTTGGCGCGCGCGGGGAAGAACAGGCCGCGCCGCATCACCTGCACCTTGGCGCCCATCTCGAACATGTCGCCGGCCGGTGCATAGTCGGTGTCCTGAACATTCAGTTCCTGCAGCATGTCCTTGACCATGTCGCTGGCGCCCGACTCCACCGAACACTGGTTGATCGATCCGGTCAGGATGAAATCGGCGCCCAGCATGAAGGCCGCAGCAGCAGCCGGCGGGGTGCCGATGCCGCCGGCGGCGCCGATGCGGATTTTTTTCGCATAGCCGAACTGCCTGGCTGCTTGGTCGCGCTGCAGCTGGATGGTGGGCAGCAGGGTCGTCATCACGCCCATATCGGTATGGCCGCCCGAATCGGATTCGACGCAGATGTCGTCCGCCACCGGCACCCGCTGCGCCAGCGCGGCCTGCTCCTCGCTGATTTTTCCCTGGCGCAGCAACTCGGCAACCAAGGCCGCCGGCACCGGCGCCAGGAAGGCCGCCGCCACCTCCGGCCGCGACACCTTGGCCAGCACCCGGTGGGCGCAGGAGACCGAGCCGTCCGGCTGGCGGCGCAGGCCGCGCAGGCGGAAGCGCGCCAGCGCGGGAGTGATCTGCATGAACGCCGCCGCTTCGATATTGCACACGCCATGCGCCAGATAGAGATCCACGGTTTTTTCTTCGAGCGCCCCGTGCAGCAGGTTCATGCCGTAGGGCTGCTGCGGCGCCAAGGTGCGCTGCAGCGTGAGGATGGCTTCCTCGATCCTTTCCAGCGGCAGGCCGCCGGTGCCGAAATAGCCGAGCATGCCGCCGCGCGCCAAGGCGGCCACCAGCGCAGTCGAGGCGATGCCGTGCACCATCGCCCCGCCGACATAGGCATAGCGCAAGCCATAGTCGGCCCGGAACTCCGGGCAACCCAAGGCGTCGATGCCGATCGCCGCCGGCGCGGCAGCGGCGCCGGCCGGTACAGGCGGCACCAGGGCGGCCGTTGGCGGCGCAACGGCAGGCGGCGTCGCCGCCGGCAGCGGCGCGGGCGCGAAGGCCGGCACCGCCACTGGAGCTGGGGCCCGAGCCGGAGCCGGAGCCGGAGCCGGAGCCGGCGCGGATACCGACGCAGGCGCGGGCGCCGCGTCGGCCGGGATGATTTTCTTCAGCAACTGCGCCAGCACCTTGCCCGGGCCGACTTCGACAAAGTCGTCCACACCCTGCGCCGCCAGGTAGCGGATGGAATCGGTCCAGCGCACGCTGCCCACCATCTGTTCCACCATCATGGCGCGGATATTGTCGTGCCGGTGCGGCTGGGCGCTGACGTTGCTGACCACCGGGATGCGCGGCGCGGCGAAGGTGAACTGTTCGAGGAAGCGGGCAAATTCCCGGCTTGCCTCGGCCATCAGGCGCGAATGGAAGGCGCCGGACACCGGCAGCCTGACATAGGTGAAGCAGCCGTTTTTCTCGAACACGGCCTGGGCGTCCACGATGTCGGCCACCGGGCCGGAAATGACGATCTGCGTGGGCGCGTTCAGATTGGCGATGTCGATATTGGCCAGCCCCTCCTGGAGAATGATCTGGCGCACCGCCGCCTCCTCCAGGCCGATCACCGCCGCCATGGCGCCGTCGCGGCAAGCCGCCATCAGCGCGCCGCGCCGCATCACGATCTGCAAGCCGGTCTCGAAGCTCAGCACACCGGCGGCAAACAGCGCGCTGTACTCGCCCAGGCTGTGGCCAGCCAGATACTGCGGTTCCCCGCCCTGCTCGACGGCAGCCAGATAGGCCAGCGCATTCACCACGTACAAGGCGGGCTGCGTATAGTCGGTGCGGCCCAGCCGGTCCTCCGGATTGTCGAGGCATAGCGCGCGCACCGAATAGCCCAGCACGCGGTCGGCGCGCGCCACATAGTCCGGATAGCGGTCGAACAGTTCCGCGCCCATGCCGGTGCTTTGCGCGCCTTGCCCGGGGAAGAGATAAGCTTTCATCGTGGTGGTTCCCGTTTGATTGGAAGAGGAAGCGGCGGCGCGCGGCGGAACGGACGTCAGGATCCGCGCCAGCAGCGCGCGCTCGTTGCCGAATTGGGACATGGCCGGCAGCACCTTGTGTTGCGGAGCGAGCAGCTTGCCGGCGAAGTTCGCCAGCGTGCCGGATGGACCCAGATCGATCCAGCACGCCGCTCCGCCCAACAAGCCGCGGCTAAAGGCCAGCGCCTCGGCGAACTGGATTGGCGCCTGGGCGACGTTGGCGAAAAATCCGCCGCCCATGGCGCCGACCAGCCCCCCCGTGGCGCAGGACACCCAGGGGATGGCGGGCGCGCTGCCTGGCGGCTGTCCGGCCAGCAGTTCGCTCCAGCCCGCCGCCACCGGCGCCACATTGCGCGAATGGAAGCCAAAGCCGACCGGCAGGCGGAAGGCCAGGACGCCGGCGGCGCGCAGCGCCTGTTCGACATGGGGCAGCTCGCGCGCATGGCCGGCGACCACGAAGTGGGCATCGTAGTTGACGCCCACCAGGTCGCTATAGCTGCGCAAGGCCGGCAATGTCTGGTGCAAGGAGGCCGGACCGAACACGGCCAGCATGAAACCTGGTTCGCAGCGCGCCTCCACCAGCCTTGCGTGCCGGCCCAGCAAGCCGATGACGGCGTCCGCCGGCAGCACGCCAGCGACGGCGGCGGCGGTGAAGTCGCCCAGGCTCGCGCCCAGCAGCAGGTCCGGCCGCAGCCCCTTGGCCAGCAAGGTTTGCGCCAGCGCGTATTCCACCGCGAAGATGGCGGGATGGGTCAAGGCCAGGCGCTCGAACGGCTGCTGCGGCTCGACCTGGTACAGTTCGTCGATCAGGGCGATGCCCGCATCCTGCCTGGCCAAGGCGTCAAAGCGTTCCAGCCAGCCGCGGAACACCGGTTCATGCAGGAACAGCTCGCGGCCCATGCCACGGTACTGGCTGCCCTGTCCGGAAAACATCCAGACGCTTTGGCGCGGCAAAGCCGCCGGCAGCCCCTGGTCGAGCGAGTGTGCGTCCATCAGCTTCATGGCGATTGCCTCGGAGTGGCGGTCTTGATGGGAATGATCTTGGCGGGCGGCGTCTCGGGCGCCTCATACTGCGCCAGCAGCGTGAGCCTGCGCTGCCGCGCCTGGGCCAGCGCCTGGCGCCGCACCGGTCCATAGCCGCGCACCAGTTGCGGCAGCGCGATCAGCTCCAGCGCGCGCGGCAAGGTGGCCGCGGTGGTCCGCTCCAGCAGTTGCGCCAGCAGACGCAGATAGTCCTGCTGCCACTCGCGTTCGGCCCGATGGTCGCGCAGATAGCGGAAAGGGTCGGCCCAGCTGCCGCGCCAGCGCCGCATGCCGCTTAGCAGGCGCAGCATAGGGAAAACCCATGCGCCGAAAGCGATGGTGCGCGGCTGCTCATGGCGGCGCCAGCGCTCCGGCAGCAAGGGCGGACGCAAATGCAGCACCGCCTGCGCGCGCGGGCCGAACTGGCGCCGGATGTCGTCGCGGAAGGCTGCGCTGCTCAGCAGGCGCGCCACTTCATATTCGTCCTTGTAAGCCAGCAGCTTGAACAGGTTTTCCGCCACCGCCGGCGCCAGCAGGTCCGAGCCGAGCCGCTGGCCGGCTTGCGCCGCCCGCTCCACCCAGGCGCGGAAACGCTGGGCATAAGCCGCATCCTGATAGGCCTCCAGATAGGCGGCATAGCGTTCAACGGCGCTGCCCGTGGCCGGCGCGGACGGCGCATCCGGCGACAGCAGCTGTTCCAGCGCTTCCGGCGCGGCGGCGGCCAGGCGGCCGCAGGCAAAGGCCAGCGCGTTGCTGGCCGCTTCCACGCCATGCTGTTGTATCGCCGCCAGGATCGCCTCGCAGGCCAGCGGCACCAGTCCCTGCTGCCAGGCATAGCCGAACAGCAGGACATTGACATATTTCACGCCGACCGTGCGCGCCGCCAGCCGGTGCGCCTGCAGCGCCTGCAGCGGCACGCCGCCGGCCTGGCGCTGCAGAATGGCGCGCAAGTGCTCGATGTCGATACGCTTGGCTTCATCGCGCAGCATGGCGCCGATCTGCAGTTCCTGCAGATTGGCGACGATGCGGGTGCGGCCGGACTGGATGACGCCCAGCGTCTCCTGCGAGGCGGCCACCAGCAGGTCGGCAGCGATCAAGGCGTCGGCGCGGCCGTGGCCGACGCGCGCCTGGTACAGCGTGTCCCGGTCGCGGGCCAGGCGGACGTGGGAACGCACCGCGCCGCCCTTTTGCGAAAAGCCGGTGAAATTCAGGCTGCGCACGCCGATCCCCTGGATATGGGCCGCCAGCGCAATCAGGCCGCCGATGGTGACCACGCCGGTGCCGCCGACGCCGGCCACCAGGATCTCGTAAGGGGCGTCCCCGATACTGGTTTCCGGCCGCGCCAGAGTGCCGGCCAGTTCCAGTATGCGCGGCGCCAGGGCCGGTGCCGGCGGCGGCGCTTCCACCGCGTTGCGGATGCTGACGAAGCTGGGGCAGAAGCCGCGCAGGCAACTCAGGTCGCTGTTGCAGGACTCCTGGTCGATCTTGCGCTTGCGCCCGAACGCCGTTTCCTGCGGCACAATGGCCATGCAATTGGACTTCTTCTGGCAATCGCCGCAGCCCTCGCACACCTGCTCATTGATCAGCATCTTGACGCGCGCCGGCGCCGGGCGCGCCTTCTTGCGGCGCCGCCGCTCCTCCATCGCGCAGACCTGGTCGTAGATCAGCACACTGACGCCGGGCAGCTCGCGCAGCTCGCGCTGCACCGCGTCCAGCTGGTCGCGGTGGCGCACCTGCACATCGGCCGCGTAGCCTTGGTCCAGGCGGTACAGCTGCGGTGCCGGCGACATCAGGTAGATGTGCTTTACGCCTTCCGCTGCGACCAGGCGGGTCAGTTGCGCCACACTCAGGCTGCCATCCACGGGCTGGCCCCCGGTCATTGCCACCGCATCGTTGTACAGGATCTTATAGGTGATATTGACGCCCGCCGCCACCGCCTGGCGAATGGCCAGCTGTCCCGAATGGAAGAAGGTGCCGTCGCCCAGATTCTGGAAGATATGCGCGCCCGAGACGAAAGGCGAATGGCCGATCCAGTCCACGCCCTCGCCGCCCATCTGCACGCTGCCCGAGGTATTGCGTTCCGGGATCTGGGCCGCGAGCGCATGGCAGCCGATCCCCAGCTGTGCCCTGCTGCCGGCCGGCAGCTGGGTCGAGGTGTTGTGCGGGCAGCCGGAGCAGAAATACGGCGTGCGCTTGGGCAGTCCCGATTCGACGATATGCAGTTGCGGCCGCAGCGCGGCGGCCAAGGGCACGCCGAGGCGGCCCAGCAGGCGCGCCAGCGCCGTGCGCAGCAGCTCGGGATTCAGTTCGACGTCGTCCGGCAGCAGCGGATCGTGCTTTTCGTCGTACTTGCCGATGATTTGCGGCCGCTCCAGCAGCGGCAGGTTGTACAGGCTGTCTTTCAGCAGGCCTTCCACCACGGCCGCTTTTTCCTCGACCACGAACACTTCCACTGCGGCGCGCGCCCACTGCTGCAGTTGCGGCGAAAGCGGGCTGACCAGGCCGATCTTGGCGATGGCCACGCCGTGCTCGGCCAGCTTGCGCAGCGGCAGTCCGGCCAGCCGCAGGGCTTCCATGACATCGCCATAGGCCTTGCCCACCGCCGCGATCAGCAGGCGTGGCTGGGACACGGGCGCCAGCAGCTGGTCGAGCGGATTGCGGGTGGCGAACTCGATCGCCGCCGCGCGCTTGTGGCGCATGCGCTGCTCCAGCTGCGGCCCGGGCAGGTCCGGCCAGCGCCAATGCAGGCCGTCCGGCCCGGGCTTGGCCTCCGGCGCGGCAAAACGGCAGGCCTCGATTTCGTCCAGCTGCGGGCCGGCCATGCTGACCGAGGACTCCACCGTTTCCGAGATGGCCTTGAAGCCCACCCACAGCCCCGAACAGCGCGACAAGGCCCAGCCCCACAGGCCGAAACGGACATAATCGTCCACCGAGGCGGGGTGGATCACCGGCATGCCCCATGCCATCAGGGCCATATCGGATTGATGCGACATGGAAGAGGACACGCAGCCATGGTCGTCGCCCGCCACCACCAGCACGCCGCCATGGGGCGAGGAGCCGTAGTAATTGCCGTGCTTGAGCGCATCGCCGGAGCGGTCCACGCCCGGCCCCTTGCCGTACCACATGGCAAATACGCCGTCGTGCAAGCGTTCCGGATCGCTGGCCACCTTCTGTGTGCCGATGATGGCAGTGGCGGCCAGATCTTCATTGATGGCCGGCGTGAAATGGACGTCCGCCGCCTTGAGCAGCGCGCCGGCGCGCCACAGCTCCTGATCGACGCCGCCCAGCGGCGAGCCGCGGTAGCCGGAAACGAAACCGGCGGTGGCAAGGCCGTCGCGCCGGTCCTTTTCCGCCTGCGCCAGCAGCATCCGGACCAGGGCCTGGGTGCCGCTCAACAACGCCGGTCCGGCCGCCTCGCTGATGCCGCGGCGGTAACGTGCTTCCAGTTCAGATGCGGGGCCCTTCATATCATCCCTCCCCAGTCAGCCCGGCCGCAGCGGGCAGCGATTGCGGCGAACGCCATTGAAAGCGCAGCGGAATGGTCTCGTCCCGATTGCGGTCGAGCGCGACCGACAGCAGGTGGCTGGCGCTCACACGATGCTGCGAAAAACTCCAGCGTTCGGCGCGGTCGGGGCAGCGCTCGGAAAAGCGCACGCCCAGCGACGCCGGCGCGCGGTCGAAGGACAGCGCGTCGAGCGGCAGGTGGAAGCCCAGGCCGCGCGCCTTGGCGTAGGCTTCCTTCAAGGTCCAGATCGAGAAAAAGTAGCCGCGCCGCTCGGCGTCGGGCAGCGCCTGCAGCTGCGCCATTTCCTCCGGCGAAAACACCATTGACGCCAGCGCCGTGAAATCCAGGGTGCGGCCGGTGTGCTCGACGTCGACGCCGAGGCCCGCGCTGATGGTGGTGACGGCGCAGGCCACCATGCCGTTGCAGTGCGAAAGATTGAAATGCAGTGCCGGGCCGCCGTGCGCGGGACCGCACAGATATGGTTTGCCATGCTCCCCGGTCCGAAAACGCCAGCCTGCCGCCGGCAAGCCGGTATAGTGGCTCAGCGCGGTGCGCAGCAAAGCCCGCGCAAGCAGGAACTGGTCGGCGGCGCCGGGAATCAGGAAACCCTTCATCCGGTCACGCTCCTCGGCGGACAGGGCGGCCGCGCAGCCTTGGCGCACACTGTCGCCCAGCACCTGCCAGCCGCTGCACCAAAGATCGACGCCCGGCGGCCAGGAGTGCCGTGGTATGAGGGGATTGAAGAGTGCATGCATCAGCGCTCAAGCCGGGCAAAAGCCTGGGGCTGTGCCACCCCCAGCGGCTGCAGACTGAGATCGCTCTGCATCTCGTTGATCCCCAGCAGATTATTCAGCACCGACTGCATGGCGATCGCGCCTGCCGCCGGCGGCAGGCCGGCGGCAAGCAATTCCTCGAAAATCGGCACCCAGTAGCCCCAAGCCTTGCAGCGTCGCACCGCCTCCTCCACCTGCGCCCTTTCGGCGCTGGAAGTGGCGCGCGCCGCACCGTGCTCCAGGCCTGTATCGGCCACCAGGCACATGACCCCTTCCCGCAGCAGGTCCACATTGTCCAGGATGTGGTGGTGTTCCATGGCCACTACCACATCGACGCCCGGCTTGCCGGGAGCGTCGCTGGCGTCCACACGCAAGCGGATCGTGCTGCCCGATTCCGTTTTTGCCACATCCATGTCGACCCGCGAAAAGCCGCCGAACAGCGCAATGCATTGCTCGCGCACGCCCTCGGCCATGTGCGCCAGTTCCTTGCCGCCAGCCCCCAGAAACTGGATGCTCAATGAAGCTCGCTGATTCAGATCGAAAAAACCGTGTGCCATCTGCTCTCTCCAAAGTTCACTTATCGCTTGCGGTCGGCGGCCGGCGGAAAACACCAGCGCAGTTACTGGGCAGCTCTGGCCGCGATGGACGGACGAAGACAGGCCCTGCCGGAAAGGCTGTGCGGAGTCCCAGTCCAGTAGTGGAACTACATCAGTGGTCGGGAAGAGCTAGTGGCCAATGGCCTGTGGAAACAAAACGCAAGGAGGAACCGGTGGCCGGCATAAGGGGAACACTGCTACGGAAACCGCTATTGCCGGGGGACTGAATCACCTTATTAATCATCTTTATCTTCATAAGTATCATTCCGCTATTCGCGCAATGGGACCAACAAATATAATCACCCAATGCTTTAGAAACGCCGCCTGGACTGGCGCTTCTTCTCTTTATTGTCAAAATTAATAATTAGATATTTCATTAATAGTACATCTTCGGCAAGAGCAGCGTCAACCGTGATACTTAACTTGCAATTACTTAGTTATTAACTTTAAAAAAGGAAGTTTTAAGTTATTTGGACTACGCCAGGGAAAAGATTACGGCTTTTTAACTTGCAAAATGAAATATATCCCTGCGCCGTCAGCGCCAGAGGCTGATGGCACAGGGATAAAAAGCATGGGACACCGCCATGCGCAAGCTTCACGCGGACGTTGAAGCGGCTGGATAGAATGCTTGGTGCGCCGAAAATCCTGGCATTGTTTTAATACCAAATGGAAATATATATTTCCATTTTCTTATTAAAAAATTACACTGAGAGTAACTGATACAGACAATAGGAGCACGCGGCCAGTTTTTGACTGATGAAGAATTAGAGGAAATCTACAAATCCGGAAGCGGCACCGGTCTTATCCGTATAAGGCCTTCCTTTACGTGGCTTGCGGCGGGGCCATGGATGCGGCGGTACCCGATTACATGCGCTCGAAGATGGCCGCAATACCCTGGCCGCCGCCGATGCACATCGTCACCAGCGCGTAGCGGCCCTGGATGCGTTGCAGCTCGTGCAAGGCCTTGACCGTGATCAGCGAGCCGGTGGCGCCGATCGGGTGGCCTAATGAAATGCCTGAGCCGTTGGGATTGACCTTGGCCGGGTCCAGCTCCAAGTCCCTGGCGACGGCGCAGGCCTGGGCGGCAAACGCTTCGTTGGCTTCGATCACGTCCAGGTCCGCAACCGTCAGCCCTGCCTTTTTCAGCGCCAACCGGCTTGCCGGCACCGGGCCAATGCCCATGTATTTCGGGTCCACGCCGGCATGGGCATAGGACACCAGGCGCGCCAGCGGCTGCAGGCCGCGTGCTTGCGCCGTTTTGGCTTCCATCAACAGCACGGCCGCCGCCGCGTCGTTGATGCCGGAGGAGTTCCCGGCAGTGACGGTGCCGTTCTCCTTCTGGAATGCCGGCCTCAATTGGGCCAGGTCTTCCAGCGCCGCATTGGCGCGGAAATGCTCGTCGGTCGCATAGCTCAGGTCACCCCTCCTGCTTTTGAGCGTCACCGGCACAATCTGTTCCTTGAAATACCCGGCTTCGACCGCCTTTTGCGCGCGCCTGTGGCTCTCGACGGCCAGGCGGTCCTGGTGTTCGCGCGTGATGCCCCATTTTGCCGCGACATTTTCGGCGGTCACGCCCATGTGAAAATTGTGGAAGGGGTCGTGCAAGGCGCCGATCATCATGTCCACCAGCTTGCTGTCGCCCATGCGCGCGCCCCAGCGGGTGTTCAGACTGGCGAACGGCGCGCGGCTCATGTTCTCGGCGCCGCCGCCAATGGCGATGTCGCAGTCGCCCAGCAACACGCTTTGGCTGGCGGAGACGATGGCTTGCAGACCCGAGCCGCACAGACGATTGACGTTAAAGGCGATGGTGTCTTCGGCGCAGCCGCCGTTGATGGCGGCAAAACGCGACAGGTACATGTCCTTCGGTTCCGTGTTGATTACGTGGCCGAAGACGACCTGGCCGACCTCACTGCCCGCGGTCCGGGCGCGCGCCAGCGATTCGCGCACCACCAAAACGCCCAATTCCGTGGGCGGAATATCCTTGAGGCTTCCGCCGAAAGTACCGATTGCGGTGCGCACCGCGCTGACTACAACGACTTCACGAGACATAATGACTCCCTATCTTGAAGGTTGACTAATGGACGAAGCTGATTGTCGTAAGCATCCATGCGGGGAAACTGCAGGACTTCGGCGCTGCCCAGGTCCGCCAGCCGCCGCCGGTATTCCAGCAGCATGGATTTGCGTTCCGCATCGCTCACGTAAGGAACATGCCAGGCAACGAAAGGCGGCAGGACATCCATGCCGGAATAGGCCAAAGTCCCCTGCAGCACCGGCTTGAGCATGTCAAGCAAGCTGCCATGGATGCCGCCCGGCTGGTACATATGCTCCTGCGCGCCGATGGTGACGGTGCACAAGGCCCGCTTGCCGCGCAGCCCTCCCCGCTCATAGAAGCGCATGCCGCCATAGATAGGACCGGACAGCCATATCCGGTCGAACCATCCTTTCATCACGGCCGGCGGCGCGCACCAGAACACCGGGAAATTCAGAATCAGCAAGTCGCACCACAGCAGCTTGGCGAGTTCGGACTGGATGTCGGGCGCAATGCCGCCAGCCGTGTAGCCATGGCGCTGCTCCACGGCGTAAACCAGATAGTCGGGATCTTTGCGGCTGCCAAAATCGGCGGAACTCGCTATCGGATTGAAGCCGCTGTCGTACAGGTCCGAGACCTGCACTTCGTGGCCCTGCGCCCGCAGCGCTTCGACGGCTTCGCGCTGCAGCGCGCTGCAAAACGACATCGGCTCCGGGTGGGCGTGGACAATAAGAATTTTCATGAGTGTTCTACCGAGGTTTTCCAGACTGGGCAGGCTGCCCTACATAACAGACAAGCGCATCGCGCTCTTCCTTCCAATGAATGCCGCGGAAGGCCATGACCGTGCCGGGCGCGTATTCCTGGGGATTCGCCAGGAAGGCGGCCAGTCGTTCCACATCCCAGCGAAACTCGCTGGCGGTCAGCGCAGCGCTGAATTCAAATCCCTTGACCGTTCCGGCGCGGCGGCCGATCAGATGGTCCAGGCGGGGACCGGCCTTATGCTCGTTGAAGGCATGGCAGGCAACGCATTTGCTTTCGAATACGGCCTTTCCCAATTTCAGATTACAGGCATCGCCCGCATGCGTTGCCGCAGCCATCGCGGCAAACGGCAGCAGGAAGAATATTTTCCGATACATCACTTCACCCCAGCATCTTTCGAACACGTTGCGCCGCCCTGCTGCCCGCGCCAATGGCGCCATCGATAAAGCCGCGCCACCCTTCACCATGGTCGCCCTGGCCGAAGAAGATATTTCCGCGATCCTGTTCGAAGTGATTGAGGTACTTGCCGTACCAGTTCGGCCGGTAGGCGGACCACGTGCCGCGGCTGTACGGGTCCAGCGTCCATTCGTAGGCAAAGCATTCTTCCACCACCGCATCCGGAATATAGACGCGCAGGGCTTCCTGCACGGCGCGGGTATCCTGCACGTCCAGCTTTTCCGGATCGGGAACGAAGGCCACATATATCGAGTGGTCGTCGCCCTTGGCATAGGTGAATGTCAGACTGATGGCCTGCTTTGAGTCGCCTACGCCCAGCGTCTTGCCGGCGCCATCGTATTTGCCACGGGTCTTGATATAGACCTTGGTGCCAGCGCCGGCGTGCTTCAACCTGCCCGCCTCGATCACCATGGGGTCGGCCGGCGGCGAGAATTCCACGCTCGGCAGCACATTCATCGGCAAGGCGACGATTGCGGTTCGCGCCACGATGCGTTCGCCCTTTTGGGTTGTTACTATGACGCGGTCGCCCTTGTCTTCGATCCTGCGCACCGGCGTGGAGAGTCGAACTTCCGGTTTGCCGTCTTCCAGCATCGCGTTTATCAGACTGGCCGTTCCAGTTTTGAAGACATAGCGGCCCATCACATCGTTGGTCGCGCCAAAACTCCAACCTGCAAGGGACCAGCAGTGCGCCACATCGTTGTACGACATCTTGCCGATGTCACAGAGCCCCATCGTCGAAAAATAACCTTCGAGCGCCACGCGTTGCGTTTTGCTCAGCTGCAGGCTCTGGAGGCGGTCGCCGACGGACAGTCCGTCCCGCGCGATCAGTTCCTTGCGCGTGTGTTTCGAATCGTAGGGGCGCTCCCACATCTGCCGGGCTTCGGCGAAATACTGTTCGAAGGCCTCGCCGATGGAGGCCATGTCCTGTTCGTTGAAGACCGTGCGTCCGCCTTCGTGGGCCAGCACGATGATCTCCGCGCTCAGATCGAGCCCCTCGGGCGTTTCCTTGACTTCCAGCCCATAGCGTTCCTTTTCCGCCCACACGTTAGGCTGCGCCCAGTGAATCCAGGCGCCGCCGAGTTCAATATTGTGTCCCGCAAAAGTCGAGCTGAAGGTCCGGCCGCCAAGGCGGTTGCGCGCTTCCAGGACCAGCGTCTTGTAGCCGCTCTTGCGGCTGTCGCGTGCCGCCGTGATGCCGGCGAAGCCGCCGCCGATCACGACCACGTCATAATCGCAGCCGGCGGATTTGCACTTGCCGGCTTTGGCCGCATTCGCGTCGCCCACCACCACACCTGCCACGGCAACCGCCCCGGCTCCCGTGGCGCGCAAAAAGCCACGCCGGCTTGTCCCCTTGATCTGTTCATCCATTGTGAAGATCCTTTCTTTGTTTTAAGTAATCGCCTTGAGCAGGCCCGCCATGAATTCGAATGTTTTGCCGTAGGGCGGATGCAGCAAGCCGACGCCATTGAGGCGCGATTGCAGGAAGACCGGTTTTTCCTTGCTGAAGGCGCGAAAGCCCCATTCGCCGTGATAAGCCCCCATCCCGCTGGCGCCCACGCCGCCGAAGGGCTGCGACTCCTGGCCGAAGTGCCAGATGCAGTCATTGACGGTCACGCCGCCGGACACCGTCCGCTGCAGAATGCGTTCGCGGTTACGGCTGTTTTTGCCGTACCAGTAAAGTGCCAGCGGCCGGTCGCGTTCATTGACGAAAGCGATCGCCTGGTCCGGGTCGCCGTCGTAAGTCACGATCGGCAACACCGGGCCGAAGATCTCCTCCTGCATCACCCGCATATCCGGGCGGACGTCGACCAGGAGCGTTGGCGGAAATTTGCGGCCATCTGTCTGCATGCCATCGAAAGTTGGATGAATGGCGCGCGCGCCCTGCTTCACAGCCTCGCCGACCAGGGCTTGCAAGCGAGCGAAATGGCGTTCGTTGATGATGGAGGTATAGTCGGCGTTGCGCGCATCGCTGCCATACATATGGTGCGCAGCCTTGCTGAGCTCCTCCAGCAACTCCTGCTGCCGGTAGACGGGGACCAGAACGTAATCCGGCGCCACGCAAGTCTGGCCTGCATTCAGCAGTTTGCCGAATGCGAGGCTGCGTGCCGCCGCGCCGATATCGGCGTCGGGATCGAGAATGGCGGGCGACTTGCCTCCCAGCTCAAGCGTAACTGGCGTCAGGTTGCGCGCGGCCGCCATTGCCACATGCTTTCCGGTGGCGGTGGAACCGGTGAACACCAGGTGGTCGAAAGGCAGGCTGGCGAACGCCTGCCCCACTTCCATGCCACCATTTACCACCGTCAGCTCGTCGCGGTCGAAGTGTTTGGCCGCAATCCGTTCCAGTAAGGCGGAAAAATTGGGCGTGTATTCCGACGGCTTGATCATGACCCGGTTGCCTGCCGCAATGGCCGCGATGGCCGGCCCCATCGCCAACTGGTAGGGATAGTTCCAGGGCGAGATCACGCCCACGATGCCCAGCGGCTGGCGTACCAGGCGGTTGGCGCCGGGCAGGAAATGGAGCGCCGTCTGCATGCGCCGGGGCTTCATCCAGCCGCGCAGGTGGCGGCTGGCGTGGCGCTGCGCCGCTTCGATCATCAGCAAGTCGGTCAGCCGGGTTTCGTGGCTGGACCGGTGCCCGAAATCCTCGGAGATGGCTTCGATCAGCTGCGATGCGTGGCGGGTGCTCATTTCGCCCAGCCGGCGCAGGCGGTCCAGGCGCAGCGCGTAGCTGGGATAGGGATCGGCGCGATACGCCTGGCGCTGCGTCTCCAGGAGCGCGGCCATGGAGGCTTGCGCCGCCAGATATGTGTTTTGCGTTTCCATATTGTTCGCCGCGCTCAGGCAGCCCAGGTTACGTAGTCTCTGCAAAGCGCCCGCAGCTTATTCTTTTGCACTTTGCCGGTGGCCCCGAGGGGGATTTCTTCCACAAACAGCACGTCGTCGGGAATCTGCCATTTCGCGACGCGGCCTTCGAACAGGGCCAGAATGTCGTCGCGGCTCAGTTCCATATCCGGCTTGCGCATCACCACGATGACGGGCCGCTCGTCCCACTTCGGATGTTTGATGCCGATGCAGGCCGCCATGGCCACTGCCGGGTGCAACATCGCAACGTTTTCGATTTCGACGGAACTGATCCATTCGCCGCCGGATTTGATGACGTCCTTGCTGCGGTCGGTGATCTGCATGAAGCCATCGGCGTCGATGGTGGCCACATCGCCGGTAGCAAACCAGCCATCCTGCAGGGCGGCGTGAGGGTCCGTGTATTCGCATGTTCCGCCGGAGTAGTAGGCGCTGATGATCCACGGCCCCCTCACCTGCAGATCGCCGAAAGCCTTGCCGTCCCAGGACAGTTCCTGTCCCAACTCGTCCACGATGCGCATATCGACGCCAAACAGCGCATGTCCTTGCTTCAGGCGTAGACGGCGCTGCTCCTGCGGGTCGAGCCGCATTTGCGCCGCATTCAGCGTGGCGACGGTGCCGACCGGCGAGGTTTCCGTCATGCCCCAGGCATGAATGACTTCCACGCCATGGCGGTCGGCGAATTCGGCGTACATCGCCGGCGGCACCGCTGCGCCGCCAATCACCGTGCGGCGCAGCGTGGAGAAACGCAGCTCCCGGCCCTGCATATGGCCAAGCAGCATTTGCCAGACGGTGGGAACGCCGGCCGCCATCGTGACCTTTTCCTGCTCGATCAATTCATACACGGAGGCGCCGTCCAGCGATGGTCCCGGCAGGACCAGCTTGAAGCCCACGGCCGCCGCCGCGTAAATCAAGCCCCAGGCATTCACATGGAACATCGGCACGACGGGCAGCACCACGTCGCGCGCCGACAGGCACAGGGCATCGGGCATGGACACGGCAAAGGAATGCAGTACCGTGGAACGATGGCTGTACAGCACGCCCTTGGGATCGCCGGAAGTGCCGCTGGTGTAGCAGAGGCTCGATGCGGTGTCTTCTTCGAAGCGCGGCCAGGTATAGGCATCGCTGCGGCCGCCGATCCAGGCTTCGTAGCTGACCAGATTGGGAATGCCGGTATTGGCGGGCAGCTTATCCTGGCCGCACAGCGCCACCCAGCGCTCAACACTCGGGCATTGCGCGCATATCGCCTTGACCAAGGGCAGAAAACTCAGTTCAAAGCAGAATACGCGGTCTTGCGCATGCCTGACCATCCAGCGCACCTGCTCAGGAGTCAGGCGCGGATTGATGGTGTGCAGGACGCGGCCGGAGCCCGAGACGCCGAAATACAGCTCGACGTGGCGATAGCCGTTCCAGGCCAGCGTGGCGACGCGGTCGCTGAACTCCAGCGCTTCGGCGTCGATGGCATACGCCACCTGGCGGGCGCGCCGGGCGGCGTCGCGGAAGGTATAGCGGTGAATATCGCCTTCCACCCGGCGGCTGACTATCTCGACCTGGCCGTGAAAGCGCTCGGCAAACGTAAGCAGGTCGGAGATGAGTAAAGGCTGACTTTGCATGAGCCCGCGCATATGAGATGTCCTCTTGAAAGCGGAACCAGTTGTGGTCCCATTGAGAAGAGGATAAATCTCGCGGCGCAGCCTCGTTATCGAATTTGCGCAAGCCTGCGAGGCACTGTATCTAAGCGCCTTTGGAGCGCAGCAAGGTGTGCGAGGGCAGCTCGCCGAATTGGCGTTTGTAGTCGGCGGAGAACTGGCTGAAATGCCAGAAGCCCCAGCGCACGGCGATGTCGTAAATGCGTTCGCCCTCTTGTGCGCGCAGCAGCTCGCGCCGGACGCCATTGAGCCGGATCGCGCGCATATAGGCTACCGGCGTGGTGCCAAGCACTTCCTGGAAACAGTACTCCAGCTTGCGGCGGCTGGCGCCGACACGGTTACAGACCTCCAGGATGGACATTGGCCTATCCGGATTTTCGCGCATACGCTCGCGGGCGCGGTCCACCACCCGCTTGCGCAGCAAGGCGTTGCATTCCTCGGGCAAGACGGTGGCGGCAGTCAGCGCGTCGACCAGTTCGAGCATGAACTGGTCTTCCAGCAGGCGGCGCGCATTCTCGCTCCGCAGCGAGTCGGGCGCCACGCCGAAATTCCCATGGACCAAGGACAGCAGCTGGCGCAAGGCCCGTTCGGAAGATTTCGGCAGCTGGGTGACGGAAGCCTTGCCGACCAGGTTTGCGGCCATGCGCGCACCCGTGCGCTGCAGGATTTCCTCCATCACCGCCGCGTCGGCAACGACAAAACCCAGCTCGCAATCAGGGGAGGTGCACAGCTCCACGCCGGAATCGTGCGAGACGATAATGCGGTCGCCGGCAATGCGCATGCCATTCATCCACAGCGGATTATCCTCCAGCAAAGCCAGGCCTACGCCGATACTGCCGGCTGGCAGGGAACCGCTTTGTTCCGTGCTGTGCGAGGTATGTTCGCGAAAAACGCGAACGCGCGGCATCGCCAGCTCCGCGAGCTGGGCGCGGAAAGCGCCGCCGCTCAATTGGTCGTAGCGCCAATGGAATTGGCCCAGATGCCGGGCATGCTGCTCCACATCGTCGCTTTGTACTGTGCGCCACCAGTCCTGATCCATGGCATCCGTTCCTATCGCTGAGGCAGCGATATTAAGCCGGTCACACTATACTTTACCTTAATTCCAGCAGCAGGCTGCGGAATGCGGAGTGCCCCGCCGATTGCGCGCTCTTGCATATTTGTCTCCATTTATTAGAGGTGTAATGCACAAAAGATAGGCAGCTGCCGGCACCAAGTGTTATCGAAAATGCGCAAAGCTGAATTGCGCATTTTCGATAACGGGTTTTGCCCGTCTCCCACTAGTCTGTGCCGATGCATAGCCAAGTGGAGGTTCAAAATGCAGGTTCAGAACAATTTCTTCGCCAAGCGGCGTTTTCTGAAAATCGCGCTATTGGGCCTTGGCGGCACGGTAGCTGCGGCAACGGGCGGCGCGGCCTATCTCACGATGACGCACCGCCATCGGGACCGCTACGGCAAGCTGCTGGTGCTCGACGATCATTGCGCCGACATCGTGCATGCCCTGGCCGAAGCCAGCGTGCCGGTCGGCGTCGCCTTCCCCACCATTGAACAGGCCGAGGTGCTTACCCGCTTCGATGAAGAGCTGTTCTTCGTCAACGAAGGCATCGGCAGCGATTTGCGCAGCGCCTTCTATCTGCTCGAATTCCTGCCGCTGGCCAAGGGCTATGCCTCGCGCTTTTCCCGGCTGCCGGTGGCGGCGCGGCGCAAGTTTCTCGCCGAGGCTTGCGACACGCGCGACGATACCGTCCGCGCCGTCATCTTCAACCTGCCAGCCACCATGCGCTGGTACTACTACGGCCATCCGTCGAGCTGGAAAGCCATCGGCTACGACGGGCCGTTCATGAACCTGCCGGAAAAACGCAGCGAGCAGCGCGTGCTGTACGCCAAATTATCCGGCAGAACGCCACGGGCGTGAGAAAGGAGCAGTCAATGAGCAGTACCAATAAACCTTACGAATATACCGATTACGAGAAGCTGGAGACGATCAGCGCCGAGGTCTGCGTGATCGGCTCCGGCTGCGGCGGCGCAACCTTGGCCTACAAGCTGGCCGAAGCAGGCATCGACACCATCGTGATCGAAAAAGGCGGCTACTACCCTTCTTCGAGCTTCGACAACCGCGAGTTGAACCAGGCTGGCAAGGTCGATGCGGAGCGCAGCCTGATCACCTCAAACGATGGCTCCACCCTGCTGAATTACGGAGAGCTGGTCGGCGGCACCTCGGTCCACTACTGGGCCGACAGCTACCGCACGCCCGAGGACCGCCTGGCGCTCTGGCATGAGCGCTACGGCATGGCGGGACATGGCGGCGCGCAGCTGGCGCCGATCTTCGAGGACATCGAGCGCCGCCTGCACATTGCCGAGATGCCGCCCTTTTACTACAACCGCATGAATGAGCTGTTCCGCGACGCGGTGCAGGCGCTGGGCTGGGAAGGCGCGCCGGTCAAACAGGCCAGGAATGGCTGCGCCGGATCGGGCCACTGCATGCAGGGCTGCGCCATCGGCGCCAAACAGAGCCAGCTTGTCACCAGCCTGCCGGCGGCGATGGCGCTGGGCGCGCGCGTCTATGCCGACCTTAGGGCCGAACAATTCAGCTTCGATGGCAGGCGCGTGAGCCAGCTGTCAGCCAGCGTCATGGACCGCGCGCGTAACCGGCCCAGCGGCAGGAAGATTGTCATCAAAGCCAGGCATTTCGTGGTTGCGGCGGGCGGTTTCAATACGCCGGCCTTCCTGCTGTCGCAAAACCGCCTGCGCGAATCCCTGCCGGCGCTGGGCAAACACTTCGGCATGAATCCGACCGTATTCGCGCATGGCATGTACCGGGAGCCCATCGTCCTGTGGCGCAAGCCGCCCGCCTGTTTTGGCGTGGAAGGATTCCGCCGCGCGCGCTACGACTCCCAGGGCAATTACATCGAGGGCGGCTATCTTCTGGTGCCGGACCAGATCCATCCCGCGCTGATGAGCTATTCGGTCGGCGGTTTCGATGAGGGCGCGGCTGAATGGATGAGCAATCTATCCCACGTCGGCGGCGCCACTGGCTGGATCGACGACCATCCCGACGAACTGGGCGAAATCCGGATCGACTCGAAAGGACGGCGTGAAGTGCATTATCCCTACGGTCCGACCACGCAAAAGATGATACGCGACCTGCTGAAGAAGATTGTGACCGTCAACTTCAAGGCCGGCGCCAGCAAGGTGATGCTGGCGGACCTGCGGCGCACCGAGCTGACCTCGATGGAGCAGATCGGCGTCATCGACAAGATCGAGGTCAAGCCGGGCGCCCTCTTCATGGCGGCCCCGCATCCCTTCGGCGGCTGCCGCATGGGGCCGGATCCGAAGACGTCCGTCACCGATTCCAGCCACCGCGTCCACGGCTTCGACAACCTGTTCGTGGCCGATCCCTCGGTACTGCCGACCGGTCCATCGGTCGACCCCAGCGTCACCATCATGGCGTTCAGCTACATCGCGGCGGGCCATGTGGCCGATGCGCTGGGCCGGCGTTTATCGCAGGAGGATCGATAAACGGCCGAATTCCCGCGACAGATACAAGTCTGTCGCGCGGCCATTTCGACGATTCCTTATTGCCAAACCTCGTTAACTTGCGCGTAAGCGGTTATCTCCTTTCTTTTGCCGCCGTTTTTTTACACGCCCAAGGCCATGGCAAGATGTCTTCCGAATCGCTTAGCTTACTGCAGGAAAATGGCCAAGCATCACCTGGACTCCGAAATTTCCCAGCGGGTCCAAACGGGAACACGCCATCTGAGCCCAGTAGTTTGCCGCGTTTTACGCCTGGAATGGACTGTCCATCGGCCATTGCCTCGCAATGATTGGAGTAAGTCTGTCCATTGCAAGCCAATACGGGCAAGAAATTGCGCGGACAGATTTGTGGTTTTGATACGCAAATGCCTTGTACTTGGCCGTCAGGGCATTTCGGCGTGGTGTCGCAAAATTGTCCTGCGCCGCAGCCCTCATTGTTTCTGCATGCTGTGGGCGTATCCGTTGCAGTCATTGCCATTACGCCATCGGACTTAACCTGAATACGCTGTGCGCCTGCTGCATCGATCACACTCACTTCCTTCCATGGCGTACTTAACTTGGCGGTATAAGTGCTTACCACTTGGGACACCATGCCGTCAGGCTTCTGGCAGATGAAGTAGACCTTAGGTGGCCGAATCAGTTCGGCGCTTTGAAATAGCGCCACAGCGTAGCCCGATGTGGGAAGTGTGATTTTTGCGGATAGTTCATTGAGGCCGCCGCTTCCCATCACAAAGCTATATTCAACTCGATCGCACAATCGGTCATCTTTGGCTTGGACTGGTAGTCCGAAAAGTGCGGCCGTCAACAGAAATAGCTGCAGCAGAGATTTAGCAAGATGAGACATAAGGCCTCCTTAGTCGGGAAGAGTTTCTTTCTTTTTCTCTGCATGGAGCGATATGTCGTGCTCGTGCAGCGCTGTCGACCAAAGCTCTTAGCCGCGGCAGAGTAAATTGTGCTCTTCCTGCATATCGTAAAATCTCTCCAATCTTCCCAATTGAAAAAACGGCCGCTCAGCAGCGTGCGCATAGAGTTCTCTGCATGCTTTCGGCAACAGTAGCGAAAGACTAGCTCTTGTTCCGTGATTACGCGATGTCGATTTCATTCCTCCTGCGTTCAGTACGCAAAATGTCGCCCGGGCCATGGCGCCGCCGCCAAAACGGCGAGTCGGGCCAACGCCGCTCCGTGCCATACCAGATGTCGCGGTGTGCGGCATAGGCGCGCTGGATTCGGATGATTTCGTCCTGATAGTCCGACAAGGCCATGCTGTCTCCGTGCAAATGACGGTGCAACGCCTCGGCCCCGGCCAGGCCGGTGTAAAGCGCGTTGAAGAGTCCCTGGGACGAAAGCGGGTCGAAGGCCAGGGCCGCGTCGCCCACCGCCAGCCAGGCCTGGCCGCTGGCGGCTGACAACACCGCGCTGTTGGCGGCACAAAAGCCATATTCGTCCGCTGCCCTATCCTGCTTTTGCAGCAAGGCAGCAATGGCGGGAATGCTGGCGGCGCGCGCCAGCAGGAGTGCCGGCGCGCGGGCTGCCTGCGCCGCCGCCAAATCGGCATCCGTATAGAAAGCCAACAGACGGCGACTACCCGGTAAAGCCGAGGTGTACCACCAGCCTTCGGCTTCCGCATGCAGTTCGCTGTTGCCGCCAGTGGCGTTGTCCGCATTGCTGACGGCGGCATCGCAGCCCAGAAGCCAGCCGCAAACCAGCTTGTCGCCGGCATGGCGCTGGCTGCCGGCATGGCGCGAGAAGGAGCTGTTGCGGCCACTGGCATCGATCACTGCCCGCGCCTCGACCGCCAGCGCGCGTCCTTGCCGCATCAGCTCCAGGCGCCAATGCGGTTCGGCGCCCTCTTCCCACAGCGCGCCGACCAGACGGCTATCCCTCAGCACGGCGGCGCCGCGCTGTTGCGCCACTTCCAGCAGCCAGGCGTCGAAACGGTCGCGCTCCAGGTGCCAGCCGTGGCCATCCAGATTACGCATCGCATCTTGCTCCAGCGCGGCGGCACTGTCCCAGGTGCTGCGCGTGTGCTGGCAAGGCAGATGGCCTTGGGCCAGAAAGGCCGCCTCAAGCCCCATATCGCGCAGCAGACGGCCGGCCGCCGCCGGCAGCGACTCGCCGATGCGCGAGCCTGTGGCTGTGCGCTTGTCGGCCAGCAGCACACAGGCATGGGGGGCGAGATTCAGCGCGGCCGTGCTGCCGGCCGGCCCGGCCCCCAGAACCAGCACATCGGCCTGCAGACAAATGCCGCCGTCCACCGATTAGTCCAGGCCGCGCGGGAAGCGGTGGACTTTCTCGATGCTGGCCAGGTCTTCTTCCGGCTCGAGATGCAGGGTTTGCCCTTGCACCGCTGTCGCCTTGCTTGCATGCAGTCGGCGGTGCTCAGCCTGCGCCCGCAGCACTTCGGGAATCTCGACGTGCTGGTCTTCCACTTCCAGATGGGCGGGGAAATGGCTGCGATCCGACGGGCCGTTGCGCACCTCCACCACGCCAAGGTGGTCGAAGTGGTGGATCATGTGGTTGATCTTCTCGGTATAGCTGCCGCTGCCGAGCGGCTCCAGCCAGCTGGCCCGGTTGGCAAAGGCGGCCAGGCGCTCGCTCAGCGGGCGCTTCTCGTCCACCACGACCTTGTAGTTTTCCTCGCTCAGCACCTGGTTCGGCACCCGTGCCGGCCAGAAGCTGGGGATGTAGGGGTCATAGCTCTTGTCGTAGCCGGACTGGCAGCTGGCCGTATCGGTCTGCCATGGCACGGCCATCCAGCGCGTGATGCCGCCTGCCTGTTGGCCATATAGGGGGCCATTGGGAATGGTCACGCCGTCGGCGTTGAGCACATCGCCCAGGCCGGGCGCGATCCAGCCTGCGGGTGCATGGGCAAAGCGGAAGGGCTGCATATACATGCTTTTGGCGCGCACCGGCCAGGTCATTTCGCAGCCGGGATGGAAGGCGTCGGCCAGGCAGAATTCCAGTGCGGCACGGGTCAACACCTCGCCCTGGCGCACCGGCGGCACGTCTTCGATCCTGGCCGGGGCAGCTTCCCTGGGCGGCCAATCTTCGATGAATTTGCCGTCGGCCCACAGCTTGAGCATGGCCAGCTGGGTGTCGCTCAGCGTGGCGTTCTGGCGCATGGACACCGGCGGCAGGCTCATTGAGTCGCCATAAATCCAGGGCCAGGGCTTGGGCGATTCGCCATCCACCGCGTAGTTGCGGAACTGCAGGGCAATCGACTGGCGCAAGGCATGATTCGAAGCGCTGGCGTCGGACAGGCGCTCCAGCGCCTGGGAGCTGGTCAGGTCGAAAGCGCCACGCCAGCCGAAACCGGAGGCAAAGCCGGCGTTTACCCATTGCAGGCCGGCCATGCGCTGGAAGATGGGCAGAATCTCGGCGCTGAAGCTGGGCCGTTCGGGCATGGGCAAAGTCCCGGCCTTGATCGAGACATCACGCATCAAGTCCCACATGGTACGCACCGATTTGCGCATGGGGCCGAAATTGGGCGGCGCCACCACCACCCAGGCAGGCAGCACCTCCAGCTCCTGGCCCCTATAGCTGACGTGGGCCTTGACCGGTCCATCGGAGACGTCGTCGTGCCAGGCTTCGTTGTTGGCGAAGGTGATTGCCCGGCTGTTGTCGTAAGAAGCGGCCGCGCCATGGCCACCCAGGACCAGCAGGCGGCCTTGATCGTCGGTGAAGATCTCGCCCAGATACACTTCCTTGTCCCAGAACTTGCCGTCATCAAAGCGTCGGGGCGGCGCCTTGATGCCCGAGACGCTCTGCGGCTTGGGTGTGATCGCCAGCCGGGCGCGGTCGGAAACGTTGGCGTTGCGCAACGTCGTGGGCTGGGCCGCCTTGGCTTCAGGGATGTCCAGGGCCAGCTGGAAGCCGTACCAGGCGGCCTTGGTGTTCGCCAGCTGCACCTTCCACTCGATCTGCGCATTGGCTGGCGTCAGCTCGTGCACAATCTCGCCCTTGGCGTTCAGGCCGTAGACACGGAAGCGCGCTGCCTGGCGCTTGAGGCGTTTTTGAGCGTCGCGGTAGAAGCCTTCCGCTTCGGCCGGTGGTTCCGGCACCTCCGGCCCGACGAACCAGGCGTCGGGACTGCTGCCGACGCGGGCGACGCCGATGCTGGGGTAAATGGCCGCTTTCACGATCGTATCGTCGATCACCGGCAGCGGCGAGGCCGATGGCCGCGGCTGCGGCGCTTCCTGCAGCGGCTCGCCGTTGGCCATGCGGCGGCACTGCGCTCCGGCCGCATACGCCACCTTGCGCGCATCGGCGATGGAGCCCACCGGCGCCTGTGCCGGCGGCACGCGCCAGATATTGAAGGACAACAGCTCGCCATATTCGGCCTGACCGCGCCGGCCAATATCCTGACGCGGCAGGATGAGGGTGGCCACATGCACAAAGGCGCTTTCCTCCAGCGGCCACTCGACGGTGGCGCGGTTCAGCGGCATGTTTTCAGGATTGGTGCGCTTTTGCACCTCCAGCCGGAAGCGGTACTCGCTTTTCGCCAGGCGACGCGCCATATCCACGGCCAGGTAATCGCTGCTGTCGTTGGGTATATTTTCCGGCGCCGTTTCCGGTACCAGGCGGTATTTCACATAATGGCTGCCGCAGTGGAAAGGCAGAATGGCCCAGTAGCCGGTGGTCAGCACGCTGGCTTCCACCTTTTTCATGCGGTTCAGGATGTCGGCGGTTTTCTTATGCTCTTTGAGATAGCTGTCGTAATCGTTCAGCACCACGCCGGCATGGGTGAAGGCCGCCATTTCCTCGGCGGTGTCGACGAAGAAGATGGGGAAATTCTGCATGATGAAGTCGGCGGTATTGCCCTCCTCCCCCAGCGCATTCGGGCCGGGCACGCCGAACAGCTTGATGCCGATGCCCAGCGTGGTCTCGAAATCGGTGGCATTCGGTGCGGTGTCGCTGGAGAATCTGACCCAGGCATCCAGCTTGTCATGGGTGAAGATGCCGACCTTGAATTCCTGCGGAATACTGGGCGCCATCTCCAGCCGGCCGTGGGCCACGCCATGCAGCTTGCGGAAAACGGCGCGCAGAGCTGGCTTTTGTCCCAGCTTGATGCGTCCTTCCTGCACGATATCGACGAACATCTCCTTCAGTTGCGCGGTCGCGCTGGCCGCGCCCTCGCCTTTTGCGGACTCCAACTCGGTTTCTTTGCTCATTTCGCTCTCTCATGTTCTGGGGTAAATCCGGCGGGAGCCGGGCCTCATGCGGCAGCGTGAAACGAAACTTGATCGGGAATTGAACAGCTAGCATATGCCTGCAACGACGGCCAAAAGATATCCAATTGTCACGCGCGATGACAAACAGGCCTGGAAGGGAGAGCACGGCGGCACGGATGGCCGCCGCGAGAGGGGGAATTACGATGCCAGCAAGGCTTGTCTTTGTGCGGTGGCGACGCGCGAGACGCGTTTGCGCCACCAGATGATGACGCCGGTCACGCTCAGCATGGCGACCACGATGCCCATGAAGGAAATCAGCACGCGTCCCGGCAGGCCGAGGATGCGGCCGGAATGCAGCGGGAACTGGGCTTGCACGAAGATATCGGCCGCCGTGCCTTTCCATGGCTGGCGGTCGCCCAGCAGGCGGCCGTCTTCCCCGTCGAAGTACAGCACGGCCGGGCCGACGCCGCCGGAACCGTGGTCGTCACCCGGCTTGAAGAAGCTTACGCCGTAGATGCCGAAGTCCTGCGAGTAGAAGATGCTGCCGGCCGGTTCCGCCCATTGGCGCTGCGCCGCCTCGGCGCTGGCGCGCTGGATGATGTCGGCGAAGGCGAAACGTGGCTCGATCGGATGATGCTTGTCGGCCGGGGTGCGCGTGTCGAACGGCGTTGGCGTCACTTGCGATACGGTCTTCATCACGGGATAGAAGATTTCGCGGTACAGGTTCAGCGAGAAGGCCGTGAACGCCAGGATGAACAGCAGCAGGAAGGTCCACAGGCTGAAAGCGCGGTGCAGGTCGAAATTGAGCTTGGTGCTGCCGCCTTTCCAGCGCACTTTCCACGCCGGCTGCCAGCGCTGCCACCAGGATTTGGCGGCGGGTACGCGTCCCAGCTCCTTGCGGCGGCTCACCGGCAAGGTCAGGTAGAAGCCGACGAAGCTGTCGAGTGTCCAGATCATGGCGATACCGCCCATCAGCCACAAGCCCCATTGGTCGATGCCCCACATCTCGGGAATATGCAGGGTGTAGTGCAGACGGTAGAGGAAGGAGACGAAAGTCTCCTTGGTGATCGGCCAGACCGCGCCCCATTCGCGCTTGCCCAATTCGGTGCCGCTGGCGGGATCGACGAAGACCTGGTTGAAACCCGGCTCGATCAGTTTCTTGCTGACCGGGTCGACGCGGCCGCTGATGCCGAAGGAGATGGACTCACCCGGTTCCGCATGCAGCGGCACAAAGCTGACGCGCACGTCGGGATAGCGTGCCTCGACCTGGCGCGCGAGGTCCAGCGGGGCCAATGCCGGGCCGCTGGAACTGGCATGCATCAGATGGGGATTGAGCAGGTCGTCCAGCTCGTGGTCCCAGGAGATGATGGCGCCGGTCAGGCCGCTGATAAACAAAAAGCCGGCAGTCAGCAAGCCGGCGTAACGATGAATGATAGTCCAGAAGGCGCGCACACCAGACCCCTGCAGTTCAAGATTTTCAAGTGAAACGCGGGCCGGGACGATAGCGTCCCGGCCCGCAGCCCGTAATGCTTAGAAGCGGTACTTCAGCGTCAGCGAAGCGCTGCGCGGCTGCTTGTAGGTGATCGCGCCATACGCGGAGAACATGCCGAAGGCGGTTTTATCGAACACATTATCGATGTTCAGCTGGGCCGACCACTGCTTGTTGATATCGTAACGCGCCATCAGGTTCACCACGCTGTGGGACTTCTGCTCGATGATGCCGCTGCTGTTGGCAGGTGCATTTGAATCGGGCGTGTAAGTGCGGCTTTCCCAGTTCACGCCACCGCCCACGGTCAGGCCTTTCAGCTCGCCCGGCATGCGGTAGGTGGTGAACACGCGCAGCAGCTTGCGCGGATAGACGCTGTTGATGTCCTTGCCGGTCGCATCTTCGGCGTCGAACTGGCTATAGCCGGCGCTGGCATTCCAGCCGCGCGCCAGTTCGCCGGAAACGTCGAACTCGAAGCCATCGCTCTTCGCGCCTTTGGCTGCGCGGTAGTAGGCTTCCGGCAGTCCGCCGGCGCCGGGCTTGTTGCCCGCTTCCTGGCCCAGATTGTCCTGCTTGATCTTGAACACGGCGAACGATGCGTTCAGGCGGCCGTCGAAGAACTCGCCCTTCACGCCAGCCTCGGCGCTCTTGCCGATCACCGGCTTGAGATAATTGCCTTGCTTGTCCTTCAGGCTCTGTGGCTGGAAGATGTCGGTATAGCTGGCGTAGACCGAGTAGTTGTCGCTGATGTCATATACCAGGCCGGCATACGGGGTCAGCTCGCTCTCGTGCTGCGGCTTCGCCTCGCCACGGGTGTTCTTATCGTACTTGGTGGCGCGCGCGCCGACGATCATGGTAAGCGGGTCGGCCAGCGAGAAGCGCACCACGCCGTACAAGGCTTCCTGCTTGGTCACGCTGGACTCGTAGAAGGACGGTGCGCTCCATTTCGGTTCCGGATAGGCGGAAGGATTCCAGGTATTGAAGTTGCCCACCGACGGCACGTCGCCACCGAAATCGGCGGTGCGGCTGTCCGCATTGAACTTCTGCTTGGAGTGCATATAGCCGAACGCCGCTTCATGCTTGCGGCCGGCCAGCTTGAACGGGCCGCTGGCGTGCAGGCCGAAGTCGTCCTGCTTGGTGTTGGTCAGATAGGAGCCGGCGAAAGCGCCCATGCCCAGGCCGGTCACGCGGTCAGGCACACCGGACAGGTAGAGCAGCTTGGAATCGGCCTTGCGCTCACCGTGGCTGTAGTTGGCGCGCAGCTTCCAGCCGTTGTCGAAGCCGTGCTCCAGGTTGGCGAAGTAGTTGTCATACACGGTGTTCCAGCGCGCCCAGTCGGCGGACGTGGTCTTGGAACGGTCCCAGTTGGTCTTCGAGCCGTCGCTGTACCAGTATGGCAGGCCGCCCCACATCGGCGCGGTCGGATCGGTTTCCTGGCGGCTGGCGCCCGCCGACAGCAGGGTGCGCGGACCCAGGTCCGCTTCCACGGTGGCGTACAGCGTGTGGTCCTTGCTCTTCATGCGGCTCACCCAGCTGTCGGCCTGCTTGTATTCGCCGACCACGCGGGCGCGCACAGTGCCGTCCTTGTTCAATGGCGTGGACAGGTCGACCTGGGCGCGGCGCTCGTCCCAGCGGCCGATGCCGACTTCGGCGGAGCCGTTGAAGTCCTTGCTGGCGGCGCGCTTGCGCACCAGATTGATGGCGGCCGATGGATTGCCGGCGCCGGTCATCAGGCCGGTGGCGCCGCGCACGATTTCCACGCGGTCGTAGATGGCCAGGCTGCCCTGCACTTCGCCCGAGCTCCAAGGCTGGGACCAGGTGGTGGGGATGCCGTCGATCTGCAGATTGTCGATGTCGAAGCCGCGCGCGGTGAAGCCGGCGCGGTGGGTTTCATACTGGTTGACCGAAACGCCGGTGCTGTTGTTGACCACATCCGTCACCGTCAGCATGCCCTGGTCTTCGATGCGCTGTTGCGTCACCACCGAGATCGACTGCGGCGTATCGCGCAGCGACATGCTCAGTGGCGTGGCCGTTTTGGCCTTGCCGGTGGTGTAGGAGCCGGTGCCTTCGGTGGTGTCGCCCAGCTTGTTGGCCAGCACTTCGATCTGCGGCAGGACGGTTTGCTCGGCGGCGTTTTGGGCCTGGGCGGCCAGCGGCAGGGCCAGGCTCACGAGGGCGGCCAGGCGCTTCAATTGGGGACGGCGTTGTGGATGCATTTTCTTCTAAAAGCTGTAACTGAAATACAAATGATAACGATTCTCATTTAAAAGTCAATATAAATCTGGAAGTTGCGTGCATTTGCGCCCATGATCTACGATATGGACAACAACTGACGGAGGCGCAATGGGCTTGAGCTGTCGGCATCTGGCGTGTGTGCGTGGCGCGGCCACGCTGTTTTCCGATATCGGCTTCAGCCTCGGCCATGGCGAAGCCTTGCGGGTGCAAGGCGCCAACGGCAGCGGTAAAACCAGTTTGCTGCGCCTGCTGTGCGGCCTGGCCCGCCCCGACCAAGGCGAGGTGTGCTGGCAGGGCGAAACGCTGGTGCGCTGCCGCCCCCTCTTCCAAGCCAATCTGCTGTATGCCGGCCACGCCGATGCGCTCAAGCCCGAGCTGCTGGCCTGGGAAAACCTGGCCTACTGCGGCCTGCCGGGCATCCGCCACAGCCGCGCGCAAGCCTATGCCAGCCTGGAACAAATGGGACTGGCGGCGGAGGCCGGGATGCCGGTGCGCCTGCTGTCGCAGGGCCAGCGCAAGCGGGTGGCGCTGGCACGGCTGCATCTGGCGCGGCAGCGGCCCGTATGGATACTGGATGAACCGTTTTCCGCGCTGGACCAGCAGGCGCTGTCCAGCGTGACGCAGCTGCTGGGTGCCCATCTGGCCGGCGGCGGCATGCTGGTCTACACCACCCACCAGGAAGCCGGGCCGGCGCCCACGCAAACGCTGCGCCTCGGCCGCGAGGCCGCATGCTGAGCATACTGGCGCTGACCGCGCGGCGGGAACTGCTGCTGGCCTTACGCCGTCCCGCCGAAATACTGATGCCGCCCCTGTTCTTCCTCGTCGCGGCCACACTCTACCCGCTCGCCATCGGCCCGGACCAGGAGCTGCTGCGCGCTATCGCGCCGGGCGTGCTGTGGGTGTCGGCGCTGCTGGCCGCCCTGCTTGGGCTGCAGCGCCTGTTCGCCGCCGATTTTGCCGACGGCACGCTGGAGCAGGCGCTGCTCGCACCCCATCCGCTGCTGTTGACGGTGTGGGCCAAGGCCGGCGCGCACTGGCTGCTGGCCGGCCTGCCGCTGGTGGCGGTGGCGCCGCTGCTGGCCATCCAATACGATATGGCGCCGCAGGCTTTGGGCGTGCTGCTGGCCAGCCTGCTGCTTGGCACGCCGGTCCTCAGCCTTCTGGGGGCGCTCGGCGCGGCGCTGGCCTTGAATGCACGCGGCGGCAGTGTGCTCCTTGCACTCATGTTGGCACCCCTGTATATTCCTTTACTAATTCTCGGCAGCAGCGCAGTCCAGGCCGAGGCTCAAGGTTTAGGCAGCAGCGCCCATCTGCTCTTGCTGGCGGGTCTGCTGTGCGGTACCGCGGCGCTGGCGCCGTGGGCCACGGTAGCGGCTTTGCGCGTGGCGCTGGAGTAAACGGCGCGGCGTTTGACACTCAGGATGTATCACTCTTGGGGGCAAATGGCAACGATGAACCTTCCGTACTCTTCCACCGCTGCGAACCGGCGCGCACCGCATGCGCCGCGCGTATTTGCGTATGCTGCGCCGCGCCATTTCTTCCCGCTGGCCGCAGCCCTCACTCCCTGGTTTGCCGCCCTGGCCATCGTGGCCGGCCTGGCAGGCCTGTATATCGGCCTGCTGCTGGTCCCGGCCGACGCCCAGCAGCACGACGCCTTCCGCATCATCTTCGTGCATGTGCCGGCGGCCTGGATGTCGATGCTGATCTATCTGGCGATGGCGGCATGGGCCGGCGTGGGCCTGGTGTATAACACGCGACTTTCAGCCATGATGGCAAGCGCGCTGGCACCCACCGGCGCCCTGTTCACCTTCCTGGCCTTGTGGACCGGCGCGCTGTGGGGCAAGCCGACCTGGGGCGCTTGGTGGGTATGGGATGCGCGCCTGACTTCCGAGCTGATTCTGCTCTTCCTGTATTTCGGCTTCATGGCCTTGCATGCATCCATCGACGAACCGCGCCGCGCCGACCGCGCCGCTGCGATCCTGGCGCTGGCCGGGGTAGCGAATGTGCCGGTCATCTATTTTTCCGTCATCTGGTGGAACACGCTGCACCAGGGTGCCTCGGTCTCGCTCAATAGCGCGCCGTCGATGGCCGCTCCGGTGCTGGCCGGCATGCTGCTGATGACGCTCGCCTTTTGGGCCTACTCGGTGGCGGCGGTGCTGCGCCGCGTACGCTGCATCATGCTGGAACGGGAGGGTAGCGCGGACTGGCTGAACGCGAAGACGGGGGGCGGATAATGGTCTGGAACAGTGTGCAGGACTTCCTCGCCATGGGTGGCTATGGCGGCTATGTCTGGGGTTCGTGCGGCATGATGTTCGCCGCGCTGGCGGCGGAAAGCTGGCTGCTGGGGCGACGCTTGCGCCAGGCTCGCCTTCTGGCTGCGCGCCGCACTGCACGGATGGACGCATGAAAGCGCGCCATCAGCGCCTGCTGCTGATCGGGGCCAGCCTGGCCGTGCTGGGCATCGGCGCAGCCCTGGTGCTGACTGCCTTCCGCCAGAATCTGGTGTTCTTTTTCACCCCCTCGCAGGTAGCGGCCGGGCAGGCGCCGCGCACCGGCATTTTCCGCGTCGGCGGCCTGGTGGAACCGGGCAGCGTGCGGCGCCAGGCCGACGGTGTGACGGTGGCTTTCGTGGTGAGCGACCATGCGCGCAAGATCCAGGTGCAATACCGGGGCGCCCTGCCCGACCTGTTCAAGGAAGGCCGCGGCGCCGTGGTGCAGGGCCGGCTGGCCGAGGGCCAGTTGTTCGTGGCGCAGCAGGTGCTTGCCAAGCACGATGAAAACTATATGCCGGCCGAAGCAGCCTACGCCCTGCAGCAGGGCCAGGCGCCCATGCGCACGCTGGCGGGAGTGGAACGGTGATCCCCGAGACAGGCAACTACGCCCTGGTGCTGGCGCTCTTGCTGGCATTGGTGCAGGGCGTGCTGCCGCTGTTCGGGGCGCAGCGCGGCAACGAGCGCTGGATGGCGCTGGCGCAGCCGGCGGCGCGCGGCCAGTTCCTGCTATTGACGCTGGCCTTCGGCTGCCTGCTGCTCAGCTTCTGGAACCACGATTTCTCGGTGCGCTATGTGGCGCAGAATTCGAATTCGCTGCTGCCCTGGCAGTACCGTCTAACCGCCAGCTGGGGCGGACACGAAGGCTCGCTGCTGCTGTGGTGCTGGATGCTGGCTGCCTGGAGCTGCGCCGTGACGCTGTTCAGCCGCCAGCTGCCGCAGGATACGCGGGCGCGCCTGCTCGGCGTTCTGGGCTTGCTGGCGGCGGGCTTCCTGCTGTTCCTGCTGCTGGCGTCCAATCCCTTTGCCCGCCTGCTGCCCGCCGCGCTGGAAGGACGCGACCTGAATCCCCTGCTGCAGGACGCGGGCATGATCATCCATCCGCCGCTGTTATATATGGGCTACGTGGGTTTTGCCGTGACTTTCGCCTTCGCCATCGCGGCCTTGCTGGGCGGCCGCCTCGATGCCGCGTGGGCGCGCTGGTCGCGGCCCTGGACCTTGCTGGCCTGGAGCTTCCTCAGCCTGGGCATCCTGATGGGCAGCTACTGGGCCTATTATGAGCTGGGCTGGGGCGGCTGGTGGTTCTGGGACGCGGTCGAAAACGCGTCCTTCATGCCCTGGCTGGCCGGCACCGCCCTGCTGCATTCCCTGGCCGTGACAGAAAAGCGCGGCAGTTTCAAGAGCTGGACCGTGCTGCTGGCCATACTGACGTTTTCCCTTTCCCTGCTCGGCACCTTCCTGGTGCGCTCCGGCGTGCTGACATCGGTGCATGCCTTTGCCACCGACCCGCGCCGCGGCGCCTTCATCCTGGCCTTCCTGGCCCTGGTCATCGGCGCTTCGCTGGTCTTATATGCCTGGCGCGCGCCGAAGGTGGGCGGCGGCGGGCGCTTTGCCCTGCTGTCGCGCGAATCGCTGCTGCTGACGAATAATGTGATCCTGCTCGCGGCCTGCGGCACGGTGCTGCTTGGCACGCTCTATCCACTCTTACTCGATGCTCTCGGCCTGGGCAAGATTTCCGTGGGGCCGCCGTATTTCGAGACCGTCTTCGTACCCCTGATGGCGCCCATGCTGCTTTTGCTGGCGGCCGCGCCCTTCGCGCAATGGAAGCGCGCGGCGTTGCCGGACCTCTTGCACCGTCTGCGCTGGCCGGCCGCCCTGGCCGCTGGGATCGGCCTTGGCGCGGGACTGGCGATGGCGGCATCGCCGCTGGTGCTGCTTGGTCTGGCGCTGGCAGTCTGGATCATCGCGGGCAGCGGCTGGCAGGCTTGGCAACGCTTAAGCCATGCCGCGCCGGGAACATCGCTGCTGCGCCGCATCGCACGCGAACCGCGCAGCTATTGGGGCATGGTTCTGGCGCATGCGGGTATGGGCGTGTTTGTCATTGGCGTCACGCTGGTCAAGGGCTATGAGGAGACGCGCGACGTCAGTCTGGCGCCCGGCGGCTTGGTGACAGTGGGCGGCTATCAGTTCACGCTGAGCGGCGTGCGCGAGGTGGGCGGGCCAAATTATGAAGCGGTGCGCGCCAGCTTCGAGGTGCAGCGGGATGGACGGCGCGTCGCCACGCTGTATCCGGAAAGGCGCAACTATCCGGTACAGCAGACCATCATGACCGAGGCAGCCATCGAACATAGCCTGACGCGCGACCTGTATCTTTCGCTGGGCGAGGAAACGGCGGATGGGCGCTGGCTGGTGCGCATCCAGCTCAAGCCTTTCGTGCTGTGGATCTGGGGCGGCGGCGTACTGCTGGCGGCCGGCGGCCTGCTGGCGGCCAGCGACCGGCGCTACCGGCTGGCGCGCCGCAATACGGTGGCGGCGCAGTTTCCCGCTCCCACCGCCGGCCCGGCACTGATGCCTGGTGCAGCCCTGCGGCAGGACGCGCCATGAAACGCTTCCTGCTGCCACTTGCCGTGTTCTCCGTCCTGCTGCTGTTCCTGGGCGCGGGGCTAAACCTGAATCCGCGCGAGCTGCCATCGCCGCTGGTGGGCAAGCCCACGCCGCCTTTCAGCGCAGTGCGGCTGGACGACGCGGCCGGCCGGATTTCCCCATCCGATATGGCAGGCCGCGCATGGCTGCTGAACGTTTGGGCCTCGTGGTGCGCCTCCTGCCGCATCGAGCATCCGCTGCTGATGCAGTTCGCGCAGCGCCAGGGCACGCCGCTGGTCGGCCTGAATTACAAGGATGGCCAAGAGGATGCCCGCCAATGGCTGGCGCAGCATGGCAATCCCTACCAGCAATCGGCATTCGACCCTGAGGGCCGGCTGGGCATGGACTTCGGCGTGTACGGCGTACCGGAAACCTTCGTGATCGATAAGCGCGGCGTGATCCGCCTGCGCCATGCCGGGCCGCTGAGTGAGGAAGTGCTGCAGCGGAAAATCCTGCCTCTGTTGAAGGAGCTGGAAAATGGCTAGGCGTCTGCATCCGGATGCCGCGCGCGCCGGGAGGCTGCTTGCCGCCTGCGTCCTGGCTTGCCTGCTGGCCGCGCCTGCCGCTGGCGTCCCCGCGCAACCGGAGGCGCAGTTGGAAGCCAGGGTGGCAGCGCTATCCGCCGAATTGCGTTGCCTGGTCTGCCAGAACCAGACCCTGGCCGATTCGCAGGCGGAGCTGGCCGTCGACCTGCGCCGCCAGATCCGCGAGCAGATGCGCGCCGGCCGCAGCGAAACCCAGGTGGCCGATTTCATGGTGCAGCGCTACGGCGATTTCATCTTGTACCGGCCACCGTTCAAGGCGAATACATTGCTGCTATGGCTGGCGCCGGCATTGTTGCTGTCAGGCGGCGCACTGGCCTTATTCCTGCGCCTGCGCAACCAGGGACTTGGCAAACGCAACCCTGCTTTGTCGCCAGCCGAAAGGACGCGCGCCGCCAGCCTGCTGGCCGGACGCGAGGAGCTGCCATGAGCGCCTTCCTGATCGTGGCGATCCTGCTGACAGCCGCCACATTGCTGTTCGTCCTGCCGCCCTTGCTGCACCGGGGCCGCGAACGGGGGAACGGCGCTTCGCCGCAGCAGGTCAATCTCACCGTCCTGCGCAACCAGATGAAGGAATTGGAAATCGACCGGCAGAACGGCACTTTACCGCCATCCGCCCACCGCGCCGCGCTGCGCGAACTGGAACGGCGCGTGGCCGAAGAAACCCAGGCCAATCCAGCGCTCCAGTCCATGCCGCCGCAACGTTGGACCGCCTTGTTGCTGTCCCTCGCTTTGCCGCTGGGCGCTGCGGCCCTGTATTTCCAGGTCGGCCGTCCCGCCGGAGTTCTGCCGGCCGCGCCGCCACCGACCGTCGTCCAGCAAGGCCATGTGGGTGATGACGGCCCGGATATGAACGCGCTGGTGCAGGGCCTGGCCGAACGCTTGCGCCACCAACCCGAGGACGCCGATGGTTGGCAGATGCTGGCGCGCTCCTACACCGCGCTGGGGCGCTATCGCGAGGCGGCGCAGGCTTATTCGCGCCTGAACACGCTGCTGCCGAACGACGCCGACGTCCTGGCCGATTACGCCGATGCCCTGGCGTCGGCCGAAGACGGCAAGCTTACAGGCCAGCCGGAGCGACTGGTCGCACGCGCGCTGGCGATCGATCCGAAACACGTCAAGGCGCTGGCCCTGGCGGGCAGCGTGGCCTTTGCCCGCGCCGATTTCGCCGCGGCCGTACGCCAATGGCAGGCGCTCCTGCCCTTTGTACCACCCGATTCGCCTTTCGCCGAATCGACGCGTGCCGGCATCGCGGCGGCACAAGCGCGCCTGGAAAGCGGCCCGGCCAAAGGCGGCGCTGCGCGCAGGCCCGTCAGCGCGCCTGCCTTGTCCGGCACCGTGCGCCTCGCGCCCGGCATGCAGGGCGTTCGGCCGGATGATACCCTCTTTATCTACGCGCGCGCCGCCGAAGGGCCGCGCCAGCCCATCGCCATCCTGCGCCGCCAGGCCAGCGACCTGCCCTTCGATTTCACGCTGGGCGACAGCCAGGGCATGCAGGGCGGCACGCTGCTCTCGGCCCACGCCCGCGTCATCGTGACGGCGCACATATCCCGCTCCGGCAAGGCCATGCCGCAGCCTGGCGACCTGGAAGGAGACAGCGCGCCGGTGGCCTCGTCGGCCCGAGGGGTACAGCTAGAAATCGGGCGACGTTTGGCTGCTGCATCGCCACCACACAATTGAGCAGGATTGGACACTCGCAAGAAACTAGGCTAACTTTAAACGCAATTCATCGACCAAGGTGAGTATATGGAACCCAGGCAGCCAGCCGCCAGCAAGGCGGATGAGTTAAAGGTTTTTCTGTTCCTGACCGTCGTGCTGGCGCCCGTGCTGGCGGTCGCCGTGGTTGGCGGCTACGGCTTCACCATCTGGATGTACCAGCTGCTGACCGGCTCCCTGCCCACAGCCTGAAGCCATGCTGCCGCCAAGCGTAGCCAGGTCCGCGCAGGACGACACGGACATCCACATCGCCGGCCTGATCGTCCACGCCAGCCGCACCGAGCTTGCGGCGGTGCGCTCCCATATTGCCCTGCTGCCCAAGGCCATCGTGCACGCCGCCGATGCGGACGGCCGCATGGTCGTCACCCTTGAAACCGATTCCAGCCAGCGCGCCCTGGACTGCATGGATGCGCTGCGCGCCCTGCCCGGCGTATTGAACGTCGCATTGGTCTATCAACACGCGGAGCCTGCCGCTGCCATGGATGAGGAGGTCGAATGAAACAGACACGCCGGGATTTCATCACCCAGACTGCCGCTGTCACGGCGGCCGCCACCGCCGGCATTCCCCTGGCGGCTGCCGCATCCAACGTCGTCACCGACGCTGCGCGCACCCAGCTCAATTGGAACAAGGCGCCCTGCCGCTTTTGCGGCGTGGGCTGCGGCGTGAACGTGGGCGTGAAGGATGGCCGGGTGGTTGCCACCCATGGCGACATCAATGCCGAAGTCAATCGCGGGGTCAACTGCGTCAAGGGCTACTTCCTGTCCAAGATCATGTATGGGGCCGACCGCCTGACCCAGCCCCTGCTGCGCATGAGCGGCGGCAAATACGACAAAAACGGCGAGTTCACGCCGGTCTCCTGGACCACCGCCTTTGATGTCATGGCGGCGCAGTTCAAGCAGGTCTTGCGCGACAAGGGGCCAAACGCGGTCGGCATGTTCGGCTCAGGCCAATGGACGGTATGGGAAGGCTATGCCGCCGTCAAGCTGATGAAGGCCGGCTTCCGCACCAATAACCTGGACCCGAACGCGCGCCACTGCATGGCTTCGGCCGTGGCGGGCTTCATGCGCACCTTCGGCATGGACGAGCCGATGGGCTGCTACGACGATATCGAGCAGGCCGACGCCTTCGTGCTGTGGGGTTCGAATATGGCGGAAATGCACCCGATCCTGTGGACCCGCATCACCGACCGCCGCCTGTCGAATCCGAACGTGAAGGTGGCCGTGCTGTCGGTGTACGAGCACCGCAGCTTCGAGCTGGCCGACCAGCCGGTGATCTTCCGGCCGCAGACCGACCTGGCCATCCTCAACTTCATCGCCCATCACATCATCAAGACCAACCGCGTGCAGCGCGACTTCGTCAACAAGCATACCCGCTTCGTCCTGGGCAATACCAGCATCGGCTATGGCCTGCGGCCCGAGCATCCGCTGCAGCGCGCCGCCAAGAACGCGGCCGACGCCAATGGCGGCAAGCCCATGACCTTCGAGGAATACGCCAAATTCGTCAGCGCCTACGATGTGGACACGGTGGCGAAGCTGAGCGGGGTCACGCGCGACCGGCTGGAGCGCCTGGCCGAGCTGTACGCCGATCCGAAGATCAAGGTGATGTCGCTGTTTACCATGGGCTTCAACCAGCATACGCGCGGTACCTGGTGCAGCAATCTGCTGTACAACCTGCACCTGCTGACCGGGAAAATCTCCCAGCCCGGCAACAGCCCCTTCTCGCTGACCGGCCAGCCTTCGGCCTGCGGCACGGCGCGCGAAGTCGGCACCTTCTCGCACCGCCTGCCGGCCGATATGCTGGTGACGAATCCCAAGCACCGCGAAACGGCGGAAAAAATCTGGAGGCTGCCCGCCGGGACGGTGCCCGATAAGCCCGGCCTGCACGCCGTGGTGCAGAGTCGTGCCCTGAAGGACGGCAAGCTGAATGCCTACTGGGTCATGTGCAATAACAATATGCAGGCCGGCCCGAACATCATGGGCGAGATCCTGCCGGGCTTCCGCAATCCCAACGCCTTTGTGGTGGTATCCGACGTCTATCCCACGGCCAGCACCACGGCGGCCGACCTGATCCTGCCGACCGCGATGTGGGTGGAAAAGGAAGGCGCTTACGGCAATGCGGAAAGGCGTACGCAGTTCTGGCACCAGCTGGTGCAGGCTCCGGGCGAGGCGCGCTCTGACCTGTGGCAGCTGGCCGAATTCGCCAAGCGCTTCAAGGTCGAGGAAGTGTGGCCGGCGCCGCTGCTGGCGGCCATGCCCCAGTATCGCGGCAAGACCCTGTTCGATGTCCTGTTCCGCAACGGCCAGGTGGACAAGTTCCCGCTGTCGCAGATGCAGGCCGGCTATCTGAACGACGAGGCCAAGGCCTTCGGTTTCTATCTCCAGAAAGGCCTGTTCGAGGAGTATGCGCAGTTCGGGCGCGGCCACGGCCACGATCTGGCGCCCTTCGACACCTACCACCAGGTGCGCGGCCTGCGCTGGCCCGTGGTGGACGGCAAGGAGACGCGCTGGCGCTACCGCGAAGGCAGCGATCCCTATGTGAAGGCAGGGGAAGGCGTGCGCTTCTACGGCATGCCGGACGGGAAGGCGGTGATCTTCGCCTTGCCCTACGAGCCGGCGGCCGAGGAGCCGGACAAGGAATATCCATTCTGGCTGTCCACCGGCCGCGTGCTGGAGCATTGGCATACCGGCACCATGACGCGCCGCGTGCCGGAACTGTATCGTGCGGTGCCGAATGCGGTCTGCTTCATGCACCCGGACGACGCCAAGGCGCTTGGAACGCGGCGTGGCGACGTCATTGAGGTCAAGTCGCGGCGTGGCGTGATCCAGACTCGGGTGGAAACGCGGGGCCGCAACCGGCCGCCACGCGGCCTGGTCTTCATCCCCTTCTTCGACGCCAGCCAGTTGGTGAACAAGGTGACGCTGGACGCGACCGATCCGATTTCGTTCCAGACCGATTACAAGAAGTGCGCGGTGAGCATCCGCAAAGTCTAGGGAGGCAGGCCATGAAGCGATTCCTCATCCCCGTTCTGCTGGCCGCCGCGCTGGCGGCTGTGCTGCCGGTCCAGGCCCAGCGCGCGCTGGACAATATGCGCGGCCCGACGCCGCTGGCGGAAACCACCAAGCCGGCACCCATGGTCAATCCCGACAACAGCGACATCCGCCGGGTGCGCAACTACGCCATGCAGCCGCCCGTGATTCCGCACAAGATCGAAGGCTACCAGATCGACAAGAGCGCGAACCGCTGCATGATGTGCCACGCCCGCACGCGCACCCAGGAAAGCCAGGCGCCGATGATCAGCGTCACCCACTTCCAGAACCGCGACGGCAACTTCCTGGCCGAGCTGTCGCCGCGCCGCTACTTCTGCCTGCAATGCCATGTGCCGCAGGCGAATCTGACGCCGCTGGTGGAAAACCAGTTCAAGGACGTGGACACGATGCTGAATACGCCGTCTGCCCCCAATGCGCCGGCCAAGAAAAAATAAGGGGACGCCATGATCGCAAAGTTCAAGTATTACTGGCGCATCCTGTGGCAACCCAGCCTGCATCTGAGCCTGGGCTTGCTGGTGATCGGTTCCTTCGTGGCCGGCGTGGTGTTCTGGGGCGGTTTCAACACCGCCATGGAGGCGACCAATACCGAGAAATTCTGCACCGGCTGCCACGAGATGCGCGACAACGTGTATCCCGAACTGCAGCGCACCATCCACTTCACCAACCGCAGCGGGGTGCGCGCCAAGTGTTCCGACTGCCATGTGCCGCATGAATGGACCAGCAAGATCGCGCGCAAGATGCAGGCCTCCAAGGAGGTCTGGGGCAAGGTCTTCGGCACCATCGATACCCGCGAAAAATTCGAAGCCCACCGGCGGCAGCTCGCCGGCAACGAGTGGCGCCGCCTGAAGGCGAATAACTCGCTGGAGTGCCGCAACTGCCACCAGTTCGAATCGATGGACTTCACGCGCCAGAGCAAGCGCGCCGTCGATGCCCACTCGACCAAGCTGGCCAGCGGCGAAAAAACCTGCATCGATTGCCACAAGGGGATTGCCCACACGCTGCCCGACATGTCCGAAGTGAAGTAAACACGGAAAACAGGAGGTTGAAGAATGCAAGGATGGCTTGCGGCGCTTAAAGGATTTGCTTACCTGATCTTAGTCTTGCTGGCAGTAGCGATGGCCTATGGCGGATGGACGGCCCTGCGCTACTGGCCTGACATCAAGGTTTAGGAGACCATATGAATAAACGGCAGGCGCGGCTTTTCGCGATCGCATCGACCCTTCTCGCCAGCGCGGCCTTCATCGGCCTGACCCTGGACAGCCACCGTCAATTCGGCAAACTCACCAATGCCGACAAAATCAGCCCCGCCGTCACGCGCGGCAAGGACGTCTGGCATAACAATAACTGCATCAACTGCCATACCCTATTCGGCGAGGGCGCTTACTATGCCCCCGATCTGACCAAGATCACCAAGCTGCGCGGCGAGGCCTATCTGACGGCCTATATGCGCGATCCCTCCAAATTCTACGACGAGACACGCCACCGACGCCTGATGCCGAAGCAGGATCTGAGCGATGGCGATATCGCCGACCTGTATGCCTTCCTCGACTGGGTCAGCAATGTGGACAACCAGGGCTGGCCGCCGCGCCCCATCCTGGTGACGGGATCGACCTTCCCCGGCACCGACCAGTCCACCGCCACGGCGGCGGCCACGCCGCCGGCCGCGCGCCCGGTCAGCGGGACGGAAGATCCGGTGGCGCTAGGCGAGCGCCTGTTCCGCAGCGCCACGCCGGCCTGCGCCGCCTGCCATTCGATCGCGCCCGGCGTGAACATGGCCGGTCCCAGCCTGGCCGGGCTGGCCGGCCGCACCCAGGCTTTGCTGGCCAGCGGCAGCTATCGCGGCCAGGCGAAGGATCTGGCTGGCTATATCCGCGAATCGATCACGGAACCGAGCGCGCATCTGGTGCCGGGGGCCATGTTCTCGGCCAATGGCGTGTCCTTTATGCCCACCACCTACGGCCAATCGATGTCGCCGCAGGAGGTCGAGCAGCTGGCCGCCTATCTAAGCTCATTGAAATAAGGGGAGCCGCCAGATGAGATATAAATCGCAATCCGTCGCCTATTGGTATTTCGCCGTCGCCGTCGCCCTGTTTGGCCTGCAGTTGGTGTTTGGCCTGCTGTCGGCGGCCAAATATCTTGGCCCGGACCCCTTGCTGCATATACTGCCCTTCGACGTCACCAAGGTAATCCACACCAATCTGCTGATCGTGTGGGTGCTTACCGGTTTCATGGGGGCGACGTACTGGATGGTGCCGGACGAATCGCGCACCGAATTGCATAGCGTGCGCCTGGCCATCGTCCAGCTGGTGCTGTGGGTGGTGATGGGCGTGACCGCCATCATCGGCTACCTGTTCCGCTGGGGGACAGGCAACAAGCTGCTGGAACAGCCGCTGCCGCACAAGATCGTGATTGTGATCGTGATGCTGATCTTCCTGTACAACGTCGGCATGACGATCCGCAAATCCGGGCGCTTCACCACCACGGAAGGCGTGCTGATTGGCGGCCTGGGACTGGCCGCCGTGCTGTATCTTCCGGCGCTGCTCCACTACGAAAACTACACGGTATCGATCTTCTACCGCTGGTGGACGATCCACCTGTGGGTGGAGGGCGTATGGGAGATGATACAGGGCGGCTTCCTGGCCTATCTGCTGATCCGCCTCTCCGGCGCCGACCGCGAGGTGATGGAGAAGTGGCTGTACGTGATCGTCGGCCTGGTCTTCATCGCGGGCATTCTCGGTACCGCGCACCACTACTACTGGGTGGGCGTGCCGTCCTACTGGCTGCCCATCGGCGGCATCTTCAGCGCGCTGGAGCCGGTGGCACTGGTGGGCATGGCGGTGTATGCCTACTCCAGCATCCGCCGCAGCGGCATGGCCCATCCCAACAAGCTTGCCTTGCACTGGACCGTGGGCAGCGCCGTGTTCACCCTGTTTGGCGCTGGTCTGCTCGGCCTTGCCCACACCTTCCCGCAAGTGAACAAGTGGACGCACGGTACACTGATCACCGCCATGCACGGCCACGCGGCCTTCTACGGCGCCTATGCCATGATCGTCATGGCGATGGTCAGCTTCGCCCTGCCCTCGCTGACCAAGCGCCCCGACGAGGGAACGCCGCTCGGCTACTGGGCCTTCTGGATGCAGATTGCCGGCATGTTCGGCATGACGCTTTCCTTCGCCACGGCGGGTATCGGCCAGGTTTATCTGGAGCGCATCATGGGACTGGGCTTCCTCGACGCCCAGCTCAAGATCCAGGTCCATTTCCTGATGCTGCTGGCGACCGCCTCGCTGTTCGCCTGCGGTGTGGCGCTCTTCATCATCGACTTCTTCCGCCACGCGCCGCGCTTCGAAATCGAGCTGGAAACGGCGGCGGCAGCGGCGCAGCCGAGAGGTGCCTGATTTGAACGCAACCGTGATGGATATGCGCCCGCCGGAAGCGCCCTACTATCTGGCGGGCGGCAACGAGGTGGCGCTGTTCGAGCAATGCCATGCGCGCCAGCTGGCCGTGATGCTGAAAGGCCCGACCGGCTGCGGCAAGACGCGCTTTGTGGAATATATGGCGTGGAAGATCGGGCGGCCGCTGATTACCATCGCCTGCCATGACGATCTGAGTGCGAGCGACCTGATTGGGCGTTTCCTGATCGGACATGACGGTACGGTATGGCAGGATGGTCCGTTGACGCACGCGGTGCGCAGCGGCGCCATCTGCTATCTCGACGAGATCGTGGAGGCGCGCCAGGATACGGTGGTGGTGCTGCATCCGCTCACCGATCATCGCCGCATCCTGCCGATCGACAAGACCGGCGAGGTGCTGGCGGCGGCGCCGGGTTTTCAGCTGGTGGTATCGTACAACCCCGGCTACCAGCGCATGCTCAAGGATATGAAGCCCAGTACCCGCCAGCGCTTTGTCGCGCTCGATTTCGACTTCCCGCCGCCCGAGCGCGAAGGCGCCATCGTGCAGCGCGAGGGCGGGATCGAGCGCGCGCAGGCCCACGCCCTGGTCACGCTGGCGCAGCGCTTGCGCGCCCTGCAGGAGCGCGGCCTGGCCGAAGTGCCCAGCACCCGGCTGCTGATCGCGGCGGCGCGCCTGATTGCCAGCGGCATTCCTGTGCGTGAGGCCTGCAACTGCGCCATTATCGCGCCGCTGTCGGACGACGCCCCGCTACTGGACGCCATGCGCGACCTGCTGGACGCTACTCTGATCTGAGAACATGGCCGAAGCGGAAGACGTCATCACCGACGCCGCCATGCACGCGGCGAGCTATATGCAGGCCCATTGGCGGCGGCATCGCGCCCATGCGGGAGCGCCCTTGCTGGCATTGACCGACGTGTCGCGCCGCCTTGAATTGCTTTGCCATAGCTTGTTTGGCGCGGTCTTCGTCTTTCGGCCCGCACAAGCTCCCTTGCCTGCCACTGTTTTAAGCCGCCTCTTTCAGCGCCCGCAGCTTCCGTCCCGCAGCGCAGCCTTGCCAGCGACGGATGGCAGCCATATCTGGCTGCCACCAACCCTGCCTGGCAGCGATGCGCAAACCGCGCTTGCCCAATACCGGGTGATGGCCTTGCAACAGGCGATGCGCGCGGTGCGCGGCAGCGCTGGCTGCCTGCCCGAAAGCGCATCCCCCTTGCTGCTGGCTATTTATCAGGTGCTGGAAGCCGATGCCGCCGACCGTACCTTGCTGCAGCTGGCTCCCGGCATGCTGCAGCCGCTAAACGCCTGGCGCGCGCAAGCGCTGTCCGCCCGTCCGCAGCTCTCGGCCTTCGCGCCGCCAGCCCGCGCCATTGAGCAGATGCTGCGCGACACGCTGGCGCAGCCATTGGAGTTGGAGGTCCAAGCACCCGCAACACCAGATATTTTGCGCCAGGCTGAGGCCCTGACCAGGCGCCTGGCAGTCCAGTCCAACGGCTTGCGAACACCGGCGCTGTGGCTGGATACGTGGAGCGGAGAACTGCGTCGACCGGCAACCGCCTTGCTCCCGGCTGCCAGGCAACTGGCCGACAGCGAAGCGCCTGGAAAAAGCCGCAGTGCGCGCCTGCCGCGCCGCCCCACCGTGCGCCATGCGTCGGAAGGCGAGGACGACGCCAGCCGCCAGGGGCCATCCATGGTGCAAACCACGCAACCGCAGGAAAAGGCGGAAGATCCCATGGGCTTGCAGCGCCCGCTGGACCGCGATGCCGATACCGCTGCCGAAGACTATGCCGACGCCCTTTCCGAGCTGGCCGAAGCGAGACTGATCGTCGCGCCAGGCCGTCCCAAGGAATACCTGCTGTCGAATGAACTTCCTGAACGCGCGCCGCGCACCGCCGTGCCGCCGCCCTCCGCGCATGGCGCCACCGGTACGACCACGCGTTACCCGGAATGGGACTATGGCAGCCAGTCCTACCGGGAGCGTTACGTTGCGGTGCATACCGTCACGGCGGAATCCGGTTCCGAAGACTGGGTAGCGCAAACCTTGCGGAGTTACGGCAGCATGCTGGCCGAAGTGCGGCGACGCTTTGAAATGCTGCGCGCGCAACGGCTGCGCTTGCAGCGGCAACCGGAAGGCGATGAAATCGATCTGCAAGCCTGGATGGATAGCCGTGCCGACAGGCTGGCCGGCAAGTCGCCGGAACAGCGCCTCTACCAGCGCGAAATCCGCGCGCGGCGCGATATGGCGATCATGCTGCTGGCCGACGTCAGCGGCTCCACCGACAGTTGGCTAAGCAGTTCTCGCCGCGTGATCGATATCGAACGCGAGGCCTTGCTGCTGGTCTGCATCGCATTGCAGGGCATGCGGGAACGCTTTGCGGTGCAGGCATTTTCCGGCGAAGGCCCGCAAGGCGTCACGGTGCACACCGTAAAAGACTTTGGTGAAAGCTACAACCCTGCCATCGCGCGCAGAATCGCCGGCCTTGAGCCGGAGCGCTACACACGGGCCGGCGCCGCGCTGCGCCACGCCGCGGCCCAGCTGATGGCACAAGGCGCGCAGCACCGTTTGCTGATCCTGCTATCCGACGGCAAGCCAAACGACTGCGACCAGTATGAAGGCCGCTACGGCATCGAAGATATGCGCCAGGCGGTGAACGAATGCCGTCTCCAGGGCATAGCACCGTTCTGCCTGACGATCGACCGCCAAGCCGCGGACTACCTGCCGCAAGTATTCGGCCCGCATGGTTACTGCCTGCTGCCCGAACCGGATCTGCTACCCGCCGCGCTGCTGCAATGGCTGCGGCGGCTGGCCGCCTGCTGATCGCTTCCTCTCCCCGCAAAAGCAATTCTGGCGCAGACCGGCGTGTTAGTATAAAAGCACGCATTTGCGTAAAAATCCATCACCATAGGGAGGTTTATGTCGAAATCGTATTGGAAGATCGCAGTCCATTCCCTCTTCATCGCCGGCGCCATTGGTGCCTGCGCCCTGCCCGCAGCCGCCGTAGAAAAAACCGCTGCAACAGCCCTCAGCGGCAGTTACCCGACCCGCTGGGTGCCGGCCTATTCCTCCGTGCCGGCGGGCTGGGTGGTTACCAACGTCAACAGCACGAGCTGGCTCATTAGCGATGTCACATCCGCCTCGACCGGGGAAATCGTGTACGTGTACTTCAGCACGGGCCTTCCCGTGGTCGCCATTCCCGATGGCTGGATCATTTCGCAGGCCGGCAGCGTGACCAACCAGATCACCAAAATCGTCGGCTCCGCGCCTTGGACGACTTATATGGCGGCCTACGGCTCGCCGATACCCGACGGCTGGGTCATCACCGAGGCGGGCAGCATCCGCAACCAGATCACCAATGTCAACGGCGTGCCGGATTACTCCACGGCGTATGTCAATCTCGGCTCCCCGATTCCGAAAGACTGGGTTATCACGACGGCAGGCAGCGTCAAAAACACCATCACCAAAGTGAAGGACGTGCCGAACTACACTGCCATCTGGGTGACGATCGGTTCGCCGATTCCGGACGGCTGGGTCGTGACCACCGCCGGCAGCCTGAAAAACGAGATCACCAAGGTCAAGACCCTGCCGGTCGGCACGGAAATCTGGACCGCCTTCGGTTCGCCCGTGCCATTGGGCTGGGAAATCAAAACGCCTGGGCAGCTTAAGCAGCTGATCGTACGCCGCTACTGATTTCTGGGCAGGAAGTGGCGGCATGGCAGGGCGCCGCCACATGCTATAGTGCCAAGTCGCCAATCTTTCGCTGACTTCCATGCGCTACCTGTTCCGCTCCTGTATCGCCTCCCTGTCTTTGCTGTTGCCCTTGAGCCTTGGCGCCCAGACTGCCACGGCCCCGGCCAATGCTATCGGCGCTGCGCCCATCGAATGCGGCAGCGGCAAGGCGATCAACGAGGAAGGCTTCGTCAAGATCGGCGGCATCGAGCAGTGGGTGACAATCAAGGGCGAGGACTGCAGGAATCCGGTCATCCTGTTTGTGCACGGCGGGCCGGGCAACCCCATGACGCCCTACGCCAACAGCCCATACCGCCCCTGGGAAAAAGATTTCACCTTCGTCCACTGGGACCAGCGCGGCGCGGGCCAGACTTACGGCCGCAATCCCATCGAACCAGAAACCGAAGAGCATATCCTGAGCGTGGAAGGCCTGGCGGCCGATGGTGTGGAAGTCGCTGCCTTCGCGGCCAGGCACCTGAACGCCCCAAAGCTGGTCCTGTTCGGCGGCTCCTGGGGATCGGTACTGGGCGTGCATATGGCCAAGCGGCGGCCGGATCTGTTCGTGGCCTATGTGGGCACCGGCCAGTTGGTCGGCCCGGACAACGACAAGGAAAGCTACCGTAAAACCCTGGAACTGGCGCGCGCGTCGGGCGACAAGAAAACGGTGGAAATGCTGGAAGGCTTTGGCCTGCCGCCATGGACCAAGCCCCGCACACCCGGCCTGCTGCGCCGCATCTCGCGTATTTACGAAGCCAAAACCACCGATCCCGCGCCGGTGTCCTGGTGGTCGCGCTCCCCGCAATACTCAAGCGATGAGGCGCTGATCAATTACGGCAAGGGCGAGGACTTCTCCTGGCTGCAGTACGTTGGCATGAAGGGCGACGGCATGCGCTACGGCGTCGACCTGCCCAAGCTTGGCCTCGATTTCGAGATTCCGGTATTTATGATCATGGGCGCCGAAGACCTGACCAGCGTTCCCGAAGTGGCGAAGCGCTATTTCGATTCGATCCGCGCGCCGCAGAAGGAATACTTCCTGCTGCCGCGCACCGGCCACGATCACAATCACATCATGATTGAAGCGCAGTACAAGGTGCTGGCCACGAAAGTGCGGCCGCTGCTGCGCTGATACTTTGCGAGAGAGCCATGAGCAAACGCATACTTGTTGAAGGCCTGGTGCAGGGCGTGGGCTACCGCTACGCCTTTTCGGAAGAAGCCCGGAGACTGGGCCTGGCGGGCTGGGTGCGCAACCGGCGCGACGGCTCGGTGGAAGCCTGCGTCGATGGCGACGCCGCCAGCGTGGATGCCCTTGTGCGCTGGGCACAATCGGGTCCGCCCGCCGCGCACGTCAGCAAGGTCAGCGTCAGCGACGATGCGCCGCTGGCCTATTCTTCCGGCGGATTCGAGATCCGGTCCACCGCGTAGCACAGGTCGTCCAGCTCTTCCTCGGTGAAGCCGGCCTGGCGCCGCGCTTCCAGATTGAAAGGGCCGCGCATGACCGGCGCCTTGTATTGCACCGTCAGTTCGGCATAGGTGGCGCGCGGCTCCAGGCCGCGCTGGCGGCATAGATAGCCATACCAGCGGTTACCGACTTCCACATGGCCGATTTCATCGCGCAGAATGATGTCGAGGATGTTGGCGGCGTCCTGGTCGCCGGCCTGGGCCAGCTTGGCGCGCAGGGCGGGATTGGCATCGAGTCCGCGCGCCTCCATCGTGCGCGGCACAAGCGCCATACGCGCCAGCACATCGCCGCTGGTCTTTTCCACCATCTCCCACAGGCTGCCATGGGCGGGATACTCGCCATAATGACTGCCCAGCGTGCGCAGATGCGCGTCCAGCAGCGAGAAATGCAGAGCTTCCTCATCCGCCACGCGCAGCCAGTCGCTGTAATACTGGGCCGGCATGCCGGCAAAGCGCCAGACGGCATCCAGCGCCAGGTTGACGGCATTGAACTCGATATGGGCCAGGGCATGCACCAGCATGGCGCGGCCTTCCAGTGTCGCCATCGACCGCCGACCCACCAGGCGTGGCGGCACCAGCTCAGGCTTGAGTGGCCGGCCCGGGATATCGGCTGCCGCCGCCAGCTCCACGCGAGTATCCAGCGTGCAAAGTCCAGCCTGCGCATCGCTGGCAAGGGCCGCCACCGACGCGGCTTTCCGTACCGGATCGGTTTCGACCAGACATTGCAAAGCGCGTATGCGCAAATCCTGCGGTGCTGCCATGCCAGTTCCCTTCATTGACGAAGGCGGCAGTTTAGCATCTTGATCTGGATTGCCAAACGCGGAGGAAGTGCCGCCGTCCCCTACCTGCCCCATGCTACAATCCTGCCATGAATATGAGGCGCAATACATTGTCGATCGCATCATGGGCAGCTTTATGCGCCCTGCTGCTGGCTGTATTGACACCGACGCTGTCGCAGGTGTTCGCGCGCGAAGCGCGTTTCATCACCGCCACCATCTGCTCGGCAAGCAATGCCGGAAGAATGCAGAAAATCCTCGCCACCGAAGAGGCGCCAGCCCAGGAGCATGCCGCTGTGCTGGATCATTGCCCCTTCTGCCATATGGGCGCCTCGCTGGCGGCCTTGCCCACCAGCGCATACGAGCTGCCTGTCATCCCGGCGTCTTCCTTGCGCCCCTCGCTGTTCTATCAATCGTCCGTTCCGCTGTTTGCATGGAACGCGGCAAAACCTCGCGGTCCGCCCCAGGCCTGATCCGGTAGTTCTCCTTTTTCATTCCGATCAGATTCGCCCATGCCTGGGCAACCGTAAGAGAGTTTGTCATGATGTCATTCGCATCCCGTGACGGCGCCAGCGCGCGCCGCCATACCGTATCCCCGCGCCTGCGCGCCCTGCCCTATGCAATCGCCTGCGCCTTCATCGCCCTGCCTGTCCAAGCCGAAACGGACGCCACCCTGCCCACGGTGGAAGTGACCGCCTCGGCGCTGCGCAGCGGCGGCGTGCTCGATCTCGACACCACTTCGAGCACCGGCAGCCGCCTTGGCCTGACGCTGCGCGAAACCCCGGCCAGCGTGACACTGGTGGACCGTGCCTTGATCGAAGAACGCGGCGCCCAGGACACGCAAGAGATCCTGCGCGCCATCCCTGGCGTGACCGCGCACAATGCGCCCGGCAATATCGGCGTCAGCTACCGCGGCTTCGGCAGCGGTTCCATCAGCCAGCTGTTCAACGGCATCAACGTGCAGTACGCAATCGCCGCGCGGCCGGTGGACAGCTGGATCTACGACCGCGTGGAAGCCATTGGCGGTCCATCGAGCTTCCTGTTCGGCTCCGGCGCGGTGGGTGGTTCCATCAACTACATCACCAAGGTTGCCGAGCGCGGCGAATTCGGCGAGGCGCAGCTGCGCCTGGGCGGCCATGGCCTGAAGGAAGGCTCCTTCGGCTTGAACCGGCGCTTGAGCGGCGATGGCAGCGGCCAGGCCGACCACCACGTCCGCATTGACGTCAACCACCGCGAGGCCGATAGCCGCATCGAAGGCGTCGGCGGCAAGTCGACCCAGCTTGCGGTATCGCTGCGCTCGGACTTCGGCGCGCGCTTCAACCACATCCTGGCCTATGAATTCCAGGATGAAGACGTGGCGCGGCCTTACTGGGGCACGCCGCTGCTGAATCCCATCGCCGGCACGGCGCGCGTGGACGAAGGCACGCGCTTCAAGAACTACAACAGCGCCGACGGCGTGTACGCCCAGCGCGTGCACTGGCTGCGCTCCGTCGCCAGCTGGCGCGCCAGCGACGCGCTGCAGTTCACCAACACCCTGTATGCCTACGATGCGCTGCGCGACTACCGCAACGTGGAGAGCTACCGCTTCAACCCCGCCAATACGGCAGTGATCCGCTCCAGCACCTTGCTGCAGCGCCACGACCAGCGCGTGGCCGGCGACCGTCTCGACGGCACTTACAAAGGCACGCTCGGCGGTCATCGCAGCGACTGGGCCTTTGGCCTGGACATCAGCGTCAACAAGCAGACGCGCTTCCCGAACAGCCTTTCCAACACGGTCAGCACGGTCGATCCCTACAATTTCGTCACCGAGCGCTTCTTCGACATTCCTGGCATGTCGCCCGGCTTCCGGCCAGACCGCAACAACCGGGTGAAAACCAGCGCCGTCTACCTGGAGAACCGTACCACGCTGGTCCCATCGCTCAATCTGGTCACGGCGCTGCGCCATGAGCGCATCGAACTGGAACTGAGCAACCGCCGCGAAATCACGGCCGCCAATCCGGCCAGCTTCCAGCGCAGCTACAACCCGACCACCGGACGCGCGGGCCTGGTGTGGGACGTGGCGCCAGGCGCCACCGCCTACGCCCAGTATGCGACGGCAGCCGATCCGCCATCCGGCGTACTGTCCACCGCCTCGTTTGCGGACGTGCGCAACAACAGCGAACTGACCTCGGGCCGCCAGGGCGAGATCGGCGCCAAGCTGGACTTCTGGCAAGGCAAAGGCTCCGCGACGCTGGCCGCGTACAGCATCACGCGCAAGAATATTTCCACGCAAGACCCTAACAACAGCGCGCTCACGGTGCTGGTCGGCGAGCAGTCGGCCAAGGGCGTGGAACTGGCACTGGGATTGCAGCCAACAAAGGAGATATCGATCCAGGCCAACATCACCCGCGTCAACGCGGAATACGAAAACTATCGCCAGGGCGGCGTTTCGCTGGCCGGCAAGACGCCCACCAACACGCCGGAAACGGTGGCGAACGTCTGGCTGTCGTACGCCTTCACGCCGGCCCTGAAGGCCAGTGTGGGCGTGCGCCACGTCGGCGCGGTCTATGCGGATGCGGCGAATACGATCAAGTGGCCCTCCTATACCCTGGTCGATCTGGGTCTCAGCTACCAGGTCCAGCGTAATGTCTCGCTGGTCGCGCGCCTGCGCAACGCCGGCGACAAGGTGCATGCCTTGAACATGACGTCCACCATGGCCTATCTCGGCGCGCCGCGCACGGCCGACGTCGCGCTGCGCTTCGCCTTCTGAGCCAGGCCGTGGGCATGCATACCAAACGCCTGCTGTTCCTGATCCACCGCTGGCTGGGCGTCGTGCTGTGCGCCTTCTTCGCGATGTGGTTTGTTTCGGGTGTCGTCATGATGTATGTCGGCTACCCGAAACTTACCGCCGCCGAGCGCCTGCAGCACCTGCCCGAACTGACGGCCGATGCGGCGCTGCTGGCGCCGCAGCAGGCCTTGGCCGGCGCCGGGGTGAGCGGGCCGCTGAAGGAATTGCGCCTGGCCGCCGCCAGTGCCGGACGGCCCGCTTACTTTGCGGTGCCGCTCGGCGCTGCGTCTGCCAAAGGAACCAAGCCCGCACCGGGCAGCGGTACGGTGGTGGTGGATGCAGTGAGCGGCGCGCGCATCCCGCCGACGGACGAAGCGCATGCCATGGCCAGCGCCGCTGCCTACGCCGGTCCCGGCGTAGGCCTGCGCTATCTCGGCACGATCGAGGAAGACGCCTTCACCCACTCACGCGGCCTGGATGCGCACCGGCCGCTGCATCGCGTGCAGCTGGACGATGCCGGCGCCACCCTGCTGTATGTCTCAGGCCGCACCGCCGAAGTGGTGCGCGATGCACCCCGCGCCGAAAGGATATGGAACTATGCCGGCGCATGGATACATTGGCTGTACCCGTTTCGCGGCAATATCTTCGACCGCTACTGGACCGATATCGTCAACTGGCTGTCGATCGCGGGCGTCGTTGCGGCATTAAGCGGAACCATCGTCGGCATCCAGCGCTGGCGCTTCACGCGCACCTACCGCAGCGGTTCGCGCTCGCCCTACCAGGGCGTGATGCGCTGGCACCATATCGGCGGCCTGCTGTTCGCCTTGATCGCCATCACGTGGGTTTTCAGCGGCCTGATGTCGATGAATCCGTGGCGGATTTTCGATAGCGGAGCGGCCCCGCTGAAAATGGAAGCGCTGGAAGGCGGCCCGCTGCAGCTTACCGCCCTCGATGCGGCGCCGGCGGCCTTGCTGTCCTCCGCCGGCGGCGGCATACGGGAACTGCGCTGGTCCCGTTCCCTGGGCAAGACCGTGGTTCTGGCCCAAGCCGCCGCTGGACGGCCCTTGTTGTTGGACAGCGAGAACGCGCAGCGCTTCACCGTTGACGCCACAGCTTTGCGCACAGCCGCAGCACAGCTGTTGCCACAGCCGGTGCAGAGCAGCGAGATTCTGAGCGCCTACGATCTCTATTACTACAGCCGCGATGCGCATACGATGACCGGTGGCGTTTCAAAGCCGCTGCCCGTCTGGCGCATCGCCTTCGCGGATGCGCAGGAAAGCTGGGTCTATATCGATCCCCATACCGGCACGGTGGTGGCACGCAGCGACCACGGCAAGCGCTGGAGCCGCTGGCTGTTCGCCATGCTGCATAGCTGGGATTGGCTGCCATTGCTGGAGCGCCGTCCGCTGTGGGACATGGCCCTGATCGTGCTAAGCCTGGGCGGTGCCCTGCTCAGCGTGACCGGCGTGGTTATCGGCTGGCGGCGGCTGGGCATCAAACTGAGAAGCGTCCGGGCGTAAGCGGCGGCCGTTTACCAGCTGAAGGCAGTCAAAACCTCGCCGCTGGCCAGCAGACTGAAACCGATTTCGCATCTGCTGCCGATGGGCCAGTCCGCGCACAGCGCCTCCTGCGTCACAAAGCGCAAGCGCTGCGCGGACAGGTCGATGGTTTCCAGGCGCAGGGCCGAAAAATCGAAAATGCGGCCCGCGGCGCGCGCCACGGCTTTGTAAAAGCTCTCCTTGGCGGAAAAGACCAGGGCCAGCGCCGTCGGATACGGCAGCTGCGCCAGCCCTGCCAGCAGGATGCGTTCGGATGGCCCGAGCACCATCTGTTCCACGCTGTCGATGGAGTTGGGGGCGATCGGCTGCTCGATATCGATGCCAAGGCCCTGGCAGCAATACGCGGGCAGCACAACGGCGGCGGCAACCGTGCCGGTATGAGTGATCGTTCCTGCCAGAGCGGGCGGGAATACAGGTTCCCTCATGGCCCCTATCGTCACTTCCACTGCGGCGTGGCCGTATTCCTTGATGGCCAAGGCGGCGGCCAGGCGGCCGAAAAAGAATTCGGCTTTACGCTTTTGCACGCTTCTTTGTATCGTCGCCGGCATGGCAATGCCTGCACCGGCAAAAGCCGATGCATCAAAAGCGGTGACATCGTAGCGTAGCAAGTGCACATTGCAGTCGCGGCCCGCGAGCCGCAAACGCAGCTGCGTGTGGCCGCCGAAACCGGGCAAGGCCTGCGGCCCGGCGCTGGCGGTCTTCCATTCTGTTTCAACAGCTAACATCCCTCTCCTTCATATTAACCAGTCGCTTCAGCCGCCGGCTTGCCTGCGGCCACCCGCCCCCGGTCGCGCCGGAACTGCCACAGCGCGAAGGCCGCGGCACTGCCCTGCAGCAGGCAGCAGAAATAGAACGGCGCGCCCATGCGCCAGTCGCTGCGCGGCATTTCCGAGATCAATGCCAGCAGCGGCGCGCCGAGTACCGGCGCTGCCACCGCCATCAGGCTGCCGATGGAGCTGACCGCGCCCATGGTGTTTCCCTGGCTGCGCGCATCGGCCGAACTGGAGATGATACTCTGGATCGTCGAGGTGACGATATAGCCCAGGCCATTCGCCACGATAATCGCGTAAAACATCCAGCCTTCATTCGCCAGGCCATACAGCACATTGGCGATGGAGGCGGAGAACATGCCCGCCATCGCAAGACGGTGCGAACCGAGGGCCTTGAGCAACCCTTTCAACAGCACGCCCTGCACGATCACCGACATCACGCCGATGGCGGCCAGCGACCAGCCACTCTCCCGCGGACCCCAGCCGAATTTGAAATTGCCGTAGATGACCCAGATGATGAAGCCGATGGTTTGGGCCAGGGTGGTCAGCGCAAACGCCGTGACCAGGCGGCCGTTGCCATCTAGCCGCGCCAGCGCGCGCAGTGAAGTGAAGGGATTGGCCATGCGCCAGGCGAATGGACGGCGACGCTCAGGCGGCAGTGATTCCGGCAATACGAAGCAGCCGTACAGCAGATTAAGCAGGGCCAGGCTGCCCGCCACGATAAACGGCAGCTGCAGATGGATAGACCCAAGCAGGCCGCCCAGGACCGGTCCGAGAATGAAGCCAAGGCCGAACATCGCGCCCAGCATGCCGAAACGGCGCGCCCGTTCTTCCGGCGTGGCTGTGATGTCGGCCACATAGGCATTGGCGACCGCGCCGTTGGCCTGCATGGCGCCGCCGACCAGGCGCACGGCCACCAGCATCCACAGCGCCGTGGCAAAGCCGGTGGCAAAGAAGTTCAGCGCCAGGCCGCAAAAGCCCAGCAGCAGGACCGGGCGGCGGCCGTAGGCATCGGACAGCGCGCCCAGTATCGGCGAGGCGAAGAAATTCCCGATGGCGAAAGCCACCACCACCACGCCATACCAGAATGCCTGGTCGGCCTGCGAAGTGGTGAAGCTGCCCATCAGCGGGGCCAGCACCGGTACGGTGAGGCCGACCGACATCATATCGATCAGCACCGTCAGCATGATAAAGGGCATGGCGGCATTACTGTCGCGCTTAGCCGGATTGCTTGTCATAGTCATTTCCGATCCGTTCAAAGTCTGTCTGCTGGCATCAGGTGCGCAATTTCAGGCGCACCGGCACGCCGCTGGGCACCATGAAGAAGTTCATCACCTCCCTCACCGGCAGCGCCTTGGGATCGGGCTCCAGCTCGAAATTCCGCATCAGCATGGCGATCACCATGCGGATTTCCGTCAGCGCCAGGAAGCGCCCCGGGCAAAGACGCGTGCCGCCGCCGAAGGGGAAGAGTTTGCGGTTCGGGTCATTGCCCTCTTCCGGCTTCTCGTCGAAAATCCAGCGCTCGGGCAGGAACTGGCTGGATTGCGGGAAGTGGTTCTCGTCGAAGCTGGCGCCGACGGCGGAGGCGAAGACCACCGTATTCTTGGGGAAGAAGGTATCGGCTACCACGCAATCTTCATTGCTGACCAGGCCGAACACCGGAGCCACCGACTTCAGGCGCTGGCTTTCGTTGTGCGAGGCATCCAGATAGGCCAGCTCCGACAGCATTTCCCAGTCCTGGATGAAGCGGTTTTCGCCCAGCACGGCATCGGCTTCGGCGGCCAGCTTGGCGGCGGCGGCGGGGTTCTGCACCAGATTGTTGATCAGCCATGCGATGGAGTTGGCGGTGGTATCCTCGCCGCCCAGCACGGCGGTGATGGCGTTGCCGATCAATTCCTGGTCGGTGAAATCATTGCCGTCCTCCTCGCTGGCGACGATCATCGCTTCCAGCATATTGCCCGGCTTCTGGCGCAGATGTGGGTTGTTCTTGATGCGTTCGCGCGTTTTCTGAATGAATTCGGTCACCGCGAACTCGATACGGCCGGCCGACGCGTCGGCATCGCGATCGCGCGGCAGGCGCACGTGGCGCCAATGCGGGAAGATGGCGTTCATGCGCTGGCCCAGGCGCATGAACAGGCCATCGATATCGCGCTGCAGCTGGTTACCGTCGGTGTCCATGGCGTTCAGGTCGAAGCCCATGGCCAGGGCCACGATCACGTCCAGCGACATCGCCTTCAGGTCGCGGTGCACATTGACCGGCTTGCCCGCTTCCAGCGCCGTTTTCCAGCGCAGCATCAAGCGTTCGGTCATGCTCACCATGGTGGGGAAGAAATTGCGCACCACCTCGGCGTTCATGCCGCGCATGACCAGTTTGCGCTGGCGGCGCCAGGCTTCGCCTTCCGCGCCGAACACGCCGTCGATCTTCAGCTCCTTCATGATGGTGACCCCGGCCTGGTGGCGGCGGAAGCCGGCCGGCCTTTCGCGCAGCAGGCTGGATACCACCGCGTAGTCGGATACCACGACCACATTGTGATTCAGGATCTTGAAGCGGAAGATCGGGCCGAACTGGCGTATCCAGTTTTCCACGGTGACGTGGATGCGTTTGCGGTCCAGCTGCAGCAGGTTGCCGAAGAAGGGACTGGGCTTGGGGCCGGGCAGATCGGCAATGGTGCGCGAATATTTGAGCCGGGCCGGCTGCTCGGTTTCAGGGGTAATGGCCAGTGTAGAAGTATCCGACATATGCATCTCCTTATGTGTTTTTTATGCGACCCGGCTTTCGCTCATGCTGGCGGCAGGCGCAGCGCTGTTCAGGGCTGCGCTGATGGCTTTGCCCAGTTTTTCGATATGCGGCGGCTTGACGATGCTGGCATGGCTGCCGCCGATGGCGATGTTTTGCAGGCGGCTGCCCAGCAGCTTGCGCCAGCCCAGTGTGGCGTCCATCTCGGGCGGACGCTCGGCGCTGAACAGATGCACCGTGCCGGCAGGCGCCGGCGCTTCGTAGTCCAGCGCCGCCTGGCCGCCCGCCTGATAGACGGCGACGGTGCGGCGGACGAAGTCGTCGTCCAGACGGCTGTCCAGGACCTGTTCACGCTTGCACAAGGCGATCATGGCGTCCAGCTCATTATGGCGGCCCAGTTCCAGCAGCTCCGCGAGCGCCGGCTGCTGGCTTATGTCCAGGCCAGGATGCAGATCGCGCACCCATTGCAGCAAGGCGCAGGTCTGGTCGAAATCGCCATTGGCGCCCAGCTTCATCGTGCCGCGCAGATTGGGACTGCTGCCGCTGTCGATCATGCCGACGAAACGCACGTCCTCGCCGGCCGCGTTCAGACGCTGTGCGATTTCGTAAGCCACCATGCCGCCCAGCGACCATCCCGCCAGCGAATATGGCCCGGATGGCTGGACCTGGCGGATCGCTTCCAGGTAGGCACTGGCCATGGCCTGGATGCTCGCATGCGGCGTTTCGCCTTGCGCCCAGCCGCTGGCGGCCAGGCCGTAGACCGGCAGCGAAGCATCCAGATGGCCGGCCAGATCGTAGGCATACTGCACCTCGCCGCCAACCGGGTGGATCAGGAAGAGCGGCGCCTGGCTGCCGCCCGGACGGATCGGCACCAGATTGGGGTGGCGGCCGGCACGCTTGTGCGTATCGAGGAAGGCGGCCAGCGCCTGCAGGCTTGGGTGGACGAACAGGTCGCGCACCGCGATTTCCGCATCGAGCTTGCGGCGGATGGCCGAGATCAGGTGCACCGCCAGCAGCGAGTGGCCGCCAAGGGCGAAGAAATCGTCCGTCGCGCCGACCTTCTCCACCTTGAGAACGTCCTGCCAGATGGCGCCCAGCTGTTTTTCCATGGCGCTGCGCGGTTCGACATAGGCGGCCGAGACACGCGTCATGTCCGGGGCGGGCAAGGCTTTACGGTCGATCTTGCCGTTCGGGTTGAGCGGCATGCGGTCCAGGGTCACGAAATGGCTGGGAACCATGTACTCGGGCAGGGTGCGCAGCAAGCCGGCGCGCAGCAATTCGGCATCCGGCACCGTCTTGCCCTCGCCTGCCGCCAGATAAGCGACCAGGCGCTTATCGCCCGCATTGTCCTCGCGCGCCAGCACCACGGCTTCACAGGCCATCGCCTGCAATGCGGTCTCAATCTCGCCCAGCTCGATGCGGAAGCCGCGGATCTTGACCTGGTGGTCGATCCGGCCCAGGTATTCGAGCATGCCGTCGGCCCTGTAGCGCACCAGGTCTCCGGTGCGGTACATGCGGGAGCCGCGGGTTTTGCCGAAGGGATTGGGGATGAATTTGTCCGCCGTCAGGCCCGGCTGGTGCAGATAGCCGCGCGCCAGGCCGTCGCCCGCGATGCACAATTCGCCGGCGGCACCCAGCGGCACCGGGTTGAGGCGGGCATCCACGATATAGGTCTGGGTATTGGCGATCGGCTTGCCGATGCTGATGGCCGTGTCGCCGCCCCGCTCCACCAGGGCGCAGGTGGAATAGGTCGTATCCTCCGAGGGGCCGTACAGATTGAACAAGCGCTGCACCGGTTCCTGCTGGTAAAGCGCCTGCGCCAGGGCGTTCGGCAAGGCTTCGCCGGCCAGATTCACCACCTTGACCGAGGCCGGCAAGGTGCTGCTGCGGGCGACTTCCGCCATGGCCGAAGGCACGCTATTGACCAGGGTGACGGGGAATTCGGCCGTTCTTTCCGCGAAGTCCAGGATATTCTGCACCACCCAGACCGAGCCGCCCATGCTGAGCGGGACAAAGATTTCGAAGATCGAGAGGTCGAAGCAGATCGAGGTCGAAGCCAGCATCTTGTCCAGCCAGGCGGCGTCGAATTGCGCGATGGCCCAGTGAATGAAGACCGCCGCGTTCCTATGCTGGATCGCCACGCCCTTCGGCCGCCCCGTCGATCCCGAGGTGTAGATCACATAGGCCAGATGCTGGCCCAGGGTGCGGTTGACGGGATTTTCATCGCTATGGCCGGCCAGTTGCTGCTGTTGCGAGTCGATGCAGAACACCGTTATCCCGGCCAGTACGGGCAGGTTCGCAAGCAGGGACTCCTGCGTCAACAGTACCTTGGGCTGGGCATCGCCCAGCATGGTGGCGACCCGCTCGGCCGGATAGGCCGGGTCCAGCGGCACGTATGCGCCACCCGCCTTCAGCACCGCCAGCAGGCAGACCACCATATCGGCGGAACGGTTGACGCAAACGCCGACCAGGTCGTCCGGTCCCACGCCCTGGCTGCGCAAATAATGGGCCAGGCGGTTGGCTTGCCCATTCAGCTCGGCGTAGCTGACGGCGCGGCCCTCGTGCATCAGGGCCACGCGCTGCGGCGCGCGCGCCACCTGGGCTTCCACCAGCTGATGCATGGTCTGGGCGCTGGCGGCGGATAGCGAAGACAGATCGGTCTCGTTCCATTGCCGCAGCATGCGGTGCAGCTCGTCCTCGCGCATCAGCGGCAGATCGCCAAGCGGGCGATCCGGATCGGTGACAATGGCTTGCAGCAGCCGGATGAAATGGCGGCCCATGCGTTCGATGGTGGCGGCGTCGAACAGCTCGGCGGCGTATTCCAGGTTGCCATGCAGGCCGTTTTTCCCTTCCGCCAGGCTCAAAGTGAGGTCGAATTTGGCGGTTCCGCTTTCCGGCGGCACCGGCTCGATGCGGAAGCCCGGCAGTTCCAATGCACCGGACGGCGTATTCTGCAGAACGAGCAATACCTGGAACATCGGCGAATAGCTGGGATTACGCTCAGGCTGCAGGCGTTCGACCAACTGTTCGAACGGAATGTCCTGGTTGGCATAGGCATCCAGGGTGTTTTGCTTGACCTGCTCCAGCAGGGCCGAGAAGCTTTGCCCCAGCTGGACTTGCGTGCGCAGCACCAGGGTGTTGACGAAGCAGCCGATCAGGCCTTCGACATCGTCGCGGTTGCGGTTGGCGATTGGCGTGCCGATGCAGATATCGTTCTGGCCCGCATAGCGTGCCAGCAGCACATTGAAGGCCGAGCATAGGACCATGAACAGGGTGCTTTGCTTCTGCAGGCTGAAGGCACGCAGGCGCGCGCTCAGTTCGGGCGGGAAGGCCAATGGCAGTTCGGCGCCGCGATGGCTGGGCAGCGGCGGGCGCGGACGGTCGGTCGGCAGTTGCAGCATGCCGGGAATCCCGTCCAGCTGGCGCGTCCAATAGGCCAGCTGCCGCTCCAGCACCTCGCCGCTCAGCCAGTCGCGCTGGCGGCGGGTGAATTCGGCATACTGGATGGGCAGCTCGGGCAGCGGCGAAGGCTGGCCCTGCGCAAAAGCGGCGTACAGCATGCCCATTTCACGCGTCAGCACACCCAATGACCAGCCATCCGAGGCGATATGGTGCATGGTCAGCAGCAGCAGATGCTCCTGCGGCGCAAGGCGCAGCAGGCTGCTGCGCATGACGGGACCGGTCTCCAGATTGAAAGGCGTCTGGGCTTCGTCCTGTGTCAGCCAATGCACCCTCGCCTGCCGTTCGGAGGCGGGCAGCGTGCTCAGATCCGTCAACGGCAGCGGCAAATGCAGCTGCGGCGCGATCACCTGCACCGGTGCACCGTCCTCCATGCGGAAACTGGTGCGCAGCGCCTCGTGGCGGCGCACGATCTCATTCAGCGCGCGTTCCAGCGCCGCCGCATCGAGCATGCCGCTGATGCGCATGACCGAAGGCAGATTGTAGGATGCGCTGCCCGGATCGAACTCGTTCAGGAACCACAGGCGCTGCTGGGCAAAAGACAGGGGCAGCGCAGGCTGCACCACAGCGGCTTCTGCTGCAACGGCGCAAGCCTCCTCCTCCTCGTCGGCTGGCAGCTTCGCGCACAGCAGGGCAATGGTCGGCGCGTCGAACAGCTCACGCAATGGCAGCTCAACCTGGAAGGTCTTTTTGATGCGCGACATCAGTTGCGTCGCCAGCAGCGAATGACCGCCCAGCGCGAAGAAGTCGTCCTCGACACTGATTTTTTCCAGCGACAGGATGTCGCTCCAGATGGCGGCCATGGTTTCTTCGCGGCGGTTGCGCGGCGCCACGTACACGGCTTCTTCCCGGCTCATGTCGGGCGCCGGCAGCGCCTTGCGGTCGACCTTGCCGTTCGAGGTGAGCGGCATCAGGTCCAGCGGCACGAAGTAGTCCGGCACCATATAGTCGGGCAGGCTTTGCAGCAGTACGGCGCGCAGCGCGGCGTCATCCGGCAAGGCCTGGCCGCCGTGCGCCACCAGATACGCGACCAGGCGCGGGATGCCACGTTCATCCGGCCGCGCCAGCACCACGGTGTCGCGCACCGCTTCCTGCGCCGCGATGGCCGATTCGATCTCGCCCAGCTCGATGCGCAGGCCGCGGATCTTGACCTGGTGGTCGCTGCGGCCCAGATATTCGATATTCCCGTCCGGCAGATAGCGGGCCAGATCGCCCGACAGATACATGCGCGCCCCCGGCTCCGCACTAAAGGGATTCGGGATGAAGGTCTGCGCCGTCAGGTCCGGCCGGTTCACATAGCCGCGCGCCAGGCCGATACCGGCGATATACAGATTGCCGACCACGCCGACCGGCACCGGGCTGAATTCCGCATCCAGAATATGAATCTGGATGTTGGCGATCGGCTTGCCGATCGGGACGCAGGAGAGCGGGCTTTGCGCGTGGCACTGCCAGTAGGTGACGTCCACCGACGCCTCGGTCGGGCCGTAGAGATTATGCAGCGCGACATGCTGCCACTGCGAGAAGAAGCGCTGCTGCAGGTCCATCGGCAAGGCCTGGCCGCTGCACATGACCTGGCGCAGCGTGCTGCCGCAATCGCCTTCGGCTTCGTTGAGGAAGACTTCCAGCATGGGCGGCACAAAGTGCATGGTGGTGATGCGTTCCGCATCGATCAGCCAGGCCAGGTACATCACGTCCTGGTGGCCGCCCGGCTTGGCAACCACCAGGGTGGCGCCTTCGATCAGGGGCCAGAAGAACTCCCAGACCGAGACGTCGAAGCTGAACGGCGTTTTCTGCATGATGCGGTCGGCCGGCGTCAGCAAATACTCGGCCTGCATCCATTTCAGGCGGTTGACGATGCCGCGCTGGTCGATGCCCACGCCTTTCGGCTTGCCGGTGGAGCCCGAGGTGTAGATCACATATGCCAGATTGTTCGGCTGGGTGAAGTTTTCCGGGTTCGAGCTGTCGTAAGCGTCAAGCTGCGCGGCCTCGCTGTCGAGGCAGAAGACCGGAATCCCGGGAACCGCAGGCACATTCTCCAGCAGGTGCTGCTGGGTGAGGATGGCCTTGACGGCGGCATCCTCCGCGATGGTGGCCAGGCGGTCTTGCGGATAGCTCGGTTCCAGCGGCACATAAGCGCCGCCGGCCTTGTGGATGCCATACAGGCCAACGATCATCTCCAGCGAGCGCTCGGTGCACAGGCCAACCAGGGAATCCGGCCCCACGCCAAGCTGGCGCAGGTAGCGGGCCAGTTGATTGGCGCGGGCATTCAGTTCGGCGTAAGTCAGGCTGCGGCCCTCATACAACACGGCCTGCTGATGCGGCGTGCGCGCCACCTGGGCTTCGAACAACTGGTGCAGGGTTTGCGTATCGCCCTGAATATCCGGATACACGGTGGCGGTGTCGTTAAAGCCCCGCAGCAGCATATGGCGCTCCGCATCCGCCAGCATCGGCAGGAGACCGACCGGGCAGGCGGGATTGGCGACAATGGCTTCCAGCAGATGCGTCAGGTGCTCGCCCATGCGTTCGATGGTGGCGGCGTCGAACAGGTCGGTCGCGTATTCGAAGTAGCCGCTCAGGCCATTCTTCTCTTCGCTCAGGGCCAGCGTCAAGTCGAATTTCGCGGTCATGCCCTGGTTCGGCATGCGTTCCAGTTCCAGGCCGGGCAGTTCCAGCTTGCCCATCGGCGCGTTCTGCAGAACCAGCATCACCTGGAACAACGGCGCATAACTGGCGTGGCGTTCCGGCTGCACGGCTTCGACCAATTGCTCGAACGGCACGTCCTGGTGCGAATAGGCGTCCAGGGTGTTGTCGCGCACCTGCTTGAGCAGACTGTTGAAGTCCTGCTTCAGGTCGACCTGGGTCCGCAGCACCAGCGTATTGACGAAGAAGCCGATCAGGCCTTCGATCTCCGCGTTATTGCGGTTGGCGATAGGCGTGCCGATGCAGATATCGCTCTGGTTGGCGTAGCGTGCCAGCAGCACATTGAAGGCGGCGGACAAGGTCATGAACAGCGTGCTTTGCGTCTGGCGGCTCAGCGTGTGCAGGCGCGCCAGCAGCCTGGCTGGAATGGCATACGACTGCGCCGCGCCGGCATGGCTTTGCGCGGCTGGACGCGGCCGGTCGGTGGGCAGGGTGAGCAAGGTGGGACTGTCGGCCAACTGGCGCTTCCAGTAATTCAGCTGGCGTTCCAGCACTTCGCCGCTGAGCCACTGGCGCTGCCATTGCGAGAAGTCGACATAGCGCATCGGCAGCGGCGGCAGCGAGGCGGGCGCGCCATAGGCATGGGCGGCGTACAGCATGCCCATCTCGCGCACCAGAATACCCATCGACCAGCCGTCCGACACGATATGGTGCATCGTCATCAGCAGCAGATAGTCCTGATCGGCCTTTTGCACCAGGCGGGCGCGGATCAGCGGGCCGGTTTGCAGATTGAAGGGCTGGTTGATCTCGTCCATCAGCAGGCTCTGGGCGCGGGCTTCGCGCTCCTTGGCCGGCAAGGAGCGCAGATCGGCTGCTTCCATCACGATATCCAGCTGCGGCAGGATGCGCTGCATGGGCGTGCCGTCGATGCTGTCGAAGCAGACGCGCAGCGCGTCGTGGCGCTGCACGATATCGTTCAACGCCGCTTGCAGCGCGGCGCGATCGAGCTTGCCGCTCATGCGAACCGCCACCGGGATGTTATACAGGGCACTGCTGCCGCCCACCTGATCCACCAGCCAGAGACGCTGCTGGGCGAACGATAAGGGATGGCTTTCGCCAACCGGCGCGGGCGCCGCATCGTTCGCCGTAGCGGGACAGGCCGTGGCGGCGGCGATTTCAGGGACTTCCTGGATGGGCGCCGCCTCCTCAGGCAGAATCTGCGCCAGCAGTTCGGCCACGGTCGGCGCGGCGAAGACGCCGTGCAGCGTGGCTGCCGTCTGGAAGCCCGCATTCACGCGCAGCACCAGCTGGGTGGCCAGCAGCGAATGGCCGCCCAGGTCGAAGAAGTTGTCGTGAACGCCCACTTTCTCCACTTGCAGCACTTCGGCCCAGATGCGCGCCATTTTCTCTTCATTCGGCGTGCGCGGCGCGATATAGCGATCCGCATTGCCACTCATATCCGGCGCAGGCAAGGCGCTGCGGTCGGTCTTGCCGTTTGGCGTGAGCGGCAGCGTTTCCAGCACGACAAAATGGCGTGGCGCCATATATTCCGGCAGCGCGCGCAGCAGGACGCTGCGCAAGTCCACCAGATCGGGAACCGCCTGGCCAGGATGCGGCACCAGATACGCCACCAGGCGCTTGCCGCCATCATCATCCTCGCGCGCCAGGACCGCAGCCTCGCGTACGAAAGGCAGCTCCGCCAGCGCGGCTTCAACCTCGCCCAATTCAATGCGGAAGCCGCGGATCTTGACCTGGTGGTCGATACGTCCCAGGAATTCGATGCTGCCGTCGGCCAGACGGCGCACCAGATCGCCCGAGCGGTACATGCGCGCGCCGGTCTTGTCGGCGTACGGGCAAGGCAGGAACTTCTCGGCCGTCAGGTCCGGGCGGTTCAGATAGCCGCGCGCCAGGCCGTCGCCCGCCAGATACAGCTCGCCCGCCACGCCAACCGGCGCCGGTTCCAGGTTTTTGTCGAGCACATAGGCTTGCGTACCGGAGATGGCACGGCCAATCGGAATCGAGCCGAGACGGAGCGCCGCTTCGCTGATGTCGTGGCAGCAGCTGAAGGTCGTATTCTCGGTTGGGCCATAACCATTGCTCAGGCGCACCTGTCCCGCGCTGGCCTGCACGAAGCGCTTCACATGCGCCATCGACAGTGCCTCGCCGCCGGCCAGCACATGGCGCAGCTTCGCCAGGCTGGCCGCGTGATGATCGACCATCTGATTGAACATCGCCGCCGTCAGCCACAGGGTCGTGATGGCGGAGCGCTCCAGCACGGACGCCAGCTGGTCCAGCGACTCGAAGGCGGCAGGGAACACCTCCAGACGCGCGCCGTTCAGCAGCGCGCCCCAGATTTCAAACGTCGCCGCATCGAACGAAAGCGGCGCAAATTGCAGAACACGGTCGCTTTCGTTCAGCGCGCAGTAGCTGGCGTCGATCACCAGGCGCAGCACGTTGCGGTGCGTGACTGGCACGCCTTTCGGTTTTCCGGTCGATCCCGAGGTGTAGATCACATAGGCCAGATTCTCGGCACTGGCGGCCGGCTCAAGATTCCGCGTGGAGTAGCGCGCCAAAGACGTCTTTTGCGGGTTCAGGCTGACGATATCGGTGCCGCTTGCCGGCAGACGGCTGCCCAGGTGGTCCTGGGCCAGCAGCACAGCCGGCTGCGCATCGGTCAACATATGCGCCAGGCGTTCGGCCGGATAGGCTGGGTCCAGCGGCAGATAAGCGCCGCCGGCCTTCAGCACGCCGAGCAAAGCCACCACCATTTCCAGCGAGCGTTCGGCGCAGACACCAACCAGCACATCCGGTCCGACACCGAGAGCGCGCAGCTGATGCGCAAGCTGGTTGGCGCGCTGGTTCAACTCTCCGTAACTCATGCTGCTATCGCCGAAAGCCAGTGCAATGCTGTCCGGATGGCGTTCCGCGCGCTGTTCGAACAGCTGCGAAATGGTGCTTGCATGGGCAGGATTGCCCCGTGGCCCATCGTTCCATCCGTGGATAAGCTGTTGGCGCTCGGCTTCGCCGAGCAGCGGCAAGCCGCCAACCGCGCTCTCGGGATTCGCCACGATCGCTTGCAACAGATGGATGAAGTGGGCGCCGATGCGCGCAATGGTGGCGGCGTCGAACAGGTCCGTGGCATATTCGATATAACCCTGCAGCCCGCCCTCTCCTTCGCGCAACACCAGGCTCAGATCGAACTTCGACGACACGCCTTCGCTCTCCAGCTGGGTCATGGCCAGTCCTGGCAGGACCAGTTCACCCATCGGCGTGTTATGCAGGACCAGCATGACCTGGAACAGCGGCGTATAGCTGGCGTGGCGTTTGGGCTGCAGCGTCTCGACCAGGTATTCGAATGGAATGTCCTGATGCGCGTAGGCTTCCAGCGTATGCTTGCGCACCTGGTCCAGCAGCGCGTTGAAACCTTGCTCCAGGTCCACTTGCGTACGCAGCACCAGGGTATTGACGAAGAAGCCGATCAGGCCTTCGATGCCGGCATGGTTGCGGTTGGCGATAGGCGTCCCGATGCACACATCGTTCTGGCCCGAGTAGCGCGCCAGCAGCACATTGAAGGCCGCGCACAGCGTCATGAACAGGGTGCAGCCCTTGCCGCGGCTCAGTTTCCGCAGCTTGTCCGCCAATTCGGCGGGAATCGAGAACGGCATGCTGGCGCCGACATGGGTGGCCGCGGCGGGGCGCGGACGGTCGGTCGGAAGATTCAGCAGTTCCGGACAATCGGCCAGGCGCTTGCGCCAGTAGCCTAGTTGCCGATCCAGTACCGCGCCGCTCAGCCACTGGCGCTGCCATTCGGCGAAATCGGCGTACTGGATAGGCAGCGGGGGTAACGGCGACGATCTGCCTTGAACATGGGCGGCGTACAGAGCGCCGACTTCGCGGACCAATACACCCATGGACCAGCCGTCGGACACGATGTGATGGATGGTCACCAGCAGGATATGTTCTTCCGCGCTGAGACGCAGCAGGCCGCTGCGGATCAGCGGGCCGGTCGCCAGGTTGAACGGGGTCTGGGCTTCATCCTGCAGCAGCCATTGGGCGCGCGCTTCGCGCTCGGATGGCGGCAGGCCGCTCAGATCGGTTATCGCCAGCTCCAGATCGAGCTGCGGCGCAATCGCCTGCACCGGTTTGCCGTCCGCCATGACGAAGGTGGTGCGCAGCGCTTCGTGGCGCTGCACCACTGTATTCAGCGTATGCCGCAGCGCGGCCTGATCCAGCTTGCCGCTCATGCGCACCGCGCCGGCGACGTTGTACAGCGGATTATGGCTGCCCAACTGGTCGAGGAACCACAGGCGTTGCTGGGCAAACGACAGTGGGATCTCGGCCGTGCGCGGCGCAAGCGGGATCACGCTGCGCGCGGCGGCGGGTGCCCCGGTACGTTCCGCGGCAGCCTGCGGCGGCAGCGATACAAAGGGGCTTGCTTTGACCGGGCCGTGCGCCGCCGCCCAGGCATGCAAGGCGGCGGCGGTTGGCGCCTCGAATACCGCATTGACGGGCAGTTCCAGGCCCAGGTCAAGGCCGATCTGGGTTACAAGCTGGGTTGCCAGCAGGGAGTGGCCTCCCAGGTCGAAGAAGTTCTCGTCCGCCTGCAGTGCGGGACGGCCGAAGAAGGTGCGCCATACCGCCAGCATGGCTTGTTCGCCAGGCGTTCCGGCGCTGGCCGGGGCAACGGCAAGGCTGTCGTCCGCCAGTGCCGGCACTTTGCCTGTGCGCAGGGCTGCCGCAAGCTCCGGCTGCTCCGGGTAACGCACATCGGTCCAGAACCGATGGCGGGCAAATGGATAGGTCGGCAGGCTGATACGGCGCGGCTTGCGCAAGCCGTCCGCGCTGTAGAGGCAATTCCAGTCAAAGGAGAATCCCTTGACCCACAGATCGAGCAGCTTGCCATGCTTGCCCTTCGCAATCCAGGCCTGCACGGTATGGCTCATGTCTTCATCATCGGCCAGCGCCGCGAGCGGGCTGCGTTTGGCCTGGCCGCGATAGATGCCGTCCGGCGCGGACTGACCATCCGCAAACGCCTGCAATTTCCGGCGCAGCTCGTCGATGGAATCGGCAATCAATGCCAGACGTTCTTCCATCGCTTCGCGGCCGGCTTGCAACGTGAAGGCCAGGTCGCCCAGCTCGGGGACGCTATCACCGCGTTCCGGCGCAATGGCGTGCAGCAGGCGGCTAGCCTGGCGCAATAACCCCTCCTCGTCGCGTGCCGACAGCACCACCAGCGCCGGGCCGGCGGACGCGGAATCCCGAACAGGCGCAATATACTCTTCGATCACGACATGGGCATTGCTGCCGCCGGCGCCGAAAGAAGACACTCCGGCGATGCGCGGATATTCACGCTGCCGGCCATCAATCTCCACTATCGGCCGCGCCCATGGCGCTTTCGCCTGCTGCAGCACAAACGGCGAGGCAGCGAAGTCGATCTGCGGATTGAGTTCGGTCGCGTGCAGGCTGGGAACCAGGGTGGCATGTTTCATTTGCATCAGCACCTTGCTGATGCCGACGATGCCGCTGGCGCTCTCGCAATGGCCAACATTGGATTTTGCCGTGCCGATGGCGCAGAACTGCTTGTCGTCGGTCCAGTTGCGGAAGGCCTTGCTCAAACCGGCGATCTCGATAGGATCGCCCAAGTTGCTGCCGGTGCCTTGCGCCTCCAGATAGCTGACGCTGCGCGCATCGACGCCGGCGCGCTCCAGTGCATCCTGTACCAGCCGCGCCTGCGCATTCGGTCCCGGAACCAGGAAGCCATTGGTTTTACCGCCCGAATTCACCGCGCTACCCTTGATGACGCCATAAATATGGTCGCCATCGGCAATCGCCTTTTGCAGAGGTTTGAGCACCAGGGCACCCACCGCCTCGCCGTCCACGAAACCGTCGCCATCGGCGGCGAAAGCCCTGCACTTGTCGCCGCCCGAGAGCAGCGTCAGCTCGGACAGGTCCGCCATATGGCCTGGCGCCAGAATCAGATTGACGCCGCCGGCCACGGCGACATCACTGCTGCCGCAGCGCAGGCTTTCGATAGCCAGATGCACAGCCGTCAGCGAGGAGGAGCAGGCGGTATCGACCGCCATGCTCGGTCCCTGGAAGTTGAACAGATAGGAAGCGCGGTTGGCGATAGACCAGAAGCGGCTGCCGGTCGCATAGTATTCGTGGGTGACGCCGACAAACATGCCGACCTTCTTGCTTGGGCAAAGACCGGCCGGGGTATAGCCCGCGTCTTCGATCGAGGCATAGGCCTCCTGCAGGAACAGGCGTTCCTGTGGGCTGATCATCTGCGCCTCGCGCGGCGTGATATTGAAGAACAGATGGTCGAAGCTGGCCACGTCATTCAACAGACCAGCCCATTTGGTATAGCTCTTGCCAGGCTGGTTGCGGCGTGCATCGTAGACCTTTGCGCTGTCCCAGCGTTCCGCCGGAATCTCCGAGATGCAGTTGCGCTCGGCCAGCAGGTTTTGCCAGAACTGGTTGACGTCATCGGCCTGCGGATAACGGCCCGAGAGGCCGATAATGGCCACGTCGAAAGGACCGGTATTGGCTGCGGTTTGAGATGGCCCGGGCATGGCTCCGGCCAGAAAGCGGCGCGGATTGGCGATTTTTGCCGTCAGCTGCGGCTCATCCGCCGGTACCTGCTGCGCTTCCTGCGCAGCTACCGGAATTGGTGCTGGGGCGGCGCCCTGCCCGGTCCAGCGCATCAGCGCTGCGGTATCGGTTTGCAGGAAATGGTCGACCAGTTCTTCAATGCTCTGATACTCAAAGAAGATCGTGGTGCTGATGTTGCTGTCGTTGCCAAAGACCTCACGCAAGGCGCCAGTCAGCTCCATCACCAGGATGGAGTCGATGCCGTACTGGTCGAAACTGACGGTGGCATCGATATCGGCCACAGGAACCTTGATGGCCGCACCGATCAGCTTCTTGAATTGCAGGATGCTTTGCTCGCGCAGCGCATCCGGCGCCGCCTGGGCCGGATGCGCTGCCGCTGTGCGCGGCGCGGGAACTGCCCGCGCAGCAGGGATGTCGGTGGCGCGCACGCTGAACTGCTTGAAGCGCAGGCAAACCACACCTGCTTCGTCGCAAAGATCGATATCGATTTTCTGCACGGCGTCGCCGGCGGCGCTGCCAGCGCTACGGCGCACCAGCGCCCACATGACTGGGACGAGTGGAGCGCAGACCTCCAGTCCTTCCAGTGCGAAGGGCAGGAAGAGTCCATTGCCAACCGTTCCGCCATCCGCCGACAGCTGCAGGCCTAGCGTAGCCTGCAATGCCGCGTCCAGCAGCGCCGGATGCAGCACAAAGCCCGCCGCTGGCGCAACTGAAGGCAGCTGAATCTGCGCCAGCGCGATGTCCTGCCCGGCCAACAGCATGCTCAAGCCGCGGAAGCTCTCGCCGTATTGCAGTCCCATGGCGGCAAACGCCGCATAGCATTGCTCCGTGTCGAGCCGCACCTTGCCGCACCGTGCGCGCAGTTCCGCCAGATCGTGACGCTGTCCCGCGCCGCTGGCTGCCTGCTGAAGAATCTCACCCTGGCTATGAACCAGCGTAGCGTTACCCGCTTCGCTATAGATTTCAAAGCCGATCGAACCATCGTTTTGAGGCAGCAGTGCAATATGCAGATCAAGACCGGCTTCGGAGACTTTTACCGGCCGCGCCCAGTTTATGCGGCGCAGCGTCAAGCCGTCGCTGGTATGCAACGCCGCCGCTGCTGCGCCATATGCCATTTCCAGCTGGGCCACACCAGGAAGAATTTGCGTGCCGTTGACTACATGATCGGCGAGGAAGAACTCCTTTCCGGAGAATCGGCTGCTGAAGCGCTGCGCCGAGAAGTCGGAGGTATTGCGATGCAGAAGAGGATGCAACGCGGCGGCCGGCAAAGCTTGCACTGCCTGTTCCGGTACCCAATAGCGTTCACGCGCAAACGGATAGCCCGGCAGGCTGACGCGCCGAGGCTTGGCGCCAGACTGGTAAAGCGTATTCCAGTCGAAAGCCAGGCCTTTGACCCACAGCTCCAGCACCTTATCGAATTTGCCTTTCTTCAGCCACGCGTCGATGGTCTGCGCCAAGTCCTCATCCTCGCCAAAGGAAGCGATGGCGTCCTTGCCACGCTTATGCTGGCCGCGATAAACCGCATTCATGTCGCCGCGAAGGTAAGCCGCGAGCCGGGAACGCAGGTCGTCCAATGAATTTGCCACCAGGGCAAGCCGCTCCTCCATCGCCTCGCGTCCGGCCTGCAGCGTGTAGGCCAGGTCGGCCAGGCGCATGGCGGGATCGATCCGCCCCGGAGAGAGCGCGTCCAGCAGCAGCTGGACCTGTTCCTGCAAGCGTTCGGCATTGCGCGCCGAGAGCACCACCATGGCCGGCCCAGACGGCTGCGCGGCCGGCGTCGGCGCGATATATTCCTCCAGAACCACGTGGGCATTCACGCCGCCAAAACCGAAGGAGCTGACCCCGGCGCGGCGTGGCAAGTCGCGGCCCGAAGCATCCTGCAAGGCCTTCCACGGCGCCGCCTGCCGCACCACATAGAATGGGCTGCCGCTGAGGTCAATATAGGGATTCAGCGTTTCGCAATGCAGGCTTTTAGCCAGGGCCTTGTGCTTCATTTGCAGCAGGACTTTGATCACGCCCGCCACGCCCGCCGCCAGTTCCAGATGCCCGATATTGGATTTCACCGATCCCAGGCCGCAATGAGCCAAGGCTTCGCCAGCACCATTGTCGGCATATAGCTCCTTGAAGGCCGATTTCAGCGCCGTCACCTCCACCGGATCGCCCAGCGCCGTGCCGGTGCCATGCGCCTCGATATAGCTGACCGTGCGAGGATCGATGCCCGCCTGCCGATAAGCGGCCTTGAGCAGCTCGGCCTGCGCCCGGGAGTTTGGCGCGGTCAGCGAGTTGGCGCGCCCGCCATGATTCTCTGCCGTACCGCGCACCACGGCATAAATATGGTCGCCATCACGTTCGGCGGCCGACAGCTTTTTCAGCACCAGCATGCCGGCGCCTTCCGCCCGCACATAGCCGTTGGCCTGGTCCGAGAAAGTCTTGCAGCGGCCATCCTTGCACAGCATTCCCGCCTTGCTGAAACTGATATGCGCTTCCGGCGTGACGATGGTATTGACGCCGCCGACCACCGCCATACCGGATTCACCGCCTTGGATCGCCAGCACGCCACGCCGTATGGCTACCAGAGAACTGGAGCATGCGGTTTCCACCGGTTCGCTGGGACCGTGCCAGTCGAACATATAGCTCAGGCGATTGGCACCGACCGACGGTACGCTGCCTGTCGATGTATACGCTTCGCCGCCCAGCCCCGCCTGATTCAACAGATTGCCGTAACCGGTGGGGCCGGTGCCGATAAAGATGGCGGTATCGCTGCCCGCCAGCGAATGGCCGGTGTAGCCCGCATCTTCCAGCGCCTTCCAGACATGCATCATGCCGAGGCGCTGTTGCGGGTCCATCAGCTCCGCTTCCTTGGGTGAGATGCCGAAGAATTTGGGATCGAATTCGTCAACGCCATCGATAAAGCCGCCCCATTTGATATCGGTCTTGCTAACATCCCAGCGCCCAGGCGGAATCTCGCTGATGCAGTCCCTGCCCTCGGACAGATTGCGCCAGAATTCATGCATATCGCGCGCCATCGGGAACTGGCCGCTGATGCCGATAATTGCTACTGGTTCGACGCCGCCCTGCGGGCCGCTCGCGCCAAAAGCCAGGCCTTTCTTTGCGTAGCCGCCGCGACGGCGTGCGGGAGCGACGGCATGCGGTTCCGCCCGTGGGGTTGCTGTTGCCGCCATCTCCACGGCAGCCGAGAATTGTGGCGCCAATTGCAGCGCGTATTCGCGCGCCAGATAACCGGACAGGCCATCCAGCGTGGGATGCTCGAAAAATACCGAGGGCGTGATTTCGATTTTCAGGCGCTGGCCGATGGTATTTGCCAGTTCGGTCAGGGCCACGGAATCGAAGCCATATTCGCTCAAGGTCGTATCACCGTCGATATCCTGTGCATTGACCTTCATTTGCGCGGAAACCCAGCTGACCAGCAGTTTTTTTAGTTGTTCTTGCACAGTTATCTCCTTTAATTCGGATCGGCAGCCGCAATTGCTGCGATCTGGCTGTTCGACGAAATCACTTCCGTATCCGCCATTCCCAAAACGGTTTTCCGCAAGAGGATGCCATCCCCGGCCAGTACCAGCACCTGTTCAAGTCCGCTCGCCAGCGCTTGATGCAAGGCCTGCAGTCCTTGTTCCGTCTCCAGCGGCCGCATGCCGAAGTTCTTCAGCATGGCCTCGCGCTGGCGCGCATCGACCTGCATGCCACCCTGCTCCCACAAGGGCCAGTTGAGCGACAGGGTGCAGCCATGGCGCTGCCCCAGCGCTGCCAGCGCCGAACGGGAATGGGCAAAGGCATCCATAAAGGCATTGGCCGCCGCATAGTCGGCCTGCCCCACATTGCCCAGCGCTCCCGCCAGCGAGGAAAAACAGATGAAGCAATCCAGCTGGATGTCGCGGCTGGCCTGGTCCAGATTGATCGTCCCCGCGACTTTGGCGCTCAGCACCTCATGCAGCTGCTCCGGCGTTTTACGGGCGAGCAGAGCATCGCGCACCGTGCCGGCACTGTGAATGATGCCGTCCAGGCTTTCAAATTCCTCGGGAATCTGCTGCACCAGCAGCGTGACCGCATCGGCATCCGCCACGTCAAGCTGGCGGTAATGAACGACAGCGCCCAGCGCTTCCAGTTCGCGCATGGCCTGTTGCAGCGGCGTCTGCAAGGCCGAACGGCCGGTCAGTATCAATACAGGATGCTGTGCCTGGCGGGCGATATCCCGGGCCACGATCAGACCCAGGCCACCTGCACCGCCGGTAATCAGATAGACGCCATGCGGTTTCCAGAAGGCGGGCGTATTACTCTGCTGACGCAGCTCCCGCCATGTACGCACTTGCGGCTGGCCCTTCGTATAGCGCAATTCGGCAACGCCCCGGCGGCGGCCATCGGCCAGTGCCGACAAAGCTTCACCCGCTTCATCTGCACGGATGGTTTGCCAGGTCATGCGCGGGTTTTCCAGCCGGGCGCTGCGCAGCATGCCTTCCAATCCGCAAAGGGTGTGGGCGTCGGCACGCGCCGGCAGCAGCAGCTGGATCAGCTGCGGGCCGGGTTGGCGCTGGAGCTGCTGCAGTTCCTCCAGCAAGGTGCCGGCCGCCGCCGCGTAATCTCCGGTCTGCGCCACAAAACGCGCAGCGAGATGCGGCTGAAGTTCGCCAATATCGATGCCGCCCGTGCCGCAGGAAAGCACCACATGACGGGCAAAGTCCGGCGCACTGCCGCCCACCGGCGGCGGCATACGCCATTCGGGTGCGAGGAGCAGGGTTTCGGCCTGGCCATTTGGTCCCGCAATCTCCACCTGCGGCTTTTTCTCCGCTGGAGCTGAATCGGGATCGCCGGCCAAGGCACGCAGAGAGAACTGGCGCAAGCTCGCCAGCACGGCACCGGACTCGGAGCATAGATCGATGTCCAGCTTCTGCACCGCATCGCGCGCGCTGCTGCCGGGCGAGAAACGCAGCAACGCCCACATTTCAGTTTCGCAGGGAGCGAATACTTCCAGCGAGCCGAGGGCAAACGGCAGCATCAGGCGCATGGCCTGCCCGCCGCCCGCTTGCAGCTGCATCCCGACCGATGCCTGCAAGGCCGCATCGAGCAGGCTTGGATGCAGGACGTAGGCTGCCGACGTCTCCGCAAGCAACTGCGGCAGTGAGATATGCGCCATGACCTGCTGCTCACCGATCAACAGTTCCTTCAGTGCCTGGAAGGATGGGCCATAATGCAGACCGGCCTGTTCGAAGATTGCGTAGCAGTCCTTGCCACCCACCTGCATTCCACCGCACTGCTGGCGCAGCGCCGCCAGATCGTGGCTTGGCGCCGGGGCGCTGGCGTCCTGGCGGCTGGCCACCACCTTGCCTTGGCTGAATACGGCATCGGCGTCGTCGAAGATTTCGTAGCTGACCGAACCATCGTCCTCGGGACTCAGGGCGATATGAATTTCCAGCCCCGCCGCATCCACGGTAATTGGCCGCGTCCAGACGATATTCCTGAGCACCAGACCACCGTTCATGCGCAGTCCTTCGCAAGCGGCCCGATACGCCATCTCAAGCTGTGCTGCGCCCGGCAGCACGCTGGCGCCTTCGACCTTATGATCCTTCAGGAAGAATTCGTCGCCGCTCAAGCGGGTGCTGAACTGAAGGCCAAAGATGTCCGAAGTATTCCGGTGCAGCAGTGGATGCAGTACCGCACTGGCGGCGGCCTGCCTTGGCGCGCCGGCAGGAACCCAGTAGCGCTGCTTGGCGAAAGGATAAGTCGGCAAACTGATACGGGATGGACGGCGGCTTGCCAGTTGCCCCCTATCGTATAGACGCTCCCAGTCCAGAGCCAGGCCTTTCACCCACAGATCGAGCACCTTGCCGCTCTTGCCTTTGGCGAGCCAGCCGTCGATCATCAAGGCCAGTTCTTCGTCATCGCTCAGCGCCGCATAGGCCTCCTTATTGCGTTTGGCCTGGCCGCGATAAACCTCGCCGAACAGGCTTTCCCCACCGATAAAGGAGCGCAGCTTCACGCGCAGGTCGTCCAGTGAGCCGGTGGCAAAAGCCAGGCGTTCTTCCATCGCCTCGCGGCCCACCTGCAGGGTGTAGGCAAGCTCCGCGAGCGCCAGACGTTGATCCCCTTCGATTGCCGCCAGCAGTTGCACCGCCTGTTCTTTCAATCGCTCCTCATTGCGCGCGGAAAGAACGACCAGGGCCGGGCCATTGAGCATCACGGCTTGCGCATCCTCGCTGCGGTATTCCTCGATGACCACATGGGCATTGGAACCGCCGGCACCAAAGGATGAGATGCCCGCGCGGCGCGGCAATTCGCGCTGCGCGCCGCCATCCGCAGCCACGGCACGCGGCCAATTTGCCAGTTCCTGCTGAACGATGAAGGGCGTGTCCGCGAAATCGATGTTCGGATTCAGCGTATTGGAATGCAGGCTTGGCGCCAGCTGGCCGTGTTTCATCTGCAGCAGCACTTTCGTGATGCCCGCGATGCCCGCCGCGCTTTCGCAATGCCCGATATTCGACTTGGCAGAGCCGATGGCGCAGAACTGCTTCTCGGCGGTCCAGCCGGCGAAGGCCTTGGACAAGCCGGCAATCTCAATCGGATCGCCCAGGCTGGTGCCCGTGCCGTGCGCTTCGATATAGCTGATGCTGCGCGCATCCACACGTGCTTCGCGCAATGCACGCTCGATCACATCGGCCTGCGCGTTCGGATTCGGCACGGTATAGCCATTGGTCTTCCCGCCATGATTGACCGCCGAACCCTTGATCACGCCGTAAATATGGTCGCCATCGGCAATGGCCTGGGCCTTGGACTTCAGCAGCAGCGCGCCTACGCCCTCTCCTGGCACATAACCCTCTCCGCCCTCGCCGAAACTTTCGCAGCGGCCCTTGGCCGAAATGAACTTGCCCTGGGCCAGCGCCAGGTATTTGTTCGGGTGGATCGAGACATTGACACCGCCCGCCACCGCAACCGCGCAGTCGCCGCGCTGCAGGCTTTGCACCGCCAGATGAATGGCCGTCAGCGACGAGGAACACATGGTGTCGAGCGCCATGCTGGGGCCATTGAAGTTGCAGAAATAGGAAACGCGGTTGGCAATCGAGGCCGAACTGCTGGACAACGCGACCTGCCGTCCCAGCGCCTGTTCCTGCGCCCCATAAAGCTGGTATTCGCCATACATCACGCCCACGAATACACCCGCGTTGCCGTTTTTCCCAGCCACGGTTTCACGGGTGTAGCCGGCGTCTTCCAGCGCGGCATGCACGCATTCGAGGAATAGCCGCTCCTGCGGATCCATCAACTCGGCTTCGCGTGGCGAGATATTGAAGAACAGCGGATCAAAGTGGTCGACGCCATCGATAAAGCCGCCCCACTTGCTGTAAGTCTTGCCGCTGGCATTGCGGTCCGGGTCGAAATACAGTTTGTAGTCCCAGCGATCGGATGGAATCTCGCCGATGCAGTCTTTGCCCTGGCTCAGATTCGCCCAGAACTCCTGCACATTGGCGGCTTTGGGATAACGGCCCGCCAGTCCGATAATGGCTATTTCGCTTGCCTCGGACGTGGTATGGCGCGCCGGGAAGCGCGGCTTGCGCGGTTTCGCCACAGGCATCGAGAGGCCAGCAGTGGATGGCACCGCCAGCATCGACGGTATGGCATGCTGTTCGCCAAGCAGCTCCGTCAGCGCCGCATGATGGCTGCGCAGGAAGTAAGCGGTCAGGCTGGCGATGGTCTGATACTCATAGAACAGCGTCTTGGGCAGGCTGCCGAAAGTCTTTTCCAGCGTACGCGTCAGCTCAATCACAAGAACGGAATCAATGCCATAGGACTCCATCTGAGCCTGCGGGTCGATGCGCTGGGCCGGCAGTTTGAGCGCGGCAGACAGCAGATGCACGAGATAACGTGTAGCTTTCTCCTGCAGATTTTCCGCAAGCTGCATGGCCGGCGCCGCAGACGGGGGCGAGGCCACAGCAGCTGCCGGAGCTTCGCTTACGGCACCACGCAACAGCGTCTCCTTGACGCGCGCCACATCGCCTTCCACTACCAGGACCTGGGCATCATCGCTGGCCAGCGCTTTCGACAGCGCCATGCGGCCGTTGGCGGTGCTCAGTGGTGCCATGCCGGTTTTCTCCTTCAGGTACTGGCGCGTTGTGGCGTCCAGCTGCATGCCCCCCTCTTCCCATAACGGCCAGTTCAGCGACAACGTGCGGCCATGGCGTTCACCTTTCAGCACCTGCTCGTTGCGACGCTGCGCAAAGGCATCCATGAAAGCGTTCGCGGCGGCATAGTCGGCCTGGCCGACATTGCCCAGCGCTCCCGAAATGGACGAGAACAGAATCATGCAATCCAGCGCAATGGCGCTGCTGGCGCGGTCCAGGTTAATGGTGCCCGCCACCTTGGCATGCAGTACTTCACGCAATTGCTCCGGTGTTTTACGGATCAGCAGACTGTCGCGCGTCACTCCAGCGCTATGGATAATGCCTGTCAGACGGCCTTGCTGCTGTTGGATATCGTCTATCAGCTGCTGCACGTCGCTTGCATTTCCGACATCCGCCTGGCGGTAGTCGACCACGGCACCCAGCGCCTCCAGTTCCCGTTTGGCGGCGAGAACTGCTTCATTTGGCTGCGAACGGCCGGTCAGAATCAATGTGCTGTTGCGGGCTGACGCCGCGATATCGCGGGCAAAGATCAGGCCCAGGCCACCAGCGCCGCCGGTAATCAGATAAACGCCATGGTCCTTCCAGGATGCAGTGCGATGCGCATCCAGCTCCACCCACTCCTGAACCATGCGTTTTCCGCCGCGGTAGCGTACATGCTGCGCACCGCCGTCCACATTTCCAAGCAAAGCCTGCTGCCAGTCCTGACCTGCCTCCACCTCGATCAGTTGGACATTGATGCGCGGATTCTCCAGCTGTGCGCTGCGCAGCATGCCCACCAGCCCAAGCATGGCCTGGTTTTCACCGGAGGTAGCCAACACGATCTGAACCAGCGAGTACGCAGTTTCAGCATTCAACGCCTGTAGATGCTGCAGCAACTCTTGCGCCGCTTTGCCAAAGGCCTCGGCCAGATCTCCGCCGCCGCCAATGAGGTGGAAGTCTGTGGATGGCAACTGCTGCTGTGCCGCCGCCATTTCTTCCTGAGCGATGCCGCACAAAAGAACCAGGCGGCGGGAGAACGCAATCTCCGCAGCGGCCGGCACAGCTGCCTGCAGCCGCCATTCGGGACGCAGAAGCAGAACCGATGCTGCGTCTTCCGCCTGGGCGGACAAGGGCTGGAAGGACGCCCCGGGAACGGCGCGCAGTTCCAGCTGTCCGAATCGCAGACAAACCTTGCCGGATTGGTCGCACAGATCAATCTCCAAATGCTGCACTGGATCGTCTGCCTTGCCGCCGGTACGGCGCACCACGGCCCACATACTGCTGGAACATGGCGCGAAAATATCCAGCGAGCCAAGCGCATACGGCAGCATGAGCGCAGCTCCTGGCGCAGCTACCAGACCGACAGCCGCTTGCAATGCTGTATCCAGCAAAGCAGGATGCAGGGCGAAGCCCTTCAGCGACGCGCCATCAGGCAAGGAAATACTCGCCAATGCAAGCCGCTCGCCGGTCAATACCTCCTTCAAGCCACGGAAGCTGGCGCCATACTGAATACCAAGCTGGCCGAAGATTCCATAGCACTGCTCTCCACTCAGGCGGCCAAGCGTGCATTTCGCGCGCAAGGCCTCCAGCTCGTGGCTGGCAGTGAGGTTCGTGGCCGGCGCGAGAGTTCCTTCACTGTAGACGGAAGGACTGCCTTCTTCGTCTTCGCTATAAATCTCGAAACCGATCTCGCCCTGCTCCCCTGGATACAAAGCCAGATGCAGATCGGGACCATCGGCGCCCACCTGCACTGGACGAGACCAGACCACGTTCCGCAAGCGCAGCGGCTGCGCTTCATCCATGGCCTCCTTGGCTGCAAACAGCGCCATTTCAAGCTGCGCCACACCCGGCAGCACGGCATTCCCTCTGATGCGGTGATCGGCCAGGAAGAACTCCGTACCGCTAAAGCGGCTGCTGAAGCGCTGCACGGAAAGGCGCGAGGTATTCCTGTGAACCAGTGGATGCAGCAGCGTTGCTGCCGCAGCATGGCCTGCCGCACCGGCATTGATCCAATACCGTTCACGCGCAAACGGATACGTTGGAAGACTGATACGGCGGGGAGCCGGCGCATTTCGCGGATAAAGCTGCCGCCAATCGAAGGCCAGGCCTTTCACCCACAGATCCAGCAGCTTGCCGAACTTGCCTTTTTCAATCCAGGCGCCGATGGCCGCCGACATATCATCGTCGCTGGCCAGAACATCCAAGGCATCCGGGCCGCGTTTGACCAGGCCTCGATACGCACCTTCCGGCAGGCCACCGCCTTCGACAATAGCCTGCAGCTTTTCGCGCAGCTCTGCAATCGAATGGACGACAAGGGCCAACCGCGCCTCCATCGCCTCCCGGCCGACTTGCAGGGTGTAGGCCAGATCGGCCAGCGCTACCCCATCCGCGGCGGCCAGCAGTTGCAGCACCTGTTCCTTCAACCTTTCCTCGCTGCGAGCCGACAGCACAATCAACGCAGGTTCACCGGATGCCGCAACCTCGCCTGATGGCACGGCGTATTCCTCGATCACGATATGCGCGTTTGCGCCGCCCGCACCGAAGGACGAAACGCCAGCCCGGCGCGGCAATTCGCGCTGTTCCACGCCCGTTCCCGCCACAGGGCGCGGCCAGTCCGCCAGCTCCTGCTGCACGACGAACGGCGTATTCGCGAAATCAATATTTGGATTCAGCGAATGCGAATGCAGGCTGGGAACCAGTTTTTGGTGCTTCAACTGCAGCAGCACCTTGGTCACGCCGGCAATGCCGGCGGCGCTTTCGCAATGGCCGATATTCGATTTGGCCGAACCAATGGCGCAGAACTGCTTATCCTGCGTCCAGTGCTCGAAAGCCTGGGACAGGCCGGCAATCTCGATCGGATCACCCAGGCTGGTCCCCGTGCCGTGGGCTTCGATGTAGCTGATGCTGCGCGCATCGATACGCGCTTCGCGCAAGGCGCTTTCGATCACTTCGGCTTGCGCGCCAGGATTCGGCACCGTATAGCCATTCGTTTTGCCGCCATGATTGACGGCACTGGCCTTGATCACGCCGTAAATATGGTCGCCATCCACGATGGCCTGCGCCTTCGATTTGAGCAGCAGCGCGCCAACACCCTCGCCCGGCACATAGCCTTCGCCACCTTCGCCGAAGCTTTCGCAGCGTCCTTTGGCCGAAATGAACTTGCCTTGGGCGAGCAGAAGATATTTATTAGGATGCACCGACACATTCACGCCGCCCGCCACGGCCACCGCGCAATCGCCGCGCCGCAGGCTTTGTACCGCCAGATGAATGGCCGTCAGCGAGGACGAACACATGGTGTCGACCGCCATGCTGGGGCCATTGAAGTTGCAGAAGTAGGAAATACGGTTGGCAATCGAGGCGGGGCTGCTGGAGATGGCGATCTGCCGTCCCAGTGCCTGTTCCTGCGCCCCATAAAGCTGGTATTCGCCATACATCACGCCGACAAATACGCCGGCCTTGCCCTTCCCGCCCGCCACCGTTTCACGCGTGTAGCCAGCGTCTTCCAGCGTGGCATGGACGCATTCAAGGAACAGGCGCTCTTGCGGGTCCATCAACTCCGCCTCGCGCGGCGAAATATTGAAGAACAGCGGGTCGAAGCTGTCTACGCCATCGATAAAGCCGCCCCATTTGCTGTAAGTCTTGCCGGCGGCATTGCGGTCGGCATCGAAATACAGGTCGTGGTCCCAGCGTTCAGCCGGAATCTCGCCGATGCAATCCTTGCCTTGGCTGAGGTTCGCCCAAAACTCTTCGATATTGCGGGCCTTGGGATAGCGTCCCGCCAGGCCGATGATGGCAATGTCCTCATCGTTACGTGCACGGCCTGCTTCAAAGCGGCGTCCCGTGGCAGGTGAAGCTTTTGTGGCTTCGGCCCTGATCAGCGGCGCAGCAATGGCCCGTTGACCATCCAGCAGCTTGCGCAGCACTTCCCCATGCTTTTTCAGGAAGTAGCCGCTCAACGCCACAATGCTGCGGTACTCATAGAACAGGGTCGTGGAGAGTGGACCGAAGACCTTCTCCAGGCTGCGGGTCAGATCCATCACCATCACCGAGTCGATGCCATAGGCTTCAAGCTGGGACTTCACATCGATTTTCTCGGCCGGGAGCTTGAGGACGGTGGAAAGCAGACGCGCAAGATAGCGCTGCGTTTTCTCCTGCAAATCATCCCTTGCCGCTACCGGGATTTCGAGCGCAGGCACACTGGATTCCTCCGGCTTGGATGCGGTGGGCGCGGCTCGCAGCTCAAGTCCGGCTATCCTCACGCAGACCTTGCCTTCGTCATCGCATAGATCGATATCGAATTGCTGGATTGCTTCGCCAGCCGCGCCAGCCTGGCGCTGCACCACGGCCCACATGCTGCCGCTGCAAGAGGCCAGAATTGTTAATGATCCCAACATATATGGCAGCATTGCCATCGATGCTTCAGGCACCAGTGCAAGGCCCGCCGTGGCCTGCAGTGCTGCGTCCAAAACTCCTGGATGCAGGATGAAGTTCTCCGCACCCGCCAGCTTCGGCGCGCAAATTCGCGCAACGGCCAGCGCCTCTCCTAGCAATATTTCGGCCACACCCCGGAAGCTGGAACCATACTGGATGCCAATACGGTCAAACAGTTCATAGCACTGCTGCTGGTCCAGAGAATGCAGCGAACATAGCGCGCGCAGCGCCGCCAGGTCATGGGAAGCATCCAGTTCTTCCGCCAAGGCCAGCACGCCATCGCTGTAAATGACCGTTTCTTCAATGCCTTCGCTATAGATTTCGAAGCCGATTTCGTTCCGGTCCTGAGGCGTCAGCGCGATATGCAGCTCCAGTCCCTTTTCATCCACCGAGGCGGGACGGAGCCAGCTTACGTCCCGCAAACGGAACGCCTGTTGCACCGTGGCCGCCTTACCTGCCGCGAACAGCGCCATTTCCAGCTGCGCGACGCCTGGCAGGATGGCATGGCCATGGACCTTGTGATCGTTGAGGAAGAACTCGTTTCCATTGAAATAGCTGCTGAAACGCTGTACGGCAAGGTTGGACGTGTTGGCATGGACCATGGGGTGCAGCACTGCGGCCATTGGCCCCGTCGCCATCGCGGCACTGGTCTCAATCCAGTACCGTTCACGGGCAAATGGATAAGCCGGCAGGCTGATACGGTGCGGCTTGCGGGCCGCTTGCGCATGCAAACGGCGCCAATCGAAGGCAAATCCCTTCACCCACAGTTCCAGCAGCTTCCCGAATTTCCCTTTCGCCAGCCACGCATCAACGGTACTGGACATATCGTCGTCGCCTGAAAGGCCGCCCATAGCGTCCTCGTCGCGTCTTGCCTGGCCTTGATAAACGTCTTCCGGCCAGGTTTCGTCCGCTGCGATGGCTTGCAGTTTTGTCCGCAATTCGTCAACGGAATGGACAAGCAGGGCAAGTCGCTCTTCCAGCGCTTCACGTCCCACCTGCAGGGTATACGCCAGATCGGCCAGGTCGACATCGGCCGGGCTGGCGACAGCGGCCAGCAGCAGCCGTACCTGCTCCTGCAGCCGTGCCTTGTCGCGCGCCGAAAGCAGTACCAGGGCTGGAGCGCCCGCCACCGAACGGTCCATAGCTGGCGCAATGTATTCTTCAATCACCACATGGGCGTTGGCGCCGCCGGCTCCGAAAGAGGAAATACCTGCAATACGCGGAAGTTCGACACCATTCTTTTGCACGCAAGGCCATGCAGCCAACTCTTGCTGTACCACAAACGGCGTTGCCGCGAAATCGATATTCGGATTCAGCGAGCGGGAATGCAGGCTTGGCGCAAGCTGCCGGTGCTTCATCTGCAGCAGAACCTTGCTCACGCCCGCGATGCCGGCCGCGCTTTCGCAGTGGCCGATATTCGATTTGGCCGAGCCAATGGCGCAGAATTGCTTGTCACCGGTCCAATTCTGGAAAGCTTTGGAAAGACCTGCAATCTCGATAGGGTCGCCCAAGCTGGTGCCGGTTCCGTGGGCTTCGATGTAGCTGACGTCGCGCGCATCCACGCCACCTGAGCGCAAAGCCTTCTCGATAACCTTGGCTTGCGCGTTCGGATTCGGCACCGTATAGCCGTTGGTTTTGCCGCCGTGGTTGACCGCTGTTGCCCGGATCACGCCGTAGATATGGTCGCCGTCGGCGATGGCCTGCGCTTTAGGCTTGAGCAGTACCGCACCCACACCCTCGCCTGGAACATAGCCTTCGCCGCCTTCGCCAAAGCTCTCGCATCGCCCTTTGGCGGATACGAACTTACCTTCGGCCAGCATCAGGTATTTATTCGGATGGATCGATACATTCACGCCGCCCGCAACCGCAACAACGCAATCGCCGCGCTGCAGGCTCTGAACCGCCAAATGAATGGCCGTCAGCGACGAAGAGCACATCGTATCCAGCGCCATGCTCGGACCACTGAAGTTGCAGTAGTAGGATATGCGGTTGGCGATCGACGCCGGGCTGTTGAATAGACCGATATTGTTGCCGCGTGCCTGTTCCTGCGCTCCGTACAGCTGGTATTCCTCGTACATCACGCCGACGAACACGCCAACTTCACCCTCACCTTCGCCCGCTACGTTCCCACGCGTGTAGCCCGCATCCTCCAGCGTGGCGTGCACGCATTCCAGGAAGAGGCGCTCTTGCGGGTCCATGCGTTCGGCTTCACGCGGCGAGATATTGAAGAACAGCGGATCGAACAGATCGACGCCGTCCATGAAGCCGCCCCACTTGCTGTACGTCTTGCCAGCGGCATTGCGGTCGGCATCGAAATACAGCTTGTGGTCCCAACGGTCGGCGGGAATCTCGCCGATGCAGTCCCGGCCCTGGCTCAGATTGGCCCAGAATTCCTCGATATTGCGGGCCTGCGGATAACGGCCAGCCAGGCCAACGATGGCGATTTCGTCGCTTTTCCCGCTGACTGTGGGTGCGAGCGGAACCCGCAGACTGTCCCGCGGGCCGATGTTCGCTGGAGCGGCATGGCTTGGCGCCACAGCCACCGGCGCGCTGCGGCCTTCGCCCAGCAGCGGAACCAGGACAGCGGCATGCTGTTGCAGGAAGTATCCACTCAGCGCGTCGATAGTCTGATATTCGAAGAACAAGGTTTTAGGCAAGGAGCCAAACACTTTTTCCAGCGCGCGGGTCAGATCAAGGACGAGGATGGAATCGATGCCATAGGACTCCATCTGCGCTTGTGGATTAATGCGCTGCACCGGCAGCTTGAGCGCGGCGGACAGCAGACGCACAAAGTAGCGGCTTGCTTTTTCTTCCAGATTCTCGGATATCGGCATGGCTTTTTCTCTTTGATTTTCCGTCCGTTGCGGCGGACGGCCTTGCAGAATTGAGTTCATGCGCTCGGCGTCGCCATTTACCAACAGCACCTGCGGCGCGCCGCTGGCCAATGCCATGGCCAATCCCGCGCTGCCATCGGCTGTGTTCAAAGGCTTCATGCCGAAATGTTCAAGCAAATGCTGGCGCGTGGCGGCATCGACCTGCATACCACCCTCCTCCCACAGCGGCCAGTTGATCGACAAGCTGCGCCCGTGGCGCTTCCCTTGAGCCACCAGCTCGTTGCGGTAATGGGCGAAGCTATCCATGAAGGCATTCGCCGCCGCGTAGTCCGCCTGCCCGATATTGCCGATCACGCCAGACAGTGAGGAGAAACAGATGAAGCAGTCCAGCGCAATGTCACGGCTGGCCTGATCGAGATTCACAGTCCCGGCAACTTTGGCACGCAGGACTTCACGCAGTTGCTGCCGCGTTTTCCTGAGCAGGAAGCTGTCGCGAATCACGCCAGCACTGTGGATGATGCCGTCCAGCCCTTCATGCTCCTCTTGAATGCCGTGAACAAGCTGTGTGACTGCCTCAGCGTCGCCGGCATCCAGCTGACGGTACTGCACAACAGCGCCCAGGGCCTCAAGTTCACGGATACTGGCGCGTATGGCGTCGTTCATCGGTGAACGTCCGGCCAGGACCAGGGTGACTCCGCTCGCAGCGCTGGCGATATCGCGGGCAAAGATCAGGCCCAGGCCACCGGCGCCGCCTGAAATCAGATATACCCCGTGGTCCTTCCATTGCGCCGAGCCGCTTGTCGCCAGCTCGTGCCAGCCGCGAATCATGCGCTCGCCATCGCGGTAGCGGATTTGCCTGTCCACGCTGGCGCGGTTCTCCAGCAGGACAGATGCCAGGTCCTGGCCCTGATCGAACTCGATTACCTGGCCTATGAGGCGCGGATTTTCCTGTTGCGCGGTTTGCAGCATGGCACCCAGACCACTCAAGGTCTGGAACGCACCCTGTCCAGGTACGGCCAGCTGAATCAGGGATGCTCCGGTCTCGCTGCCCAGGGCCTGCAAACGCTCCAAAAGGACATGCGCGGCTGATTCGAAGGAAGCGGCAACATCAACGCCAGCAGGCAAAAGCTGGCAGTCCGCATCCGGCAAGCGACTGCGGATCGCGGCCGCATCGGACTCCGCGACGCCATACAGTAGAACAAGGTGCTGTGCATATGCAGTGCCGGTGCTTTCCATCAGCACTGGCTGCGCATGCCAGGCAGGCTGCAGCAAGGTCGACGCTACGGAAGCACGCTTGCCGCCGCCTTGAGCCGCGCGCAGGCTGAACTCGCGGATATGGATACATGCCTGGCCGTCGTCGCCACACAGGTCGATATCAAATTTCTGCACCGCGTCGCCTGCGGCGCATCCCCGGCTCCGCTGCACCACGACCCACATGCCGCCGGCTGGCGGCTGCAGGATATCCAGCGATCCAAGGGCGAACGGCAGCATCAGTTCAGCACCGCCGAGCAAACCGGCGGACGCCTGCAAGACGGCATCGAGCAAGGCGGGGTGCAGCGTGAAGTCCTGCAAGGAATCCAGCACGACGGGCGGCAACTCAATGCGGGCCAGCGCTGATTCATCACCGGCCAGCAGCTCGCCCAGCCCTTGGAAACTTGGACCATAATGCAGCCCCATGCGCTCAAACCACGCATAGCACCCAGCGCCATCCATCCGCCGGCGCGTGCAATGCGCACGCAAGGCCTCAATGTCATGCACAGCTGCCGCAACGGATGCGCCGGCCGGCTCCACCAGGCCTTGGCTGAATATGGCGCCTTCACCGCTTGGGCCAGCATCCTGCACTTCAAAGGCCAAAGCCTGTCCTTCGGCAGGACGAAGCGCAATATGCAGGTGCAGCCCGCCAGCTCCCGCAATGGCAGGACGCGCCCAGACTACATTCCTGAGCCGCAGTCCGTGGCTGCTCCCGGTTGCCAGCTTGCCCGCATGCAGTGCCATTTCAAGCTGCGCGGCACCGGGTAGAACACGTTCGCCGCGCACTACATGATCGGCCAGGAAGAATTCACCGCCATCAAAGTCGCTGCTGAAACGCAGGCCTGAAACATTCGAGCAGTTTTGCTGTACCAGGGGATGAAGCACCGCGCTGGAACCGCCCGTCTGCCGGCCATGGCCTACGTCGATCCAGTAGCGCTCCTGCGCAAACGGATAGGTCGGCAGGCTTACCCGGTGCGGCTTGCGGCCGCCATACAGTGGCAGCCAGTTGACGTCGCGGCCATTGACCCACTGTCCCAGTAAGCTGTCAAGATCCATGGACGAATCGGAGCCATGGGGACTGGAATCCTTGCCGCGCTTTGCCTGGCCGAGCAGGATCGCATGGCCCTGAAGTGTCCCATGCACAAAACCAGCCAGCTTCTCGCACAGCTCACCGAACGAAGCCACTACAAAGGCCAGCCGTTCCCCCATCGCTTCCCGTCCGGCCTGCAAGGTATAAGCCAGATCGGCCAGCGCAACATCTTTTTGAACTTGTGGGGAGCTTACGAAGTCCAGCAACTGGCGCGCCTGCTCTAGCAAGCGTTCCTTATTCCGCGCCGACAGCACAAGGCCTACCGGGCCAGCCGGCGCATGCTCCAGGCGCGGCGCAGCGATATATTCTTCCAGCACCACGTGCGCATTGACGCCGCCGAAGCCGAACGAGCTTACGCCGGCGCGGCGCGGGATTTCCCTGCCGTCCGCATCGCGCAACGCAGTCCATTCGCCCGCCTCCTGGACCACGTAGAAGGGGCTGGATTCCAGGTCGATATACGGATTCAGTTCAGCGCTATGCAAGCTTCGAACCAGTTTCTTATGCCGCATCTGCAGCAGCACCTTCATCACACCGACCACTCCGGCCGCCAGTTCCAGATGGCCAAAGTTCGTTTTGGCCGAACCCAGGCCGCAGTGGTGCGATTCGACGCGCGCGCGAGCCGTATCGTATAGATGTTTGAAGGCCGCCTTCAGGCCGTTGATCTCAACCGGATCGCCAAGGCTGGTTCCCGTGCCGTGCGCTTCGATGTAAGTCACCGTGCGCGGATCGATGCCGGCATCCTCGTACGCCATGCGCACCACAGCAGCTTGCGCCTTCGGATTCGGCGCGGTCAGCGAGTTGGCGCGGCCGCCATGGTTTTCCGCCGTACCGCGTACCAGGCCATAGATATGGTCGCCGTCGCGCTCCGCGTCGCCCAGGCGTTTGAGCACGAGCATGCCGGCACCCTCGCCGCGCACATAGCCGTTCGCCGCGCTGGAGAAGGTCTTGCAGCGTCCATCCTCGGCCAGCATGCCAGCCTTATTGAAGCTGATATGAAGGTCGGGATTGACGATGGCGTTCACGCCACCGACCACCGCCACGCCGCATTCGCCGCGCTGGATGGCCTGAACACCGCGCCGCAAGGCCACCAGTGAACTGGAGCAGGCGGTTTCCACCGGCTCGCTGGGCCCGTGGAAATCAAGGAAATAGCTCATGCGATTCGGTCCAACCGATGCCACCGACCCGGTCGAGGAGTACCCTTCAATAGCCTTACCCGAGCGCCGCACGCGATCCGCGTAACCGCTGGCGATCGTTCCGATAAAGAGTGCCGTATCGCTGCCCGACAGCGCCGAACCGGCATACCCGGCATCCTCCAGCGCCTTCCAGACATGCAGCATCATCAGCCGCTGCTGCGGATCCATCAGTTCCGCTTCCTTGGGCGAGATACCGAAGAACAGCGGGTCGAAGTCGGCGATACCGTCGATAAAACCGCCCCATTTGTTATTGCATTTGTTCTCTTCCAGATTGGGATCGCCATAGATGGCTTTCCAATCCCAGCGGTCGCCCGGAATCTCGCCGATACAGTCCCGGCCCTCGTCCAGTACGCGCCAGAACGCGTCCATATCGGGCGCCATCGGGAACTGGCCACTCATGCCGATGATGGCGACAGCTTCCTTGGTTTCCTCGCGCAGCCGCGGCGCAGGCTCCGGGTTCGCATGCTGTACCGGCGCTGGTTCAGGAGCGTGCGTATCGAACAGCGGGCGCCGCTCCTGGGCAAGGAATTTTGCCAGCCCATCCAGCGTTGGGTATTCAAAGAAGATGGTCGGCGCGAGGCCAACTCCGTATTCATCGTTGAGCGAGTTGCAGAAGCTGGTCAGCGTAATGGAGTCGAAACCGTATTCGCTCCACTGGGTGTCGCCATCGATATCCTGCTCTGCCACTTTCAGGGTGGCCGAGACACTGGCCGTCAGCAGGCCCTTGATATGGCCTTGCAGATCGGTGGCACTGAGAGGAACTGGTTTGGACATCCTGGCCACGGCTGCCGGCGCTGTTGCGATAGGCGGCCGCGCCACAGCGGCATTCTCTTTCCAGTGCCGCTCCCTGGCAAATGGATAGGTCGGCAGGCTGATACGCGATGGGCGGCTTGGGCCATCTGCCGCATGCAGGGCGTTCCAATCCAGCGCAAAGCCTCGGCTCCAAAGTTCGCCCAGTTTATCCAGCTTGGCCTTGGCGAACCATGCGGCCACGATACTGTCCATATCCTCATCGCCGGCAAACAGGCTGAAAGCCTCCTTGTTTTTCTTTGCTTGACCGCGATATACGCCATCGACCTCGCTTTCGCCATCGGCGACGGCATTCAGCTTCCTGCGCAGAACGTCGAGAGAGTCCGCCAGAATGGCCAGACGCTCTTCCATCGCTTCGCGCCCGGCTTGCAAGGTGTAGGCGATATTCGCCAACGTCATTTGCGGTTCGATACGCTCCGGCGCAATGGCGGCCAGAAGACGCTGAACACGTTGCTGCAGGCCTCCTTCGGTACGGGCTGAAAGCACTACCAGTGCCGGTCCGGACGATGCCTGGTCAAACGGCGCAGCGATGAATTCCTCGATAATCAGGTGGGCATTGGCGCCACCCGCTCCGAACGACGAGATGCCCGCGATACGAGGCTGCTCGCTGCGCCGGCCATCGATTTCCACCTGCGGACGTTTCCAGGCGGCGAGCTCCCGCTGCAATGCGAATGGGGACTTGCCAAAATCGATATCCGGGTTAAGCACGGCCGCGTGCAGGCTTGGAACCAGCGTCCTATGCTTCATCTGCATCAGCACCTTGCTGATCCCAACCATGCCGCTCGCGCTTTCGCAGTGGCCGACATTGGACTTCGCGCTACCCAGGGCACAGAACTGCTTATCCTCCGTCCAATTGCGGAATGCCTTGCTTAAACCGGCAATTTCGATCGGGTCGCCCAAGCTGCTGCCCGTACCCTGCGCTTCCAGATAGCTTATGCTGCGGGCGTTGATGCCGGCGCGCTCCAGCGCATCCGCCACCAATTGCGCCTGCTGGTTCGGGTTGGGCACCATATAGCCGTTGGTCTTGCCGCCGGCATTGACCGCGCTGCCTTTGATGACGCCATAAATATGATCGCCATCTTCGATCGCGCGCTGCAATGGCTTGAGAACGATCGCCCCCACAGCTTCGCCATCCACAAAGCCATCGCCATCGGCGGCGAAGGACTTGCACTTGTCGCCGCTGGACAGCATGGTCATCGCCGCCAGTTCCACCAATTGGTCCGGAGCGACAATCAGATTGACGCCGCCGGCCACGGCGACTTCGCTTGAGCCGCTGCGCAGGCTTTCCAACGCCAGATGCACCGCCGTCAGCGATGAGGAGCAGGCTGTATCCACCGCCATGCTCGGCCCCTGGAAGTTGAACAGCCAGGAAGTACGGTTGGCTATGGACCAGAAGCGGCTGCCAGCGCCATAGTGCTCATTCATCGCCCCCACAAAAACGCCAACCTTGCGGCTTGCGCTCAAACCGGCCGGCGTGTATCCCGCGTCTTCGATACTGCTATAGGCCTCCTGCAGGAAAAGGCGTTCCTGCGGACTCATGGCCTCTGCCTCGCGCGGCGAGATATGGAAGAAACGCGCATCGAAGCAGTCGATATCGTTGAGGAAGCCGCCCCATTTCGTATAGGTCTTGCCGGGACTGTCCTTGGCCGGATCGAAATAGCGGCTATGGTCCCAGCGGTCCGTCGGAATCTCGCCGATGCAATTGCGGCCCTCCTTCAGGTTCTCCCAGAACTGCCCCACGTTCTCCGCCATCGGATAACGGCCCGAAAGGCCGATGATGGCCACATCGAACTGTCCCGCCAGGTCTACGGCCTTGGTCGAGGCCTTGCCCTTCCATGCCAAGGAAGCACGCACGCGGCGCCCATTGGACGACGACAGGGCGCGCACCGGCTGAGGTATAGCCCGAGATGCAGCCTGAGATGCCGGCACGGCGGCCACCGGCGCGGCTTCCGCATCCAGTCCGGTCCAGCGCATCATCGCGGCGGCCTCGGTCTGCACAAAGTGATCGGCCAATGCGTCGATGGACTGGTGCTCAAAGAACAAGGAGGTGCTTAAGCTGCTCGTAATGCCAGCATCGGCCAGCGCGGCGCGCAGACCATTGGTCAGCTCCAGTACTAGAATCGAGTCGATGCCGTATTGATCCAGGTTGCTGGCGCCGTCGATTTTCTCGACCGGCATTTTCAGCACCTGTCCAACCAGTTTTTTCAGTCTCAGCACGCAGCCATCGCGCAGCGACGATGCAGGCTGTGACTGTACCGCCGGCGCCGGCTTAACGGCTGCGCGAACCGGAACCGAAGCGCCGCCGGCTGCGGTAAGGGCACGAACTGCGGGCGCGGCAGGCGCTGGTGCAGGCTTGACGTGGCGCTGTGGCGTGACGCCATCGCTTTCCGCCAGCACTACTTGCTGGCCAAGGGCGTGCGCGGCATCTGCCGGGAACATGATGTGGCGGTAGCCCTCCTCGCGCAGCACGGTCCTCCACATAGCGGGCGCCAGGCTTGGGCAGCCGGGAATGCGCAGGGTTTCATCCTCGTACAGCCACCAGCCATCGAGCATGCCGAACGTCAGATGCGCCCAAAGTTCGCAACTGCTCAACTCATTCAGCAGCAACAGACCGTTGCCGCGCAAAGCCGCCTTCGCATTGCGCAGGCTTTCACGGATATCCTTGGTCGCATGCAGAACATTGGTGGCGATTACCAGATCATAGCTGCCCGCCTCGATACTCTGTCCGGTCAGCGGCTTGCTGGCATCGAACAGGCTATAGGCCAAGTACGGATAATGCGGACCATACTGCTGTTCCGCATGCAGCAGGAAAGCGCGCGACAAGTCGGTGTAGCAGTACTGATCGATATTGTCGGCATAGGGCTTCAGCTTCGCCAGCACGCGCGCGCTGGTGCCGCCCGTTCCGGCTCCGATTTCCAGAATGCGGATGCGGGCCGACGGGTCCTGGCGCAGACGGGCCGCGATAAAGGCCAGAACGCTGGCCGCCAGTACATCGTTATAGTAGTCCGCAAGCGGGCTGCCGCGATAAACGCCCTCCACCAGTTCCATCGAAGAATTCGGGAACATGATCGAGGTGGCCGCCGTGCGGCCGTCGAGCATTGCCGGCAAGGCACGCAGCATGGTTTCCACCAGCACGGCCTGGGCCCGCAGATTCACATCGTTCAGCCAGGTATGCTTGCGCTGCTCCCATTCCGCCCAGGCCTGCTCGCGGGCCGGGCCTTGCGCCACCACATGCCAGGCATTGGCGACCTGCTGCAGCCAGCCTGCCTGGGCCAGGCATTGCAGGCTATGCGCCAACCAGCGCGTGTAACCGGGCCGGATAGCGGATGCAGCCATTGCATCGTCCAAGCCAAAGGAGTCTGCCGTGGCAAACATGCCTATACCACGCAGTTCACCCCACAGGACGGCAAGCGACAGCCGGTCCATTTCCCGGCGATGCTCAGCCAGCTGGCTGGCGTCGGCAGGCAGCGCCACCGCATTTTGATCGTTCAAGGCCGCAGCCACCGAGGCGTATCCGGATTGATGGATATCGACGCGATTTGCGCCGATCAGATCCTGCATGCCGCCCCTGGCTATCGCCGCTGTCACTTTCAGGAAGCCCAATTGCGGCAACGGCGCGGCCATCAGCGCATCGATGGCCAGCATGCCTTCCTCTGGTTCGATGGAGCCTATTCCTTGCTGCGCCATGCGTTCCCGGTAAGCCTGGGACGCAACCACACCCACACTGCCCCAATAACCCCAGTTCATCGTCTTCACCGGATAAGGCAGGCGCTTGGCCAGTTGCAGGCTGTATGCGTCTTTGAAAGTGCAGCCGGCCGCGTAATTGCTTTGTCCCGCCGCCTTGATGAAACTCAGGAGCGATGAACAGAACAGCATGAAGTCCAGTGGCAGCTTGCCGAAGACCTGCGCCATCCGCACGCTGATATCGACTTTCGCCGCCAGCCCCGCGCGCAGCCGGTCTTCATCCATCTGGGCCAGGCTCTTGTCGAGCAAGGCGATCGCCGCGTGAACCAATCCATTGATGCGGGGGAAGCGCGCCAGAATCGCCTCGCGTGCAGCCTCCATGGCGTGGAGGTCGGTCGCGTCAGCCGAAATATAGCTTGGCGCGGGGCCGAAGGCGCCGAGACGGGCAATCGCCTGCTCAATCTCGCCATCCAGGGTCCGCCGGCCGATCCAGAATACATTGGCTTGGTAATTCCGGATCAGATGTTCGCTCAGCGCCTGCCCGATGCCGCCCGCGCCGCCGATAATGACGTAGACGCCGCCATCGCGGTAGACAGCTTCCGTCCGCGCCGGAGCCGCCATCCGTACCGGTTGCAACTGCTGGCGGAACCATTGGCCGGAGCGCCATGCCAGCGCATCGCCCGCAGTGCTGAACGGCAGACTAAAAATCTGCCGCCAAGGCCAGGCCGCGCCAGCCTGCATATCCAGCAGGCGCACCTGCCAGCGGCGGAACTCCTTGGCCATGGAAGCGATAAAGCCATGCACGCTGGCGTGAGCCGGCGCAATGGCATCGCAAGCATGCACGGACTGGCTCTGGCAGGTCAGCACGGTCCAGCCAAGCGCCTGGTCCGCCATACCGATTGCGAGCAGCGCTTTCACCAGGCGGAAGCCGGCGATCACGCCCGCCTCCTGCGCCGCGATCAGTTCCTCATCATCATTGTCCTCGCCGGCTTCGACGATCCACAGCAGATGATCGAAGGAACCGGCGGCACGCAAGGCCGCCTCCATGACGCCGGCCTGTGCTCCTGCGGGCAGGGAAAGCACTTGCGCTTGAGCGTACAAAGCCGCCACCGCCTGCTGTTGGGCTGCCGTTCCGCCGACAATCAGCGGACACGCATCCGGCGCGGGAACAGTATCCACAACCGTTTCGCCGACAACGTCCCATACCGGGACAAGCAGCAGCTTGTCTTCACTTGGCAAGGCCTTGTCTTCCGCGGCACCGGCCTGACTCGTCGCCATGGCGCGCAGGCTGAACGCATGGAAACGCAGGCAGACCTGGCCGTCTTCATCGCACAGATCAATGTCCAGCTTCGGCACGCGCTGGCTGGCCGAACTGCCAGTGCTGTAGCGCACCAATGCCCACATATTTGCGTTGCAGGGAGCAAGTTGCTCCACCGCTTCCAAAGCAAACGGCAGCATCAAGGGCGGCAGGCCAGCCGCATCGGCCTGCACCGCCAATGTCGCCTGCAAAGCCGCATCCAATACGCTGGGGTGCCAGACGTAGTCCGCTTCCGGCCGTGCGGCTTCGGGCAGCACAATACGGGCCAGAACCTGCTGCTCGCCAAGGAAGAGTTCTGCAATCCCCTGGAATGCTGCGCCGTATTCCAAACCGGCGCGCTGGCAAAGTGGGTAAAAGTCCGCAGCGCTCAGATATGCGCGCTGGCATTGCTCACGAATGGATTGAATATCGTATGTTTCGGTCTGCGCTTCGCCCGGTTCTTCAATGATGGCCAGGCCTTGGCTGAACGAAGCAGTCTCACCGTCCGCCGCATCGGCATAGATCTCAAAGCGCACTGCCCCATCGTCCTCGGGATAGAGCGCGATATGCAGCAGCAGTCCTTCGTCCCCGACGATCACCGGACGCGCCCAAACCACATCGCTCACCGTGATGCGGCAATCGCTGCCCGCAGCCAGAGCCACTGCGCTGCGCGCCATTTCCAGCTGCGCCACGCCTGGCAGAACGCGATTGCCGTTGACGACGTGCTGCGACAGGAAGAATTCCCCACCACTCAGGCGGCTGCTGAAACGCAAGCCTGCCAGATCGGAGGTATTGCGCTGAACCAGCGGATGCAGGCGCATCTCCCCGCCAGTCTCGCCGCCTTCAGCGGCAGTGCTGGTCTGCACCCAATAGCGCTCGCGGGCGAAGGGATATGTCGGCAGGCTGATACGGCGCGGACGCGCGGAGCCATCGCGATACAGACGCCGCCAGTCGAAGGCCAGGCCTTTCACCCACAGGTCGAGCAACTTGCCTAACTTGCCTTTCTCGATCCAGGCATCGACTGCGGCAGCCATATCGTCGTCACCAGCCAGGCCGCCCAGCGCCTCCGCCGTGCGTTTTACCTGTCCACGATAGACCTCCTCCAGCTGAGTCTCACCTGCCAGAACGGCTTCCAGTTTGCTGCGCAGGTCGTCCAGTGAAGACACCAGCAATGCGAGGCGCTCATCCATCGCTTCGCGTCCGACTTGCAGGGTATAGGCCAAATCGGCCAGGGCGATCTGGCCCGGTTGCGCAAGCGCTGCCAGCAGCTGGCGCACCTGTTCCTGCAGACGCTCGCCATCGCGTGCTGAGAGGAGCACGACCGCCGGGCCACGCAAAGCAGCGACCGGACGCACATCCGTATATTCCTCGATCACCACATGGGCATTCGCACCACCGGCGCCGAATGAAGAAATGCCGGCTACACGCGGCAGTTCGCGCCGAACGCCCTGGCTCTGGTCCACTGGACGCAGCCATGGCGCCAGTTCCTGCTGCACCACAAAAGGCGTATTGCCGAAGTCGATGTTTGGATTCAGCGAGCGTGAATGCAGGCTTGGCGCGAGCTGCTGATGCTTCAGCTGCAGCAGCACCTTGGTCACGCCAGCCACACCGGCAGCGCTTTCGCAATGGCCGATATTCGATTTGGCCGAACCGATGGAGCAGAACTGTCTGTCTTTCGTCCAGCTCTGGAAGGCCTTGGATAGTCCTGCAATCTCGATCGGGTCACCGAGACTGGTGCCGGTGCCGTGCGCTTCAATATAGCCGATATTGCGGGCATCGATGCCGGCTCCGCGCAGCGCGGCTTCAATCACCTTGGCCTGTGCATTCGGATTCGGCACCGTATAGCCGTTGGTCTTGCCGCCGTGGTTGATCGCGGTGGCTTTGACGATGCCGTAGATATGGTCGCCATCGGCGATGGCCTGCGCTTTCGGCTTGAGCAGCAGCGCGCCCACGCCCTCACCGGGAACGTAACCCTCGCCGCCTTCGCCGAAGCTTTCGCAGCGTCCTTTACCCGAAATGAATTTCCCCTGCGCCAGCATCAGGTACTTGTTCGGGTGGATGGATACGTTCACGCCGCCCGCAACCGCCACACGGCAATCGCCACGCTGCAAACTCTGCACCGCGAGGTGGATGGCCGTCAGCGAGGAGGAACACATGGTGTCCAGCGCCATGCTTGGGCCATTGAAGTTGCAGAAGTAAGAGATGCGGTTGGCGATGGATGCCGGACTGTTCAGCATGGCCAGGTTGCGGCCGCGCGCCTGCTCCTGCGCGCCATACAGCTGGTACTCGGAATACATCACGCCGACGAAGACGCCGACGCTGCCGTCGGAACCGGCTTGCTCCTGGCGCCCAACGGTGTCACGGGTGTAGCCTGCATCCTCCAGCGCGGCATGCACGCATTCGAGAAACAGCCGCTCCTGCGGGTCCATGCGCTCAGCCTCTCGCGGTGAGATATTGAAGAACAGCGGGTCGAACAAGTCGACGCCATCGATAAATCCACCCCATTTGCTGTAAGTCTTACCGTTTGCGTCGCGGTTGGCGTCGAAGTACAGCTTATAGTCCCAGCGCTCGGATGGGATTTCGCCAATGCAGTCCTTGCCCTGGCTCAGATTGGCCCAGAATTCTTCCACATTGCGGGCTTGGGGATAGCGGCCCGCCAAGCCGATAATGGCGATATCGCCGATGTCCGCGGCAGCCTTTGCCGCCGGCGCCGGCGCTGCGGCAGACACCGCGTGCCGTGCGAAACCCGAACGGCGGCTCGCCAAGACCGTGCTGGCGGGTGCTTCTTCGACGCTCGCCACAGCCGCCGGCGCAGCAGCCAAAAGCAGGCTTTCCCCAAGCTGCGCGGCCAAGGTTTCGCCGTGGTTTTCCACGAAGTAGGCAGCCAGAGCGGCGATGGTCTGATATTCAAAGAACAAGGTCTTGGAAAGCGTGCCGAATACCTGTTCGAGCTTGCGCGTCAACTCCACCACCAGAATCGAATCGATGCCATACGCCTCCATCTGTGCATGCGGATCGATACTGTCGGCCTGCCGCCGCAGCGTTCCGGCGAGCAGGCGCACGAAGTAGCGTAAAGCCTTCTCCTGCACGCCTGCTGCAATGGCCGGCTCGGAGCGGGCTGGAACGGTTTTGCGGGGCTGCGACAGACTGGCCTTGAAGCGCGTTATCTCGCCTTCCGCAACCAGTACCTGCGCTGCACTCGACACCAAGGCTTGGGCCAAGGCGGCGCGGCCACTGGCGCTGTGCAAAGGCCGCAGGCCGGTTCGCTGGCGCAGTTCCTGGATAGTCGCGGCATCGACCTGCATGCCGCCCTCTTCCCACAGAGGCCAGTTGACCGCCAGCGTGCGGCCATGCCGCTGTCCCTGTGCCGCCAGCCCATCGCGGTAATAGGCATAGGCATCCATGAAGGAATTGGCGGCGGCGTAATCGGCTTGCCCCACATTGCCGAGCGCCCCGGACGTCGACGAGAAGCAGATAAAGCAGTCCAGCACGATGTCGCGGCTGGCATGGTCCAGATTCAGCAGGCCCGCAACCTTTGCGCGCAGCACTTCCCTCACCTGCTGCGCGGTCTTCCTTTGAATCAGGCTATCGCGTAGAACACCCGCGCTATGGATGATGCCATCCAGGCTCTCAAATTCCTCGGGAATACTTTGCACCAGCTGGCTCACCGCCTGCGCATCGCCGACGTCCAGCCGGCGGTACTGCACTACCGCCCCCAAGGCTTCCAGTGCGCGGATCTGTGCCTGCACGGCATCGCTGATGGCGGAGCGGCCAGTCAGAATGAGCGTGGCATTGCGTACCGAGCCAGCAATGTCATATGCGAAGATCAGGCCAAGGCCTCCCGCGCCACCTGTGATCAGGTAGACGCCACGGTCTTTCCAAGGCCGGTTTACATCGGTTGACTGCATTTCGCTCCAGCCGTGGACCTGGCGCTGGCCGCCCTGGTAACGCAGCTGCTGGGCGTCGCTGCCGATATTCTCGGCCAGGGCCAGGGCAACATCCTGCCCCTGCTCGACACTGATAAGCTCTACCGCGATGCGTGGATTTTCAAGGCTGGCGCAGCGCAGCATGCCGCCCAGGCCGGACCACAGCTGGCCCGCGCCATCGGCCGGAATCACAGCCTGAATCAAGTGCTGGCCTGGCTGGGCGCCCAATGCCTGGATACGCTCCAACAGCAGACAGGCATCGGCCTCAAACGCCTCGGCAATATCGGCAACATTCTGGCCGGGCAGGCATTCCGCGCCCGGCAGCCGTGCCGCAATTTGGGCCATATCGGCCGCCACGCCGCCGTATAGCAGCACAAGATGACGGGCGAAAGCCGGCGCCTGGGCGCCCGCCGCCGCTTGCGGCTTCCATTCAGGCTGAAACAACGCGGTGCGGATGATGTCCCCACCCGCCATGGCAACGGCGGAAGCGGCACGCATGCAGAATCCGCCAAGGCGCACGCAAACCACGCCCTCGTCGTCGCACAGGTCGATGTCAAACTTTTGCACCGCGTCGCCTGCGGAACCGCCTGCGCTGCGGCGCACCAGCGCCCACATCGATGGCGCGCATGGCGCCAGTACGTCGAGGGAACCCAGCGCAAACGGCAGCATCAAGTCCATTGCGGCCAATCCGCCATTGGCGCCCGCCTGGAAGCCGATGGCCGCCTGCAGGGATGCATCCAGCAAACTCGGATGCAGCTCGAAACGCTCGAATGCGGCTTGCACGGATTCCGGCAGGCGGATTTGCGCCAAGGCCAGATCAGTCCCGAGCAGGATATTCAGGAGACCACGATGGCCGGGGCCATAGCTCAAGCCCGTCTTGTCGAAGGCGGCATAGCATTCCTCGGCACTAAGGCGGTCCTGGCTGCACTGGGCCTGCAAGGCCTTCAGATCATGCCTGGCAAGAACCGATTCACGGCCAGCCGGCAGCAAGGAACCCTTGCCGTACACGATCTCGCCATCTGCCGAATCGCGATAGATTTCGTAGCCGATTTCCTCTTCCGTCTCCTGATACAAGGCCAGGTGCAGATCCAGCGCCTGATCGCCAGCCACGATGGGGCGTGCCCACACGACGTCCTTGAGGCGCAGCTTTCCGGCACGCCCATTGGCGGCTTGCGCGGCGCGCAAGGCCATTTCCAGCTGGGCCACGCCCGGCAAAGTTTTCGCTCCTTGCACCACATGGTCGGCAAAGAAAAACTCCTTGCCGCTGAATTGGCTGCTGAAACGCAGCCCATTCAGGTCGGAGGTATTCTGATGCAGCAAGGGATGCAGCTCGGCGCGCGCCGACGGTTCGGCGCCGTTTTCCGCTTCGGCCCAGTATTTCACCTTGGCGAATGGATAGGAAGGCAGCGCGACACGGGGCTGTTTGGCTCCACCATACAGGCTTGCCCAATTAATGGAGTGGCCGTGCAGCCAAAACTGCGCCAGCTCCGGCAGATTCCCCTTCTCCAGCGCCATCGCCACGGCTTGCAGGCTTTCCGGTTCGCCCTGAATCGCCGTCAGCATCTCGGCGGTGACGCGGGCGTGGCGCGCGTGGCGCGAGCCGGCCGGTTCGTTCAGCCAGGCTTGCAACTGCTCCTTCAATGCTGGGAGAGAGTCGGCCAGCAAGGTCAGACGTTCGGCCATCGCCTGGCGCCCCACTTGCAGCGTGTAGGCCAGCGCACCGATACCGGCACGCTGGATCTCCACCGAATCCAGGGTGGAGAGCAGGCTTTGAGCCTGGCCGCGCAAGGCAGCGGCCGTCTTGGCCGACAAAACAATCAGCGCAGGTGCTTGGCCCGCCGCGTCCTCAGCCTCCCGCGGCAGCGCCGACAGATACTCTTCGATCACCACATGCGAATTCACGCCGCCAAAGCCGAAGGAACTGATGCCCGCGCGGCGCGGCACGGATTGGCCTTGTTCATCGCGCAAAGCCGGCCATTCGCGCTGCCGGTCAACGATATAGAAGGGGCTGGAATCCAGCTCGATGCGGGGATTCAGTTTCTGGTAATGCACCAGGCCCGGCAAGGTTTGCTCGCGCATCGATAGAATAACCTTGATCACACCGGCCAGACCGGCCACCGATTCCAGGTGGCCCACATTGGTCTTCACACTGCCCACGCCGCAGGCATGCTCCGGCAGCGCCTCGCCGCGCTGCTGCGCCACGCGTGCGAAGGCCAGTTTCAAACCTTCTATCTCGATTGGATCGCCTTTTGGCGTGCCGGTGCCGTGCGCCTCCACATACGTCAGGGTGCTGACGGGGATGTCAGCCTCGCTCAGTGCTTCCGCCACCACTTTCGACTGCGCTTGCGAGCTGGGATACGTCACCGTGCGCGCGCGGCCGCCGTGATTGCGCGCCGTGCCGCGCACCACGGCCAGAACATTGTCCTTGTCCTCCAGCGCCTTGGCGAGGGGCTTGATCAGCACCATGGCCGCTCCCTCGCCGCGCACATAGCCGTTGGCGCGCTCGTCGAACGTCTTGCAGCTGCCGTCCGGCGACAGCATGCCGGTCTTGGAGAAGGAAATGAAATGGGTCGGACTGCACAAGACGCTGACGCCGCCCACCAGCGCCTGCTCGCATTCGCCACGGCGGATCGCATGCACCGCCTCGTGCAGCGCCACCAGCGAGCTTGAACAAGCCGTATCGATGGGCAGGCTTGGACCATGCAGATTGAAGTAGTGCGAAATGCGGTTCGGGATCAGCGCGGTGTGCGTGCCGGTCGCAACATGGGCTTCGATGGAATCGAGCGTGCGCAGCAGATGTTCCTGGTAGTCGAAGTTGAACACCCCCACATACACGCCGGTGCGGCTGCCATTCAGGACCGAAGGATCGTAGCCCGCATCCTCCATGCAAGCCCAGGACAGTTCCAGCATGATGCGCTGTTGCGGGTCCATGGCGACGGCCTCACGTCCCGAAATGCCGAAGAAATCCGCGTCGAAGAACTCCACGCCATCCATGAAGCCGCCCCATTTGCTGACGGCCTTGTTCTTGGCCTGGCCGTCGCTGGAATAGAAAGCCTCCTTGTCCCAGCGGTTCGCCGGCACTTCGCCGACGCTGGACAGGCCCGCGCTCAGGTTCTTCCAATACTCTTCATAATTTGCCGCGCCGGGAAAGCGGCAAGCCATGCCGACAATGGCGATAGCGCCGGTTTCACCCTGAGTTTTATAGTTTTCGTTATTCATAGCGCAGCGGACCTTTTAAGCCTGAAGGAAACGGGTATAGGAACGGTTCAAATGCTCTGCGGTGGCGGCCAGCAGCTTGATGGCTATTTCGTCCACATGCCGGTTACGCCAGGACTCCAGCGGCGTGCCTTTCACCCAGCGGTTGAAGGAACCGAGGGCCGGGCCGGTCTGAATCTGGTAATTGACCTGATCCTCGTTGCGCCCCTCCATGGCGATGCGCGTGCAATAAGCGAAGTACCAGCGGAATACCAGGGCCATCTTGTGCTTGGGGTTAGCCTCGGCCTTGACCACTTCATGGTCCTTGCCCTGGGCCTTGAACCAGGCGGCGGTTTCGCCCCAGATTTCCTCGAAAGTCTTCTTGAAGTACGTGCCTTCAAGCTGGCGGCGCGTGCGCTCGGGGATTTCGTCCAGGCTGTTGTGATGACGATAGAGCGACAGCAGCTTGTTGGCGCGCGCCGGGAAGAAGACCGATTTCTTCAGCACCTGCACCTGGGCGCCGATCTCGAACATATCGCCGGCCGGAGCGTACTCGGTATCGTGGATATCGATTTCCTGCAGCATGGCCTTGCCGTTGTCGCTCATGCCAGCTTCCACCGTGCACTGGTTGATGGATCCGGTCATGATGAAATCGGCGCCCAGCAGGAAGGCAGCTGCCGCCGCTTCCGGCCCGCCGATGCCGCCCGCGAGCCCCATGCAGATCGGTTCCGCGTACCGGTGGCTGGCCTGCAGCTCATCGCGCATGTGCAGCATCGGCGGCAGCATCACGGCGGCGATGCCGCCATCGGTGTGACCGCCGGAATCGGCTTCCACGCAGATATCATGGGCAACCGGCACGCGCTGCGCGAGTTCGGCCTGCAGCGACGTGATCTTGCCCTGCTCCAGCAGCTTGCTGACGATGGCTGCGGGCGCTGGGCTCATGAAGGCCTTCGCCACTTCGGGCCGGGAAATCTTGGCGACGATGCGGTGATCGCAGACCACCGCGCCGCGCGCGTCGGTGCGCAGGCCGGACAGGCGGAAGCGCACCAGCGCGGGCGTCATTTGCATGAAGGCCGCTGCCTCGATATTGGTCACGCCATATTTCAAATACAGTTCGACCACCGCCTCTTCGTCGGCCGGATATTCGTAGTTCGCCAGCAAGTTCATGCCATAAGGCTGGCCGTCCTTCAGCTCGGACTGAATGCGCTGGATGCCCGCTTCGACACGCGCCGGCGGCAGGCCGCCCGCGCCGAAGAAGGACAGGAAGCCAGCCTTGCCCATGCGGATCACCAGCTCGGCCGACGCCACACCGCGATACATTGCGCCAGCCATATAGGCGTACTGCAGTCCAAAGCGCTGGCGGAACAAGGCGCTGCCGAGGCGAGCGGACTGGATGCCAGGCGCGCCGCTTGCCACGGGCTGTGACACGGGAGCCGCTGGAGCAATCGTCGCAGGCAAAACCGGCTTTTCATCCACAATCGGCGTTTCCTTGTTGCGGATTTCCAGCACCATCTTGCTCAGCACTACCGCGCCGATTTCCTGGAAGTCGTCCACCGCGCGCCCCATCAGGTAGCGCACGGAATCGACCCAGCGCACCGGGCCGGCAATCTGTGCGGCGAGGGTTTCGGCGATCCTGTCCACTTCATACGGGCGGCCGCTGGCGTTGGCGATCACCGGCACGGTTGGCGCTGTAAAAGAGAACTCGCTCAGGAAGCGCGCAAATTCGGCCTGCGCCGGCTGCATATAGCGCGAGTGGAAAGCGGCGCTCACATTCAGCGTCACATAGCGCAGATTCTGGCTGACGAAAATCTGTTCCGCCGCGGCGATGGCGTCCTTGCTGCCGGCGATCACAATCTGCGTCGGCGAGTTGTAGTTCGCAATATCGATCTGATCCAGCTGATGCTTATCGAGTATGGCCTGCACCTCGCTGGCCGATGCGCCCAGCACGGCGGCCATGGCGCCATCGCGCGCGGCGCCCATCAACTCACCACGCTTCTTCACCAGGCGCAACCCCGTTTCAAAGGAAAACGCGCCGGCGGCAAGCAGCGCGTTGTACTCGCCCAGGCTATGGCCGGCAAAGAAATCAGGCGCCGCGCCGCCATGCTCGGTCTGATGGCGGTAGTAATTGAGCGCATTGACCACGAACAGGGCTGGCTGGGTATAGCGGGTCTGCGAGAGCTGGTTCTGGCTGTCGCTGAGGCAGAGCTCTTCCACGGAATAGCCAAGAATCTCGGATGCACGCCGCACCAGATCGGGGTAAAGGGGAAAGACGTCCTTGCCCATTCCCTTGAACTGCGCGCCCTGCCCCGGAAAAATCACTGCCTTCATAGCCCTGCTCTCCTTAGTGGGTTGATGCTGCTCTGTTCTGCCTGCTGGCTGGCGGCATTTGCTTGTCACGGCCGCCAGATTGCCGCTGTCGCTGCCGAAGGGCGACATCAGCGTGTGGATTTGCGACGAAGAACCGGCCGGCAGTCCATATTTGAGAAAAGTGGCGAGCGTGCCTGCCGGGCCTGCGTCGATATAGCGGTAGCTGTCCTGGGTCTCCAGGGCTTGCACGGTGTCTTGAAAGCGGATCGGGGCGCGCGCCACGGTCCAGAAAAAGCCGGAAGGCAGGGCTTGCAGCGTGCTCGCGCTGGCGCAGCACGCCAGCGGAATGGCCGCTGGCTGGAAATGCAGCGACTGCAGATAATCGAGATAGGGTTGGCGCGCCGCGTCGATCCAGCGCGAATGAAAGGCGAATTCCACGTCCAGGCGCTGAAAAGCCAGGCCATTCTGCCGCAGATGGTTTTCAACCCTGGCCAGTTGATCCAGCGGCATGGCCAATACCGAGTGGCCGCTGAAATTGCGGGCCGCCAGTTCGCAGATATCCTGTATCCCCGGCGTCAGATACGCCGCAGGATCGCCCATGACAGCAAGCATGCAGCCCGGCGCGCAATAGCGCTCCAGCATCAGCGCCTTTTCGATCACTGCCCCCAGGGCAGTTTCCGCGTCAACGCAGCCGGCAATCGCCGCCGCCGCGTAGGAACCGAGGCTGGAACCCAGCACCAGATCGGGACGTACGTCTGCCGCAATCAAGGTCTGGGCCAGCGCATATTCAACCATGAAGATGGCTGGGTGGCTGATGCGAATGCGCTTCAGCTGCTGCTCGCCATTCGTATCTTCGTACAAAGCCGCCAGCACCGACTCGCCGCAGCGGCTCCGCACCAAAGGATCAAGGTCCTGCATGGTGCTGCGAAACACGGGCTCGCGCCGGTACAGCTCATGGCCCATCTGCCGGTACTGCGAGCCCTGCCCCGAAAACATGAAGACGGTTTTACTCATCGCATGCCCCCACGGCCAGACTCGCAAGGGGATAAAACAGTTCGATTCATCGCTACTCGCCACAAAGGAGCCACGCTGCCGCCCCGTTCAATGCAGGAGCACGCGAACCGCCGCAGGCGGTTCAACGCACTTTCTTTACATGGTGAATCTGCCGCACGCGGGAGAGACCAGCGGCCGCTCCCGGCAAAAGCCTTCTGGAAAAGGCTGGGCTACTGCTGTGATGAGCTCATTGCTCGGCGCAGGGAAAGTGGGCGCATGTCGGTCCACACTTCATTGATATAGGCCAGGCACGCGTCTTTGCTGCCTTGTTTTCCGGCCTTCTTCCACCCAAGCGGAAGCTCTTTGCTGGCCGGCCAGATCGAGTACTGTTCTTCTTCGTTTACCACTACTTCGTACAACTCTGCAGCCGGGTTTTCCAAGTCAGACATGCTTGCTCCAATGGGTGATCAGTGGTGCTCATTGCTAAAACTAGTGAAACTGGACGCTTGCTAAAATTACATTGATTGCTGTTTTTACATTCTTTTGTGGCAACTTGCTGGAATTATACAGGCTGAAAGTTGACTTTCTCCTAAGATGCAACACACTGTTCAAATTCATACAATATCTGCAACACTCGGCTTCTTAAAAAATCTTGAAATAATTTTTCACCATTTTCCAGAATTTTATTCAGTAAAAATTTTAAAAAATTTCCTTTTAGAAAAAATGTGACTAGCTGAAATTAATCCTTAACATTAGCTTTAGGTCAAAGTGGTAGTACTCCAAACCCTTACGCAAGCGGCGCAGGGAGGCCGGCGTGCAGAATTTTCCGCCGCCTCGTTCGTCTATCGGACATGGACTTTCCCCTCTCATCATGATCCCGCTGCTCGAACCTCTATTCCAGGGCGAGATGCGCAGCTATGGCGAATCGCTGTCCTGCGCCCCCCAATTTCCACCGGCGGCACTGCCCGTGGCGCAGCTGCTGTCCGAGCCCGAGCTGCTGACAAGACAGCTGCACTCAAGCGCCGCCAAATTTGGATTGCAAGACTTGCGCCCCGTGGCCTCGGACTGGAGCAACCGCTATCTGGGCGCACTGCTGCCGCCGCTGGTCGCCGGCGCGACGCTGCTGCGCCACCGCTTCCCCGCCAGCGCGGGAGAGATGGCCGTGACTCTGGCGCCGCATGGCGCGGTGGTGGGCTTCCATATCCTTACCTTGGGTGAATCGCTACCGGAGGCCGATACCGGACAGCGCTACGACGCGCTGCTGCGCAGCCATCTGGCGCCGCTGTTCGCGCAACTCAGTTGCCAATCGGGGCTGGCGCAGAAAATCTTGTGGGGGAATGCGGTGCGCTGGTTGAACTTCCTGTTCGATGCGGCGCAGCGCCTGGCCGCCGCGCACGGAGAGCAGCATGTGGCGGCGGTCGCAAGCGACCGCGCGCAACTGTTTGACGGCGCGCTGTGGACTGGAGAGGAGAATCCTCTATGTATGCGGCGGCGGTGCGCTCCGGCCAAGCCGGGGGAAAAGGCCGATGCCGATGGCCTGATCGCCCTGCACAGCCAGTGCTGCCTCTATCACCTACTGCCCGGACAAAGCTATTGCGGCGCCTGTCCGCTCGACCCGCTGCGCGTCCGGGGCAAAGCGCTGATCGCTGCTGGCTGAGGCCAGCAACCGTTCCAGAGCGCACATCAGCTGTCGTTCCTGCCGCTCTCCGCGCAGGTAGAAATGCCCGCCTTCGAACCATTCAAGACTGAATGCGGACTGCGTTTCGCTGCGCCATGCCTCCATCTGCCGGGGCGTATTGGTGTCGGCGCGTCCAGCGAAAACGTGCAGGGGAATATCCAGCGGCCGGTTCTGCACATCGCTGCGGAAACTGGCGCAAACCTGGTAGTCGGCGCGCATCAAGGGCAGAACCATCTGCATCAGCTCCGTGCTGGCAAACGCTTCTTGCGGCGTGCCGCCCTGGCGGCGCATCTCGGCGATCAGCGACTCGTCGTCCAGATTGCTGATGAGGGGGCCGCGCCGCGTCGGCGCGGCCGTGGCGGATACCAGCAGTGCGCGCGGCGCCCGGCTTTCCCCCAGCTGGCGCAAACGCTGCGCCATGCCATACGCCAGCAAGCCGCCCATGCTGTGGCCGAACAGCGCGTATGTCCGCTGCGGCAGCAGCAGATATTCGCTGCACAAGCGCGTCACCATTGCGCTGTAGTCGCATATCAGCGCCTGGCTGCTGCGCCGGCCGCGCCCCGGCAATTCCAGCGGCATCACGCTGATCCAGTCCGGCAGCAGGCGCTTCCAGCGCTGGTACATGGCGGAGCTGCCGCCGGCGTTCGGCAGGCAGAGCAAGGTAATCGGCGCGCTCATGCTGCTTGCGCTGGACGCTGTGGCACGCTGTCTTCGCTGAGCTGGCCGTTTTCCATCCTTATTAAGCGGTCGGCCACATGGAAGTAGCGGTCGTCATGCGAGATCACCAGGATGGTTTTGCCCTGGGCTTTGAGTTCCGCCAGCACTTCGAGATAGAACACGTTCTTGAATACGGGGTCCTGGTCCGCCGCCCATTCGTCGAAGACGAGGAAAGGACGGTTTTCCAGGCAGGCCACCACCAGGGCCAGGCGCTTGCGCTGCCCCTGCGACAAAGCCTGCGTGGTGAAGGCGCCGTTGCGCACCTGGACCTTGTGCTGCAAATGCAGGCGCTCGATCAGGCGGTTGCCGCGCGCATCCAGGTCGGCGCTGGCTTCGCCGCTGTGCAACAGGCGGTCGAACAGGTGGAAGTCCGAGAACACGGTGCTGAACAGCTGGCGGTACTGGTCGCGGCGGGAGTCGTCCACGTCCTGGCCGTTCAAGACGATGCTGCCCCGTTCCGGCGGATACAGGCCCACCAACAGCTTGGCCAGCGTGGTCTTGCCGCTGCCATTGCCGCCGACCAGGAACACCACTTCGCCCGGCTTGAAGGTAAAGCTGACCGGCCCGAGGGCGAAGAAATCGTCGCTCTGCTCGTGGTAATAGCGGTGTTCGACCTTGTCCAGCACCAGTTGCTGCAGCGGCTGGGGCTGGGCGCTGCCGACGGCCTGCTCGGAATCGCTCATGCCGGCCGTGATCTCGTCGATGCGCATGGCCGATGCCTTGGCCAGGTTGGCGCGCGGGATATTCAGCAGCAGCACTTCGAGCGGCGTCACCATATAGACAAAGACCAGGGCAAAACCCGTCATCACGCGGGCCTGGTCCGACGCGCCGCCCAGCAGGACAAACAGCACCAGTCCGATGAAGGCATAGATCAGGAAGTTGGCCCAGCTTGCCGAGATCACGAAAATCGACATGCCCAGCGCGCGTTCGCTGCGCACGGTTTCAATCGAACCGCCCAGCACCTGTTCCTGAAACACCTTGCGCTTGCCGAAGTGCAGGCGCAGCTCCTTGGCGCCATCGGTCAGCGAGCGGAAATGGCCGAACAGGCGATCCTGCTCCTCCGCGCCGCGGTTCAGGTGGCGGATCGCGCGCAGATTGGCGAGATGGTAGCCGAAGGAACCCAGGCCGATCAGCGCCACCGCGAACAGGAAGATCTGCCAGGACAGCAGCAGCATATACACCAGGCAGCCCAGCACCACCACCGCATTGCTCAGAATGGCCGGGAACGTCACGAAGAAGGCGGCGACATTGGTGCTATGTTCGGACAGCGCCGACTGCACGCGCGCCGAGCCGATGGCTTCCAGATTGCGGTAATCGGCGGCGATCACGCGCGCGCTCACATAGCGCCGCAATTCGGCATGGGCGTGCTGGCTCAGACGCTCGAACAGCACGGAGGCAATGATATGGGTCAGCATCAACCCTACCGCCAGCAGGGCGAAAGTCCAGGCCATGCCGGTGCGGACCGAGGCCTCGGCACTGAGCGCTTCGCTGATCATGGCGATCAGCGTGACGCTGCAAATACCATGCGCCACGCTGCCGGCGGCGGCGGCCAGCAGCAGGCTCCTGGATTGTTGAATCAGAAAACGCAACATATTGAATCCTTGTGTATGGCTTTGCTTGCAAGACGAATAGCTTCGCCGCTTGTTTATGGTTTGAGCACGGTGCGCGAGACGGTGGCGGCGCGAACCTGGGCATCGTAGAAAGGGAAGACGCTCCAGCGCTTGGCCGCATAGCGCTGCAGGGCGCTGTTGCGCGCCACGTCATCCAGTCCGGTTTCGCTCAGGCCGTGCGCCAGCAGGGTTTCCGCCACCGCCCCCTGGTCGTCGAAGCGCACCAGCTGTAAATAGCTGTTGCCGACGAATTCCTCCGTCAAGCCCTGGCTGCCCAGCGGACGGCAGGCCACCGTGAAATAGCCGCCCTGGTGGCAGCCGCCGTACAGGGCGATATGATGCTTGCCTGTCCCGGCGAACAAATCCCGGCCGCGCGGCGCATCGAGCGGCTGGCCGGCAGCCTGCATGGCCAGCACCGCCGCGCCAAGGCTTTGCGCCATGCGCGGGTCTTCGACGCGGATCTCGGCCGGCGTCTCCAGCGGTCGGGCCGGATCGAAAGCGACCTTAAAGCGTTCAGCCTCGGGGATGCGTTCCACCCTGGCCCAGAACTGCTCCCACAGCAGCGCGCCGCGGTCCTGGGCATTGGCGCTGTCCGGCCAGGCGCGCAGCACGCTGCAGGCCTCTGCCAAAGGCGCTTTACGGACGGCGTCGAAGGTTTTGCCCGACTCGGGATCGGCTGTAACCTCCACTTCATCCTGCCGGCAGATGGCGTGCAGCAGCGGCACCTTGTATCGTTGCGCCGCCAGCGAACGCGCATCCAGCACCTGTTCGCGCAAGCTGCCGACCATATCGGCTGGCTTCAGCGGCGCGCGCGCCAACAGTCCGGCTGCGATGCCGTGACCCGCCTTGCTGCGCAGCGAAGGCATGCCGCGCTCACCGCCCAGCAGCCGGGCGTAGCCTTCCAGCGGCTGGGCGGGATTCGTCAGCCAGTAGCTGTCGTTCATATTCGCCACATAATCGGTACGGAACAAGCCTGGCTGGCGCGCGGCCGGCATGGCGCCCGGCTGGGCCGCGGCGCTATCGTTCAGCCAATTGCATTCGCTGCGGCTGCCATCCAGCACCGGCGTTCCGCCATCGATGCCGGCAAAGGCCTTGGACACCGGCGTGGCGCAGCGCGCCCGCAGGTCGTCGGGGGCGTTTGGCACGGCACCGATATCGCCATACCAGACCCGCGCGTCGCCGCGCCCGATGGCAATGGTATTCACCCACGGAATGCTGGCTTCGCGCTTCTGGATCGCCACGAATTCTTCCAGCGAACGCGCCTGATTCCAGTAGAAGAACGTGCGGAAGGCACGGAAGTTCTCGCCGTTGACGTCGCGCAGCGCCAGGGCTTTCTCCCCGCTCCAAGCCAAATGTGGCGATCGGGCGCCCAGATCGACCACGGGGCCGAACTGGCTGAAATACAAGGTGCGCGTGGTGCTGACACCTTTGCCGTCGGCCGCGCGCAGGGGGACAGTGACAGTCCTGGCCTGCATCGCCACGGTCTGCTGGTCCACGCGGTAGCTGGTGGGGCCGGACAGCGCCAGGTCGAACAGGCCAAAACGGCGCGCCTCCGACACCGTATGGCTCCACGCCACATGGTCGTTAAAGCCGATCATGACCACCGGCACGCCAAGGAAGGAAACGCCGGCGACATTCAATTTGCCAGGAATGCTCAAGTGGGCCTGGTAAAACCGGTCGGGCCCGCGCCAGAACCAGTGCGGATTGCCGAACAGGACCGGTTGCGCCTTCCCGCTTGCGTCACCGCCCAGCGCCAGGGCATTGCTGCCGATGCCGGGCTGATTGCCGATGGTATGGGCCAGCAGCTCATCCAGGGATGGCTGGTCCGTGCTGTGCGCCTGCTGTTTCGTTCCAGGCGGCGCCGCATTCACGATGGCCGGGATAAAGCGCGCGTAACCGGCGCTGATGGTGGCGGCATACATGCGGCGGTAGATATCGTCCGCGGTGATTTCCTCCACCCAGGGCTGGCTGGCGCATGCCGCCTTGCCCTGCTTGCGCGCCAGCTTCACGTAGCGGTTGAAGCCATCGGCAAAGCCGCTCACCAGCTCCTGCAGCTCGGCCGGCTGTTCGCGCCGGTATGACCGAATCAATTCGGGCGTCAGGAAGCCGGCGAAGAAAATATCCATTTCCAGATTGCTGGACCTGCCCAGCATCGACTCATGCGCGGGACGGTTGGCTGCGCCCCAGTGCACGCTGCGTCGGCCCTTGAAGGTTACGAAGGCTTCGCTCATGGTGCACAGCGCATCCTCCGCCTGCACATAGCCGTATCCCAGCCCCAGGCCGCGCCAGTTGTCCGCCTTGATATGCGGGATGCCGTCGGCAGTGCGCCGGATATCGATATTGCCCGCCTGGACGGCGCCGCAAATCAGCATGGCCAGCATGCCCAGTTTTATATTCCTCAACATTCCCTGCCCTTTCCGTTGCGCTCTTCCCCTCCTGACGTTTCAGCGCAAAGTTTTTTAAGTCTTCAGCAGAAAAAAAGACGCAAGGCTAAACACTTTGAAGTCCGGATCGTCATGCCTGCAAGACCGTACAACGCCGGTTCCCAAACCGATTAACAGGAATAACAGGACAAACACCATGCATATCCATAATCTCATCGGCATCGGCTTCGGCCCATCCAATCTGGCGCTGGCCATTGCGCTGCAGGAGCAAGGCCATGCGCCGGACGCGCTGTATCTCGAAAAGCAGGAGCACTTCGCCTGGCATCCGGGCATGCTGCTGGATGGCACCCATATGCAAATCTCCTTCCTCAAGGACCTGGCCACGCTGCGCAACCCGTCCAGCCGCTTCACATTCTTGAACTACCTGCACCAGCAACAGCGCCTGCCCGACTTCATCAATCTGAAAACCTTCTACCCCAGCCGCTACGAATTCAACGACTACCTGGCCTGGGCCGCGCGCCAGTTCGCTGCGCAAACCCGCTACGGAGAGGAAGTGACGGCTGTCCTGCCGGTGCAGAAAGACGGCCAGGTGACGCATCTGACGGTACTGTCGCGCGACAGTCAGGGACAACAACATGAGCGCCTGGCGCGCAATCTGGTGGTCAGCGTCGGCGGCACCGCATCCATCCCGGAATGCTTCGCGCCTTTCCGCAACGATGCCCGTGTATTCCATTCCAGCGCCTACCTGGGCAGCATGAACCAGCTTAAGGATGCGCGCCGCGTCGCCGTGATCGGCGCCGGCCAGAGCGCCGCCGAAATCTTCATGGACCTGCACGGCAAGGGCTGCAGTGTGGACCTAGTGACGCGGGCGCGCGCCATGAAGCCGGCCGACGACAGTCCCTTCATCAATGAAATCTTCAATGCGGACTACACCGACTATGTGTTCAAGCAGGCGCCGTCCGAGCGCGCCGCCCTGATCGAAGAGCACCTGAACACCAATTACGCGGTGGCCGATACGGACCTGATCGAGCAGATCTTCCACGTCTTTTACCAGCAGAAAGTGCTGGGACATCAGCGCCACCAGTTCCTGCGCCGCCATGAGGTGGTCGAGGTGAACGCCGAAGCCGGCGGCATCCAGCTGCAGCTGAAGGACCAGGACAGCGGCACCACCTTCGCCAGCCGCTACGACGCCGTGATCCTGGCGACTGGCTACCGCCGCCAGCAGCATCAGAACCTGCTCGCACCCCTGGCGCCATGGCTGGACAATATGGCCGTGGACCGCAACTACCAGCTGATCGCCGACGACCGCTTCCTGCCGCGCGTTTTCCTGCAGGGCAGCTGCGAAGCGTCGCATGGCCTGTCCGATACCCTGCTCTCCATCACCGCCATCCGCAGCCAGGAAATCGGCGCTGCGCTGCACGCCACCGTTTAACCCCCGCCGCGGGGCCGCCCTCCTCCCCGGCCCCGCAAGCCAGGCCCGCCGCAACGGCGGCGCATCTTTTTATTAAATTTCCACCCCGCTGATTCGTCAGAGGGGTACGGCTTGTCGCGCCCATTTTTTGAGCACGCGCATCCGCACTCCTTTATCATCAACAAAGCAAGCAAAATGCATATTAAACTCAGTCATATCCCCCTCCGGCGCGGCGCGCTGGCCCTGCAAATGGCCCTGGCCAGCCTTGCGCTTGGCGGCGCGGCCCACGCCCAGCAAGCCCCGGCCACGCCGGAAAGGGACGGCCAGACCCTGGGCCTGGTCACGGTCACGGCGGGTGCCACCGGCCCATCCGAAGGCAGCGGTTCGTACACCACCAGCGGCAGCACCAGTGCCACCGGCCTGAATCTCTCGATCCGCGACACGCCGCAATCCGTCACCGTGATTACCCGCGAAAGACTGGACGATCAAGCCCTGCAGACCGTGTTCGACGTGGCCAACAGCGCCACAGGCGTGTCGGCCAAGGAAATCGACAGCGTGCGCAGCTACTTCTACTCGCGCGGCTTCCAGATCGACAAAATCCAGCTGGACGGCATCCCCATGCCGGGCGCCAATGAGGGTGAAGCCAAGGCCGACACGGTGATCTATGACCGGGTGGAGATCGTGCGCGGCGCGACTGGCCTGATGAGCGGCACCGGCAATCCTTCCGCCTCGATCAATCTGATCCGCAAACACGCGGACAGCAAGGTTTTCGCCGGTTCGGCCAGCCTGGGCCTGGGTTCCTGGGACAAGCGTAATGGCGTGGTCGATCTGAGTTCGCCGCTGAATAAGGAAGGTACGATCCGCGGCCGCGTCGTGATCAGCGCCGAGGACAAGGACAACTTCATCCGCCTGGAAAACACCAAGAAAACCCTGGCCTATGGCGTGATCGACGCCGACCTGGCGCCCGACACCCGCCTGAGCGTGGGCTTCAGCGAACAGCGCGACCGCCACCGCGGCAACCAGTGGGCCGGCCTGCCCATCTTCTACAGCGACGGCAGCCGCACCGATTGGGACCGCTCCACCACCACCGCCGCCAACTGGAACTTCTGGAATACCAAGCAGCGCACCGCCTTCGCCACGCTGGAACACCGCCTGGCCAATCAATGGAAGCTGCAGCTGATGGCCAACCACCGCAGCAATACCGGCGACCAGCGCCTGAACTGGATGGATGGCATGGTGGACCGCAACACCGGCCTGGGACTGGAGCCATGGATCATCGGCTATGGCGTGAGCGACAAGCAGAACGACTTCGGCTTCACCGCATCCGGGCCGTTTGAACTGCTGGGCCGCAAGCACGAGCTGGCCGTCGGCCTGCTGCATGGCACGCACAAGACGCTGTGGCTGTCCAGCGACGCCAGCGTGCTGCCGCCGATCGGCGACTTCCGCGCCTGGACCGGCGCCTACCCCGAACCGAAATGGGCGCCTTACCAGACCGGTTCCTTCACCCGCGATACCCAGACCAGCGCCTATGCCATGGCCCGCCTGCAGGCGACGGATGCGCTCAAATTCATCGTCGGCAGCCGTTTCACCAACTGGGAACGCAAGGGCGACCAGGCGCTGTGGACCGCAAATGCCTTCAAAATCCGCCATAACGGCGAGATCACGCCCTATGTCGGCGCATTGTACGACTTGACGCCGCATACCTCGCTGTACGCCAGCTATACCAGCATCTTCGATCCGCAAAACTACCGCGACAAGAGCGGTGCCTATGTCGATCCGCTGAAAGGCAAGGCTTTGGAAGCCGGCGTCAAAGGCGAGCTGTTTGACGGCAAACTGAATACCTCGTTTGCGCTGTTCCAGATCAAGCAGGACAACTTCGCCATCCCGGACGGCAACGAAGTCATTCCCAACACGCGCGAACAGGCTTACAAGACCACCAGCGGCACCAAAACCAAGGGCTACGAGTTTGAGCTGAGCGGCGAACTGGCTCCCGGCTGGAGCGCGAGCCTGGGCTGGAGCCAGTTCGACAGCGAGGATGCCAGCGGCAAGGACATCAACACCGCGCATCCGCACAAGATGCTGAAGGCGTACACCAAGTATCGCCTGCCTGGCGCATGGAGCAAGCTGGCCATCGGCGGTGGCGTGAACTGGGAAGGCCGCAGCTACGCCGAGTTCATCGATCCGCGCAACGGCAAGCCGCTGCAAGTGGGGCAGGACTCCTACGCCGTGGCCAGCCTGATGGCGCACTACCAGTTCAGCCCCCAGCTTTCGCTGCAGGTGAATGTGAACAATCTGTTTGACAAGAAGTACTACGCCAACCAGATCGACACTTTCAAGAACATCACCTTCGGCGCGCCGCGCAATGTGCTGGCGACGCTGAAGTACAAGTTCTAAGCGTCTGAACAAAACGGGACCGGGATTTTTTGCCCGGCCCCGCTTCCCGCATCCGCAGGCTTGAATCAGGCGGCCTTGCGCAGGCGGCCGGCCATCAGCGTCAGCCCCTGGTAGAGTGCCGGGAACAGGCTGTAATTGAAATTATTCCAGCGCAGTTCCAGGATCGTGTCTTCCGGATCGATTTCGGTCTTCAGCACATCCACAATCACTTCGCCCGAGTCGATGCCGTTGTCGACGTAGTGGAAGGAAGCGCCGGTCATCCGCAGCGGCTCCACCGCCACGGTTTCCCGGGTATTCCAGTTCACCACTTTTTCGCCGCGCGCGCCGTACAGCGCATCCAGCGTGGCCCATGCGCCGCGCCGCTCATAGGGTGACTCCAGGCGCGTGATGCCGGGGTGGATATTCACGATGCGGCGGTGGTAGGCCGCGCCGGGGCGTACCAGCTCGTCCAGGATCACCAGCAAGCCATCGAGCACCACCAGATCGGCATCCAGTTCGTTCAAGCGCGCCAGCAGGCGGGCCTCGAAGTCGCGCTTGCCCGCCACGTGTTCCGGCGAACCTTTGGCATGGATGCGGTAAGTCGAGGGAATGGGCTGCAGCAGGCTGTCCAGCGGACGCCCTTGCACGGCCAGACCTTCCGGGTAGATCCATTTTTTCCCGGCCTCGCGGCGGAAACCGTAATCGGCCAGTTTTTCGCGGTCGCGCGGCGAGCTTTCGTCATCGTCATAGATGACGGCCTCCAGGCTATAGGATTGGCCCAGACTGGTCTCGTTGAGCGCCTCGGTCAGATATTCCAGCGGCGACTTCATATAGCGCTGCTGTTCCTTGTACTCGATGTATTGCCCCGCCTGATCGGCGGTGGCGTTCCTCAACGAGCAGATATAGACGATTTTTGCCTTCGACATAGAATGGATGCGATCAGAAATTGGTTATTCGGGCCGGACAGGCTTTTCCGCCCGCTGGCAATGCGAACGTCCAACGGACAGCCGGACTTAATCTCCATGACGAGCGAGCGCGCAAAAAAGTTAGCTAAACAAAGCGCGCGGCGGATCGTCAAGAAGGCACCGTCATCATTTTTGTTCGCCATGCCGCTCAATCCCGATCTCGAGTCTTTCCTGGAGCTGGTGCAGCTCGGCGACAGCCAGCCCATGCATCTGCAAACGCCGGCTGCCGCCCGTGCCAGCTACGACGCCGCCACGCCCATGCTCGACGCACCTGGCGCCGAAGCGGTCGCCACGCAGGACCTTTCCCTGCCCTGCCCCGGCGGCCGCCAGATCGGCGCCCGGCTGTATTCCCCTCCCGCCACGGAAGCCCTGCCTTGCCTGCTGTTCTTCCACGGCGGCGGCTTTTGCATAGGCGGCCTGGATTCCCATGATGCGCTGTGCCGCGACCTGGCCGAACGCACGCCATGCAAGGTGCTGGCCGTCGACTACCGCCTGGCGCCGGAGCATAAATTCCCTGCCGCTTTCGACGATGCGTTCGACGCCTGGAACTGGCTGCGCAGACATGCGGCCAGCCACGGTATCGACGGCAGGCGCCTTGCGGCAGGCGGCGACAGCGCGGGCGGCACGCTGGCAACCGCGCTGTGCATCGCCTTGAAACAGGCTGGCGAGCAGCAACCGGCGCTACAGGTGCTGATCTATCCCTGCACCAGCAGCCAGCAAAACAGCCTGTCCCACCAGCGCCATGGCAGCGGCTATCTGCTGGAAGCGGCGACCTTGCAATGGATGTTCACCAACTACCTGAATCACGAGGATGAGCGCAACGACTGGCGCTTTGCGCCGCTGGCGGCGTCCGATGTATCCGGCCTGGCCCCGGCGCATATTGTCCTGGCGGAGTACGATCCGCTGCTGGACGAGGGCGTGGCTTATGCCACCAAGCTGCGCGATGCCGGCGTGCCGGCGACCTTGAAAATCTATCCTGGCATGGTGCATGACTTTGCCCGCCTGGGTAATATCGTGGACGATGCCGCGATCCTGCGCGACGACCTGGCGCGCGTTCTATCCGGCGTCTTTGCCGGCGCAGCCTTTCTTGTGGGCGAAACAGCCGATGATTGACCGCCAAAACCTGGTCCGGGTGGAGGACTGCCCCCTCCCGCTGCTGAACAAGCATAATGCGCAGGAACGCTCGCTTTGGCTGCCGCAGGCGCAAGTGGTGCTGCCTCTGAGCTATCGCATCAGCGCCGGGCATAGCCATCCCGTACGTCCGCCGCAGCCGACTGGCGTGGTATACCGCCGCTATATTCCCTGGCTGGAGCGAACGCTGAGCTTTCGCGTGGCAGACGCTGAAGCCGACCTGCCCCATTTTCACCGCTGGATGAACGATCCGCATGTGGCCGAATTCTGGGAAGAAGAAGGCGATACGGATTACCACCGCGCCTATCTGGAACGGCTCGGCGCCGATGCGCACAGCCTCCCGCTGATCGCCTGCCTGGACGAGCGCCCTATCGGCTACTTCGAGGTTTATTGGGCCAAGGAAGACCGCATTTCGCCCTTTTGCGAAGCCGCCGACTTTGACCGCGGCTGGCATGTTCTGATCGGCGAAGCGGATTGCCGGGGCAAGGCTTTTGTATCGGCTTGGCTGCCTTCGATCTCCCACTACCTCTTCCTGGACGATAGCCGCACGCGCAGGCTGGTGATCGAACCGCGCTCGGACAACCAGCGCATGCGCCGCAATCTGCAGCGCTCCGGCTACGACCTGCTGCACGAGTTCGACTTTCCCCATAAGCGCGCCGTGCTGGGGGTGCTGCCGAGACAGCGCTTCTTCGAAGAGCAATTCTGGGCACCGCAATAAACCAAATGCCCTAAAGAGAAACCCCAGACCTTGGTCTGGGGTTTCTTTTATCTAGCCCTGCAATACTCCTTCACCGAGACGCACCGCCTGTTCCAGCCATTGCTCGCTGCGCATGATGGTGTAGTGCCCCGCCGCGATCTCGCTGGCCGTGCCTTGCGCACCGGTCTGGCGCAGCAGCTCCGCCTTCTGGGCTGCCTCACGGCCTTCGGCCCACCAGTAATGCGGCTGGCAAACCAGCTTGCTCAGCGGCCCGGCTTCGATCGACAGCGCCTTCAGGTGGCGCGCCACCTCGAACCCGCGCAGCAGTTCGGCCGCCCCCATGGCGCCGTAGATGCTGCGGTTGCCGGCCAAAGCCTGCGACAGCAGCGACTCCAACTCGGGGCCGGGGGCTGGCGGCAAGGTATCCAGCGTCACGCCCGGCAGCACCTGGGACAGGAAGTCGCTGAAATCCTGCTGCCACGGCGGCATCGCCGCCTGTTCGGTGCCGGGAATGAAGGGATCGACCAGGCCGGCGAAACTGACTGCCTGCCCTTCGGCCTCCAGCAGCGCCGCCACCATCGCCACCAGCGTGCCGCCGAGCGACCATCCCAGCAGGCGGTATGGTCCTGCTGCCTGCGTCTGGCGGATCATGCGGGCATAGTCGCGCGCCATCTGCTCCAGCGAGGCATCCACATGGGCGCTGTCGGCCAGCATGCGGCAAGCGATGCCGTAGACGGTGGCCACGCCATCCAGCCTCCTGGCCAGCGGCTGGTAATCAAAAATTGTGCCGAAACCCGCGTGCAGGCAGAATAGCGGTTCGCTGCCTTCACGGTTCAGGAGCGTCACGCCGGATTGCGCCACCTGCTCGCCCACTTCCAGACCAAGCAGCTGGGCAATGGTCGGTTTCTGCGTCAGATCGCGCAGCTTGAAGTTGAAGCGCGCATCTTTCAGGACGCGCAAACGCGAAATCAGCTTCAGGCAAAGCAGCGAGTCGCCGCCCAGTTCGAAGAAATTATCGGTTTCGCCCACCCTCTCGACGCCCAGCACCTCCTGCCACAAGCCCGCCATGAGCTGCGCCTCGTGCGTGGACGGTGCGCGATACTGGCGCGCGCTTTCGGGCTGGATCGGCGGCAGGGAATGCCGATCCAGCTTGCCAGTAGGCAGACGCGGAAGTTTCGGCAGGACAGCATAGGCGGAAGGCTGCATGAAGTCCGGCAGTGTATCGGCCACTGCCATGCGCGCCATCTGCATCACTTCCTGGGCTGGCATATCGCTGGCAAGATAGGCCAGCAGGCTTGCGCCGCCTTCGCCGGCGGCGGCCAGCACGGCAACGTCGCTCACGCCCGCCACCTTGCGCAATTGGGCTTCGATCTCGCCCAGCTCGATGCGGAAGCCGCGGATCTTGACTTGATGGTCGGCGCGGCCGATATATTCGGCATTGCCATCGTCCAGCCAGCGCACCAGATCCCCGGTGCGGTACAGGCGTCCACCCGTGGTGCTAAATGGATCGGCCACGAAACGCTCCGCCGTCAGGTCGCTGCGGCCGATATAGCCGCGCGCCAGTCCATAGCCGCCGATATACAGCTCGCCCACCGCGCCATGCGGCACCAGCTGCATATCGGCGTCCAGCACATAAGCGGTGCGCTCGCCGACCGGGCGGCCGATTGGCGCATAGGCACAGGCAAAACTGTCGTCGCCGCGCGCTTGCCAGATCAGCGGCGTGACCACGGTTTCGGTCGGGCCGTAGCCATTGATCAGGCGCTGCGGCCGTAAATGGCGGCGTACCTGCTCAAAGCCCGCCTTGGGCATGGCTTCGCCGCCAAAGACATACAGCTCCACTGGCGGCGGATTGCCCGCGATGCCGGCCCAATCGGCCAATTGGCTCAGATACGCAGGCGGGAATGCCACGGTGGACACGCCATAGCGGTGCAGTGCATCGCTGGCCTGCTCCGCCGTCCAGACCTCTGGATCGCGGATGGCGACCGAAGCACCGGCGGTCAGGGCGCTGATCCAGCGTTCATGCGCGCCATCAAAGGAGAAGGACATGAACAGCAGCTCGCAGGAATCGGGCTGCGTGGCGTAAATCTCGTTGGTCGCCGCGCAATGCATGGCCAGCGGACCATGTGCCACCGCCACGCCCTTCGGCTGGCCGGTCGATCCCGAGGTGTAGATCACATATGCCAGTTGCTGCTCGCCGAGCGCGATGCCGGGATTGGCCGCATTGCCGCCTTCGAGCTGCAACTGCTCCAGCCAGACCGTTGGGCAAGGCAGATTATGCTGGTACGCGCCGCTGCCGATCAGCAGCGCAGGCGCGCAGTCGCCGATGATGTAGCGCAGACGCTCCAACGGATACTCGGCATCCAGCGGCACATAACCGGCTCCAGCCTTCATGATCGCCAGCAGCGTCACGATCATATCGGTGGAACGCGGCAGCAGCACCGCCACGCGGTCTTCCGGCTTCAGTCCCTGGCCCAGCAGCCAGTGCGCCAGGCGGTTGGCGCGTGCATTCAACTCGGCAAAGCTGAGGACTTGATCGCCCATGCGCAGCGCCACCGCATCTGGATGCAGATGCGCATGCTGCTCGATCTGATGATGCACCCAAACCGGGCGCTGGCTGAAACCGGTCTGGCCCAGCACCAGAACCGCTTCCGCCGCCGCTGCCTTGAGCCGTTTCAGCTCGCCCATCGGCAGTTCCGGTGCGGTGCTCATGGCCTGCAGCAGTTCGTCCATTTCAGCGCGCAGGGCAAGTACCTCGTCCTCGCCAAAGCTGGCGCGCGCATAGCAGAATTCGATTTCCAGCGCACCTTCCAGCGTGACCTGCAGGTCCATCGCATAGCCGGTCAGGCCTTCGCTGCCCACATCGCCAAAACTCAGGCCGTGGGCCAGCGGCTCGCTCAAGGCTTTGTGCATCGGATAATTCTCGAATACGATGATGCTGTCGAACAGTGCCTGGCCACCGCTGCCGACCCAGCGCTGGATCTGCGCCAGCGGCGTGTGTTCGTACTCGCGCGCATCCAGGTTGGCCGCCTGCAGGCGGCGCAGGAATTCGCCCACCGGCAACTGCGGCTGGCGCGCGGCCAGCACCGGAATCGTGTTAATGAACAGGCCGACCATATCCTCCGCGCCGGCCAGGTCGGCCGGACGCCCAGCCACCGTCGCGCCAAAGCAAACGGTGTCTTTTCCCAGATGGCGCTGCAGCAGGGTTGCCCATGCCGCCTGCACCACGGTATTCACGGTCACATGCTGTGCTTTGGCGTTATCGGACAGGATACGGGTTTGCGCTGCATCCCAGCGTAGATAGATCTTTCCGTAGCCCGTTTCTTCGCGGCGGCGGCTCGCCAGCAAGCTGGGACCGTCCAGGTCCTGCAACTGGCCGCGCCAGTATTGCTCCGCCGCCTCGCCTGGCTGGCGCTTGAGCCAGCGGATATAGTCACCGTAATGTGCCTGCACCGGTTCCAGCGTCTGGCCGCCATAAGTTTGCAGCAGCTCGCCAAGCAGGCGTGACTGGCTCCAGCCGTCCAGCAGAATATGGTGCATGCTTAACAACAGACGGTGCTCGTTCTCGCCCACACGCAGCAGGAACAGACGGGCCAGCGCCGGCCGCGAGAAATCGGTGATGCGCAGCAGTTCGGCCGAACGCAGCTCGCTCAGGCTTGTCTCGATATCGCCATGGCCTCGCCAATCCAGTGTCTCGACAAATGCATCCGCTTCGTGCCAGACCATTTGCAAGGCCATGTCGGCGCCGGCCTGCCACGCGAAACCGGTACGCAATACCGCGTGGCGCCGCACCATGACATGCCAGGCCTGTGCCAGCCGCGCCGCATTCAAGCCATGCACCGCAACGCTGAGCTGATTCATATACAGGCCGCTGCCTGGCGCTTCCAGCGACAGGAACAGCATGCCTTCCTGCAGCGGCGACAAGGGGTAGACATCCTCAATGCCGGCCGGATCGACAGGCAGGGCCGCCAGCGCAGCGCCGCTCAAATAATCGCCTAACTGGCCGCGCACCCGCTGCGGCGCCGCTTGCGCCACAGCTTCCAGCGGACGCAGCACGCAGACCAGGTCGGCAATCGCCGGACGCTCGAACATCAGCTTGGGATTCAAATCCCAACCCGCGCGCCGCGCGCGCGCAACGATCTGCAGGCTCAGGATCGAATCGCCGCCCAGTTCAAAGAAGTTGTCCTGCCGCCCTACCCGTGCCTGTCCCAACACCTCGGACCAGATAGCGGCCAGCGTTTCTTCCAGTGCGCCTTGCGGCGCTTCATAGCTACGGGCCACCAGTTCCGGCTCCGGCAGCGCCTTGCGGTCCACCTTGCCGTTGGCGTTCAAGGGCAGGTTTGGCATGACCATGATCGCACCCGGCACCATATGCTCGGGCAGCGTGCGGCGCAGGCGTTCGCGCAGCACCGCCGCGTCAACGTTCTGTCCCTCATGTTCCGACAGATAGGCCACCAGCAGCGTGCCGCCCGGCCCCTGCTTGGCGACCACCACCACTTCCCGCACCTCGGGCTGGGCCAGCAACTGCGCCTCAACCTCGCCCAGCTCGACGCGGAAACCGCGAATCTTCACCTGATGGTCGATCCGGCCCAGGTATTCAAGCTGGCCTTCCTCGTTCCAGCGCACCAGATCCCCGGTGCGGTACAGGCGACCGCCGCGTGGATCGAAGGGGTCGGCCACAAAGCGCTCCGCGCTCAGGCCAGGGCGGCCGAGATAACCGCGTCCCAGGCTCACACCGCCCAGATACAGCTCGCCCGCGACCCCGGCTGGCGTCAGATTCAGTCCCGCATCGAGCACATAGGCGCTGGTATCGCTGATCGGGCGGCCGATCGGTACCTGGTTCTGTCCATCGTCGCGGCACGCCCAGTTGGTGACGTGGATGGCGGTTTCCGTCGGGCCGTAGAGATTGTGCAGACCGGCCTGGCGCAGGCGCTGGAAAGTCTCTTTCTGCGTTTCCGCCGGCATGGCCTCGCCACCGCAGATGATGTGCTTCAGGCGCGTGCTGGCCTCGATGCCTTCGTGCGCAAGGAAGGCCTGCAGCATCGCAGGCACAAAATTCACGGTAGTAACCTGGTGCTGCTGTATCAACGCGACCAGGCGGGCCGGATCGCGCTGGTCGCCCGGCAAAGCGAGAGCCAGGCGCGCGCCGGAGGTCAAAGGCCAGAATAGCTCCCAGACCGATACGTCGAAACCGAACGGCGCCTTGTGCAGCACCGTATCGTCCGCATTCAAATGATATGTATCCTGCATCCACAGCATGCAGCTTGCCACGGCATGGTGGCGGTTGGCCGCTCCCTTGGGCATGCCGGTCGAGCCGGAGGTGTAGATCACGTACGCCAGGTTCTCGCCGTGGACGGGAATGTCCGGATTCTCCACGCTCTCGGCGCTCAAATCGATCTGATCGAGCAGCAATACGCGTTCCGGAGAGAGGCCTGGAGCGATACCTTGCAGGGCGGTATGGCTTAACAGAAGGCCGATTGCGCTGTCCTCGGCCATATATTGCAGGCGCTCAGGCGGATATTCCGGGTCCAGCGGCACATAGGCTGCGCCGGTTTTCAGGATGGCCAGCAAGGCCGCCACCATATCGATGGAGCGCTCGATGCAGGCGCCGATCTTGTCCTCAGGTCTCACGCCCTGGGCCAGCAAGCGATGCGCCAAGCGGTTGGCCTTGGCGTTCAGCTGCGCATAACTCAAAACCTGCTCACCGAACAGCAAGGCCTGGGCTTGCGGCCGCAAGGCCGCCTGGTGCTCGAACAGCCGATGCAGCGGCGCGGCGTCGGCATGGCGTCGGCGATTCACGCTCCATTGATGCAGCAGCGCCGTCTCCATTCCGCTCATCACCGGCAGCTCGCAAACCAGTTTGGCGGGCTGCAAGGCCCGCGCATCCACCAGGGCGGCGGCAGCTTCCTGCATCATTTCGCAGAGACGCAATGCACCAATGGCTGGCGGCACCTGGGCCACCAGCGCGAAGCCGCCATCCATATCATCCACCGACATGGAAAGCGGATAATTGCTGCGTTCCTCGCCGCCCAGCAGCTCCACGCCTTCCCACACGCCAGCGTCATTGGATGGATTGCTTCCATAACGGTAGTTCAGGAGCGCCGAGAACAGCGGCGTGCCGCCCGGCAGGCCGCTGCAGCGCTGCGCCAGCGACAGGCTGGCATGCTCGTGCTGCAGCAATCCGGTCAGCGCGGCATGGGTCTGGCGCAGGCATTGCGCCACATCCTGGGTTCCAAGGTGGACGCGCAGCGGCAAGGTATTGATAAACAGGCCCAACGCGCGGCCCGCATCTTCACCGCCATGCATGCGGCCAAACAGCACCGTGCCGAAGACCACATCATCCTTGCCGGAAGCCTTGGCCAGGACCGCAGCCCAGGCCAGATGGAACAGCGTCGCTGCGCTCACGCCCTGGCTCTGCGCCGCCTGGCGCAAGCGGGCGGACAGGGACGGAGCCAATTCCAGCCTGGCCTGTTCGACCGCACTGCCATTGCCTTGAACATCGATCAGATTGAACGGGGCCGTCGGTTCTTCGACATCGCCCAGCATCTGGCGGAAGAAGGCCTCCTGCTCCTCCTGGCTGGCGCCGAAGCGGGCCTGTGCCACAAAATCGCGGAACGGCACCGCGGGTGGCAGTGCCCCGCCCTGCTGGATCAAACCGATTTCCTCAACCAGTAGTTCCAGCGTGGTGTGATCCACCACCAGATGGTGGCTAGGTAGTTGCAGCAGATAGCGTCCGCTTGCGCGGTCGCGCGCGGCCAGCGCCCGTATCATCGGCGCCTGGCGCACATCGATGCGGTAGCGTGCCGGGTTGACGGCGGCGGTCAGCACGGCGGCAGCATCGTCAGCTCCTGCATCCAGCCACTCCGTTTGCAGGTGCGCCTCGCGCCATACGATTTGCAGCGGCTCCTTCAAACCTTCCCACAGCACGGCTGTACGCAGAATATCGTGGCGCGCGATAACCTGGTTCAGGCTTTCGACGAAACGCGATAAACGCTGTTCGCTGTCGAAACTGAGCATCTGCGGTGTGACATAGGCATCGCCTTCGCTTTGCAGCACGTGATGGAAGAGTATGCCTTCCTGCAGCGGGGCGAGCGGATAGATATCCTGGATGTTGGCAGCACCGCCCGGAACCGCGGATTCGATAATGGCGATCTGCTCGGCATTGATGGAAGCCAGTGTCACCATCTCCGGCGTCAGCGCGCTGCAGCCATCCGGAATGCCGTTCGGCGGCACGGCCACGCGTCCATAGGCTGAAGCAGCCTGCTCCAACACCTTGGCAAACGCAGCCAGTTGCGGATACTGGAACAGATTGCGCACCTGGGCCGGCAGGCCTTGGCCACGCATGCGCTCCAGCAGTTTCAGAGCCAGCAGGGAATGGCCGCCAAGTTCAAAGAAGTTGTCCTGGCGGCCAATTTGCTCCACTCCCAGCAGTTCGGACCAGAGTGCCGCCAGTTTCTCTTCGATCTGGCCTTGCGGCGCCTCGTATGCGGCCGAGCTGAAATCCGGCTCCGGCAGCGCCTTGCGATCCACCTTGCCGTTGGCGTTGAGCGGCAGCGCCTCCAGCACCACGATGGCGCTTGGCACCATATAGTCCGGCAGCAGCTGTGCCAGGCGCTCGCGCAGCAGGTTTGCTTCGCAGCCCGCGCCATCCTGCGGCGAGACATAGGCCACCAGCCGGGTTCCGGCCGCGCCTTCGCGCGCCACCACCACCGCTTCGCGCAGTTCCGGCTGTGCCAGCAATTGCGCCTCGATCTCGCCCAGTTCGATGCGCAGGCCGCGTATCTTCACCTGATGGTCAAGACGGCCCAGGTATTCCAGCTGGCCTTCGCCATTCCAGCGCACCAGGTCTCCTGTGCGATACAGGCGTCCGCCCAGCGGATCGAAAGGATCGGCCACGAAGCGCTCCGAAGTCAGTGCAGGACGCTCCAGATAACCGCGCGCCAGGCCGATCCCGCCCAGATACAGCTCGCCAGCCACGCCGGCTGGTACCAGATTCAGCTCGCCATCCAGCACATAGGTCTTGGTCTGGCTGATCGGTTGACCAATCGGCACCTGGCTGCCACCATCGGCACGGCAAGTCCAGTGGGTGACGTCGATGGCCGCTTCGGTCGGGCCATACAGGTTGTAGAGCGCCGCCTGCGGCAGCCGCTTGAAGACACCGTTCTGCGCTTCGGCTGGCAGCGCCTCGCCACTGCAGACAATGCGTGTCAGGCTGCGGCAGTCCGCCACACCCTCATGTGCCAGGAAGGCTTGCAGCATCGACGGCACGAAATGCAGCGTCGTGACCTGGTGGCGACAAATCAGCTCGCGCAGGCGCGCCGGTTCGCGATGTTCGCCCGGTGCCGCAATCGCCAGCCGCGCGCCCGTCATCAGGGGCCAGAAGAATTCCCAGACCGAGACATCGAAGCTGAACGGCGTCTTTTGCAGCACCGTGTCGGCGGGCGTCAGCCGGTAAGCCTGCTGCATCCACGCCAGCCGGTTGTACAAGGAACGGTGGCGGTTGGCCGCGCCTTTTGGCCTGCCGGTCGAACCGGAGGTGTAGATCACATAGGCCAGATTCTCTCCATTCAGCGCTGGCGCCGGATTGTGCTCCGGCTGCCCGTCCAGATCTAATTGATCGAGAGCCAGCGCGGCCACGCCGTCATGGCGGAATTGCGGCAGCAACTGGCTATGCGTCAGCAGCAGGCCGATGCCGCTGTCTTCAACCATATAGTGCAGGCGTTCGGCCGGGTATTCTGGATCGAGCGGCACGTAGGCACCGCCTGCCTTCAGTATAGCCAGCAGGCCAATCACCATCTCGAAGGAGCGCTCCAGCGCGATGCCGACCTTGTTTTCCGGCCGCACACCCAGTTCAATCAGATGATGGGCCAGGCGATTGGCACGCGCGTTCAGCTCGCCATAGCTCAGCGACGCCTCGCCAAACAGCAGGGCGCAGGATTCCGGCTGGCTATTGGCCAATTTTTCAAACAGGCGATGCACCGGCTGTTCGCCATCATGGTGTGCGCGGTTGTCGCCCCACTGCTGCAATTGGGCATGCTGCGTCTCATCCAGCAGCTCGACGTCCCCCAGCAATTGCTCCGGATTGCCGCTCAGGGCTCGCAAAATGGTCTGGTAATGCTGCGCCATGCGCGCGATGGTGGCCGCGTCGAATAGCTCCGAGGCATAGCTGAAAGTGGCGTTCAGCACACCATTTTCATCTTCCCGCGTATCAAGCGTCAGTTCAAACTGCGCCTGTTGCCGATCCAATGCGTAGTCGTTCAGCTCCAATCCCGGCAACTGCTGCAAGGCGCGATAGTCCGTGCGCTGATGATTGAACATCACCTGGAACAGCGGATTGCCGCTCAAGCTGCGCTCCGGCTGCAACGCTTCCACCAGTTGCTCATACGGCAAATCCTGATGTTCCTGCGCGCCCAGTGCGGCGTCACGCGTTTGCGCCAGCGCCTGCGCCAAACTGGTACGGCCATGCAGCCGGTTGCGCAGCACCTGCGTATTGACGAAGAAGCCGATCACCCTTTCGCTTTCCACGCGGTTGCGGTTTGCAATCGGCACGCCAATGCGGACATCGGTCTGTCCTGTATAGCGGTTCAGCAAAGCCTGAAAGCCCGACAGCAAAACCATGAACAGGGTTGCTCCCTGCGTTTGCGCGCACTTCCGCAGGCCGGATGCCAGTTCGGATGGCAGCGTGACGCTATGGCGCGCGGCGCGGTAGACACCGTCGGCGCGGCGCGGCCGGTCGGCCGGCAACTGCAGGACTGCCTGTTCCTTGCCCAGTTGTTCTGTCCAATAGGCGAGCTGACGCTCCTGCTCCCCGGCTTCCATCCAGCTGCGCTGCCATATAGCGTAGTCCGCGTACTGGATTGGCAGCTCAGCCAGCGCCGCAGAACCGTCTTGCATGGCGGCGCGGTACAGTGCAGCGAATTCATCGACGATGATCTGCATCGACCAGCCATCGGAAACGATATGGTGCATGACAACCACCAGCACATGCGCATCGACGGCGGACTTGATCAGACCGACCCGCAACAGTGGGCCTTGAGTCAGGTCAAAGGTCTGCTGGCTGATTCGCATGGCTTCCTGCCGCACGCGCGCTTCGCGCTCGTCTTCCGCCAATGCACTCAGATCGGTCAGCTCGATATCCAGGTCCAACTGCGGCAGGATGATTTGCTCCGCCAGGCCATCGCTACCCGGCTGGAATACCGTGCGCAAGGCTTCATGCCGTGCCACCAGCGCGGAAAAGGCGCTGCGCACGGCATCGGCATTCAATTCCCCCTTCAACGCAAGCGCACCGGCGATATGGTAGGCCGTGCTGGATGGGTCCAGCTGCCACAGGAACCATTGGCGCGCCTGGGCGTATGACAAGGCGCAGGCCTGCGCCGCCGATCCATCGCGCTTCAGAATCGGGAACTGGCCGATGCTCATGCCGTCCGATCTCAGGCGCTGGTACACCGCACGGCGCTGCCCGGCGGACAGTTGCGCAAATTTCTCCGCAATACGGCGCGTTGCGACGTCACTCATCAAACATTCTCCAAACTATCGATAAAGGAATCAAGGTCGGCCAGGGCCTGTTCATTGGACTTTCCACGCTGAGCGCCAATATGCCGCGCCATCTCCACAAGAACGGGATGACGGAACACATCCTTGACGCTCAGTTCAAACTGCATGTCCCGCTGGATGCGAGCCGTCAACTGGACTGCCAGAAGCGAATGCCCGCCCAGCTGGAAAAAATGATCGTTGCGGCCAATGCGGTCCATGCCCAGCAACTCGGCCCAAAGGGTGGCCAGCGCAGCTTCCGTGCCCTCGTGCGGAGCTTCATAGCGGGATGCCTGGGACAGTTCCGGTTCGGGCAGGGCCTTGCGGTCAATTTTTCCGTTGGCGTTGAGCGGCAGCGCCTCCAGCACCACAATGGCGCTTGGTACCATATAGTCCGGCAGCAGCTGCGCCAGGCGCTCGCGCAACAGGTTTGCTTCGCAGCCCGCGCCAGCCTGCGGCGAGACATAGGCCACCAGCCGGGTTCCGGCAGCGCCTTCACGCGCTACCACCACCGCCTCGCGCAGTTCCGGCTGCGCCAGCAATTGCGCTTCGATCTCGCCCAGCTCAATGCGCAGGCCGCGTATCTTCACCTGATGGTCAAGGCGGCCAAGGTATTCCAATTGGCCTTCGCCATTCCAGCGCACCAGATCTCCTGTGCGATACAGGCGTCCGCCCAGCGGATCGAAAGGATCGGCAACGAAGCGCTCCGAAGTCAGTGCAGGACGCTCCAGATAACCGCGCGCCAGGCCGATCCCGCCCAGATACAGCTCGCCAGCCACGCCTGCCGGTACCAGATTCAGCTCGCCATCCAGCACATAGGTCTTGGTCTGGCTGATCGGTTGACCAATCGGCACCTGGCTGCCGCCATCGGCGCGGCAAGTCCAGTGGGTGACGTCGATGGCCGCTTCGGTCGGGCCATACAGGTTGTAGAGCGCCGCCTGCGGCAGCAGCTTGAAGACACCGTTCTGCGCTTCGGCTGGCAGCGCCTCGCCACTGCAGACAATGCGCGTCAGGCTGCGACAGTCCGCCACGCCCTCATGCGCCAGGAAGGCTTGCAGCATCGACGGCACGAAATGCAGCGTCGTGACCTGGTGCCGGCAAATCAGCTCGCTCAGGCGCGCCGGTTCGCGATGTTCGCCCGGTGCCGCAATCGCCAACCGCGCGCCCATCATCAGGGGCCAGAAGAATTCCCAGACCGAGACATCGAAGCTGAACGGCGTCTTTTGCAGCACCGTGTCGGCGGGCGTCAGCCGGTAAGTCTGCTGCATCCACGCCAGCCGGTTGTACAAGGAACGGTGGCGGTTGGCCGCGCCTTTTGGCCTGCCGGTCGAGCCGGAGGTGTAGATCACATAGGCCAGATTCTCGCCATTCAGCGCTGGCGCCGGATTGTGCTCCGGCTGCCCGTCCAGGTTCAATTGATCGAGAGCCAGCGCGGCCACGCCGTCGTGGCGGAATTGCGGCAGCAACTGGCTATGCGTCAGCAGCAGGTCGATGCCACTGTCTTCAACCATATAGCGCAGGCGTTCGGCCGGATATTCGGGATCGAGCGGCACGTAGGCACCGCCTGCCTTCAGTATAGCCAGCAGGCCAATCACCATCTCGAAGGAACGTTCCAGCGCGATGCCGACTTTACTCTCCGGCCGCACGCCAAGCTGGATCAGATGGTGGGCCAGACGGTTGGCACGAGCATTCAGTTCGCCATAACTCAGCGACGCCTCGCCAAACAACAGTGCGCAGTTCTGCGGACGCGTCGCAGCCTGTAGTTCGAACAGGCAGTGGACCGGCTCCTCTCCATCATGGTGTTCGTGGTTATCTCCCCATTGCGCCAGACGGACTTGCTGCGCTTCGCTCAGCAGCTCGATTTCACCCAGGGTTTGTTCTGGATTGCCCGCCAAGGCTTGCAACAGCAGCAGATAATGTTCCGCCATGCCTTCGATATAGGCTGCATCGAACAGTTCCGGCGCGTAGCTGAAGCTGGCCGTCACCCTGCCATCCGAGCTTTCGTAAGTTGTCAGCGACAATTCGCTTTGCACATTCTGTTCGTCGAAGTCGATACGCTCCACCGCAAGGCCTGGCCATTGAGCAAGGGAGCCATGATCCAGGCGTAGATGGTTAAACATCACCTGGAACAGCGGATTGCCGGTCAGACTGCGCTCCACCTGCATGGCTTCGACCAGCCAGTCCAGCGGCAAATCCTGGTGCGCCTGGGCGCCGAGCGCATTATCGCGGGTCTGCTCCAGCAGCCGTGCCAACGGCTGCTTCGCGTCCAAACGCACCGGCAGCACCTGCGTATTCACAAAAAAGCCGACCAGACCCGCCGTCTCCGCATGATGACGGTTGGCGACAGGGACGCCGACGCGTATATCGGTCTGACCGCTGTAGCGGAACAACAGGGCTTGAAACGCCGTAAGCAGCGCCGTGAAAAAGGTCGCCCCATGATTTTGCGCCTGACGCCGCAATGCTGCAGCCAGTTCGAATGGCAGCTGGACGGCATGGCGGGCCGCGCCATACGTCCCTTCAGCATGGCGGGGACGGGCCGTTTGCAGATTCAGTGCAGGCTGGTGCGCCCCCAGCAAATCCCGCCACCAGGCCAGTTGCCGTTCGCCTTCCGCGCCCGCCAGCAAATTGCGCTGCCATGCTGCGTAATCGCTGTACTCAATCGGCAGTTCCAACAGTTGCAGCGCCCTTCCCTGCACGCGGGCGGCGTATCGCTGCGCCAACTCATCCAGTATCAGCTGGGTGGAATAGCCATCCGAGACAATATGATGCATGACCACCACCAGCTGGTGTTCGTCCTCTCCCACCTTGAACAAGGCCGCGCGCAGCAAAGGGCCGCTTGCCAGGTCGAAGGGTTTGGCGCAGAGACTGCGTATTTCCTCCTCCAGCGCACTGCCGCTCAGAGTCCGGCAAGGCAGTTCGACAGAGGCAGGCGTCTGCACCAGTTGACGCAGACTGCCATCTTGCTCCTGGCAAAATACCGTGCGCAGGGATGGATGGCGGGCAATCAGCGCCTCCAGGCCGGCGCGCAATGCTTCGGCATCCAGACGGCCGCGAAAACGCAGGCCGCCGCTCAAATGATAGGCCGCGCTGTCCGGGTCAAGCTGCCACAGAAACCATTGGCGCTGCTGGGCGAAGGAGAGTTCGGCCACACTACCAGAAGCGCGGCGTGGTATGGCTTGCGCCGGTGCGGCGCCTGCAGCCGGTTTGGCTGCGCCGCTCAAGCGTTCCTGGAGTTTCGCCAGTTGCGCAGGGCTGAGCCGCGCACGCAATGCGGCCAGGGTGTTCATATCGGACATTGAAGGAACCTTTACAACTGTGGGGACACCGCAGCCGCTTCGGCGCGCTCGATGTCTTCTATCATTCGGGTTTCGACCATTACCGCCAGCGCGGCAACCGTCGGATTCTTGAAAAAGCCAGCCGGATGCAGCTCAACACCATACGCGCCGCGCACCTTGGCCAGCAGTTGAATCGCAAGCAGCGAATCACCACCAAGTTCGAACAGATTGTCGTTGGTCCCAACCGGCGCAATGCCGAGGAATTCAATCCATAGCGCCGCTAGACCTTCTTCCAGAGGTCCACTTGGCTCTGCATATGCCTCGGACAAGGCAGGACGCGCATGCTGCTGGCGGCGCGGCGTTGGTCCGGGCAATAGGCGATCCGCCAGCTCCATCGAGGCGCCGCGCGCCATCTGCCGTTCCAGTCCAATGGTCGATATCAGCACTTGCGGCAACTGCGGGCCGGAGAGTATGCGTTCCAGCAGTGGACCGGCATCGGCGGCAGCGATGCCTTCATCCTCCGGCAGCTGATGTCCGGTCGCCATGCCCAGATCGCGCCATACATCCCAGTTGACCGAAACCAGCCAAGGACCGTCGCCGCTGGCAGCGCGCTGCGACAGCGCGTCCAGAACGGCATTCGCGGCGCAGTAGTCGGCTTGCGCGAAACCGCCCGTGACCGCCGTCAGCGAAGAACAGAGCAAAACGAAATCCAGCGCCTCGTCTTTCACCGCATCCAGCAGAACCATCGTGCCCTGCAGTTTTGGCGCAAACACCTTTTCCACGCTGGCGCGCTGCTTGGTTGCAATCAGGCCTCCACCGGCGATACCGGCAGCGTGGATTACGCCATTCAAGGCACCAAACCTGGCGCGGGCAGCGGCAACTGCGGCCGTCATTTGCCCAGCATCGCCAACATCGACTTGAACAGCCAGCACTTCGGCGCCCAGTGCCTCCAGTTCCAGCAAGCCTGGCGCATCGGAAGGCAATGCATTGCGGCTCGCCAGGACCAGTTTTGCCTGCCACGTCCGCGCCAGATATCGGGCCAGCGCCATGCCAACACCACCCGCGCCACCCGTGATCAGATACACGCCGTGGCGGCGCAGGCGCTGATCCGCCGCAACCGGCCGTGACAGCGCTTCGTACTCCTTGAGCCAGCGATGCGGCCCGCGATACGCTACCAGCGTTCCGCCCTGGGGTACGTTCATTTCGCCGATCACCTGGTTCACCAGCGTCTGCTCGTTGACGCCGCCAGCCGCCGGCAGAACAATATCCAGCAGCCGGCAGGAGATGTTCGGGTACTCTTGCGGAATCACCTTGCAGGGACCATACAAGGCCGCCTGCTGCGGATGCAGTTGTTCCGTGCCTGTGACATCCGCCAGTCCGTCGCTCAGCACAGTAATCGCTGCGGCGCCGACACCGGCGCTATCCAGCGCCTGCGCCAAGGCCAGCAAGCTATGAAAGCCGCGCTCCAGTGCATCCGGCTGGCTTCCTGAATTCAGCGCCCACATATGACATACGTCGATGACCGCAGCGGATTCCAGCGCCTGAAGCAGTTGCGCCAGATCACCCGCATCGCCGGGCCGCACGGCATAGCAATTGGCAGCAATGCGTTCAAAGCCCGAACCGCGTTCGACCCGGACCACCTCCCGCCCTTGCGCCAGGAGGCTGTCGGCCAGCTTGTCGGCGAAACTGGTTTCATCGGCCAGCAGCAATATCGGGCCGCTGCGCTCCTGGCCAGCGGAGCTCAGGGGCAAGGCGCGTTTCCACACAGGGCGCAGGAACCAGTCGTCCATACTGCGTGCCTTCACCACCTTTATCGGTGCGGCTTCCGCCCAGTATGACTGGCGCTCGAAGGAATACCCCGGCAAAGCAACCCGGTGCTTGCCACCGATGCCCAGAGCCGCCGCATCCAGCTCGACTCCGGCCACCCAGAGCTGCGCCAGGCAAAGTGCATGCTGCTGCGCATTCTGGCTGCGCCGCGCCGGATGCGCCTGTGTGGCGAGCACCGGACGTTCAGCCGCCAGCGCATGGCGGCGCGCGAGGCTGCTCAACGTTTCTCCCGGACCGACTTCCAGCAGCAGGCGGTTGGACTTCTCCAGCAGCGTTGCCAGGCCATCAGCGAAGCGCACCGTGCCGCGCATATGGCGCAGCCAGTAGCCTGGATCGCAGGCCTCTTCCGCCTTGATCCAGCTTCCGCTCAGATTGGAAATGAACGGAATCCTGGGCGCTTGCAGCACAACCTTGCGCAGCAAGGCTTCAAATTCGGCCAGCACCGGTTCGACCAGCGCGGAATGGAAAGCGCGGTTGACGTGCAGGCGGCGCGTTCCCACGCCTCGTTCAGCCAGTTGACGCTCCACTAACTCCACAGCGGTGACAGGACCAGCCAGGACGCACAAGTCGGCCGCATTGACGGCCGCGATATCGCATCCGGCATCCCGGTAGAAGGCCAGTTGTGCCTCCGGCAGGCTGGCGGCCAGCATGGCGCCTTCGGCGCTCGCTTGCAGCAAGCGTCCGCGTTCGGCAACAATGGCCAGTGCATCTTCCAGCGTAAATACGCCGGCCAGGCAGGCCGCCACATACTCGCCGATGCTATGCCCCAGCAGCGCATCGGGTTGCACGCCGCGGCTAAGCCACATCTGCGCCATCGCGTATTCCAGCACGAAAAGCGCCGGCTGGGTATAGGCGGTCTGCTCCAGGCGCGCGGTAGCCTCCTCTTCCCTGCCTTCCGCCGGATACATCAGATCGCGCAGATCAAGGCCGAGACGACTCTCTAGCAGCACGCAGCAGCGGTCCACAGTATCGCGCACCACACTGTTAGTCAGGTACAGGTCGCGGCCCATATCGACGTGCTGCGCACCCTGGCCTGGGAAAAGGAAGGCGACAGCCGGTGCTTCGGCCATAGCTTGGCCGCGTACCAGCGAGCCGCTTCCTCCGGCCAACACCTGTGCCGCCTGGACATGGCCACTGGTCAGCGCAACGGCACGGTGTGCAAAGTGACGCCGTCCGGAATGCAGCGTGTACGCGACATCGGCCAAGGCCTGCTCCGCGTGCTGCTCCAGATGGCTTGCCAGCCGCGTGATAGTTTCATCCAAAGCATTGGCGCTGCGCGCCGACAGCAGCAGTAACTGATCCTGCTGCCCCGCCGGCGCCTGCTGCACCACAGGCCTAGGCGCTTCTTCCAGCACCACATGGGCATTTGTGCCACCCATGCCGAAAGAGCTGACCCCAGCGCGGCGCGGTGTACCAGTCATCGCCCAGGGACGGGCTTGCGTATTCACATAAAAAGGGCTGGAGGGGAAATCGATCTGCGGGTTCGGCTGCTCAAAGTTCAAGCTTGGCGGCAGCGTGCGGTGCTTAAGGGCCAGCACGGCCTTAATCAGGCCGGTGACGCCCGCCGCCGCATCCAGGTGGCCGATATTGGTTTTCACCGAGCCGATGGCGCAATAGCCGCTTTTCTGCGTGCTGGCACGGAAAGCCTGGGTCAAGGCGGCGATTTCCACCGGGTCGCCCAAGGCAGTGCCGGTGCCGTGCGCTTCCACATAGCCGATGCCACCGGCATCCACGCCAGCCATCGCCATCGCTGTCTGAATCACTTCAGCCTGGCCATCGACACTGGGCGCGCTGTACGCCATCTTGCCCGCGCCGTCATTATTCAGCGCGGAGCCTTTGATAACGGCGTGAATGGCATCGCCATCGCGCAGCGCCTCATCCAGCCGTTTGAGCACAACAATGCCTGCGCCGCTGCCGATCACCGTACCGCCAGCCGCCGCATCGAATGCGCGGCAGTGACCGTCCGCCGACAGAATCGCACCAGCTTGATGGCGGTAGCCCATCTCCTGCAGGAGGTTGAGCCAGACGCCGCCTGCCAACGCCAGGTCGCTTTCATAGTTGAGCAAGGAGCGGCAAGCCATATGTACCGCCACCAGCGAAGTCGAACACGCCGTCTGCACCGATACTGCCGGGCCGCGCAGATTCAGCTTGTAGGCGATGCGCGTCGCCAGCGATCCCTGGTCATTGCCGTTCATCAGTCCAAGCAGTGAGGCGATATCGCTGGCGGCCCAGTCCACGCCGGGCAGCAGATTGCGCATCAAATACAAATTGCTGCCGCTGCCCGCATACACGCCGGTCAGCGCTGGCGTGGCGGTTCCTGCATAGCCAGCGTTTTCCAAGGCATGCCAGGCAGTTTCCAGGAACACGCGCTGCTGCGGATCGAGCCGCTCGGCCTCGCGCGGCGAATAGCCGAAAAAACCGGCGTCAAATTGATCCACGCCATCCAGCACCATGCCGGCTTTCACATAAGCCGGATCGGCCAGCGCGGCATCGGCCACGCCGCGCGTACGCAACTGCTCATCATCAAAGGCACGCCGCGCTTCCACACCGTTCAGGATATTGCGCCACAGGGCATCCACGCTCTCCGCACCCGGAAAGCGCCCGGCCATGCCGACAATGGCGATTTCCACGCCGGTGAATTCTTCCTGCTCCGGCAGGCCTTGGTCCGCTAAATTCATGTCGGCGCTCTTTCCGCTACTGCTTTACGTTGTAAAAATGCGCCGCGCTGGCGTTTCGCGCGTTCATCGACTTCCGCCGTGGAGCGTGCCGACGGCGCAACACTACCCAGGAAGGCCGCCAGTGCTTCCAGCGTCGGGTACTTGAACAGATCGACCACCGTCGGATGCAGGTCCAGCTGCTGCGCCAGACGGCGCTGCAATTGCAGCAGCAAGAGCGAATTACCGCCCAGCTCAAAGAAGCTGTCACGCCGGTCCACGCTCTCCAGTTCAAGCAGGGCGCACCAGAGCTGGCCCAGTGCCTGTTCCAGCTGCCCTTGCGGCGCCTCGCTGGCAGTACGGCCCGGCAGCGCCACATCCGGCAGCGCCTTGCGGTCCACCTTTCCGTTCGCGCTCAGCGGCAGCGACGGCAGCACCGCGATATGCTGCGGCACCATATAGTCCGGCAGGCGCAGCGCCAGGCGCGCCTTCAGCTCCGCGCCATCCGCCAGCTTGCCCTCGTGCGCCGACACATAGCCGACCAGGCGCTTGCCGCCCGCGCCGTCGCGTGCCAGCACCACAGCCTCGCGCACTTCCGGCTGCGCCAGCAATTGCGCCTCGACCTCGCCCAGTTCGATGCGCAGGCCGCGAATCTTCAATTGGTGATCGATGCGTCCAAGGTATTCCAGCTGGCCTTCGCCATTCCAGCGCACCAGATCCCCGGTGCGGTACAGGCGGCCACCGCGCGGATCGAAGGGATCGGCCACGAAGCGCTCGGCGCTCAAGCCCGGACGGTGCAGATAACCCCGTCCCAGACCCACGCCGCCGAGATACAGCTCGCCCGCCACCCCGGCCGGCACCATATTCAGCTCCGCATCCAGCACATAGGTATGGGTTTCGCTGATCGGACGGCCGATCGGCACCAGGCTTTGCCCGTCGTTGCGGCAGGCCCAATGCGTCACGTGGATCGCCGTTTCGGTCGGCCCGTACAGATTGTGCAGGCCGGCGCGGCGCAGGCGCTCGAAGGTTTCGCGCTGCGTCTCGGCCGGCATGGCTTCGCCGCCGCAGATAATGTGCTTGAGCCGCGTGCTGGCTTCGATTCCTTCATGCGCCAGGAAGGCTTGCAGCATCGGCGGCACGAAGTTGACCGTAGTGACCTGGTGCTGCTGAATCAGCGCCACCAGGCGCGCCGGGTCGCGCTGATCGCCAGGCAAGGCCAGCGCCAGGCGCGCGCCAGCCGTCAAAGGCCAGAACTGCTCCCATACCGAGACGTCGAAACCGAAAGCCGCCTTGTGCAGCACGGTATCGGCGGGCGTCAGGTGGTACGTCTCCTGCATCCACGCCATGCAGCTGGACAGGGAGCGGTGGCGGTTGGCCGCGCCTTTCGGATTGCCGGTCGAGCCGGAGGTGTAGATCACGTAAGCCAGGTTCTCGCCATGCACCGGCACGGCCGGATTCGCGCTACTCTCGGCATTGACATCGATCTGGTCCAGCAGCAGTGCAGGCACAGCGGACATGGGCAGGCTGGCACTCAGTGCACTGTGCGTGAGCAGCAGGCCGATGCCGCTGTCCTCGGCCATATAGCGCAGGCGTTCCGCCGGGTAGTCGGTATCCAGCGGCACGTAGGCGGCGCCGGCTTTCAGAATCGCCAGCAGGCCAATCATCATGTCCAGAGAACGTTCGACGGCAATGCCGACCCGGCTCTCCAGTCCCACGCCCAGCGCCATCAGGCGGTGCGCAAGGCGGTTGGCGCGGGCGTTCAGTTCCGCATAGCTGAGGGTCTGATCGCCGAACAGCAAGGCTGGCGCATCGGGATGGCGCAGCGCATTGCGTTCAAAGCTCCGGTGCACCGGCTCCGCGTCGGCATGGCGCACCGGATTGACGCCCCACTCCTCCAGACTAATCTGTTCCTGCTGGCTGACCAGGGCCACATCGCCCACCGCCTGTCCGCTTTGGTGCGCCAACGCGTCGAGAATGGCCAGATAATCGTCCGCCATACGGGCGATGGTAGCCGCTTCGAACAGTTCCGCCGCATAGATGAAGCGCACGCCCAACCGCCCGCTGGCCAGCTCCGTGGTTTCCAATGTCAGTTCGAACTGCGCCGCCGGTTCGCGCAGGGCCAAATATTCGGCATCCACCCCGGGCAGTTGCGCCAGCGTGCCGAAGTCGGCGCGTAAATGGTTGAACATCACCTGGAACAGCGGGGTATGGCTCAAGCTGCGTTCCGGCTGCAAGGCATCGACCAACTGCTCAAACGGCAGGTCGGGATGCGATTGCGCCGCCAGCGCCGTTTCGCGAACATCGTGCAGCACTTCGGCCAGGCTGCGGCGGCCGTGGATTTCGCCGCGCAGCACCTGGGTATTGACGAAGAAGCCGATCAGCCCCTCGGTCTCGATGCGCTGGCGGTTGGCGATGGGGATGCCGACGCGGATATCGCCTTGGCCAGTGTAGCGGTGCAGCAGCACCTGGAAGCCCGCCAGCAGCACCATGAACAACGTGCCGCCGGCGCGATGGGCACCGTCGTTCAACGCTTTCAGGAGCTGTGGTTCCAGCTCCAGGCGATGGGCGGCGGCCCGGTAGTTCGCCACCGGCGGCCGCGCGCGGTCTGCGGGCAGAGCCAGCACCGGCTGCTCGCCGCCCAGCTGCTCCCGCCAGTAAGCCAGCTGGCGCGCTCCGGCACCCTCCTTCAGCCACTCATGCTGCCATGCCGCGTAATCCGCATATTGCACCGGCAGCGCAGCCAATGGCGCTGCGCTGCCCGCCAGATGGGCGCGATAATGCGCGGCCAGTTCGGCCAGCAGCACCTGCATCGACACGGCGTCCGACACGATATGGTGCATCGCCACCGCCAGAATATGTGCCTCGTCGCCAAGCCGCAGCAGCGCCGCGCGCAGCAGCGGACCGTGGCACAAATCGAACGGGCGCGCATTCAATTCTTCAACCAGCTGCAAGGCCTGCGGCTGGCGCTCATTTTCGGGTAGGCCGCGCAGGTCGATTTCCGACCAGTCCAGCGGCATTTCCACCTGTATCAACTGCTCGCCCCTGCCGTCCGCGCCGGCCTGGAACAGGGTGCGCAGCGGCTCATGGCGGGCAATCAGGGCATCGAATGCTGCGTGCAAGGCCACGGAGTCCAGAGCACCGGTGTAGCGCAGCGCGCCGCTGACGTGATAAGCGCAGCTCTCCGGTGCCATCTGCCACAGGAACCACTGCCTTTGCTGTGCATGCGACAGTGGCAGCGCCTGGCGGCGCCGCTCCGCAGGCAGCGGCACGATAGGCGACAGCACCGCCTTGCCGGAAGCGCCCTGGGGCTGGCGGGCGATCGCCGCCGCCATTGCGCCGAGCTGCGGCTGCTCGAATATCTGCCGCACCGGAAAATCGATATTCCACCGCTCCCCGATGCGCGCCGCCAATTGCACCGCCGCCAGCGAATTGCCGCCGCTGGCAAGGAAATGGGCATCGCGCGCAAACGCCGCCGACGCGTCGCGCTTGAGCACCTCGCGCCACAGGGCGGCTAGCGCCGTCTCGGCCTCGCTCAGCGGCGCCTGCTCACCACCATCGGCCGGCCCGCCCGACGCGAACGCGCCGAACTGATACACCGCATACGTGTCCAGCGTGCCATCCTGCCATCGCTTGCGGCAGGCGCCGCGCTGCAGCTTGCCGCTGGAAGTCTTGGGCAATGCGCCGGGATTCAGCAGCACCACGACCGATGCCGGCTCCCGGCATGCCGCCACGACCGCCTGGCTCAGGGCATCCACCAGCACTTTGACCGGCACCAGCTTTTGCATGCCGCGCGAAACCTCGACGGCCACGCCCACGCCTTCGCCGCCATCGGGCGTAGCGACCGCAAAGGCGGCCACGCGGCCCTTGCGCGCCGCTTCCACCTCGGCTTCGATGCCGCGCTCGATATCCTGGGGATAGATATTCTGGCCGCGCACGATAATCAAATCCTTGATGCGGCCGGTGATATACAGCTGATCCTCATGCAGGAAGCCGAGATCGCCCGTGCGCAGCCAACGCCGTCCATCACGTTCGACAAAGGTTTCGGTGCTGGCCTCCTCGCGCCGCCAATAGCCGCTGGCAATGCTTGGACCGCTGGCCTGAATCTCGCCCGCGTATCCCGCCTCCAGCACGCGTCCCGAAGCGGGATCGACAATCTCCAGCACATGATCGGGCGCGATCGCGCCGCAAGCCACCAGCATATTGCCGCCGGCATCGGGCTGCGCCCGGCCTTGCGCCAGACTGGCGGCCGAAAAGCCCTGGGCGCATATGCCGCCCGCGCGGCGGCCGCCGGTCAGCAGCAGCGTCGCTTCGGCCAGACCATAGCAGGGATAGACGGAAGAGCCGGAAAAACCGGCCGGCACCGTATGCGCAATGAAGTCGCGCAGGGTGTCGTAGCGCACCGGCTCCGCGCCGGAAAACGCCAGCCGCCAGCTCGACAGGTCGAGCCGTGCAATCTGCTCTTCCCTGACCCGTTCAAGACAAAGCCGGAACGCGAAATCCGGCCCGCCGCTGATGGTGGCGCGCAGGCGCGCAACCGCCTGCAGCCAGCGTACCGGGCGCTCCAGGAAGAAGCGGGGCGTCATCAATCCCACGGGGATGCCGCGATGGAATGGCTGCAGCAAGCCGCCGATCAGGCCCATATCGTGGTATAGCGGCAGCCAGGAGACGAAGACATCGCTGGCCCGCACATCCATGGTCGCCTCGATGGCGCGCTCGTTCGCCATCAGATTGCCGTGCGTGACCATCACACCCTTGGGCGTGGAGGTCGAACCCGAGGTGTACTGCAGAAAAGCGACGTCGCCGCTCGATGGCTCGCGCTCGGCCCATTCCTCCGCCATACCGATGGCAATGCTGTCGGCCGCGATCACCGCCGCGCCGCCAAAGGCGCTCATCGCCTCGCCCACCATTTCCAGGATCGCGCCGGAGGTCAGGATGCAAGCCGCTTGCGCATCCTCCGCGATGCCGGCCAGGCGCGCCAGATGCTGGGGCCGCGCCGATTCCGGCGGAAACACCGGCACCGCGATCAGTCCTGCATACATGCAGGCAAAGAAGCTGACCACATAATGATCGTCGTTATCCAGCAACAGCAGGACGCGCTCGCCGGAACTGAAGCGGCGCTGCAGCTGCGCCGCCAGCGCGCGCACGCGCCGCTCCAGCAACGCATAGGAAAGCGGGGTATCGAGGGCTTTGCCGTCCCGCTCGGCCACCACGATCAAGGCGGTGTCGTCGGGACGTTGCGCCGCAAGCGCGCGCAGATGGGCGACGAAATTATCGGGATAGTGGCGCGCGGGCGACTGATTAGGCATCGGACGTCCCGCTTATCAGTGGACGCTGGCTTGTTCAGCCATCCAATCGCGCAGGGACTTGGGACGCATATCGGTCCAGGTCCGCTCGACATATTCCAGCACGGCCTTCTTGTTGCCGCTGACACCCTCGACCGCGCGCCAGCCGCCGGGCACCGCTTTCCATTGCGGCCAGATCGAGTACTGTTCTTCGTGATTTACGAGGACGATGAAGACTTCGTCTTCACGGTCGAAGCAACTGGTGGACATGCGCTATACCTCATCATGGTGATGGCAGCACCGCGCATTCCGACATGGAAGGCTAGCGGCACTGCTCTCCCCTATGACGCATGAGGCAAAGCGAAATTTAATGCAGTGGGTAAGGAAAAATCCGCTGGCTTAGATGCTGCCGCCGGCCGGCGGAACCAGGCCCGCGGCCAGCCATACGCGGCGCGCTTCCTCATACGCTTTCAGATGGTCGGGAGAGGCTTTCAACCACGCCGCCAGTTCGGCCTGCGCGCTTTCATCAAGCGCATTTTCGTGTTCGCGCTGTATCCAATCGAGGGCGGTTTGCCAGTGCCGGTCGCCGTTTATATTTATAGTCATGGCCTTGCTGATAGAAGAAGCACGGCACCTCCATTGGCGCCGTCCACTCCATTATATCAACTGGCGCAGCCCGGATTTTCAGGCGGCCCGCAAGGCATCGCGGCAGCATTCCATCGCATCGCGGATCATGAAGTTGACCAGCGTGGTGGAGATGCCCAGATCGGCCGCCACTTCGCGCTGGGTTTTGCCGGCCAGACGATGCAGCTCGAACGCGGCGCGGGTGCGCTCCGGCAGCTTGTCCAGGGCGCGCGCCACCAGCACCAGGTGCTGGGTGTGGATGGCCTGGACCTCGGGCGTCACGTTCGATCCCGCCTGCAGCGCTTCCTCGCCGGGCGAAAACACCTGCTGCTCGAAAGCGGAACGGCGGTGGCGGTCGATCGCCAGATTGCGCACCAGCTGGAACAGATAGGCGCCGGGGTTCAGGATATGCAACTCTTCAATGCCGTCGGCCAGCTTCAGGTAAGCGTCCTGCACCACGTCCTCGGCGCGCTGCCGGCAGCCCAGAATGCGGGCGGCGGCATCGCGCAGCTGGGCGCGGGAAGCAATGAAAAGCTGGCGGATGTCGACAGCGGAGGAGATGGACATAGGTATCTGCGGAAAATTTAAATGATAATGATTCGCGTTTACAAATCATCGCAGATACTGGCCTTTTTTGCAATGTGTCTTTTTTAGTAGTTAACCTCGAAAAACATGTTACATCTGGAGAACGGTGCTTCCCCACCTCACATCGGCTCGCGAAACTGCCCGATCGGCTCGCTGGCGCCTTCGCTGGCAATCAGCAGCACGCGCGAGTCGCGGTCCAGGCCAAAAGCCGAGCGCATGGCCGGTTCGGCGGCGGCATGCAGCAGACCCGCGAGGCCCGCCGCCCCGCTTTCGCTGCTGGGAATGCGCGGATCGCCGCTCGCCGTGCGCTCCAGGCACAGCACCGCCGCACGCGCTGTTTCCTCGTCCACCGTCATGAAAGCATGGGCCGTGGCGGCAAGAATGCGCCAGGCCAGCAAGGATGGCTGATAGCACTCCAGCATGGCCATCACGGTCGGCTGGCCGGGATCCACACTGACCGGTTCGCGCGCCAGGCAACTTGCATAAAGACAGGCGGCGCGTTGCGCTTCAACCACAATCAGGCGCGGCTGCTCGCGGCCGAAGCGCAGCGCCAGCCTGGCCGCCAGCGCACCCGCCAGGCCGCCCACGCCAGCCTGCACGAACACGTGGCTGGGCGGTTGCGCCATCTCGGCCAGTGCTTCGTCGAGCAGCACGGCATAGCCCTGCATGATGCGGGCCGGAATACGCTCGTAACCCGGCCAGGCGGTGTCCGACACCAAATGCCAGCCGCGCTCGGCGCTGGCGCGGCGCGCCTCGGCCACGGCATCGTCATACGTGCCGCGGACGATGCTGACCTTCGCGCCGTACTGGCGGATCGCCAGCAGGCGCTGGCGGCTGACGCCCGCATGCACAAAGATATGCGCCTGGGCACCCGCCAGCCGCGCCGCCGCTGCCACGGCCCGGCCGTGGTTGCCATCGGTGGCGCAGCACACGGTCTGCAACGCCAGGGCCGCGCGCAGCGCCGGATGGCAGAGTTCATGCCAGCCCGGCTCGCATGCCAGCGCCTTGCCCGCCGCTTCCAGCAATAGGCTGAGAGTAGCGTACATGCCGCCCAGAGCCTTGAAACTGCCCAGCTTCATGCGCCGGCGCTCATCCTTGATATGGATGGCGCCGACTCCGGCCGTGCGTGCCAGCCCCGGCAAAGCGTGCAGCGGCGTCGGCGCAAAGTCCGGCAGGCACGCCAGACGGGAGCGCACCAGCGCCAGCTCCTTGTCGCCGAACAGGGCCGCATCCCCCGCCGCCAGCTTGTCCTTACGGTTTAAGACAAACATGGTTTCTCCCGTCAATCCGATGAGAGAAATCTTATTGCGCGGCCCACGGAGAAATTCTCTAAAATGCACCTTCCTACGCAATTTTGTAAACCAATCGTGCCGCAATTAGATCATTTCGATTACGCCATCCTGGGCATCCTGCAGCAGGACAACCGCACGCCGCTGCGCGCCATCGGCGAGCAGGTGCACCTGTCCGCACCCGCCGTGCAGCGCCGCATCAAGGCCATGGAGGAATCCGGCGTGATCGCCGCCAACGCGGCCCTAGTCGATCCGAACCTGGTCGGCAAGTCGCTCACCATCCTCACCGAGGTGTATATCGAGAGCGAGCGGCTGGACTTGCTGGACGCGATCAAGGCGGCCTTCGTGGCCGCGCCCGAAATCCAGCAGTGGCTATTACGTGACGGGCGACGCCGACTTCGTGCTGGTGATCCTGGTCGCCACCATGGCCGAATACGACGCCCTGACGCGCCGCCTGTTTTTCGGCAATCCGAACGTGAAGCGTTTCCGCACCCTGGTGGCGCTGGACCGCATCAAAACCGGCAGCGCCGTGCCTTTGTCCGGACTGTCTAATTCTTAACAAAATCTGCCATCTGTTTAAATCTATACGCTTTCTTCGGCTAAATTTCGCCAAAGAAATCGCAGAATGTTGCGCAAATGCCGAGTTTGACGAAATTTCAGCATTTCTAGCAAATCGGCGTTTACGGCCATTCCGCTGCTGTGTGAGGATGTATCGATGAGCTGGCCCGTAAGCCGGTCTCATCCTCAAAAACAACCAACCTCACGGAGACAAAGCATGAACTTGAATCAACGCCTCAAGCTTGGCGGTTCGGTTTTGGCAGTTGCTCTTTGCTTCAGCGCCAGCGCGGCCGCCAGCGGCCTGGTCGCCAGCGTCAGCATGGAAAAGAAAGCCCTCGGCACGGGCGATGATGTGGTGGTGCGCGTGACCATGTTTAACAGCGGCGACACAGCCGAGAAAATCCTGCGCTGGCACACGCCTTTCGGCGCCATCGAACAATCGCTGTTCGAGATCACGCGCGACGGCGCGAAAGTGCCGTATGAAGGCAAGCTGGTGAAGCGTCCCGCGCCGACCGCCGCCGATTATCTGGTGATCGAACCGGGCAAGGCTTACACCGCCACGGTGGAACTGTCCCACCTCTACGATATGAGCGTGACCGGCGACTACTCGATCCGCTTCCAGAGCAAGACGACAGCGCCGGTGCGTACCGAAAAAGGCGAGCGCGCCGCCGATGAAAAAACCGCCGACCTGCTGCAATCGGAAGCCGTTTCGGTCTGGATCGAAGGCGATGCCAGCCCCGCGCAGAAAGCGGCCGAACAGGAAGCCGCACTGGCGGGCAGCCTGTCCTTCACCCAATGCAGCGCCTCGCAGCAGACCCAGATCAAGGCCGCTTACACGGCGGCGCAAAACATGGCGGGCAATAGCGTGAGCTATCTGGCGGGCACGCCAGGCCAGCGCTATACCAAATGGTTCGGCGCCTACAATTCCAGCCGCTTCAACACGGTGAAATCCCACTTCAACGCCATCAAGGATGCTTTCGCCAACAAGGCGGTGGTGGTCGATTGCGGCTGCAAGGAAAGCTATTACGCCTATGTGTATCCGAACCAGCCCTACAAGATCTATGTCTGCAACGCCTTCTGGCCGGCGCCAACCACGGGCACCGACTCCAAAGGCGGCACCCTGGTGCATGAGATGAGCCACTTCACCGTGGTGGCGGGCACCGATGACTGGGCTTATGGCCAGTCGGCAGCCGCCAGCCTGGCAACCAGCAATCCCGCCAAGGCCATCGACAACGCCGATTCGCACGAATACTTCGGCGAAAACACCCCATCCCTGCCATAAACCGGCACCAGGCCATCCCCTGCATGCCGCAGGCCGGATGGCCTTATTTGCCGCCGTAAGTGAACAGCAGCGGCGCGGAAGTCAGCGTCAAGGCCTTGGCCATATCCGGCTCCGCCTGCATATCATCCCAGTACAAGCCGTCATAGGCGATCTGGTAGACGCGTTTGCCCGCCTTGAAACTGTAGTTATTGGTGATGTCGATGCTGTTTTGCTGCTCGGCGCCCGGCTTGAGCTCCATGAAATCGGCAGCTTTCAGCGGGCCGCGCTTGATCATGACGCCTTCATAGGCCAGCTTCTCGCCGCTATCGGCGTCGCGTACCTCGAACAGGCGGCCGGGCGGATCTTTATCCACGGCCAAGGTGCGCGGCACGTAGACGGTGCGCGTCCCCTCGTTTTTCAGCAGCACGCCAACCCGCACCCTGCCCTGCTCCGTCTGTACCGCCAGGCTCAGTTTCACGTCGCTCATGGTCTTCTCTTTCGCCGCCTGGGCGCCAGGAATCAGCAGGAAAACAGCGGCCGCAGCCGCTATCACATTGGTCAGACGCTTCAAAATGCCCTCCTTCGCTGTGGATCAGAAACCGCAGCCTAGGCGATGGCCGGAGGCGCCGTCGGTGCGCAAGCGAACAGTCAGCGGCTCAGCTCGTCTTTTCCACTTTCAGCCCGGCTGCCAGCCAGTCGGGATAGCCACTCTCCAGACAGCGCGCTTTCAGACCGCTGACGCGCAGCATGGTCACGGCATCCCGCGACAGCACGCAATACGGGCCGCGGCAATACGCCACGATCTGCTGGCCCTGCGGCAGCTCGCCCAGGCGGCCCTGCAGTTCTTCCAGCGGAATATTCAATGCGCCGGGCAGATGGCCCAGGGCATATTCATGTTCGGGACGCACATCGAGCAGGGTCACGCCGCCATCGGCCAAGCGCAGCAGCAGTTCCTCGCGCGAAATGCCATGTAGACGGCTGGGCTGGGCGAAACTGTCCACCACTACCTGGCGCAGCTCGGCGCGCTTGAACTCGGCGAACTGCTGCAAGCCGCCCAACAGCGCCATCACCGGCCCGCCTCCCAGACGGTAAAGAATGCGTTTGCCGTCGCGCCGGGTATCGACAAAGCCGGCCCGCTTCAAATTCTGCAAATGCTGGGAGGCGTTCGCCAGCGACAGGCCCGCCAGCTCGGCCAGCTTTTCGACCGGCCTTTCCTCTTCCGAGATATGACAAAGCAAGGCAACACGGTGCGCATGGCCCAGCGTGCGGGCCAGCTCGGCGATTTCGACGAGGATTTGGGGTTGGGTAGGATCGCTCATTGACACAATGGTAGCATTGCTCTATTCTTTAATCAATCAATTAGTTTATTGAATGATGTTTTAAAGGAATAAGAGAATGAATGATGCTTTAGAGATGGGCCTGCGCATACTGCTGATCGGGGTGGGCGCAACGATGGTGCAAGACCTGTGGTCGGAGTTGCTCAAGCGCGTGTTTGGCGTCATGTCGCTGAACTGGGCCATGGTGGGACGCTGGGTCGGCCACTTTCCGCGCGGCCGCTTCATGCACGAGAACATCGCCAAGGCGGAAGCGGTGCCGGGCGAACGCCCATTGGGCTGGCTGGCCCATTACGCCATCGGCATCGCCTTTGCCGCCCTGCTGCTGGGACTGGCCGGCCTGGACTGGGCACGCCAGCCAACGCCACTGCCGGCCGTCATGGTGGGCATCGCCACCATTCTGGCGCCCTTCCTTGTCATGCAACCGGCCTTTGGCATGGGCATCGCCGCCTCGCGCACGCCGGCGCCGGCCATCGCCCGCCTGCGCAGCCTTTTGACCCATACCGTGTTTGGCGTCGGCCTGTACCTGGCCGCCCTGTTGGCGGCCCGTCTGCTGCCTTAAGCTTTGGCCAGCTCGCCGCGCGCCTGCCCCACCACGCTGCGCGCGGCCGACAAGCCCAGGCCGGCCATGATGGCGGCCACCGCGATATCCGGCCAGCCTTGACCGGTGCCGAACACACCCGCCGCCGCCAGCATCACCGCGAGATTGCCGATGGCATCATTGCGGCTGCACAGCCAGACCGAGCGCATATTCGAGTCGCCACCGCGGTAGGCATACAGCAGCACCGCTACCAGCACGTTCGCCAGCAGCGCCAGCAGGCCAATGCCGCCCATGGTGGCCGCCTCCGGCACGCCGCCTTGGCTGGCCCGCCACAGGGTCACGCCCAGCACCAGCACGCCATAGCCGCCCATGGTCAATCCCTTGACCAGCGCCGCGCGCGAACGCCAGACCGGGGCCATGGCCAGCACAAACAGCGACAGGCCATAATTGCCCGCATCGCCCAGGAAATCGACGGAATCGGCAAACAACGCCACCGATGCCGCCTGCCAGCCGCCACCCAGCTCCACCAGGAACATCGCCGCGTTCACCAGCAAGGCGATCCATAAAATGCGCCGGTAGCGCGGACTGACCGCCTGCTTCGGCGCCGAACAGCCGCTATCGCAACATCCTGCCATGATGACTCCTTATGTATGGGGTATATTGGCATTAGAAACCCTGTAGCGGCTACAGGGTCAATATCCAAGGCTGGAAATCATGGAAAAAACCTTCAAGATCGGCGAACTGGCCTTGCAAACCGGCTGCGCGGTCGAGACCATCCGCTATTACGAGCGGGAAGGCTTGCTGCCGCCGCCCGCGCGCTCCCCAGCCAATTACCGCCTGTATGACGAGGCCCATGCGGAGCGGCTGATGTTCATCCGCCGCTGCCGTTCCCTCGATATGGGACTGGCGGAAATCCAGCAGCTCCTGGCCCTGCGCGCCACGCCCGACGGCAGCTGCGGCGGCGTCAACGCCTTGCTCGACCGCCATATCGACGGCCTGGCCCAGCGTATCGCCGAGCTGGAATCGCTGCGCCGCCAGTTGCTGGACCTGCGCAGCCTATGCCACGAAACGCTGACAGCCAAGGAATGCGGCATCCTGCACGGGATTGCCGCCGGCTCCGCTTAACGGCCGACCAGGGCCATGCCGTCCGGGCTGTAGCGCGCGCCATCCACCCGATCCGGCGTGAAGGCGGCGGCAATGGTATCCAGTTCCTGCGCACTCAGCGCAAGTTCGACCGCCGCCGAGTTTTCCTGCAGGTGGACGATGCGGCGCGCACCGGGAATCGGCGCGATATCCTCGCCCTGGGCCAGCAGCCAGGCCAGCGCCAGTTGCGCCGGGGTCGCCTGGCGGGCATGCGCCAGCTCGGTCAGCGTTTGCAGCAGGCGGCGGTTGCGCTGCAGGGCAGCCTGCTGGAAACGCGGCAGATAGTGGCGGAAGTCGTCGGCCGACAATTGCGACACGTCTTCCAGCTTGCCGGCCAGGAAGCCGCGGCCTAAGGGGCTGTACGGCACAAAGCCCACGCCCAGCTCACGGCAGACGGGCAGCACATCCTGTTCCACGTCACGGCTCCACAGCGAGTATTCCGACTGTACCGCCGCAATCGGGTGCACCGCATGGGCGCGGCGCAAGGTCGCGCCGCCCACCTCGGACAGGCCCAGGTAGCGCACCTTGCCTTCACGCACCAGTTCAGCCATCGCGCCCACCGTGTCCTCGATCGGCACTTGCGGGTCGACCCGGTGCTGATACAGCAGATCGATGGTTTCCACGCCCAGGCGGCGCAGTGAACCTTCCGTGGCGGCGCGCACATGCTCCGGACGGCTGTTCAGGCCCGACATGCGCGCCATCCCTTCGCCATGCGGCAGGATGCCGAAGCCGAACTTGGTTGCCAGCGTCACCTTGTCGCGCCGCCCCTTGAGCGCGCGGCCCAGCAATTCCTCGTTGGTGTAAGGACCATAAACCTCGGCCGTATCCCAATGGCTGACGCCCAGTTCCAGCGCCCGGTCCAGAGTGGACAGCGCTTCCGCCTCGTTCGAAGGACCATAGGCGAAGCTCATCCCCATGCAGCCCAGGCCGATTGCCGACACTTCCAGGCCTTGCCGGCCCAATTTATGCATTTTCATCACAGCATCCTTCATTCAGTTGTTTAGGAAGGATGCCAGTGTGCCGAATTTGTTTATGTACGATAAGACGAGTTATCATGCATGAACTACTGAACTAAATTCATCAATGAAAACACCCGACCTCGACGATCTGGCCGCCTTCGCCTGCGTCGCCAAACACCGCAGCTTCCGCAAGGCGGCGCAGGAACGCGGCGTCTCCGCCTCGGCACTGAGCCACGCCATGCGCGCTTTGGAGCAGCGCCTCGACCTGCGCCTGCTCAACCGCAGCACGCGCAGCGTCACGCCGACCGCCGCCGGCGAACGCCTGCTGGCGCGGCTGGCGCCCGCCCTGGACGAAATCCATGCTGGCCTCGACGACATCAACGCCCTGCGCGACACGCCCAGCGGCAGCCTGCGCCTGAACGTGCCGCGTTCCGTTGCCGCCCTGCTGCTGACGCCCCTGTTTGCGCGCTTCCACCAAGCCTTTCCCAATGTCCGGCTGGAAGTGGTGACGGACGATGGCCTGGTCGACATTGTGCGCGACGGCTTCGATGCGGGCGTGCGTTATGGCGAAAGCCTGGCCCAGGACATGGTGGCGCTCCCCCTGCGCCCCCTGCCCCGGATGAGTTTGGTCGCAGCCCCCGCTTATGCCGAGCGCCACGGCCTGCCGCGCACGCCCGGCGAGCTGAAGCATCACGCCTGCATCGGCCGCCGCTTTCCCAGCGGCGCCGTGTACGCCTGGGAATTCGCCCAGGGCGGCGAAAAGCTCAGCGTGGCGGTGGACGGCCCGCTGCTGCTCGACGACGAGGATCTGATGGTGAGCGCGGCGCTCGACGGCGTCGGCCTGGCCTATGTCTACGAAGGCCGCGTGTCCCAAGCCGTGGCCGAAGGCCGTCTGCTGCGCGCGCTGGAAGAATGGCATCCGCCGCTGGAAAGTCTCTTCCTCTACTACCCCAGCGGACGGCGCCAGCCCGCGCCCTTACGCGCCTTTATCGATCTGCTGCGGCAGATGGGGCGGGCTTAAGCCAGGTTATGATGGGCAGTTTTACTTCCTCCCAACCAACTGAAGTAAGTCCATGAAAAAAACACTCCTGCTGTCGCTGTTTTCCCTTGCCTTGCCGCTGCACGCCGCCGAAAGCTGGCTTCTGAAACTCGACCGGTGGGGCAATCCCTCCTACATGACGCTGCATCTGCAGGAGCAGGACGGCCACCTGTCCGGCACGCTCGATGGCGACAGCCTGCACGGCACCCGCACGAAAAGCGGCATCAGCTTCACCGTCACCGACAAGCAGGGCAATCGCTACGAGTACAAAGGGACCGCCGCCGCCAACAACCTGCAAGGCAGCGCCGACATGCCGGACACCAATGACGCCAAAGCCCGCGCCCAGCACGGCTTCACCGCACGGCGCCTGCCGGAGCGCGCATCCACCGCCCCGCAGCGCCATGAATTCGCGCCCAAAGAGTATGCGAATGAATTCAGCGCCACGCGTCCGCCGGTATTGACCGTCTGGCCGGGGGATACGGTGCATACCACCACCATCGATTCGGGCGGCGTGGACGAACGCGGCGTGACGCGCGCCCTGTTCGGCAATCCGCAGACCGGGCCTTTCTTCGTGATGGGTGCGGAGGCCGGCGACACGCTGGCGATCCATCTACGCCGCCTGCGCCTGAACCGCGACTATGCGGACAGCCTGGACAGCATTGTCGGCCGGGCGCAGACCACGGGCCTGGCGGCACACGCGGCATCGCTCGGCAAACCGGTGCGCTGGACCCTGGACCGCGAAAAAGGCACGGCCAGCCCGCAAGGTGCGAGCGCAGCACTGCGCGGCCTGGCCGTCCCCGTGCGCCCCATGCTGGGCGGGCTGGCCGTGGCGCCGCAGGATGGTCCCGCCATCTCCACCGGCGACACCGGCCGCTTCGGTGGCAATATGGATTTCAACGAGGTGGTCGAAGGCAATACCGTCTACCTGCCGGTGCAGCAGCCCGGCGCCCTGCTCTATCTGGGCGATGCGCACGCGCTGCAGGGCGATGGTGAAACCTCGCAGTACGCGCTGGAGACGTCGATGGACGTGGAGTTCACGGTGGCGCTGATCAAGGGCAAGGCCGTCGGCATGCCGCGGGTGGAGTCGCCGGCGCAGATCATGGTGCTGGGCCAGGCCGGTTCGCTGGATGATGCCTTGCGCGCGGCCACCGCCGGCATGACCCAGTGGCTGCAGCAGGACTATGGTCTCAGCCTGTCCGACAGCGCCATCGTCCTTGGCAGCGCCGTGCAGTATTCGGTTGCCAATCTCGCCGGACGCAGCGTGGGCGTCGCCGCGAAGATCAACAAATCCCTGCTGCCGCGACGCTAAACAGCACGGCAAGCGCGTAAAATAGCGCCTTTAAAAGGATGGCAACGTGAAAAAAACAGATTTGGCAAAGAACGACGCGAAAAAACTCATGGGGAAGATGGTTGCGCCAGGCGCTTCGGCTTTCGGCAATGCCGGTGCGGCTGCGGTCGATAAACGCGAACAGCGCAAGCGTGACCAGGCGCTCGGCCTGGTGCCGTTCGCGGTCAAGCTCAATAGCGACCTGGTGAAGCGCCTGCAGGCGCTGGCGACCGAACGTGGACTCGATATGAACACGCTGGTTGCCGGAGTGCTGGCAAAAGGACTCGACTCCTGAGCCAGGCTGGTCACAAAAAATGAAGCCCGCTTTCGAGCGGGCTTTTTTGCGCCTCCGATAAAGCTGGCGCTTTAGCGGCCTCTAGCGGCGACGAAATGGCGCTGGGCCGGCCGTGTTGCGCTTTTCAAGATGGCGGAAAACGATACGACCCTTGTTCAGGTCATATGGCGACAATTCAACCGTGACTTTGTCGCCGGCGAGAATGCGGATGAAATTCTTCTTCATCCGGCCAGCCGTATAGGCGATCAGTTTGTGGCCGTTGTCCAGATCCACGCGAAAGCGCTGGTCTGGCAGGATCTCGACGACCTGTCCACTCATTTCAATCAATTCTTCTTTAGCCAATGGGGCCTTTCCATGCGGTTGCAAGGTGAACGCAGCGTGCCGGGCTGCGATGGTGGCAGACGGGCGCCGGGAAGCCGTGCCGTCTGGAGGATGGAAAAAAGCCCGCACTGGGCGGGCTTCGTTTCAATGTAATGCCAATGCTTTAATCTCGGCCCCAGCCCGCGCTATCTGCACGGTGCGGAGCTGTTCGCCCTTGCTATCTGCAAGGTGCCAACCTGTGACCAACGTATTTGGTTCTACAACAGTGAAGTACTCGAGAACTTCACAACAAAACGAAGTGTAACACACTTTTGTGCGGCGCACAAATACATTTCCAAGGCGACAAATTTAGCTGTGACGCTGCCCGGGCACTATCTTGCCGAGCCGCCGGAGCCGCGCACTTGATGCGTGTGCGAATCCGGCGGCGTTGGCGCGATGCCCGGCGATCAGTAGCGCGCGTCCTTCGGCTTGCCGCCTTTCGGCCAGTCCTTCACTTTTTCCGGAAAGTCCGGACGCGGCATATGGCTGAAGTATTCCGCCACGTCGACCGCGTCCTGGTCGCTCAGATTGCCTTGGCCAAGCGGGAACTTCTGGCCGTGGCCCATCACCATATTGGCCTTGACGAAGCCGGCGGCCGTGTAGGTCCGGGCCATGCCGGCGCCGATATTGAAGGAACGGTCGCCCCACAGCGGCGGGAAGACAGGCGTCTTATTGGCGTCGGCGATGCCTTCGCCATTGGCGCCATGGCAGACCGCGCAATGCTCGCTATAGATCTTCTTGCCGTTTTCCGGATTCGGCACGATGCCGCGGTCGATCATGGCCACGCCACGTCCCGGAACCTTGTCGCCCGGACGGTACTCGCCTTTCATCCAGTCCATATAGGCCACCATGGCTTTCATCTCCGCGCCTTCCAGGGGCAGCGGTGCGCCATTCATGGACCGCTTGAAGCAGCCGTTGATGCGTTCAGCCAGGTTGATGACCCTGCCCGCGCGCGGCGCTTCCGCCGGGAAGAAGGCCGAGACGCCAAGGAAAGGCGAACCTTTGGCCACCGTGCCGCCGTTCAAGTGGCAGCTGCTGCAGTTGATATCGTTGCCCACATGCTTGGGCAGCAATTGCCGGGTCTCGGTCATCAGACGCATGCCCTGCACCAGTTGCGGCGCATTCGCTTCCTTGAGCAGCGCGGCGAAGCGCGGGGTCTTGGTGTCGCTGCCCGCGAGCTGCTGCAGCTTCAGCTCCTCGCGCACCTTGGCGACCTGCTTGGGCGTCACCGGTTCGCCGCGATTGCCCCACTGGCTGCGGACAAAGGTCAGGATTTCGGCCAGCTCATTGTCGGACAGCGTCGCATACGACGGCATGCCGAACGAACGTGGCGAGGTCTGCGTCACCGCCGACTGCCAGCCGCTGAGCGCGATGTGGATCACCGTGGTCGGGTCTTTGGACTGCACGGAATCGTTGCCCGCCAGCGTAGGGAAGATATCGCCGACGCCACGGCCGTCGCGCCGGTGGCAGGTGGCACAGAACTGCACGTATCCAAGGCCGCCACGGCTGTTGTACATGGCCTTGTCGTTGGCCGCGACTGGCACCGGCGCGGGCGCCTGCTTGCGCGCCATGCGGGATTTGTCGTCGGTCGGCAGCGCATGCAGGTATGCCGCCAGCGCGGAAAGATCGCTGTCGGTGAAGTGCTGGGTGCTGTGGGTGATGACCTCGGTCATGCTGCCGGCGGCGGTGCCGTACTGGCTGCGTCCGGTTTTGAGCAAGCTGACGATATCGGCCGGCGTCCACAGGCTGCGCAGATTGATCGCGTGCCAGGAGTCGAAGGTGAAACCGGCCAGGTATTTGTCGCCATTGCCGCCAAGGTGGCCCATGGTTTTTTCCTGGAAGGCCATGCCGCGCGGCGTATGGCAGGAGCCGCAATGTCCCAGGCCTTGCGCGATATAGGCGCCGCGGTTGAATTCCGCCGACTTTTTGGCATCAGGCTGGAACGGCTTGTCGTCGAGGAAGACCGCATTCCACAGGCCCAGACCCCAGCGCATATTGAATGGGAATTTCATATCGCTGGCGCGGTTGGGCTGCACAGCCGGGGCTACGCCGGCATTCAGGTAGGCGAACAGCGCCTGCATGTCTTCCTTCGTCATCTTGGCGTAGGAAGGATATGGCATCGCCGGATACAGATTATGGCCGTCGGCGGCCACGCCTTTGCGCATGGCGCGGTCGAACTGTTCGAAGCTGTATTTGCCGATCCCGGTTTTGGGATCGGGCGTGATATTGGTACTGTAAATGGTGCCGAATGGCGTTTTCAGCTCCAGGCCGCCCGCCATCGGTGCGCCTTTCGGACTGGTATGGCAGGCAACGCAATCGCCAAGACGTGCGACATATTCGCCACGCTTGACCAGGCTGGCTTTGGTCTCGGGAGAAACGGCAGCCTGCGACGGTGATGGCGCCGCTGTCGCCGTGCCGCTTGCAAATAATGTAGCACTTAGGACAACAGCCGTGGCCATCCACTGGATTGCGCCGCCTGATCGGCTCCGGACTGGGATCGGTGAAGAGCGGCGTTTGAGGAAGGGACGGGGGGAGCGGCGTAAGCCGGTTGCAACGACAGATGCGATGTTCATAATTACCCTTTGTAGATCCAGGGCAAGTTTACGCGCGCCCGTCCAGCGCAGAAATCGGAAGAAATTGCAGGTGGTATAGGGAATTTTCCCTATAGGAAACTCGGACGACACACTGTCTTTATCGACTGGCGGCGGGCGCGGGCGCCGGTTTGACGTGGGATTGCGGCACTTCATAGTCGTATTCGGCGAGGATGCGGCGGTAGGTGCCGTCGGCGCGCATGGCGTCGAGCGCCGCCTTCCATTTATCCAGCTCCTCGGCCGGCACATCGCGCGAAGCGGCGAGATAGATCGCAAAACGCTGCAGCACGGCGGCGCGGCGCAGATCGGCCACCGGCAGTCCGGCCTGGCGCTGGGCCTGGCGGATGCTGTTCCAGGCGCCGATCCAGGCCACGATGCGGCCGGCCGCCAGTTTGCGCGCGTTCAGCGGCTCCTCGGCCACCTCCTCCAGCCGCGTCAGGCCGCCGGCGTGGGCGATTTCCGCCGCGATGCCGCCGCGCATGGCGCCGACCGCCTTGTCACGCACCGCAGCCAGGCTGTCGATGGCTTCCTCGGGATGTTTTTGCGTAATCAGGACGAATTCGTCTTCCAGCAGCACCACCCGCCATTGGGCATTCTTTTCGCGCGCCTTGCTGCGGCCCAGGGGCATGATCACATTGCTGCCGAGACGTACGGTTTCCAGCGCCCGGATGAAGGGCATCAGCTCGATTTTGTGCGGATAGTGCATGCGGCGCGCCATTTCCGCCACCAGGGCGCAGCTGGCGCCGCCGACGCCCTCGCCTTTCGCCTCGCAGAAGCCGGGAATGGCGCCGGCGATCAGGCGTACCTCCGCCGCGGTGGCCGCTGGCAGGGCCAGGGCGGCGGCGAGGGCAAGCAGCAGGCGGTGGATGTTCATGGGCGGGATGCGCTAAGCGGGCTGAAACTAGCATACCGCTATGGCAGGACTTAGTTCAACAACAGCGCGGCCCGGTTGAGCATGGCGCCCCCGCCGATCAGCCAGATAAACAACAGACCGGCCAGCAGCAGCGGACGCCAGCCCGCCTGGCGCACGGCGCTCAAATGCGTGCTCAGTCCCAGGGCGGCCATGGCGGCGGCCAGCAGCAGCGTATCGGCCGCCAGCAGGGTCTGCACCAGGGCGGCGGGCAGGACGCCGGCCGAGTTCAGCGCCGTGGCGGCCACGAAGACGAAGGCAAACCAGGGCACGGTGATAGGCGGCGCGTCCGCCCCCTGCCGGCCGCGCTGCGCGCCGCGGCGGCCCAGCCAGAAAGACAGGGCCAGCAGGAACGGGGCCAGCATCATCACGCGCACCATCTTGGCGATCACGGCCAGATCGGCGGTTTCCGGGCTGATGGCGCGGGCGGCGGCCACCACTTGCGCCACTTCATGGATGGTCGAACCGGCATACACACCGAAACCGGCGGCGCTGGACGGCAGCCAGTGCAGCTGCTGCCGGTACAGCCAGGGATAGAGGAAGATGGTGGCGGTGCCGAACAGCACCACGGTGGAAACGGCGACCGTGACCTGTTCCGCCTTCGCCTTCAGCACCGGCTGGGTGGCCAGCACGGCGGCGGCGCCGCAGATCGAGCTGCCGGCGCCGATCAGCATGGCCGTGTTGCGCTCCAGGCCGAACAGGCGGCGGCCCAGCAGCAGCGCCAGGGCGAAGGTCGAGCACAGCACCAGCGCATCGCTGAGCACGCCGGACCAGCCGATCTGGGCGATATCCTGCAAGGTCAGGCGGAAACCATACAGCACGATGCCGGCCCGCAGCAGCATGCCCTTGCTAAAGACGATGCCGGGCTGGGCCGCACCCTGCATATGGCGGCCGGCGGTATTGCCGAGCACGATGCCCAGGCAGATGGCCAGCGTCAGCGCCGAAAAACCATGCCGGGCCAGCCAGTCCAGCTGGCCCAGGCCCATCGCCAGCCCGCCCAGCGCCGCCGACAGCGCCACGCCGGGCAGCATGGCGCGCACCCACGGCATCCCGCCGCCGGCGGCGGCCGGTGGCGCAATGCCGGGCTGGCGCGGCACGGACGCGCGGCCAATAGCGGAGGCGGCGGCGTCGGGCAGGTGTTGCGGCTTCATAATCTTTCCTTGGTGAATCAAATAGGGGAATGATAGGAAGCTTGCATCAATCTGAGAAACGAATTATTTTTCTATTTTCAAGTTAAAAAACAGCTTATGCGTCTCTCCCTCAAGCAATTGCAAGTCTTCGTGGCCGTGGCCGACAGCGGCAGCACGGCGGCGGGAGCCGATGCGGTCGCCCTGTCGCAATCGGCCGCCAGCGCGGCCTTGAACGAGCTGGAACGCCAGTTGCGCGTGCAATTGTTCGACCGCGTCGGTAAGAAGCTGCTGCTGAACGACAGCGGCCGCCAACTGCTGCCGCAGGCGCGCCAGATGCTCGACGCCGCCCTGCAGATCGAAGGCCAGTTCCAGCACGCCCACGGCGGCATGGTGCGCATCGCCGCCAGCACCACCATCGGTATTTATCTGCTGCCGCACATCCTGGCGCGCATGCAGGCCGAGGGCGCCAGCGCCCCGCCCTCGGTGCGCATCGAAAACAGCATGGCGGCCGCCGCCGCCGTGGCCGCCTACCAGGCCGACTTCGGCCTGATCGAAGGCCCGTGCCGCGAACCGGAGCTGCTGGTCGAGCCATGGCAGGAAGATGAATTGATCATCGTCTGCGCGCCGCGCCATCCGGTCACCCGCCGCCTGCGCGATGGCAAGGCGCCGGTGGCGGCGCTGGAACAGGCCCGCTGGCTGCTGCGCGAAGCCGGTTCCGGCACGGCCGACGCCGTCGACAGCCTGCTGCTGCCGCAATTGCACCATCTGCGCGCGGCCGCCCAATTCGGCAATTCGGAAGCGATCAAGCATGCAGCAGCGGCCGGCCTGGGCCTGGCCTGCCTGCCGCGCCTGGTGGTCGCCGACCTGCTGGCCCTGGGCCGGCTGGTGGAATTGCCCACCGATCTGCCGCCGCTGCGGCGCCAGTTCTACCTGATACGCCAGCGCGGCAAAAGCCTCTCGCGCTCGCTCGAAGCGGTGCTGGACGCTTGCCGCGCACGGCCGCTATGAGGGCGTCTGTTTTCGGCACACACTGATAGTATTGGTGAGAATCTCGCGCATTCGCTTCGGCATAATCATGTAGGGAGTTCTACCTTGCAAGGAGATTGCATGATACAACCCGGATTGCGTCCCCGTATCCTGATCGTCGACGATCAGACGGCGCACATGGGGGCACTGTGCGATATCCTGCGCGAACACGGTTATGACACCACCGGCTTCGCTTCCGGCGAAGCGGCCCTGACCCGCCTGCGCAAGGAAAGCTTCGACCTCCTGCTGTCGGACCTGATGATGCCCGGCATCGACGGCATCGCCCTGGTGGAAGCGGCGCGCCAGCTCGACCCCGAACTGGCCTGCGTCATCATGACCGGCGAAGGCAGCATCGCCTCGGCCGTGAAAGCGATGAAGGTCGGCGCCCTCGACTACATCATCAAGCCGTTCAAGGCTTCCGCCCTGCTGCCGGTGCTGGCGCGGGCGCTGGAAACGCGCGATCTGCGCCTGGCCAACGCGCATCTGGAGCAGCAGCTGCGCCAGCACGCCGACGAGCTGGCCGCCGCCAACCGCCATCTCGACCTGGCGCGGCGCGAGGCCGAACGCGCCAATCTGGAAAAGTCGGTCTTCCTGTCGAATATGAGCCATGAACTGCGCACGCCGCTGAATGGCATCCTCGGCTTCGCGCAAATCCTCGCCTCCGACGCGCTGCCCGCCACGCCGCAGGAGAAACAGAAGTTCGCCGGCCATATCGTGCAGTCGGGCCGCCATCTGCTGACCTTGATCAATGAAATCCTCGACCTGGCCAAGATCGAGTCGGGCACCCTGAACATGGCGCTGGAAGCGGTGGCGCTGGACGAAGTCTTCCTCGAATGCCACACCATGGTGGGGCCGCTGGCGCAGCAGCGCGGCGTGCAGCTGAACTTTCCGCCGGCGGCCGGCCTGCGCCTGCAGGCGGACCGCACCCGCCTCAAGCAAGTGCTGTTGAACCTGCTTTCCAACGCCATCAAATACAACCGCGAGCACGGCAGCGTCTTCGTCGAATGCACGCCGCGCGCCAAGGACCGGCTGCGCATCGCCGTCAGCGACACCGGCCCCGGCCTGTCGGAAGAGCAGCTGGGCGCCATCTTCCAGCCCTTCAACCGCCTGGGGCGCGCCGACAACGCCGAGGAAGGCACGGGCCTGGGCCTGGCCTTGAGCAAGCGCGTGGTGGAAGCGATGCAGGCGCAGATGGGCGTGGACAGCACGGTCGGCGCCGGCAGCACCTTCTGGATCGAACTGGCGCTGCAGGGCGGCGAGGCGGAAATCGGCGCCGCGCCGCCGGCCGCCACCGGCAGCGCGCCCGGCGTCCCGGCCACGCTGCCGCCGCAGGCGCAGGCGCCGGCGCGGCGCGCCGTGCTGTATGTGGAAGACAATACGACCAATCTGAAACTGGTCACAGAGCTGATCCGCATGCGCAGCGACCTCGAACTGCTGTTCGCCACCGACGGCCAGCGCGGCATCGAGCTGGCGCGCCGCCACCGGCCGGCCGTGATCCTGATGGACTTGCACCTGCCCGGCATGGACGGTTACGAAACCCTGGCCCGCCTGCGCGCCGATCCGCAGACGGCCACCATCCGCGTCATCGCCGTCACCGCCAACGCGATGAGCGCCGATATCGCGCGCAGCGAAGCCAGCGATTTCTTCCGCTATATCACCAAGCCCATCGATATCGACCTGTTCAACCAAGCCCTGGACGAAGCGCTCAACCCGGACGCCCTGCGCCAGCACACGGAGCCCCTCAGCCAGCCGCATTAAAGCCCTTACCGGAGGATGAATGAGCAGCACACCGTCGCAACGCCCGATTCGCCGCGAAACCCTGCTCGCCATCGGCCTGGCCTGCGCCCTTGGCCTGCTGCTGGCAGCCTATGTCTGGGGCAAGCGCAGCACGCCGGCCCCGGCCGCCGCGGGGCCGCTGGAAAAGCTCATCATCGCCACCAATACCGAGTACATCGGCGCCTGTCCCGTGATTGCCGCGCGCGACCGCGGCTATTTCGCGGCCCAGGGCATCCAGGCCCAGGTGCAGTCGCATTCCAGCGGCAAGGCCTCGCTCAACGCCGTGCTGCAGGGCCGCGCCGACTTCGCCACGGTGGCCGACCTGGCGCTGGCCCTGGCCATCCTCAACGAACAGCCGATTTCCATCGTCACCACCATCTTCCGCACCGAGAAGGACCACGGCATCGTCGGCCGCAAGGACCACGCCGTGCTCAGTCCGGCCAGCCTGAAAGGCAAGCGCATCGGCGTCACCCTGGGCACCTCGGGCCATTTCACGCTCGACGTTTTCCTCAACCGCCAGCGCCTGCGCTCCAGTGAGGTGACCATGGTCAATTACCGGCCGGAGGAACTCGGCGCGGCCCTGGACAAGGGCGAGGTCGACGCCATCGCCGGCTGGGAACCCTTCCTCAAGCAGAATGCCGCCAGTCTGGGCGGCAATGCCGTCACCTTCTATGGCGACGAGGTGTATGAGAGCATCTACAACATCGCCGGCATGCGCGCCTTCGTCACCGAGCATCCGCGCACGGTGACGCGGCTGCTGCGCGCCCTGGCCGAGGGCGCGCGCTTCTGCAGTGAACAGGTGGACGAAGCCAGCCGCCTGGTCGCGCCGGCGGTGAAGACCAGCGAGACCGAGCTGCGCGCCGCCTGGCCGGCCTACCGCTTCGGCATCGACCTCGACCAGGGCCTGATCCTGGCGCTGGAGGACGAGTCGCGCTGGGCCATCAAGAACAAGTTCAGCAACCGCAGCGACATCCCCAATTATCTCGACCATATTTATCTGGATGGCATGGTCGAGGTAAAGCCGGGCAACGTCTCGATCATCCACTAGCGGACGGACGCCGTGAAGATCACCACCCGACTCAAGCTGGCCGAGCTGCTGTGCCTGGCCGTGGCCCTGATCATCGGCGCCATGCTGGTGGCGACCACCTTGCAGATGCGCCACGAGCTGCGCAAGAACGAGGCGGCCGGCAGCATCCTGCAGGCGGTGACCTCGCTGCGCTACCTGTCGCTGGAATATGCGCTGCGCCACGAAAGCCGCACCCACGCCCAATGGCGCCTGCGCAAGGATTCGCTGCAGCAGGAGCTGGAAGCTGCCCATGTGTTTGAAGAGGGCGCCGAAGTGGGCATCCAGCGTGGCCTGGAAAGCCAGCTGGAGGGCGTGGCGCGCCACTTCGATGAGCTGCTCAGCATCCAGCGCGAGCTGCAGGGCGCGCCCGAACGGCGCGACGTGCTGAACGAGCTGGAATCGCGCGTGCACGGCCAGATCGCCAACAAGACGCAGAATATGATCGCCGACGCCGAGGAACTGGCCGAGCGCAGCCGCGCCGGCGTGCTGGCGGCGCAGCGGGCCGCCAATCTCGTCACGCTGGCCTTCGGCGGCCTGCTCTCGGCCATCGTGGTCGGCAGCATCGTGATGACCATCCGCAGCGTGGCCAAGCCGCTTGAGCGGCTGCGCCAGGGTACCATCGTGGTCGGCGCCGGCCAGCTCGATTTTTCTCTGGGCCTGACCACCGACGATGAAATCGGCGACCTGGCGCGCGCCTTCGACGGCATGACCGAAAGACTGCGCCAGACCACGGTCTCGCGCGACGACCTGGCGCAGGCCAATGCCGCTCTGCAGGCCGAGGCCGGGGTGCGGCGCCAGGCCGAGCAGAAGGTCACGGCGCAGCTGGTGCGCCTCAACCTGCTGCACCAGATCACGCGCTCGATCGGCGAGCGGCAAGACTTGCGCAGCATCTTCCAGGTGCTGGTGCGCAGCCTGGAAGACCAGTTGCCGGCCGATTTCGGCTGCGTCTGCCTGTACGACAAGGAACAGCGCGAACTGATCGTCAGCAGCGTCGGGCTGCGCAGCGAAGCGCTGTCGACGAGCCTGGCGATGACCGAGACCAGCCATGTGCCCATCGACGAAAACGGTTTGTCGCGCTGCCTGCGCGGCGAGCTGGTGTACGAACCCGACATCACCCACGCCACCTTCCCCTTCCCCAAGCGGCTGGCGCAAGGCGCGCTGTCCTCGCTGGTGCTGGCGCCGCTGCTGGTCGACAATACCGTGTTCGGCGTGCTGGTGGTGGCGCGCCACGCGGTGCATAGCTTCAGCAGCGGCGAATGCGAATTCCTGCGCCAGCTCAGCGAACACGTCGGCTTGGCCGCCAAACAGGCCCAGCTCTATGGCGACCTGCAGAAAGCCTATGACGATTTACGCCAGACCCAGCAGTCGGTCACGCAGCAGGAAAGGCTGCGCGCCCTGGGCCAGATGGCCAGCGGCATCGCCCACGACATCAACAACGCCATCTCGCCGGTGGCGCTGTATACCGAATCGCTGCTGGAGACCGAGCGCAACCTCTCGCCCAACGGCCGCAACTGCCTGCAGATCATCGAACGCGCCATCGACGACGTGGCCGCCACGGTGGCGCGCATGCGCGAGTTCTACCGCCAGCGCGAACCGCAGCTCAGCCTGAGCACGGTCAACGTCAACACCCTGATCCCGCATGTGGTGGACCTGACGCGCGCGCGCTGGAGCGATATGCCGCAGCAGCGCGGTGTGGTGATCGAGATGCGCAAGGAGCTGGAGGCGGGCCTGCCCGCCATCCTCGGCGTCGACGGCGAAATCCGCGAAGCCTTGACCAATCTGATCTTCAACGCCGTCGACGCCATGCCCGAAGGCGGCACCCTGACCCTGCGCACGCGCAGCGTGGCGGCCGCGCCCGGCCAGGACAGCGGCCAGGTGCTGCTCGAAGTCAGCGACACCGGCATCGGCATGGACGAGGCGACGCAGCGGCGCTGCCTGGAACCCTTCTTCACCACCAAGGGCGACCGCGGCACCGGCCTCGGCCTGGCCGGCGTGTACGGCATGGTCGAACGCCACGGCGGCAAGATCGCCATCGAATCGGCGCCGCAGCGCGGCACCACGGTGCGGCTCAGCTTCCGCAGCCCCCTCGCCCCGCCGCCGGCGCCGGTGGTGGCCGATCCGAACAGCGCACCGCCGCACTTCCGCATCCTGGTGGTCGACGACGACCCCACGGTGCTGGCTTCGGTGCGCGACATCCTGCTGCGCGACGGCCACGACGTGGTGGCGGCCGACGGCGGCCAGAAAGGCATCGAGCTGTTCACGGCGGCGCAAGGCAGCGACGCCCCGTTCGTCCTCGTGATCACCGACCTCGGCATGCCCTATGTCGATGGCCGCCGCGTCGCCGAAGCGATCAAGAACCTGGCGCCCGCCACCCCGGTGCTGCTGCTGACCGGCTGGGGCCAGCGCCTGATTCCCGACAGCGACGCCAATCCCGTCAACGTCGACTACGTGCTCAGCAAGCCGCCCAAGCTGCGCGAACTGCGCGAAGTGCTCAGCAAGATCGCCGCCGGCCACCCGAGCCCCGCCTGATCCCGCCCCCCCCGGCGTTTGCGCCGCATCAAACCTGTCCACCGGGGTACCTGCCACCCCGCCGGACAGGGTTTGGCTAGGCAAAAAAAAACGGCGGCCCGGGTGGGCCGCCGCTGGCGTTATTGCTTGACCTCGCTTACCAGGTCGTGACCAGGGTGTATTTGCCGCTGGTGGCGCCGGTGCCGCCGCTGTAGTAGATCACTTTGGCGTAGAAGGTGACGGCCGCGCTGCCGCTGTTGGCGCGGGTCACGGTGTCGACCGCGCCGGTGCCGGCGGTGCTCGAAGTCAGCTTGGTGCCGGCCGCGTTGTACAGCTCCAGATCGTAGTCCGAGGTGGCGTTCGGGGTCAGCACGGCTTTCAGGGTCTTGCCGGCCGGGACGGTGATGGCGAAGTAGTCGGCATCGGTGTTGCTGCCGATATTGCCGTTCACCGTGGTGTTGGTTTGCGTGACCGGATTGGCGGTGGCAATGGTGTTATTGCTTTCCGTTTCGCTGATCACCGGACCTGGCGGCACCACCACGCTCAGGATGTTCTGCGCTTCGAACTTGGCCTGGAAGGTGTTGGCGTAGCTCAGGTCAGCCGGGTACAGGGCCTTGGCGGCGTTGACGATGGCCGTGGCCATGGCCGGCATTTTCACGCCGGAGCCGAGACCGAAGTGGGCTTCCAGAATGATCTTGTCGATGTTGGCGCGCGGTTTGCCGGCGGCCAGCAGGGCTTGGGCCGCGGCGTACAGCGGCGAGGACCACAGTTCGTCGGACTGGAAGGTGACGCCGGCTTCGGTGACCGAGCTGTGTGCGCCATAGGTGCGCGAGGCGTTGTACTTGGCGTCGGTGCGGTTCAGCGCGCGGCCGCCCCAGCAGGCGTTATGGCCATCCCAGCTGAAGGCCCACTCCGGATGGTAGGTCTGGCCGTTGGCAGTGCTCAGCGAGTAGGAACCGGCCCAGTAGTCGCCGAAGCCTTCGCCCATGGCACCGGTGTCGCCGCCGCTCCAGTTGTTGTTGATGTTGCGGTGGATGGCGTGGCCGTATTCGTGCAGGATGACGTCGGCGTCTTCGCTATCGTTGACGCAGCCGTGGCCGAAGGCCAGGTAATCGCTGCCGCCGCCGTAGCTGTAGTGGGAATTATCGTCGCCGTTCAGGCCGTCGGTGTCGACGTCGAGCGGACGGTTGATGATGGACTTGGTGCCGGTGAAGCCGAGCGACTGGATATAGCGCTGGTTCTGGTCCAGGTGGAAATAGACGTTGGTGTCGTCGAAGGCATTGTTGCCGCGCTTGGCCGTCCACACGCCGTTGGTGGTGGTGCTGGGCGCGCCGTTCGGGGCTTCGATGTCTTTCAGGTTCACATACGGGCCGCTCAGCTTGTACACGCCGCCGGCCACGGTCAAGTCTTTCAGGGGCTTGGTGACGTAAGCCGGGTCGAAGGCGCTGGCCGGCGAGCTGTCGGTCAGGGAGTCGTTGTTGAGCGCGGTGCGTGGATCCGGATCGAAGACCAGGCCGCTGCCATCGATGCCGGAGGCGGCCACGGTGGCATTGGCGGTGACGGCGCGCGCGGTGGCGCGGTTTTGCTGGGCGGCCTTGAAGGCCTGGGTGGCGCTGCCGCGGTCCAGGGTAGCGCCGCTGACTTCGCCGCGCGCGGCCAGGGTGCGTTCGCCGCCCTTGCGTGGCAGCGAGGTGGTGTAGGAATCGATCAGGCTGCCGTCATGGGCGTTCAGGTATTGCACGAAGCCGCCGGTCGGCATCTGCGCCTCGATGGTCACTTTGCGCGCCAGTTGCACACCGCCCTTGGTGGCAACCCACACCAGTTCGCTCGTTGGCAGCGCTACCAGCGGATGCTGCACTTTCAGATTGGCCCAGCCTTTGTCGAGCGCCTGTTCGTCGCTGATCTGGCGCTGGTTGTGCAGCTGGTTGACGGCGGCCGCGTCCACGGTCGACGAGATGTGGCGGGTTTCATTGAAGATCTTCAGCAGTTCGCCGCGCTTGCCGATCGAGACGACGATCTCGGCGCGGTCCACCGGCAGGCCACGCAGGGTCTGCTGGTAGTAATAATGGGTACCGGTCAGCGATTCCTGGGTGCGTACCAGCACCAGGTTGTCCAGATTGGCGGGCAGGCCGAAACGTTCGGCGTTTTCGCGCAGGGTTTCCTGTGCCGATGCGGCTTTGGTGCTGGTGAAGAAGGTCAGATTATCGACCCGGTTGGCGGCGGCATGGGCCACGCCAGAGTAAGCAAGTACGATAAGGGAGGCAAGGATGGTACGCGAGGTGTGCTTCATGCTTTTATCTCTCCTGAAAGTGGGATGCGTATAAAAATGGTGCGAAGCATCGGTCCCAGCTGGCCCCACTCCGGGGATGAGGCCAATGGCAAATCGACGTGAATCGAGTATAGCCAGAAAAGCAAACGTTGCAAAATAGTTCATTTTTTTAACAATATAAACTTTTTGTCTCATTTTGCACTTTCCGCGACTTCATCATGACAAAGCGCTAATATGATTGGTTATGCCAGCTTTTCGGAGGTTAGGATGAGATCGTCTATTTCCCGTCGCCTGTACCCGCTGGCCGCCGCCGCGCTGCTGGTCGGCGCCCTGCCCGCCTGCAGCCTGGCGCGCCAGCCGGCCACGGCCGCGCAAGCCGCACCAGCACTGGCTTCCGCCCGTCCGGCCAAGCCCATTCCGGACGAGGAACCGGCCGTCACGCAGGAGGTCGCGGAGCTGCTGGACCAGCTCGCCGGCGGCCGTGCGCCGGGCAGCCGTTTCACCGAAAAAGGCGCGGCCACGGTGCTGGCTGAGATGGATCAAAATCTGGCGCCGCGCCTGCGCGAATGTGGTATTCCGGTCACACTGGAGCTGCTGGCGCGCACGGTCGACGGGGAAGACCGGCAATACCGCTACCGCCTGCGCTGCCGCGCGCAGCCGCTGCTGCTCGACATCGTCTACAACAAGGCGGCCCGCGTAAACCGCCTGCAACTCCTGCCGGAATAAACGGCTGGCGCGGTCCGCAGCGAATTGCGATAATGCAACGATGACTGCCGATTTCGCAATCTCCGTGCTCAGCCATGTCGTGCTGCTGCCGCCCATGAACCTGTTCCTGCTGATGGCAGCGGGCTGGCTGCTGGCGCGGCGCTGGCCGCGCCTGGGACGGGGCGTGGGCAGCCTGGCCCTCGGCGTGCTGGTGCTGCTGTGCACCGATGCCGGCGCGCGGCTGCTGGCGGCACCGCTGGAAAGCCGGACGCGCGCCCTGCCGCCCGGCGCAGCCCAGCGCAGCGGCGCCCAGGCCATCGTCATCCTGGCCGCCGGCCGCATCGAGCGCGCGCCGGAATACGGCGGCGACATCCCCGACCGGATCGCCCTGGCCCGCCTGCGCTACGGCGCCCGCCTGCAACACGAAACCGGCTTGCCGCTGCTGGTCAGCGGCGGCAACGCCACGGCCGACGGCAAGGTCGAAGCCAAGGCACGCGGCATGGCGCGCGCGCTGCACGAAGACTTCCGCACGCCGGTGCGCTGGATCGAGGCCGGTTCGGCCACCACGGCGCAGAACGCCCAACTCTCGGCGCCGCTGCTGCGCGCCGCCCGCGTGCGCCGCATCCTGCTGGTGACGGATGCCATGCACATGCCGCGCGCCCAAGCCTGTTTCGCAGCGGCCGGCTTCGAAGTGGTGGCCGCGCCCACCATGTTCGAGTCCCTGGGCCGGCTCACGCCGCTGCAGTTCCTGCCCAGCGCCAATGCGCTGCAGCGCTCTTACTACGCCACTTATGAATGGATGGGATTAGCATGGTATTGGCTGCGCGCCGCGCGCGCGTGAAAAACCGCAGTTACGCGCCCTGGCTGACCGGCTTGCTGGCCATCATGCTGGTCTTGGCGGCACTGGCCAGCTACGGGCTGGAACGCAGCGGCATTCCGCCGCGCCGCCTGGCGCCCTATCTGGAACAGCGCGCCGACGGCCACAATCCGCTGATCGTCGGCATGGGCCGCGCCATGGCCGCCACCCTGCACGCCCTTGACCGCGGCGAAGCGCCGCTGCCCGGCGCGCTGCGCCTGCGCATCGGCGCGCAAGTCGAGGAGGCGCACAGCGCGGGCGCATCCCCGGCACCCGCTGCCGCCGCCCATGGCGCCCCGGCCCCCAGCCCGGCTGCCGGGGCGGCCAGCGCAAACGGCGCACCACCTGCGGCTGCCGCCGGTACGGTCGCGGCGGGCGGGCGCGACGTGACGGTCGCCTCGGCCGACGCGCTGCGCGCGGCCATCGCCCAGGCCCTGCCGGGCGACCGCATCAACGTGCTGCCGGGGCGCTACCGCTTCCTGGCCGGCGCGTATATCGCCGTCAACCGGCCCGGCACGCGCGCCCAGCCCATCGTGCTGCGCGCCGCCCGCGCCGGCAGCGTGGCGCTGGAGCTGGCGCTGGCCGAAGGCTTCCTGGTCTCGGCCCCCTGGTGGACTTTCGAGAACCTGCAATTGCGGGGCATCTGTCCGCAGCAGGACAATTGCGAGCATGCCTTCCACATCACCGGCGCGGCCGAGCACTTCACGGCGCGCAACAACACCATCCTCGACTTCAACTCGCATATCAAGATCAATGGCCAGCACGGCGTCCAGCCCGACCACGGCCTGCTGGAGCACAATACCCTGAGCAATACGGCGGTGCGCCAGACCGGCGCCCCGGTCACGCCGATCGACCTGGTGGCGGCCAGCCACTGGACCATCCGCGCCAATCTGATCAGCGACTTCATCAAGGGTGGCGGCGACCAGACCAGCTACGGCGGCTTCGCCAAGGGCGCCGGCAGCGGCAATGTCTTCGAACGCAATGTGGTGATCTGCGAGCAGCGCCTGCGCGGCCAGCCGGGCCAGCGCGTCGGCCTGTCGCTGGGCGGCGGCGGCACGGCCGCGCCGTATTGCCGCGACCGGCGCTGCATCACCGAACAGGATGGCGGCGTGCTGCAAGCCAATCTGATCGCCTCCTGCTCCGACGAGGGCATTTACCTGAACCGCGCCGCCACCAGCCAGCTGCGCCACAACACCCTGCTCGACACCGCCGGCATCGCGCTGCGCTTCCCCGAAACCAGCGCCGACCTGGAAGGCAATCTGGTCGATGGCCGCATCGCCGTGCGCGGCGGCGCCCTGCTGCGCGCGCAGGATAATCTCGACAGCGGCGTGACCCGCCTCTATCTCGGCTCGCATCCGCTGCGCGCGCTGTTCCAGGCGCCGCTGGAATTCGACCTGCGCTGGCGCGGCACGGCGCCGCGCCGCGAGGCCGTGCCGACCGATGCGCACACCGGCCCCTTGGCCGAACTGTGCGGCGCGCCGCGTCCGGCCCAGCCGGCCTATGGCGCTTTCGAGGACTTTGCCGCCTGTCTGCGGCCCTAGGCGCGCCGGCTGCGCTGCTCGGCGGCCCAGGACAGGCCGGCCTGCACCGCCGCCGTGAACTCGGCGATATCGATCGGCTTGGTCAGGTAGCGGTAGAAGCCCGCGTCCAGCGCCGCCTGGATATCCTGGCGCATGGCGTTGGCCGACAGCGCCAGCACGGGAATGGCGGCGGTGGCCGGATCCTCGCTGAGCACCTTGTGCGCCTCGCGCCCGCTCATGCCGGGCAGGTTCATGTCCATCAGGATCAGGTCGGGCAGGTATTCGCGCGCCAGCGCCACCCCGGCCGCGCCGTCGCCGGCCGTCAGCAGCACCACCTCCATATGCAGCGACAGGATGTCGCTGACCAGGCGCAGATTGGCCGGATTGTCTTCCACATACAGCAGCAGCGGCTTGTCCTGCGGCCGGCGCTGCGGCGCCGGCACGGCGGCCAGCGGCGCTTCCGCGGCGGCCGCCGGCGGCGGCGCGGCCGCCGCCAGTTCCACCGTGAAGGCGCAGCCGGCGCCCGGTGTGCTGCTCACCGAAATACTGCCTTCCATCAGTTCGGCCAGGCGCTTGCTCAAGACCAGGCCGATGCCGGTGCCCTCTTCCGGCCCGCCCTCCTGGCCCAGGCGGTTAAAAGGCTGGAACAGTTCGGCGATCTGCTCGGGCCGCAGGCCGGGGCCGGTGTCCTGCACCGTGAGCCAGATGCGGCCCGTGTCGCGCCGGCCGAAATCGACCACCACGGCGCCGCCCTGGCGGTTGTACTTGATCGCGTTCGACAGCAGATTGAGCACGACCTGGCGCAGGCGCACCCGGTCGGCCTGCACCGCCAGCGGCGACTCCTCCGGCAGCATCAGGCGGATGCCGCGCCGCTCGGCCATGGCATCCACCATATGCCGCGTCTCGTGCAGCAGCTCGTGCAGGCCGACCGCCTCCATCGACAGCGTGATCGCGCCCGACTCGATCTTGGCCAGGTCCAGGGTTTCGTTGATCAGATTGAGCAGGTGGCGCCCGGCCTGCACGATATTGCTGGAAAAGCTGCGGCGCTGCGCCTCCGTCACCGGCAGGCTCTCGTTGCTCAACAGCTGGCCGAAGCCGAGGATGGCGTTGAGCGGCGTGCGCAGCTCGTGCGACATGCTGGCCAGGAAGCGGTCCTTGGCCTTGCTGGCGCGCTCCAGCTCGTGGCGCTGTTCTTCCAGCGCCTTTTCGATGCGCTTGCGGCCGCTGATATCGCGGATGGCGCTCGACACCAGCACCTCGTCTTCCATCTCCAGCGGGCTCAGGCTGATCTCCACCGGGAATTCGCTGCCATCGCGGCGCCGGCCGTACAGTTCGACGCCGGCGCCCATGGCGCGCGGCTTGGGCTGGCCGAAGAAGCCGTCGCGCGCACTCGGATGGTGGGTGGCGAAGCGGGCCGGGATCAGCACCTCGACCCTCTTGCCCAGCAGCTCCTGGCGCGGATAGCCGAACAGCTGCTCGGTCTGCGAATTGACCAGCACGATCTCGCCGCGGCTGTTGACGATCACCATGGCGTCCGGCGCCGATTCCAGCAGGCCGCGGAATTTCTGCTCGGCCTTCTTGCGGTCGCTGATATCGCGCACCGCGCTCATCACCAGCGACCCTTCCTCGGTGGCCATCATGCTCAGGCTGATCTCGACCGGGAATTCGCTGCGGTTCTTGCGCACCCCGTACAACTCCAGGCCGGCGCCCATGGTGCGCGTGCGCGGCTGCACGAAGTAGTTTGCGCGGTGCATCACATGGCCGTGGCGGAAGCGCTCCGGCAACAGAATCTCGATCGACAGGCCGCGCAGCTCGCCGGACGCATAGCCGAACAGGCTTTCGGCCTGGCTGTTGACCAGCACGATGCGGCCGCTGGCATTGGCCATCACCACCGCGTCGGGCAGCGATTCCAGCAGCTCGCGGTAGCGGCCCTCGGCCAGTTTGGCGTCGCGCAGGGTGCGCGCGGCCGTCACGTCCTTCTGGCTGAACAGGATGCGCTCGATCTTGGCGTGGCCGTCGTACATGGCCTTGCAGCTGGCGTCGATGAAGACCGGCGAGCCGTCCTTGCGGTGGCGCAGGCATTCGAGATCGATCAAGGGCTGGGCCGGCGAAAAGCCGGCCAGCAAGTCTTGCCAGCTCTGCCCGCTCATGCCGATCAGGTCGAGCAGCTGGCGCCCCTGCGCCTCCTCGGCCGCGTAGCCATAGATTTCCACGGCGCCGCGCGACCAGTAATTGACCATGCCGCGCGAACAGGTGGCAATCACCCCGCCCGGCGCCGCGTCCAGAATTTGCGCATTCAGTTCGGCTGCCATCGTTTCTCCCCAGCAGCCCGGCCGGCGCCCTGCGTTATAGGCGGCTTGCGAGAAAGAAGCGGACGCTGCGGGACGGGTTCAGACGAGTATGAGCCATTGCCTGGGCTTAGACAAGCGGCGCCGCACGCGCGGCATGCCGGCCGCCGCCGTCGCACGTATGCCGTCGCCCGTATGCCGCACCGCATGCAATCATGCTGGACTTGCCACATTTACTGTGGTCAGATATGCATTACCGCAGCTCCTAGAGAGGTTGGAATGGACATCATCACCAGCGCCCTCACCGCAGCGATTGAAGACGGCGCCAGCAGCCCTGCCTACCAGATGCTCAAAGCCCGCCTCGCGGCCCAGGCGCCGGCGGTGGAAGACGCCGTCGCCACCCTGGAAGAAGACGCCGGCTCGAAGTCGCGCCAGTTCGCCCTGTCCGATGCGCTGGCCGTGGCCGGCCTGGCCGGCGACCGCTACCTGCGCGCTGCCGCGCGCAACCTGCTCGACGAAATCGACCGGCGCCGCCCGCCCGCCGCCAGCAGCGCCGGCGCGCCGGCCAATGCGGCCGTGCTCAAGGTCTGGTTCGGCACCGACCGCCAGCAAAGCGGCGACCGCCATCCGGCACGCCAGTTCGGCAGCCAGCGCGCGCCGCTCAGCTACGGTTATTGCGAGGTCAGCGTGCCGCGCGGTCCGCGCGATCCGGATTCGCCGGCCCTGCTGCGCCTGGAACTGCGCGAAGACCCCAGCCACCATGTGCGCCTGCTGCAAACCGAGCTGGCCGGCCACGACAGCTTCTTCGCCGCGCTGGCGGCCCAGGTCGCCGCCGCGCCCGAGTCCAGTGCCCTGCTCTTCGTGCATGGCTACAAGGTGTCGTTCGAGGACGCGGCGCGGCGCAGCGCCCAGCTGGCCTATGAGCTGGGCTTTCGCGGCGCACCGCTGTTCTATAGCTGGCCCTCGCAGGGCAAGCCGGCCGGCTACCCGGCCGACGAGGCCAGCGTCGAATGGAGCCAGGCCAATCTGCAGCGCTTCCTGCTCGACTTCCTGGAAAGCTGCCAGGTCGAACGCATCTACCTGATCGGCCATGGCCTGGGCGGACGGGCCCTGGCCGGCGCCTGCGCGGCGCTGCTGCGCGAGCGGCCCGGCCTGGCACCGCGCCTGCACGCGATCCTGCTGGCCGCGCCCGATATCGACGCCGGCCTGTTCCAGCGCGAACTGGCGCCGGCCTTCGCCGCCAGCGCCCGGCCCTTGACCCTGTACGCGTCGAGCGCCGACGCGGCCCTGGCCGCCGGCCATAAAGCCCATGCGGCGGCGCGCGCCGGCGATGCCGGTCCCGGCCTGCTGGTGCTGCCCGGCGTGGAAACCATCGATGCCAGCGGCGCCGATACCGGCTTTCTCGGCCATGCCGCCGCCGCGCCGGCGCCGGTTCTGTCCGATATGCAGGAACTGATCGGCCAGGACCGCGGTGCCGCCCAACGCCAGGGCTTGCGCCCGGCGCAGCAGGCGGGCGGGCGCTACTGGATCATGGCCGCGGAGGGCGTATGAGCAACTATGCGTCGGCATCGGACGAGGCCGTCTTCTGCGTGGACAAGCTGCTGGAGCTGATGGGCCGGGATGAGCATGGGGTGGAAGGCGTCAGCAAGATCGTGCGCCGCAGCATCGGTCCCGGCGTCGATCCGCTCAACCTGGCTGGCGAAGCGATCCGCGATGCGCGCCTGACCGAGGCTTGCCGCATCCTGCACAGCCAGCGCAGCGCCCTCTCCAGCCTGGGCGCCAAGCGCTTCGTGGCCGCCAGCCTGGCCCTGGAACTGGCCCTCAACGAAAGCCGCCTGATGGAAGTGCCGGTGCTGTTCGCGGCCGTCGAGGGCGAGCTCAAACTGGTGCTGGAGCATGCCGGCGCGTGGCTGGACCGCCACAATGGGCGCAATGCCAGCCGTTTCTAACGAATGGTTACAATTGTTGCGACTTTCACGATTTTGTACCAAACCCAACATGCTAAGATCGCCAACACTGTTTGACTAGCATTGCCGCAACGAATCGGGACAAATAAGAGCACCGGCATTGCCGAAGCATTTCTATTGCTGACGCCAAACTACCTGGGCAGTTCTTGACCAAAAATCACGGCTGTTATTGATTTTTGGCAATGAACTGGTATATTGGCGCCCCCGCCTAAAACATGCGGGGGCCGAATAAGAATAAGGTAAAAGCGGAAATGGAATTATTTAACAAGTCCGGCGCGCTCTTGGCGGCGGTACTGGTGATGGTGGGCGCCCTGATCGCCTGCCAGGCGAAGGAAGATAGCGTGCCGCCGGCCCAGGTGATCGAGGCGGCGGCGCAGGCGCTGAGCGTCAACGGCGGCGCCGCCGCCGAACGCCGCCTGCGCGAATGGGCCGAGCAAGGCTCGGTGGTGGCCCGCCGCGAACTGGGCCTGCTCTACCAGGCCAAGCAGGCGCGCCGCGCCGAAGCCGTCCAGCTGCTGGAACAGGCGGCCTTGGCCGGCGATTCCGAAGCGGCCTTCCAGCTGGCCGAAATCTACCGGGCCGGCCAGCCCTTCAACGCCAAGGCGGCCGAGAAAGCCCACCCCTGGTATTTGCAGGCGGCGCGCCACAACCATCCCAAAGCCGCCCTGACCCTGGCATCCCTGGCCAGCAGCGGCAAAGGCGTGGCCCGCGACGAGGAAGAGGCCGCCAAATGGGCCGATATCGCCGCCAGCCTGAAGGCCGGCAGCACCAGCGCCGCCCACGGCTGGAGCGGCTACTGAACCGCCGGACGCCGCTTATTTTCCGCACCATCTTGCCATAAGGGCATTGCCAGTTCACCATGGGGCGGCGCCGCCGGGCTTCCCGTCCCGGCCGCTTCCGGAGAAGCGCCCATGCCGCCGCGCCAGATCAGCTTCCACATCCTGCATCCCGAGGCCGTGCTGGCCGCCGGCCTGCGCGCCCTGCTGGACGGCCAGCGCGGCCAGCGCCCGGCGCCGCTGGCCGAGGCCGATGTCCTGCTTACCGATTACGACCATGCGCTGCGCCATGCCGGCCGGGTGGCCAAGCTCGATGCCAGCGCCCGCACACACGCGGTCGTGGTGGCGGCGCAACGCGGCCTGATCGCGGTGCGCGCGCCGGATAGCCGGTCCGCAGCGGGCGGCAGAGCCGGAGCTTGAGCCGGCGCAAGGGGGCCGCGCGCGCTTGTTCTTACTCTGGGCTTACGTCCGCTCCGGAGATCGCGCCATGTCCCGCCTTGCCATCCACTTTCCGCCCCGCCTGCGGCCGCTGCTGCTGGCCACCCTGCTCAGCACGCTGACACTGAGCGCCTGCGAGCGCCAGCCCGGCAGCGCCCAGCTGCTGGCCGCCGCGCACCTGGCGCGCCAGCAAGGCGACCACCGCACCGCCATGATCGAGCTGAAAAACCTGCTGCAGCAGAATCCGCGCCAGGCCGACGCCCGTCTGCTGCTGGGCGAAGTCTATCTCGACACCGGCGAGGCCGCGTCGGCGGAAAAGGAGCTGCGCCGCGCCCAGCAACTGGGCCTGGCGGCCGCTGCAGTCCAGCCCGCGCTCGGGCGCGCCCTGCTGATGCAAGGCCGGTACGACCAGCTGCTGGCCGAGATCGCGCTCGATCCGGCCCGGCCCCTGAGCGCCGTGCTGCGCGGCCACGCCCTGCTGGCGCAACGCCACACGGAGCAGGCGGCGGCCCTGTATGCCCAGGCCTTGCAGCGCCAGCCGGATTTGCCGGAAGCCTTGCTGGGCCAGGCCCGCCTCGCGCTCTTGCGGCAGGATGCCGCGGCCGCCTTGCAACTGGTCGAACAAGCCCTGCGCCGTCATCCCGCGCACCTCGACAGCCTGCGCTTGCAGGGCGACCTGCTGCGCGACGCCGGCCGGCTGGAAGCGGCGCGCCGCAGCCATGAACGCATTCTGGCGCTGCGTCCGCGCGATGCCCAGGCGCGCATCGATATCGCCCACCTGCAATTGCAGGCCGGCCAGCTGGCGGCGGCGCGCGCCAGCATCGCCGCCGCGCGCGAGGTCGCGCCCAACAGCCTGCTGGTCCTGTACGCGCAAGCCTTGCTCGACTACCGCAACGGCCAGCACAAGGCCGCACTGGAGCGCTTGCAGCAAATCCTGCGCGCCGCGCCCGATCATCCGCCCAGCTTGCTGTTGTGCGGGGCGGTGCAGGCAGCGCTGGGCGCGCCGGTCCAGGCGGAACAGCACTTGCGCAAATTCCTCGACGCCGCGCCCGGCCAGCCCTACGCGAGCAAGCTGCTGGCCAGCGTGCTGCTAATGCAGGACAAGCCGGCCGCCGTTGTCGCGCTGCTGCAGCCATTGCAGGCCAGCGCGGCGCCCGATGCGGAACTGCTGGCCCTGCTGGGCGAGGCGCGCATGCGCTTGCGCCAGTTCAGCCAGGCGGCCGAGGATTTCCGCCAGGCCAGCGCGCTGGCGCCGGCCACGCCGGCCCTGCATATGGCGCTGGGCATCAGCCGCCTGGGCAGCGGCGACAATGCGCGCGCGATCGGCGAGCTGGAGCGGGCCGCCGCCGCGCGCCTGCCGCGCGCCGGCGTGCTGCTGGTGATGACCCATCTGCGCACGCGCGATTTCGGCGCGGCCCTGGCCGCCGTGCAGGCGCTGGAGCGCCAGGGCGCCAATCCGCTGGTGCACAATCTGCGCGGCGGCGTACAGGTGGCCAGCCAGGACCTGGCCGGCGCGCGCCGCAGCTTCGAGCAGGCGCTGGCCCTGGATGCGCTGTACCAGCCGGCGCTCGACAATCTGGCCCAGCTCGACCTCATGGAAGGCAAACCGCAGCAGGCGCGCCAGCGGTATCTGGCCGCCCTGGCCCGCCAGCGCGGCAGCCTGGCGCTGCAGCTCGCACTGGCCCAGTTCGCCATCCGGCGCGAGCAGCGCGCCGAAGCCCTCGACTGGCTGGGGCAAGCTTGCCGCGACCATCCGGAAGCAGCGGCGCCGGCGCTGCTGCTGGCCCGCCTGCGCCTGGCCGGTGGCGACGTGGAAAAGGCGCTCAGCCTGGCGCAAAAGCTGCAAGCGGCCCAGGGCGGCAACGCCGACGCCCTGGCCCTGCTGGCCGAGGCGCAGAATGCCGCCAAGCAGCCGGCGGCCGCACTCGAAAGCTTGAGCCAGCTGGCCCAGCTGCAGCCCGCCTCGGCCAGCGTCCAGCTGCAATTGGCGCGCCAGCACCTGCTGCTGCGCCAGCTCGACGCAGCCTTGCTGGCCGCGCGGAAAGCCCTGGGCCTGCAGGCGCAGCAGCCCGAGGCGCTGGCCCTGGCCGTGGCCCTGCTGCTGGACAAGCAAGCCTACGCCGAGGCGCTCAAGCTGGCGCGCCAGGCGCAGCAGGCCGAGCCCGACCGGCCCATCGGCTATAAGCTCGAAGGCGATATCCTGCTGAGCCAGCAGCAGGCTGGCGCTGCGCTGCCGCTGTATGGCAAGGCGTACACCCTGGCCCCGTCCGGTCCGCTGGCCATTGCCCTGCACCGCGCGCGGCTGGCCGCCGGCCGGCGCGCCGAAGCGGCGCAGCAGATGCAGGCCTGGCTGCGCCAGCACGAGGGCGACGCGCCAACCCGGCTGTACTACGCCAGCAGCCTGATGCAGCAGCAGGATTACCGCGCCGCCGCCGCCCAGCTGGAGCGGCTGGTGGCCGCCGACGGCCGCAATGTGATCGCGCTCAATGACCTGGCCTGGGCCTACCAGCAGCTCGGCGATGCGCGCGCGCTCGACCTGGCCGAGCGCGCCTACCGGCTGGCGCCGAACAATCCGGCCGTGGCCGATACGCTCGGCTGGATTCTGCAGCACCAGGGCCAGACCGCGCGCGCCGTCGCCCTGCTCAAGCGGGCCGTCGAGCAGGCGCCGACCTCGACCGACATCCGCTACCACCTGGTGCAGAGCCTGGCCCAGGCCGGCGACCGCGCCGCGCTGCGCCGCCATGCCGAACAATTGCTGGCCAGCCGCGACTTCCCCCAACGCGAGCAAGTACGCGCCCTGTTGGCCCAGCCCTGAACGCGTCGTCAGCATTTCTTACAGGCGGCGCCTGGCTTGCCCAGGGCGCCCGCCGAATGCCCGGGCGCGCCAGCCCCTGGCGCGGGATTTGCTCACCAATGGCATGAGATACCGACCGGGAGCCTGAGATGAATAAGCAAGTCCAACTATGCGCCCTGCTGCTGGCCCTGTCCTGCGCCACGCCGCCGCCTGGCGCCGCCCAGCCGCTGGCCCCCTTCCTGCTCCACCATAGCGGGCCGGCCGAACTGAAATACACCGGTTATCTGGCGCGCAGCAATGACCGTGGCACGCCGGGCCAGATGAAGGAAGCGTTTTTCGGCGCCGGCTACCTGACCTCGATCCACCAGCTCGGCAATCCCGCGCTCGCGTTCTGGCAGCAGGGCCAGGACAATCAAAGCATTTCCTTCATGCTGTATGGCGCCGCCGATGCCGCCATCGTGCGCGGCGGCAGCTTCGGCAACCAGATCTACAGCACCGGCTGCACCAATCCCGCCTTCGGCTGCGACGGCAAGATCCACCTGGATTTCTATCTGGACCGCCTGCAGGGCGGCAGCAATCCCGGCTTTGCGCTGGGCGGCCTGAAGGCCAGCGAACGCAGCGCCTTCAACCGCATCGGCGGCATCACCGACGGCGAGCTGCTGATGCGCTGGGAATTCACGCCGGGCCTGATCGATGCGCCGCGCGCCGGCGTCGACCGCGCCAGCTTTGCCGCCACCGCCACGACCCTGCTGCAGGATCTGAGTTCGCCCAGCTTCCCGGCCGCCGGCAACAGCGCCTACCTGGCGCGCTGCGCCGGCGGCCCGGCCTGCCGCTACTTCTCGACGGGCAGCCAGAGCGGCGGCGCCGACTTCTTCGGCTATAACAGCTTGAATACGGTGCTCGCCAGCTCGGTGCTGGGACGCAACGGCTGGGGCAGCCGCATCGCCGATCCGGTCGTGAGCCAGGTCTTCCTGCCGGAACCGGACGCCTTGCTGCTGCTGGGCACGGGCTTGCTGGCCATGGGCTTCGGCGTTCAAGGGCGGCGCCGCGGCTGGTAGCGCCCCGGCGCCAGGATGCCGGCCGGATCGAGCGCGGCTTTCAGGCGGCGCACCAGGTCCCAGTAACTGTCGTTGCCGTTATCCAGCGCATCCATCGATTGCAGGCCGACCCGGTAGGGAATATAGCCGGCCTGCATCAACCGGCCGAACAGCTCGTCATAGCAGGCCTGGGCGCGCGCGCTTTCCGCGCCATCCTCCTTATCGTAGGCGATGGTCAGCACCCCGCCCAGCGCACGCTCGCTGATCATGCTGAAGGTGGCAAACAGGTCGAAGCGGTGGCGTTGGAAGATTGCCTCCGCCATGCCGTACACGCGCAGCAGGTCCGCGCCGCGCAAGGGCAGCACGGGCGACACCCACATCATGCCGCAATTGTCGCGCGCCGGATCGGCGCCCTCGGGAAAACCCGCTGGCAGGCCGCCGCGGCGGCGCCAGTAGGCACCGGCCAGAAAGCGGCCATTGGGAATGCCGCGGTTCATCTCGAACAGCGCGCGTCCCAGAGCGAGCTGGGCGCGCAGGCGTTGGCCGGCGGCGCTGGCGCCCAGCAGGCGCGCCGCAAACTCCCCTGCCGCCAACTGGCGCTCGCTCAAAAAACGCGGCCGTACGCCGGTGCCGCGCAAGGCCTGGCGGATGGCGCGCCGCGTGGCCGCCAGCTGCGCCGGGCTGCCATACAAGGCGCCCGAAACGGTCCAGGCGCCGATGCCCGCCTCGCGCCGCCAGCGCTGGCGCAAGGCCTCCGGCAGCCGCTCGGCCTCGCCGGCCAGGTCGCGCGGAAAGACCCGCCCGCCCGATATCACGCGCAAGTCATTGCCCAGGTGCAGGATGCTGCGCAGCGTGCCGTCCAGCCGCAAGGGCCGCAAAGCATCGACCACGGCGGCAATCTGTGCATGCCCGGCCACGCTGCACAGCAAATGGTTGATGGCCTGCGTCTGCGGCATCAGCCACAGGCCGAGGCGGGTGACGATGCCGAAATTCGACTGCGTAAACAAGCCATCCAGCCAGGGACCGGGACCATACGGGAAGACGCGCGCATTGCAGGCATCGCGGAAATGGCCGAAGCCGGTTTCCACCAGGCTGCCGTCGGCCAGCAGCACGCGCATGCCGGCGATGGTCTGCACCCGGTTGCCATACGGCGTATGGCCGAAGCCGCGTTCCAGCACATTGCCGACCAGGCTGGTGTCCGGCCCGGCGCCCGTGCAATCCATCCACAGCGGCAACCGCTGCTCGCGCAGATGGCGCGACAGCTGGCCCTGGGTCACGCCCGGTTCCAGCACGGCATAGGCCAGTTCGGTATTCACTTCCAGGATGCGCCGCATGCCGCTCAGATCGACGACGACTTGCCCGGCGCTCGGCGCGCAGGCATCGCCATAACCCCAGTTATGTCCGCAACTGACCGGATACAGCGGCGTGGCGCAGGCCAGCGCCACTTGCAGCACCTGCCGCAGCTCGTCTTCGTTGTGCGGCAACAGCACGGCGGCCGGCAGCGTGGCACGCGCCGCCGTGCTGCTGGCATAAGCCTGGCGCGTGGCCATGCTGTCCAGCACGCGCGCGCTGCCCAGCTGGGCGCGCCATGCTGCCAGTGCCTGGACGAGATCGCCCATCTCAGCCCCTGCCCTGCATCAGGCGCGAGGTGATGCCAGGCTCGTCCCAGCGCGGGAAAAAGTAGGGATAGAAGCTGCGTTCCCCGCTCTGGGTTTCCATCTGTCCGCCGAATTTGCGGATCTGGGCCCCCATGTAATCGAGGTCCAGGCGCAGCAGCACGGCCGGCGCGCCCACCCGGCTGCACGGCCGTTCGCCGCCAAAGTCGACGAAACCCAGCATGCGCTTATAGAACATCACGTGGCGCGGGTTGACCTCGATCACATAATCGGTATAGCCATGGATATTGTGGGCATAGATATAGGAAATGTGGATCAGGGCGGCAAACACGCGCTTGCTCACGCCCTTGTCGATCGCCAGCCGCGACGGCTCGCACAGGCGGCGGCCGGCGGCGCGCAAGGGATCGAGCATGTCGCCAAAGTTGTCATCGGCCGGCAGGCCCAGCGCGGGATCGTCCAGGCACAGCGACATGGTGCCGACCGTGCTGCCGCCGGCTTCCGCATACAGGGTGATGCGGTTCGGCACATGGCTGGCCTTGGGGTCGACGGCGTAGCCGCGCCAGCCATACATCTTGGTCAGCAGCAGGCTGGCCGCTTCGCGCCGTCCGGCCGAGTTCGCCATGCGGATATGGAAGACCTGCTGGTCCAGGCCTTGTTCGGTCTGCGCGCCGGCGGGCGGCGCCTCGCCCAGCAGCATATCGTTGATGCCGCCTTCCGAGGCGAAGGAAACAATGGAATCGTCTGCATCATGCACGTTCAGTCCTCCTGATAAATGCGGCTTGATGCACATCAGACCGGCAGCGGGCGGCGAAGTTCCATCCGGCTCAAACCCTGTCGGCATTTTTTTCAGTCCTGCCGCCGCATCCCGCGCGGCGGCGCCAAGTCCCTGATCCGTAAGCCGTATTTGTTCTGGCATGAATGCTGCTGATAAGGTCTGGCCGGCGGCATCCGCCACCGTACCGGAAACCGGCCCCATCTTTATAAGGAGTAGCAAGCCATGAAAGCCCTCAAGAGAAGCCTGCTGGCGGCCGTCGCCGCCCTCGGCCTCGGAGGTGGCGCCCAGGCCGCCACCTTCGCTTCCGCCATCCTGGACATCAATAATTTCCGCCTGCTGCACTCGGGCGGCGCGGCCTACAGCACCAGCGACTTTTCCGTGCTGACCGGCACCAACGATGCCCACGCCACCGGCGCGCGCAATGGCCTCTTCGCCAATGGTTCGGCCTCGTTCGGCATCCTGAGCGGCTTCACGCCGAATGTGGCCCACCAATGCGTCGGCGCGCCTTGCCCGCCGCTGGCCGAGGACAATTTCCTGCCCTTCACGGCCCCGCCGCCGGTGCCCGGCACCTTCGGCCATGCCGACCAGGCCATGAGCGGCTCCGCCATTTCCATCGGCGGCGGACCGGTCGGGGTGCACGCCCAGACCCGCGCCGACGCCTCTTCGTCCGTCAACGCCGTCGCCTCGGGCAATTCGTCGGTGGGCACCTCCACCACCTTCAGCTTCACGCTCGGCAGCTCGGACACGATGAACATCGCCTTCGACGCCACGCCCTATTCCATAGCCTACGTGTCGGCCGGCGCCGGGCCGGTCTCGAATGCCAATGCGCGCCTGTCCTGGGCCATCAACATCCTCAACCTGACGGCCGGCGGCGTCTCGATCTTCGATTTCACCCCGGCCGCGCTGAATGGCCTGAGCGCCGTCAGCCGCACCGATGGCCTGCCCGGCACCTCGGTGTACAACGCAGCGCTGACGATGATGTCCTTCTCGGCCGTCACGCCGCTTCTACTGGCCGGCAATACCTACCAGATCACGATCGAGCACAACACCCTGGCCAATGTGCTGCAGCAGCAAGTCCCTGAACCCGCCTCCCTGTCGATTCTGGCCGCAGGGCTGCTTGGCATGTCGCTGCTGAGCCGGCGCCGCCGGCTGTAAGGCGGGTTTTTTGGCGCGCGTCCCGCCCGCGCGCCTTTTTTTGACGCAGCACAAAGCCCGTGCACCTGTGCCTTTTCGCGGCCGGACCCGGCCATATAATCAGCTCACTGCCCATCAACCATGTCGTGGAGAGACCGGCGATGGAAGACTTGATCAGCCAGTTGATGTCCGGTCTGAAAGGTATCTGGAAATACCGCTGGCTCGCCTTCGCCAGCGCCTGGCTTATCGCGCTGGCGGGCTGGGCCAAGGTGGCCGCCATGCCGGACGATTACCAGACCACGGCGCGCGTGTTTGTCGATACGCAAAGCATTCTCAAGCCGCTGCTGTCCGGCATGACCAGCGTGCCGAATATCGAGCAGCAGGTGGCCATCATGAGCCGCACGCTGCTGAGCCGGCCGAACGTGGAGCGCGTGATCCGCATGGTCGATCTGGATATCGGCACGCGCACGGCGCGCGAGCACGAACAGCAGGTGGATGAACTGATGCGCCAGATCCGGATCGGCAGCACCGGCAGCTACGATATCTACACCATCAGCTACAACCACCGCGATCCGCACCTGGTGCGCGATGTGGTGCAGTCGCTGCTGACCATCTTTGTCGAGGGCAGCTTCAAGGGCAAGAAGGGCGACTCGGACAAGGCGGTCCAGTTCATCGACGAGCAGATCCGCAGCTACGAGGAAAAGCTGCAGAGCGCGGAAAATCTGCTCAAGGAATTCAAGCTCAAGAATAATTTCCTGTTGCCGCGCCAGGGCATCGACTTCGGCGCCCAACTGCTGATGTCGTCCGACGCGCTCAACAATGCACAGCTGGAGCTGACCGAGGCTGAGCAGGCGCGCAAGGCGATCCGCGCCCAGATCGAAGGCGAGGAACCCGTGCTGGGGGTCGATCCACTGCCCTCGACCATCGAGAACTCGGAACTGGATGCCCGCTTGCTGGCCCTGAATAAAAATCTCGACACCCTGCTGATGCAGTACACCGACCAGCACCCCGACATTGTCGCCGCGCGCCGCCTGATCGCCCAGCTCGAACAGCGCAAAGTGGAGGAAAGCAAGCAAAAATCCGCCGCCGGCGATCCAGGCAGGAACTACAGCCCCATGCTGCAACAGCTGAAGGTGGCGCTGGCCGAGAGCGACGCCAAGGTGGCGTCGGTCAAGGCGCGCGTCCAGGATATGCAACAGCGCCATGCGCGCCTGCTGGCGCATAGCAAGGCCGTGCCGGAAATCGAAACGCAGCTGGCCCAATTGAACCGCGACTACCAGGTCAACAAGGAGAATTACGAGAAGCTCATCGGGCGGCGCGAAGCGGCCAAGCTGTCGGGCGACCTCAGTTCGACCACCGAGATGATGAGTTTTAAGATCATCGATCCCCCCACCGTTCCCCTGCGTCCGATCGGGCCGAACCGCGCTTTGCTGTGCAGTCTGGTACTCGCCGCTGCGCTTGGCGCCGCCCTGTTGCTGGCCTTCCTGATCAGCCAGATCCGCCCCACCTTCCTCAGTCCGTCCGAGCTGCGCGACAGGACCGGGCTGCGTCTGCTCGGTACGGTGGCGATGAGCTGGACCCTGCAGGAAAAAATCCGCCGCCGGCGATCTCATCTATGCTTTGGCAGCGGCCTGGCGGGCCTGGCGTGCGCCTACGGCGGCGTGCTGATTGTCTACCTGCGTTAGTGGAGAGCCCCGATGACTACCTCCTCCAATGTGCTGCGGGCGCCCGGCGTGCGCAGCGTGAATATCGACTTGCCGCGGCTGCAGCAGCAGGGCATGGTGTACCACGAGGATGGCCGCACCACCGTGGCCGAGGACTTCCGCCTCATCAAGCGCCCCCTGCTGCGCAGCCTGCGCGGCGAGGAAGGCTTGCCGATCCGGCGCGGCAACCTGATCATCGTCACCAGCGCCCTGGCGGGTGAAGGCAAGACGTTCTGCGCCGTCAACCTGGCCCTGAGCATCGCCATGGAACGCGATGTCACCGTCCTGCTGGTCGATGCGGATGTGGCCCGGCCCTCGGTCTTGAAAGTCCTCGGCCTGGGCGCCGCACCCGGCTTGATGGACGTGCTGCTCGATGAACAGGCCGGCCTGGCCGATGTGATTCTGCGCACCAATATTCCAACGCTAAGCCTGCTGCCGGCCGGGCGCAGCAGCCGCCACGCCACGGAGTTGCTGGCCAGCCGCAATATGAGCAAGCTGCTCGAAGAAATCGCCGAGCGCTATGCCGACCGCGTCGTCATTTTCGATTCGCCGCCGCTGCTGATCACTTCGGAAGCCAGTGTGCTGGCGGCCCAGATGGGCCAGATCGTTCTGGTGGTCGAGGCCGAGACCACCACCCAGAAGGCTGTCAACGAGGCCTTGCACCACATCGACTCCTGCCACCACATCAATCTGATCTACAACAAAACCCAGGCCTTTCCCGGCAACGGCTATTACGGTTACTACGATTAGGAGCGCCCCATGCTGCCCTTCCCATCCCTGCTGTTTGGCGCCACCCTGTTCTGCCTGTGCGCATACATCCTGCATAAGGTGCGCTGCATGCATTTGCTGCTGCACGATATGCGCGCCCAGTCGCAAAGGGACAATGGCGGCCTGTTCCGTCAGATCGAAGCCTTGCAGGGCTTGTATATCGACCTCGGCCTGCAAAAGAGCTTGCCCGGCACGCGCGGCTGGGCCGCCTCGCCCGATTTTCTGCTGGAACTGGCGCGGCATGCGCTGACGGAAAAACCCATGGTGGTGGTCGAATGCAGTTGCGGCACGTCGACCCTGGTGCTGGCGCGCTGCATGCAGCTGAACGGCGCCGGCATGGTGTATAGCCTGGAACACGATCCCCACTATGCGCGCCAGACCCGGAACCAGCTGCAACGCCATGGACTGAGCGCTTGGGCGCAAGTCATCGATGCGCCCCTGTACAAGCATGAGCTGGCCAATGGCGCCTGGTCCTGGTACCGGCCTGAAAGCCTGCCCGCCGTTGCGGGCATCGACATGCTGGTGATTGATGGTCCGCCCATGGCCACTTGCGCCCTGGCGCGCTATCCGGCCGGTCCGCTGCTGTTCCCGCGCCTGTCCAACGGCGCCGCGGTGTTTCTGGACGATGCCCGCCGCTCCGACGAGCAAGCCATACTGCGCCGCTGGGCCGAGGAATTTCCCGAGATCGAACAGCACAGCTTAAATTGCGAAAAAGGCGCGGCCTTGCTCAAATACCGGCCGCGCGCTTGAATCATGGGCTGCATTGGCAGGCGGCCAGTTCCTGGTAGCAGGCCGCGATCTGGGTCGCCACGCGCTGCCAGGTAAACGCCTCCACCAGATTGCGCACTTGCTCGCGCGCCGGCGGCGCCGTCAGGAATTCCAGCAGGCAGCTGCGTTGGGCGCTGGCATCATCCCAGCGCACCTTCCTGAGCGCAAAATCGCTGCCATCGATCTGCAGCGCGCTTTCATCGGTCATGACCACCGGCGTGCCGGCCGCCAGGGCTTCCAGCACGGCCAGGGGAAAGACTTCCCCCTGGCTTGGCAGCGCCACCGCCGCCGCGGCGCAATAGGCGCTGGCCAGCAAGGGATCATCATGGCCCAGCTCGCCCATCCAGCGGACCCAGGGCAGCTCCATCAAGGCTTCCAGGTAAGCATGCTCTTCGCGCGCGACGCGGCCGATCAAGACCAGGGGCAGGCCGCACCCGGCCAGCGCCTGGGCCACGCCCAGCTGGTTTTTATACGCCGAGACAGTTCCCACCATCAGCACGAAAGGGCCGATGATGCCGGTGCGATGGCGGAAAATCTCGCCCTTGGCGGTGAAGAAATGGCGGCTTATGCCGTTCGGGAACACGCGAATTTTTTCCGGCGGAATCAGGAAACCCGAAATGATGGCTTCGCGCTCGGCTTCGCCCAAGGCGATCACCAGTTGCGCCAGTTGCAAAGCGCGCTCAGTCTGCGCATAGCTGGTCTGTACATTCCAGGCGCTCAAGCGCCCCGCCAAGCGGTCGGCCAGCCTGGCGCGCAAGCCTGCCGCCCGGTCCCAGCTTGGCGAGAGCAGCGGCGACAAAACCACCGGCACGCCCATTTCAGAGGCGGCCTCCAGCACGCGCACATTGCCATTGATGGCGGAAAAGACATGGATCAGATCATACTGGTCCAACCGTTCGCGGCTTGGCTCCACCAGTTCCGCCTGAACCGCATCCTTGCCTTCCAGCCGGTTAAGCGCGGCGATGGTTTCCCTCACCTGAATCTGCAAGCCGCCCTCGCGCTGAAACAGCATCGGATAGGATAGGAAACCAACACGCATGATCATCTCCCCTGGCAATTTCGGCGACGGCCCCACAAACGCTGGCCGGCCAGCAGCAACTCAATTCCTAGTTCATGCTTCAGCAAGCTCAAGCCGATTAACCAAAACAAGGCGGAACCGCCGCCAGCCATTGCCAACAGCACCAATTCCTTGCTTCCTGGCGCCGCCCACTGCAGCACCAGGCAAGGTGCAAGCGCGCTCAGCACCGCCAGTACCGCACTGCGGCCCAGGATCGGCAGCAACCGCGGCCCGGCCAGCACCTTCAATCTGAGCAGTTGCCGATATGTGAGCCAGCTGCGCCAGACCGCCCCGGCCACAATGGCCCAGGCCACGGCGTTCAATCCCAACAGGCAGGCCGGCAGCAGCAAGAGCAAGCGTCCTGCGACGGCCCGCATATCCAGCACGGCCAGCGCGGCGACTTCCCCCATGGCCAGCATGAGATAGCGAGCCATACTGAACATGCTATAGAGCGCCGCCCCCAGGCATATGATGCGAATCAAGGGCACGGCCCCCTGCCATTGCGCGCCGTACAGCAGATGCACCGCGGCCGGCGCCATCAGGCCAAGAAAACTGAAAAAAGGCCAGGCCAGGGCCGTCATGCAATTGACCGTGCTCAGATAAGCAGCGCGCACATCGCTTCCCTCGCGCAGATGCCGTGCATACCAGGGCAGCACGACGGGCGAGACGGCACTGGTAATGGCCTGATTGAATAGGCTGAGCAAGCCCTGCGCCTTGCCATACAAACCCACACTCGCCGCATCCAGCAGGCGGCCGATCAGCAATTCGGGCGCGATCACGCCCAGCTCATCGACCAGATTGCCGCCGGTGGCGCAGGCGCCAAAACCGAGCAGACGGCGCGTGCCGCGCCAGGACGGCAGCCACGGCAAACCCGGCGGACGCAGATACAGGCAAGCCAGGAGACCGGCCGTGCTGGCCAGCAAAGATGCATAAGCCAGGCTCAAGCAGCCGTAACCCAGCCAGGCCAGCGCTACGGCGCATGACAACTGGCTCGCCGCCTGTACGGTGCTGATCGTGTAAATCGCGCCAAAGCGCATTTGCCGGCGCAGACAGGGGATGGTGGTCGCCGTCAGCGGCAGCAATAATATATTGAGGGCCATCAGACGCAGCACTTCGCCGAGCACCGGCTGGCTGTAAAACGCCGCCAATGGCAGGCTGGCCATGGCCAGCACGGCGGCGATCGCTGCCGCCGCCGCCAGCGCCAGGCCCAGCGCGGCACGTAATTTTTCCCGGTCGAGTTCTCTTTCCTGTATCAGATAGCTGCCGACGCCAAAGTCGCGCACAATCTGAACCAGGCCCACCAGCGCGGCCGCGATTGAATAGATGCCGCTTTCTTCCGGCGTCAGCAGCCGCGCCAGCACCACGCTGCCGGCGATGGCCAGCAGCAGCTGCGTATATTTCTCCGCGAAGGAGATCAGCAAGGACTGGCGGGTGCTGCCCATCATGCCTCCTATAGCAAGTCCCGGTAAAACTCATGCACCATGCTCTGCACACGGCGTCTGCTATACAGGACTTCCGCCTCCCTGCGTCCCTGTCCTCCCATCGCCAGCCGGCGCTGCGGGTCGCGCAGCAGGGCCGCCACGGCAGCGGCCAGCGCGTCCTCATCGTCCAGGGGCAGCAGCAGACCGCCACCGCTGCCGCACAACACGTCGCTGGAGCCCGGCACATCGGTCGCCACAGTCGGCACGCCGCAGGCCATGGCCTCAATGGTGACGATGCCAAAGCCTTCCACCGAACTAAGCAGAAGGTGCAGGTCAAAGGCCGGCATCAACTCTTCCATCTGCGTCTGGAAACCGGTAAACATCACCCGGTCCTGCACGCCCAGGGCAGATGCCTGGGCGCGCAACGGCCGCTCCAGCTCGCCACTGCCAGCCAGTACCAGGTACAGGTTCGAGAACTCCTCGCGCAAGGCGGAGAGCAGGCGGATCGCCGCTTCCGGCCGCTTCTGGCGCGATAGGCGTCCCACCACGCCCAGCACCAAGGCATCCGCCGGCAACTGCCACTGCTGGCGGGCGGCATGGCGCCGCGCGGCGCTGGGCAAGAACTTATCGGTATCCACGCAGTTGGGAATCACCGCCAGCCGCGCCCGCGCCGGCAAGATCGCCCGGTAATGCGCCAGAAAATGTTCCATGGCGCTTGCCGAAACGGCATAGACGCCGCGCACAGAGCTGAAAGCCTGGCGCAAAAACGCCTGCTGCCAGGCGCTGGGCTGCGATGGCGGAAAGGCGTTGTGCACGCTGATTACCGTTGGAATGCCGCAGCGCGCCGCCAGCCAGACCGATGAAGCGCCATATCCCGTCCAGCAGAATGCCACATGCAGCAAATCCACCTGCCGCCGTGCCAGATACGAAGCGCACAGCAAGATAGCCTTGCCCAGGTTCCAGTGCCGCCAGCGCCATTCCTCCAAAAACGGCGGCACGCAGAAGTGGCAGGCCGCCAGGCGGCTGGCGCGCAACTGCCGCAGCCAGCTCCCGCTGCCGGGAAACGGCTTCACCGCCAGCGCACTCTCATAGCCCGCAGCGGCAAGAAAGCGGGCCTCTTCGGCCATGCGCAATTCCATGCCGCCCAGCTCACCCGAATAGCTGGTGATCAGGATGCGCCGTCTATTCTCGTTCCATCCCAGCATGGCGCGCAGGGCCTCGTAAAAATAGCCGCCCAGATAGGCCAGCTCCCAGCGATGGCGGATGCGCGCATCGCGCCCTCCGCCAAACTGGGTACGCAACAGGCCGCCCAGTTCCTGCAGATATTTGCCCAGCATCCAGCGCGGTACGGGATTCATTTCCGGAAATTGCCCTGCGCGGTCCTGGCGGAACTGGCCCCGGCCAAAACGCCAGGCGCGCTGTAACAGCGAAGGCAGGGTCAGTTGCGCTGCACGGATATGGTGGGCCACCCTGGCCTGGGGGCAGAACCAGGCACGTTCGCCGGCTTCGCCGAGCTGGCGCAGCAAGCTCGTTTCGCTGCCCATCGCATAGGAGGTGCCGCGCGGCCCTAGCGATTCGTCAAAGCGCAAGCCGGTATCGAACAGGGAACGCCGCAAGGCCATGTTCGCGCCCCACACCAGTCCGGGGAAAATTGGGCTGGCCGGACGATCCGGCTTGGTCAGGCCGAAACTCACGCCCAGCGGCATCAGGCGCAGCACCCATTCCGGCGGCGTGGCGGCCCAATCGGCAACGATGCCGCCGCCGAAAATCGCATAGCCGCTTTGCTCGCCGGCGGCCAGCCATAACTGGCGCAACCAGCCCGGCTCGGGCGTGGCATCGTCGTCGCTGAACACCAGCAGCGAGCATTGCGGATCGCGCAGCGCGACGGCCAGGCCGGTATTCAGCGCCGCATTCTTGCCGCGCTTGGCTTCGAACAGATAGCACAGCGGCAGATATCCGGCATAGCTTTCGACGATGCTGCGCGTCGCATCCGTGCTGGCGTTGTCGATAAACAGCAAGCGCCAGGCGCAAGGCGGCGCCTGCAACAGACAGTATGCCGACAGCACCTTGGGCAAGGTGGCGGCGCCATTATGTGAAGCCATGAGCACGGTCAACAAGGCGCATCCTCCCCGGTCATACTATTGCTGGATGGTACAAGGCCAGTGTATCGCTCCCCTCTCCATCAGCCTTGCGCCCGCTCAAAAAGGCCAGCCATGCGCGATATCCTTGTTACCGTCCTGGTGTTTTGCAGTCTGCCGCTGATCCTGCGCGCGCCCATCTATGGCGTGCTGATGTGGATCTGGATCAGCGTGATGAATCCGCATACCCAAGCCTGGGGCTTTGCCCAGCAATTCCCCTTTGCCTTCGTCATCGCCATCGCCACACTGCTCAGCCTGCTGCTCGCGCCCGGCCGCAAGACACTGCCGATGACGCCCATCACCGTGGTCCTGCTGTTCTTCGTGCTGTGGATGAACCTGAGCACCGCGCAGGCGATCTTCCCGGAAGCCGCCGCCGCGCAATGGAACAAGGTCATGAAGATCATGCTGATGACCTTCATCGCCCTCATCGTGGTGCGCACGCGGCACGATGTGCAGCGCCTGGTCTGGATGCTGGTGCTCTCGCTCGGCTTCTACGGCGTCAAGGGCGGCCTGTTCACCTTGCGCGGCGGCGGCGTCGACCGGGTCTGGGGACCGGCCAGCACCTTCATCGGCGACAACAACGCCCTGGCCCTGGCCTTGATCATCAGCATTCCCCTGATGTACTACCTGTACCAGACGGGCGGCAAATGGTCCCGCCTCGCCATGCTGGCCATGATGCCGCTGTCCGCCATGTCGGCACTGGCCTCGTATTCGCGCGGCGCACTGCTTGCCATCGCCGCCATGGCCGTCTTCGCCTGGCTGCGCAGCGGCCACCGCCTACTGGGCGGCCTGCTGCTGGCGGTGCTGGCCCCACCCGCCTTGCTGTTCATGCCGGAACGCTGGTTCGACCGCATGGATTCCATCGGCAATTACGCTGCCGACAGCTCGGCCCAGGGCCGCATCAACGCCTGGCATATGGCGTTCAACCTGGCCCGCGACCGTTTCATGGGCGGCGGTTTCGAAATTTCCGAACCATCCGTCTTTGCCATTTACGCGCCCGATCCGCAGGCCGTGCACGCGGCGCACAGCATCTATTTCCAGATACTGGGCGAACACGGTTTTGTGGGGCTGGGCCTGTATCTCCTGCTGGGAGTGCTGGCTTGGCGCACCGCCAGCCGCATCATCCGCCAGGCACGCAGCCTGCCAGGACAGGAATGGGCCGGCAGGCTGGCCGCCATGATCCAGGCCAGCATGATGGGCTTTGCCGTGGGTGGCGCCTTCCTCAGCCTGGCCTATTTCGATGTGCCCTACTATCTGCTGGTGGCGCTGGTCGCCACGCGGCGCCTGCTCGCCAATGATGCTTTAAGCACGCCGCTTGACACCCAGCAGCACCAGATAGGGCGTCGCCATATGGCCGAAGAAACGCAGCGGCGGCAGGCGGCGCAGGGCGGTGATGGCCAGGCGCGCTAGGCGGCCGCGGCCCTCCAGTTCGATCAGGTCGAAGCGGTCGCGGCATTCGAAGCCCAGCTGTTCCAGCTCCCGCCCCAAGCTGCGGTAGCTGAACCAGTTCAGGGCGGGAAAAGCGGCATGGCCGGCCAGTTCCGGACGGCTGGTGCACGCCAGCCGTTCGTAGTGGCGCTTGAGCCGCGCCGGATACCAGGAATACAGCGGCAGATCGAATTCCTGCTGCACCGGACACAAGCAGTTGCTGGTCGAGAGATACAGCAGCCCGCCCGGACGCAGCACACGCGCCATTTCGCGGATGCAGCCGCGCCAGTCGGCGACGTGTTCCAGCAGCTCGGGCACAAGGCACAGGTCTTGCGAACCATCGGCCCAAGGCAGTTGCGTGGCCGAGGCCACGTCAAAGCCGATCTCCATGCCGGCAGCCGTGGCGCGCTGGCGGGCCAGCGCAATCAGCTCGGCATTGATGTCGGCGCCGGAGACGCGGTGTCCCAGTCCGGCCCACAGGCGGCACTGGGTGCCGGCGCCGCAGCCGATATCGGCCACATCGAGCACGCCGGCCGGCAAGGCCGTGCTGCGCTGCACGGCCGCGCGGATGCTGTCGAAACGCTGCCAGGCTTCATCCGTCATGCTTTCCTGCTCGTAGTAGCGGTAAAACTGCGCGCTTGCATTGCTGTCCATGGCCATCCTCGTCGCAAAGGGATGTCTTCATGATTGGAACAAAGCGCCGCCAGCGCTTTGCGCCAAGCCGGTGGCGGCGTTTGATGCGCCGCAAACCCGGTGTCCGCAGGCGGCGTTTAATGAAGGGATGAAGACGCCACTGGTTTCCCTGATTGCCGAACTGGGCTGGATAAATGCCGGCCTGTACGCGTTCGACCGCTTGCTGCGTCCGCTGCATTGGCGGCTGAGGCGCTACTACTTTGTGGCGCAATCGCTGGACGGACCGCCGCTCTGTCTGCGGCGCGGCCAGAGCATCGAGGTGCGCCAGCTGGACCGGCTGGACGCCATTCCGCCCGGCTATCCACGCCGCCGCACCGAACTGCAGCGCCGCTTCGGACAAGGCGCCTGCAGCCTGGCCGCCTTCCGTGGCCTGGAGCTGGTCGGCTTCCTCTGGTATCTACCGGGCGCCTATCGCGAGGACGAGGTGCGGGTACGCTACAGTCTGCCCTCGGCGCGGGCGGTTTGGGATTTCGATGTCTACGTCCGGCCGGAAGACCGGCTCAGTCCGGTCTTCGCCCGCCTCTGGGACAGCGCCAGACAGCAGTTGAGCGGACAAGGCAAGCGCTGGACCTGCAGCCGCATCTGCGCCTTCAACGCCGCCTCCCTGCGCGCCCACCGCCGCATCGGCGCGCGCTGCATGGGCAGCGCCATCTTTCTCTGCTGCGGCCGCTGGCAATGGATGCTGGCCAGCCGCGCACCCTGGTTCCACCTGTCGCGCTGCGAGCATTCGGCGCCGCAGCTGGTGTTCGACACTTCTGAATGGGATGCGCCACCATGAAGATCCTTGCCCTCGCCACCCTGTCTTCCTGCCTGCTGATGGCCCTGCAACAGGCCGATGCCGCCGCAGCGCGGCCATGCACCCCTTATGTCAAAGGCGAGCATGGCGGCGATTACCGCAATGCCGAACATCGCGCCGGCTTGGCGGTGGTGGAGCAGTTCCACTTCACGGCCGTGGTGGAAAAACTGGAGCGCGGCCTGTCCGACACCCTGGGCGGCGACATCGGCTACACGCTGGAACATTTCCCCAACCATCCGCGCGCCCTGGCTGCCATGGCCCGGCTGGCGCTGCGCCAGAAGACGCAGCAGCCGCCCGGCGCGCATTACACAGTCGGCTGCTTCTTCGAGCGCGCCATGCGCTATGTGCCGGATGACGCGCGCGTGCGCTCCCTGTTCGGCGGCTACCTGCTGGCGCAAGGCCAGAACGACGACGCCCTGGAACAATTCGCCGAGGCGGCGCGCCTGGCGCCGGACGATCCCGCCACCCATTACAACCTCGGCCTGCTGTATCTGAAGAAGAAGGATTACGGCGCCGCGCTCGAATCGGCGCGGCGCGCCTACGCGGCGGGCTTTCCGCTGCCGGGCCTGAGGAACAAGCTCAAAGCCCTGGGACAGTGGCCTGACGATTAACGCACCCGATGCCGGTGCATCAAGTCGTATAAGGTGGGCCGGCTCACGCCCAGCAGCTCCGCCGCCTTCACGATATTGCCGCCTACCCTTCCCAAGGCCTTGACCATGACGCGGTACTCCGCCTCCTCCCGGGCTTCGCGCAGATTCACGTTCTCTTCCTGTGCGGACGGCCCGGGCAGGCCCAGATCGTCGATGGTGATCTGCGGCCCTTCGCTCATGATCACGGCGCGGCGGATGCAGTTTTCCATCTCGCGCACATTGCCCGGCCAGCCGTAAGCCTCGATGGCGCTCATGGCCGCCGCGCTGAAAGTCAGGCGCCGGCGGCTCTCGCTGGCGCAATAGCGGTTCTTGAAGTGGTGCGCCAGCAGGCTGCAATCGCCGGTGCGCTCGCGCAGCGGCGGCAGTTCCAGCACGATCTCGCTCAGACGGTAGTACAAGTCTTCGCGGAATCGGCCGCTTTCCGTCAGCGCGCGCAGCTTCTGATGCGTGGCGCAGACAATGCGCACATCCACGCCAATCTCGCTGCGCCCGCCCACGCGTTCGATCACGCGCTCCTGCAAAAAACGCAATAGCTTGGCCTGCAAGGGCAAGGCCATATCGCCTATTTCGTCGAGAAAGAAGGTGCCGCCCTGGGCCAGCTCGATCTTGCCCAGGGTCTGGCGCGCCGCGCCGGTAAACGCGCCTTTTTCATAGCCAAACAGCTCGCTCTCCAGCAGGTTTTCCGGAATCGCCGCGCAGTTGATGGCGACGAAGCGGCGCGCATGGCGCGCGCTCAGCTTGTGCAAGGCGCGCGCGATCAGCTCCTTGCCGCAGCCGGATTCGCCCAGCAGCATCACCGAGGCCGAGGACGGCGCCACCTTCTCGACGCTGCGGCAGACCTTGAGCATGGCCGGATCGCGGCTCAAAATACCCGCCAGCGGCGTATCGGCCTCGGTCTGCAGAATGCGCCGGTTCTCGTCCTGCACGGCGTGCAGGTAGAAGGCCCGCTCCACCACCAGCTCCAGCAGCCCCGGTTCGGCCGGCTTCTGATGGAAGTCGTAGGCCCCCATCTCGACCGCTTTCAGCACCGTCTGCCGCTCGCGGTTGCCGGACAGGATGATGACCTTGGTGTCCGGCGCTTCCTCCAGAATCTGGCGCAGCAGGGTGAAGCCTTCGCCAAAGCCGTCGGCATCCGGCGGCAGGCCCAGATCCATCAGCACCACGCCGGGATGATGGCGGCGCAACTGGCCCATGGCGCTGCCGCGCTCGGACGCCAGCAAGACCTCATAGGATTCCAGGCTCCAGCGCAGCTGCTTCTGCATGCCTGGATCGTCTTCCACGATCAATAGCTGTTTCCTGTCCATGGCTGCGCTCCCCGCCTAACGGCTGCCCTTGCCGAACAAGACCACCTGCACCGTATCGATCAGGATCAGCAGATCGAGGAACAGGCTGTTGTTCTTGACGTAGTAAAGATCGTATTGCAGCTTGCGCACCGCATCGTCGAGCGAAGCGCCGTACTGGTAGCGCACCTGGGCCAGGCCGGTGATGCCAGGTTTGATGCTGTGGCGCACATCGTAGTAAGGCACCTGGCGCACCAGCTGGTCGACAAAGAAAGCGCGCTCCGGACGCGGGCCGACAAAACTCATCTCGCCGCGGAAAACATTCAGCATCTGCGGCAGTTCGTCGATGCGCAGCAGGCGTATCCAGCGCCCCACGCGGGTAATGCGCGCATCGCCCAGCTCGGCCCAGCGCGGGCGCCCGTCGCTTTCCGCGTCGATGCGCATGCTGCGGAACTTGAGCAGCTGGAAAGGCTGTCCATGCCGGCCCACCCTTTCCTGGCGAAAGATCACCGGCCCGCCATCCTCGACCACGATGGCCGCCGCCGCCAGCGCCATCAACGGCAGGGCCGCAATGCAGATGGCGGCGCTGGCGAGCAAGTCGAAGCAGCGCTTGACGGCCGCGCGCAGCGGCCCCTGGTCAAAGCCGCCGCCGAAAATCAGGTAACTCGGTTGCAGGGAATCGACGCGGATCTGGCTGGCTTCGCGCTCGAAGAACTGGGCCGCATCCGTCACATGCACGCCGCCCAGGGCGCATTCCAGCAATTCGCGCACCGGATAGGCGCCGTTGCGGCGATCGGCAACCGACACGATCACCTCGTCGGCCTCGTACGTCCGCGCCAGCGCCAGCAGCGGCTGGCCGCTGGGCAGCACGCTGCCGGCCGGCACGCAGGAATTCTCGCCCGGCACCGGCACGCAGCCGATCACATGAAACTGGTGCAGGCCCTGCGGCGCGGCCGCCAGTTGCAGGCATTCCAGCGCCAGCATGCCGTCGCCCACCAGGATCACGCGGGCCGTTATCAAGCGCGACTGGCGGGAGCCGAACAGCAACATGCGCGTCAGCAGCACGCCGCCGGCACCCAACAGGAAAGCCAGCCAGGCCGCGTCGCCCACCGCCCCGTTCATGCCGGAGCGCAGCGCGGCGGCCGGTGCCAGCAAGATCAGCCAGCGATGCAGCAGATAGGCCAGCACCAGCGCCGGCAGCAGGCGCGCCAACAGGGCTTTCGCGTCCTCGCAGCGCTGCTGGCCGTACATGCCCAGCGCCGCCATGCAGGCCACCACCGGCGCCACGAAGACCGCCGCCGCCAGATACATCTGGCCCGGCCGCCGCTCCGGCAGCCAGACCAGGGACACCAGCACCGCCGCCGCGAGCAGCGCCAGCACCTCCAGCAGCAGCAGGATGATGCCCGCGCGGGACACATAATGATTGAAGATCCTGACCATGGCCCACCTCCTCCACCGCCGGATGACGGCTCAGCCATGATGCCGGACGCCCCGCTGAGCGGCCTTGCGCCGCCACAAGCGAAGAGCAGAGCCAGATCAAGGCCGCGGCGAAAAGCCGAGCGGCCAGCAGGGCCAAATATGACGCCGGCATGACAAATGGTCTATAGTCATGCTTCTTGACAGAAAAATTCGAATCGCCATGAAATTTGATGTAGCCATCGTGGGCAGCGGCCTGGCCGGCCTGTCGGTCGCCCTGCACCTCGCCGAAACACGTAAAGTCGCCATCATTTCCAAACGCGCCCTGCTGGACGGCGCCAGCAACTGGGCCCAGGGCGGCATCGCCGCCGTGCTCGACTCGGGCGACAGCCATGAACAGCATATCGCCGACACCCTGGTGGCCGGCGGCGGCCTATGCGACGAAGGCGCCACCCGCTTCATCGTCGAAAACGGCCGCAGCGCCATCGAGTGGCTGATCGCCCAGGGCGTGCCCTTCACCCGCGACGACAGCGCGGAACTGGGTTTCCACCTGACGCGCGAGGGCGGCCATAGCCAGCGCCGCATCATCCACGCCGCCGACGCCACCGGCCACGCGGTCCAGGTGACGCTGGAAGAAAAAGTGCGCGCCCACCCGAATATCAGCCTGTTCGAGCACCACTGCGCGATCGACCTGATCACCACGGACAAGCTGGGTCCGCGCCCCGGCCACTCCCAGCCCAAATGCCACGGCCTGTACGTGCAGGATACGAAGACCGGCCAGGTGCTGACCTTCGCCGCCGAACACACGGTGATGGCCACCGGCGGCGCCGGCAAGGTGTATCTGTACACCACCAATCCCGACACCGCCAGCGGCGACGGCATCGCCATGGCCTGGCGCGCCGGCTGCCGCGTGTCGAATATGGAATTCATCCAGTTCCATCCGACCTGCCTGTACCACCCCTACGCCAAGTCCTTCCTGATCACAGAAGCGATCCGCGGCGAAGGCGGCCTGCTCAAGCTGCCGCCGGAAGCCGGCGCTGCCGCCGGCCAGCGCTTCATGCTGGCCCACGACGAGCGCGCCGAGCTGGCGCCGCGCGACGTGGTGGCGCGTGCCATCGACTTCGAAATCAAGAAGCGCGGCCTGGATTACGTCCACCTGGACATCAGCCACAAGCCGGCCGAATTCCTGATCGAGCATTTCCCGACGATTTATGCGCGCTGCCTGGAACTGGGCATCGACATCACCAAGGAAGCGATCCCCATCGTGCCGGCCGCGCACTACACCTGCGGCGGCGTGGTGACCGACCTGCTTGGCCGCACCGACCTGCCCGGCCTGTATGCCGTGGGCGAAACCGCCTGCACCGGCCTGCACGGCGCGAACCGCCTGGCCAGCAATTCCCTGCTCGAATGCGTAGTGGTTGGCCGCGCCTGCGCCGACGATATCCTGTCCAAGGAAAAAGTCGACGCGCCCTATCTGCCGGACTGGGATGAAAGCCGCGTCAGCGACGCCGACGAGGAGGTGGTGATCGCCCACAATTGGGACGAGCTGCGCCGCTTCATGTGGAATTATGTGGGCATCGTGCGCACCACCAAGCGCCTGGAACGCGCCCAGCACCGCATCGCGCTGCTGAAAGAGGAAATCGACGAGTATTACCGCAACTTCCGCATCACCCATGACTTGCTGGAGCTGCGCAACCTGGTCGATGTGGCCTCGATGATCGTCAACAGCGCCTTGCAGCGCCGCGAAAGCCGGGGCCTGCACTTCAGCCGCGATTATCCGGACACCCTGCCCAAGGCGCTGCCCAGCGTGCTGACGCCTTCGCGCCGCCGCAACTAAGACGCTCGATCAGGGCACGGTAACGTCGAAGCGCTGCCCCAGGCGCTTCAACTCCCCGCTTTCGACCAGGCCCGCAAAGGCCTGGTCGAATTCGCGCCGCAAGGCTTCCTGCAGCTGGCGCTTGGGGAAGGCGAAATAGCCGTCCTGCACCTGGATCACATGGGCCAGCGGTGCCATCTGCCCCGCCAAGCCTAGTTTCGCCAAGACCGGCTCCGTATTGCGCCGGTTGCTGGCAAATAGGACCACATGCTGGGCCTCCACCATTTTTAACCCGCTTTCCACGCTGTTCGCCACGCTCACCTTGAGCATGGGGCGCGCCTGCTCGAACTGTTCGCCATAGGTCCAGCCATTCATGATGACGATGCGGTGGTCGGCCAGGGTGGCGAAATCGCCATGCCAGACAATGCCGGAGGTGTTCAGCGCATAGAACACCATCTGGTCCTGGTAGAACGGGCGGCGCGAAAACGCCATGCGCTGCACGCGTTCGAAGGATTTGTAAGGGCCGACCAGGATATCGGCCTTGCCCTGGGACAGGATGGCCTGGGCGCGCGCCCAGGGATAGATTTCAAAACGCACCGTGTGGCCCAGCTGGGCGGCCAGTACGCGCACGATCTCCGGGCCAAGGCCAGTGAACTCCCCTTCCGGCGTACGCTCGAAGACGCGTTCGAAATGCGCGCCCACCACCAGCAGCTCGCGCGCCCCGGCCTGGCCGCTAAACAGCAGCAACACCAGGGCCACTAGCAGCACCACTACGATATGGAAGAGATGACGAAACCGCTTGCCGCGCATGGTGGCCTCCACCGTTTTGCGCTTCATGATACCATTTTTGCATGAACCAACCGCCCCCCGCCCCAGCCCCGCGCAGCGTGCTGCGCACCGCCACTGAAGCCGATATCCCGCGCATGGAAGCGCTGATTTCCCGCTCCGGCATAGGCTTGAGCAAGGGCTTTTACAGCGACGCGCAGGCGGCGGCCGTCACGCGCCATGTCTTCGGCGTGGACAGCCAGCTGGTGGCCGACGGCACCTACTTCATTATTGAACGCGAGGGTGAGGCCGTGGCTTGCGGCGGCTGGAGCAAGCGCGCCACCCTGTTCGGCGGCGACCGCGCCAAGAGCGGTCCCGATCCCCTGCTCGATCCGGCCACGCAGGCGGGACGCATCCGCGCCTTCTTTGTCGATCCGGCGGTGCCGCGCCAGGGTCTGGGCAGCATGCTGATGCGCCATTGCGAAGCCGAGGCGCTGGCCCAGGGCTTCCAGACGCTGGAACTGGCGGCCACCATGCCGGGCGTGCCGCTGTACCTGGCCAGCGGCTTCGAGGTGACGGAAGATTTCGAATTGAGCCTGCCGGGCGGGATTCAGCTGCCGCTGTCGCGCATGCGCAAGCGGATCGCCTGAATCCGGCCCGGCAGGCCTGAAGGACGCGCTTAGCGGCTGTTGAAGCCCTTGCCTTCGGCGGCCAGCTTGACCAGCAGCGGCGCCGGCGTCCAGGCCTCGCCGTGATAGCCCTTGGCCAGTTTCTCGATGGACGCCAGTACATTCGGCAGGCCGAGCGTATCGGCATAGAACATCGGGCCGCCGCGGTGCAGCGGGAAACCGTAGCCGGTCAGGTAGACCATATCGATGTCCGAGGCGCGCAGGGCGATGCCCTCTTCCAGAATCAAGGCCGCCTCGTTCACCAGGGCATACACCAGGCGCTGCACGATTTCCTGGTCGCCGATGGGGCGGCGCTGCACGCCGATATCGGCCGAGTGGCGCACGATCATGGCGTTGACTTCCTCGTTCGGATAGGCCTTGCGGTCGCCCGGCTTGTAGTCATACCAGCCGCCGCCCGTTTTCTGGCCGAAGCGGCCCATCTCGCACAGCAGGTCGGCCGTTTTCGAATAGCTGATCTCCGGCTTTTCGACATAGCGGCGCTTGCGGATATACCAGCCGATATCGTTGCCCGCCAAATCGCCCATGCGGAACGGTCCCATGGCAAAGCCGAACTTCTCGACCGCCTGGTCGACCTGCTCCGGCAGGCAGCCTTCCTCCAGCAGGAAGCCGGCCTGGCGGCTGTACTGTTCGATCATGCGGTTGCCGATAAAGCCGTCGCACACGCCCGACACCACCCCGGTTTTCTTCAGCTTTTTCGACAGTGCCAGCGCCGTCGCCAGCACATCCTTGCCGGTCTGCTTGCCGCGCACGATTTCCAGCAGCTTCATGACATTGGCCGGGCTGAAGAAATGGGTACCGATCACGTCCTGCGGGCGGCCGGTGAAGGCGGCGATCCGGTCCACATCCAGCGTCGAGGTATTGCTGGCCAGGATGGCGCCCGGCTTCATCACCGCGTCCAGCTTGCGGAACACGGTCTCCTTCACGCCCATGTCCTCGAACACGGCCTCGATCACGATATCGGCATCGGCGATCTCCTCGTAAGCCAGCGTGCCGCCGACCAGGGCCAGGCGCTGCTCCATCTTCTCCTGCGTCAGCTTGCCCTTCTTCAGCGTGTTCTCATAGTTCTTGCGGATGGTGGCCAGGCCCTTGTCCAGCGCCTCCTGCTTGGTCTCCAGCAGCGTGACGGGGATGCCGGCGTTGGCGAAATTCATGGCGATGCCGCCGCCCATGGTGCCGGCGCCGATGATGGCCGCCTTGCGGATCTCGCGCACCGGCGTATCGGACGGCACGTCCGGCACCTTGCTCGCTTCGCGCTCGGCGAAGAAGGCATGGCGCAGCGATTTCGATTCGTTGGTCTGGATCAGGTGCAGGAAGCGCTCGCGCTCGAACTTCAGGCCATCCTCGAATTTCATGGTGACGGCGGCGGCCACTGTTTCCACGCACTCCAGCGGCGCCGGGAACGGCCCGGCCACGGCCTTCACGGTGTTGCGTGAGAACTGCAGGAAGGCTTCGTGGTTGGGATAATCCACCTTGCGGTCGCGCACCTTGGGCAGCGGACGCACATCGGCGATTTTTTCGGCAAAGGCGACGGCCGCCTCGATCAGATTGGTCCCGGCCGCGAACACTTCATCGAAAAGCGCGCTGCCCGCCAGTTTTTCCGACAGCACGGGCGTGCCGGACACGATCATATTCAGCGCCGGCTCCAGGCCCAGCACGCGCGGCAGGCGCTGGGTGCCGCCGGCGCCCGGCAACAGGCCCAGTTTCACTTCCGGCAAGGCGATCTGGGCGCCAGGCAAGGCCACGCGGTAGTTACATCCGAGCGACAGCTCCAGGCCACCGCCCATGCACACGCTGTGAATCGCCGCCACCACCGGCTTGACCGAGTCTTCCGCTGTGCGGATCAGGGTGTGCAGGGTGGGTTCGGTGAGCGCCTTGGGCGAATTGAACTCCTTGATGTCGGCGCCGCCGGAGAAGGCCTTGCCGGCGCCGGTGATGACGATAGCTTTCACGGCAGGATCTTCCTGGGCCTGGCGCAGGCCGGCGACGGCGGCGGTGCGCGTCGCCAGGCCCATGCCGTTGACCGGCGGGTTGTTCAGTGTGATCACAGCAACAGAACCGTGGACTGCGTAGTCGGCACTCATGTCTCTTCCTTATTGTGTAGTGAACTGGGGAATTCCGGAAGCCTACTATACCCGACAAAAGAACGGTCGTCTTATTTTCAACCCGCCGCCCAATCACACCAGCGAACGCCGCAGATCACTCGGGGCAATCCACCATATCTACGTTACAGAAATTTCTGCCGTTGGCAGCTGATACAGCCGGAACTGCTCGCGCAGTTTGTTCTTTTGAATCTTGCCCGTGCCGCCCACCGGCAGCGCTTCGGTGAAGACCACATCGTCCGGCAACCACCATTTGGCGACCTTGCCGTCGTAAAACTGCAGCAAGTCCGCGCGGCTCACGCTTTGCCCGGGCTTGCAGACCACGATCAGCAAGGGACGTTCATCCCATTTCGGGTGGCGCACGCCGATGCAGGCCGCCTGCAGCACGGCCGGATGCGACATGGCGATGTTTTCCAGGTCGATGGTGCCGATCCACTCGCCGCCCGACTTGATCACATCCTTGCTGCGGTCGGTGATCTGCATATAGCCGTCGGCGTCGATGGTGGCCACATCGCCGGTGGGGAACCAGCCATCCTCCAGCACCGGGCCGCCCTCCTCCTTGAAATAGGAATGGATGATCCACGGCCCGCGCACCTGCAGATGACCGTAGCTGCTGCCATCCCAAGGCAACAGCTTCCCCTCGTCATCGACGATGCGCATGTCCACGCCATAGATGGCGTGCCCCTGTTTCAGCAGCACCTTGCGCTGCTCATCGCGCGGCAGCTCCAGGTGGCGCGCCAGCAGGCCGCCCGCCGTGCCGAGCGGCGACATCTCGGTCATGCCCCAGGCGTGGATCACGTCCACGTCCAGTTCGTCGATCAAGGTATTCATCAGCGTCGGCGAACAGGCCGCGCCGCCGATCACGGTGCGGCGGAAAGTGGTGAACTTCAGCCCGTGCTGCAGCACATAGTTGACCAGGCCCAGCCAGACGGTCGGCACGCCGGCCGAGAAGCTGACTTTTTCGTTTTCGAACAATTCGTACAGCGATTTGCCGTCCAGCGCGCAGCCGGGGAAGACCAGCTTGGCGCCCGACAGCGGCACGGAATACGGCAAGCCCCAGGCGTTCACATGGAACATCGGCACCACCGGCAGCACCGTGTCGCGCGACGACACGTTCAGCGCGTTCGGCACGGCCGAACCGTAGGCGTGCAGCACGGTCGAACGGTGCGAGTACAGCGCGCCTTTCGGATTGCCGGTCGTGCCCGAGGTGTAGCACAGCGAGGCGGCCGAATTCTCATCGAATTTGGGCCAGGCGAAATCGTCGGAATGGGTGGCGATCAGCGCCTCATAGCTCATCAGCTCGGGTATCTTCGTCTCGGCCGGCAGATGCTCCGGGCCGGCCAGCAGGATATAGCCTTTCACGCCCTTGCAGTGCGGGGCCACGGCTTCCACCAGGGGCAGCAGGTTCAGGTCGAACAGCAGGTACTGGTCTTCGGCGTGGTTGATGATATAGGCCAGCTGGTCGGGATGCAGGCGCGGGTTGATCGTGTGCAGCACCGCGCCCGAGCCGGACACGGCGTAATACGCTTCCAGGTGGCGGTAGCCGTTCCAGGCCAGGGTCGCCACCCGGTCGCCCATGCGCACGCCCAGCCAGTGCAAGGCGTTGGCCAGGCGGCAGGCGCGCTGGCGGCACTCGCGGTAGGTGTAGCGGTGGAGATCGCCTTCCACGCGGCGCGAGACGATTTCGCTGGAGCCGTAATGGCGGGCGGCAAATTCGATGATGCTGGAGATGAGCAGCGGCTCATCCATCATTTGCCCCATCAGGGGGCTGGAAGGCAAGGCTGGCATGCGGGCTCCTGTGTGATGGATTTGTTTTTTTCATAACGAGTGTCGGATGCGGTACTCGCCGCCGTCAACCGATTTCCATGCTGCAATGCAGTATAGAAAGACCAGCTTTTGTCAGCAGATGTAAAGCCCTCTTGCAATCCGGGGTGGTCGCAATAAAATCGCTTCTATGCGTTAAAATCCGCGCTTTACCAGCCCTTACCGATCGGAACTGCCATTTTCTCCCTGCCTCTGGACAATTCCTTCGCCAGCCTGCCGCCGGCCTTCTACACGCGCCTGATGCCGACGCCGCTGCCGGCGCCCTATCTGGTGGCGCTCAGTCCGGCCGCCGCCCAACTGGCCGGACTCGATGCACAGGCGCTGGCCGGCGCCGATGGCGTGGATCTGCTGATTGGCAACCGCGTGCCCGACCGTTCCCAGCCGCTGGCCGCCGTGTATTCCGGCCACCAGTTCGGTGTCTGGGCCGGCCAGCTCGGCGACGGCCGTGCCATCCTGCTGGGCGATGTCGCCAGCGCCGAAGGTCCGCTGGAGCTGCAATGGAAGGGCAGCGGCCTGACGCCCTACTCGCGCATGGGCGACGGCCGCGCCGTGCTGCGCTCCTCGATCCGCGAATTCCTGTGCTCGGAAGCCATGCACGCGCTCGGCATCCCGACGTCGCGCGCCCTTTCCGTGGCCGGTTCGGACCAGGGCGTGGTGCGCGAAAGCATCGAGACGGCGGCCGTGGTGATCCGCATGGCGCCCAGCTTCGTGCGCTTCGGCTCCTTCGAGCACTGGTTTTACAAGAACCAGCCGGACGAGCTGAAAATCCTGGCCGACTATGTGATCGGCCGCTTCTACCCGGACTTGCAGGCGGCGGCCAATCCCTATGCCGCCCTGCTGGAAGAAGTGGCGCGGCGCACGGCGCGCCTGATCGCCCAGTGGCAGGCGGTCGGCTTCATGCATGGCGTGATGAACACCGACAATATGTCGATGCTCGGCCAGACCCTCGACTACGGCCCCTTCGGCTTCATGGAAGCCTTCGACCCGCAGCACATCTGCAATCACAGCGACCAGCAAGGCCGTTACTCCTACGCCATGCAGCCGCAGATCGGCCACTGGAATTGCTATGCGCTGGCGCAGGCCCTGCTGCCCCTGATCGGCGAAGTCGACACCGCCCAGGCCGCGCTCGATGTCTACCAGCCCGAGTTTGCCGCCGCCATCGACCGCCTGCTGCACGCCAAGCTGGGCCTGAAAGAGCAGCGCGAAGAAGACCGCGCCCTGTTCGACGCCATGTTCGAGTTGCTGCAGGCCAATCACGCCGACTTCACCCTGTTCTTCCGCCGCCTGGGCGGCTTGCAGGCGGCCTCGGCGGCAGGCGACGAGCCGCTGCGCGACCTGTTCATCGACCGCCCCGCCTTCGATGCCTGGGCCGGGCAGTACCGGGCCCGCCTGCGCGCCGAACACAGCGAAGACGCCGCACGCCAGGCGGCGATGAATCTGGTCAACCCCAAGTATGTGTTACGCAACTATCTTGCGCAGCAAGCCATTGAAAAGGCGCAGAATAAGGACTTTACTGAAGTGGCGCGCCTGCTCGCGGTATTGCAGCGCCCCTATGACGAACAGCCGGAATACGAGCAATACGCCGCCTTGCCGCCCGACTGGGCAAGCCATTTGGAAGTCAGCTGTTCATCCTGAAAGCAACCATGAACGACAAAGTACAGAAAAGCGATGCCGAATGGCGCGCCCAGCTCGATCCGCTGGAATACCAGGTGACGCGCCACGCGGCCACCGAACGCGCCTTCACCGGCAAATACTGGGACCATCACGCGCACGGCATCTACACCTGCGTCTGCTGCGACACGCCGCTGTTCGCCTCGGACGCCAAGTTCGACTCGGGCTGCGGCTGGCCCAGCTATTTCCAGGCCCTGGACCCGGCCAAGGTAATCGAGAAAGTTGACCGCTCGCATGGTATGCTGCGCACCGAAATTATTTGCGCAGTCTGCGACGCCCATCTGGGCCATGTCTTCCCGGACGGGCCGCCGCCGACCGGATTGCGTTATTGCATCAATTCGGCATCCCTGCGTTTTGACCCTCAAGACTGAATACAATATGAAATTCCTGTTTGATTTATTTCCGCTGCTGGTGTTTTTCGGTAGTTATAAATGGGCCGGTTCGAATGAAGCGCTGGCCCAGGCTTTTATCAACGACCATTTCAGCGCCATCATTTCCGGCGGCGTCGTCACGGCCAGCCAGGCGCCGATTATCATCGCCAGCCTGTCCGGCATCGTGGCCACGGCGATCCAGATTGCCTCGCTGCTGCTGCGCCGGCTCAAGGTCGACGGCATTCTTTGGCTCTCCCTGCTGATTTTCGTGATGTTCGGCGGGCTGACGATTTATTTCCACGATGATAACTTCATCAAATGGAAACCGACCATTATCTACTGGTGCTTTGCCGTCGGCATGATGGTCGCCCATTGGGGTTTCCGCAAAAACCTGATGCGCGCCGCAATGGAAAAACAATTCGCCCTGCCCGAGGAAATCTGGCACCGCCTGAACCTGGCCTGGATGACCTTCTGGGTGGTATTGGGCTTCCTCAACCTGTTCGTGGCTTTTGTGTTGTTCCGCACCGACACCGGCGCCTGGGTCAGTTTCAAGGTCTTTGGCGTCACCGGCATCATGTTTGTGTTCATTATTGCGCAGACGATTTATCTGACTAAACATATCAAGGACGAGGCATGAACGACGCGCGCATCGCACAAATCCGGGCGCGTCTGCAAGCCGCCTTCGCGCCGCTGGAAATGGTGCTGGACGATGAATCGGCCCTGCATGCCGGCCATGCCGGCGCTGCCTCCGGCGGGGGGCATTACCGCCTGAAAATCGTTTCAGCGCAATTCGAAGGTCATAAACTCGTCACAAGGCATCGTCTGGTGTATGATTCCGTGCACGATATGATGCATAAAGAAATTCATGCATTGGCCATTACCGCATTGGCACCATCGGAAGTATGATATGCGCGGCAATTTGGGACTAACATCAAAGAAGCTCATCACATAGACTATTCAAGTTGAAGCGCTGAGTGTGCTCCACGATCCAAATCCCGTTTTACCGCGATTTTCAAGAACTTTTCCCCTAGGAATTAATAATGACTTTCAAGCCAGCCCGTCTGCTGCTCGCACTTCTCGCCGTAGCGTCGGCACCTGTATTTGCACAGAACATTGCTGTGGTTAACGGCAAAGCGATTCCTACCTCGCGTGTGGAAGCAGCAGTCAAACAACTGGTGGCCCAAGGCCAGCAGACCGACTCCCCACAACTGCGTGAGGCGATCAAGCGTGAACTGATCGGCCGCGAAGTGCTGATGCAAGAAGCGGTGAAGCAGAACTTTGACAAGGATGCCGCCGTCAAACAGCAACTGGAAAATGCCCGTCAAGCCATCATCATCAACGCCTTCATCACCGAGTATCTGAAAAAGAACCCGGTCAAGGACACCGAGATCAAGGCTGAATACGACCGCTTCGTAGCCCAGACCGGCGACAAGGAATACCATGTGCGCCACATCCTGCTGGAAACCGAAGCCCAGGCCAATGAAGTCATCACCAAGCTGAAAGGCGGCGCCAAGTTCGAAGACCTGGCCAAGACCTCCAAAGACACCGGCACCGCCAGCAGCGGCGGCGACCTGGACTGGGCAGTGCCTTCGGCCTTCCCGAAAGTCTTCTCGGACGCCTTCGTCGGCCTGCAGAAAGGCCAGATCACCGAGAAAGCCGTGCAAACCCCGAATGGTTTCCACGTGATCAAGGTGGATGATGTGCGCGCCGCCAAGCTGCCGACCCTGGACGAGCTGAAGCCGCAAATCGGCGAAGCCCTGACCCAGAAGAAAGTACAGGCGTATCAGGAAGAGCTGACCAAGAAAGCCAAAGTACAGTAATTAGCAAAACGATGCCGGCGCCCCAGAGGCGCCGGTCTTCTTTTCACCCTACCCTTCATAGGAATAGACAATGATTTTGAAGCCCGCCCGTCTGTTGATCGCCCTGACCGCCATCGCCGCCGCGCCCGTCATGGCGCAAACCCTGGCGACCGTCAATGGCAAAGCGATTCCCCAAGCGCGCCTGGACGCCGCGGTCAAGCAAGTGGTAGCCCAAAGCCGCCAGCCCGATTCGCCGCAGCTGCGCGAAATGATCAAGAAAGACCTGATCGCCCGCGAAGTGCTGATCCAGGAAGCGGACAAGCAAGGCTTCGGCACCAAGCCTGAGGTGAAGGCAGCCCTGGACAATGCGCGCCAGAGCATCATCATCAACGCCATGTGGCAGGAATACCTGAAGAAGAATCCGGTCAAGGAAGCCGACGTGAAAGCCGAGTACGAGAAGTTCAAGGCTGCGCGCAACGAGAAGGAATACCACGCCCGCCACATCCTGGTCGGCACCGAGAAGGAAGCCACCGACATCATCGCCAAGCTGAAAGCCGGCGGCAAGTTCGAGGAACTGGCCAAGGTGTCGAAAGACGGCTCCGCCAACAACGGCGGCGACCTGGGTTGGGCGACGCCTTCGACCTATGTGCAGCCCTTCTCCGAGGCCATGGTGGCCCTGAAAGACGGCCAGGTCACCGACAAGCCGGTGCAGTCGCAGTTCGGCTACCACGTGATCAAGCTGGAAGGCAGCCGCGCCGCCAAAGTACCGTCCTACGAGGAATTGAAGGAGCGCGTGGAAGAAGCCCTGACCCAGCGCAAGATCGCGACCTACCGCGAAGAGCTGATGAAGAAAGCCAAGATTCAGTAAGGTCTTGCTCAAACCGGCAAAAAGCACTCCTCGGAGTGCTTTTTTCGTTTACAGCGGCATGCGCTTGACAGCCGGCAATGGCAGCTGCCCGTTGTAGCCAGGCCTCCAGGATGAAGCGATAAATTTTTCACTAATGAAAAACGATATACGAAAAAACAACGCGCCACAAAAAACATAGGGCAGGAAATTATGGCATTTCCTTTATCTATTAGAAAAATTAACTTTTCATTAAATAGACCAAATCCAACAGAATCAAGCACTTAAGTTAAGCGGGAAATACAAGCATATCCTTACGAGTGGCAATATTTGAAATATTCCCGTTTTTTACCTTAGCATATTGGCAGTTAGTTCCAAGAAAGTAGCAATTTTTTAGTACAATTATTGGTGAAATGATTAATCTCATGCCAATTTTCCTAGAGGATATATCATGGCCGCTCAACTCATGTTGCTTAGGGATACTCTTCACCATCTCGGCAACTTCTTGAGCGTCGGCTTCATTGTTTTTCATTTTCACAAACATATCAAATTGATGCGGGTGATGTATCACCCCCGTACCAGGCATCTGATTCGGCGGCATCCCAAAATAGTCTATAAATATCTGGTCAAGTATGCCGCTTTGAATTTGGCAACCCGTTGCCGCCTCGCACTGGTCACATCGCATTACTCGCTGATGCAGAAGTTCTTTAACGACGCCTTTGCCGATATGGTCTATGGCGACAAATTGGTGCTATGGAAATCAGAACAGGCAGACTCCCGGCTCACAATCGATCTCGATTTCCCTGCCACTTTCCACACCGAAGGCGATTTATGCATCTCGATGAAGTTGGCGGGACGCGCGGTTTACCGCCTGGTCTTCATTTTAAGCAGCGGCGCAACCTTCGGGCTTGAGCAGCAGAATGTTGTTTTTATCACCTGCGTGCAAGGCCTGGTAAGTCAAAGCACGCTGCGGCCTATCCTCTCTGAATGCGATGAAACCCATCCGGCAGATGTGCTGATGGCGGCGGTGCAAGGTGTTGCCGTCTCGCTGGGCATCGGCACCTTGGTCGGCATTCGAACCGAGCAGCAGGTATGCAGCTCGGAAAAAACGTATTTTTCGTATGATAATTTCTTCGAGGAATATGGCATGCTGGATCGCGGCATGAATGCCTACCTGATCAGAGTACCCATGCAGAGAAAGGATTTATCCTTAATCCCTTCCAAGCATCGTGCCAGAGCAAGGCGGAAACGCGTTTTTCGCGATGCGATCTGTGAATCGGTTCAACGCACGCTCGCCCCTTATCTTATCGAGACAAGCCATAGAATAGCCTAGGCGGAGATGGCTGCGATTTCAATAGACTCTAATAAAAAAGCCCGCTAACGGCGGGCTTCAAGGATTAACGCGGATATTCTGCGCATCCCGCACTTATATTACCGGAATCCTTTTTTATTTAGGAGCGCCTGTGGAAAATTTCCCCAAGAGATTTTATCTTGGCTCCGGTTTTAACTGCAAGTGCGTAATAGCTACTCTATAGCATTACCAATGCGAAAACAATGGCTTTCACAAAGAATGCAACAAAATTTTAACATTCAGATTTAAGTACTTTTCTTAAAAATTTATACGAAAATATTATTTTCTTTTGCATCACCTTCCCCTTATGCACAATGCCACGTTCGCGTCCTTGTCCGCCGCCCTGCAGGCCGCAGCCTTGCGCGACAAGGCTGCAGAAATGCGTGCCTATATGCGCAACCAGTTCGACTTCCTTGGCCTGCCTACGCCCTTGCGCCGCGCCACCGCCAAGCCATGGCTGAAAGCGCAGAAAGGCTCGGGAGCCGCGGCGCTGCTGCAACAGGCGAATCGGCTATGGGAACTGCCGCAGCGCGAATACCAATACCTCGCCATCGATCTGCTGGCCATGCACTGGAAGGAGCTGTCGCCGCAGGAACTGCCCGCCCTGCTGGCACTGGCGCGGCAAAAGTCCTGGTGGGATACGGTCGACGGCCTTGCCAGCCTGGTCGGCCAGGTATTGCGCGGCAGCCACGAAGGCATGGACGAAGCGCTGGCGCACCAGGACTTCTGGCTGCGCCGCATCGCCCTGCTGCACCAGCTCGGCTGGCGCGACAGGGTCGACGAAGCGCGCCTGTTCCGCTATTGCCTGAACCAGGCCCATGAACCGGAGTTTTTCATCCGCAAAGCCATCGGCTGGGCCTTGCGCGACTATGCCCGCCACCGGCCGCAAGCCGTGCGCGCCTTTCTCGACACCGCCGGCGCGCAGCTCTCGCCGCTCAGCGCCCGCGAGGCGGCGCGCCATCTGTGTTGAAGCGGCAGGCGCACGGTAGCAGCACGGTTTTTTGCTAAAGAATCAATCTCTTTGTTAAAATCGCTGCCGATTCCGACTTTCATCTCCGTCCCCATGAGCAATTCCGCTGGCGCCGCTGCGCGACGCCTGAAACTCCTGCAACTGGTTCCCGAACCCCTGCCCACCTTCCGCGCCGACGTCGCCACCCTGTTCGGCAAATATCTGCCGCGTTACGGCGTGGACTGCCATGTGGTGGGTTCGGCCTCTGCCGCGCCCTTGGGCGAACATGGCTTTGCCTCGGCGCGCCGGCCGGCGCATGGCGGCGGGCGGCTGCAGCGTGAACTGAATTTCCTGCGCCTGTGCGCGCGCAGCCTGTTCCAAGCCCGCCGCGGCGAATACGATGTGATCCAGGTGCGCGACATGGTGTCGATCGGCCTGCTTGGCAGCCTGGCGGCGCGCCTGAAGGGCAGCCGCTTCGCCTATTGGATGTCCTATCCCATGTGCGAAGGCCGCATTGAAAGGGCGCGCCGCGAATTGAAGGCCGGCGGCGGCCTGCGCTTCCGCTTCGTGCTGCTCAAGGGCCTGGTCGAACAATTCCTGCTGAACCGCATCGTCCTGCCGAGCGCCGACCACATCTTTGTGCAAAGCGACGCCATGCTGGCCAAGCTGGCATCGGAAGGGGTGCCCGCGCATAAGATGACCCCGGTGCCAATGGGTGTCGACAGCGATGCCGTCGCCGCCAGGCCCCAGGCGCGCCGTCCGGAAGGTTGGGAAGAGCGCCCTTTGCTGGCCTATCTCGGCACGCTTGACCACTCGCGCGATATGAACCGGGTCCTGGATGCCCTGCAGCTGGTGCGCCGGACGGTGCCCGATGCCGTCCTGCTGCTGATCGGCGACTCGCCGGCGCCGCGCGATGTGCCGCGCCTGCTGGAGCACGCCGCCTCGCTCGGTTTGAGCGAGGCGGTACGCATCACCGGCTGGCTGCCCAGCGCGGAAGCCTGGTCCCTGCTCACCAGCGCCGATGCCGCCATTTCTTATATTCCGCGCGGCACCCTGTACGACGTCAGCTCGCCGACCAAGCTGCTGGAATACCTGGCCCTGCAGGTGCCATGCGTGGGCAACGATAATCCTGACCAGCAAAAAGTCTTGAGCGAATCGGGCGCCGGCTGGCTGACCGAGAGTTCTCCCGCCGCCCTGGCAACGGCCATCTGCGCGATTTTTGGCGACAAGACGGCGGCGCGCCTGCGCGCCCAGGCCGGCCCGGCCTATATCGACGCCCACCGCAGCTACCGCGTCATCGCCGAGCAGACTGCGCAAAGCTATTTCGCCATTTGCGCACCAGCCCTGGCGCCAGCGGCCGCGGGTAAAAACAGCTGACTTGCCTGGCTGCTTCAGGCGCACACGCTTGAACACGCCAATTTGAAACGCGCAGCAATCTGTGCCAGCATGGCCTCTCTCTTCGCAAAGGAGGACAGGCCATGCCAAGTATTTCCCACAAGATTCAACCCTGCCTGTGGTTCGACGACCAGGCGGAACCGGCAGCGCGCTATTACACCGGCATTTTCCCCAGCTCCAGCATTTCCAGCATCAGCCTGTACACCGAGGCCGGGCAGGAAATCCATGGCCGTCCACCCGGTTCGGTCATGGTGGTGGCGTTCGAACTCGCGGGCTGCCGTTTCACCGCCTTGAACGGCGGGCCGGTCTTCAAGTTCAATGAAGCCGTCTCTCTCATCATCAATTGCGATAACCAGGATGAAATCGATTACTACTGGCATCATCTGGGCGAAGGCGGCGATCCGGCGGCCCAGCAATGTGGCTGGCTCAAGGACAAATACGGGCTGTCATGGCAGATCGTGCCTTCCGTAATAAGTGACATGATGCGCGATACCGAGTCCGGCAAGGCCCAGCGCGTCATGACGACCTTGCTGAAAATGCGGAAGATCGATTTTGCCGAACTGCAGCGGGCTTACCGGGGCTAGGCCACGGGGCTATCGTCCGTTTTGGGGCCGGCCGGCAGCGTTGCCGTGCCAAGGCCTGGCACGCGCGATGCCTGCGGCATATTCGCGATCACCAGCAAGGACACCATCAGCAGCACGCTGTACTCCATGCCACCGGTGCCATGTTCACCGACAAACCAGCCGTTCTGGAAGTGGATCAGCACGATTCCCATGCCGGCAATGAAGAGCAGACCGCTCACCACCCATTTTCTGGCGATATCCGCGATCAGCAGCAGCCCGCCAGCCAGTTCGAACAAAGTAATCGCCCAGACAATCGTTAAGCCGAAAGGGAAGCCCAGTGTTTCCAGAAAGCCGGCGAAACGCGGAATCGTGCCGTTCAGGACGCGCACCCCGGCATGCGCCATAAACATGATGGCGACCGCGACACGCAGCAGCACCAGGGAAAAGGAAAAGTGCATCACATACGCTCTCATCAGAAGTCGCCTCCACCAAGATAGCAAAAAGGAAAGGCAGCATAGCATGCAGAAAGCGATCTTGGCTAAATTGGCAAGTTTCTGTCCAAGTTCCGCTGATCGGGGCCACTGGCGAACAACAAGCGCCACAAGGGCTGGATGGACTGTTATGCTGGCAGTTTGTCCCGACCACATCCAACCATGCAACGTAATTCCAGCGGCGGCCTTGTCTACTCCACCGAAGTCGGCCGCACCTGTCCCACCTGCCGCCAGGCAATTGCCGCCTGCACCTGTAAAACCCAGAGCGCCATCATCGGCGACGGCCAGGTCCGCGTTTCGCGCCAGACCAAGGGCCGCGGCGGCAAGACCGTCACGCTGGTCAAAGGCCTTGCCCTCGACCCGCTCGCGCTGGCCCAGCTCGGCAAGCAGCTGCGCGGCGCCTGCGGCTCGGGCGGCACGGTCAAGGATGGCGTCATCGAAATTCAAGGCGACCATTGCGATCTCGTGATGGCCACGCTTAGCAAACTCGGCCACAGCCCGCAACGTAGCGGCAACTGAATGCCCGGCCGGGCACTCTGCTGCCATGCCAGCCCTGGCGCGAGTCCATGCCGCCCAATGCCGGCATCCGCCCCCCTCCCTACTCCCGTGCTTCCGGCGCTTCGCGACGAGCATGAAAAAAGCCGGGATAATCCCGGCTTTTTTGCTGCGCCCTGACGGGCTGGCAGTGCTGCTTAGCCCACGAACTTGCGGGCGTTGCGGAACATGCGCATCCATGGGGAATGCTCGCCCCAGCTGTCTGGATGCCAGGATTGCTGCACCGTGCGGAAGACGCGCTCGGCGTGCGGCATCATCACGGTGAAGCGGCCATCGGCCGTGGTCACCGAGGTCAGGCCTTGCGGCGAGCCGTTCGGATTGTACGGGTAGGCGTCGGTCGCCGCGCCCTTGTTGTCGATGAAGCGCAGCGCGCCGATAGCCTCGCCGATATTGCCGGTCTGGCTGAAGTCCGCATAGCCTTCGCCGTGGGCGATGGCGATGGCGCTCTGGGTGCCGGCCATGCCCTGGAAGAAGATGGACGGCGAGTCCAGCACTTCGACCATGGAGAAGCGCGCCTCGAATTTCTCCGACTTGTTGGTGGTGAACTTCGGCCAGGCATGGGCGCCCGGGATGATGGACTTCAGATTGCTCATCATCTGGCAGCCGTTGCAGACGCCGAGGCCGAAGCTGTCGGGACGCTGGAAGAAGCGCGCGAACTGCTCGGCCAGGGCCGGGTTGAACAGGATGGACTTGGCCCAGCCCTCGCCCGCACCCAGCACGTCGCCATACGAGAAGCCACCGACGGCGATGATGCCCTGGAAGTCGTCCAGCTTGACGCGGCCGGCAATCAGGTCGCTCATATGCACGTCCACCGCCGCGAAGCCTGCCTGGTGCATGACCCAGGCGGTTTCGATATGCGAGTTGACGCCCTGCTCGCGCAGGATGGCGACGCGCGGACGCACGCCGCTGGCCAGGAAGGGTGCGGCCACGTCTTCGTTCAGGTCGAAAGTGATCTTCGGCGTGATGCCTGGATCGCTTTCGTCCAGCAGACGGTCGTATTCCTGGTCGGCGCAGGCCGGGTTCTCGCGCAGGCGCGAAATGCGCCAGCTGGTTTCGCTCCACAGGCGGTGCAGCGCGGAACGCGGCTGGCTGTAGATGGTTTTGGCGTCGCGCGTGAATTCGATCACGCCACGCTCGTTCGGCTTGCCGATGATATGGCTGCAGGCGCCCAGGTTGAAGCTGCGCAGCACGTCCATCACCTGCGACTTCTCTTCGGCGCGCACCTGGATCACGGCGCCCAGCTCTTCGCTGAACAGGGCGCGCAGGGTCAGCTCGTTGCGGCGCTCGGCCACCTGGCCGGCCCAGTTCTTGGCGTCGCCCCAATCGGCGGCGTGTTCGCCTTCCAAGGTCAGCATGTCCAGATTGATGGACAGGCCGGCGCGGCCGGCGAAGGCCATTTCCGTCAGCGTGGCGTACAGGCCGCCATCCGAACGGTCGTGGTAGGCCAGCAGCTTGCCGTCCTTGTTCAGTTGCTGGATGGCGGCGAAGAAGGCTTTCAGGTCTTCCGCGCTGTCCACGTCCGGCACGTCGTTGCCGAGCTGGCCGATCACCTGCGCCAGCGCCGAGGCGCCCATGCGGTTCTTGCCGCGGCCCAGGTCAATCAGGATGATCGCGGTTTCGCCCAGATCGGTGCGGATCTGCGGGGTCAGCGACTTGCGCACGTCGTACACCGGCGAGAAGCCGGAAACGATCAGCGACACCGGCGACACCACGGCCTTGTCCTCGCCTTCGTCCTTCCAGGTGGTGCGCATGGACAGCGAATCCTTGCCGACCGGGATGCTAATGCCCAGCGCCGGGCACAGGTCCATGCCGACCGCTTTCACGGTGTCGAACAGGGCGGCATCCTGGCCCGGCTGGCCGCAGGCGGCCATCCAGTTGGCGGACAGCTTGATGCAGGAGATGTCTTCGATCGGCGCGGCGGCCAGGTTGGTAATCGTTTCGCCCACGGCCATGCGGCCGGAGGCTGGCGCGTCGATCACGGCCAGCGGCGTGCGTTCGCCCATGGCCATCGCCTCGCCCACATAGCCTTCATAGCTCATGGCGGTGACGGCGCAATCGGCCACCGGCACCTGCCATGGACCGACCATCTGGTCGCGCACCGACATGGCGCCCACGCTGCGGTCGCCGATGGTGATCAGGAAGGACTTGTCGCCCACGGTCGGCAGCAGCAGCACGCGCTTGGCCGCTTCGTCCAGCTCCAGGCCGGTCAGATCGATGGCCGGGAAGTCGTTCTTCACATGGTGCACATCGCGCTGCATCTTGGGCGGTTTGCCGAGCAGGACGTCCATCGGCATATCGACCGGCGAATTGCCCAGTTCATGGTCCACCAGTTTCAGCTGGCGCTCTTCGGTCGCCACGCCCACCACCGCAAACGGGCAGCGCTCGCGTTCGCACAGCGCCTGGAACTGCGGCAGGTCTTGCGGCGCAATCGCCAGCACATAGCGTTCCTGCGATTCGTTGCTCCAGATTTCCTTCGGCGCCATGCCGCTTTCTTCCAGCGGCACTTTGCGCAGGTCGAAGATGGCGCCGCGCTTGGCGTCGTTGGTGATTTCCGGGAAGGCGTTGGACAGGCCGCCTGCGCCCACGTCGTGGATCGAGATGATCGGATTGGCGTCGGCCAGCTGCCAGCAGCCGTTGATCACTTCCTGGGCGCGGCGTTCCATTTCCGGATTGCCGCGCTGGACGGAGTCGAAGTCCAGGTCGGCGGTATTGGTGCCGGTCGCCATCGAGGACGCGGCCGAGCCGCCCATGCCGATGCGCATGCCCGGGCCGCCCAGCTGCACCAGCAGGCTGCCGACCGGGATGTCGTTCTTGTGGGTGTGCTTGGCCGAGATATTGCCGATGCCGCCGGCGATCATGATCGGCTTGTGGTAGCCGAACACGGTGTCGTGCGCGCCGGCGAACTGCTTGCCGATATTCTGTTCGTAGGTACGGAAGTAACCGCCCAGCACCGGACGGCCGAATTCATTCGAGAAGGCGGCACCACCGAGCGGACCTTCGATCATGATCTGCAGCGGCGAAGCGATGCGGTCAGGCTTGCCGTAGACCGTGGATTCGTCGCGCTTGCCGACCGGCGCGGTGACGTTGGCCGCGTTCTCCCAGGCCTGCACCGCTTCCGGCAGCATCAGGTTGGACACGGTGAAACCGGTCAGGCCGGCTTTCGGCTTGGCGCCACGGCCGGTCGCGCCCTCGTCGCGGATCTCGCCGCCGGCGCCGGTCGAGGCGCCAGGGAACGGGGAAATCGCGGTCGGGTGGTTGTGGGTTTCCACCTTCATCAGGGTGTGCACCAGCTCCGTCGACGCGCCGTATTCGTGGCCGGCGCCGCGCGGATAGAAGCGCGTCACTTCCGCGCCTTCCATGATCGAGGAGTTGTCCGAGTACGCCACCACGGTGCCTTTCGGCTGCAGCTGGTGGGTGTTCTTGATCATCTTGAACAGGGACAGATCCTGCGCCACGCCGTCGATGGTCCAGTCGGCGTTGAAGATCTTGTGGCGGCAATGCTCGCTGTTCGCCTGGGCGAACATCATCAGCTCCACGTCGGTCGGATTGCGCTTGGCCGTGGTGAAGGCGTCCAGCAGATAATCGATTTCATCTTCCGACATGGCCAAGCCCAGGTCCGTATTGGCCTTTTCCAGCGCCATGCGGCCCGCGCCCAGCACATCGATCGATTCCAGCGGCTTGGCTTCCAGGCTGCGGAACAGATCGGCCGCCTGGCCGGGATGGCGCAGCACCGATTCGGTCATGCGGTCGTGCAGCAGGGCTGCCACGGCTTGCGCTTCTTCCGGCGCCAGCTTCTTGGCGGCGCCGATGCTGCTGCCCAGGATGCCGGCCTTCAGGTTCACGCGATAGGCCACGCCGCGCTCGACGCGGTGGATGTGGGCCATGCCGCAGTTGTGAACGATGTCGGTGGCTTTGGAAGCCCAGGGGGAGATGGTGCCGAAGCGGGGAATGACGAAGAACTCTTCGACATGGCCTTCGGCATGTTCCGGCAGGGCCGGTTCGCCGTAGGTCAGCAGGCCGTTGAGGCGATTGGTGTCGTCGGTGCTGAGCGGGTTCGCGGCATCCACAAAGTGGACATAGCGGGCCTGCACCGACGAAATCGCGGGCAATACTGCTTGGAGTTGGGTTAAAAGACGTTGGCTACGAAATGCGGACAGGGCGTTGGAGCCCGGCAGAATCAACATGGTTGGGAGATGGTTGATGCAGCTTGGCTGCGGATTAAAAGAAGAATTGGCACGAGATTGCTGGTCTTGCTAGATTTCCTTTTGCCGGCATTATACTCTTTTCACCCCCCTATTCCCAGCCCTGAGTCAGCTTGGCACGGCCCTAAAAGCTGGCGTCAAAGCAACATTTAAGGGCATAAACCCTGGCTTTACAGCCTTCCCGGGGTAAAAACCGCTGGTTTTGTGACATGTTTTACTCAAGCTTGGAGTATGCTCATTGCTATATGAGCGATCCGTGCGAACACAATGCCAGACTATAGCGACTTGTCGGTGCTGATCGTCGACCCCAATCCCGGGATGCGGGCCAATCTGCACAATATGCTGAGCCAGTGCTCGATCACCCGCATCGAATATGCGGTCAGCGCCGGCACGGCCATCCGCCACCTGGGCGCGCGCAGCTTCGACGTCATCCTGTGCGAATACGATCTGGGCAGCGGCAGCGGCGACAGCGGGCAGGATGGCCAGCAGCTGCTGGAAGACCTGCGCCACCATAAGCTGATCAGCGACTGGACCATCTTCATCATCCTCACCTCCGAGGGCGTATACAGCAAGGTGGTGAGCGCGGCGGAGCTGACGCCCACCGACTATGTGCTGAAGCCTTTCACCACCGATGTGCTAATGCAGCGCATCGTCAAGGCCATCGAAAAGCGCACCGTGTTCGCGCCGATCCATATGCTGATCGCCCAGGGCAAGCTGCGCGAGGCGATCGACACCTGCACCGAGCTGCAAGGCGCCAATCCGCGCCATGCGGGCGATTTCAACCGCCTGCGCGCCGAACTGCATCTGCGCCTGGGCGACTTGCGCGACGCCGAGCTGCTGTACCAGGGCATCCTGATGACGCGGCCGGTGGGCTGGGCGCATCTGGGCCTGGCCCAGTGCCAGTTCCAGCAGCAGCGCTTTGAAGAGGCGCAGCAGACGCTGGACAATGTGATCGAACACAATCCGCAGCTGATGGCGGCCTACGACCTGCTGGCGCGCGTGCACGAAGCCATGGGCCAGAAAGTGCAGGCCAAGAAGGTGCTGGAAGACGCCGTCGCCATTTCACCGCATATGGTGCGGCGGCTGCGCCACCTGGGCGAAGTCGCCTACGACAGCGGCGATCTGGGCATGGCGGAAAAGGCCTTCAAGCAGGTTGTCGCCAAGGCCAAGTATTCCGAATTCCGCGATCCCGAAGACCATGTGAACCTGGTGCGCGCCCTGGTGCGCAAGGGCGACGCCAACCAGGCCAGCGGCGTGATCCGCGACCTGGAGCGCTCGATGCGCGCCAGCGCCGGCACCGAAGCCTGCAAGGCCTTCTCCTCGGCGCTGCTGATGGACCTGATGGGCGAGGAAAACGAAGCGGCGGCCCAGCTCAGCACCGCCGCCCGCGCGGTGAACATGGCGCGCGGCCTGTCCAACCAGCTGAAAATGGGGCTGGTCTACAGCTGCCTGCAACACCAGCTCGACCAGGAAGCCTCCGGCGTCATGCTGCATATGATGCACGACAGCGAGAGCGGCGTGACCATGGAGCAGGCCGTCGGCGTCTTCGAAAAAGCCGGCCGCCACGACCTGGCGCGCAGCATGGGCGAGCGCATCAGCAATGAAGTGCAGGATCTGGTCAGCGATGCCGCCGCCAAGAGCGCCCAGGGCGAGCACCGCGCCGCCATCACCACCCTCAACAGCGCGCTGCGGCGCACGCCCGGCAACGTCCCGGTGCTGGTGGCCACCGTCCAGGCCATGCTGCTGCAGCTCGACGAACGCGGTTGGGAAACCCTGCTCGGCGAACAGGCCGGCCACCTGCTCGAACGCGCGCGCCGCCTCGACCCGGCCCACCCCAGCCTCGAAATCCTCGCCACCCAATACAACGCCACCCAGCGCAAATACGGCATTTCCACCACCGCCTGACATCCGCCGCTACAGCCGAACCCGTGTCCGATTTTGGGGCCAGACCCCAAAATCGGACACAAGCTCAGCTATGACCAAATATTATCGAGTTCGTGTCTGATTGGGGTCTGGCCCCAATCAGACACGGGGTCAGCCGTAGCCGCCGCCGCCGGGGGTTTCGATGATGAACAGGTCGCCAGGCTGCATCTGGGTTTTGCCGATATGGCCCAGTTCTTCGATGCGGCCGTCGGCGCGCTGGACGGTGTTGCGGCCGACCGCGCCGGCGCCGCCGCCGGCCATGCCGAAGGGGGCGTAACGGCGGTTGTTGGAAAGGATGGCGGCGGTCATCTCTTCCAGGAAGCGGATCTTGCGGATGCCGCCATTGCCGCCATGCCAGCGTCCCTTGCCGCCGGAGCCGGGACGGATGGCGTAGCTTTCAACCCGCACGGGATAACGGAATTCGAGGATTTCCGGATCGGTCAGCCGTGAATTGGTCATATTGGTCTGCACCACGTCGGTGCCGTCAAAGCCGTCTCCCGCGCCGGAACCGCCACTGACGGTTTCGTAATACTGGTAGCGCGCATTGCCAAAGGTGAAGTTGTTCATCGTCCCCTGGGCCGCCCCCATCACGCCCAGCGCGCCATATAGCGCATTGGTGATGCAGGTCGAGGTTTCCACATTGCCCGACACGACCGAGGCCGGGTAATGGGGATTGAGCATGGAACCGGGCGGGATCAGCACCTGCAGCGGTTTCAGGCAGCCGGCATTGAGCGGAATCTCGTCATCGACCAGGGTACGGAAGACATACAGCACGGCCGCCATGCACACGGCGGATGGCGCGTTGAAGTTGTTGTCCTGCTGGTCCGAAGTGCCGCTGAAGTCGATGACGGCGCTGCGGCCGGCCTGGTCGACCCGGATGGCGACGGCAATGCGCGCGCCATTGTCCAGTTCCACCGTGTAAGCGCCATCGTGCAGCGCGCTGATGACGCGGCGCACCGCCTCCTCCGCATTATCCTGCACATGACCCATATAGGCCCGCACCACGTCCAGGCCGAAGTGGGCCACCATGCGTCGCAGCTCGTCCACGCCTTTCTGGTTGGCGGCCACCTGCGCCCGCAGGTCGGCCATATTCTGATCGGGATTGCGGGCCGGATAAGGTCCGCCTCCCAGCAAGGCGCGCGCTTCCGCGTCGCGCAGCCGTCCGCCATCCACCAGCTTGAAGTTGTCGAACAGGACGCCCTCTTCCTGGATATGGCGCGAATCGGGCGGCATCGATCCCGGCGTGGTGCCGCCGATATCGGCATGGTGGCCGCGCGAACCGACATAGAACAGGATGTCCCGCCCCGCCTCATCGAAGACCGGCGAGATCACGGTGACGTCGGGCAGATGGGTGCCGCCGTTGTACGGGTCGTTGAGCATATAGACATCGCCCGGCCGCATGCGGCCCGCGTTCTTCCGCATCACGGCCTTGATGCTCTCGCCCATCGATCCCAGATGCACCGGCATATGCGGCGCGTTGGCGATCAGACTGCCCTGCTCGTCGAAGATGGCGCAGCTGAAGTCCAGGCGCTCCTTGATATTCACCGAGTAGGCGGTGTTTTGCAGGCGCAGGCCCATTTGCTCGGCGATCGACATGAAGAGATTGTTGAAAATCTCCAGCATCACCGGATCGGCCGTGGTGCCGATGGCGCGCCGCTCAGGCAGCGCTTCGACGCGGTTCAGCAGCAGATGGTTCTGCGCTGTGACTTCGGCTTGCCAGCCCGGCTCCAGCACCGTCGTCGCATTCGCCTCGGCGATGATGGCGGGACCAGCCACCACGTCACCCACACGCAGATCGCCGCGCCGGAGCAGCGCCGTCTCGCGCCAGCGCCCGCCGGCATACATGGGAACGAAGGCATGCGGCTGCAAAGGCGTCCGGCGCGGCACCGCCGCTTGCGGCGTCTCGGCTGGCGCATCGGACTTGCCGATGGCCTCCACCGACACCGCTTCGACCATCAGCGCCCTGCCCGGCATCAGGAAGGAGAAGCGCTGTTTGTAGGCCGATTCAAACTGCTCCTGCATGCGCTGCGGCGTATCGAAGGCGACGGTCAGCGCGGTATCCGTGCCTTCATAACGCAGATGAATGCGGCGCGCCAGCGCGACATGCGCTTCCGCCACGCCCTGGCGGCGTAGCGCAGCGCTGGCATCTTCTTCCAGCACTTGCAGGCGCTGAGCGATGCCGTCCAGCGCGGACGCCTCCAGCCGCGCTTCAACCGCCATTTCACGCATCACGCTCTGGTCGGCCAGGCCCATGCCATACGCCGACAACACGCCCGCCAGCGAGTGGATGAAGACCGTCTTCATTCCCAGCGCATCGGCCACCAGACAAGCGTGCTGGCCACCGGCACCGCCGAAGCTGGTCAAGGTGTACTCGGTGACGTCATGGCCGCGCTGCACGGAAATCTGCTTGATGGCATTCGCCATATTGCCGACAGCGATCTCGATAAAGCCCTCGGCGATCTGCTCCGGCGTCGCAGCGATACCGCCAGTGGCAGCGATCTCCCGCGCCATGGCGGCCAAGCGCTCGCGCACAATGTCCGCATCAAGCGCCTGCGCGCCATCGGCGCCAAACAGGTGGGGGAAATAGTCCGGCTGCAGCTTGCCCAGCATGACATTGCAGTCGGTGACGGTCAGCGGCCCGCCGCGCCGGTAGCTGGCAGGGCCGGGATTGGCGCCCGCGCTATCGGGACCGACGCGCAAACGACTGCCGTCAAAATGCAGGATGGAGCCGCCACCCGCCGCCACGGTATGAATGCTCATCATCGGCGCGCGCATACGCACGCCGGCCACCTGCGTTTCGAATACGCGCTCAAACTCGCCGGAAAAGTGCGAAACATCGGTCGACGTGCCGCCCATATCGAAACCGATGATGCACTTGAAGCCCGCCGCGCGGCTGGCGCGCACCATGCCGACAATGCCGCCGGCCGGGCCGCTCAGGATGCTGTCCTTGCCCTGGAAGGCGCGCGCATCGGTCAGGCCGCCGTTCGACTGCATGAACTGCAGGTTCACACCCGGCAGCTCGCGCGCCACCTGATCCACGTAGCGCCGCAGAATGGGCGAGAGATAGGCATCGACCACCGTGGTGTCGCCGCGCGCCACCAGTTTCATCAAGGGGCTGATCTGGTGCGAAACCGATATCTGCGTGAAGCCGATTTCGCGCGCGATGCGCGCCACCGCCTGTTCATGCGCGCCGTAGCGGTAGCCGTGCATGAAGACGATCGCCAGCGCCCGCAACCCGGCATCGTAAGCCGCCTGCAGGCCGGCGCGCGCGCCTTCCTGGTCCAGCGCCCGCACTACTTCGCCATGGGCGCCGATGCGCTCGTCGATCTCGACCACCTGGCGGTACAGCAGCTCGGGCAGCACGATATGGCGGTCGAACAGGCGCGGGCGGTTTTGATAAGCGATGCGCAGCGCGTCGCCGAAGCCGCGCGTGATCGCCAGCGCCGCCGGCTCGCCTTTGCGCTCCAGCAGCGCATTGGTCGCCACCGTCGTGCCCATCTTCACGGCACCGATACATTCGACGGGAATAGGCTGCCCCGCTTCCACCGCCAGCAGATGGCGGATGCCCGCCAGCGCCGCGTCAGAATAATGTTCCGGATCTTCCGACAGCAGCTTGTGCGTGCGCAGGCTGCCATCGGGCAGGCGCGCCACGATGTCGGTGAAAGTGCCGCCGCGGTCGATCCAGAATTGCCAGTCCATTGCCAGCCTCGCTCCGTTCAGTGAAGGGCCCATTGTAGATGCGGCTGCCAAGGCGCGGCGCAGGCCAGGCAAAATTATTTCGATGATAAAATTGAGCGAATCCCAATTGCACGGCCCCGGGCCGTCACCCCAGGCATGAATCCCCTCTACTCCGTCGCCGAAATCCGCCAGATCGAAGCGGCAGGCGCCGCCCGTCTTCCCGCCGGCGCACTGATGCAGCGCGCCGGACAGGCCGCGGCCAACGCCGCGCTCGACCTGCTGCCCTTCTCCACCAGCCGCGCCAGGGTGCTGGTGCTGGCCGGCCCCGGCAACAATGGCGGCGATGCGCTGGAAGCGGCCGCCCACCTGTCCCACGCCGGCGCGCAAGTGGCGATCCGCTATTTCGACAGCTCCCGTCCGCCCTCCCCCGAACGCGCGCATGCGCTGGAGCGGGCGCGCAGCAGCCCGGCGCGTTTTGTCGAATTGCAGCCGGAGGATATTGCCGCCGCCGAATGGAATCTGGTGCTCGATGGCCTGTTCGGCATCGGCTTGCAGCGCGCCCTGGACGGCGCCGCACGCGAACTGGTGCTGGCCGTGAATGCGCTGGGCTGCCCGGTGCTGGCGCTCGACGTGCCGAGTGGCCTGGATGCCGACAGCGGCTGCATCGTCGGCGATGCCGGCGGCGTCGCCATCCGCGCCAGCCACACCGTCACCTTCCTCGGCGACAAGGCGGGACTGCACACTTGCGCGGGCCGCGACCATGCGGGCCTGGTCAGCGTCAACCGGCTGGAAGTGGACGAAGCCGCCTTCCCGCCGGCCGGCATGCACCTGAACGACGTCGCCTTCTTCGGCCGTAACGCGCGAGCACGCAGCCACAATTCGCACAAAGGCAGCTTTGGCAATGTCGCCGTGATCGGCGGCGCGCGCGGCATGGGCGGCGCGCCCGTGCTGGCGGGCCGCGCCGCATTGATGAGCGGCGCGGGACGCGTCTATCTCGGCTTCGCCGCCGACGCCCCGGCCTACGACAGCGCCCACCCGGAACTCATGTGCCGCAACGCCGCCGACATCAGCTTCGACGACACGGTACTGGTGGTCGGCCCCGGCCTCGGCACGGCGCCCGCCGCGGGCACCCTGCTGCTGCGCGCCATCGACAGCGCGCAAGCCCTGCTGGCCGACGCCGACGCCCTCAACCTGCTGGCCACATCGCCCGAACTCAAGGAGCAAGTGGCCCGGCGCGCCGCGCCCACCGTGCTCACCCCGCACCCGCTGGAAGCGGCGCGCCTGCTCGGCATCAGCGCCGCCGAAGTCCAGCGCGACCGCATCGGCAACGCCCGCGCCCTGGCCGCACAGCTGCAAGCCTATATCGTCTTGAAAGGTTCCGGCAGCGTGATCGCCGCGCCGGACGGGCGCATCGTCATCAACACCACCGGCAATCCCGCCCTGGCCACCGCCGGCACCGGAGATGTCCTGGCCGGCCTATGCGGCAGCCTTCTGGCCCAAGGCTGGCCAGCCTGGGAAGCGACGCTGGCCGCCGTCTGGCTGCATGGCATGGCCGCCGACGTCCTGGTCGCCGACGGCTGCGGCCCGATCGGCATCACGGCCAGCGAACTGCTGCCCGCCATCCGTGTCGCCCACAACCGCATGGCGCACCACCACGGCCGCTAAACCAGAGATCAGACAAGACGGCCGGCGGCGATGGTGATGGTGCGCTTGCAGCGGGCGGCGATGGAAGGATCGTGCGTGACCAGCACCAGCGTTGAGCCGTGTTCGCGGTTGAGCTCAAACATGAGCTGGATGACGGCTTCGCCCGTGGCGGCATCCAGGCTGCCAGTCGGTTCGTCGGCCAGCAGCAGCGGCGGCTGGCTGACGAAGGCGCGCGCCAGCGCCACGCGCTGCTGCTCGCCGCCGGACAGGTATTTGGGATAGTGCTTCAGGCGCGAGGACAGTCCGACCCGCCCCAGCATCTCTTCGGCGCGGCGCCTGGCATTGCTTTCGCCGGACAGCTCCAGCGGCAGCATCACGTTTTCCACCGCCGTCAGGTGCGGCAGCAGCTGGAACGATTGAAAGACAAAACCCAGCTTGGCCTTGCGCAGCGCGGCGCGGCCGTCTTCATCGAGCGCGAAGATGTCGCTGCCGTCCAGCAGCACCGTGCCCTCGCTGGGCGTATCCAGGCCGGCCAGAAGCCCCAGCAGGGTCGATTTGCCGGAACCCGAAGCGCCGACGATGGCGAGCGTTTCCGCCTTTTGCACGGTAAAATCCACGCTATGCAGGATGGTCAGCTCGCCGCTGGCGTCAGCCACCCGCTTGCATAGGCCGGAAACTGCGATGGCCGCCGTCGCGGCGCGTACTTCGGCGGCCGGGATGGCCGGCGAATCTGGAATAAAACTGCTGGACGCTATTGGGAATTCAGGCATGATCCTGTTTGAAAAGTTACGTCGTTGTCTGCTGCTGTCGCTGGCCTCCCTGCTGCTGGGCGGCGCGGCGCACGCCTATTCTGCACCAAAAACGGTTCTAGTGCTCGGTGATAGTCTCTCGGCCGAATACGGCCTGGCGCGCGGCACGGGCTGGGTGGCCCTGCTGGAACAGCGCCTCAAGTCGCAGAAGCTGGAGGTCACCCTGGTCAACGCCAGCGTCAGCGGCGAGACCACCAGCGGCGGCCGCACGCGCCTCCCCGCCCTGCTGAAAAAGCACAAGCCCGACGTGGTGGTGATCGAACTGGGCGCCAACGATGGCCTGCGCGGCCTGCCGGTGGCGGCGGCCGAAGCCAATCTGCGCGCCATGGTGGGCGAGGCGCGCCAGGCCGGCGCCAAGGTGCTCATCGTCGGCAACCGCGTGCCGCCCAACTACGGCCGCGATTACGCCGAAAAATTCTTCGCCATGTTCGGCACCATCAGCAAGGACACCAAGTCCGGCCTCGCGCCCTTCATGCTCGATGGCGTGGCCGACAAGATCGAACTGTTCCAGCCCGACCGCCTGCACCCGCTGGCCAGCGCCCACCCCATCATCCTCGGCAATATCTGGCCGCACCTGCTGCCCATCCTAAGGACCAAATGAAGTATCCCGAACTCCTGAGCTTCGAAGAGATTCTGCCGCGCCTGGGCGAGTTCGACACCATCATCGACGCGCGCAGCCCGGCCGAATACGCGCAGGACCACCTGCCGGACGCCATCAACTGCCCGGTGCTGGACGACGCGCAGCGCATCCGCATCGGCACCATGTACAAGCAGATCGGCGCCTTCGAAGCCAAGAAGCTGGGCGCCGCCCTGGTGGCCAAGAACATCGCCCACCACCTGGAGACGCTCTGGCTGGACAAGCCGCGCGAATGGCGGCCGCTGGTCTACTGCTGGCGCGGTGGCAACCGCAGCGGCTCCATGGCCCACATCCTGGCCAAGATCGGCTGGCCGGTGGTGCAGCTGGACGGCGGCTACAAAGCCTTCCGCGCCCACGTCAACAGCGCGCTGGAACAGGCGCCGGCGCTGGACTTGCGCGTCGTCTGCGGCCCCACCGGCAGCGGCAAGACCCGCCTGCTCGACACCCTGGAATCGGTCGGCGCCCAGGTGCTCGACCTGGAGCAGCTGGCTGCCCACCGCGGCTCGGTGCTGGGCAAGCTGCCCTGCCAGGCGCAGCCCACGCAGAAAGCCTTTGAAACCGGCATCTGGGACCGCCTGCGCCGCTTCGATCCGGCGCGCCCCGTCTTCGTGGAAGCCGAAAGCAAGAAGGTCGGCGACCTGCGCGTCCCCGGCCCGCTGATGGAAAAGATGCGCGCCTCGCCCTGCGTCGCCATCCAGCTGCCGCGCCCCGAGCGCGTGCGCTTGCTGATCGAGGACTACCAGCATTTCGCCTGCAACGCCCCGGCCCTGAACCAGCAGCTCGAATACCTGGCCAGCCTGCACGGCAAGGAAAAGATCGCGCGCTGGCAGGAAATGGCCAGTGCCGGCGACATCGCCCCGCTGGTGGAGGAGCTGCTGGCCGAGCACTACGACCCCGCCTACCAGCGCTCCATCCAGCGCAACTTCAGCGCCTACCCCAAGGCCCAGGTCCTGCACCTGGACGGCATCACGCCCGCCCACTTCCTGTTCGCCGCCCGCCAGCTGCACGGCAACTGATGCCCCGGCCCTTGCCCATCCCGGCGCCAGGCACCGCAGCGGGCAGTTTCAGGCAATAAAAAAGCCGCCCGAGGGCGGCTTTGCTTTGCGCGGCTGGTCTTACTTCACGGCGTCGGGCTTGGCGGCGCTGCTGGTATGCAGCACCTTGGCCTTGGCTTTGCGCTTCAGCGCTTCGATGAAGTCGAACATTTCCTGCTGCGATTGGGCCTGGCTGATACGCTCGGCTTCCATCTTGCGGCGGGCATCGTCCTGCTGGGTCGGCTGCTGCACTTTGTTGATGCGGTAGACGCCATAGCCTTGGCCTGGCACTTCCACGCCAATATACGCTGGCAGCTTGCTGGTGTCGGCCTTCATCAGGGCGGCGGCGGCTTGCGGCGGCACGCTGTCGGCTTTCGCGCGCGAAATCAGGCGGGCTTCGCTGAAACCGGCAACGTCATTCGATTTCTTGACGGCGGCCAGTTTCTCTTCACCGGCTTTGCGCGCCAGCTTGGCGGCTTCCTCGATGGTCACGCGCTGACGGATCTGGGCATCGACCTCGGCCAGCGGACGCTTGCTCGCCGGTTTGTGTTCGACGATGCGGCCGGCGATCAGGGTGCTCGGCGCCACTTCCACCGCTTCCGTATTGCGCTTGTTCTTCAGGGCTTCATCGTTGAACAGGGCTTTCAGGAACTTGGCGTTGTTGAATGGCGCGGTGCCCAGCATCGGCGACGGTTCGCGCGACAGGTGCTCGGCGGTCTCGATCTTCAGGCCCAGCTTGTCGGCCACCGGTTTCAGGCTGTCCGCCTGCTCGTACACGGTGTTGGTGAAGGTTTCGGCCATCTCGGAATACTGCTTGGCGGCTTTCTGCTTCTTCACTTCGGCCACGACTTCGGCTTTGGCTTCGTCCAGCGGCTTGACGCTGGCCGGCTTGAGCTGGGTCACGGTCAGCACGTGGAAGCCGAATTCGGATTCGACCACATTGCTGATTTCACCTTGCTTGAGCTGGAAGATGGCGTCTTCCACCGGTTTCACCAGCGAGCCTTTTTCGATCACGTTCAGATCGCCGCCCACTTCGGCCGATACCGGGTCTTCCGACTTGGCTTTGGCGATCTTGGCGAAATCGGCCGGGTTCTTGCGCACATCGGCCAGAATGGCTTCAGCCTTGGCCTTGGCGGCGTTCTTGTCGGCCGCGCCGGCGCCCGGCTTCAGGGCCACCAGGATATGGCTGGCGCGGCGGGTTTCCGGCGTAGTGAAGCGCTTCTCGTTCTGTTTGTAGAAGTTGGCGACTTCGTCGTCGGTGGCGGTCACGGAGGCGGCCACCGCGGCGGCGTTGAAGACCACGTATTCGATCTTGGCCTGCTCCGGCACTTCGAAGAACTTGCTGTTCTTGTCGTAGAAGGCTTTCACCATTTCATCGGTGACTTTGACCTGGGACAGGTACTGGGCGGCAGGCAGCACCAGCTCCTGCACTTCGCGCTCCTGGGCGCTGAAGTCGGACAGCAGCTTGGACACGGTGCGCGGCGCGAAGCCGGTCGCTTCGACCGATTCGGCCAGCTGACCCATGGCCATGCGGCGGCGCTGGTCGGCTTCATAACCCTGCTCCGACAGGCCTTGCGCGGTCAGCAGCTTACGGTAGCGGTCGTAGTCGAACTTGCCGTCGTCGCCGGTCAGGCCAGGCGTGTCGAGGATGGTTTTCTGCAGCGTGGCATCGGACACGCTCAGGTGGGCGCGCTTGACCTCGGCCGAGATGGCGCGTTCGGCGATCAGGTTTTCCAGCACATTGTTCTTGAACTCGGGCGTGTCGAACAGCTTCTGGTCGAACTGCGGACCCATACGCTGACGGAAGTTCTCCAGCTGGTTGCGCTGGGCAGCATCCCATTCCTGTTGGGTCAGCGCCTGACCATCGATCTTGGCCACGGTGTTGGCGTCGTCACCGAAACTCTGATAACCGCTGATGCCGACCAGGGCAAAGGACGGGATAATCAGGATCGCCAGTAAAATCTGCATCAAGCGTTGATGCGTGCGAATAAATTCAAACATTGCTCAGCCAATTCAGTTGAGGGATCACTACAAAAAAAAGGCGAACCCACGTTCGCCCCTCTGCTGCTCACGCGATTTTACAGCGCGCTCCCCTCTATAGCAAGACAGCTTTTTGAATTATCGGCAATATTGTGTCAGCTGCGAAAAGGGAGGGCCGAAAAAGAAAAACCCCGCAGCTCTTGCAAGCTGCGGGGTATCTTGTTCTGGCGGAGCGGACGGGGCTCGAACCCGCGACCCCCGGCGTGACAGGCCGGTATTCTAACCAACTGAACTACCGCTCCAGTTAGACGTTTTTTGCTGTGTGTATTTGCTGGCGGAGCGGACGGGGCTCGAACCCGCGACCCCCGGCGTGACAGGCCGGTATTCTAACCAACTGAACTACCGCTCCTGCAAACACAACACGGTACTGCTTGATTTAACTGGTGGGCGCTGAGAGGCTCGAACTCCCGACCTAATCCTTGTAAGGGATCCGCTCTACCAACTGAGCTAAGCGCCCGGCTAAACCGGCCGGTGAGTCGTCAACTCACCGAAGGCCATTATTGTACAGCGTCTTTCAAAGCTTTACCAGCTTTAAATTTAGGAACTTTTGCTGCTTCAATTTTGATCTCTTCTTTCGTGCGCGGATTGCGGCCGGTACGGGCAGCGCGTTCGCTCACCGAGAAGGTGCCAAAGCCGACCAGGGTGACGCTGTCGTTCTTGGCCAGAGTAGTAGTAACACCATCGATCACCGCGTCCAGCGCGCGAGCAGCTGCCGCTTTCGAGATGTCAGCGGAAGTAGCGATATGGTCGATCAATTCAGTCTTGTTCACAAGCATCCCCGTCACAAAGGTTTATATCATTTATACCGTTTTCATGCTTCTATATAAGGCATTTCAACGGGTAGAGAAAAATCTCAGGCCGTATTAAACAAGCCACACTAACAGTATGTCAAGGGATTTCCCCTAGAAAAACCGGGCCAAAACGCAAAACAGGCGCCGCATGGGCGCCTGTTTGTGTACAGCGAGCTAAGAGGTATTAGTGTTTCACTACTTCGCTCTGGCCGTCGGGTTTGGCCGCGGCGGCAGCCACCGCTTCCACGGCGGCCACTTCGGTGATCGGCTCGGGCTGGCGCTCAAGCGCCACTTCCAGCACCTTGTCGATCCAGCGCACCGGCACGATTTCCAGCTTGTTCTTCACATTGTCTGGAATCTCGGCCAGGTCTTTGACGTTCTGCTCCGGGATCATCACGGTCTTGATGCCGCCGCGATGCGCCGCCAGCAGCTTCTCTTTCAGACCGCCGATCGGCAGCACCTCGCCGCGCAGCGTGATCTCGCCCGTCATCGCCACGTCGGCGCGCACAGGAATGCCCGTAAACACGGACACCATGGCGGTCGTCATCGCGATGCCGGCCGAAGGACCGTCCTTCGGCGTCGCGCCTTCCGGCACGTGGATGTGGATGTCGTTCTTCTCGAACACCTCGGCCTTGATGCCCAAGCGCGCGGCGCGGCTGCGCACCACGGTACGCGCGGCTTCGATCGATTCCTTCATCACATCGCCCAGCGTACCGGTGCGGATCACGCCGCCCTTGCCCGGAATGGCCACCGATTCGATGGTCAGCAGATCGCCGCCCACCTCGGTCCATGCCAGACCGACCACCTGGCCGACCTGGTTTTCCTTCTCGGCCACGCCGAAGTCGTAGCGCCGCACGCCGAGGAATTTATCCAGGTTTTTCGGCGTGACGGCAACCTTCTTCTCGGTCTTTTTCAGCAGCAGCAGCTTGACCACCTTGCGGCAGATTTTCGACACTTCGCGCTCCAGCGAACGCACGCCGGCTTCGCGGGTGTAGTAGCGGATGATGTCGCGCAGGGCCGCTTCGCTGACGCTGATCTCGCCTTCCTTCAGACCGTTGTTCTTGATCTGTTTCGGCAGCAGATAGCGCTGGGCGATATTGGTCTTCTCGTCTTCCGTGTAGCCCGACAGGCGGATCACTTCCATCCGGTCCAGCAGCGCCGGCGGGATGTTGTAGGAATTCGAGGTGGCCACGAACATCACGTCCGACAGGTCGAAATCGACTTCGATATAGTGGTCGGAGAAGGTGTGGTTCTGCTCCGGGTCCAGCACCTCCAGCAGGGCCGACGAAGGATCGCCGCGGAAGTCCGCGCCCATCTTGTCGATCTCGTCGAGCAGGAAGAGCGGATTGCGCACGCCAACTTTCGACAGCGACTGCAGCACCTTGCCCGGCATGGAGCCGATATAGGTGCGGCGGTGGCCGCGGATCTCGGCCTCGTCGCGCACGCCGCCGAGCGCCATGCGCACGAACTTGCGGTTGGTGGCGCGGGCGATCGACTGGCCGAGCGAGGTCTTACCGACGCCAGGCGGACCGACGAAGCACAGGATCGGCGCTTTCAGCTTGTCCACGCGCTGCTGCACCGCGAGGTATTCCAGGATGCGTTCCTTGACCTTCTCCAGGCCATAGTGGTCGCCTTCCAGCACCTTTTCGGCGTTCGCCAGGTCGTTGTTGACCTTGGATTTTTTCTTCCATGGCAGGCTGACCAGGGTGTCGATATAGTTGCGCACCACGGTCGCCTCGGCCGACATCGGCGACATCAGCTTGAGTTTTTTCAGTTCGGCGTTGGCCTTGTCCAGCGCCTCTTTCGGCATCTTGGCCGATGCCACTTTCTTTTCCAGCTCGTCGAGGTCGGCGCCCTCTTCGCCTTCGCCCAGCTCCTTCTGGATCGCTTTCACCTGCTCGTTCAGGTAGTACTCGCGCTGCGACTTCTCCATCTGGCGCTTGACGCGGCCGCGGATGCGCTTCTCGACCTGCAGGATATCGAGCTCGCCTTCCAGCTGGCCGAGCAGATGCTCCAGGCGCTTGGCGACGTTGAAGATTTCCAGGATGACCTGCTTCTGCTCCAGCTTGAGCGGCAGGTGCGCGGCCACGGTGTCGGCCAGGCGGCCGGCGTCGTCGATGCCGGACAAGGAGGCCAGGATTTCCGGCGGAATCTTCTTGTTCAGTTTCACGTACTGGTCGAACTGCTGCACGATGGCGCGGCGCATGGCCTCGATTTCCGAATCGTCGCCGATTTCGGATTCCAGCGGCGTCAGATCGGCCACGAAATGGGATGGGGTGTCGCTGATGCGGCGGATGCGGGCGCGCTGGGCGCCTTCGACCAGCACCTTCACGGTGCCGTCCGGCAGCTTCAGCATCTGCAGGATATTGGCGACGCAACCGATTTCATAAATATCGGAGGCGGAAGGCTCGTCCTTGGCGGCGGCTTTCTGCGCGGCAAGCATAATGCTCTTGCCTTGTTCCATAGCCGCTTCCAGCGCCTTGATCGATTTTGGGCGCCCGACGAACAGCGGTATCACCATATGCGGGAAAACAACGACATCCCGTAAAGGCAACAACGGCAGCTGAGTTTGCTCAGTGAGTTTGGAAGTTGTCATGGCGTACCTTATGTAAAAGCATGTTTATGATGTAGGCACTCGCAGCCGAATCACAAGTCCTGCGGCCAAAATAATTCCTGAGAATATCTTGCGTTGCCTGGAATATAGGCCGCTCTGCTCTAAAAATATGCAGGTTCCAATAAGAAAAGCCACCGCGCGACTGGCGCCGCTGGTGGCTTTCCGAATGAAGCCCGATGCTTTTATTGAGATTGATTGTACCGCCTTGCCCTATGGATGCAAATGCCTTTTTATCCGCGTGTGCAAGGCTGCTCAAGCTTTAATCAATTCTCGCCGGAAGCTTTCGGAGTTTCCTGATAAATCAGCAAAGGTTTCGCGCCGGAAGTAATCGTGTTTTCATCGATCACCACTTTGCTGACATTTTGCTGGTTCGGCAGCTCGTACATAATATCGAGCAGCGCGTGTTCCAGGATCGAGCGCAGGCCGCGCGCGCCGGTCTTGCGCGCCAGGGCTTTCTTGGCGATGGCGTGCAGCGCGGCCGGACGGATTTCCAGTTCCGAGCCTTCCATTTCCAGCAGCTTGGAATACTGCTTGACCAGGGCGTTCTTCGGCTCCACCAGGATCTGGATCAGCGCTTCCTCGGTCAGCTCGTTGAGCGTGGCCACCACCGGCAGACGGCCCACCAGCTCCGGGATCAGGCCGAACTTGATCAAGTCCTCCGGTTCCGCGTCGAGCAGGATTTCGCTGTTGGCGCGCTGTTCCTGGCTCTTCACCGTGGCCGAGAAGCCGATGCCGCTCTTCTCCGAACGGTTGGAAATGATCTTGGCCAGGCCGTCGAAGGCGCCGCCGCAGATGAACATGATGTTGGTGGTGTCGATCTGCACGAAGTCCTGGTTCGGATGCTTGCGGCCGCCCTGCGGCGGCACCGAAGCCATGGTGCCTTCGATCAGTTTCAGCAGGGCTTGCTGCACGCCCTCGCCCGACACGTCGCGCGTGATGGACGGGTTGTCCGACTTGCGCGAAATCTTGTCGATCTCGTCAATGTAGACGATGCCGCGCTGGGCTTTCTCGACGTCATAGTTGCAGCTTTGCAGCAGCTTCTGGATGATGTTTTCCACGTCCTCGCCCACATAGCCGGCTTCGGTCAGCGTGGTGGCGTCGGCGATCACGAACGGCACGTTGAGCATGCGGGCCAGGGTCTGGGCCAGCAGGGTCTTGCCGGAGCCGGTCGGACCCACCAGCAGGATATTGCTCTTGGCCAGCTCGACGTCATCCTTCTTGCCCAGGTGCTTGAGGCGCTTGTAATGGTTGTACACGGCCACCGACAGGATGCGCTTGGCCGTCAGCTGGCCGATCACATACTGGTCGAGCAGTTCGCTGATTTCCTGCGGCGTCGGCAAGTCCGACTTGGCGCCCGTGACAGATTCGATACTGGACGTCTCGTCGCGGATGATGTCATTGCACAAGTCAATGCATTCGTCGCAGATGAAGACGGACGGTCCGGCGATGAGCTTTTTCACTTCGTGCTGGCTCTTACCGCAGAACGAGCAGTACAGAAGTTTTTCGCCGCTGGAGGATTTTTTGTCTGACATGGGACTATTCTTTAGTTGCAAGATTGGGTGCTGCCGGTTCAATGTGCACAGGGAAAGAAGTCCTGCACACAACCACCATGCTACCCGAAATAAATGCAAAACGCCCGAACGTTGTAGCGTCCGGGCGTTTTTTTAGCAATTCCGCTTGGGACGCATCAAGTACGGCTGGTCAACACTTTGTCGATCAGACCATATTCCGCGGCCTCGTCGGCGGACAGGAAGCGGTCGCGATCCGTGTCCTTGGCGATTTGCTCGACCGTCTGGCCGGTGCGTTCCGCCAGAATCGAATTCAGGCGGTGGCGCAAGTAAAGGATCTCTTTGGCCTGGATCTCGATATCCGAGGCCTGGCCCTGCGACCCACCGGAAGGCTGGTGGATCATGATGCGCGAATTCGGCAGCGAGAAACGCTTGCCCTTGGCGCCGGCGGCCAGCAGGAAGGCGCCCATCGAGGCGGCCATGCCGGTGCACAGCGTCGACACGTCCGGCTTGATGAACTGCATCGTGTCGAAGATGGCCAGACCGGCCGATACCGAGCCGCCTGGAGAGTTGATGTAGAGCGAGATGTCCTTGTCCGGATTTTCGCTTTCCAGGAACAGCAGCTGCGCCACGATCAGATTGGCCATCTGGTCGTTGACCGGGCCCACCATGAAGATCACGCGCTCTTTCAGCAAACGCGAGTAGATGTCGTAAGAGCGCTCGCCGCGGCCGCTCTGTTCGATCACCATCGGCACCAGGCCGAGCATTTCAGTATCGAGTGCTGGATTACGGTTCATTCCAGTCCTTCCTTTAACTTGAGTGAAGCAGCGCCGGTTACCCGGCGCTGGTTAAACGCAAGACCTAAGCTTGAAACTCAAGCCTGCGCGGCGCTTCCCATCAGTTCGTCGAAGGCGATGTCTTTCGACGAAGATTTCGACAGGCCCAGCACGTAAGTAACGACGTTTTCTTCCAATACAAGAGCTTCCACTTCAGCCAGACGGCGACGGTCGCTGTAGTAGTACTTCAGCACTTCGCGTGGGTCTTCGTAGCTTTGCGCGAAGTCTTCGATCTGCGCCTTCACCTGTTCAGGGGTGGCTTGCAGTTCGTTGTCGCCGACCAGTTTCGACAGGATCAGGCCCAGGCGCACGCGGCGCTCGGCTTTGTCCTTGAACAGTTCCGGCGGGAACGGCACGTCTTTCACGTTCATGCCGCGCGCAGCCATGTCCTGGCGGGTCATTTCGGCCAGACGCTCGGTGTCCTGGGCGATCAGGGCTTGCGGCACTTCCAGGGTCGCGGTTTTCACCAGCGCTTCCATCACGGCTTCCTTGTTGCGCGCCTTGATGCGGCCGCTGACTTCGCGCTCCAGATTGACTTTGATGTCATCGCGCATTTTAGCCAGGTCGCCATCGGCCACGCCCAGGGATTTAGCGAACTCGGCGTCCACTTCCGGCAGGTGCGCCCATTCCAGCTGTTTCAGGGTGATGGTGAACGAAGCGGTTTTGCCGGCCACGTCCTTGCCATGGTAGTCCTCAGGGAAGGACAGCGGGAAGGTCTTGGCTTCGCCGACTTTCAGGCCGATGGTGGCGGCTTCGAATTCCGGCAGCATGCGGCCTTCGCCCAGCACGAAGGCGTAGTCGTCGGCTTTACCGCCTGGGAATTCCACGCCGTCGATGGAGCCGACGAAGTCCACGGTCGCGCGGTCGCCGTTGGCGGCAATCGCTTCGCCACCGTCGCCGTGCTCGCCTTTTTCACCTTTGGTGTGGAAGTGCACGCGCTGCTTGCGCAGGATTTCGATGGTCTTGTCGATTTCGCTGTCGGTCACGGCCGACTTGACGGTTTCGACTTCCACTTTCGACAGATCGCCGATTTCCACTTCCGGATAGATTTCGAAAGTAGCGTCGAAAGTCAGCTGGCCTTCTGGCGCGCCTTCTTTCGGCTCGATGCGCGGGAACCCAGCCACGCGCAGATTGTTTTCATTGGCAGCATCGTTGAAAGCACGGCCGACCTTGTCGTTCAGAACTTCGGTTTCGATCTGATAGCCGTATTGTGCAGCAACCATTTTCAGCGGAACTTTGCCTGGACGGAAGCCGGGAGCGCGCGCGCTGCGGGCTTGCACTTTCAGGCGCTTCTCCACTTCGGCGCGGACGTCCGACAGTGGGAAGGAAATCGTGATGCGGCGTTCGAGTTTGCCCAAGGTTTCGACTGCAGTTGCCATGTTTAAAAATCGTCCAAAAAATTAGAATACTGTTGGTGCGAGGAGGGGGACTCGAACCCCCACACCATTGCTGGCGTCAGGACCTAAACCTGGTGCGTCTACCAATTTCGCCATCCTCGCGCGTTTTTTGCACAAAAGCAAAGGGCGACCATTAAGTGAAAACGGGTCGCCCTACCCTGCAAGTGCAGGAGCTTTCAACTTCAACGCGGTATTTTACTGTTTTTTTCAGAGTGCGGTAGGGTTTTTTAACTTATGCACAACGAATGTGCAAACTCTTTTATTTCATCCCCACCGCACGCTGTCCATCTCAAGTCTTTTTCACGCGGAACCAGGCCGCATACAAAGCCGGCAGGAACAATAAAGTCAGCGCCGTCGCCAATACCAGGCCGCCCATGATCGCCACCGCCATCGGCCCCCAGAATACGGAACGCGACAGGGGAATCATGGCCAGCGCCGCCGCCGCGGCCGTCAGCAGGATCGGACGGCAGCGGCGCACCGCCGCCTCCACCACCGCATCCCAGGGCGGCGTGCCGGCCTTGATGTCCTGCTCGATCTGGTCGACCAGGATCACCGAGTTACGGATGATCATGCCGAACAGCGCGATGATGCCGAGGTTGGCCACGAAGCCCAGCGGACGGTGCAGCAGCAGCAAGGCGAAGGCCGCGCCGGCCACGCCCAGCGGGCCGGTGAGGAAGACCAGCATCGAGCGCGAGAAGCTGTGCAGCTGCAGCATCAGCAAGGTGAAGATGATGAAGATTGCCAGCGGCAGGTTGGCCGAGATCGACTGTTCCGCTTCGCCGCTGTCCGAGGCCGCGCCTTTCACGGTGATGCGGTAGCCGGCCGGCAGCTTGGCGCGCAGCTCGTCGAGCTTGGGATCGATCTGGTCCGACACTGTCGGTCCCTGGATGCCTTCGCGCACGTCCGACTGCACGGTGATGGCCCATTCGCGGCCCTGGCGCCAGACCACGCCCGGCTCCCACACGAAGTGGGCACGCGCGATCTGCGAAATCGTGATCGCCTTGCCGCTGGCCGTCGGCACGCTGGTGTCGTTCAGCACCGAGATCGTCTGCCGCTCTTCCAGCGGCTGGCGCACCTGGATGTCGATCAGCTTATTGCCTTCGCGGTACTGGCCGACCTGGGTGCCGGACAGGATGGTGTTCGCCACCCGCATCACGGTCTGCGAGGTCACGCCCAGGGCGCGCATCTTGTCCTGGTCCAGGTCCAGGCGCAGCACCTTGACCGACTCGTTCCAGTTATCGTTCACGCCGATCGTATTGGAGTTGGCGCGCATGACGTCCTTCACCTGGTCGGCGATGGCACGCACCTTCTCCACCTCGGTGCCGGTGACGCGGAACTGCACCGGGTAGGGCACCGGCGGGCCGTTAGGCAGCAGCTTGACGCGGCCGCGCACTTCGGCGAAGTCGTTCTTGAACACGTCCTCGATCTTCTTGCGCAGCTCTTCGCGCGACTTCAAGTCCTTGGCCAGCACCACCATCTGCGACACGTTCGACTGCGGGAAGATCTGGTCCAGCGGCAGGTAGAAGCGCGGGCTGCCCGTGCCCACATAGCTGGTCACGCTTTCCACGCCGGCCTGCTTGCCGATGAAGGCTTCGAACTTCTTCACCTGGATCTCGTTGGCGGCGAAAGCCGTGCCTTCGGGCGACCACATCTCCACCATCAGTTCGGGGCGGCTGGAATCGGGGAAGAACTGCTTCTCGATGAACTCGAAGCCATAGATGCCCAGCGCGAACACCGCGACCGTGGCGGCGATGGTGGTCTTGCGCCAGGTGACGCACCAGTTCACCAGCCTGCGGAAACGCTGGTAGCCGGGGCCGTCGAACACGTCGTGGCCATGTTCGCCTTCGGCATGCGGCTTCACTTTCAGCAGCACGTAGCCGATATACGGCGTGAACACCACCGCCACCACCCAGGACATCACCAGCGCGATCGCATTCACCGAGAACAGCGAGAAGGTGTATTCGCCGGCCGCCGACTTGGCCAGGCCGATGGGCAGGAAGCCCGCCACGGTGATCAGGGTGCCGGTCAGCATCGGCATCGCGGTCGAGGTGTAGGCGAAGGTGGCGGCGTCGAAGCGCGAATAGCCCTCCTCCATCTTGCGCACCATCATTTCGACAGCGATGATGGCGTCGTCCACCAGCAGGCCCAGGGCGATGATCAGGGCGCCCAGCGAAATCTTGTGCAGGTCGATGTCGAGCATGCGCATGAAGAGGAAGGTCACGGCCAGCACCAGCGGGATGGTCAGCGCCACCACCAGGCCGGGACGCACGTCCAGGCGCAGCTTGGGTTTGGTATGCAGGCCGAGCGCAACGAAGCTCACCGCCAGCACGATCAGCACGGCCTCGATCAGGGTGTGCACGAACTCGCCCACCGAAGCCTTGACGGCGGCCGGCTGGTTCGATACGCGGTCCAGCTCAATACCGACCGGCAGCTTGCCCTTCAGCTCGGCCACGGTTTTTTCAAGGTCCTTGCCCATCTCGATGATATTGCCGCCCTTCTCCATCGAGACGCCCAGGCCGATCACTTCCTTGCCGTTGAAGCGCATCTTTTCCTGCGGCGGGTCCTGGTATTCGCGCTTGACGGTGGCGAAGTCGCCCAGGCGGAAGGTGGTGTTATTGGCGCGCAGTTCCAGGTCTTCCAGGTCCTTGACCGACTTCAGGGCGCCGGTCACGCGCACTTGCAGATTGTCGGTCGGCGTCACCAGCAGGCCGGTCGATTCGACCGCGTTCTGCGTGGCGATCTGGTTGACGATCTGCTCGAAAGGAATGCCCAGCTGGGCGAACTTCTTGTGCGAGAACTCGATATTGACCTTCTCGTCCTGCACACCGAACAGCTCAACCTTGGACACGCGCGGTACGCCCAGCAGCTGCTGGCGCACGAAGTCGGCATAGTCCTTCATCTCGGCATAGGTGAAGCCGTCGCCCGAGAGCGCGATGATGGAACCGTAGGTGTCGCCGAATTCATCGTTGAAGAAGGGGCCGACCACGCCTTGCGGCAGGGTGCCGCGGATATCGCCGATCTTCTTGCGCACCTGGTACCAGGCCGCCGCCGTTTCCTTGGGCGGCGCCGATTCGCGCAGCTCCAGCATGATCAGCGCTTCGCCCGGCTTGGAATAGCTCCGGATCTCGTCGATATACGGCGTCTCCTGGAGCTTCTTCTCCAGCTTGTCGGTCACCTGCTCGGCCACCTGCAAGGCCGTGGCGCCCGGCCACTTGGCGCTCACCACCATGACGCGGAAGGTGAACGGCGGGTCTTCATCCTGGCCCAGGTTGGCATAGCTCAGCATGCCGCCGATCAGCAGCACGGCGATCAGGTAGCGCGTCAGCGGGATATGCTCCAGCGCCCAGCGCGAGAGATTGAATCCGTCCTTCATTTCGATGCTCCCGCCGCGGCCTTAGTATTCGGCTGCGGCTGCGCCTTCTGCGGCGCAGGCTCGTCCAGCACCTTGACCTTCTGGCCCGGCTTCAGCAGGTGCACGCCCGCCGTCACCACTTGCTGGCCGGCCTTGACGCCGCTGTTCAGCACCAGCTCATTGCCGGCCGCGCCGCCCACCGTCACCGGCACCAGCTTGACCGCGCCGTTTTCCACCACCCACACCGAGGTCGCGGATTTTTCATGGAACAGGGCCGTCAGCGGCACCTTGATCTGCGGCGCCGCCGTCTTCGACGCGAACTGCACCACGGCCGTCATGCCCAGCTTGGCGTCGGCCATGCTGGGCGGGATCGTGACCTTGAAGGTATAGGTGCGGGTGGCGGAATCGGCAATCGGCGACACTTCGCGGATCTTGCCCGGCGCCGTCTCGTTCGGATTGGCCCACAGGCGCACCTGCACGTCCTCGATCTTGCGCAGCACGTCGACCTTATCTTCCGGCACGCCGATCACGATTTCCTTCTCGCCCGACTTGGCCACGCGCACCACCGGCGTGCCGGGGGCGACCACCTGCCCCACTTCGGCGTCGACCGCCGTCACCACGCCGTCGATATCGGCTTCCAGCGTCGAGTAGCCGGTCTGGTTGGCCTGGCCGGCCAGCACCGCCTTGGACGAATCGACCGTGGCTTCAGCCGCCTTGTAGGCCGAGCTCTTGGAGTCGAGGATGGCCTGGCTGACGAAATTCTTTTCGCGCAGTTCCTGATAGCGCTTCAATTCGGCCAGCGCGAAATCGCGGTTGGTTTCGGCCGCGCGCAGGCTGGCCAGGGCCTGGGTCTGGGCCAGCTTCAAGTCCTGCGGGTCGAGCTGCATCAGCACCTGGCCGCGCTTGACCGGCGTGCCGACATCGACTTTGCGGGAAATGATCTTGCCGCCGACGCGGAAGCCCAGGCGCGATTCGACGCGCGGGCGCACCTCGCCGGAGAATTCGGCGTTCACGTCGACATCGCTGCTGTGCAGGACGATGGCGCGCACCGGGCGGATATCTTCGGACTTTTCAGCCGGCTTGGAGCAGGCGGCCAGCAGAACTGCCGCTGCGGCCATCGCCGTCAAAGAGAGGGGGTGAGGCATTTTTTTCAGGGAATACACGGTAATTTCCTTTACTATGCGGGCAGCTTGAATTGCAACGATAACAAATCGCCACTATTATTGCGTCTTGGAACTAACTGACTTTCCGTTTAGTAAAAAATTATAGCCGGGTCAACTCCATTTGCAAATGACTTTCGCGTCATTAACTTAAAAAACTTCTCCATGCCTGTTGACCACTACGAGAACTTTCCTGTCGCTTCCATCCTGATGCCGTCGCGGCTGCGGCCAGCGGTGGAAGCCATCTACGCCTTCGCCCGCAGCGCCGACGATCTGGCCGACGAAGGCGACGCCACGCCCGAGCAGCGCATCGCCGCGCTGGACGCCTATGAAGCGGCGTTGGGCCGCATCGGCCGCGACGAAGCCGGACTGGAGCCACTGTTCGCGCGTCTGGCCGCGGCCGTCCACGCCCACGCCCTGCCGCTGCAACCCTTCCATGACCTGCTGTCGGCTTTCAAGCAGGACATCACGGTGACGCGCTACGCCACCTACGACAGCCTGCTCGACTATTGCGCACGCTCGGCCAATCCGGTCGGCACGCTGATGCTGCACCTGTACGACGCGGCCAACGACGATAATCTACGCGATTCCGCCGCCATCTGCTCGTCCTTACAGATCATCAACTTCCTGCAGGACGTGGCCATCGATATGCAGAAGGAGCGCATCTATCTGCCGCTGGAGGATCTGGCGCGCTTCGCCGTCTCGCCCGCCCACCTGGACCGCAACGACAACCAGGCCAAATGGCGCAAGCTGATGCAGTTCGAAGTGCAACGGGCGCGCGCCCTGATGCTGTCCGGCGCGCCGCTGGCCAAGCGCCTCAAGGGCCGTATCGGCTTCGAGCTGCGCCTGGTGATCCAGGGCGGCCTGCGCATCCTGGAGGCGATCGAGGCGGTGGAATACGATGTCTTCCGGCGCCGTCCCAAGCTGGAAAAACGCGACTGGATCAAAGTTTTCTGGCGCGCCCTTCGGATGTGAGGGCGCTTAGCTATACAATGGCGGCTTTGACAGCCAGAACCTTGTCTTTTTAGCCATGTCCCCCGACGAATATTGCCAGCAGAAGGCCGCACAAAGCGGCTCCAGTTTCTACTACAGCTTCCTGTTCCTGCCGCCGGAGCGGCGGCGCGCCATCACCGCGCTGTACGCCTTCTGCCGCGAAGTGGACGATACGGTGGACGAATGCAGCGACGAATCGCTGGCGCGCGTGAAGCTGGGCTGGTGGCGCAAGGAGATCGCCGGCATGTACCAGGGCCAGCACACCCACCCGGTGACGCAGGCGCTGCAGCCGCATCTGACGGCCTACGACCTGAAACAGGAGCATCTGCAAGCCATCATCGACGGCATGGAGATGGACCTGAACCAGACGCGCTACCTGGACTACGCCGGCATGAGCAAATACTGCTGGCATGTGGCGAGCGTGGTGGGCATCCTGTCAGCCAGCATTTTCGGCGCGACGCGGCCGGAAACCCTGCAGTACGCGGAAAAGCTGGGCCACGCCTTCCAGCTCACCAATATCATCCGCGACGTCGGCGAGGATGCGCGCAAGGGCCGCATCTACCTGCCCGTCAACGAGCTGCAGCAGTTCAATGTGACGGCGGCCGACCTGCTCAATGCGCGCCACACCGAAAATTTCGTCAAGCTGATGGAGTTCCAGACGGCGCGCGCGCAGCAAGCCTATGACGAGGCTTTCGCCCTGCTGCCGCAGGCAGACCGGCGCGCCCAGCGCCCCGGCCTGATCATGGCGGCCATCTACCGCACCCTGCTCAAGGAAATCCAGGACGACGGCTACCATGTGCTGAGCCAGCGCATCTCGCTGACGCCGATCCGCAAGCTGTGGCTGGCCTGGAAGACCTGGATCCGTGGCTAAGCCGCGGCGCAAAACCGTCGCCGTCGTCGGCGGCGGCTGGGCCGGCTGCGCGGCGGCCATGGAGCTGGCGCGAGCCGGCGTGCAAGTCACGCTGTTCGAAGCGGGCCGCATCCTGGGCGGGCGCGCGCGCCGCGTCGCCACCGACCGCCGCGAACTGGATAACGGCCAGCACATCCTGCTGGGCGCCTACAGCGAAACGCTGCGCCTGATGAAACTGGCCGGCGTGGATAGCGCCAAGGCCTTGCTCAGGGTGCCGCTGCAGATGCGCTACCCGGCCGAGTCGGACGGCATGGACTTTCTCGCGCCCAGCCTGCCCTTGCCCGCCCCGTTGCACCTGCTGGCCGCCCTGCTGCGCGCCAGGGGCTTGCAGCGCGAAGACAAGCTGGCCCTAGCGCGCTTTTCCACCACGGCGCGCTGGATGGGCTGGCGGCTGGACGCCGATTGCAGCGTCAGCGAGCTGCTGGAACGCTTCGACCAGACGCCGCGCCTGATCCGCCTGATGTGGCGGCCCCTGTGCCTGGCGGCCCTGAACACGCCGCCGGAACGCGCCTCGGCGCGCATCTTCCTGAATGTGCTGCGCGACAGCCTGGGCGCGCGCCGCGCCGCCTCCGACATGCTGCTGCCGCGCGCCGACCTGTCCGCCTTGTTCCCGCAAGCGGCCGCGCGCTATGTCGAGGCGCATGGCGGCAGCGTGCGCAGCGGCGCCAAGGTCGCCGCCCTCCGTCCCGGCGAGACAGCCCAAGGGCAGCAGTGGGCGCTGGAAGCCAACGGTTCGGCCGTGGGCGGCAACTGGACCGCCTGGTTCGACGGTGTGGTGCTGGCCTGCGCGCCGGGCGCCTCGGCCGTCCTGCTCAACCAGCTGCCCGCTGCCGCCGAGCTGACGGCCCAGCTCACCGCTTTCGAAGCGGAAGCCATCACCACCTGCTATCTGCAATACAGCCCGGCTACCCGCCTGGACCTGCCTTTTTATGCCCTGGCCGAGGACGTGCACAATCACGCCTGGGGCCAGTTCGTCTTCGACCGCGGCCAGCTTGACGCCAGCCAGGCCGGCCTGCTGGCCGTCGTCATCAGCGCCTCGGCCGAGGTGGCGGCCCAGGGCCAGGATTTGCTGGCCGAGGCGGTCGCCGTCCAGCTGGCGGTGGCCTTCCAGCGCCCCGAGCTGGGCCGGCCCGAGTGGTTCAAGCTGATCACCGAGAAGCGCGCCACCTATGCCTGCACGCCCGGCCTGCAGCGTCCGGCCAATGCCACCGCCCTGCCGGGACTGGCGCTGGCCGGCGATTACACGGCCGGCGACTACCCCGCCACTCTGGAAATGGCGGTGCGCAGCGGCGTGGCGGCCGCCAGATTGCTGGTCAAGGGCGGCTGAAGGGCAGCCCAGCATGTTCCGGCTATCCCCCGAATATGTCGCCTGCGCCGTCAATTTTGCAGCCTGTCGCACACCGATGGCCCCGCAGCGCCCCATTGCGTACAGTTTCATCATAGATAAAACGCTTTGGGGAATGAAAATGAAAACAGGTATTAGCACGCTCGTGGTCCTACTGCTGGTCATCGCCAGCACGGTGGCGATCGTGGAATTTGAGGAATTAACCAGCGCGCCGGGCGTGACCCTGGTCCAGACCGCGGCGCTGATCAATTAAGCGGGAGCGAGGATGAGCAAGTCGGACTACCTGAGCGCGCTCAGCAAGGCCCTGGCGGGACTGCCGCCGGACACGGTCGCCAAGACCCTGGCCTACTACGAGCAGCGTTTCATCGACGGCCTGGCGGTGGGCCGCAGCGAAGCCGAAATCGCTCAGGAACTCGACGAACCGCGCAAGATCGCCATGACCTTGCGCGCCAACGCCCACCTGCACGCTTTTGAAGAGAAACGCAGCCCGGCCAATCTGGCGCGCATGGCCATGTCCTTCCTTGGCCTGGCGGTGTTCAATCTGTTCATGGTGGTGCCGGCCGTGGTTTACAGCTCCATGCTGATGGCGCTGTACGCCACAGCCTTTGCCTTTTACCTCAGCGGCATCGCCATCACGGCCAGCGGTCTGGCCGGCGCCAATGAACTGGTGCTGAACGGCCCGCTGCGCCACCTGGTGGTGTTCGACGACGACGAGGACCGCAGCATGCAGACCCGCGTCTCCATCGGCGCCGACGGCTTGCAAGTGCAGCAGGAACCCTCGCCCGCCCTGCAGGCGGCGCTGGACGGCGAAACCAGCCGCTCCGGCCGGCTGATGGAAAAAGCCGAAGCCGTGGCCGAAAGCGGGGTGCGCATCTCGACCGACCTGGATGCCGAATCGCGCACGGCGCAAACGGCCATCGGCGTCAGCCTGATCCTGGGCGGCATCCTGCTTTGCCTGCTCAGCATCGTGGTGACGCGCTACACCGTGATCGGCATCCGCCGGTACATCGAAATGAATTTCTCCCTGTTGCGGGGCCGTTGAAGCGGAGCCAATGATGCGTGGACTGTTTAAAGTAGGCCTCAGCCTTCTGCTGCTGGCGATCGTACTGACCGGTGTTTCCTACAGCGTGCTGCGGGCGCAGGGCATCGCCAACCCATCCAGCGCCGCCGGCCGCTCGGCCGCCAGCGAAGAACGCAAGGTAAGCGCGACCACCACCATGGTGGAGCTGAGCGGACCGATCGACCTTACCCTGCGCCAGGGCAGCAAACCGCTGCTGATCGTGCGCGGCGAGCAGCGCATGCTGGGCAATGTGGATACCGAACAGGACGGCACCACCCTGCACATCGGCATCAAGGGCATGCTGCTGCACCACCGCCGTCCGCTGCAGGTGGAGCTGGTGCTGCCTTCGCTGAAGGAGCTGGAAGTGCATGGCAGCGGCGACAGCAGCGTGACGGGCTTCAGCGGCGACACCCTGTCGCTGCAGCTGCACGGCTCGGGCAATGTGAGCTTCAATGGCCGCTACCGCGAAGTCGAAGCGGGCGTGCATGGCAGCGGCGACCTGAATCTGAACACCGGCAGCAGCGAGAAGGTGGAATTGCAGATGGTCGGCTCCGGCCAGATCAAATCCAGCGGCAGCTGCCGCGAACTGAGCGCCGAACTGACCGGGTCAGGCGACCTGGATGCGCGCCACCTGGCCTCGGACAAGGTCAGCGTCCACCTCAAGGGCTCGGGCACCACGCAAGTCTTTGCACGCCACTCGGCCGAGCTGGTGCTGCGCGGCAGCGGCGACATCAGCGTGTTCGGCAACCCGGACATGCGCAATGTGAACCGCACCGGCTCGGGCGAGGTCAACTGGGAGCACTAAGCCTGGGCCTGCCCTAACCAGGCCAGCGCATCCTTACCCGCCTGCTGGCCGCTGGCGAAACAGGCGGTCAGCAGGTAGCCGCCAGTGGGCGCCTCCCAATCCAGCATCTCGCCGGCCACGAAGACGCCGGGCAGCGCCTGCAGCATGGTGCTGTGCAGCGCCTCGAAGCGCACCCCGCCGGCGCTGCTGATTGCCTCATCGATGGGGCGCGGCGCCTGCAAACGTAGCGGCAATGCCTTCAGCGCCTGCGCCAGGCGCTCGGGATTCCCATATTCTTCCTTGCTCAGGCATTCGTGCAGCAAGCCGGCTTTCACGCCCTTGATGCCTAAACGGCCGTGCAGATGGCTGGCCATGGAGCGCGAACCGCGCGGATGCAGCACTTCGGCCAGCACGCGCTCGGGCGACAGGTCGGGCAGCAGGTCGAGTTCCAGCAAGGCGCTGCCATCGCGCTCGATCTGCTCGCGCATGGCGGCCGACACGGCGTAAATCAGGCTGCCTTCGACGCCGCCGGCGGTGACCACGAACTGGCCCTGTTTGCGCTGCGGCCGGCCTTCGATGTCGCGGTACAGGACCGCCACCGTGGTCAGCGGCTCGCCCGCATATTTGGCGCTGAAAAATTCCGTCCAGCCCACATCGAAACCGCAGTTGGCGGGCCGCAGCGGCGCGACCGGCACGCCCTGCTGCGCCAGCAGCGGCAGCCAGGCGCCATCCGATCCCAGCCGCGCCCAGCTCGCCCCGCCCAGGGCCAGCACCACAGCGTCGGCCTGGACTGCCTGTTCGCCCTGCGGCGTGGCAAAGCGCAGCGCGGCGCGCCCTTCGGTCCAGCCCAGCCAGCGATGGCGCTGGTGGAAATGCACGCCGCTGTCGCGCAGGCGGTGCAGCCAGGCGCGCAGCAGCGGCGCGGCCTTCATCTCGGTCGGAAACACGCGGCCGGAGGAGCCGACAAAAGTCTCGATGCCCAGCCCGTGCACCAATGCGCGCACCTGCTCCGGCCCGAAAGCGTCCAGCATCGGGCGCAGCACCTCGGCGCGGCGGCCGTAGCGCGTAATGAACTGGACGTAAGGCTCGGCATGGGTGATATTCATGCCGCCCTTCCCGGCCAGCAGGAATTTGCGGCCGACCGAGGGCATGGCGTCGTAGACATCGACGGCGTGGCCGGCGGCGGCCAGGGTCTGGGCGGCCATCAGGCCGGCCGGGCCGCCGCCGATGACGGCCACGCGTGTGCGGGTAAGTGCGGGACTATTCATAAGGTGCAGCATTGTAGTCGAAAACAGCGCCTGGCCGGCCCCGCGCCGGCCAGGCGCTGGCTTAAGCTCAGGCGGCCAGTGGCAGCAGTCCGGCAAACCGGCCCGCCGGCGCCGCGCCATGCCCGCGGCACGGCGCCAGCATGCCTGCGAATTCCTCGGGCGGCATGGGGCGGGCGAAGTAGAAGCCCTGCACATCGTCGCAGCCCCAGGCGCGCAAGGCGGCGGCCTGCGCCGCGTCTTCCACGCCTTCGGCGATCACGCTCAGCTGCAGATTATGCGCCAGATCGACGATGGCCTTGCAGATCGCCGCATCCGCCGCATTGGTGCACAGATGGCGCACGAAAGCCTGGTCGATCTTCAGGTGGTCGATGGGCAGATGGCGCAGTCGGCTCAGCGAAGAATGGCCGGTGCCGAAATCGTCCAGCGACAGGCTGATGCCGAGCGACTTCAGCGCATTGAGCTTGCAGCCCGCTTCGGCCGCATGGTCCATCACGGTCGATTCGGTGATCTCCATTTCGATGCAGGCCGCATCCAGCGCATGTTCGGACAGCGCGCGCCGGATCTCATCCACCAGGTGCTCGTCCTGGAACTGGCGCGGCGAAAGATTCACCGCCACCACGGCCGTTTGCAGGCCGGCGTCGATCCAGGCGCGCTGCTGGCGGCACACCTCGCGGATCACCCAGGCGCCGAGCGGCACGATCAGGCCGGAATTCTCCGCCAGCGGAATGAAGTCGCCCGGGGACACCATGCCGCGCTGCGGATGGCGCCAGCGCACCAGGGCTTCGGCGCTGCATATGGCGCCGCTTTCCAGATTCACGCGCGGCTGGTAGTGCAGGCATAACTCGCCCTGCTCGATGGCGCGCGCCAGTTCGGACTCCATGGCAAACAGCTGCATGGCGCGCTCGTTCATTTCCGGCGCATAGAAGCGGAAGCGGTTGCTGCCCATGGCCTGGGCGCTGGCCATGGCCGCATTGGCGCTGCACAGCAGGCTGGCGGCGTCCATGCCATCCTGCGGATACAGGCTGATGCCGACGCTGGCGCTGCTCGCCACCGCCGCACCGGCCCAGACAAACGGCGCCTGCACCGCCTGCAGCAGGCGGGCGGCCGTGGCGCGTGCCTGTTCGCCGGTTTCCAGGTCGCCCAGTACCACCACGAACTCGTCGCCCGCCAGCCGCGCCAGCGTGTCGCCATCGCGCAGCTGGGCCGACAACTGCTGCGCCGCATGCTGCAGCAAGGCGTTGCCGGCATCGTGGCCCAGGCTATCCTTGACCTGGCGGTAGCGTTCCAGACCGATCGCCAGCACCGCCAGCTGGCGGCCCATGCGCTCGGCCAGGGCGGCACCCTGGCGCAGGCGGTCGTTGAACAGATTGCGGTTGGCCAGCCCGGTCAGGGCGTCATGGTTGGCCTGGTAGGCCAGTTCCTGCTCGGCGCGCTGGCGGCGCTGCTCTTCGCGCAGGCTGTACATGCCGAAAGCCACATCGTCCACCAGCTCGCGCAGCAGACCGATTTCGGCATCGTCGAAGCCCCCCGCCTGCGGTGCCGCGATGCAGATGGCGCCCAGCAGCTCGCCGCGGCATTTCAGCGGCAGCACCAGGCAGTTGGAGGATTCCGCCGCGCCGGCCGGGCGGAATCCCGCCAGCGCCAGTTCCACCTGCTGCCAGCCCGGCAGTTCGGCCGCCGGCACGCTGCCCGCCTGGGCGGCCACGGCCACCGCGCCGGCGCTGTTCTGCATGCCCACCCAAACCAGGGAATAGCCGCCCTCGCCCACCATATGGGCGCAGATCAGGTCCAGCAGTTGCGCTTCATCGTTCACCCTCACCATGGCTTCGTTGCAGCGCGAGCGCAGGCGCAAAGTGCGGTTCAAGCCGATCAGCTCCGCCGTCCGGCCTTGCTCGCGCCGGTAGGCCTCCTGCAGATTATCGGCCATGGCGTTCAGCGAGACCGACAGCTCGGCAAACTCGCGCGTGCCGCCCTGGGGCAGGCGTACGCTCCAGTCGCCGGCGGCCAGCTGGCGCGCGAAGCGCACGCCGGCCGCTGCCGACTTCTCCATATTGCGCATCAGCAGGCGGGCAATGTACAGGCCAATCAGCATGGAAGCGGCGCCGCCAAACAGGAGGATGGCGCTCACGCTGCTATTCGCCTTGCGCACCGAGCTGCGCGTCTCCAGCAAGGCCTGGTCGGCCTGCGCCCGCAGCGCCAGTAAAGCTGGCTCGATACGCCGCACGGCTTCATTGTAGGCGCTGGATGCCTGGCCGATTTCGGCCAGCGTATTCTGATAGCTGCGGAATGCGGCCAGATGACGCTCCAGCAGCTGCTGCGCAGCCAGCTTCTGCGCCGGCGCCAGCGCCGTCTGCGCCAGCGCTGCCTGCAAAGCCTCGCCTCTTTGCAGCAGGGCTTGCGCGCTGGCCTGCTCGCCGTGCACGGCAAACGCCACTTCCTGGCTTTGCAGGGACAACAGCGCCTTGCGCGGCGCTTCGGCGCGCAGCAGCATCAGCATGCGCTCCAGCTCCTGCCCGCTGCTGCGGAAGGCCGCCTCCTGTCCCTGTTCGCGGTTGCCGAGCAGTTCGTATTGCGCGGCCAGGCGCTGAAAACTATCCCTATACAAGCCAAGCGCCGCTTCCACCGCGCGCACTTCGCGCTCCACCGCCGCCCCCTGTTTCAGGCGGCGAATTTCGGCCATGCTGGAGCGCACCACCTGCAGCTCCTTGTCGACCAGGGCGCCGTAGCGCGCCTTCGCCTCGCCGGCGGGCAGCGCACGCCCATCCAGCAGAAACTCCTTCTTGAAGCGGCGCGCCCGTTCCAGCGCCATCAGGCTGTTTGAACTCAGATCGGCCATGCGGTCTTCGCTGTCGAAGTAATGGTCCACCGCCGCCAGCGCGCGTTCGTGGCCGAACATCAGCGTCATATCGCACAGGCACATCAGAACGATGACCGTGCCGAAGCCCAGGGCCAGCTTGAGACGCAATCCCAGCCTGTCGATAAAGGCAAACATGTTTACTCCTCGCGGGAAAGCGGCAACAGCGCTTCCAGCCATATCATCAAACAAGGGAGCCGCGAGGAATGGGCGACGGGAGAAAGGGGATGCGGGTTCTTCCGGCACGGATTAGGCCATGGAAGCTGGCGGTTTGGAAACCGCCAAGGGCATCACGGATTCAGTATAGCCCGCGCGCCCTGCCTTCTTGAATTTATTTGCCCAAAATCAAGATAAATGTTGCGAACGCGCAATACAAGACCGGGAAGGCGCTCAGCCGCCGGTCACCGGCGGGAAGAAAGCCACTTCGCAGCCGTCGGCGATCGCGGTCGATGGCTGGGCCATCACCTGGTTGCAGGCCATGCGCAGCGCACGCCCTTCGGCCAGCGCCTGTTCCCAGGCGCCGCCGCGCTGCACCAGGTGGGTACGCAGTGCGCCCACGGTGTCCACGCCGGGCGGCAAATCGATGGTTTCGGAAGAGGTGCCAAGGCTTTCGCGCACGCTGGCAAAGAAACGCAGCGTAATCATTATTTCAACATCCTATCAATACAGCAGTTCACTAAAGGGAATGAAACGCACCTGGTCGCCGGCGCGTATCAGATTACCGGGCGGATTATCGATCACGCCATCGGCCCAGACGGTGGAGGTCAGCACGCCCGATCCCTGGTTCGGGAACAGGTCGAGGCCGCCCTCGCGGTTGACGCGCGCGCGCAGGAACTCATTGCGGCGGTCGGCCTTGGGCAGGTTGAAATCGGCACGCAGGCTGTAGACGCGCGGCGCCAGCGCGGCCGCATCGCCGACGCCCTGCAGGCGCAGCACGAAGGGCCGCACGAACAGCATGAAAGTGATCAGGCTGGAGACCGGATTGCCCGGCAGGCCGATAAAGAAGCTGCTGCCTACCTCGCCAAACGCCAGCGGCTTGCCCGGCTTGATGGCGATCTGCCACAGGTTCAGGCGCCCTTCCGCTTCGACGGCGGGACGGATATGGTCTTCCTCGCCCACCGACACGCCGCCCGAGGTGATGATCAGGTCATTGCCTTGCGCGGCCTGGCGCAGCACCTCGCGCGTGGCGGCCAGGGTGTCCGGCACGATGCCCAGGTCGACGATCTCGCAGCCCAGGTTTTCCAGCAAGGCGCGCAGGGTGAAGCGGTTGGAATTGTAGATGGCGCCCGGCGCCAGCGGCTCGCCCGGCATGGCCAGTTCGTCGCCGGTGAAGAAGACGGCCACGCGCAGCTTGCGCCGCACCGGCAGCTCGGCCAGGCCGACCGAAGCGGCCAGGCCCAGCTCCTGGCTGCGCAGGCGGGTGCCGGCCGGCAGGATCACGCTGCCGTGGGTGATGTCCTCGCCGGCGCGGCGGATCCATTCGCCGGGACGCGGCGCATGGCGGATGGTGACGATTTTTTCATGCAGTTCGCACTGCTCCTGCATCACCACGGCGTCCGCCCCTTCCGGGATCAGGGCACCGGTGAAGATGCGCGCCGCCGTGCCGGGCAACAGGGGCTGGCCCACATGGCCGGCCGGAATGCGCTGCGACACGGTCAGCGTGGCCGAACCGCTGGCGCAGTCGGCCGAGCGCACCGCATAGCCATCCATCTGGGTATTGTCCTGGCCCGGCACATTCATGCCCGAGACCTGGGATTTGGCCAGCACGCGGCCATTGGCGGCCAGCGTGGGCAGGGTTTCCACTTCTTCCACCGGGCGCGCCGCGCCCAGCAGGAAGTCCAGCGCCTCGCGGGCGGACAGCATGGGCTGCGGCTGGAAAGCATTCATGGTTTACAGTCCCGTATTGGCAGCGATATACGCCTTCATCTTCTCCACATCGGCCGGCATCACCTCGAAGCGCTGCGGCAGCGCTTCGATATTCTCGAAGCCGGCGGGACGCTCGGCATCCTCGCCCAGCGCCTCCAGAATGGTCTCATTGAACTTGGCCGCCAGCGCCGTTTCCAGCACGATCATCGGCACCCCCTCTTCCACCTGCTCGCGGGCGACCTTGATGCCGTCGGCGGTGTGGGTATCGATCACGATGCCGTAATCGTCGGCCACGTCGCGGATGGTCGCCAGGCGGTCCTCATGGGTGGACTTGCCGGACTTGAAGCCGTAGTTTGCCACCAGTTTGAATTCGTCGCCATCGCTGCCCGGCTTGCCGGACAGGTCGAAGCCGCCGTGCGTTTCCACCTTCTGGAACAGGGCGCGGGTGCGCGCCGCGTCGCGGCCCACCAGATCGTAGACGAAGCGCTCGAAATTCGACGCCTTCGAGATATCCATCGACGGGCTGCTGGTGTGGTAGGTTTCCGACGATTTGCGCACGCGATAGACGCCGGTGCGGAAGAATTCGTCGAGCACATCGTTTTCATTGGTGGCGGCCACCAGCTTGTCGATTGGAAGGCCCATCATGCGCGCAATATGGCCGGCGCAGATATTGCCGAAGTTGCCCGACGGGACAGTGAAGGACACCTTCTGCTCATTGCTGGTGGTAGCAGCCAGATAGCCGCGGAAGTAGTACACCACCTGGGCCACCACGCGCGCCCAGTTGATCGAGTTGACGGTGCCGATCTTCTGCCTGGCCTTGAATTCCAGGTCGTTCGAGACGGCTTTCACCATATCCTGGCAATCGTCGAACACGCCTTCCACGGCGATATTGAAGATATTCGGGTCTTGCAGGCTGAACATCTGCGCGGTCTGGAAAGCGCTCATCTTCTTGTGCGGCGACAGCATGAAGACGCGGATGCCCTGCTTGCCGCGCATCGCATACTCGGCGGCGCTGCCGGTATCGCCCGAGGTCGCGCCGAAGATATTCAGCTGCGCATCCTGCTTGGCCAGCGCGTACTCGAACAGATTGCCCAGCAGCTGCATGGCCATATCCTTGAACGCCAGCGTCGGGCCGTTGGACAGCGCCTGCAGCACCAGCTTCTTGCCGTTACTCTCTTCCAGCACGCGCAGCGGCGTGATGGCGATCGCGCTCTCGTCGTGGCGGGCGTTGCGGTACACCTCGGGCGTATAGGTCTTGGCCGTCAGCGCGCGCAGATCGGCCTCCGGAATATCGGTCGCAAACTTGCGCAAAATCTCAAACGCCAGCTCTGCATAGGACAGCTTGCGCCAGGCATCCAGCTCGGCGCCAGTCACCTGCGGGTATTCGGTCGGCAGGAACAAGCCGCCATCGGCAGCCAGGCCGCCCAGCAGGATATCGGAAAAAGATTGGGGAGACTGCGAAGCGGCCGGCGAAGCGGCCCGGGTGGACACGTAATGCATAGACAAGGAAACCCATTGAGCGTTGCGATCGGACACCTATTATAGTGCGCCCGGAGTTTCTATGTAAATTCAGTCAATTTCCGCAATTTTCTGCGGCCATCGGCGCGTTGCCAGCGCCACACCGCGGGGGACCGGCCCCGCGGCCGGGCGGTCAGCAGGCAGCGTGGTTGACGGTCACGACGTGGATGGCCAGGCCGCCCAGCGAGGTTTCCTTGTACTTGGCCTGCATGTCGGCGCCGGTCTGGCGCATGGTTTCGATCACTTCGTCCAGGCTCACGAAGTGGGTGCCGTCGCCTTTCAGCGAGAGCGAGGCGGCGGTGATGGCCTTGACCGCGCCCATGCCGTTGCGCTCGATGCAGGGGATCTGCACCAGGCCGCCGATCGGGTCGCAGGTCATGCCGAGGTGGTGTTCGATGCCGATTTCGGCGGCGTTCTCGATCTGGGCGTTGCTGCCGCCCAGCGCTGCCACCAGGCCGGCGGCGGCCATGGCGCAGGCCACGCCGACTTCGCCCTGGCAGCCGACTTCGGCGCCCGAGATGGAAGCATTGCGCTTGCACAGCATGCCGATGGCGGCGGCCGTCAACAGGAAGTTGCGCACGCCGGTCACGGGGTCGAGCGGCTTGCAGTCTTCGGCATAGTATTTCAGCACGGCGGGGATGATGCCGGCGGCGCCATTGGTCGGCGCGGTGACGACGCGGCCGCCGGCGGCGTTTTCTTCGTTGACGGCCATGGCGTACAGGCTGACACCGTTCAGCGCATCATGCGGCAGGTCGTTGGCGCGGTCGCCGCCCTTGGCCTGGCGCCACAGATCGGCGGCGCGGCGCTTTACCTTCAGGCCGCCCGGCAGTTGGCCGGCCGTTTCCAGACCGTGGGCGATGCAGCCGCGCATGACGTGCCAGATGCGGTCCAGACCCGCGTCCAGCTTGGCTTCATCGAGCTTGGCCAGCTCGTTCGCACGCAGCATTTGCGGGATGGTCTTGCCGCTTGCCTCGCCATGCGCCAGCAGATCGGCCATGGTGTCGAAGGGATAGGGAATGGCGGCAGCCGGAGCTTTGTCGGTGGCGGCACTCTCGCCTTCGGCGCGGATAAAGCCGCCGCCGACGGAATAGAACACTTTATGCACGGTGCTGCCGTCGGCGCGCTTCAAGGTGAAGCTCATGCCGTTCGGGTGCTCGGGCAGGGTTTCGTTCATGTGGAAAATCAGGCCGGTGGCGGCGGTGAAAGGCACCGCCTTCGTACCCAGCAGCCTGATTTCCTTGCGTTCCTCGACCTCGGCCAGCTTGGCGTCGACCAGGTCGGGATTGATGTCCTGCGGCGTCTCGCCCATCAGGCCGAGGATCACGGCCTTGTCGGTGCCGTGGCCGACGCCGGTCAGGGCCAGCGAGCCATACAGCGCGGATTCCACCGCCACCACCTCATCCAATGGACCGGCTTCGATCAGGAAACGGCGGGCCGCCACCATCGGTCCCACGGTGTGGGAACTGGATGGGCCAATGCCAATTTTGAACAGATCGAAAACACTCATATCCATCGGATGTCTCTTTATAGTGATGTTGATGTCGCGCCGCTTTTATGCGGCCTTGCTTAAGCCGACATCGATATTGGCCAGCATGTCCTTGACCATTTCCTCGATGCCGATGCTTGCCTTCCAGCCCCAGTCCGCCGTTGCGGTCGAGTCGTCCAGGCTTTTCGGCCAGGTGTCGGCGATGGCCTGGCGGCTGTCCGGCTTGTAGCTGATCTTGAACTCGGGCAGCTTGGCGCTGATGGCAGCGGCCAGCTGTTCCGGGTTGAACGATACGCCGGCGACATTATAGGACGAACGGACCTTGATTTGCGAGGCCGGCGCATCCATCAATTCGATAGTGGCGCGGATGGCGTCGGGCATATAGATCATCGGCAGCGAGGTTTGCGGGCCGAGGAAGCATTCATAACGCTCGCCGCGCAGCGCCGAGTGGAAGATGGCGATGGCGTAATCGGTGGTGCCGCCGCCCGGAGGCGATTTGAAGCTGATGATGCCTGGGTAGCGGATGCTGCGCACGTCCACGCCATATTTCAGGAAGTAGTACTCGCACAGGCGCTCGCCGGCCAGCTTGCTGATACCGTAGATGGTGGTCGGGTCCATCACCGTCATCTGCGGGGTGTTGTCAGCCGGGGTGTTCGGGCCGAAGGCGGCAATCGACGAAGGCCAGAACAGGCGCAGCGGCTTGCCTGCCTCGCCGCGCTCGCGCGCCACTTCGAGGATATTCAGCAGGCCATCCATGTTCAGCGACCAGGCTTTGAGCGGCGCCGCTTCGCCGGTGGCCGACAGCATCGCCGCCAGCTGGTACACCTGGGTGATGTTCTCGCCGGCCACCAGCTGGGCCAGGGCGGCGCGGTCCATCACGTCCAGCACCTGGTAATTGGCGGCGTTGTACAGGTTTTTCGGGCTGATATCGGTGGCGATCACATTCTGCGCGCCATGCTGCTTGGCCAGTGCTTCCACCAGTTCGCTGCCAATTTGACCGTTGGCGCCGATGACTAAAATACGTTCCATTGCTGTTCTTCCTGAATCCAATTAATTCTTCAAAATGCCGAGTTCACGGCCTGCCTGTTCGAATGCGGCGAGCACTTTGTCGAGCTGCTCGCGGGTGTGCGCGGCGGAGAGCTGGACGCGCACGCGCGCCTGGCCCATCGGCACCACCGGGTAGAAGAAGCCGCTGAGCAAAACGCCCAGCTCATACATTCGTGCCGCAAACTTCTGGGCCACCGGGGCATCGAACAGCATCACCGGCACGACCGGGTGGGTGCCTGGCTTGATGGTGAAGCCGATGCGCTCGATCTCCTTGCGGAAGTAGGCGGTGTTTTCATGCAGGCGGTCGCGCAGCTCGGTCGATTCGGACAGGCGCTTCAGCACCTCCAGCGAGGCGCCGGCAATCGATGGCGCCAGGGTGTTGGAGAACAGATAAGGACGCGATTTCTGGCGCAGCGTGTCGATCACTTCCTTGCGGCCGGAGGTGAAGCCGCCCATCGCGCCGCCCAGGGCCTTGCCCAGGGTGCCGGTGATGACGTCGATCTTGCCCAGCACATTGTGGTGCTCGTGGGTGCCGCGGCCGGTCTTGCCCATGAAGCCGGAGGCGTGGCATTCGTCGATCATCACCAGGGCGCCGTACTGCTCGGCCAGGGCCACGATCTTGTCCAGCTGGGCGATGGTGCCGTCCATGGAGAACACGCCGTCGGTGACGATGATCTTGTGGCGCTTGTCGGCGGCGGCCTTGAGCTGGGCTTCCAGGTCGGCCATATCGTTGTGGGCGTAACGGAAGCGCGCAGCCTTGCACAGGCGGATGCCGTCGATGATGGAAGCGTGGTTCAGGGCGTCCGAGATGATGGCGTCGTTCTCGTCGAACAGCGGCTCGAACACGCCGCCGTTGGCGTCGAAGGCGGCGGCGTAGAGGATGGTGTCTTCGGTGCCGAGGAATTTCGAGATCGCCTGCTCCAGCTGCTTGTGCACGGTCTGGGTGCCGCAGATGAAGCGCACCGAGGACAGGCCATAGCCGTATTTTTCGGTGGCGTCGATGGAGGCCTGGGCCACCCACTCCTGGCCGGACAGGCCGAGGTAGTTGTTGGCGCACATATTGATCAGGGTACGGCCGTCCTCACCCTGCACTTCAGAACCCTGGCGGGAGGCAAGCACGCGCTCCGGCTTGTACAGACCCTGCTCGCGCAGTTTTTCCAGGTTCTGTTGCAGGCCGCCGTAAAACGCATTTTTTGCTTGCTCGCTCATGATCTTCCTCTATTTGGATGGTGAAGGCCGCCGCTTGACCGGCTGTTGCCTATGTTGTACCGTGCCTGAAGCTGAAACCGATATGGAAGTCTACTCTTTTTTCCTCTATCGCTTTCGAATTCCATTATTTTGAACACAGATTCAATATACTGAATACTACATAAGCATATTGAACTTTGCAAGCGATCTTTCCTCAATGAAGCCATCTGTTTCGACCAATGCCCCACCCGAGGTGGGCGCCGCCCTGCAACGACTGCGCCTGGCGCGCGGTTTGACGCTGGAAGACCTGTCGCGCATCGCCGGCGTGTCCAAATCCATGCTGTCGCAGATCGAACGCGAGAAAGCCAATCCGACCATCGCCATCACCTGGCGCCTGGCCAACGCCCTCGGCGTCGCCATCGGCGAGCTGCTGGCCGACGTCGAAAAGAATGTCGAAACGATCAGGGTGCTGGACGCCCACGAAACGCCGACCCTGCCCGGCGCGCATGCCGGCTATATATTGCGCATCCTCGGCCCGATGGAACTGGCCGGCAAATACGAATGGTATGAGCTGACCCTGGCCCCCGGCGGCGAGCTGGCCTCCCAGGCGCACGACCCCGGCACCCACGAGCACCTGACCCTGCTGCACGGCAGCATGGAGCTGGAAGTCGGCAATGCCAAGAAAAAGATCAAGCTTGGCAGCACCGCCCGCTATCCCGCCGACCAGCAGCACGCCATCCGCAACCTCGGCAAAACCGAAGCCAAAGCCCTGCTCGTCGTCATCCACCGCTAAGCCCCGCGTTTGAGCTAAAAAATGTTCCACCCTGGCGTCAGGCGGAGCCGCCTGGGCACGAGGGCGGGACATTTTTTGATGTGGCGCAAGGCCGGGGGGCTTAGATAGGGGCGCCGGGCGGGATCGCTGGGGCCGGGCGCAGCTTGATGCTGCGCGGATCGGCCAGGTAACGCTGGATATGGCTGGCGGCTTGCTGGCGGCTGGCGGCGGTGCTGGCGGCGGCGCTTGGGGTCTTTTTAAGCCAGCTGGCAAGGTCCGCGCTTTGCTGGCGCAGCTCGGCCTCGGCGGCGGCATGCAGCTGCTTGCCATCCAGCAGGCGCAGCAGGGTGTCGAGGACCACCCAGTTGGCGCTGAGTTGCACAGCTTCGCCGCCGGCCCCGGGCGCCGGCACGGCCGGGCGCTTCCAGGTGCGCTGCAGGACTTGCGCCATCAGGTCGGCGATGCCGGGCTGGCCGGGATCGCGGGCGTGCTGCCAATACAGGCGGTTGATGCGGCCGGCGTCGAACAGGAAGCCCGCCGTGTGGGCGGCGCCCGCCTCCACCGCCGACAAGGCGTCGAAGACGCTGTTCATGCGGGTTTCGAAATATTCCTTATTGCGTTCGTAACCGGTGGCCGGTGGCGTCAACAGGTCCAGCACCTTCGGCGGCAGCGCGAGGTATTCGGCGCTCAGGGTGTCGGCCAGCCTGGCCAGTGCCTGGCGCTGGCTGGCGGCGGCCACGGTGCGTATGCCGCTTTGGGCGCGGCCGGCTTTGACGTCGCCGCTGGTGCTGTAGTCGAATTCGCCGCCGCCGATCAGGCGGGCTAGGGCTTCGGCCTGGTAGCGTTGCAGCAGATAGACGGGAACCAGGCGCGCTTCGATCTCGCCGGTCTGGCGCTCATTGGGCAGCACGTCGAGCGAGAAGCGCTGCAAGGCCTGGCGGCGGATGGCGCCCAATTGATCCCAGGTTTTCAACGAATCGGGGCCGAAGTCCCACAGCAGTCCATTCGGATGGCTGGCGCCGGGCGTGCGCGCATCGCTATCGCTGACGTATTGCATGCCGGCCGCATTGGCGCCGGCGCGCAGCTGCGCCAGCTCATCGTCCGTCAATTCGCCGTAGATGTGCTGCACGATGTAGTCGTCCCATGGGCCGACACCAGTGCCGTAAGCTTCCTGCAGGCCGATGCGGCCGTCCGCTTCGAGCTTGAGCACGGGATGGGGGTAGTCCATCACCGAGCCGTTGCCTTGGCGGCTGGCGGCGAAGTTGTGCGAGAAGCCCAGGGTGTGGCCGACTTCGTGCGCCGCCAGCTGGCGCAGGCGGGCCAGCGCCATCTGTTCCGCCATCTTCTGCAATGCGAGATTGCCTGCCTTGCCGTAGGGCGCGAGCAGGCTTTCGGCGATCAGGATGTCCTGGCGCACGCGCTGCGACCCCAACGTGACGGCGCCACGGATGATTTCTCCGGTGCGCGGGTCGGCCAGCGCATTGCCGTAGGACCAGCCGCGCGTGGCGCGGTGCACCCAGCTGATGACGTTGTAGCGCACGTCCATCGCGTCCGCGCCTTCCGGCAGCAATTCGACGCGGAAGGCGTCCTTGAAGCCGGCCTTCTCGAAGGCGCTGGTCCACCAGCGCGCGCCTTCCAGCAGGGCGGAACGCACCGGCTCCGGCGCCCCCCGGTCAAGATAGTAGACGATGGGCTTTTTCACGGCGCTGGGCGCGGCGCCCGGCACCGTCTTTTCCAGCCGGTGCCGCAACTGCCAGCGCACATCCAGGCTGCTGGCCAGCGGCGTGGCGAAATCGTAGTAGCCGGCATCGAAGCCGCCCGAGGCGGGATGGTAGGCACGCGGCTTGTAGCCCTGGTCCGGCAGGCGCACCATGCTGATATGCTGGCGCAGCGACAGACTGGCCGGGTCGGCCGCCACCTGGCGCACATATTCGCCCTGCCCCGCTCCCGCAAAAGTCAGCAATGCCTCCAGTTCCACATTGTCGGGGAAAGCTTTTGCCAGCGCCGGCAGAATGGCGCTGCGTTTCTCGTCGACCTTATATGCACCCTGCTTGCTGTCGCCCAGGCGCTGCGCCACGCCGTGCTGGTCGGCCAGCAGGAAGCTGGAGAAATCGATCAGATGGCGTCCATTCTCGCTGGCGAGGATCTCGCCCGACCACAGCACCGCTGCGGCAAAGGATTCAGCCACGGCGTTGCGCTCGTCGGCGTCGGTGGAGCGCGCGACGTAGCGGGTGTTCTCCTGCACCAAGAAGATGCGCGTTCCATGCTTCTGGAAGCGCACCAGTTTCATTTCGCCCGGCTGGCCGCGGTCCAGGCCCACATCGTTGGAACCCAGCGCGTAAGGCAGCGAAGACAGCATCAGGAAGGGCTGGTCCAGCACCGCCAGGGACAGCAGCACCCTGCCCTTTTCCGCGTCGCGCCAAAGATCGATGAAGCCGGGCTGCACCTGCAAGGCCCGGGTTTGTTCGGCCAGCGTGCGCGGCGCATCGGCGGCCCATGCGGGCGGCGCAAGAGCCAGCAGGGCAAGGGCGAGAATGGTTTTGGTCGGCTTCATCGGCGTTCGGGAAAGAGTAAGAAAAAACGCGCCTCGCAAGGCGCGTTGTCGTGCAATCGGCGCTGCCGGTCCGGCATGCGGCAGCGCACAGCATCGTGCTGCGCCGCACCGCCATTCCGGTACGGCGCATGGTGCGCAGCCTTACTTGGCGCCGCTGACCGGTGCGCCCGCAGGCTTCGGCTGCGCCGCCACATCGGCGGCCGGGGTCATGCCCAGGGCGCGGCCCAGGAAGCCCCAGCGGTCGGCCACTTCCTCGATCTGTTTCGAGGTCGGTTTGCCGGCGCCATGGCCTGCCTTGGTTTCGATGCGGATCAGGACCGGCGCCGGGCCGCCCTGCGCCGCCTGGGCGGCGGCGGCGAACTTGAAGCTGTGCGCCGGCACCACGCGGTCGTCGTGGTCCGCCGTCATCACCATGGTGGCCGGGTAGCAGCCGCCCGCTTTCAGGTTATGCAGCGGCGAATACTTGACCAGCGCCTTGAACTCGTCGGCGTTGTCGGACGAACCGTAGTCCGAGGTCCAGGCCCAGCCGATGGTGAATTTATGGAAGCGCAGCATGTCCAGCACGCCCACGGCCGGCACCGCCGCCGCGAACAGGTCGGGACGCTGGGTCATGGCGGCGCCCACCAGCAGGCCGCCGTTGCTGCCGCCGCCGATCGACAGCTTGGCCGGCGAGGTGACCTTGGTGGCGATCAGGTGCTCGGCAGCGCCGATGAAGTCGTCGAACACATTCTGCTTCTGCAGCTTGGTACCGGCCTTGTGCCAGGCTTCGCCGTATTCGCCGCCGCCGCGCAGATTGGCCATCACGTACACGCCGCCCATTTCCACCCAGGCCAGGTTGGCGACCGAGAAGGATGGGGTCAGCGCCACATTGAAGCCGCCGTAGCCATACAGATAGGTCGGATTGCTGCCGTCCAGCTTCATGCCCTTCTTGGACACGATGAACATCGGCACCTTGGTGCCATCGCGGCTGGTGAAGAATTCCTGGCGCGTTTCAAAGGCGCTTGGGTCGAAATCGACCTTTGGCTGGCGGTACACGCTGCTCTTGCCGCTCTTCGCGTCATAGCGGTACACGGTGGACGGCGTGGTGAAGCTGGTGAAGGAGTAGAAGGTTTCGCTGTCGCTGCGCTTGCCGCCGAAGCCGGAGACCGAGCCGATGCCCGGCAGCGCCAGCTCGCGCACCAGCTTGCCGCGCAGGTCGTACACCTTCACGGCGCTGTGCGCGTCGGTCAGGTAGTTCAGCACCAGCTGCTTGTTGACGATATTGGCCGAGACCAGGGTCTGGGCGCTTTCCGGCACCAGCTCTTTCCACTGGTCGGCGGCCGGCTTGCGGATATCGATGGCGACCACGCGCGATTTCGGCGCGTTCTTATCGGTGGAGAAGTAGAAGATCGGGCCATCGTTGTCGATGAAGTGGTAGGCCGCGTCCAGGTTCTCCAGCAAGCCGACGACCTTGCTGTCCTTCTTGCCCAGATCCTTGTAGAAGATGCGGTTCTTGCGCTCGGTGCCCTGGGTGCCGGCGATGATCAGGTAGCGGCCGTCGTCGCTGACATTGGCGCGGAAGCCCCATTCCTTCTGGTCGGGACGGTCGTACACCAGCTGGTCGGCGCTTTGCGGCGTGCCCAGTTTGTGGAAGTACAGCTTCTGGAAGTAATTCACGCCGGCCAGCTTGGCGGCTTCGCTCGGCTCGTCGTAGCGGCTGTAGAAGAAGCCGGAACCGTCGTGCGCCCAGGCGGTCTTGGAGAACTTGACCCACTTGATATGGTCTTCGGTATCCAGGCCGGTGTCGATATTGCGCACCTTGATCTCGTTCCAGTCGGAGCCGGAAGCGGCGGTGCTGTAGGCCATGAATTTGCCGTTCGGGCCGACCGAGAAATCGGCCAGCGCCACCGTGCCGTCGGACGACAGGGTGTTCGGATCGAGCAGCAGGCGCGGCTTGTCGTTCAGCGACTTCATGGTAAACAGCACGGCCTGGTTTTGCAGGCCGTCGTTACGGCTGTAGAAATAGCGGCCGCCTTCGCGGAACGGCACGCTGAAACGCTCGTAGTTCCACAGCTTGGTCAAACGCTGCTTGATCGCTTCACGGTTCGGGATCTGCTGCAGATAGCCCTGGGTCAGCGCGTTCTGTTCGTCCACCCAGGCCTTGGTTTCAGCGCTATTGGCGTCTTCCAGCCAGCGGTAAGGGTCGGCCACGGTGGTGCCGTGATAGTTATCCTGCTGGTCCACTTTTTTCGTGACCGGGTAGCTCAGCGGGCTGCCGCCCGGGCAGGTTTGCGCCAGGGCGTTGCCGCTGAAGGCGGCGAGCAGCGAGAGTACCAGTGAAGCGCGTTTGAATTGCATTGTTCTTCCGTAGTGTCATGGGTGGAGGAAGCAGCCGCCGCAAGGCGCTGCAAAACGATGGCAGCCCTGTCCTGCAGGGTTGCGTCGAAGGATCATATCGTGGTTTATGACAAATATGAAATGTTACAAGCGCCCGCTTAACGCTTTTTATTTGGCGGGAACTGTGCTGTTTTCCGCCATGCGGCTGGCGGCAGCGGCGCTGCCCGGCGCGCGCCAGCGGCCTATCCAGTCGCCCAGTTCCGCGGCGGGAATCGGGCGGCTCATGAAATAACCCTGGCCCTGGTCGCAACCCATGCGCTTCAGCAGACCCCATACGGCTTCGCTTTCCAGTCCTTCCGCCACCACGCGCAAGCCCATATTGTGGCCAAGGTCGATGGTGGAGCGCACGATCTTGGCATCGCCCACGTCCTGCTCCATATTCAGGACGAAGGATTTGTCGATTTTCAGCTCGTCCACCGGCAGCCGCTTCAAATAGGCCAGCGAAGAATAGCCTGTGCCGAAATCGTCAATCGAGAGATCGGCGCCCATGGCGTGCAAGCGCTCCAGTGTGAGCTGGGCGCGCACCGGGTCGTCCATGATGGCGCTTTCGGTGATTTCCAGGCAGAAGGCGCCGGGCGAAACCTGGTGGCGGTGCATGATCTCGGCGAATTTGCCCGGCAGGTCCTGGTCCATCAAGTCGCGCGTGGACAGGTTGACCGAAATTTTCAGATGCACGCCGCGCTGCGCCAGCTGGCGGCTCAGCATCGCCGACTGCTCCAGCACCCAGCGCGTCAGCACGCGGATAAAGCCGGTCTGCTCGGCGAAGGGGATGAACTGGTCGGGAAAGACATTGCCGCGCTCCGGGTGCGCCCAGCGCACCAGCGCCTCGGCCCCGCTCACCACGCCGCTGGCAATGGTGATCTTGGGCTGGACGAACAGGCGCAGCTCGCCGCGCTCCACGGCGTTGCGCAGCTCCGTCAGCAGCGACAGGCTCTTGGCGCTGCCCTGGTCGAACGCGGCGTCGTACACCACCGCGCCGTCGCGGCGCTGCTTGGCCGTGTACATCGCCACCTCGGCCATGCTGAGCAGGGATTCGCCGTCCTGCCCATGCTCGGGATAGCCGGCAATGCCCAGGCCGGCGCCGATATCGACGGTCTGTTCGTCCAGCGACAACGGCGTTTCCAGCGCCTGCAGCACTTCCGCCGCCAGGCCGATGGCGTGATCCAGGTCGGCGCCCGGCAGCAGGATGGCGAATTCATCGCCGCCCAGCCGGGCCAGCTGGGCCGAACTCTGGCCGCGCTGCACCATCAGCGCCAGCAGGCGCTCCGCCACCTGGCGCAGCAGCGCATCGCCGAACTGGTGGCCCAGCACATCGTTCACATGTTTGAAGCGGTCCAGGTCCATCATCAGCACCCAGACCTGGTTGCCCAGCGTCGCCGCCTCGGCCAGCGATTCGTTCAGGTGCAGCAGGAACTGGGCGCGGTTGGGCAGGTTGGTCAGCGTATCCCAGTAAGCGAGGCGGCGGATTTCCTGCTCGCGGCGGGCGATCCCGTCGCGCATGCTGTCCAGCGCCTGGGCCAGGGCGCCCACCTCGTCGCGCCGCTCGACCGCAATGCGGCCCTTGTAGTCGCCGCGCTCCAGGCGCTTGGCGGTCTGCGCCAGCTGGCTCAAAGGCTGGGCAATGCGCTTGGCCGTCAGCACCGCCGCCACGCCGGAAACGATGATGCCGAGCGCGGTCAGCGCCAGCAGCCAGCGCTCCAGGCGCGCATATTCGGCCGTGGCCTCGTCCAGCGAACGCCCCAGCACCACCACCGCGCGCTGGCCGCCGTCGGTGCCGATCTCCATTTCGCGCAGGCTGTAGCTGGCGCCGCCAATCTCCATCTCGAAACTGTTGCCAAGCTGGCTGCCGCGCGCCTGCATCCGGGCGGCCAGGCTGCCGGCCGCCAGCTGCGGCAAGCTGGAATCGACGGACAGCCAGTTGCCGCTGGCGCTGCGCGTCATGATGGTGGCTTGCAGCGCGCTGATTTCATGCATCACGCCGGCCTGCTGCTTATCGATGGGGAAGGTCATCACCACCCAGCCGATGGTGAGCGGCGCCTTCACCGGCATCACCACCACCTGGTAGGGGCGCTGCTCGATGATGGCGATGCCGCTGGCGCCATCGGCCTGTTCGGCGCGCGCCAGCATGCCCTTGACCAGTTTTTCCAGCCCGGCCGGCCGGTAGCGGCCGGTGGACGCGCTGACCTGGCCTTCGGCATTGACCAGCATCGTGAGCGAGGCCTTGATGCGCCCGCCGTGGTTGGCCAGTGCCGACTCGATCGTGTCGCGGTCGTCCTCGTCGTTATTGCCGATGGCGGCCACGAAGGCGGTGTCGCGCGCCAGCAGGCGGGCGCCGAAGCGCAGCGTTTCCGCATTCTGTTCCAGCACGCGGCTGAAGACCTTGCCGCCATTGATCAGTTCCGCCGTGACGGCGTTGCGCGCATTGTTCTCGATGCCGCGCTGGATCAGCAACAGGCCCGTGACCTGCACCGCGATCAGCAGCAGCAGGAAGAGCGTGGCGATCCGGCTTTCCAGGCTTCGAAAGCGCATGCTGGCCTCCGCCCTTCAATACGCGCTGGCCGGCGCGTCGGCCGCGGCGGGCTTCAGCGCCAGTTTGAACACAGCGCCGAGCAGGGCATCGCCGCCTTTCACCACGACGGCTTGCTCGGCCGGCTGGCCGCTGGCGGCGTTGTAGTGCCAGGCTTTCAGCACATATTTGCCGGCCGGAACATCGAGGCGCACCACGCCGCTCTCGTCGGTCTTGGCAAAGTAAGGCGTATCGACCACACGCACATAGGCCAGCATCTTGTCATGGATATTGCAGCCCAGGACCACGGTGCCGGCTTTCTCGAAAATCTGCGGCTCGGCCGTGGTGCCGGAATACAGCTTCTGGTCGAATTTATGCGCCGGCGAGAAGGAGTAGATATGGTGGCGCACCTTGTCGTTATTCGGGAAGAAAATCTTGCTGCCGGTCTGGACTGCCGTGACCAGGGGGATGAATTTCAAGCCTTTCTGGCTGATCTCGCCCGGCTTCAGGGTCTTGGGCAGGGCCTGCCCGCCTTCCGCCTCGGCATACACGATCACGTCGGCCAGGGGCTTGTTGCCCTCGTCGCTGACCTGCACGGTAATGCCGGAGGCGGCTGCGCCGCGAGCAGCCAGAACCAGACCGGCGCCCAGCAGAAGCGGCGCGGCGTGACGAAGGGTATGCGGCTTGGGCATCGGGTCTCCTTATTGTCAGCCTATTGTAGCCCCAGCATATCGCAGCGGAAAGCGGACCGGCGCCCGGGCGGCATTAATCAATTACATTAAAACAACTTTGTTTTCCAAAATTCATCGTCCTGTCATAAATGTCATATATGCTGGGCCGCTCTCCCACCCCGAGCCCATATATCGTGAGCCAAGCGACCCTACTGCCTGCCCAGTCCGTCCAGCACGCCGCCCCGCAGCGCCCACCCGCGCCGCCACCGCAGCCCAGCGTTTCCGACGAGCTGCTGGGCCAGCATCTGCTCGACATCATCGGCAGGCGGCAGTTGAGCGCCTTGTTCCAACCCATCATCCAGATGCAGACGGGCGAGATCGTGGCTTACGAAGGCCTGATACGGGGACCGTCGGACAGCCCGCTGCATGCGCCGATGAACCTGTTCAAGGTGGCGCGCGCGAATAACCTGACCCAGGAAGTCGAGCACCTGTGCCGGCGCGTGGTGCTGGAACGCTTTGCCGAGCTGAACCTGCCCGGCAAGCTGTTCCTGAATGTCAGCCCGGAATGCCTGATGCCGCAGCGCCATGGCACACGCGGCGAGACGCTGGAAACCATCCAGCAGATCGGCCTGCACCCCGACCGCGTCATCATCGAGCTGACCGAAAACCAGCCGACATATGATTACGAGCTGATGCGCGAGGCCGTGCTGCACTACCGCAATATGGGCTTTCGCATCGCCATCGACGACCTGGGCGAAGGCTTTTCCAGCCTGCGCCTATGGTCGGAGCTGCGCCCCGAGTATGTGAAGATCGACATGCACTTCATCCAGGGCATCAACAACGATCCCGTGAAGCTGCAATTCGTGCGCTCCATCCAGGAGATTGCCGACAAATCCGATACCCTGGTCATCGCCGAGGGCATCGAAAGCCAGGCCGAACTGCTCGTGCTGCGCGACCTGGGGGTGGCCTACGCCCAGGGTTATCATCTGGGCCGGCCGCACGCCAGCCCAGCCAAGGCCCTGCCGGGCGAAGTGGTGAAGACGCTCAGCCGCAATGGTGTGGCCGTCTACCCCCAACGCAGTATCGAGAAAAATGCCGTGAGCATCCTGAAACTGCTGCACCGCGTGGCGGCCGTGCCGCCCAGCATGAACAACAACGATGTCTATGAAATCTTCAAGGCCGATCCCAAGCTGCTGATCATTCCCGTGGTCGAGAAGGACGTGCCGCTGGGCCTGATTTCGCGCTTCGTCATGATCGACCACTTCGCCCGCCCCTATCAGCGCGAGCTGTACGGCAAGAAGTCCTGCAAGCAGTTCATGGACGGCCGGCCGCTGATCGCCGACAAGGACACCAGCTTGCAGGAGCTGTCCTTCCGCATGGCCGAATCGGCGGCGCACCACCTGTTCAACGGCTTCATCATCACCGACCAGGGCCGCTATCTGGGCATGGGCACCGGCCACGACCTGATGCGCGAAATCACGCAGATGCAGATCCATGCGGCGCGCTACGCCAATCCCCTGACCCAGCTGCCGGGCAATGTACCGATCAACGAGCACATCGACCGCCTGCTGCAGAGCGATACGCGCTTCTGGGTCTGCTATTGCGACCTCGACCACTTCAAGCCCTTCAACGATGTGTATGGCTACCGGCGCGGCGACGATGTGATCCAATTGACCGGCAGCATCCTGAGCGCCCATTGCGACCCCAACCGCGACTTCATCGGCCACATCGGCGGTGACGATTTCATGATCCAGTTCCAGAGTGAAGACTGGCGCGAGCGCTGCCAGGCCATCCTCGACGATTTCGGCCAGCGCATCCTGGACTACTACAGCATCGAGGACCGCGAGCGCGGCGGCTATATCAGCGAAGACCGGCAAGGCAAGAAGGTGTTCTACTCGCTGATGAGCTTATCGCTGGGCGTGATCAAGGTGGAGCCGAGCCAGTACTACTCCCACCACCAGATCGCCACCGCCGCCGCCGAAGCGAAGAAACAGGCCAAGAAAATCCACGGCAACAGTCTCTTCCTCGACCGCCGCCAGGAACCGCAGCGCTAAGCCTTGCCTTCGCGGCGCAGCTTGCGCCGCAGCCGGAAATTATCGGCCGTCAGTGTCAGAACGGCCATGGTCAGCCAGGCATCGGCCGCATTCGCGCCAAGACAATGCCGAGCGCCACGGCCCGGCTTCTTTGCATTTTCCGCATCAGCATGCGAGCATACGGCGAGTCTACTTTCAGGAGATGAAATATGGCAGGTGCTTACAATATGGCGCTGCTGCTCGGCGCTGCGCTGAGTGCGATTGCGGCGCTGCTCCATCTGGGGATTATCGTGGGTGGCCCGGCCTGGTACCGTTTCTTCGGTGCAGGCGAGCGCATGGCGACGATGGCGGAACAAGGCAAGCTGTATCCGGCCGTGCTCACCCTGGGCATCGCCGCCGTGCTGGCGGTGTGGGCGGCATATGCGCTGTCGGGCGCCGGGCTGCTGGCGCCGCTGCCTTTGCTGAAGGCGGGATTGTGCGTGATCGCCGCCGTGTATCTGCTGCGCGGCCTGGCCATCGTGCCGCTACTGACTGTCGCGCGGTCGAAGTCGACACCGTTCCTGCTCTGGAGTTCAGTGATCTGCCTCGGCTACGGCATCGTGCACGCCATCGGGCTGCGGCAGATCTGGCACACGCTGTAAGAAGCGCACGCTAGTCTGGGCTCAGACCCGGTGCGTTTCGCGCCAATGGCGCGTCAAGGCACGGGCCGAACCGAGCTCCTCGGCAGAGAGCTTGCTTTCGATCAAAGCGCGGCTATTGCAGGCGGCGGCGTCGCCGGCATCGGCCGCCAGCGAAATCCACATATAGGAACGCACCTGGTCCGGCTCGACACCGCGTCCAGCCTGGTACATGCCGCTCAGATTGAACTGTGCCAACGCATGGCCCTGCTCGGCGGCCTCGCCATACCAGCGCACCGCTTCGACCTCATCCTGTTCCACACCCTGGCCGTTGGCGTACATCACGCCCAGATTATTCTGCGCGCTGGCATCGCCCTGCTCGGCCGCCAGGCGATACCAGACTGCGGCGCACTCTTCGTCCTGCGCCACGCCCTGGCCGTTCGCATACATCAATCCTAAATTGAACTGGGCGTTGGCCGCGCCCTTCTCGGCGGCCTGGAGAAAATACTCCAAAGCCCGTTGCGGGTCGCGGCCCACGCCGCGGCCATGCACATACATGCTGCCCAGGCTGTACTGGGCGTCCGCATCGCCGTGCTGGGCAGCCAGGCTGAACCAGGCAAAAGCGCGCTCCTGGTCCGGCTTGATGCCGCGCCCCTCGGCATAGGCTGCGCCAAGCTGGAACTGGGCCTTCGGCAAACCCTGCGCCGCCGCCAGGCGGAAGAAGGCCAGCGCCTGCGCATCGTCGCGCGGCAACCCCTGCCCATTCTTGTGCAGCAGGCCCAGATTCAACTGCGCCAGCGCATCGCCCTGGGCGGCGGCCTTGCGGAACCAGGCCAGGGCCAAGGCAATATTCGCCGCGCAGCCCAGCCCGCGCGCATAGTGCACGCCCAGCATGGCCTGCGCGCCCGGCACGCCCTGCTCGGCGGAACGGCTGAACCAGGCCAGCGCCAGCTCATCGTTCTGCGCCACGCCGCGTCCCTTGCGGTACATCTGGCCGAGATTTTGCTGGGCGGCCGGCTCGCCTTGCGCGGCGGCGGCGCGGAACCAGTACAGCGCTTCCGTATCGTCCTGCGCCGTGCCGCGTCCGTGGAAATACATGGTGCCCAGATGATTTTGCGCAAAGGCCAGCCCCTGGCGCGCCGCGCAGCCCATCCAGATAAACGCGACATCGTCATTGCGTTCGGTCTGTTCGCCGCGCTTGTACTGCAGGGCCAGATTGAACTGCGCGTAGGCATTGCCCCGCTCCGCCGCCTTGCGAAACCAGAGATAGGCCTCGCACTCCTGCTGAATATTCTGCTTGGACATATGGCTCTCCCTGCCGGGGATAACATTATCTAAAGAATAATTTCAGCCCGCAGCACCGGTTTGTGCGTTCGCAAAGCCTATAGCAGTTTGCTAGCATCGGCGCAGCACTGCGGCTACAAAAAAACCCCCGCACCATTGCTGGCCGGGGGTTGCGGCAGGGACGAATCCGCTGAAAGCTGGTATTGCCTGAATCAGAAGCGCGTGCGCACGCCGAACACCAGGCTGCGGCCCGGCAGCGGCGCAATGTCTTTCAACACCGAGGTGGAAACGCGGATTTCTTCGTTCAGCAGATTGCGGGCAATCAGGAACCAAGTCACGTCCTGGCTGCCCAGCTTTTGCGTGTAAGCGAGATTGGCGTTGAGCTGGTTATAGCCCGGCGTGTTCGTGGTCTCGAACGAGGCCAGACGGTCCTGCCCTTGCGCATGCACCAGGGACAGGCCGCCGCGCCAGCCGCCTTCGCGGTAGCCGACGCTGGCGCCGATACGGTTGGCCGGCTGCAGCGGCAGATTGCCGCCGACGTCGAGCTTGCCGCGCGAGGTGTCGGCAAAGAGGCGGCCCGACCAGCCCGGACCACGTTCGTTATAGCCGATTTCGGCCTCGGCGCCGCGCACCGTGGCGTTGGCCTGCTCGAAGACGCGTTCGCGCAATTCCTCGCCGGGATGGCCGTCCTCATCCAGCATATTTCCGGTGATATGGCCATAGATGAAGTCCTTGATCTTGTTGCGGAAGACATTCACCTTCCAGCGCAGCTGGCCCGAGGTTTTCTGCAAGGTCAGCTCGATATTGCGCGAGGTCTCTTTCTTGAAGTCGGGGTTGCCGATATCGAAGGTGGCGGTGGCATCGTGCGGGCCGCCCGAGTACAGTTCCTCGATGGCCGGCGCGCGCTGGGCGTAGGACAGGGTCGCCCCCAGGCCGTAGCCCGGCACGAAGGGCCACATGCCGCCCACCGAGGCGGAACGCAGGTCGAAGGAGCGGTTCAGGCCCGTCACCGGCTTGCGCTTCACGTTTTCGATGCGGGCGCCGGCATTCATATGCACTGGGCCGGCATCGACCTCCTCCACCAGGAAGGCGGCGCGTGAGGTCGAATGGGTGACCGGAACGGTATCCGGCCCGCCTTCCGCGCTCAGGGCGGAGAAGTGCTGGTTCTCGGTCTGCACGCCGAAAGTGCCGTTCCAGCCCGCCAGCGGCTTATGCGCCAGCTCGGCGCGCGTTTCCAGCGAGCGGTTCTTGAACACGACTTCCGGCAGGTTTTCGTCGTTCAGCTCGGCATGCTTGTAATCGGTATAGCCGGCCTTGAACTTGAAGGATTCAAAGCCGGAGAACGGTGCGCGCACCAGGCTGTCGATATCGTAGCGGGTCTGCTTCTGGTCGATCTTCGAACCTTCGTCGCTCGGAATGCCGTACAGATTGCTCAGGCGCGACACCGAGGCGCCGACAAAGCCCCAGGACTCGATATACGACGCGCCCAGCCCGCCGCTGCGTTCGCGCGTGGCCGAATGCGGCAGGCGGCCGGATTCGGAATCGGGATCGCCCGCCTTGCGCGGCACGGGAATCTTGTAATCATCGGTATTGCGCCAGCTGCCGTCGGCATGCCAGGCCACTTTGCCCGCGCTGCCGTCGACGCCGCCGGACAGGGCGCGACCCTTGTCGGCCGTGCTGTAGCGCGCTTCCAGCTGGCCGGTCGGCTTGGCCTCCAGCTCGGTCGGAATGCGCTCATTGACCACGTTCACCAGGCCGCCGATCGCGCCCGAGCCATAAAGCAGGGCCGCCGGGCCGCGCAGGATTTCGATCTGGCGCGCGCTCGCGCCTTCGGACGACACTGCGTGGTCGTTCGACAAGCCGGATACATCCGACACCGCCATGCCGTTTTCCAGCATCTTCACACGCGAACCTTCCAGGCCACGGATGATCGGCCGCGATGCCCCCGCGCCGAAGGCCGATGCCGACACGCCCAGCTCCTGCGACAGCGTCTCGCCCAGCGAAGTGCCGGCCTTGTCGCGCAGCTCGTCGCCGGCCAGCACCTTGGCCGGGGTCAGGATCTGGTCGTTTTCGGCCGTATGGAAAGGCGTGGCGGTGACGATGATTTTGGGCAGTTCCGCCGTTTCGGCGTGGGCCAGCGTGGACAGGGCGGACAGGACGGCGCTAGCCAGCAGCGTGTGTTGGATCTTCATGGGTAAACCTCAAGCAAAAATAGATGACAGGCAGCGTGCCGGACGCGCGAAAACGCGCGCGGCACAGGGCTGCGAAAACGGAGTACAACAGGGCTGTCAGGCTTGGGGCGGGCCGCGTGGCTGGTAGGCATGGAGCGCGAGCAGGCCGGCAGCCACGGTCGCCGGCAACAGGGCGGCGGCATAGGCGCAGTCGCGCACAAAGAATTTGAATTCGGGACTGCCCAGGGCCGAGGCGAAATGGCTGGCGGCCAGACAGATGGCGCAACCATGCTCGGGGGCGAGCGATTTTTGCTGCGACTCGTCACTGCTTTCCGCTGCCTGGATCTGGGCCAGGGCCAGCGGCCGCCCGCTCGCCCAATGCGAATAGCCGTGCGACAGCGCCAACTGCTGCGAAATCAGCAGCAGAAGCGAGATCAGCACACGAGCTAGCAAGTGGCGTGTCATGCGGTATGAAGGAAATGAGTCGGTCAACGGCGCTATTCTAACCGCAACAGTGTCAAAGCTTCCAGCGTTTCCGCATTCAGGCGCCTTGTTGCTTGCGCAGGAAGGCCGGCACCTTGGCTGCCGCCAGCTTGTTCACGGCCAGCAGCAAGGCCGTATCGACGGCGGCGATGCCATATTCGCGCGCGATATGGCGGCCGATATGCAACAGCACTTCGGCCGCCACTTCGGCGTCGGCCTCGGCCCGGTGGGCCTGGCCGCTGAAGCGGATGCCCAGGCTCTCGCTCAGGAGACCCAGCTTGTAGCTGCCCAATTGTGGCAGCACGCGGCGCGCCAGCTTGAGCGAGCAGACCGTGGCCGCATGGCCGGGCGCCAGGCCAAGGCGGGCGCTTTCGGCGCGCAGGAATTTTTCGTCGAAGCTGGCGTTGTGGGCCGACAGCGGGTCGGTGCCGATGAAATCGAGCAGGCGCGGCATCACTTCGGCCACCGCTGGCGCATGATCGACCATGTGCTGGGTGATGCCGGTCAGGCTGGTGATGAAGGCGGGAATCCGTACATTGCAGTTGACTAGGCTGACATAGCGCTCCACCACCCTGCCCTCCGCAATGCGCAGGGCCGCCACCTCGGTGATGCGGTCGCCCATATCGGGCGACAGGCCGGTGGTTTCAAAGTCGAGCATGACGATGGACTGGCTCAGCATGGCAATCTCCAGGCTTGGTCCCGGCACAATCGCGCGCCGCCGATTAACAATGCGGCCGCGAAGCCTGCGCTGACGATGGGTGGGTTCCGCATCGCCCTCTCCTAGCCGAACTTGCGCACGGCATCCAGCGCCAGGCCGGCGCCGATGCTGCCGAACAGGTCGCCCTCGACCTTGCGCGCCGACGGCACCAGGGCGCCGATGCGTTCGCGCAGCAGGCGCACACCGCTGGAACCGCCGGTGAAGAAGACGGTATCCACCTGCTCCGGTTTGAGGCCGGCGTCGGCCAGCAACTGGAGCACGGTCTGTTCGATGGAGCCCACCAGGTGGCCGACGGCCAGGTCGAAAGCGGCGCGCTGCAGGTCGAGCGTGACGGGCGGCGCGAGGCGGTCCAGCTCCAGCGCGAAGCTGTCGGCGCCGGACAGGCCGATCTTGCCCTCTTCCACCTTCATCGCCAGCCAGTGGCCGGCGCGCTCGTCGATCAGCCTTTGCAGGCGGCCCAGCTTTTCCTGCTCCTTGGCGTCGCGCAGCAGCTCGGACAGCTGCACCCACATCTTCTTGGTATACGCCTGGTTGATGGTGTGCCAGGTCGCCAGATTGAAGAAGTAGCTCGATGGGATCTCGCTGTTATTGCGCAGCTGGCTGCCATAGCCGAGCAGCGGCATCACGGCCGCCAGGCTCAGATATTTATCGAAATCGGTGCCGCCGATATGCACGCCGCCATTGGCCAGGATATCGTCGCGCCGCTCGGCCTTCTGCGCGCGCTGCGGCGACAGGCGCACCAGCGAGAAGTCGGACGTGCCGCCGCCGATGTCGGCGATCAAGACCAGTTCCTCGCGGTCGATCTGCGACTCGTAATCGAAGGCGGCGGCGATCGGCTCGAACTGGAAGGCGATATCCTTGAAGCCGACGGCGCGCGCGATCTCGCCCAGGGTATCCTCGGCCAGCTGGTCGGCGGCGGCATCGTCGTCGATGAAATGCACCGGGCGGCCGAAGACGGCCGACTCGAATTTGCGGCCGGCGGCCTGCTCGGCGCGGTGCTTGACCTCGCCGATGAACTGGGCCAGCAGCATGCGGAAGGGCAAGGCGCGGCCGCCGACCTCGGTCTGGCCGTCGATCAGGCTGGTGCCCAGCAGGCTTTTCATGGAGCGCATCAGGCGCCCTTCGTAGCCGGCCAGGTACTCGGCCAGCGCGGCGCGGCCGAAGCTGACCTGGTCGTCGTCGGCATTGAAGAAGACCACCGAGGGCAAGGTAGTTTTGCCATCCTCCAGGGGCAGCATCAGCGACTGGCCGGGGCGCACCCAGCCTACGGTGGAATTGGAGGTGCCGAAATCGACGCCGCAAGCATTGGCCATGAGTCCCGTCCTGGAAAAGCAAAGGGGCGGTATTCTAGCAGAGTCCCGGCGCCCCGGCGGAAAACCGCCATTTTCTTCATTCTGGTGCGGCGGCGCGACAAGCACCCCACAAAACAGCGCAAATTGTTGCCAGAAGGTAAGACATTAAGTTATGCTCAATAGCAATACTATAAGTCGCGGATAAGACCACTTCCCGTGGAGGCGACGGCAACAGAGACGATGACCAAGACCAAACCTCCTCAGGCGCTCAGCGCGGCGGACCAGAAGGCCGCCATTTTGCGCGAAGACCGCCGGGTGACTTCCTACGACGTGGCCATGCTGGCCGGCGTATCGCAGTCGGCAGTATCGCGTTGTTTCAAACCGGGCGCCAGCGTTTCCAAGGCGACCTATGCACGGGTGATGCAGGCGGCCGAAGGGCTGGGCTATATCCCGAATGCGGCCGCGCGCAGCCTCATCACGCGGCGCTCGAACACGGTGGCGCTGCTGATCTCGAACGCCTCGAACCTGTATTATCCCGAAGCGCTGTCCGAGCTGAGCCAGCAGATCACGCGCCACGGCAAGCGCGCCCTGCTCTTCACCATGCAGTCGGAAAGCGATGTCGGCGAGATTCTGAACGATGTCTGGCAATACCAGGTCGACGGCGTGATCGCCGCCGCCGCCCTGAGCGAAGCCCAGATCGCCGAATGCGAACGGCGGCGCGTGCCGCTGGTGGTCTTCAACCGCAATCTGCGCGACAGCCATGTGGCCAGCGTCTTCTGCGACCAGTATGAGGCCGGACGCATGCTGGCGGCGCGCCTGGCGGCGGCCGGACACCACCAGTTCGGCATCATCGCCGGACCGGAAGAATCGCCGGTGGCCAGCGAACGGCGGCGCGGCGCCACCGAAAAGCTGCTGGAACTGGGCCTGCCCGCGCCGGCCCTGGCCTACGGCTGCTTCGACTACGGCAGCGGCGCCCATGGCCTGCGCCAGATCATCGCCCAGCTGGGACGCGCGCCCGACGCCATCATCTGCGGCAACGACGTGATGGCCCTGGGTTGCCTCGACCACGCCCGCCACGAACTGCGGCTCGACGTCCCCGGCGAACTCTCGGTGGCCGGTTTCGACGCCGTCGAACCGTCCAACTGGCTCAGCTATAACCTGACCACGCTGCGCCAGCCGATCCAGAAGATGGCCCTGGCCGCCGCCGACCTCCTGGCCAGCCTGATCGAAGCCCCCTGCGGCAGCGCCGAAAAGCGCGTCTTCGCACCGCAGCTGATCGAAGGCGCCACCGCCCGCCTCACGCCCCGCCGCGCCGTCCTCGCCGCCTGAGCCGGCCGCACCGTTTGACGCGGCAAAAAAAAATCCCCCCGATGCCGGACACCAGGGGGATTGTGGTGCGGTGCTGCCGGCGGCGCAGCTTAGCCGGCGGCGACGCGCTGGGCGATGTGGGCCAGGGCTTCTTCGACCTGGTCGACCAGGATCAGGCAGAGGTCGCCCTCTTTGAGGCGCCCCAGCGCGGTGTCGATGGCGAGGAATTCGCCGTAGATGTCTTCGACGTGGCTGGTGCGGCTGGCGCCGGTCAGGCCTTGGCGCAGCAGGGCCAGCACTTCGCCGTCGGCGCGGCCGCGCTGGCATTGGTCCTGGTACAGCAGCACGTCGTCGAAGGCACGGCCGAGAATCTCGGTCTGCTGGCGGATGTCCTGGTCGCGGCGGTCGCCGGCGCCGCTGATCACCACCGAACGGCGCTTGGCGGGCATGGCGTCCACGGCTTGCACCAGGGCCAGCATGGCGTCCGGGTTGTGGCCGTAGTCGGCGATCACGGTGGCGCCGCGATAGTCGAACACATTGAAACGGCCCGGCGCGTTGTCGCTGTCGTTCAGGAAGGTGCGCAGGCCGGCGCGGATGGCGTCCCAGCCGATGCCGGCGCCCCAGGCCGCGCCGACGGCGGCCATCACGTTTTCGACCTGGAAGCCGATGGTGCCGTTGCGGGTGATCGGCACCTCGGCCAGCGCGATGCGCTGCTCGGACTTGCCTTCCACCGCGACCAGTTGGCCGTTTTCGACGTAGATGGTGCGGTGGCCTTGCGCGATATGGCGCGCCACGACCGGATGCTCTTTCTGCGCGCCGAAGAAGGTGACTTTGCCGCGGCAGTTGGCGGCCATGCCGGCGACGATAGGGTCGACCGCGTTCAGCACGGCCATGCCGTTTTCGTCGACGTTCTGCACGATCACGCGTTTCAGCACGGCCAGGTCTTCCACCGTGGTGATGTAGTTCAGTCCCAGGTGGTCGCCGGCGCCGATATTGGTGACGACGGCCACTTTGCAGCGGTCGTAGGCCAGGCCTTCGCGCAGGATGCCGCCGCGCGCGGTTTCGAACACGGCCGCGTCGACGTCGGGATGCTGCAGCACATTGCGCGCGCTGCGCGGGCCGCTGCAGTCGCCGCTGTCGATCTGGCGGCCGTTGACGTAGACGCCGTCGGTATTGGTCATGCCCACGCGCAGGCCGCTGGCGGCCACCAGATGCGCGGCCAGGCGCACGGTGGTGGTCTTGCCATTGGTGCCGGTGACGGCGATGACAGGAATGCGGCCGTCTTCGCCTTCGGGGAACATGGTGCCGATGATGGCCTCGCCCACCGCGCGGCCCTTGCCGTAGGACGGCGACAGGTGCATGCGCAGGCCGGGCGCGGCGTTCACTTCGACCACGCCGCCGTTCTGTTCTTCGATCGGACGCAGCACGCTGTCGCACACCACGTCCACGCCGCAGATATCCAGGCCGATCATCTGCGCCGCTTCCACCGCGCGCGCCGCCACATCGGGATGCACGTCGTCGGTGACGTCGGTGGCGGTGCCGCCGGTCGAGAGGTTGGCGTTATTGCGCAGGATGACGCGCTGGCCCTGGGCCGGCACGGAGTCCGCTTCCAGGCCTTGCAGCTTGAGGCGCGCCAGGGCGATATCGTCGAAGCGGATCTTGGTCAGCGAGGTGGAATGGCCGGAGCCGCGGCGCGGGTCGGCATTGACGATGTCGACCAGTTCGCGCACGGAGTGCTTGCCGTCGCCCACCACATGGGGCGGATCGCGGCGCGCCGCCGCCACCAGCTTGTTGCCGATGACCAGCAGGCGGAAATCGTGGCCGGCCAGGAAGCGCTCGACCAGGATATCGTCGCGGAATTCGCGCGCGGTGGCGAAGGCGGCGTCGATCTGTTCCTTAGTGGTGACGTTGACCGTCACGCCCTTGCCCTGGTTGCCATCCTTCGGCTTGACCACCACCGGCAGGCCGATTTCCTGGGCCACGGCCCAGGCTTCCTCGGCGCTGTCGACCGAGCGGCCGATCGGCACCGGCACGCCGGCCGCGTCGAGCAGCTTCTTGGTCAGTTCCTTGTCCTGCGCGATGGCTTCGGCGATGGCGCTGGTGCTGTCGATTTCAGCGGCCTGGATGCGGCGCTGGCGGCTGCCCCAGCCGAAGCTGACCATGCTGCCGCTGGTCATGCGGCGGAAAGGGATCCTGCGCGCGACGGCGGCCTGCACGATGGCGCCGGTGCTCGGGCCAAGGCGCACGTCCTCGTCCAGGTCGCGCAGCTCGGTCAGGGCGGCATTCAGGTCGAACGGCGTGTCGTCCTGGGCGGCCTGGCACAGCTTCTCGGCCAGTTCCACGGCCAGACGGCCCACGGCTTCCTCGGTGTATTCGACCACCATCTGGAAGATGCCCGTTTCCAACGTCTGCGTGGTGCGGCTGAAGGTCACGGGGCAGCCCGCCTCCGCCTGCAGGGCCAGCGCAGCCAGCTCCAGCACATGGGCCATCGGCACATTGTCGGCGTGGCCGGACGGCTGGAATTGCGGGATGCGCGAGAACCGGCTGCGCAGACGCTCTTCGAAGCCGGGCAGCTTGTCCACCGCGTGTTCTTCCGGCGTGCAGGAGACTATCGCCTCGACCGCCGTATGGTGGCTCCAGAGGTTTGGGCCGCGCAGCGCGCGGGTACGAATCACTTCCATTTGTATTCCTGTCTGTTTATTCTTGGCCGGCGCGCTCTTACGCCGTGCTTTTACGCCGCTTTACTGCTGTTCCAGTCGAAGGTGCGCAGGGCCGCGCCCATCAGCTCCGGCGTCAGGCCCAACGCCCAGCCGGCGCCGATGGCGGCCAGCACGGCTTCCTGGTGCGCTTCGTGGCCGGCCGGCAGGCAGCTTGGCGGCAGCACGGCCAGTTCGTCGGCACCGGCAGCCAGCACGAAACCGTCGGCGCCCAGGAAGACGGCGCGGTTGCCGTCCTGGCGGTGCGCCGCCAGCGCCGGCACGTCGGCGTTCAGGCCGTAGAAGATCACGGCGCCGTCGCACAGCTCGGCCATATCCACCACTTGCGCATCGGAGGCGTTCAGCACCGCCGCGCCTTCCGGCAGCACCACGTCCACCTGGGTGCGCAGCACGCCATACATTTTTTCTTCGGAATCGATATAGAACTCGCCCAGCTCTTCATGGCCGCTGGCGTCGGTTACCACGCCCACGGTGCACTTGTCGTAAGCATAGCCCTCGGTCAGCACCATGCGGTTGCTGTTGTCGAAGACGGCGGCTTCCACGTTCTTGTTGAGCAGCAGGCGCTGGCCGGATTCCCACTCACTGAGCGGGCCGCGCGCGACCTTGCGGCCATTCAGGTAAATACCGTCTTCGCAGCTCAGGCCCACATGCTTGGCATTGGTCTGCAGCATCCAGGCGGTAAGACGGGCGATCAGCGCGGTGTGGCGCTGGCCGGACACGCCAACGATAGGAATGCGGCCGTCTTCGCCTTCGCCGAACAACTCGTCGACGATGGCCGCGCCGACCGGGCGCACCTTGCCGCCATGGGCCGGTTTCAGGTGGGCCAGCAGGCCGGGGCTGGCGTTGACTTCGATGATGGCGCCGCCCTGCTCTTCCAGCGGACGGGAAATGTCTTCGGCCACCAGGTCGATGCCGGCGATGTCGAGGCCGACCACGCGCGTGGCCAGGGCGGCCATCTCGGCCACGCTCGGGTGCACTTCGTCGGTCACGTCGTTGGCAACGTTGCCGTTCAGCTGGATCAGCACCTTGCGGCCCGCGTCCGGCACGGAATCCGGGGTCAGGCCCTGGCGCTGCAGGTCGAGCAGCACCTCTTCCGATTCGCGCGGCTGCACGATATTCAGCGGGAATTCCTCGGTGGTGCCACGGCGCGGATCGGTGTTGATCTGGCTGTCGACCAGTTCCTGCACGGTGGACTTGCCGTCGCCGACGGCCCACAGCGATTCGCCGCGCGAAGCGGCGATCAGGCGGCGGCCCACCACCAGCAGGCGGTGCTCGTTACCGACGATGAATTTTTCCACGATCACGCTCTTGCTGCCGCCACGGGCAACGGCGATGTCGTAAGCGGCCTTCACATCGGCCTCGGTGTTCAGGTTCAGCGACACGCCGCGGCCATGGTTACCGTCATACGGCTTGACCGCGACCGGCAGGCCGATATCCTGGGCTTCTTCCCAGGCTTCGTCGGCGCTGCGCACCAGCACACCTTCCGGCACGGGCACGCCGGCCGAGGACAGCAAGTCCTTGGTCATGTCCTTGTCGCTGGCGATGCCTTCGGCGATGGCGCTGGTGTTATCGGTTTCCGCGGTCCAGATGCGGCGCTGGCGGGCGCCATGGCCCAGTTGCACCAGATTGCCGTCGGTCAGGCGGATGTGCGGAATCTTGCGGTCGGTGGCGGCATCGACGATATTGCCGGTGCTCGGGCCCAGGCACAGCGACTCGACCAGGTCGGTCAGGCTGGCGACGGCGCCGGCCACGTCGTAAGGACGGTCTTCGATGGCGGCCATCAGCAGGTCGCGGCCAGCGGCCAGCGCGGCGCGCCCGACCTGTTCCTGGCGGGTGCGGAATGCCATTTTGTAAATGCCGCTGCCTTCGGCGGTCTGGCGGGTCTTGCCGAAACCGGTGCGCATGCCGGCCAGGTTTTGCAGCTCCAGCACCACGTGTTCGAGAATGTGGCCGGCGTAGGTGCCGCCGCGCAGGCGCTCGAGGAAGCCGCCGCGCTCGCCCACGCCGCAGCGGTGCTCGATCAGGTTCGGCAGCATGGCGGTCAGGCGCTCGTACAGGCCGGGCAATTTATCGGAGGGGAATTGCTCAAGCTCGCCGATGTCCAGCCAAGCTTCGATCACCGGGCGATAGGTCCAGATATTGGGTCCACGCAGATGCGTTACGCGGAGAACTTCTATGTCTTTCTTCTTTGTCATGTTTTTGCTCTAGTACCTCTTGCGGTATACTCCGCAAAAGCAGGCCGCCCTCTTCTAAGTCTAATGATGCATAGCTGACAGAATACCGTAAATAACAGCTACCTTCCGCCGCTATTGCTACTCGTGTTAGCGTTTCGCTTGTTTAAGGCCCGGTCCGATATTTTCCCACTGTTTCGCCATCCTTGCCAGTTTGCAAGGACCGCCCTGGAGTATGTTGCACAATGATAAAAACCCAGCTTGCCCTTGAACCCAGCCGCACAGAACTGCCTGAAGTGTGGCGCTCCGAGGTGCAAAATCAGCTTTCCACCGGGGAAAACGTTTTGAGTGCGCTGGAGGTTGACCTCGACGCCAAATTACATTTCGCCAAAGGTATCGTCCTGCTCACGGAGCGCCGCATTATGGCACGCGCACCGGGGCAAACGGTATGGCAGCAATGGGCTTATCGTCGTGGAATGTCTCTAAAATTGCACGACCACGCGGGCGTCGGCCATCTGGAGTTATTCGATGAACAAGGCCGCCTGGGCGCCTGGCGCTTCACGCTGGGCCAGAACCTGCAGGCGCTGCGCCTGAGCGAACTGTTCGCGCCGGTACTGGACAGCCACCTTTCCGGCCAGCCCCTGGTGCGCGAGGAAGAGCATGCCTGCCCCACCTGCAAGGCGCCGCTCGAGCCGGACCAGGAAGAATGCCCGATCTGCACCAAGGTGGTCCACACCCCGCCGTCCACCTGGACCCTGTTCCGCCTGTGGCGCTTTGCCAAGCCTTACCGCTGGCCGCTGCTGGCCGGCTTCCTGCTGATGCTGGCCTCGACCGGCGCCCACATGATTCCGCCCTACCTCAGCATGCCGCTGATGGACAATGTGCTGATTCCTTATCAAAACGGCAAACCGGTCGATACCCATCTGGTCTTCCTGTACATGTCCGGCCTGACCGCGTCCGCCGTCCTGGCCTGGGTGCTGGGCTGGGGCAAGACCTATGTGCTGGCCCTGGTCTCCGAGCGCATCGGCGCCGACCTGCGCACCACCACCTATGAGCACCTGCTGCGCCTCTCGCTCGAATACTTCGGCGGCAAGCGCACCGGCGACCTGATGTCGCGCATCGGCAGCGAAAGCGACCGCATCTGCGTCTTCCTCTCGCTGCACTTGCTGGACTTCGCCTCCGACTGCCTGATGATCATCATGACGGGCGTGATCCTGTTCACCATCGATCCCTGGCTGGCCATCGTCACGCTGGCCCCTCTACCCTTCATCGCCTGGCTGATCCACCTGGTGCGCGACCGCCTGCGCACCGGCTTCGAAAAGATCGACCGCGTCTGGGGCGAAGTGACCAATGTGCTGGCCGACACCATCCCCGGCATCCGCGTGGTGAAAGCCTTCGCCCAGGAAGCGCGCGAAGCGAACCGCTTCCGCACCGCCAACAAGCACAATCTGGCCGTCAACGACCGCCTGAACAAGGTGTGGTCGCTGTTCTCGCCCACCGTCTCCTTCCTGACCGAGCTGGGGATCCTGGTGATCTGGGTGTTCGGCATCTGGCAGGTATCGAAATCGCACATCACGGTCGGCGTACTGACCGCCTTCGTCACTTACAGCACACGCTTCTACGGCCGCCTGGATTCCATGAGCCGCATCGTGTCGGTGACGCAGAAATCGGCGTCGGCCGCCAAGCGCATCTTCGACATTCTTGACCACGTGTCGAGCGTGCCGGAACCGGTCAATCCGGCCAAGCTGGAAAAAGTGGAAGGCAATATCACCTTGCGCGAAGTCGGCTTCCGCTACGGTAACCGCGCCGTCAACCGCGGCGTGTCGCTCGATATCAAGGCCGGCGAGATGATCGGCCTGGTGGGCCACAGCGGTTCGGGCAAATCGACCCTGGTCAATCTGATCTGCCGCTTCTACGACGTGGCCGAAGGCGCGATCCTGCTGGACGGGAAAGACATCCGCTCCTTCGCCGTCTCCGACTACCGCCGCAATATCGGCCTGGTGCTGCAGGAGCCCTTCCTCTTCTTCGGCACCATCGCCGAGAACATCGCCTACGGCAAGCCGGATGCCACGCGCGCCGAGATCATCGCCGCCGCCCGTGCCGCCCACGCCCACGAATTCATCCTGCGCCTGCCGCAAGGCTACGACTCGATGGTGGGCGAACGCGGACAAGGCCTGTCCGGCGGCGAACGCCAGCGCATCTCGATAGCGCGCGCCCTGCTGATCGATCCGCGCATCCTGATCCTGGACGAGGCGACCGCCTCGGTCGACTCGGAAACCGAAAAAGAAATCCAGAAGGCGCTGGACAATCTGGTGGCCGGCCGCACCACCATCGCCATCGCTCACCGCCTGTCCACGCTGCAGCGCGCCAATCGCCTGGTGGTGATGGACCGCGGCAAGGTGGTGGAGGAAGGCCCGCACGACGAGCTGATGGCCAAGGAAGGCGCCTACTACCGCCTGTACCAGGCCCAGGCCCGTAACGTTGACACCGATCTGGATGACACTGCAAAGAAACGCTATGACGACAATTGACTTCAAACTCGCGCGCGACAGCTTCGGCCGCCTCAACCTGACCACGGCTGACGGCGTGCTGCACGAACATGTGTCGCCGGTGCGCGCCTTCCCCATCCAGGCCCCGCTCGACGGCCTGGCCCTGGTCAACACCGACGGCAAGGAAGTGGTCTGGATCGAACGGCTGGAAGACCTGCCCGCCGATTACGCCGCCATGGTGGCCGAGGAATTGGGCGGCCGCGAATTCATGCCCGAGATCAGCCGCATTATCGACGTGACCAGCTTCGCCACGCCCTGCACCTGGACCGTGGCCACCGACCGCGGCGAAACCGACTTCGTGCTGCGCGGCGAGGAAGATATCCGCCGCATCGGCCGCGATGCGCTGCTGGTGTCGGACACGCATGGCATCCACTTCCTGATCCGCAACCAGTGGGAGCTGGACCGGCATAGCAAGAAGATTCTGGATCGCTTCCTGTAAATTGACCTGACAAGCCCCATAAAACAGCCCCTTGCGGGCTGTTTTTTTGCCTGCGCGATCCGCATCGTTCCCGATGGCATTTAGCAGCTCGGGCAGACCACTTTTCTTCACCTTGAAAAAAAACTGAAAAAATCCCTAAACTTTTCCAAAAATCCCTGGATACCTTCTTTGAATAGAGCGCCTGGCTGAGGAAACGCCGGCGCCTGCCATTCCCGTGCGGATGGCATTGCTAATTAATCAATAGAAGGAATGGTATGGTAGCGATTGTCGGCGGTAATGGTCTGGGTCTGGTCAACAGCACGGGGGCCACTCTGGGCCAGCGTGGCCAATTCGGTGCCGCCCAGTTGGGCAAGAATGGCGATAATGTCTACGTCAATGCCGCCACCGGCAATCTGGTCCTGCAGCACCAGGACGAATTCCTCGCCGCCACCGGCCTCGGCCAGTCGCTGATCCGCACCTACAATTCTCAAGGGCAGTTCAACGACGACAATGGCGACAACTGGAAGCTCAGCCTGTCGCGCAGCGTCGGCAACTTGACCGGTACCCTGAACGCGGAAAAGAGCACGGTCAGCCGCGTCGGCGGCGATGGCGCCATCACTGTCTTCACCTACGACCGCGCCACCCAGACCTACCGCAGCAGCGATGGCGCTGACGCCTACGACAGCCTGAGCTACGACAGCGCCAAGGCCCAGTGGAGCTGGACCTCTGGCAGCACGCGTGTCACCGAAATCTACGATGCCAACAATGGCGGCCGCCTGATCGGTTCGCGTGATCTCGATGGCAATAGCCTGAACTACGCGTACAACGCCAACAGCCTGCTGAGCCAGATCGATGACAGTAGCGGCGGCTCGACCCTGCTCAAGTACAACGGCAACAATCTGGGCGAAATCGAGACCCGCTTTACCAACGCCCAGGGCGTGGCTGTAGCCCAGACCCGGGTACGCTACGAGTACGACAGTGCCAACCGCCTGAGCAAGGTCAGCACGGACCTGTCGCCGGAAGATGGCAGCGTCGCAGACGGTAAAACCGTCTGGACCCGCTACAGCTACGACGGCGACAGCAAGCGCGTAGCCCTGATCGAACAGCACGACGGCGCCCAGTTGGCCATCCAATACCAGCAGATCGGCGCCAACTGGGTGGTGGCGCAAACCAGTGACGAAGCCGGCCGCACCACCAACTATGTGTATGACCAAGTCAAAAAAACGGCATCGGCCACCGACAGCACGGGCCTGAGCCGCAGCTTCACCTTCGACGCCACCGGCCAGCTCAAATCTCTGAATCAGGCCGACACGATCAATGGCGGCAGCAATAGCAATGGTTTCGAGTACGACGCCAGCGGCAATGTCACGTCCTATACCGACGCGAATGGCAGCAAGACGGTCTACCGTTACGACTTCAACGGCAATTGCATCTATGAGCGCGATGCCCAAGGCAATGTGATCGAACGCACCTTTGGTGGTCTGAATCAGCTGCAGACGGAAACGAAATACGTGCAGCCTGACCCCGATGCCGCCGGTCCTGCGTTGCCGGGCGAGGCCCAGACCACGCGCTACGTCTACGACGACAAGAACCACCTGCGCTTCATCGTCAGTCCGGAAAACCGCGTCACCGAAATGCGCTACGACGCGCGCGGCCAGCGCACCAGCACCATTACCCATGCGGCGGCGCTGTCCCTGGCGCTGCCGATGACCACCTATGATTTCAGTAATGGCCTGGCTGGCCTAAATGCCAAGCCCGGACCGGGCAATCTTGTTGCCAGCAATGGCGCCATCAAATTCACGGCCATTAATCAGCCCACTGTTGATTATTTCGGAATCTATTTTGGCGCCAAGTCGCTGGGCACCAACTTCCGGTTTGAAGCCACCATGCCCACCAAACCCTTGCCGACAGATACCACCTTGGGCGTGGGTCTGACCGGCGGCTCATGGAGCACGCCCACCGCGCGCCGGTTGTCCATCGGATTCAATGGCTATGGATTGGTGGCCAACTCCTGGATAGGCTCTTCCCCGGCCGGAAAGATATTGGGGCCGATCAAGCCCGGCGCCACCTATATGGTGGAGATCGAGACTGAACTGAGTGGCATGGCGATCCTGTATGTCTATGAGAAAGGCAGCGAGCGCGCCAGCGGCTATACTTGGCGCAACCAGTTTGCACCAGGCAGCCAGCCCGTCTTTAATGCGGAGTCGAGTGTGGGGCCAAATATCCCGGCAGGGAATGATGCCTCCATCCTGGTGGACAATCTCAGCATGACCCGCGCGCCGCAGGAAGCCGACTTGGTGGCCTGGGCCAATGGCTTGAGCGCCGATCTGAAGAAGCAGGCGGTGCGTACCGACTTCGCTTATGACCAGCGCGGCCTGCTGGCCATCAGTACCAGTTACGCCAAGCTCGATACCGCCGGCAATGGCGTCGCCGACGGCAGCCAGTCTGCGCTGCGCTATGTCTACGACCAGGCCGGCCAACTGTTGCAGTCCTTCGATGCCAAGGGCGCTGTTTTGACGTGGAGTGTTTACGACGGCGCCGGCCAGGTGACGGTGCGCCGGGACCTGACACCCGTCGCCATCAATACGGTTTATAACGATGTGCCCACGTTGCGCGCGGTCGGCGGGATAATGCGTCTGACCACGCAAAGCACTACCACCTATCCCGCAGTACTGTACGGAACCCAGCGCCAAGTCATCTCGACCTACGACACCAGCGGCAAACTGCTTAGCGCGCTCGAAGCCGGTGCTGGCGAGACCTTGTACAGCTACGACCAGGCCGGCCGCCTGCGCATGGTGCAAGAGCCGAACGGCACCCGCAGCTACCAGTTCCATGACAACCTGGGTCGCAAATACGCGGAAATCGACGGCGACGGCAGCCTGGTGGAATACCGCCACAACGCCGAAGGCCAGGTTACGCAGCTGATCCGCTACGCCAACCGCGTCGATATCGACCAGCTTCTCGCCAAGGCGGCACCACGCCTGCTGGACGCCCTGCGCCGCAGCGATCTGCCGCTGACGCCGGGCGCACAGGATGAAATCGAATACCGCAGCTATGACCTGGCCGGCCGTCTGGTCAAAACCACAGATGGCGCCGGCTATGTGACGGAAAACCGCTATGATGGCCAGTCGCGCCTGATCGCCACCATCCGCTACGCCCAGCTGGATGCGAACCCTTCGAGCGCCGACCGCACCACCCGTCTGTTCTACAGCGTCGATGGCAAGCTGGCGGCGACGCTCGATGCCGACGGCTATCTGAGCGAAAACCGTTACAACGTGGCGGGCCAACTGGTCGAAACCGTGCGCTACAGCGTACCCACCGCAGTAGCGCTGCGCACCGCCGGCACGCTGGCCGATCTGCGTCCGCAAAGCGACGCTGGCGCGCTGCGCGAATACCAGCTGTATGACGGCAAGAACCAGTTGGTTGGTTCCATCAGCGCCGATGGCCATCTGACTGAGCTGGTGTATGACGGCAATGGTCTGCTGACCAGTAAGACTCGCTACGCCACAGTGGTGAGCTATACGGCTGGCGCCAGCGTGGACAGTTTGCGCCCAGCCAATGGCGAACGCCAGAGCGTGACGTATGAATACAATGCCCGCCGCCAGTTGGTGAAAGAAATCGCGGCCGATGGCACCGTGACAGATTACAACGTCAGTATCGTCGGCAATCGAACTGCAACCACGGTGGCCACTGGCACCGAAGACGAGCGCAGTGTTCGGCAGAAATTCAATGTACACGGTTTAGTGGTCGCGGAGTTGAGCGCTGAAGGCGCCGAACGTCTGAAACAAACCAGTACATCCGAACAGGTTGACGCCGTCTGGGCGAGCTATGGCAAGCAATACACTTACAATGTGGCCGACCAGCGCACCAGCATGACGGATGCAAACGGCAACCGCACGCTCTACTACTACGACCGAGACGGCCGCCTGAGCCACACCATCAACGCTGCCGGCGAAGTCGAGGCGCGAACCTACAATGCCCAGAATCGTCTGGAACGCAGCACCACTTATGCAGCCCGTATCGACAGTGCCCGTCTGCAGGCGCTCAGCGGCGGCAACGAGGCGGATATTCTCGCGCTCGCAGCCGGCCTGGCCAGCGCCGGCGATGCCGTCGTCAGCTACGCCTATGATAAGCGTGGCCTGCTGATCAGCCAGACCGATGCCGAGGGCTTTGTCACCCGCTTGCACTACGACGCGTTTGGCCAGCTCGATTCCCGTACCACCCAGATCAAGGATGGCCGGACCGTTACCGACACCCTGGCCTATGACCGCCGGGGCCAGCTGACCGATACCGTTTCCGATGCCGGCGGCGCCAATCTGTCGGTACATACCGACTACGATGCTTTCGGCCGTCCCGAGAAACGGCGCGACGCCAACGGCAACGTCACCAGCTACGGTTACGACAAGCTGGGCCGCCAGGTCTCGGTGCAGTTGCCGCTCGGTCCCGAGACGACCGCCACCTATGACGCCTTCGACCGTGTGCTGACGCAGACCGATGCGAACGGCCAGACCACGCGCACCGAGTACAACACGCAGCAACGCACCGTCACCCTGACTACGCCCGAGGGCTTCAAGAAGGTGGTGCGCAACAACCGCTACGGCCAACAGGTTGAACTGACCGATGGCAATGGCAAAACCACCATCTTCAAATACAACCGCGACGGCAAGCTGGAGGCGGCCGTCAATGCGCTGAAGGAAGAGGTGAAAAATGCCTACGACCAGGCAGGCCGCCTGTGGCAAAGCACGGATGCCAGCGGCACCGTCACCGAATTCACCTACGATGCCGCCAACCGCATCCTGAGCAAGACCCTCGACCCGTCCGGCTTGAAGCTGAGCACCAAGTACACCTACGATGCGCTGGGCCAGGTGCAGACCGTGACCGACCCGCGCGGCATCGTCACGCGCAACGTCTACGATAAAAAAGGCCAGCTCAAGTCGGTCATCGTGGATGACAGTGACTCGAAACTGGAAACCAAGTTTGAGTATGACGGCCGCGGCAAGACGCTGAGCGTGACCGATCCGGCAGGCCGCGTCACCGTCTACGAGTACGACAATCTGGGCCGCCGCACCGCCGAGGTGGTCGATCCCAAATCGCGCAATCCCCAGGGCATGGATCTGCGCACCGAGTACGAGTATGACGGCAACGGCAATGTGATCAGCCGCAAGGACGCCAACGGAGCGATTACCCGCTTTAGCTATGACGCCAATCAGCGCCTAAGCGCAAAAATCGATGGTGCCGGCGCTGTTACGCGTTACGAATTCGACGCGGCCGGCCACGTAACGCGCACCACCAGCCATGCCACCGCGCTCAAGCTGGACGAGCTGACGGCGAGTTTGCCGCAACCGCGCAGCACGGCCTCCGACACCGCCTGGCTGTTGCAGCAGGTGAAGAGCGACGCCGTCAAGGACCGTGTTACCTACCTGGTTTATGACAAGAATGGCCGTCTCAAGCTGCAAATCGATGGCGCCGGTGGGGTCACCAGGCTGGTGAGCGATGGCAACGGCAATGTCATCGAGCGCCAAAGCTACGCAAAAGCGATTGCAACGGCGCAATTGGGTGCAGCGCCAAGCGAAGCCGATATCGTGCTGCAGGAAAGCGCTGCCGACCGCCGCCTTATCAACATCTACGACGCCGCCAATCGCCTGACGGCAACGGCCACCGTCATCAGCAAGGATGGCGGTTCGACCCAATGGGCTCTGGTTCAAAACGAATATGACAGCAATGGCAACCTGATCGGCCGCCGCGCGCTGGCCACGGCATATGGCAAGAATTCCCCCCTGGCCCCAAGCGCCAAGGAAATCGATGACTTCGCGCAGCAAAACCGCAGCGACCGCGACGCCGCACAGCGCTATGCCTACGATAACGCCAACCGCCAGATCAGCGTGGCCAAAGCCTTGGGAGCGGATGCGAACGGTGTGGTGCAATGGGCAGCCACGGCGCAGGACTATGACCGCGCCGGCAATCTGGTAACACGCACTGAACTTACCATTGCACTCAGCGCCGCCAAGCTGCCGGCCAATGCCGACGCAAAGGCCTATCGCGCCTGGCTGCTGTCCGCCTCGGAAAGCGAGAACGACCGCATTACCCGCTTCGGCTATGACGGCGCCAATCGCCAAACCATCTCGGTCGATGCGATGGGCGCGATAACGCGCCTGCAACTCGATGGCAGCGGCAACGTGGTGAAGCGTTTCAGCTATGCCGACGTCCCAGCCGGCTACAGCCGCAAGGCTGCAGCCGAAGAGATTCTGGCCCTGAAAAAGGATACCCCAGGCAGCGATCGCATAGAGCATAAGCAATATGACACCGGCAACCGCCTGCGTTTCACGCAGGACTCCCTCGGCTACATCAAGCAGCTGCGTTACGACGCCATGGGGCGGGTATTGGACACGATCGAATACCGGGATTTCGCTGCAATGACAGACGATATTGGTGCAGCGGCCAAAGCTAAAGAGAACACCAATCCCCGTATCACGTCCTATACCTACGATGCGAACGGCAACGTCTTAAGCTTGACCGACGCCATGAACGCCAAGGAAAGCTACGTTTACGATGCCTTGGGCAATAAAACCAGCTTCACCAACAAGCTGGGCAAGACTTGGCTGTATGCCTATGACAATATGGGGCGTCTCAAGCTGGAGACCACGCCCGAGGTACTGGCCTATGACAGCAATGGCCTGCTGCTCAGCAAATACGACCTCGGCCACCCAACCATGCAGTCCCTCAAGACCCAGCTCGAATACGATGCCTTGGGCAATCTGCTGTTCCGCCGCGAAGGGTATGAATCCCCGGTCATGCGCCAGACCGAATACCGTTATGACGCCGCCGGTCATCAGATTCAGATCATCCGCCCATCGACACGCATCTACGATGCGGCGGCCGATCAGCAGCAAGGGTTCAAATCGCTCGACGTTACGGAAAAGGACTCTGGCTCGCTGATAAGCACGGTCAGCTACGACGTGCTCGGCAACGCCGTAGCCAACAAGGACGTTGGCGGTGAAATGAGCTACAAGCTGTACGACGCGGCAGGCCGGGTGCGCTATGAAGTGGACGCCAAAGGCTACGTCACGGCATACGAACGCGACGCATTCGGGGCGGTCGTCTTGATGACCCGCTACGCCAATCCGGTCGCCGTACCCAACACCCGTCTTGCCAGCCTGCCTCCTGCCGAGCTTGCCCGTCAGCTCTCGCCGGACAGTGCGCAGGACCGCACCCTGGAAACCCGCTATGATCGCTTGGGCCGCGTTCAGCAAACGCTCGAACCGACCCGCTTCATCTACGATCCGGCCGCACTTGGTTCACCTTATCTGACGGCGGCAAAAACCACCGTCCTTGAATACACCGCCTTCGGCGAAATCCGCAAGCGCTCCGTATATGGTTCGGATCAAGGCCGCGCGGTGACCGAAGCCGCCGTCACGCTCTACTACTTCAACAAGCGCGGCGAAAAAAGCGCTGAAGTGGCAGTGTTGTCGGACAAGCCAGGCGATCGCAGGGGCTATCTGACCACCTACCGCTACGATTTTGCGGGCAATCTGGAATCCCAGACCGAATATAGCGGCGCCTATGGCGGCTGGAGAGAGGACGGCTATGAGCCGTTCACAGCCGATTCGCCCAAGGACCGCAGGACCGCTTATACCTATGACGATCTCAATCGCCGTCGAAGCGAAACCAAGGCCAACGTAACTGTCGCCAAAAACAATGGCGATGCGGATAGCACCCTGGTCAATCTGAAAACGGAGTATACCTATGACGCCGTGGGCAACCAGCGAAGCATTACGGATGCGCTGCAAGGCCAGACGTTCTATTACTACGATGCTTTGGGCCGCCAGAGCGCCATTGTCAAAACCCTGAAACCCGGCGCCAGCGATGTTGTCAACGGCGGCGATCTGCTAACCGAATTCGCGCGGGACTTGCATGGCAACACGGTATTGACCATCGAGTACGCGGACGGGCCGAAAGCCGGTTCGGTCAGCGAGCAGACCTATCTGGCGACCTCCGCAACCAACGAGCGCAACCGCATGACGGCCAACCGCTACGACGCCAATGGTTTGCTGGTCGAGACGATGGACGCGGTCCAGTTCATGGGCCAGCGCGGCAGCACGCATATCTCATACGACGTATATGGCCGTGTTGCCAAGAGCTGGCGCGCGGTCAGCAATGGCGATAAGAAGGAAAGCAGTTACGAAATCACCCGTTACGATACGCTGGGCCGCATCAGCGAAGTCCTGACGCCAGGCAATCAAAATATCGTCAACAACACCGGCGCACCATATACCCGCAAGACGAGCAGCTACAACGCCTTCGGCGAAGTGACGTCCACCGGTTATGCGATCGGCGACGGTGCGGCGACCGAGATCTCCTACGCCAAGTACGACCGCGCCGGCAATGCTTGGCTGAGCAATGGAAAGGATGGCATCGACAAGGTCGCCTTCTACGATGCCTTTGGCCAAGCCACCGCGGTATTCCAAAGCACGAGCACCGACGCCTCCATCCTGTCCCGCTTGCAGCGGCCGGAAGACGTTTTGAGTCTGGAGAAACTGGTCCGCACCAACACCCGCTACGACCGCCTTGGCCATGTGGTGGATCGCCGTCAAGCCGGCGATCCCCGCCTCATGGTGCTTCAGCTCGTTGACGGCAAGTGGCTGCGCCTGCCATTGGCCGCCGGAGAGTCGGCCAAGGACAGTCTTCTGGTCCTGGGCGACTCGTCCATGATCGGCGAAGGAAAATCGCTGTTCATGCACTACCGCGCCGCCGGCAATCCCGATTGGATCATGGCGGAATTCCCACGCCTGCAAGTAGTAGATGGAAATCCTGTATTCAATACGCGTGGCATGGCGCCGGGTCAGTATGAATACAAGGTGTTCACGCAGGTTGCCGGACAGCCGCTTATCAACCGTGAAGGCGGTACCATGACTCTGGCGGCCGATTCAGCCGTCGACCCAACGCGTGAAATCGTCATGCTGTACATGCTGGTGTTTGGCCGCGCGCCCGACATCGACGGCCTGCGTTTCTGGCTGGGCGCATACGGCAAAGGCTATCGCCGCGACGAGATCTTGCAGCACATGCTCGTATCCGTCGAAGCACAGGGCCGCTTCAAGGACATGAGTGCGGCCAAGGTCATCGAAACGATCTATCAAAGCGCCTTTAACTACTCCAGTGCGCAACTGATCGAAAAACAGGGCGAAATCGGTAACTGGGTCAGCCGCTATGTGCGCGCCACTTCGCCCGCCGATCAGCGCGGCACCATCCTGGCCGACCTGCTGGGCAGTACGCTCGCCAAGCGCGACACCACCAGCCAGCTGGTGGAAATCCGCTCCCTGGCGCTGTCCAACTTCATCCAAAACGGTGGCAGCGACCCAGCTGTAGCCCGTGAGCTCATAGCCGCCGCTGCTCTGCGGCCGGCAACGGTGGCCAATGAAGCCATTCAGCGCGGCCGCCTTGAAGGCAGCCAGGTTCAGCTGATTCGCCTTTACCTGGGCATTTTCGGCCGGGCACCGGATAAAGGCGGTTTCGACGCATGGCTGAAAGTCATGCTGGACGGCGTCAAAGCCGAGGCCGTGGCGGAAGAAATGCTGCGCAGCCCGGAGGCGATGCAACCATGGATGCAGCCCGTTGCCGGTTTGACCGCTGAACAATATCGCGAGCAGTTGATCGCACGCGCCTATGACAATATGCTGGGCCGCAAAGTCAGCGCCGATGAATTGTCTTCCTGGACGGCGAAGATGAGCGGGTCTACAGGCCTGACCCGTGGCCAATTTATCGTTCAATTGGCCGGCACGATCGCTGAATATCGTGGCGACGACGCGGCAAGAATCAACGATCGTACGACCTTGAGCAATAAGCTGGCCCTGGCCTACACGGCCAGCGTCACGCTGGGCGGCAATCTCGACAGCGATGCCGCGGCGGCATTGCTGAAAGACGTTAAGGTCGGCTCAGATGTCAGCGAAGCGGTCAAGCAAGCCATCCAGGACATGACGGTGAAAGCCGCCGCGACCAAACAGGCGCTGCAAGCGGCAACGACGGCTGCCGGATCGGCAGTGATGGAGGATCAGTGGCGCACTTTGACGCGCATGTACTTCATGTTTACCCAGCGCCCGATCGACAATTCGGGCCTGAACTTCTACCTGAGCTACTATCAGAACTATCTGAAGACCGATCCCAAGGAACTCAATGGCTGGACGCAGACCGCCACGTTCCTGATGATGGATCCCAAAGAGCCGAAAGATGTGCTGGGCAATTGGCAAGCGCTCAGCAACGACGATTTTGTCGCGCTCATGTACCGGAACGCGCTCGGTTACGCGCCCAACAGCCCTGGCATCGCGGCAGAAATGGCGACGTTCAGCCAGGATTTAAAGAATGGTAAGAGCCGCTTTGAGGTTGCGGCATCCATCGCGATGTACATGCTGTCTTCGCCGCAGATGCAGCGCAGCGATCAACCGCATCGTGCCATGCTGGACAACCGGACCACCATGGCGCTGGCCATAACGCAAGTACTGGACCTGTCCGACAAGACGGCAAGGCAGGAAATCATGCAAAAGGTCAGCGCGACCGACCTAAGCGCCGCCACCGACTACGCCTACGCGGCATATCTGGGTTCGCTGCAAAGCCGGCTGGTCACCACCCAAAATGCCGCGCGTGCCGGTCTGTCCGTAACAGAATTGATGGAGCTGGCATCCAAGGCGGCTCTCGAAGCCAACAACGCCAACAGTCTCAAACCAGGCTCGGTGGCCCTGCGCCGTCTGCAATTGTCGCAACTTTATGTGGCATTACTGCAAAGGGGAGGATCGAACCCGATCGATGCCAAAGGGTTGGAATTCCATCAGAGCAATGCGGGTGCCCTTTCGCTTGAACAAAGTGCCCAATTCCTGGTTACCTCGAAAGAGTGGGAAGATCTTTACCCCCCATTGGGCGACCGCGCGTTTGTCGAGACCGTATGCAAGAGCTTCCTCTCCGCTCTGGCAGGAATACCTGAGGTGAAACTACAAGAATGGACCAGCATGGCCGGTGCCGGCGGATCGACTCCGCGCGGCAACGCGGTGGCCAGCATTCTGCGGTACATCATGGAATATTCGGAGTTTCAGCCGAAAGATGCCGGAAGCCTGAGCTTGATGCAAGCCCGCGCCGCTTTCCTGCAAAAGGTCGCCAAAGAATTTGTTGTGCTCAACAACGAAACCACGGGTATTGTTCAACAGCAGCAGCAAGAGCTGGCGAACAAGAAAACCGAGCTTGACCAATTAACCAAAACGCTGCGGGAGCTGGAAGAAGCGAAAAAAAATCTTGAAACACAGACCAAACCGGCCATCGATAGCGCCAAGGCAGCTATCGCGGCAGCCTCTACGCGCAACGGACAGAAAATCGCCAGTCCGCTGGTGGCCTTGCAACTGTATGTGCTGTTGAATAATCGCTCTGACAGCCGGCTTGTCGCTCCCAAGGAGATGATGCCATATCTTCTGAATGCCATATCAATTCCGCAGGCAGCCGAGTGGATTCTGAATGATACGGAAGCACAGAGGGAGGGTGGCCTGCCGGCGAGCGATAGCCCTCAGCAGTTCACTGAAAAGATTTATGACCGTATCTTCGGCCGCTTGCCCACCGCGGAAGAATTGGCCAAGGCATTGACGCAGCTTGGCACCGGAACCAACTTTGCGCTCCGTGGCCAGCTGGTCGCTACGCTTCTGGAGCGGCAAAACCAATTTGAAGAAACCTCTGTTCGTGGCATTGAAAATAAGAAAGCCTTAGACAACCAGGTTGCGAATCTGATGACGCGCCTCGTCAGACTTCAACAAAATGCCGTCGATAGCGCAGATTCAGAGCTGCAACGGCTTAATAATATTGACAGCGTCATTGACCGTAGCATTGAAAGTTCTCAAGCGAGAATCAGGGAAGCAAATACGAACGCCAATCTTTATGCAAAGAATGCAGAAGACGCTCAATGGTTGATAAATAATTCCGCTTCGGCGTATAAAGCTGCCAAAATCTATTCTGCGATGTGGAGAAATAGCAGCCCATCGTTTAACGAAATCCTTGTTCACGCCCGCTATTTTGCCGTGCTTGATGCGCAAGCAGTCAGCTTGGAAATGCTGAAAAATATCATCAAGAACGATGGTTATCCGGCAAACAACCGTGAGTTCATGAAAAAGGCATATTTGGCGATCTTCGGCAGGGAAGCTGATGAAGACGGATTGAAACATTATGCCGACAATGTCCTCAGTAAAAATATCATGACGAAGGAGGCAGTGCTCTATGCCATAATCAGCAATGCGGGTGAGGGAAAATCTGAACGAGAAATTAAAGCCCAAAGCATTATCAACTCCACATTAAACCAAGCCAAGTCCTATATTGACAATTACAATAATTCTCAATATGTTTTGAGCAATGAACCTAGAAATATCGAGTGGCTGAAAGGCGAGAAGACAGCAAACAACAATAAGATTTACAGCCAAAGAAATGAGGTAAATAACCAGCGAAATCTTTTAAGCTCTTTCAATACCTCCAATGGTGCTCTGCAATCCGCTGGCAATGCGAATAAAGTAGCCGTAGATGTGGTTTTCGCAAGGGTCAAATATGACGAGGCTCAGGCTAAGCTAAAACCTGCGCAAGACGCTTACGATAAGCTGAACAAGGATGCGGCCCGCTTCCAGGCCAGCGCTGCTGCTGGCCAAGACATCGTGAAAGCGACCAGCACGAGTGCCGATGCCGCGGCCAAGCAGGTCGCTACGGCATCAAAAAATTTCGCCAATGCGGACGCCCTTGCGGCGCAACGCATCGTGCACGTTTATCTGGGCGTTCTGAACAAAGGCCCGTCGATCAGCGAGCTGCAATATTGGTTGGAACAATCGAGGATCGGTGCAAACGGCCTGGAAAATGCGCTGAAGCAATTGGCGAATAAGCTGATGAGCGGTCCGGAAGCACAAAGCCGAAATCTCTTCCCCGCCGGAATGTCGAACATCGACTTCGTGAAATATGTCTACGCCAACGGCGTTGGCCGAAGCGACCTTGCGGGCGACACCGGTCCTGCGGCATGGGCGAATTTGCTGCAGAACGGTACTAGCCGGGCCGAGCTGATAACCCTCATTACCGAAGGCGCACTCAAAAGCTATACCACCGACTCGATCAATCTGAACAGCAGAACCCGCGCCATCCTCGATAAACTCGCGAGCGCGAAAGTGATGGATGAAGATGCCAATGCCGCCCTTGCCATAGCACTCAATAAGGTCAACGATGCTGCGGCGAGCGCCAATGCAGCAGGTCAACAACAATTGAACGACTCTCCTTCGGCCCAACTGGTCGTGCGGATCGTTCGGTCTTATCTGATCCTGCTCCAGCGCCAGCCGGACCCGTTCGGCATGCGCTATTACTTCCAGAATATGACTGCGGCCGGCGCGACGGACCAGGCATTTTTGATTGGCAAGATGTTGAGCAGCGATGAGACGGCCGCGCTCTACCCGGCCACGATGACGAACGAGGACTTTATCCATCAGCTTTTCCGCAATGCGATGAGCCGTTCCGCCACGCCGGATGAGCTTGCGAAGTACAAAGAACTGCTGCTGCAGAAGAAACGGGAAGATGTCGTCGTCGCCATCATCAACGATATGCTTCAGCCAAAGCCCAAGGACTTGGCGCAGCATATTTCGCGCAGCGCGTTTGCCGACAAGATTGCTGCTGCACTGAGCAAGACCCAGTTCGACTTTGAAAACTACGGCAAATCGCTGCAAAGCGCGATCGACCTCGCGCAAAAAGCGCTGACGAACGGCGTCAACACGCCTTCGGTTCCCATGACTCCGGTGATCGGCACCAGCATCAGCGGCTCACGCGTGGAATTCGGCAGCGATCAATATAAGGTCGACCGCTGGGGCAATGTGCTCGAGGCAGCCGATCTGCGCGATTCCACCTACAAGATCAGCTACAGCTACGACCATAACAACCAGCTGTTGGCCAAGAGCCATAACGCTATATCGCCCTCCTCTGCCCCTGGCGTGCAAAACCGCTATGACGCTGTGGGCCGTCTGGTGGCGACCCGCGACGCCAATGGCAACGTCAATAAAATGGCGTACAACAGCAATGGCTACCAGATCGCCGAAACGCATGCGGACGGCGGCGAGGTTATTTATGAGGTAGATAAATTCGGGCTGCGCACTTCGGTGAAGACCTCGCGCGCACCCAAAGAGTACGTTAAGACGACCTACGTCTACGACCAGCTTGGCCGCCAGCTCAGCAGTACCAGCGACGAAGTCCGCATGTATTTCTGGGATGGACTTGGCACGTCGGCCAATGGGCTGATGGGACGGCAACTGGAGGTATACGCATACGACGAACTGGGCCGCCGCATCAGCGCGGTCAAGACGGCCTTGCCTAACGACCAGGCTAATTTCGGCCAGAAGTTCATCGATCCGAATATGAATGCCACGACGCGTCTCCGCTACGATCTGAGCGGCAACGTCATCGAAACGACCGACGCGGCTGGACGCTCGACCCAGTTCGTCTATGATGCGCTGAATCGGAAGATCGCGGAGCGCGGCCCCAATCTGAGGGGTAAAACATGGGCGTATGACGCGCAAGGCCGTCTGCAGAACCATACGGATTTGGATGGCAACCTCACGACCTACAAGTACAACGCATCGAACCAGCTTGTCAGTGCTAAAGGCGAGTATAAAAATGAGTTCGGCGGATTTGATAAGCAGGAGCTGAAATATGCCTATGAGGACCATACCGGCCAGCTTAGCCAAATCGAGGATACCAACCTTGGCCAAACCAGCAGCTATACCTATGACGCCTTAGGCAATCGAATTAGCGAGAAGGTCAAGACAAAAAATGGCGCCTATATCCAGAACCAGATCTTGCATTATGACTGGCAAAATCGTCTCGAAGCTGTTAACGCTACCCTGCAGGATAGCCACTATCAAATCACGTACAAATATGATTTGAATGGCAACAAAACCAGCGAAAAAACAATCTTCAATACCACCTTGGATACGAAGAAGACGATTACCGTCGCCTATAAGTATGACAATATGAACCGGCAAACCCAGGTTTCCGGGAATATCGAGGTCATCCAAGGCACACAGTCTCGTCCTACCGAAATTCAATCGAAGGATAAATTCTATAAATGGAATGAAGAAGAAGTGGCGCTGCCATGGGAAAACGCGACCAATACGCTCATTGCCACCCACGACTTTGAATATGACCAGCAAGGCAACCGTACCCGCGACAATCAAGAAAATTACAGCTACGATGCGCTAGGCCGGCTTTCGACAATTATGGTGGGCAATACGATTACCGGCTCCCGCCAGTACGATACCGCCGGCCGCGTGATTGCGTCGAATGGCGGTGGAGAGATCCGTCTGAACGCCTACGACATATCAGGCCGTCTTGAAAAGCAGCGTGTTGTAGACGGAAATAACTACACTACTCGCAGCGACGTCACTTATAGATATTTTGTTAATGGCGAGCTTGAAATTTACGCCCTGTACAACGGCGCAGGAGATTTGCTGCAAACCACGAACAACGACTATAGGTTGGCGCGGGAAAGCTATTTATTGGGCAGTACGACGGTTCGTAACTATGGAACAAATGCTGACTTCAAAACCAGTGCATTGAGCTATGACGTGAATGGCAATCTCTCGTCCACGATTGTAGACAATGTCATTCGCAACTTCACCAATGACAGCAACGGCCACGTTCTGGAAAAGGTTGAACTGAAGAGCGGCATTGCGACGTCTTTGTCCCGTACCTTGATCGTTAACGGCGAAGTCCTGGGCAGCAACGATAGCAATTACGAAACCTTCAGTAGCGTCTATGAGTCCCTGACCGGTTCAGCAGCCACGGAAGCCAACCCAAGTACATATGTGGTGCAAAAAGACGGCGAAACTCTGGCGTCCGTCGCCAAAGCCGTATGGGGTAACGAGCGCTTGTGGTACCTGATTGCGCAGGCGAATGGCCTGAACGGCAGCGAAACGCTGAAAGCCGGCCAGCCATTAACCATTCCGCAAAAAGCCAGCGCAATCTACAACGACGCAAATACCTTCAAGCCTTACAACGCAGCCGAGTTGGTGGGAAGCACCACACCGGAACTTGCGCTGCCGCCACCACCGAGCAAAGGTAAAAAGTGCGGTGGTTTAGGTGGCGTTATCGTCATGATTATCGTGGTCGTGGTTGCCGTAGTAACGCAACAATACTATCTGGCGAATGCGGCACCAACCGCAGCAGGTGCCGGTGCTGGCGCCACGGTCGGTGCTGGTGCCACAGCAGGCGCTGGTGCCACAGCAACCGGAGCTGCGGCAGGTGCTGCTGGAGCCGGAGCGGCCGGAGCTGTTGGTGCGGGAACGGTCAGCCTAGGCACAACCATTGCCGCTGGAGCAGTCGGTGGTGCTGCCGGCTCAATTGCCGGTCAGGTCGTTGGAAATATACTCGGCATTCAACATGGTTTCAGCTGGAAGCAAGTTGCAATGGGTGCTCTGGGGGGAGCACTAAGTGCAGGCTTGGGCCAGACAGGGTTAAGCAACTGGCAACGGGCTGTGATTGGCAATGCCGTCAATCAAGGAGTGGGCGTTGCCACCGGTCTGCAGGAGAGCTTCAATTGGCGTGGTGTCGTAGCCTCGGCAGCAGGAGGTTACTTAAGTGAAGGAATCAGCGATGTCAGCCAATCCGTGGGTAACTGGTTTGGCGATATGAGCGCGTCTGCCACTATCGCGAAAATCGCCACAGATACGACCCAAGGCATTCTCAGCGGTTCAGTTCAGAGTGTGGTGTCGAACGGGAAGCTCAATTTCAAGCGGGTAGCGGCAGATGCGTTTGGTAATGCGCTGGGCAACAGCTTGGCAGCGCTGATGATTGGTGTCAGCACAAGCCAATCCAAAACCACCATTGGTGGACGAAGCGAACATGGTATGGGGTGGCGCACGACTGGCGGCGGCTTCAATCTTGGAGGCGTCCGGACTGGTAGCGGTCCCACCTTTGACGGAGATGACCCTGATGTCGGCGGAGGTCAGTCGCCAAATAGTGAAAACTCCCCGCACGGTTCGGCATCGCCTGCAGATCCATCACCTGATAGTGTGCCATTGGTTGCTTACCCAGGTGGACTTGGCCGACAAGATCAAGGACTAGATCGCCAGACGACTCTTAATTATGCAGATGGAACGATAGTGCCGATCGTTACCCGAACGACAAATCGTATGTGGGCACTGGGGCAAATGCAGTTGGAAGAAAGCCGACAAGCCGGGGTGCATGAGCCAGCCGAAATTCTTCGCCAAGCGAACGACCTGGCCTGGGCTCCTAAAGGGGCTGTCTATAATGGTGAGTCTGTTTGGAATACGCTCGGATTGGTTGAAGCCACCAAGAAACGGCCTGATGTAGATACATTAATGAAATCTCAATTGACATCTGCTTGGCGGGATCTGTATACGCGTGGACAAAATGAGCAAGTTCTGGGTATGCCGAATTCCGCTCGGGATCTTCCTGGTCAGCTCAGAGAAGATGCCTTGGGAGCGCAAGCGTTTGGAGGTGCGAATTTGCGTGCATCTCGCCTCCAAACTTCTAATATCCTGCCAACGACGAAAGCAGGTCATGCGATATATCTTGCACCAACGAAAGCACCAGGCGACGCCGATTTCGTGGGTCCATTGCGGCCGGATGTAACTACGCTAAATCGCCAAGCGGTTCTTGATCTGGGGATGCCGAACAAACTAAGCCCGAGGCAAGATCTGCACATTCCGCCTGTAACTGATGGGCGAAGTGTCCTAACGGCAGATCCGAATGATCTTCTTCAGGGCCTATTGGATGGCCAGTATTCGATCTTGAGACAGCCGAAGCCTGGTCAAGCGGTTGTAGACTTTGGACAGCCAATCGGCGATTTTTGGAGCAAGGCGTCTAGTCAGCCCGCATACGTGGGGCCAACGAATTATGGCTCAGTTATGTATGGCAAGAACGGCGTACACATTGTCCCTGCTAATCCTAATCAATGGTGATACATGAATAAACAAGAACTGATGAACGCTGCGAGTTCGATCATAAAGAATAATCTTACTAGTAGGGTTGTTGCAGCAACTGTGGATTGGGACGATGAAATATCCAAGATAACGTTGACTTACTATATCAACGGAGCTGAAACGGATGATGATATTGAGTTCTGCGAGCTGTCGCTTACAGAGCTACTTGCTGAGTTTTCTGACATACGGCTAGCTGCTAGCCAGTGTATTAACGCAAAGGAAAATCTTGGCAAACTAGAAGGCGTGGTCTACATGCGATAGTTGCTACAGATGCATTAGGCAATGCGCTGGGTTCCAGCATCACTGAAAAGATGCGCCCTGAATCCAGCGGATCGTCTGGTACCGGATCGAGTGGCTCCGGCTCTGGTGGTGAACAAGATCGCACTGAGACCTTTGAAGAATTCCGCGCAAGGCAAGCGGTCCAAAGTTACTTCGCGAAACAAGATGCTATCGCCCAGCGTTATCTGGACGATGCAAGCCTCCCACCGATTCTTGGCGGGAATTTGGGCGCCGGTGGTGGCAGCGGTACTCAGCTTATCGATCCAACGATCTTGACGAGGGTCCGCCGATCATCGTGTTCGACTACCAGACCGGCCGTGCTGGTGCCCAAGCACGCGCCTTCCTTGACGGTTGGTGCGGCCACCTCATGGTCGACGATTACGTCGGCTATAAGGCGCTCTTTGCTGATGGCGTCACGGAACTGGGGTGTCTGGCTCATGTACGGCGCAAGTTCTTCGAACTGCATGCCGCCAACGGCAGTCCTGTTGCCGCAGAGGCGCTGCAGCGCATTGGCGCCCTGTATGCCATCGAGCGCGAGGCGCACGATATGGCGGCTGCAGATCGCCTGCAGCTCCGCCAGGCACGAGCAGCGCCATTGCTGGCCGATCTGCATAACTGGCTGCAGACGATGCAGCGGGCCGTCGCCCCCCGGCAGCGGCACCGCCAAGGCTGTTGAGCACGCGCTGAAGCGCTGGCCTGCGCTGGTACGCTACGTCGAATCGGGAGCGTTCCCGATCGATAACAATGCCGTTGAGAACACGATTCGCCCCATCGCCATCGGCAAAAAGAACTGGCTGTTCGCCGGCTCCGAGCGCGCCGGCCGACGCGCTGCCGCCATTCAGACTTTGCTCGGCACTGCCAAGCTTAATGGCCTCGATCCGCTGCGCTGGCTGGCCAGCGTGCTGGAACGTCTCCCGACGTGCCCTAACAGCCAGATCGATGCGTTGCTGCCACTCCCGAACTCTACCCAGCCTTAAATCCATTGAACAGGTGGGGCGGTTGGGCGCTTACAGCACAACAACACATCGGCTAGCTTGTGAAAACTGCTCACAGCGGTTTGTACATGGAAATTTTTACTTTTTTTGAAAAATTTCCATAAAGCACCTAAACTTTTCTCAAATCCTATGGATACATTGCTTGAGAGCAGCTAATTATTAAGGCTGCAACAAGCAAGAGTCAGCCGGCCTGCGCGCCGGCGTCATAGGAGAAGAAGAAAATGGTTGCAATCGTCAGCGGCAATGGCTTAGGCGTACAGAACAGCTCCGCTAGCATCCTCGGCTTGAATGGCATTTTTGGCAACGGCGCACAAGGCAGCAGCAGGGAAGCCGCCTACATCAACCTGTTCAACGGCAACGTCACCCTGTCGGAGAAGGACGAATTCCTGGCCGCCCGTAGCATCGATGCCGGTCTGACCCGCAGCTATAACTCCCAGGGCGCGGCCAGCGGCGGCTTCGGCTGGCGCCATGGTCCTGTACGCCGCCTCAGCTTCGACGGCGCCCCAAACGCGGCCGGCAGTAAGGTCACGCTGACCGATGCGGACGGCTCCGCTTCGCTTTACCTGTTCGACGGCCAGCGTTATGTCTCCACCGACGGCGGCGGCGCTTTCCGCACCATCGTCTACGATGCTGGTTCGCAGCAGTGGACTTGGCAAGACAACCACAATGACCGTGCCGGCCTGTACGAGATCTACGACAGCAAAGGCCTGCTGCAAAGCACCTGCAACCTGGGCGGCATGGTGCGCAGCTATGAATACACCACTGTCCTCGGCCAGGATCTCATCAGCGTCGTCAAGAATCCGGCCAGCGGCGACGTCACCAGCTATGCCTACGACGCGCGCGGCAAGCTGGCCCAGATCAGCACCATGGCCGGCGACAAGACCGTCAGCAGCACTACCTATGGCTTCACCGGCGACCGCCTGACCAGCGTTTCCGTCGACCTCACGCCCGAAAACAGCAGCGATGCCGTGGTCTATACCACGACCTATGGCTATGACGCCGCGAGTCGCGTCAACCGCATCACCCAATCCGATGGCAGCGTGCTCGGCTTCGATTATGACGCCACGGGACGCGTCGCCGCCTTCTATGACGACGCTGGCAGCAAGACCCTGATCACCTATGCGGCGGGCCGCGCCACCGTCACCGATCCGCTCGGCTACAAAACCACGTATGTCAGCGGTGCCAACGGCCTGCTCAGCGAAGTCATCGTCAACGATGGCGCGGCGGCGGCCCTGGTTCAGCGCAGCAAGTACTTCTACGATGCCAGCGGCAACCTGGAGCGCATGAGCGATATCCGCGGCATCGAAACCAAGTACACCTACGACAAGAACGGCAACTGGCTCACGCGCCGCGATTCCGCCGGCCTACTGGTCACGCGCCGCTACACGGCCAATAATCTGCTGGCCAGTGAAACCTCGTACCAGGTCGCCGATACCGACGGCGACAACGCGTCGACGGCGCCGATGACCACGCGCTATGTCTACAACAGCCAGAACCAGTTGTGCTTCGTGCTCAGCGCCGAGGGCAAGGTGACCGAATACCGCTACGACGCCCTGGGCCTGCGCAGCGCGCAATGGCAGTACAACGACCGCAGCTACCCTGTCAGCGCCGACCCGGCCTTGATCGTCAGCGAGGAGGCGCTAAGCGCCTGGTCTGCCGGCGCGGACCGAGCCCAGGCGCAATTACAGGAATATGCCTACGATGCGCGCGGCACACTGACCACCAGCACCAGCTATACGGCAGTGGGCGCCGACGGCAAAGGCAGCGGCGCCGTCGTTCAAAGCTATGTGCGCGACCATGGCGGACAGATCCTGTCCAGCTACGCGGGTACGCGCAAAACCGCCGACTACGCCTACGACGGCCTGGGCCGCGTCATCAGCCAAACCAAGGACGATGGCAGCACCCTCTATACCTATAACGGCAACGCCACCACGGTTAGCATAACGCCAACGGGCGCCAATCGCCCCGTACGCAGCACGACCTCGACCTACGACACGGCCGGCCGCTTGCTGAGCGCCACCGAAACCACCGCCGACGCCGGTGACAGCAAGATCACCAACGTCTACGATAAAGACGGCCGCCTGCACTCCAGTACCGATGCCAACGGACTGACCAGCTATAACTTCTACGACCAGGCGGGACGGCTGATCTTCGCCATCGATCCCAGCCGCACCGGAACCCGCTACGTTTACAACAGCCTGGGACAGCTGGTGCAAACCACGGTTTACGCCATCCCGGTCCCGGCCATCAATATGATGTCGTCCGCTGGCGTGCCCGTGAACCCGTCAAGTTTCGGCACGGCGAATGCCTACGACCGCCATAGCTACATCAGCTACGATTCGGCCGGCCGCATTCTGGACACAGTCGATGTCGAAGGCTATGTCACGCGCCGCTTCTACGATGGCGCTTCGCGGCTGATCCGCAGCACGGCCTACATCGCGCCGCTGACACCCGCCCAGCTGAAGACGTATGCAACCACGCCCGTCGCCCCGACCGCCAGCACCGTCGGCGCCGACCGTGACACCTACAATATTTACGACAGCGACGACCGCCTGATCGGCACCGTGGATGCCGATGCCTATCTGACCGAACTCCGCTACGATGCCGATGGCAACGTCGTCAAAAAAATCCGCTACGCGAGCCAGGTGAAAACCCCGGCGGCCAACACGTTGGCCGGGCTGCAGATCAGCGCCAATCCCGCCGAAGATCGCGTCACCGAGTTCCGCTACGGCGCCGGCAAGCGCCTGCTGCTGCAAAGCGATTCCGATGGCAGCTACCAGAAGTTCAATTATGACGGTGCCGGCAACGTCACCGGCATCGAACGCGGCACCGACCGCATGACGATGGCCCGCTATGACGCCCAGGGCCGCGTCATTTCCGAACTGAATGCCGAAGGCGCACTGCGTCTGCGCCAGCTGCCGCCCGGCATATCGCTGGAAACTGTTTGGCAGCAATATGCCGTGGACTACACCTACAACAACGCCGGCCAGCGCACCAGCGTGCGCGACGCTATGGGCAACCGCACCCTCTTCCACTATGACGGCCATGGCAAGCTGCGCTTTACCGTCGACGCCCTGGGCGGGATCAGCGAAAACCGCTACGACAGCAATGGCGCACTGATCAAAACGGTGCGCTATGCCAAAAATATTGGCTTGGCCAACCTGGCGCAGCTGCGCGGCGGCGATACCCAGGAATTGCAAACACTGGTGCCCGCTCTGCGCGACGATACCCAGGACCAGGCGGACACCTTCTACTACGACGATGCCGGCCGGCTGCTGTTTACCGTTAATGCAGGTGGGCGCGTACAGGGTCTGCAATACAATGTCTTTGGCCAGGTCGCGGTCAAAGTCAGCTACAACACGATACTTGCGGATAAGACCGTCAAAGGCCTGGTCGGCGGCCGTGGCAAAACCGCGCTGGCGGAACTGGCGGGCTTCCCGAACAAGGACGTCAAAAATGCGCGCGAGGCCGTGGTTTATGACATTAAAGGCAGGCTGCGCTTTACCATCAACCCGGCAAGCCAGCAGTTGGGGATTACCGGATATACCTACAATGAGTTTGGCGAACTGAAGGATACGACGGTCTACAACCGTCCGCACGATCCAAATAGCTTTGAGGGTGCTGTGGATGACATCACGCGGGTGTCCAGCCAGCCCGCATTTGTCCAAAGCGTGGAAAGCTACGCCTACAATAAGCGTGGCCTGCGGATCGACACGACCGATGCGCTGAAAAACCACACGCTCACAAGCTACAACGCCTTCGGCGCAGCCAGCATGGTCAGTAAGCTGGCCACCGCCAACAGTATTGTACGCAGCAGCCTGGATATTTCCCTGCGCACCATTTACGACCGTGGCGGCCGAGTATTGGCGACCATCGACGGTCGCGGTGCACTGGTTTATAACCGCTACGATAACAGCGATAATCTGGTCGAACGCATCGCCTACGCCAATCCCCTGAGTCTGACCACGGCGGAACGCGCCACTGCTGCGGACATCGCCGATATCGCGGCCGCACTGACGGACCTGGAACACGATCAGCGTCAGCGCTTCGTCTACGATGCCGACAATCGCCTGACGTCCACCCTCACCTCGCAACGCTACGACGCGGTGGCCAAGTCCACCGCCTGGTCGGTCAGCAGCCAGGAATACGACAAGCGCGGCAATGTGGTGGTGCGCAAAGCCTATGCGCAACACCTATGGCTGAATGAGGCCGCCGGCTTCGTAACCGGCACCCCGGCCGTTGACGAAGCCGATGCCCTCACCCGCACCAGCTACGATGCACTGAACCGCGCGGTCGCCACCGCGACCCTGCAGCGCGTTGAAGGCGGCGTCAAGGTTTGGTCGCTGACTGCGCAGCGCTATGACGGCTTCGGCAATATCATCAGCAAGATCCAGTACGCCACGCCATTGCGCAGCAACGATCCGCCCGCCGATCTGCTTAGCGCAGCGGCCTCTTCGGCAGCCGACCGCCGTACCCTGTTCTCCTACGACAGCCAAAACCGCGTGCGCCTGACCATCGATACCGAAGGCGCCATCACGCAATTCGGCTACGACAGCCGGGGCAACGTCATGACGGAAACCCGCTTCGCCAAGGAGGTCAGTCTGGGCGACAGCATTCCGGCCAACTTTGCTCTGCCCGCCTCGGACCAGGATCGCCTTATCGCCCACGAATACGACTTGGCCAATCGCCTTATCAGAACGATCAGCGCATTCAGCCAGACCGAAAAGCGCTATGACATGGCCGGCAATTTACAGTCGCTTACTTATTGGGGAGAGCCTGTTCGTACGGAGAAATATTTCTACGACTTGAATGGCCGTTTGCGCTTCACGCTGGGCCCATTTGGCCTGAAAGAAAACCGATATAACGCACTCGGCCAGCTCATACAAACCGTGCAATATGAGGCGGCTGTAAATCTGCCTGTCTTTAACAGTGCCGCCCCAACAACGGCGGCTATCGAGGCGGAGCTTATAAAGTACAGCGCAAATTTCCCTGCGCTTTACTATCAGCGCATCCAGTCTTTCGAGTACGACGCACAAGGCAATCTGGTCAAATCCACCGATGCCATGCAGAACAGCGAAAGCTATGGCTACGATGCTCTCGGCCGCAAAACCAGTTTCACCAACAAGCTGGGGCAAACCTGGACGTATGGCTATGACGCCGCCGGCCGTCTGGTTTCCGAGCTGAGTCCCGAGGTCAAGGTTTATATCCATGCACTGATCACCACGATGGGCAGCTGGGGCAACGGGAATGCCGCCCGCATGCTCACCAAGATGGAGTACGACGCGCTCGGCAATCTGATCCGGCGCGAGGAAGGTGTAGCCGGCGAACCGGGACGGGTCACGGAATACCGCTACGACCGCGTCGGCCGCCAGATCGAAACGATTCTGCCAGCCGCCGAAGTGGACGCCGGCGGTGCCCCAGGCCCGCGCAACGACGTCTGGGTTCGCGGTTCGGTCAAGGTTCGCTATGACGCCTTTGGCAATGCCGTATCCAACGAGGATGTGGGTGGCAAGCTGAGCTACAAGATTTACGATAAACTGGGCCGCGTCCGCTTTGCCCAGGATGCACTCGGCTATGTGACCGAGTACGAACTCAGCTCCTATGGCGAAGTCACCACGCTGACGCGCTACAGCCAGCCGCAGCGCTCCGCAGCAGGACAAACCGAGGCGGATTTCAAGCGCGACCTGATCCTGGATGCCGCCCAGGATCGCAGCATCAAATCGAGCTACGACAAGGCCGGCCGCCTGCTCAAAACGGTTGAACCGCTGGTTTGGTCCTACGACCAGCAATCGATTACCTCTTCCATGTATGTCGAGGCCGCCAAAACCACCGAGTTCCAATACAACTCCTTTGGCGAGGTGACGAGCGAAGTTATCTATGGCGCCGCTGCGGATGGCACCCGCGTGGGCAATCAAAAGGAGACTCGCTATGCGTATGACCAGCGCGGATTGAAGGTCGGTCAACTGAATGTGACCGGCTATTCCGCGGGCGCCACTCCCAACGGATATGTGACGCGTTATGCATATGATGCGGCCGGCAATCTTCTTCAGCAAAAGGAGTTCAATGCCGACGCCAGCGAAAAATGGGATGAAATCAGACCCATCAGCACGGCCCCGAGCAATCAGAAGACTGACCTCGATCGCATACTTAACTATACCTACGATAAAAACAATCATCGGCTGACGGAAACGCAGGAGATGGTGAGGTTCTTTGATGCGGCCAAGGGTGAAACCAAAGGCTCGCTGACCACCACCACCACCTATGACGCACTAGGCCGTGCCATCAAGGTTGAAGATGCGCTGAAAAACGCCACCTTCACCTACTACGACGCCCTGGGCCGCGTCACCGCCATCGCCAAGCAGTTGAATGAGCGTGAAAGCAAGCTCACCGAATTCAAGCTGGATATTTACGGCAACGCGATTCTGAACATCGAGTACGCCAAGGCTGCGTTGAACGCTTCCGTCACCGCACCGCCCACCGTGGTGGACGCAGCGTCGGCCGACAACCGCGTCACAGCCACCCGCTTCGACATCAACGGACGCGCCATGGAGGTTCTGGATGCGGTACGTTTTGCCAAAGGCGAGATCAACAAAACCATCCACTATTCCTACGATATTTTTGGCCGCGTCGCCAAGCAGTGGCGCAGCGTAACGAATCATGCCGGTCAGGAGGAAATCTCATACCAAGTCAACGGCTACGATAGTCTGGGCCGCCTGAAATCGGTGCGCACGCCAGGCAATCGCGATTTGGTGGACGGCAAAACCGCCGTCGAAATCGAGAAGCGAACCGTATACAACGGCTTCGGCGAAACAATCAGCACCCATATCCGCGACGCCTTTGGCGACCGGGAAACCAGCTACAGCCATTACGATCGCGCCGGCCGGGTATGGCGCAGCAACGGCGAAGACGGCATTCACAAAGTCTTCTTCTACGACGTCTACGGCCAACAGACGACGCTGCTGCGCAGCGCCAGCGCGCAAAAAGATGCGCTGCTTGGGCTGGCGGAAGCGAAACAGGCTTTGTCGCTGCGGGACATCGTACGCACCGACAGGCAATACAACACGCTGGGCCATGTGATTGATGTACGCGAAAATGCCCAGCAAAGCGTGTTTCGGCGCGAAAACGGGGGCTGGGTCAAAACCACTGCCCTGGATGGCTTCAGCCGGGAAGACCTGATCGTCCTGGCCAACGCACCGGAAAAAGGCCGCGTTGCCAGCCTGCGCTACCGCTTGTCCACCGAAAGCGTCTGGACCGATGCGCTTGTCGAACGTTTGCAGGAGCTGGACGGTTACATGGTGTTCAGCAGTGGCGGCATGGATGCGGGCGACTATGTGTATGAGTTGACCGTAAAAGCAGGCAACGGCCCGGCCGCCCTGGTCGCCAGCGGTGGCCTGCGCATTCTGGCCGGCGAGCCGATCGCGCAGCATGCCCAACTCTTCGGCCTGTACCTATTGCTGTTCAACCGCGCAGCGGATCCGGGAGGGATGAACTTCTGGATGGACAAGTACAACAAAGGCTTCACCCTTAGCCAGATTGCGGCCGATATGTACGCCAGCAAGGAAGGCAAAGCCCGCCTTCCCGAAGACCGCGCCGTCCTGATCAGGCAGCTTATGGCCGTGGCCAAACGCTCGCCGTCGCAGGACTTGAGCTATCCGCTCGAATTCGAGCGCTGGCACAGCGCCCTGGTGAAGGCCGGGACCGACCTGCAAGCTTGCGGCGCCGTACTGGCCGACATGGCCACTTATTACCGGGCACCACTGCAGAAGCGCGTCGACGCCGCCATCAATTACGTCATCACCGGTGGCGGCAACGACCAGGCAACCGCCGACCGTCTGGTGGGCCTGGCCGACACGTCACCGGATGGCGCCATCGCCGAAGGCAACCAGGCCGCGGCACTGGATCGTCAGCGTTCCCAGCTTGCCCGCCTGTATGTCGGCCTGCTGTCACGCGTGCCCGACAAGCCTAGCTTCGATGCGCGCTGGACCGCGCTCAGCGCAGGCGCGTCGATGGAAAGCGTGGCCCTGGAAATGCTGAAGAGCAGCGAAGGTCAGAGCGCCCTGCTGGTAGGCAGTGGGCTACCAGCGGGCGATGCCTTTAATCGCCGTCTGGTTACCTTGGCCTACCAGAACCTGCTTGGACGGGCGCCAGCCGATCTGGAATTGACCTGGGAGCTTGGCCGCTTGAGCCAGCAAACACCCGATCTGAGCCATGGCACCTTCCTCGTCGCCCTGGCCGACCGTGTGGCCAATGCAGCCGCCGGCAAAGCCGATATGACCCAGGCACGCCAGCGGCTGTTCCTGCGGGTCCAGTTGGGGCTGATGTATGCGAAAGCGCCCATCCCGACGACCGAGGCCAGCACGGTGGCGGCCTATTACCGGGCAGTGCTCGCCAGTATCCGCACCGACCTGGATGTCAGCGCAGCTGCAGCGGCCAGTCAGGCCACCCTGCAGAACCTGACAACGGATATGCAGCAATTCCTTACCGACAGCAAGGCCGCTACCGGCTTCACGCCGCTGGACGCGCAACGTCATAAGCTGGCGCGCCTGTACGCGGTATTGCTGAACCGAGCGCCGGACCAGGGTGGCTTTGAATTCTGGCAGAAGGCGCTGCAATCCGGCGTCAGCTGGAAGGATGTCGCCAACTCCATGCTCAACGGAGAGGGCAGCAAGGATGCCTTGTATCCGGTCATGCAGTCCTACAGCGACTTCATTGCGCGCGTCTACAGGATCGCTTTCGGGCGCGATGTCGATCACCTCACCATCGCCCCCTGGCTGGAGCGCATTCCTTTCAGTTCAAGGGCGGAGGTGGCGCTGGAAATCATCGATGCCGTACTCTCCAGCACCAAGCCCGAAGATTTCAGCAGCAGGGATTTGCTGATCAACAAGGCCAGTGTCGGTCTCATGTACGCGCTCCATCTGGGCGGCAACGATGTGGCGGCGGCGCGGCAGATCAACGAAATGGTCACGGCCACCAATATTCAGTTGGCCAACCAGTTCGCCATCACCGCCAGAGCACAGGAAATCACCGATCAGGCGCGCAGCTTGAGCGACTCGCTCACCTTGGCGGTGGCCCGTCTCGGCAGCGCGCAAACGATCACCCCACAAGTGATACAAGCGGCGGACAATGCCGCCAAGGCGCTGGCGGCGGCCAAAGCCAATCCGCTGGCGCTGCCAATGCTGCGCGCGGCCTATCTGTACGTGGGTCTGCTCAACCGCACCGGCGCCGGCAGGCCAGGCCTCGAACTCGGCGGCCTGGCCGCCATGACCTTGCAGATACGCGACGGCGCGACCGATATCGCCATGGCGCAAAGCATGCTCGACTCGGACGAGGGAAAACGCATTTTCCCGCCCGAGAACTACAATGCGCAGGAATATGTAAGCCAGCTGTACCGGCAGATGCTCAACCGCGAACCCGATACCGGCGGCCTCGCCTTCTGGACGGCAACCGCGACCAAGGTCGAGAACCGGGCCGCGGTTGCCATCGGCGTGCTGAATGGCTATCTGGAAGGCTTGCCGGACGACTCCAGCAGCTACAAACTCCCCAATCTGCAAGGCCGGATCGAGTTCTACCAGCGCATCGGATCGGCGCTGGACACGATCGGTGCGCAACTGGGGAACACTGCCACGCTCGCCAACGAAGCGGCCAAGATCTCCAAGGATATCGAAACCCGGCAAGCCACCGCCAAGAGCAGCCAGGCGGCCTATGACACCGCGTTCAAGCAAGCGGAAACCACGAATTCGCAGGCCATGATTGAAGTCGGCCGCCTGTTCGTCGGATTGTTCAACCGGGGCAATGCGCCCGGCCAAAAAGCGATCGACATCTCTGGCTGGAACTTCTGGGCGCGCGGCCGTATTCAGGGTGTCAGCCTGGCCAGCATCAGTGAGACCTTCCTCGGCGCGGACGATGGCAAGGCGCTGTTCCCGCCCAGCCAGACCAATCAGGAATTCATCGACCAGCTTTGCTCGCAAGCCCTGGGCCGGCCGGCCCAGGCTGGCGATCCATGGCTGGCTATCCTGAACCGGGGCGAGCGCTCGCGCGCCTGGGTGGCGGCCGAGCTCATCAGCAATCTGACGGAGCGCACAGCCCCCAACGAAGCCGATTACCTGGCCAAGGCCCGTCTCGACCAGCGTGTGCTCGATGCACTGAAAACCAGCGAAGCGGCCGCCAAGGCGGAAATCGCCATCGCCCAGCGCGATGTGGATGCCAAACTGGCGATTAAAAATACCGCCGATCAAGGCGATACGGTAGCCCAGCGCAAACGCGAGCTGGACGCGGCCAGCCGCGTGACGCTGGCCGATTTCCCAGCTGCCGAGCAGGCGAGAATCCTGGCCGCGCCATCGCTGGCCCTACTGGCCAGCGCCAATTTCGGCACGCTGAACCGGCTGCTGGTCGCGTTCAACCAGAAGCCGAGTTACGAGGAATTCCGCAAGCTGCTGCAAGACCTGGACGCCAGCAAAATCGTCCTGGCCGACCTGCTGCGGCCCCTGGCCATGCCGCTGACCGATCGCAAGGCCTTCTTCACGGACCTGTACAGGATGGTCTTGAAACGGGAACCGGATGAAGGCGGTTTCAAATGGTGGTTGGAGAATAATTACACCAATGGCATGACCGACCCGGGCAAGGTTGCTTGGGAATTCTACGATGCTGCCCGGCAGGAGCTGCGCGAGCCGATTGCCGGCCTGAGCAAGCGCACCGATTTTGAGGCCGAAGCTGCCAGCAGCGAAGCCGCCCTGCGCAGCCGTTTCCAAGGCGAGGCCGATGGCTACCTGCGCACCGTGGCCGGCATCCAGGAGCAGATCGACGCGCGCTATCGCCAAGCTAAACAGGACTACGATGCGGCCGTGCGTGGCGTGGCCGAGGCTGATCTTGCATGGCAACTGGCCAGCTCTTACCTGATCGTGGCCAAGGCTGCGCCGGCGGCGATCGCCGCCGCCATCAAGGTCAATACGGCGGCCGTGGCGGCGGCCAATGCGACGGCGGCGCTGCTTGCGGCCCAAAATCAGCTGGCCGCAATCAAGGATAAGCTGGGCATGCCGTCCGATGCGACGCTGGCCCAGCTGTCTGCACTGGCAACGTCCGCCAGCGGCATGAGCACGGCCATGCCCCTGCTGACCACCCTGCTCGGCGCGCGTTCGGCCGTCGACCAGGCCAATATCGAGCGCACCAAGCTCGCACAACAAATGGATGCCGATCCCGCCTTGGCCAACAATGCCACCGCACTGATTCGTGTATTCATTGCGCTGACCGGTAGAGCGCCCACACTGGCCGAGCTGCGAACCTATCTACGCTCGATGGAGGTCGGCGCCACCCTGGTCCAGGCCACCGACGCCATGGTCACCGCCATCATCGGGACCACTGGCGGCGACCATATCCTGCGGGTGATGTATCCCAACTGCGTTGGCATTGCCGGCCTGCCGCCCGACGCGGCCCGATGGCTCAAAGCCCTGGAAACGCAAAGCCGGGGCCAAGTGGCGCTCGACTTCACGCGCCGTCTCGCCATCGGCGAGCTGGACGCCGGATCCAAGACCTACCACGGCAAACTGGCCAACGCTATCAACGCCCTGCTGCCGCCCTTGCAAAAGGAGCGCGATACCCCGGACGTGCAGGCCGCGCTGCTGGCCAACACGACCAGGCTGCGTGCCGAAGCGGACGCCATCACCCAGCCGGCGCATCGCGGTTTCAGCCTCAACACGAAGATCGTGATCGAGACGCACCAGGTTTACGCGCAGATGTTGGGCCGTGAGCCAACGGCCGAAGAAATGCTGACCGCGCGCGATATCTTCACCAAGACCAGGAGCATGCTCGGTGTGATCGACCGCATCCTGGCCTCGGCCGAAGGCCAGGCGTGCCTGAACACAACCGGTTCCGCCGCACAATACGCAAGCGCCCTCTTCCGCATCGGCTTCAGCCGCGAACCCAGCGCGGCCGAATTGACGGCTCTGTTCAATTCCGTCAATGGCGTCGGCAAGGCCAAGGCCACCTACGATTTCACCCTGGGGGCCTATGCCAGCAAATATAGCGAACTCAACCAGCTCACCGGCCGCGCCGTACTGATGGCACGGGTCGATATCGGCCTGGCGACGGCGCCGCAAAAGCTCAAGCAATACGCCGATCTGCTCGCCGCCGGTGCAGTCATTGCCGACAACATCGCCAAGCAGGAATCGCTGGGCTGGATAATCGATCAGCGCGTGGCCGGCCGCATTAACAATACGAGCTTCCACAGCGAACAGCGCCAGCTCGCCAACCGGACCGTGGACCGCTGGGGCAATGTGCTGTCCATCACGGACCCACGCGATCCGAACTGGAAGGTCGTGTACACGTACAACCACAGCAACCAGCAGTTAACCCAGTCCAGCGGCAGCGGCGTCGCCAACGATCCGGTCGTGGCCACGAAGGCCGCTTACGATCAGCTGGGCCGGCTTATCAGCACCATCGATGCCCGCGGCAATGGCATGGGCTACGCCTATGATGCCAACGGCAATCTGGTCAAGGAGAGCCACGCCGATGGCGGCCTGCTCGAAAGTGCCTACGATCTGTTTGGCAACCGTACCTATCTGCGCCGCAAGGATACGGCGACGCAGAAATCCGTCCAGCAAAACTACGCGTATGACCAGCTCGGCCATATGACCAGCAGCTTCACCGAAGCGAAACTGCGCGTGGTATGGCTGACCAACAATACCGCTTCCTGGATCAAGGACGGCGACCGCAACAACGACGTCCATATCGACGCGGACCGCCAGCTCACGGACAGCTTCCAGTACGACGAACTGGGCCGCAAGATCAGCAGCACCGATGCCGCCGGAGTCACTTCGACCACCGAATACGACCTGGAAAACAACGTCATCGCCACCATGACGGCTGGCCGCTACCGCGTCGCCACCACCTACGACGGCATGCACAACCGGCGCGCCAGCCTCGACGCCAACGGCATGACCATGCGCTGGACGGTGGAGAATTATGGCGCGATCACGAGCTACACCGACCTGGGTGGCAATATCACCGGCTATACCTACGATGGCACGGGGCAAAAGCTGTCGATGCAGATCAAGCGCGCCAACGGTGCCGTAGGCGAAACGACTTACGGTTATGAAGATGGCCGCCTGGTCCGCGTCTACGACGGCGTGAGCAAACTGACCACGCGCTACACCTATGACGCCGCCGGCAACCGCCTGAGCGAGAAGCAGAGCTACGCCGCCGATGCCGCGCGCCGTCCGGAGCGGCTGCAGAACAACGTCATGACGTATGACCGCTACAACCGCCTGTTGACCGTCAAGGACGATCTGTACACCCTGAGCTATACCTACGACCTGAACGGCAACCGCACCAGCGTCACCACCTGGATCGTCGGTGGCGCACAAGCCAGCACGGTGTACAACACCTACGATAAGATGAACCGGCAGTTGCTGGTCAATGGTATCGCCAACACCGGCGACATCAACAAGGACCTCGGCAAGAACGGGCACTTGCTGGCCTATGACCAGTTGGGCAACCGCACCAAGGACAGCTACACCGGCAAACGCGCCAGCGACGGCAGCGTCGGCATCACTGCCGAAACCTTCGAATACGATGGCGCCGGCCGCCTGTCGGCCGTCAACCGCGACGATTGGCTGATCGACCAGCGCGATTACGATGCCGTCGGCCGGGTGTCACGCGCCGGGATGATCGACCAGCCGATCTTGCTGCGGCGCAAAGCCATCGAGAAGCTTGGCCTCGACCTGCAAACACGCTCCTACGCTTACGACGTCGGCGGCCATGTGATCCGTCAGAACGACCGCTACTGGAACCGCCCCGACCTGGACATCTTCTACGTCCAAGACCCAGGCGAACCGCTGGGCGGCTACGATGCCATGGGTAATCTGCGCGGTTATGTCGTGGTGACCGAATTCCCCCAGGAAGGCGACAAGGGCTATTACACCATCAACTACGACTGGCTCGATGGGCCGAAGGAGGTGTCGACCCAGCTCAAGCAGCACGGCAAAATCACCATGACCGGCAGCACCCTCGACACCTACGGCCGCCGCATCAGTTCGGTCACGCCCGAGGGCAAGGTCAGCGAGTTCTTCTACGATGCCGACGGCCATGTGCAAGCCAAGACCATCGACGGCAAGGCCGCCTTCAACCTGATCGTCAACGGCCAGGTGCTGGGTGAGGAAGACAAGAACCTCGACAACGTCATGGGCTCGACCTATGAAACGGCCACCGCCACCGCCCTCACCGCGCCGCCGGCGATGTACCGGGTCGTCGGCGACAACGAAACGCTGGAAGGCATTGCGCAAGCGCTGTGGGGCGAGCGCAACCTGTGGTACCTGATCGGCGACGCCAACAACCTCGACCGCAGCGCCAAGCTCAAGGCGGGCGACGCCCTGCGCGTTCCAACCCGCAGCAACAGCGTCTACAACGACAGCGACAGCTTCAAGCCCTACGACGCCAGCGAGCAGCTCGGCAACACGGCGCCGACCATGGCGCCGCCGAAGCCGCCGAAGAAAGGCGGCTGTGGCGTCATCGGCCAGGTGATCATGGTCGTGGTGGCGGTGGTGGTCACCTGGATCACCGCCGGTGCAGCCGTCGGGGCGGTCACGTCCGCCATGACGACGCTAGGCGCCTCCACGGCAGTTGCTGGAGCGGTCGGGACTGTCGTGGGCAGCGCAATCGGTGCAGCCGTGGGTTCCATCGCCAGCCAAGGCGTTGGCATCGCGATTGGCGCCCAAGATGGCTTCAACTGGAAAGCGGTTGGCCTGGCGGCCATAGGCGGAGGAGTCACCGCTGGCATAGGCGTTGCCTTTGATACTGGAACCTTGGGAAGCATCTTTGCAGAACAGGGTTGGCAAGGCGCGGCCGCGCGTGCTGTCCTTTCCAATACCCTGAGCCAAGGCATTGCCAATATCACGGGCTTGCAGCACGGCTTTAACTGGCGCAGTGTCGTGGCCTCTGGCGTCGGCGCAGCGGCTGGCAGCGTGGCCGCCGGTGCGCTCAAAGGCGATAATATGCTTGCCAAGATCACCGCCGGCAACGAACTGGCGCAGCGCTCGGCCGTGGGCTTCATCGCCGGCACGGCCACTGCGCTGGCGCGCGGCGGTAAGATTGATGTGGTGACCATTGCCACCGATGCGTTTGGCAATGCGCTGGGGGAAAGCCTGAAAGACCAAATACATTCATCGCTTAACCAGTCAAGTGGTGCGAGTGGAGGCGGGCGCCAAGGAGGGATGGGAGCCTACGTCGGGCCTGAGGATGAAGATCCCAATGCCATCGGTCCGAATCCTGGAAACACACGTGATCGTTCGCGCTTTATCTCGACGGTGGCCACCACAGCGAAAGAAGAAGCTCGATACAAACAAGAATTGGCCGCCGAAAATGGCTGGTACGATGATGGATTGGTATGCAAGCCGATTCGCTCAATCGATGAAAATGGTCAACGTTTAGTGAATGCTACTGGCGATGGGTTGAGTGGAGCACAGCGATATTTACGGGATAATGGATTTACTGATCGTCGAGCCGGGACTTTGGAGTACAACGTTGGCCGGCGTTTAATCGAGGATATCGGCATTGTTGGCGCGCCGGAAGCAGCTATTGGGTTGATTCCAACCCGGACAGCCACAGTTGCTGGTCGCTACCTTAACGCTGCAGGAGATCTGATATTTGGCGAACAAAGAATGGCAAGGCTTGCACTAGATTCAGAACTCAAGGTCGGCATTAGTGCAAACCTTGGTGTCGGTTACCAACTTGATGGGCCTTCGCCAATAGGTACAATATCGAAGCCTAATCCATTCGAATATGGCGACATTGAATTATCAAAAAGGCACTTAATAGGCAACCTAAGTATTCCAAAGAAAACAGGTAATACTCTGTTTCTCGGTACACGAGAAGAAGCCATGTTCGACTTGACAGAGATTCGATGGGGATTGGCTGCCCGTAACGGTGAATCATTTACAGTTTCCTCAGGCAGGACATGGGGAATGCACAATAGCTCCATACATCCGATTTCTGGCAACAGTGTGGTAAACGTTACTTCTCAAGAGTACAACATTCTGGTCCAAGGCCAAAAGCAGGGCATTGACAAAGCATTGCAAACATTGGATAAGATGGGAGGGAAAAATTTGCTCTCGCCAGCGGAAGTGGGTCGTACAAGAAATATTTTGGATATTATGCGGAGTCGAAAAGGTGACTAATACAAACTCAATGCAGCTCTTTTTTGAGATCGGACAAGCGGAACAAACTCTTATCAATGTGCTTCGTGACGCGCTAGGCTTTGCAGTTGAGTCTACGGACATTGAAGTTCCTGATGCCTTCGGGTTTGTGCAGATCACAGATTATGAAAAGGGCTTCAACCAAGGGGTGCTCATAACATGGCCCCTTGATTCGCGAATCCTGGTTGATGAGGACGAAGTTGCTAAGAAAATTGCAGTTCGATTGAGGACGCGTATTCTGATTGAGAAAGAATCGGAGGACTGCTGGTTTCAGATATCGCTAACAGGCGAATTAGCACCTGCTGCTGTTCAACTATCAGAATCCGGAGTAGATATAGCCACTGTCTCTTAGGAATCCTTCTTTACACCCACGAGCTGCTTGGCTGCCATTTTTCCCAATCTGGCAAAGCCAAGACAGCGGAAGAGACATTGGAACCGGCACTCATTGCTCATTACGGTCCGCTGGGTCGTGTGTCAGCGCCGTTTTTGCAGCGTTCAGATAACTGTTTGGTCTTCACAAGCCGCAGCTATACCGTACTGGTACGCAGTTATGGCCTGCGCCACAAACTCATCACACCGCATTGCCCAGAGCAGAACGGCATGGTGGAACGCGTGATTCGGACACAGAAGGAACAAGGTGTGCATCGCCACCGCTTTGAGACTTTACAACACGCCAGCCGGGTTATTGAGGACTGGATCGGGTTCTACAACAATCAGCACCCGCACCAAGCACTGGGCATGAAAGTACCCGCTAAGACATCTAAATTAGCGATCTAAGTTGAGTAAGAACCGCTGGGTCATTGCACCACAAAACTTAAACCGTACTCCAACCTGCTCGCCGCCGGCACAGCCATTGCCGACAATATCGCCAAGCAGGAACGCTGACTTGGGTCAGCAATCAGCGCGTGATCGCGCTTATCGCAGTGAAAAAATCTCTCTAAGCTTTTGCACCGTTTTTTGCCAGAACGATTGCGATGGCAGCTTCGATCTTTCGGATTTTCTGGTGAAATGCTCTTCTCTTGTATATGAACTCAGCGCGTCGCGCCCGGAAATAGGCGGCAAGTCCGATTCGCGAGGTGCGGCCACTTTGGGTGCGGCATCTATCTTTGGCGCCACCGCTGGCGTCGTGATCGGAGGAACAACGCTGATGCGAATTTCGGAAACCGGTGCAGCCGACGGCACATGCGGTCTGTTGATGGACATGTTGGAGGAAGCGCGCGTCATCTCGCTCTTCCTATCGGGCGTTACCGGAGCAGCTTGAGGTGAAACAGCTGGTTTGTGCTGCGGCTTGATCGGAGCCGGTACAACTTCCTCCATTTCCACGATTGGCTCCATGGCCATCTCGTCAAACAAATTCGCCAGGTTATTAGAGATCCAGCTAGTATCCTCGGTCAATTTCAAGAACAACTGCTCTGAAAAAGGTGCTGGGTTCGGCATCCGTCCTGCCTTGACCAGCTTTCCAGTTCTGCCTTGATTGACGAAGTATTTGCCCAGACTGCATTGCTGTGGACTCAACCAAGTGGTGTTCAATTTGGATCGCGGCGGTTTATCGATGATGAATCTGACGCGGTATGCTTGCTTATCGACCGGGCGCACCACAAAATCGATGAAGGTCAGCAGTAAGTAAGGCACTGCCCAAACCGGCAGGCCTGAATACTTCCATATGCCATGCTTGTCCGCCTCTTTCAGCAGCAAAGCAAACACCGCACTGGTAATGGCGCCCTTCCCGGTGGCGGCGACCAGAAAAGCAAAGGCACGTCTGAGGTTTTCTGGCTGGTAGAACCGGTTCCGGAGGGCGACGGCCCTTGCGTCAGCCACATCCTCGTCGACGTCGCGCAGCCAGCTATAGCATGGATGGTAGGGATACGACAGTTCGCAATGTGGCTGGCCAGGGCCGCGCTGATGATGGTTGAAACTGGCGGTTTTTACCACGCTGTTCGCGGCCGAGAGAAACAGCTCCTCCCCGCAAGCCGGACAAATCGCGTGTTCATGGCGCGACCCTCGCGTGTGCTGAAAGACGGTAACGGAGACCATTCGGCCTTTGTAGATCGCTGTTTCCACTATCGCAGCTCCTGTGGTTTTCTCGTTGCCGCCATACTAGCCAGTTTTACCGCATCAAACAAACGCGGCTATAGAGAGACGCTGGCAAATGCTTTCAAACTCACCGTATTTGGCACTTCCGCCATCGACAGGATGCGCAGATGTGGTACCACCCGCTCCGACAGCGAACGGATATGGCGCCGCAGTTCGGGCGAGCACAGCAGCACCGGCAGCATATTCCCCTTCATCATGCGTTCCGACTGGGCGGCCAGGCGCGACAGCAGCTGTTCGGCATATTTCGGCTCCACCACCAGGGTGCTGCCCATATCGGCCGTGCGCACGCTTTGCATCAGCACCTGTTCGATGCCCGGATCCAGGGTCAGCACGCTGAGCGCCCCGCCCTCCCCCAACAAGGACTGGCAGATGGCCGCGCCCAGGCGTTGGCGCACCGCTTCCGTCAGGTAGCTCAAATCCTTGCTGGCGCGCGCCACGTCGGCCAGCGTTTCGAGGATCACTTCCAGATTGCGCACCGACACCTTCTCGCGCAGCAGGTTTTGCAGCACTTTCTGCAGATCGCTGACCGAGAGCACAGTCGGGATCAATTCTTCCACCAAGCCCGGTTGCTCCTGCCGCACGCGCTGCAGCAGGCGGTCGGTTTCGCCGCGCGTCAGCAGCGCCGCCGACTGCTGCTTCAGCACCTCGCTCAGGTGGGTGATGAAGACCGTGGCCGGATCGACCAGGGTGTAGCGCGCCGCGCGCGCGATTTCCTTGTCCGCGTCCTCCACCCAGACGGCCGGCAGGCCATAAGTCGGTTCGCGCGTCTCGATGCCGCGGATCGGGCGCACGTCGCCGCCGCCGCGGATCGCCAGCGTGCGGTCGGTCATGACCTCGCCGCGCCCCGCCGGCACGCCGAACACCTGCAGCTCATAGGCGTTCTGGCCCATCTGCGGCGCTTCGCGGAACTTCACGCGCGGCAGCACCATGCCCGATTCCAGCGCATACTGCTTGCGGATGGCCGAGATGCGTTCCATGAACACGGTCTGCTCGCCGCCCACCATGGGCGCCAGACCGCTGCCCACCAGCACCTCGACTGGCTCCACCTTGAGCATATCGTAGGTGTCTTTTTCGCCTTCGGCCTTGGCCTCGTCCTCGCTCTCGTCCTTATCCTTGCCGCCTTCCTGCTTGTTGCGGCGCAGGACCACGAAGCCGGTGCCCAGCAGGCCCAGCACCAGCACCAGCACCGGCCCGGCCGGAATGCCGGGCAGGAAGACCAGCACCGACAGCGCCGCCGCCACGATGAACAGGGTCTTGGGGAAGGACGTGATCTGGCGCAGCACCTCGCCGCTCAGATTGCCGTCCGAGGCGGAACGGGTGACGATGATGCCGGTGCCCACGGCAATCACCAGCGCCGGCACCTGGGTCACGATGCCGTCGCCCACGGTCAGCAGGGTGAAGGTGTGCAGCGCCTGGTCCCAGCGCATGCCCATCTGCATCACGCCGATCACCAGGCCACCGACGATATTGATCAGCATGATGACGATGCCGGCAATGGCGTCGCCCTTGACGAATTTGCTGGCGCCGTCCATCGCGCCATAGAAGCCCGATTCCTTTTCCAGCAGCTTGCGGCGGCGCTTGGCCTCGTCCTGGTCAATGAAGCCCATGTTCAGGTCGGCGTCGATGCTCATCTGCTGGCCCGGCATGCTGTCCAGCGTGAAGCGCGCCGCCACCTCGGACACGCGCTGCGCACCGTTGGTCACCACCACGTACTGCACCACCACCAGGATCAGGAAGACGATCAGGCCGATCACGTAATTGCCGCCCACCACGTAGGAGCCGATGGCGCCGATCACCCTGCCCGCCTCGCCGTTGGACAGGATCAGGCGCGTGGCCGCCACGTTCAGCGACAGGCGGAACAGGGTGGCGATCAGCAGCAGCGAGGGAAAGGTGGAAAACTCCACCGGCCGCCCGATATAGAAGGTCAGCAGCAGGATCAGCAGCGCGAAGCTGACATTGGTCAAGATCAGGAAATCCAGGACGCCCGAGGGAATCGGCACGAACAGCACGGTCAGGATGCCGATCACCAGCAGCACCATCACCAGGTCGGTATTGCGGTCGAATACGCGGCGGAGGGACAACAACATCAGACTACCTTTCCAGAATCGCGCCGGGCAGCGCGCATTGAATAAACCCAGATCATGATCTTGGCGATCTGGGGATACAGCTTTTCGGGCACGTAAGCATCGAAATCGACTTCGCGGAACAGGGTGCGTGCCAGCGCCCGGTTCTGCACCACGGGAATGCCCTTGCGCGCGGCCAGCTCGCGCATCTTGCGCGCCAGTTCGCCGGCGCCCTTGGCCACCACCTGCGGCGCGCCCGACTCGCCGTGGCGGTAGCTCAGGGCCACGGCCAGGCGCGTCGGGTTGGTGATCAGCACGTCGGCCGACTGCACCTTGCCCAGCGCGCGGCTGCGCTGCAGCATTTCCTTGCGCAGCTCGCGGATGCGCGAACGGATGCGCGGGTCGCCTTCGCGGTTCTTGCTCTCATCCTTGATGTCGCGCTTGCTCATGCGCATGCGCTTGGCGAATTCCCAGCGCGTGAAGCCGAAGTCCAGCATGGCGATGGCCAGCAGGGTCAGCACCAGCTTGCTCAGCAGCGAGGCGCACAGGTCCAACATCACCTTGGCATAGCCCTTGGGGTCCATTTGCGGCAGGCCCAGCAGGCCAGGCACCATGCTGCGCAGCACGAAATACACCACCGTGCCGAGAATTACGAGTTTCAAGATGCTTTTCGCACCTTCAAACAGGGTGCGCATCGAAAAAATGCGCTTGAAGCCGCTGGCCGGATTGATGCGGTCCATATCGGGCTTGAGCGGATGGAAGCTGAAGATCGGTCCGGTCTGCACCAAGTTGATCAGCACCGCCGCGATCATCAGGCTCATGAACAACGGACCGAGGATGCCCAGCGTCGCCAGCAGCAACTCGCCCAGCCAGCTGGCCAGGGCATCGGCGCCCCAGTCGCGCCGGCCGGCCTGGCCCAGCACGCGCTGCTGCAAGCGCACCAGGTCGCGCAGCGCCGTGCCGGCATAGGCGTAGACGATCAGCACCAGGGCGGCCATGATGCCGAGCGCGGTCATGTCGGCGCTGCGCGCCACCGTGCCCTTCTTGCGCGCCTCGTCCAGCTTATGCGGTGTCGCCTGTTCCGAACGGTCCGAATCCTGTTCCGCCATTTACGCCAGCACCCCTTCCCAATACTTGAACACCGAGGCATACACCCGGCCCATGGCCGGCCCCAGCGCCGGCAGCGTGATGGCGAACAGCGTGACCCCGCCCACGATCTTCAGCGGCACGCCAACCACGAACACATTCATCTGCGGCAGCAGGCGCGAGACCAGGGCCAGGCCGGTCTCGATGAGCAGCAGGCACAGCAGCACCGGGATGATCAGCGCCACGCCCAGCGAAAACATCAGGCCGAACTGGCGGATCACCGGCTCGGCCTGCAAGGTCCACAGGTCAGCGCCGGGCGGCACCTGCTGCAGCGAGAACGCCAGGCCGCGCAGGAAGGCATGGTGGCCGTCCAGGCTGAAAAACACCACCACCGCCAGCATATTCAGCATGCCGGCGAACATCGGCGCGCCGGCCCGCGTCACCGGGTCGTATACCGAACCCATGCCGAAACCGGTCTGCACATCGAGCAGCTTGCCGGCCACCGAGAACGCGCCGAAGGCGGCGAACACGCCGAAGGCCAGCGTGGCGCCGAGCGCCACTTCCTGGGCGGCGCCGGCCACAATGGCGCCCAGCGACGGCGTGCCCGCCACCGGCGGCAGGTGCAAGCCCTGCACCAGCAACACGCTGAGCGCCAGGGTCAGCAGCACGCGGATGGTGGTCATCCGGCCCAGGCTGGCCAAGAGCGGCGACAGCAGCAGCACGGCGCCCAGGCGCAGCGAGGTGTAGAACACGGCCAGCGCCCAGCCGGCATCGATATGGATCTGCAAACGCCGCTCCGCCTAAAAATACGAGGGGATATTGCCGATCAGCGCGGTGGAAAAGGCCAGCAGGCGCTTCAGCATCCAAGGACCGCACACCACCAGCACGATGACCGAGGCAATGATCTTGGGAATGAAACTGAGCGAGCTTTCCTGCACCTGGGTCACCACCTGGATCACGCTGATCAGCAGGCCCACGCCGAGCGTAACGGCCAGCAGCGGCGCCGAAATGAGCAAGCCGTTCCACAGCATATCGGCCAGCATCTGCAAGGCGAGATCGGCCCTCATCGCGGGCCTCCGCGGCCGGTGCGCACGGTCGCGGCCATCTTAGCGCTCCTTTGCCGGCGGCAGCAGGTCGGCCATGGTGCCGCCCAGCGGCGCCGGACGGCCGGCCAGCAGGCGCTGCGCCAGCGCGCGGAAGCGCACCGGATCGCTGGTGTCGCCGGCCAGCACCATCTGCGCGTAGCGCGCCGACAGGCTTTGCGGATCGAGGCGCAGCGCGCGTTCGATGCTGCCTTCGGCCTCGGTCTTCTGGCCCAATAAGGCTTGCACCACACCCAGGCCGCCATGGCTGTCGCCGAAATTGCGGTCGAGCTCGAGCGCGTGGCGGAACACGGCCTCGGCGCCGGCCAGGTCCTGGCGGAAGATCTTGCACCAGCCCAGCACATGCCAGCTGCCGATATGGCCCGGCAGATACTGCACGGCCTTCTCAAGCTGCTCCTGGGCCGTGGCCAGGTCCTGGCGCAGCAGGCTGGCCAGGCCCAGGCCCGACCAGGCTCGCCCTTCGGCCGGATTGCGCGCCAGCGCCTGTTCGAACAGCTGGCTGGCGGCGGCGCTGCCGTCGGCCTTGGCCAGCGCCAGCGAACCGCCCACCACCAGCGCTTCCAGCGGCGCCTTGGCGTCGGCCAGCGCGGCCTGGCTGCAGCGGGCGGCGTCCTCGATCCGGTCGGCGTCGAAGAAGATGGCGCCGGCCACGCCGTAGAAGCCGGCATCGACGGCACCGTCCGCTTCCTGGCGCGCGATCAGTTCCAGCGCGGCATCGTATTCGCCCAGGTGGTGCCAGGCGCGCAGCAGCACGGCGGCGGCCGGCGCGCGCAGGGTCGCGGCCGCGGCGAACGGCGCCAGCGCCGCCACCACCTCGGCATAGCGGCCCAGCATCTGGGCGGCATAGGCGAAGTTGTACGCCAGGTTGACGTCGGCATGGCGCTCAAGCAAGGCGCCGAACAGGGCGGCAGCCGCTTGCCACTGCTGCTGCGCCAGCAGCACATGGCCCTGGCGCGCCTGGAAGAAGGCGTCGTCCGGGTAGCAGGCCAGGGCCGCCGCCGCGTGTTCGGCGGCGCGCGCCGGCGCGCCGGCGGCCAGACTCAGATCGATGGCTTCGGCCAGCAATTCCTTGTTCTGCGCATCGGCCGCCAGATAGCCTTCGATGCGGGCCAGCCGCTCGGCGGCGGCGCTCTGTTGTTCAGACTGCATATTTCCTCTCCAATGTTTACGGTTGCGACAGCAGATGGGCGATCGCCTCATCCACCAGGCGGCGGCAGGCCGGATCGCCTTCCATGGCATCCTGCACCTCGCTGACCACCTGGTGAAAGGCGGGGTCGTGCATCAGGCTGGCGCCGAAATGTTCCAGCAGCACCGCTTCCAGAAAGACGCGGAAGGCCTTGCGGCCGCGCTGCGGATCGTCGCGCTGGATCTGGCGCACGCGTTTTTCGATCAGGGCGGCGAGCTGCTGCTGGGCCGGCTGGGCGCTGGCGGCCGCCGTGGCCGCGCGGCTGCGGCGCGGCGCCGCGCGCGCGGCCAGCTGCGCCTGCAGCACCGCGACCAGCTGGCCGACCGGCCCGATGGATGTGCTCATGGCTGACGTCCGCTAGCGTCCGGCGCTTAAGGCTGCTGGTTGCCGGAATAGGCCGACAGCAGGATGTGCTGGCCGCCCTCGTCGGCCGCCGCCGCACCCTCCTGCGGCGCCTGCGACAAGGCTTGCACCTCGGCGATGATGCGCTGCATATCTCCGTTCAGCGGCGGGATCGCCACATTCAGCGCGATACCGCGTTCCAGGCTGGCGATGGCGCCGGCATTGTCGCCGCCGATCAGCAATTCCAGGCCCTGGCCGAAGTGGCGCAGTGCCTCGTCCTCGCCCAGCGCTTGCAGCGGCCCCAGCACCACGGCGGCGCGCGCACCGTCGTTCTGGCCCAGCCACAGCATGGCCAGCTGCAGGCGCGCCGCGGCCAGGCCGGGATCGATGGCCAGCGCCGCTTCCATCTCGTCGATGGCGCGTATGTACAGCTTGATCTGCGCATATTCGGCGCCCAGCAGGTAGTGGGCGTGGGCGCTGGCGTCGCTGCGCGCCACCGCTTCCTTCAGATAGGCGATGGTGCTGGCCGAATCGCCGTTGGCGCTGGCGTTGAGCGCCAATTGAAACAGTTCCGCCTGGTCCAACATCGCAAGTGTGCCGTTATTCATAATCCAATCCGATCAAGAAGCCGGGGCTTCAGTTAAAAAAACAATAATCATGGCCGCCGTTAAAACTCCCATTCGCGCGCGGCGCTGCTGCGGATCTGCGTGCGCAAGCTGGCCAGGCCCTCCTTGTGCAGCTGGGCCACGCGGCCCTTGCTCAGCTGTAGCGCGGCGGCGATTTCCTCGAAGGGCTGGCCCTGCAAATAATGGCCGGCGATCACGCGCCGCTGCCGCGCCGGCAGCCTCTGCACCAGGGCGGCGATGCGCTCGCGCAACTGGCGCAGTTCGGAGCGCGCATAGGTATTGTCCGGGTACTCCGTCTCGCCGTCCCGGTACATGCCCTGCCCTTCGAGCGCAAAGCCGACCGCCAGGCCGATGGCCAGTTCGGCCAGGTGGCCGAACAGGGCGTCGGGATCGCTACCGTCCGGCGCCACGGGGCTCAGCGCCGCCACGCGCGTGGCGGCGATCTGCTTGCGCGCGGCGATCTGCTCATGCACTTCGCTATAGGAGCGGATGCCGCTGAGTATAGCGCCGTTGATGCGCAAGGCGGCATAGGTTTCGAACTTGGCGCCCAAGGCATGGTCGTAGCGGTCGATCGCTTCGAGCAGGCCGAGGCGCGCAAATTGCAGATAATCGTCAAATTCCAGGCCGGTAAACGTGCGGCCGGCATACAGCTTGCCGGCCATCACGCGGGCGAATTCGAGGTAGCAGGCGGCCAGGCGCTCGCGCAGCGCGGCATCGCCGCTGCTGCGGAAAGCTTGCCAGAGTTCGGCAACTGCCATCTGCGCCTCGCACGCCCCCATGTCCACGCCTTAAGCAAACGTGCCCAGCAACGAACGCACGACCAGGTTCCAGCCATCCATCAGCACGAACAGCAGGATCTTCAGCGGCAGCGAAATCGAGGCCGGCGGCACCATCATCATGCCCAGCGCCATCAGCGCGCTGGAGACGATCAAGTCCACCAGCAGGAAGGGCAGGAAGATGACGAAGCCGATCTGGAAGGCGGCGCGCAGCTCGGACAGCATGAAGGCCGGGATCAGCTGCACCATGCTGATGTCGGCCATGCTGCGCGGCTGCTCGGCCTTGGCCAGCTCCACCATCAGGGCCAGGTCTTGCTCGCGCGTCTGGCGCACCATGAATTCGCGCAGCGGCGCGATGGCGCGCTCGGCCGCCACATCGGTGGCCAGCTTGCCCGCCATATACGGCTGGAAGGCCTGGCTGTTGACTTGCTGCAGCGCCGGCGCCATGGTGAAGAAGGTCAGGAACAGGGCCAGGCTCACCACCACGGTATTGGGCGGCGTCTCCTGCATGCCCAGCGCGTGGCGCAGCATCGACAGCACCACCACGATGCGGATGAAGGACGTCATCGACATCAGGATGGCCGGCGCCAGGCTCAGCACCGTCAGGCCGAGCAGGATCTTGATGGCCGAGGACACTTCGGCCGGCTGGCCCAGGCCGTCCACGCGCAGGCCGATGCCGCCCACGCTGGCCACCGGCGGCGCGGCCCACGCTACGGCGCCGGCCGTCAGCAACAGCGCCAGCAGGGTCCCGCGTTTCCAGTTAGCGCGCATCGCCGCCCTCCACCGCTGCCGCCGCTACGGGCGCCGTGGCCGTGGGCGCAGCCGCCGGCGCGGGCACGCTCGCCACGCAGCTCACGCCCTGCTCGCTTTGCGCCAGCAGATAGTGCTGGCCGCCGAACTCGACCACGCTGACCAGGGCGCGCGGCCCGAGCCGGCGCGTTTCCAGCACGCGCAGCAGGCGGCCGTCGGCACCGCCCGCCGCCGTCAGGCGCAGGCGCTTGCGTAGCCAGTACACCAGGCCGATGGCCACGGCGCTCAGCAGCAGCAGCGCCAGGCCGGCGCCACCGGCGCCGCTCGCGGCCGCGTCGGCGCGCTTGAAGGGAATGGCCGAGGCGGCGGGTTCGGCATGCGCCAGGCCGCCCAGGACCGCGCCCGCCAGCAGCGCCGCTGCCTGTCGCAGGCTTGGCCTCATGCGGCCGCCGCGATCTCGGTGATGCGCACGCCGAAATTGTCGTCGACCACCACCAGCTGGCCGCGCGCCACCACATTGCCGTTGACGATGACGTCGACCGGCTGCTCGCTGTGGCGGTCGATCTTCAGCACCGCCTGCTCCTTCAAGCCCATCAGCTCGCCCACCGTGGTCTGCACATTGCCGACCTTGACTTCCAGGCTGACCGGCACGCTGTCGAGCAGGCGCAGGTTGTCGCCGAGAATGGCAGGGCCGGACGGGGTCTGGCCGCCCAGTTCCGCCAGCTCCACGAGCTGGGTCTGGGCCTTGGCCGTCTTGTGATTGCTTGTCATTGCTTACTCCAAATTATGCTTGTGCCGGCAGCACTTCCAGCGCCACCGATTGTTGCGCCAGGCCGAGATAGCCCGCAAAAAGAATGCCGCCCTGCGGCGCGGCCACCGCCAGCGGCTGGTCGGCCAGGCTGTCGAGACGGATCACGTCACCGGGCGCCAGCGTGCGCAGATTGCCCAGGCTGACGCGCGCCTGCCCCACCGCGACCGGCAGGCTGAGCGGCACATGGGCCAGTACCGCGCTGTATTGCAGCGCCGCCAGCGGTGCCAGCGGCGCGGCCTTGGCCGGCTGCTGGCGCGCCAGCGCGCACAGGGCGTCGGCCAAGGCGCTGTTAAGCACGCAATGCAGCGTGCAGCGGCCGCTGCGCAGCACGGCGCACACGGCGCCCGAACCCGGCGCCAGCTCGGCGCCCGGTCCGCTTTCCGCCTCGGCGGCGGCCGGCGCGCCCGGCAGATGGGCCAGGCCGGCCAGTGCGTCGAGCAAGGCCGCCAGCGCCGCCGCGGCGCCCTCGCCGGCCAGGCCGGCTTGCGATTCCGAAGGCTGGGCATAGCTGCGTTCGGGCGGGAACAGCTGCTTTTGCAGCTGGAACGGCAAGTCCTCGCCCCAGCCATACCACAGCGCCAGCGCGCCACCCACGCGGCGCTGGCGCCACAGCGGCCAGCTGCCGGCGCCGTCGGCGGCCGCCTGGCAGTGCAGCGACCAATCGGCCGCCGCCAGCCCCCAGTCGGCGCACCAGGACGCCAGCGCCCCCTGCAGCACCTCCTGCACGGCCGCCAGCGCCGACTTGCCCAGCAGGCGGTACGGGCGGTACGCCATCAACGGTTCCCCTTCATGTCGAACAGCTGCTGGATCATGTCGTTGGCGGTGCTGATCACGTGGGAGGAGGCCTGGTAGCCGCGCTGCATCAGGATCAGGTTGCCGAATTCTTCAGCCAGGTCCACGTTCGAGCCTTCACGCCGGCCCGGCTGCAGATTGCCGAACGCTTCGACGCCGGCCAAGCCATAGCGCACCGCGTTCTCGCCTTTTTGCACGAACATGCCGCTGGCGACCTGGTCCAGATCCTGCTCGGAGCGGAAGTCGGCCAGGGCCAGGCGCTGGCCTTTGCCGGTCTGGCCGTTGGAATAGCGCACATTGATGGTGCCGTCGGCGCCAATGCTCTGGTCCGAGCGCACGCCGCCCAGATAGCCGTCCTGGGTCGCGCTCAAGGTCGAGGGCGAGAGCAGGGAGTTGACGGCGCTGAAGTCGAGCTTGACGGCGAAGGGCTGCACGCCGGCCACCGCGTAATTGAAGTTGATCGTGCTATAGGCCGGATCGGGCGCCAGGCCGTTGAACTTGAGGGTGCCGTTGCCCAGCACGCCGCCGCCGGTGGCCGCTTCATTGATCGCCACGCTGTAACTGCCGATGCCGGTCGATTTGATCACCAGGTTGACGGCGCGGCTGACGCCGGCCGTATCGATCACGGTCACGCCGTTCAGCACCGTGTCGCTGGGCGTGGCCGGCGGCGCCGGCGGCGTCGGCAGGTTGCCGCTGAGCTTGACGGTGGTGGTGGCCTTGGCCGGGTTGCGCGCCAGCTCGTTCAGGGTCACGTCGCCGAGCTTGCCGTTCGCGTCGAGCGCCTGCACGTGGTCGCCCGCGCCGTTGACCAGCACATTGCTGGCGTTGAACTGGAAATCGCCGCTGCGCGTGTACATCAGCTTGTCGTCGCGGCGCACCACGAACATGCCGTTGCCGTTGATGCTCAGGTCGAGCGGATTGCCCGTGCCCTGCTCATTGCCGGCTTTCAGCAGCAGGCGCGTGCCCACCACATCCACGCCGCGGCCCAGCGCGTGCTGGGCGGTGGCGGCCGGCGCGCTGCCGCCGCCCTGTTCAAACAGGGCGCCGAACTGCAGCTGGGCGCTTTTGAAGCCGGGCGTGTTGACATTGGCCAGGTTGTTGCCGACCACGCGCAAGCCCTTGGCATGGCTCAGCAGGCCCGAGGTTCCGATATATAAGGTATCCAGCATGGGTCTGTCCTCAGCGAATATTGATGATTTGCGACATATTGATATTGTTCAGGAAGGTATTGGTGGGCGTGGTCAGGGTCAGCATCGGCGTGCCGCTGCTGACGTCGATCGCGGTGACGCGGCCGGTCAACATACCGCCGCCCTGGCCCACGTCGACGGTCTTGCCGAGCAAGCCGATCGACTGCATCGACGATTGCACCGACAGCAAGCCTTCGATTTTTTCATTGAGCTGGCGGCTTTGCTCCAGGGTCGCGAACTGCGCGATCTGCGCCACGAATTCCTGGTTGTCCACCGGCTTCAGCGGGTCCTGATTATTGAGCTGGGCCGTCAGGATCTTCAGGAAATCCTGGATGCCGATATTGGCCGATTGCGAGAGCGGCGCCGAGCCGACCGCGGAGCTGGGAGAGATAGCCATTAGACTGGTCCTTTTGCATCGATGGGAAGGAAGGCGCGCGACGCCGGCGCGGCGGCGAACGCATCGCCGCCGGCAGCCGGTGCGGCCTCCAAGAGTTTCTTGCCGTTCAGCGTCAGCGCCGTCAGGCGCGCGCCGCTGCCGGCCAGTTCGCCGGCCATGGCTTGCGCCAGGCCGAGCGCCTGGGCGGCGCTGAGGCCGGCATCCCGCACCCAGGCTTGCACGCCCTGCGCGTCCTGGTACACATGCAGCTGGCGCGCGCGGTATTCATGTTCGGCGGCACTGCCGGTGGCGCCGTCCTGCTCCGGCTCCGGTGCCGTCGGCTGGGCCTCGGCCTCGGCCGGGGCCGCATGCGCCGCGGCCGGCGCGCCGAACGGCAAGCTCAAGCGCTCAGCGCCGGCCGCCGCCGGCAATGCGGACACGGCACTGGCAATGCTCTCCTGCACCACGGCCGCGCCGGCCGAACGCCCCGCCTGGACGGCGGCCAAGGCGGCACCGCCCGGGGATGCCGCCAGTTGCGCCACCGCTGGCTGCGCATGGACGGCAGCGGGCGCGGCGCTGCCGTCCGCCAGCGCGGCCTGGCCCGTGGAAGAGGCCGCGCGCGCAGCCGTCCCCACCGGCTCGGCTGCCGCCTCTGCCGTTTGCGCCGCCGGCGCGGCGGGCGTGGCCGCGGGACCGGCCGCCGACGGCGTTGCCGCTACCTGTTCCGGCTGCCTTCCTTGGCTGCTGCCTGGCGCCGCCAGCGCGGACTCGGCCGCCGCCGGCGCCAGCATGCTGGCGTGCACCGGCGCGGCCGCCTGCAGCGGCGGCGGCGCCTGGCGCGGCTTTTTCTGTTCCTGCTGCAGCATGGCGTGCTCCAGCTCATACAGCCAGCGCTCCTGCCGCGCTTGCGGCTGGCGGCGCGCATGGCTGGCCGGCGCTTCGCCGGCGCGGCCCATTTGTTCGAGATTGACTGTCATCTGCCTATTCCTGCTTGCAAAATACCCCATTGATCGTCGGCATCCTTGAACTCCAGGCTTTGCCGCGCCTTCTTGAATTCGTCCAAAGCTTGCTTGCGGTGCTTCTCCACGGCATCCAGCGCGCGCTGCGCCGCGAGCACCTGGGCCACCAATTCCTCGTGCTCGGCCTGCCGCGCGCTGAGCGCCGCCTGCTCGTCCTGCAGCTGGCGACGGCAATCGGCGATGTAACGCTGCGCCAGCAGCAAGCGGTCGGCCGTCAGCGCCTGGCCGGCGCCGGCCAGGCTGTGCCAGCCGGCGGCGGCCGCCTCGCTGCGCTGCCGGGCCGCGTCCACGGTTGCCTGGCGCTGCGCCAGCACGGCCTGGCTCTCGCCCAAGGCCAGCCGCAGCGCGTCGAGCTCCCAGGCGCGGTTCAGGCGCACCGGTTCCAGCGCGTAACGGAAACGCCCGCCCATCAGCCGCCCGCCCCTTTCACGGCGCTGCCCAGCTGGGCCAGCGCCGCAGCGCGCGAAGCCGCTTCGCCCACGCGCTGGCGCAGCACGGCGCGCAAGGCCGGCGCCGCCGCGATGGCGCGGTCGACGGCCGGATTGCTGCCGGCGCGGTAAGCGCCCATTTCCACCATCTGGCGGTTGCGCTCGTAATTGGCCAGCAGGTCGACCGCGGCCGCCATCAGCTGCTGCTCGCTCGTGCTGCTCAATTCCGACGCCAGCCGGCTGGCGCTCTGCAACACGTCGATGGCCGGGTAATGGCCTTCGTGGGCCAGCTGGCGCGACAGCATGATGTGGCCGTCCAGCGTGGCGCGCACGATGTCCGACACCGGCTCGTTGAAATCGTCGCCCTCCACCAGCACCGTGTACAGCGCGGTGATGGCGCCGCCCGAATCGGTGGTGCCGCAGCGCTCGCACAGGGCCGGGATCTCGGCGAACACCGAGGGCGTATAGCCGCGCGCCGTGGGCGGCTCGCCGGCCGCCAGGCCGACCTCGCGCCGCGCCATGGCAAAGCGGGTGAGCGAATCCATCATCAGCAGCACTTGCTGGCCGGCGTCGCGGAAATGCTCGGCGATGGCGGTGGCGGCATGCGCGGCGCGCGTGCGCACCAGGGCCGGCTGGTCCGAGGTCGCCACCAGCACCACGCTGCGGCGCAAGCCTTCGCTGCCGAGCTGCTGTTCGACGAAATCGCGCACCTCGCGCCCGCGCTCGCCGATCAGGGCGATCACATTGACGTCGGTGCGCACTTCGCGCGCCAGCATGCCCAGCAAAGTGCTCTTGCCGACGCCGCTGCCGGCGAAGATGCCGACACGCTGGCCCTGCCCCAGCGGCAGCAAGGCGTCGATGGCGCGCACCCCGGTTTCCAGCGGCCGCGTGATGCGCGGCCGGGTCAGCGGGTTGATCGGCGCCGCATACAGGCTGCGCAGCGGACCGGGCGGCAAAGCCGGGCCGCCGTCCAGCGGCTGGCCGAAAGCGTCGATGACCCGTCCCAGCAGGGCGTCGCCGACCGGGATGCCGGGCGGCTGGCCGCTGGCCACGATCTCGCTGCCGGCGCCCACGCCGCGCGTATCGCCGTACGGCATCAGGATCACCCGGCCCGGCCGCAAGCCCACCACCTCGGCCGCCAGCAGAGGACCGTCGGCGCCGGCGCGCACATGGCACACCTCGCCCACGGCCGCATCCGGCCCCTGCGCTTCGATGCTCTGGCCGGAAATGGCCAGCACGCGGCCGACGCGGCGCGTCAGCGTGGCTTGGCGTACGGCGTCCAGATAGGCTTGCATCAGTCGGCCACCTCGGGCTGGGCGCGGCGCTGGCGCACCGCCAGCAAGGTTTGGCGCAACTGCTGCAGCTGAATGTCGAGGCGCGCATCGAGCGTGCCGCGTTCGCTGTCCAGCAGGCCGCCGCCCAGGCCCACGCTGGCATCGCCCTGGATGCTGACGCGCGGGTCGAGCTGGTGGGCGCCGGCCGCCAGCATGCCGCGCAGCAGCTCGGCGTCCTGGGGATGCAGGCGCAGGCGCAGCTGCGCGCTGTCGTGCGCTTCGCCGACCAGGCGGCGGGCCTGGGCCAGCACGCCGTCCGGGCTGGCTGCGCTGTCGCCGAGCATGCGGCACAGCACACCGTGGATGGTTGCCACCAGCATATCTTCCTGCTCGGCCGCGCCCGCGCTGCGGGCCGCGTCAAAGGCCGCGATCGCGGCATCCAGGGCCGCCAGGCGTTGCGCGGCCGCTTCCTGGGCTTTCTGCGCCGCCTCCTTGGCTTCCTGCAATGCGCGCTCCTGGCCCTGGGCCTGGCCGCGCTGTTCGGCGTCGGCCAGGCGCTGCGCAGCCTGCCCGTCCAGCTCACGCCGGGCCGCAGCCAGTTCCGCCTCCTGTTTTTCAAGACGCGCGCGCAGGGCCGAAACCTCCTCCTCACGCCGCGCCAGGGCCGTTTCGCGGGCGGCCAGCGCCGCCTGCGCTTGCAGGTCCTGAGGCGACAGCAGTTCGCCCAGGGCCGTCGCCGCGGCGTGCGCGCCAGCCGCGTTGGCGGCTTGAATCACGTTAGCGGCCTGGGTCGCGGGCAGCGGCGACGACATGGCCGCTGGCCCAGTCGCAGGCGTTTCAGGCGCGACCGGTGCATTCGCCAACGCCGGCGATGGCCGTGATGCGCCGGCGCCGGCCGCAAACAGGCCGGCGGCCAAGGCCGGTGTGGCCGGCGCTGGACTGGACGCCTGGGGCGAACGCTGGCTGGACGGCTGAGTCAGCGCTGCCGATTCCGCTGGGTTCTTGGCTTGCGCAGGTGCAGACACGGGCGGCGGAAGCGGCATGCGCGGCTGAGTCGACGGTGACTGAGACTGCGGCAGCTGTGACTGGGAATGCGATTCAGGCTGCGACTGAGACAGCTGCGATGGCCGCGGCTGCGGTTGCTGCGCCTGGCCTTCCACCGCGGCGGCCGGGGCCACCGGGCGTACCTCGGCCACGCCTGGACGCCGCAGCTGGCGCGGCTGGCCGGACACGTCGGCGGCGCGGATCAGCGCATCCATGCGAACATCCTTTGCAGCAGGCGGCCCGGCGCGGCCGCATGGCCCGCCTGGGCGGCCGGTGCCGGCTGGCCGAGCCTTTGCGCCAGCGCTTCCAGCAGGAAGCGGCGGCGCGCCGGCGCCGCGGCGCTGGCGGCCGGCGCCGCGGCCTGGATGGCGCTACGGCGGGCCGGCGTGCACAGGGCCAGGAACTCCGCCTGCCAGCGCCAGCGCTGGGCGGCCAACACCTGGGCCACCAGCGAAGCCGGTTCGCGCTCCAGCGCGGCATAGATTTGCTGCACCGCGGCCGCCTGCAGGCGCTCCAGCGCCGGCATGGCGGCAGCACCGCCCGCCTTGGCCGCCGCCAGCAAGGTGCCGCTGCCGCCGGACTCGAAACCCAGCTCCCGCAGTTCGGCCAGATGACCGCGCAAGGTGTGCTGGTCCGCGGCCGGCAATTCGGCCAGAATCAGTTCACGGTCGGCGGCGGCCAGCGCATGCAGCGCCACGGCCGCCTGGCGGTGGCCGCTCACTGGCCGCCTCCCGCCGCATCCTTGCCGCCGGGGACGCCGATCCATTGCCGCACATTCTGCAACATCTGCTCGCGTTCGCCCGGCGCCAGACGCCGCTCAGCCTGGCGCCGGCGGCCCAGGGCCAGGTAACTGCCCACGCCCAGTACCAGGGCGCCCAGCAGCACCAGCAACAGGGCCGGCACCTGCGCCAGGCCGTTCTCCGCGCGCGGTGCGGCGGCCGCAGCGTCGGCGGTGGCACTGTCGGCCGCCACCGCCACGGGCTGGCGCATTGGCGAAGCGAACTGGTCCATCGACTGCACCACGATGGCGTCGCCGCGCTCGGCGTTCAGGCCGGTGGCCAGCGCCACCACTTCCTTCAGGCGCTCCAGCTGGCCTTCATTGAGCGGCTGCTTGACCAGCACCGCCACCGTCATGCGCTTCAGCTTGCCGCTCGCCGTCACCTGCTGCTCGACCCGGCGGCCCACCTGGTAATCGGTCTCGGTGGTGCTGGCCGCCGCGCCCGCATCGGACTTGGCCGCACCCGCCACCACGCCGGCGGCGCCGCCTTCGCGCGTGGTCTGGCGCTCGCGCACCATGACCCCGGCCGGCAAGGCGTCGCTCGGCGCGCCGCGCGCCGCCAGCACTTCCTCGGTGGTGACCCGGCTCTGGTCCATATCCAGCAGCACGTCCACGCTGGCCACGGCTTCGCCGGGACCAAAGGTGCGCTCCAGCACGGTGTTCACCTTCTTCAGCAGGTATTCCTCGGCGCCGCGCTTGGAGTCGAGCTGCTGGCTGGCAGACAGCTCGGCCTCGCCGCCCTCGCCGTGCGCCACGCGCGTCAGCGCCACGCCGTGCTGGTTGAGCACGGTGACGTCGGCGCTGGCGATTTCGGGCACCGATGCCGCCACCAAGCGCTGGATGCCGGCCACCTGCTCCGGCTGCAGGGTCTGCCCGCGCTTCATGGTCAGCGTCACCGAGGCCTTGGACTTGGCCGCCGTTTTCTTGAACAAGCCTTGTTCGGGCAGCGCCAGATGCACGCGCGCCGCCTGGATCTCCTCGATCGACAGGATGGTGCGCGTCAGCTCGCCCTGCACCGCGCGCTGGTAATTGACCTTCTGCACGAATTCGGTCATGCCGAAGTCGGCGTTGTTGAAGACCTCGAAACCGACCGCCCCATGCAGCGGGATATCCTTGCCCATCAGCTGCAGCCGGGTCTTATACACCACGTCCTTCGGCACCAGGATGGTATTGCCGCCGTCGGCCAGCTGGTACGGCGTTTTCATGCGGTCCAGTTCGGCCGTCATGGCGGCCGCGTCGGCCGGCGCCACTTCCGCGAACAGCACCTGGTAATCGGCGCGGTAAGCCCAGAAGCCCAGGCCGGCCGTCAAGCCCAGGATCAGGATCGCGCCGCCGGCGATGCCGGCCTTGGCCTGGGTGCTCAGGCTCTTCCATGTTTCAAACATTGCCACTTTCTACTCCTAAACCTGCATCCGCATAACTTCTTGGTAGGCTTCCAGCATGCGGTTGCGCACCTGGGCCAGCAGCTGGAAGGACAGCTTGGCCTCTTCCAGATGGATCATCACCTCGTGCAGGCTGCCCGCTTCGCCGGCGGCCAGGGCCTGCACCTCGTGGTCGGTCTGCACCAGGGTGGTATTCACCTGCCCCACCTGCTCGCTGAACCAGGTGGCAAAGCCCGGCGCGGCGGGCGCCGCAGCGCCGCTGGTGGCGGCGGGCGCCAGTGCTGCCAGCTCGGCGCTGGCGCCGATGGCGGCGATCGCTTCGATCATGGTTGGCCTCCAATTTCCAGGGTGCGCGCCGCCATGGCGCGCGCCGCGCTCATGGCCGCCACATTCGCCTCGTAGGCGCGCAGCGCCGTGTTCAGATTGATCATTTCCTCGGTATGGTTGACGGCCGGGTAAGCCACCATGCCCTGCGCATCGGCGTAGGGATGGCCCGGCTCATGCACCATGCGCGGCGGCGCCGCCTGCGGCGCCAGCGCCACCACCTCGACGCCGCCCAGCAGGCGGCCGAAGGCGCCGCTGCCGGCGGCGCTGGCCTGGGCGATCACCCGCATCGGGCGGTAGGTTTGGGCCGCGTTCGGGCCGGCGCTGTGCATATTGGCCAGATTGGCCGCCGTCACGCTCTGGCGCAGTTTTTCCAGCGCCATGCCGCTCGCGCTGATCTGGAAGGCTGCGTTATAGTCCATCAGCGTTTGCCCTCGCTGATGGCCACGCTCATCACCGACATATGCTTGTTCAGCGCTTTCAGCAGGGCTTGATGGTGCAGGGTGTTTTCCGACAGCGCCGCCATTTCCTGGTCCAGGGCCACGGCTTCGCCGGGCTGGCCCTGCAACGCGAAGACGGGACGGAATTGCGCGCTCATGGCCGGCGCCGGCGTCTGGCCGGCGCGCAGCGCTTCGCGCAGCTCGCCCAGGCGGCTTTCGAAACTGACGCCGACGCGCTGGTAGCCGGGCGTGCCGGCATTGGCGATATTGCGGGCAATCGCTTGCTGCCGCATGCTGGTGGCATCGAGCGCCAGGCTGAGCAGACCCACGGTACTGCTTTCGATAATGGAAACCACGTTACTCCCTATGAATGAGGCCGCCGGTGCTTACTGCACCACGAGATCGGCATGCAAGGCGCCCGCCGCCTTGACGGCGCGCAGGATGGAAATGATGTCGCGCGTATTGGTCTTGATCCGCGCCAGCGACTGCACCAGGTCGGCCACGGTATTGCCGTTGGCGGCGACAAAGCCGGCTTCGCCGCGCTCGTCGACCTCGACCCGGCTGTTCGACACCATGGCGGTGCGGATGCCCTCGCCGCCATGGCTGACCAGCAGCGGCTGGGACACCGTGTTATCGGTCAGGATGCTGACCTTGAGCTCGCCGTGCGAGACGGCCACGCGCGCAATGCGCACATCGCCGCCGGCCACCACCACGCCGGTGCGTTCGTTGATCACCACGCGCGCGCGGCGGTCCGGCGTCACCGTGACGTTTTCCACCGCCATCAGGAAATCGCTGAGGCGAGCGCGCTTGGCGTCCGGGATGCGGATCTCGATGCCGGCGGCGTCGGCGGCCTGCGCCAGCTGGCTGCCCAGGCTGGCGTTGATGGCGGCCGCCACCCGGCTGGCGGTGGTGTAATCCGGTTCGCTCAGCACGAAGGTCACGCTGCCGCGGCCCTGGGTCACATCGTTGACGATGCCCTGCTCCACCGTGGCGCCGGCCGGAATCGAGGCCACGGTCGGATGGTTCTTCTGCTGCACATTGCCGTTCATATCGTACTTGTAGCCGCCGACCGAGACCGGCCCCTGGGCCAGCGCGTAAATGCGGCCATCGGCCGCCTTCAGCGGCGCCAGGATCAGGGTGCCGCCCACCAGGCTGCGCGCATCGCCGATCGAGGTGATGGTGACGTCCATGCTGTCGCCGGCGCGGGCGAAGGGGCTCAGGCTGGCCGTGACCATGACGGCCGCCACGTTGCGGCTTTGCACATCGTCGGCCACCACCGTCATATCGAAGCGCGACAGCATGTTCGCGATCGATTGCCGCGTCGCCTTGTTGCGCGCGCTGTCGCCGGTGCCGGCCAGGCCCGTCACCAGGCCATAGCCGGTCAGCGCGTTTTCGCGCCAGCCCGAAATCTTGCCCAGATCCTTGATGCGGATCGCATCGTTGAGCGCGGCCTGGCAACAGCCGGCCGCCGCCAGCAAGGCAATACAAAACAGCTTACGCATCATGATTACAGTCCAAACAAGGTAAGAAAACGCTGCCACCAGCCGGGGCGCTGCATATCGGCCAGGTCGCCCTGGCCGGCATAGCTGATCTTGGCGTCGGCGATGCGGGTCGACAGCACCACGTTGGCATCCGACACGTCCTGCGGCCGGATGCGGCCTTCCAGGCGGATCTGCTGTTTTTCGTTGTTCACTTCGAGCAGCTGCTCGCCGCCCACCAGCAGGTCGCCGCGCTCGTCGATGGCGCGGATGCTGACGGTCAGCTGGGCCAGCACGCGGCCTTCGCGCACGGTGCGGCCGCGTCCATCGAGCTGGTTATGGCTCTTGGCATGGGCCGCCAGCTCATGGTTCTTGCCCTGGTTGGCGCGCGCATCGAGGCCGAAGCCGACACCGCCATCGCGCCCGGCGCTGGTGTTGGCGGCCGTGCTGGCGCTGGAATTTTCGTACACCATCACCGTGATCAGGTCGCCCACCCGGCGCGGCCGCAAATCGGACGTCAAGGGCTGGTAACTGCCGGCCTGGTACAGGCTGGTCGCCTGCGCCGGGGCGCCCAGAACGCCGGCCAGCAGCAGGCCCCAATATATAGATTTCATCTTCCGCATTCCTACCTTCCATCCACTGTGACGACGCCGGCCGCTACCACGCGGGCCGCCAGCGTTTCCCCGCCCTGTTCCAGGCGCACCTGCACCATCTGGCCGGCCGCGCCGGGCGCCAGCGCATACGCCACGGTTTCCACCTGCACGCCGGCGCCGCCGGCCAGCAGGCGCAACCGGTCGCCGCGCAACACCATACCGGCCGGCGCCAGCATCGGCCTTGCCAATACCTGCCCCTGCGCCAGCGGCTTGAGCAGGCGCACCGCGCCGGCCATATCGGCCGCCGCCGCCGGTTCGGCCGGCAAGCCCGCCAGATCCTGCAGGGCAAAGGCGAAATCCGCCGCCTGCAGCGCGGCGCCCGCGCCCAGGTCGCGCTGGGCCACCAGCACCCGGCGCTGGGCCGAGACATTCAGGGCCACCACGCTGGAGCGGTACAGCGCGCCATCCAGCAGGATGTCGATCCATATGGCGGCATGCGGCCGCAAGGGGCTGTCCGGCACTGCGCGCACGCGCAGCTCCAGCTGCCCGGCGGCCGGCACCGCCACGTCGGCCTGCGCGCCGGCCGGCACGATGTCCAGCACGGCATACGCGGCGCCGTGGCGCTCCTGCAAATGGCGGCGGGCCAGCGCCGTCAGCTGCGCACCCTCGATACTGCGGCTGGCGATGCGCAGGCCGATGCTGGCGGCGCCCTGCCATTCGATGCGCTGTCCCAGCGCCACGGGCTGGCTGCGCAGCGCGTTTTCCAATTCGGCGCGGCTGCGTCTTTCCAGCTGTCCCGCCAAGGGCGCCGCCCCCATGGGCAGTGCCGCCAGCGCCTGGCGCAAGGCGGCATCGGCCGTGTCGATCTCGGCCAGTTCGGCCAGGCGGATTTTCGGGCCGGCCAGCGTGGCCTCCTCGCGCAGGCGCAAAACAATACTGCCCGCCCAAACATCGGCAGGCAGCATCAGACAAAATGCCGCCAACAGGCGGCAAAACGCGAACAGGCCCCGGCGCAGCAAGATGGCGCCGCTTATTTACGCAGGTTGTTGCTCATGGCAAGCAATTCGTCCGAGGCTTGAATCACCTTGACATTGCTCTCATAGGCGCGCTGCGCCGCCATCAAGTCCACCATCTCTTCGATCAGCTTGACGTTGGACGATTCGAGATAGCCCTGGGCCAGCGTACCCAGGCCATCTTCGCCCGGCCGGCCGCTGGTGGCTTCGCCCGAGCGTTCGCTGGGGCGGTACAGGTTGCCGCCCACAGGCTGCAGGCCGCTGGTATCGGCAAAGCGCAGCAGCTCGATGCGGCCGACCTCGACGGCCTCGCGCTGGTCGCGGCTGCGCGCCAGCACGCGGCCATCGGCGGCAATGCTCAGGTCCTTCATGTCCAGGCCGACATGGATGCCCGGCTTCAGCACATGGCCTTCGGCCGTCGCCAGGAAGCCGTCCTTGTCCACGCTCAGCGCGCCGCCGCGGCTATAGGCGGTGGCGCCGTCGGCGCCGGTGACTTCGATCAAGCCTTCGCCCTGGATCGCCAGATCCAGCTGGCCATCGGTCTTCTTCAAATCGCCTGCGCCAAAGACCTTCATCAGCGCGGCGGCCGACACGCCGCTGCCCTGCCACATGCTCTGGCCCGTCACGCCGTCCGGCGCCGCCGCGCGGCCGATGCCGCGATAGACCATGTCCTCGAAGCTGACTTTGCCCTTCTTGAAGCCTGGCGTGTTCACATTCGCCAGATTGTTGGCAATGGTGTCCACGCTTTTCTGCTGCGCCTGCATGCCGGTGGCGGCGATGTACAGCGAATCATTCATCGTTAAAACTCTCCCAGTTTCCTGATGGTTTTTTCCAGATTGTCGTCGTAACCCTGGATGACTTTTGCCAGCGCCTCGAAATGGCGCACCGTTTCGGTCAGCGCCACCATCTCCTGCGCGGAGTTGACATTGGAGTTTTCCTGGTGCGCTATGCGGACGCGGGCCGTGCCGGCCACATCGAGCGTGCGCGCCGCCCCTTGGGCGTACATGCCGCCGCCGGCCGGCTCCAGCGCGCCCGGATTCTCGAAGCGCACCAGCTTCAGCCGTCCGGCCACGGCGCCGCGCTGCCATACCTCGCCATTGGCGTCGACGCGGAAATCCTCGCCCGCCAGCACGATTTCGCCGCCCATGCCGAGCACGGGCAAACCCTGGCTGCCGACCAGGCGGCCCTGCGCATCCACCCGCAAGCCACCCTGGCGGGTGTAACGCAGGCCCTCGGGCGTGGCGAGTTCCAGATACGCATCGCCCTCGATCGCGATATCGTGCGGATTGCCCGTCGGACGCAAGGTCCCTGCGGCCGGATCGATGACAAAGGAAGAGGAAACCGGGGAAGATGGCGCGGCAGCAAGCCCTTGCTCCATTTGCAAGGCAAAAGCTTGCGTTACGAGCAATTGTTTTTTATAGCCTGGGGTGATGGCGTTCGCCAGATTCTGACTGACAGCCTTGAGTTTGAGCACATCTTTCTGCATTCCATCCGCAGCAATGGCCATGGCATCAACGGTATAAATACTCACAAAAAATCACACAAGTCAATTTAAAATGTACAGAATTACAAGTTATTTTGTAAATTGGTTGTTACATACTAACACAATAGTTACAACGTTTTGTACTCCCCGGAAAGAATTATTTGCAAATTGATTACTGACAATATTAAGAAACGCCTAAGGTTCAACGTGGTAGGGCAATGAGAATTTGCTGCGACGCATCCCAGCGCCGGGCCGCGCGGTCGAGCTGGAAAACGGTGAAGGGAACCGGGCCGACGATGTCGCCGCGCGCGTCCCAGTCGATGTCGGCGTAGGCGCCGCTGTAGTCGATGTCGCGGCCCTGCTTGACGGCGGCTGGCGGCGATGTCGGCGGCGAGAATGCCGTTCAGGATCACGTCCGGTTTCGCCTCGAAGACCTGTTTCAGATAGGCGTCGAAGCCGCTTTTCAGGCCGAAGGGAATGGCGACGGTACGCACCACCTGCCCGCCCAGGTCCTGAAACGCGGGCGTGAACAGGCTGTTCAAGCCGGCGCCGAAAGCGTCGCCTTCGTTGACCACCACCACCGCGCGCCGCTTGCCCGCATCGAAAGCCACTTTCGCCAGCACGGGCGTGGCGTCCACGTCGGATACGCCGATGCGGTAGACCAGATCGTCGTCGGCCACCGTGCTCAGTGTGGGCGAGGAGCTCGATTCGGTCAGTATCGGCACGCCTTTGGCGCGCGCCAGCGGCAGCAGGTTCAGGACGCGGGTCGAGGTCGAAACGTTCAGGATCTGCACGCCGGCGTCCAGCAGTTGCTGGCCCATGGTCTGCGCTTCGTCGTTATCGCGCGCCACCAGGGCGATGGCGTTCAAGCGCTTGCCGAGCACCCCGCCTGCCTCGTTGATCTGGCGCGCGGCCAGCAGCGGCACGGTGCGGCGGCGCGCTAGAAGCGGTATTCGTATTGGATGGCATAGCGGCGTCCCAGCGAAGGATGGTCAATGCCGCCGACGTCCGGATCGACGTAGCGGCTGTTCCAGAGATCGCGCACTTGCAGGCGCCGATAGGAATGCAGATTCAGATTCCTGCACGCGCTCAGCGTGGTGTCCCAGTAGCCGCCCAGGTGGTAGTCCTGGTTCGCCAACAGCACATTGGCGGTGGCGGCGGGACGCGACCCCACATAACGGTTGTCGGCGCTGAGTACAACTGCTGGCCGAACAGGCTCGCTTCTACGACGTGGCTGAAGGTGCGGCTCTGCTGGACGGCAAAGACATCCGCTCCTTCTCCGTCTCCGACTACCGCCGCAATATCGGCCTGGTGCTGCCGGCCCCCTCCCTTTTCTTCGGCCCCACCGCCGAGAACATCGCCTACGGCAAGCCGGATCCCACGCGCGCCGAAATTATTGCCGCCGCCCGTGCCGCCCACGCCCGCGAATATCAGCCGCATCATCAACGTGACCAGCTTCGCCACGCCCTGCACCTGGGCCGTGGCCACCGATCGCGGCGAAACCCACTTCGTGCTGCGCGGCGAGGAGGACATCCACCGCTCGGCCGCGATGCGCTGTTGGTTTCGGACAGGCACGGCATCCGCTTCCTGATCCGCAACCAGTAGGAGCTGGACCGGCATAGCAAGAAGATTCTGGACCGTTTCCTATAAGATTCACCACGCCTACTTCGTAGGCGGGACCTTCAACGTTACACATCCTTATCCTCTATCGCAGGGATAAGATGTGCCAGTGCACGCATATAAATAAAGGCAGGGCGATAGATACGCCCACCAGGCACAGGGAATTTCCATAAGCTTCAGATCGTTTCAATAACTGCGATCTCGGCACTGACATCGCCCTGTGCAATTTTCATAGTTAAAAATTATGGCATAACTCTTTTCGTAACACTCCGTCTCGACCTAGATGCTGACATGCAGTTCTTTGGCTGTCAGAATACAGACCAAGCGATTCTTAGTTATATTGAGGGGGCGTGAGATTTGCACGGAAAAATTGCGCCGTATCCATGTCATCAGTTAAAACCGTTCGCCAAGTCTTACCATTTCGAATCACCCATTGAGCAGCATACAAGCCTCCGGCTTCCCCAAAAACACCTCGAAATGCGCAATTATTGGGGTCATAGCAAAATCCACCAAATTGCGTGACAAACCCATTTTCGGTAATCTGAGGATCAAACATTCCAGTTGTATCTAGGTCGTATTTTTTTTCACCAACCTGAACCACCAATCTTAAAAGCTGGGTTTGAGGCATTCCAGTCGGCGCCACAACAACTGCACCATCGATCTCGCAATTTTTATTCTTTTCGGCACAACCCTTAAGTTGGTGTTGTTTCGACACAAAAGATTTTTCAATCGCTTGAATTTTTACTCCACCCTGCAGTGTAATTGTTAGCTCACCAGCTCTAACTATTATGTGACACATAAGGAAAATCAAAGAAACAAGAAGAGACAACAATATTTTCATAAAATACCCCAATATAAATCAAACCCCGCATTGCGGGGAGAAAAAATTACGGCGTCACATAAAGCGTTTTTATGCCACTATTAATAATACTTTGGCGCGCACCTTTATCCAAAATTATACACCCCTCTGAGGCCGTATTATTTTGAGATTTATTATCGCCATGAATTAAGAACCCGTTACGACCGAACATTTGGTTTTCGCTATCTGGAGACAGTGAGATAGTTAGAGGGCCTTTGTGATTATTAGTATCTGTTAGCTGATACTCGCCAACTGGAAGTGGTCCTTTATTTTTTAGATTTTGGGAATTTGGATCATTGTAATGGTCCTTGTCACCAGAATACCCAGTTCCAATCTCGCGCTCAACACCGTTTTCTACAGCTGACAGTTTCCCACTACTTTGATCGTAGACAAGATATTTATCAACTGGTTGACTATCATGGTTATGAGATGCCGTACCCGATGTTGGCATTCCACTATCTACTCCGCTGTATCCGTCAAAGATATCATTGGTATTGCTATAGCTTCCGTAATCTCCAAAGTACTCACTACTATCTGACCAGAAAGTACTATCAACGCCATAGTCACGAAGATAATCCCAATCCTCCCACATTGGCTTTAAAGGATCATATATGGAATCAGTGCTAGGAGGTGCAACCGGCGCATTTGCAGAATAACTAATAGGCAGATTAGTACTAAAACTAACAGGCAAGACAGCTTCCGGGTGGAACTCAAAATCAGTAATTTGCATCAGGCTCTCCAAGTGTAAGATTATCGAAGACCTACTTAAATTTCTTTAATGCAGTGCAATGTTAATTTATTTGCACAACAACAAACTAACAAAAAGTAACAGATGAAAAAAACAACACTATCGATCTTGAATTGAGCTCATCTGATGGACTTCACTTACAGATCCTTCACCTGGCTCATCCCTTCATATAAAGACAGGGCTTATAAAACTGCTTAAGAGAGGAGCACGAGATGTTGGTATGCCCGCGCTCAACATGCGACCTCAACAATCAATACCTCAGATGCCAATCAACTAGCGCGGCAAGTGGATAATGATCTGCTGCGACGCATCCCAGCGCCGGGCCGCGCGGTCGAGCTGGAAAACGGTGAAGGGAACCGGGCCGACGATGTCGCCGCGCGCGTCCCAGTCGATGTCGGCGTAGGCGCCGCTGTAGTCGATGTCGCGGCCCTGCTTGACGGCGGCCAGCGCGGCGCCGATGTCCTGCGGGCTGACTTTGTCGCCGGGACCGTTCATCACAAAGCGCAGCGCGTCGCGGATCTGCAAGCCGCCCGGATTGCGGCTGCCGCTAGCCAGGCCGGCACGTTCGATGGCCAGCGCCATCACCATCACGACGTCGTAGGTGGGCGCGGTGAAGTCCTGCGGTTCGCCGCCGTATTGGGCGATGTAGGCGCTGCGGAAGGCTTTGTACGAGGCGCTGCCGTAGACACCGATGGTGGCGGCCGAGCCGCTGGCGCCGCCGGCAATGCTGTTCGGATTGGCGAGGTTGTCGACAAAGGTCTGGTTGCCGGCGGCGGTGCCGGGCAGCAGCCACAGGTCGGGATAATTGTAGGGCAGCGCTTCGTTCAGCACATTGGCGGCGATGTCGGCGGCGAGAATGCCGTTCAGGATCACGTCCGGTTTCGCCTCGAAGACTTGCTTCAGATAGGCGTCGAAGCCGCTTTTCAGGCCGAAGGGAATGGCGACGGTACGCACCACCTGCCCGCCCAGGTCCTGAAACGCGGGCGTGAACAGGCTGTTCAAGCCGGCGCCGAAAGCGTCGCCTTCGTTGACCACCACCACCGCGCGCCGCTTGCCCGCATCGAAAGCCACTTTCGCCAGCACGGGCGTGGCGTCCACGTCGGATACGCCGATGCGGTAGACCAGATCGTCGTCGGCCACCGTGCTCAGTGTGGGCGAGGAGCTCGATTCGGTCAGTATCGGCACGCCTTTGGCGCGCGCCAGCGGCAGCAGGTTCAGGACGCGGGTCGAGGTCGAAACGTTCAGGATCTGCACGCCGGCGTCCAGCAGTTGCTGGCCCATGGTCTGCGCTTCGTCGTTATCGCGCGCCACCAGGGCGATGGCGTTCAGGCGCTTGCCGAGCACCCCGCCCGCCTCGTTGATCTGGCGCGCGGCCAGCAGCACGGCGTCGCGTGTGGAAGTGCGCCAGCCGACCGATCCGATATTGATGGCGTTGGGGTCGACCATGGCCTGGATGGGATTGGCGGGCAGCGGCGTGCCGGCGTCCTTGCCCCCGCCGCCACCGCCGCACGCTGCCAGCAAGGCCAACGCCGCCAGCAGCGGCAAGGCGCGGCGGCGCGCGCTAGAAGCGGTATTCGTATTGGATGGCATAGCGGCGTCCCAGCGAAGGATAGTCGATGCCGCCGACGCCGGGATCGACGTAGCGGCTGTTCCAGAGATCGCGTACCTGCAGGCGCAGATGGGAGTGCAGGCTCAGATTCCAGCGCGCGCTCAGCGTGGTGTCCCAGTAGCCGCCGAGGCGGTAGTCCTGGTTGGCCAGCAGCACATTGGCGGTGGCGGCGGGACGCGCCCCCACATAGCGGTTGTCGGCGCTCAGCACCAGCTGCTGCCCGAACAGGCCGGCGCTCAGGCCCAAGTTGGCGCTGTTGCGCGGGAAGAGCTCGCCGTCCGGACGCTGGGCCAGCGGCGCCAGGGTATAGCGGTTCAGGCCGCGCTCGGTGCTGGCGTGGCTGAAATTGGCATAGGCATTCAACCAGGACCATTGATAGCGCACTTCCAGCTCCGCTCCCTTGACGGTGCTGGAGCTGCTGTTGCGCGCCACCAGGTTGAAGAAGGCCTGCTCCAGCGTGACCAGATCCGAGACGCTGGTGCGGTACAAGGTCAGCGCCGCATTCCAGTGCGGCGCCGCCGGCGTGCTCAGTTGCAGCTCCAGCGTACGCGCCTTTTGCGGCGCCAGGTCCGGATTGCCGCGCACATCGCCCGGCTGCACCGAGGTACGGTACAGCAATTCCGACGATGGCGCCTGGAACGCCGTGCCGCCCAGCAGCTTCAAGCCCCAGCCCCGCGGCAGCTCGCCCACCACGCCGGCGCGCCAGGATTGCTGGCTGCTGAACACCGAGTGGCGGTCGCGCCGACCGCCGGCGATGGCCTGCCATTTGCCAAACAGCGGAAACTGCCATTGCAGGTAAAAGCCCGTATTGCGCAAGCGGCGTTCACCCGGCTGGCTCAATTGAAAATCGCTGCCGTCGGCCAGGCTGCGGCGGCGAAAGGACTCCAGCGTTTCGCGGTCGCGCAGCACGTCGGCGCCCAGCAGCAGGCTGCTGTTTTCGCGCGGCTGCCACAGCCATTCGACACTGCCGTCCAGCGCCTTGTAGCCGAAGTCGCGCAGCAGATAGTAATCGGTGGCGCCGGTCTGCACACGGTCGCCGCTGCCCGGTTTGCCTTCGCCATAACTCAGGCTGGCGCGCACGGTATTGCGTTCGTCCAGTGTGCGGCTGTAGGCCAGGCGCGCAAAGCCCTGCTGCAGCGCGCTATGGCTGGGTGGACGCAGCAAGGGATTGAGGCTGGAGAAAACATGGTCGCTATCCTGCTTCTGCCAGAAGGCGCTGGCCGTCAGCTCGTCGCGCTCGCCGCGCCAGCCGCCGCGCAGATACAGGCTGCGCGGCCTGGACGCGTCGTCCGGCGCGAAGGCGCGGCTGGCGAAGCGGCGGTAGTCGGGCGAGATGCGCGGCAGGTCCAGATTGCCGCGCTCCGCGCTCCCCGCCTGCAGGCCCCAGGACAGCCAATAGCCCTCGCGCTGCAAGCTGCCGCTGCCGGACAGCAGCGCCCCGTGGCGTCCCTCGCGACCGCGCTCATAGCTGGCGGCCAGGCGCTGGCCGCTGCTGCCGCGCCGCGTGATCACATTGACGGCGCCCAGCAGCGCGTCGGCGCCATACAGCACCGAGACCGGGCCGCGCACCACCTCGATGCGCTCCACCATATTCATGGGGATGAATTCCTCGCCGGTCCACTGCTGCTGGGTGCTGCGAAAGGCGATGGGCTGGCCGTCGAGCAGGATCTTGATGCCGCGTCCCGCCGATTGCGCGCCGGCGCTGATGCCGCGCACGCCGAAGCTGTGATTGAGGCGGTCGTCGCTCTCGACAAAACCGGCCATATGGGACAAGGCTTCGGCCAGGGTCTGGTAGCCGTAGCGCGCGATATCGTCGGCCGTCAGCAAGGTGACGATGGCCGGCGTGGCGTACAGGGCGACCGGGGTCTTGGTGGCGGTCAGCACCTTCACCGAGCGCAATTGTTCCAGGCTCAGCTCGAACACAGATTCATCCTGGGTTTCAGCGCTGCGGGCGGCGCCCGGCAGCGCCAGGATGGCCAGCAGCAGCGTCGCCCGCCCTTCCCGGCGGCGCCTCTCCCTTGGTCTGCGTTCTGTGCTTTTCGCCACGAGGATTCCTTTCCCCTATGAACAAGCGACGCCTGTCTCTGCCGTATCTTACTGCTATCCATGGGGGCTGTCGGGCCTGTAGGAAGAATACAACAGGCAACAAAATTGCCCTACAGCAGCAGAGGTCCGGCGCGGCAAAAAGCTTGGCCGCAGCGCAGGCGATTCAGCTAAGATGATTACCTGACGCAAAACTTGTGACCGGCAACCATGTCGGCCACGACGGGGAGAAGATGGCGAGCATGACGACGCGACGGCAAACGCCTTGGCGCCTGCGCTATTGGGCGAGCAGTCTGCTGGCCGCCCTGTCCGCGTCGTTCCCGGCCTGGCCCCTGGCCGAAGAGACGGCCGTGCCGGAGCAGCAGATCAAGGCCGCCTATATCCTCAACTTCACCCGCTATGCCAGTTGGCCCGGCGCCGCGCTGGCCGACCCGCGCGCGCCGCTGGTGATCTGCCTGATGGGCCAGGGCGCGCCCGACATCGCGCGCCAGTTGCAGAACCGCGCCGCCGGCGGGCGGCCGCTGGAACTGCGCACGCCGGCGCGCATCGAGGATACCGGCGACTGCCACGCCGTCTACCTGGGCCAGGGCGAACGCCAGCGCCAGAGCGCCCTGCTGGCACGCCTGCGCGACCAGGCCGTGCTGACCATCGGCGACTCGTCCTCCTTCCTGGCCGATGGCGGCATCATCAATATGATGCTGGTCGAAGGCAGCATCCGCTTCGAGGTCAACCTGGCGGCAGCCAAGCGTTCGGGCATGAGCCTGAATCCGCGCGTATTGGCGCTGGCGGACCGAGTGCTGGGAGGCGCGCCGAAATGAGCCGCCTGCGCCGCTATTTCCGCAACCTGGCCTTGCAGCGCAAGCTGCTGCTGGTATCGGTGCTGACCACCTTCGCGGCCCTGCTGGCCGCCCTGCTCGCCCTGGCCTCCTACGACGTGGTGGTGGCGCGTCCGCGCCTGGTGCAGGATCTGGCGGCGCGCATGGAGCTGCTGTCGCTGAATCTGGATGTGGACCTGAATTTCGGCGACCGCAACGCCGCCACGCGCACCTTGGAAGCGCTGCGCAGCAGCCGCGATATCGACAGCGCCTGCCTGTTCGACGCCGGCCACCAGGTCTTTGCCCAATATGCGCGCCGCGGTGCGGGCAGTGCCCAGCTGCGCTGCGCCTGGCCGGAACAGGCAGGCATGGGCCACCGTTTCCACGGCAATTCGCTGACCATGATGGCAGCGGTGCGCTTCGAACGCGACGTGGTCGGCTATCTGCAGGTCGACTATGCCTTGCCGCCGCTGGCGGAAAGACTGCGCCAGTACGCGCTGGTGCTGGCCGTGGTACTGCTGACGCTCCTGATCGGCAGCCTGCTGTATTCGCTCAGCCTGCGCCGCCTGGTGACCCAGCCCCTGCTCGCGCTCTCGCGCGTGGCCGACCGCGTCACGCGCGAGCAGCGCTACGATCTGCGCGCGCCGCTCGGCAGCGACGACGAGGTGGGCCGTCTGGCGTTGGCCTTCAACACCATGCTGGCAACGACGGCCGAACGCAACTCGGCGCTGCGGCGCAGCCAGTCGCTGCTGCACAATATCGTGGAAAAATCCTCAGCCATCATTTATGTGAAGGATCTGGAGGGACGCTACCTGCTGGTGAACGAGCGTTTCCGCATGATCCTGCCGCCCGGCGCCAACGATCCGCTCGGCCATTTCGACTACGAGGTGTTTGCGCCCGAAGTGGCGAGCAGCTTCCGCGCCAACGACCTGGCGGTGATCGAATCCGGCCACGCCTACACCTACGAGGAAACGGCACCCGACAGCGCGGGCCAGATCCGCACCTATGTCTCGGAAAAATTCCCGCTGATCGACGAGCATGGCCAGACCTGGGCCATGGGCGGCGTTTCCACCGATATCTCGGACCGCAAGAAGAGCGAACTGGAACTGATCCAGTACCGCAACCACCTGGAAGAGCTTGTGCAGGTGCGCACCGCGCAGATGATGGAGGCCAACCGCGACCTGGCCGAATCGCTGGAAACCCTGCGCCGCGCCCAGGATGAACTGGTGCGCAGCGAGAAGCTGGCGGCGCTGGGATCGCTGGTGGCGGGCGTGGCGCATGAGCTGAATACGCCCATCGGCAACAGCCTGCTGGCGGTCAGCACCCTGATCGACCAGACCACGCAATTCCAGAAGCAGTGCGCGCAAGGCATCAAGCGCTCGACGCTCGAAACCTATATCACCGACGTGAACGGCGGCGGCCAGATCGTCCTGCGCAATCTGCACCGGGCGGTGGACCTGGTGGCCAGCTTCAAGCAAGTGGCGGTGGACCGCGCCACCTCGCAGTGCCGCGAGTTCCGCCTGTGCGACCTGGCCTGCGAAATCCTCCTGGTGCTGATGCCGACCTTTAAGAATTCCGGCATCCTGGTGCGGCAGGACGTGCCGCAGACCATCCTGATGCACAGCTATCCCGGCCCCTTCGGCCAGGTGCTGATCAATCTCGTCAACAATAGCCTGATGCACGCCTTCGAGGGACGGCACGAAGGCGAAATCTGGATCAGCGCCAGCCTGGCCGAGGAACAGTGGGTGGAAGTGACGGTGCGCGACAACGGCGCCGGCATCGCGCCGGAAAATATGAGCCGCATTTACGATCCCTTCTTCACCACCAAGCTGGGACGGGGCGGCTCGGGCCTGGGCCTGAACATCGTCTACAACATCGTTTACGGCGTCCTGGGCGGCAAGATTGAAGTGCGCAGCGAACTGGGTCAGGGCACCAGCTTCATCATGACCTTGCCGACCCGCGTTTAGTCCACGCGCAGATCGACGGCGAACAGTTGCACCGCATCGCCTGCGATGGCGACGCCGACAGCCTCGCCATCCTCTATCGCCACCATCACCCGCACCACGCCGTCGCGGCGCAGGGCCCGGCCCTGGTGGCCGTCGAAGGCCAGGCGGCAACCATCGTGCGGCAGCAAGCCGTGGCGCACGATGTAGGCGCCCAAAGGTCCGTTGGCATTGCCCGTGACCGGGTCTTCGGCGATGCCGATGGCGGGGGCGAACATGCGGCCCTCGGTACTGGCATCGTCCCGGATCACGAAGGGATAGAAGCCGTTGCAGCCGATATCGCGGCTGATCGCGCTCAAGACGTCGGCGTCCGGGCGCAGCGCTTCCAGCTCGAAGTCGCGCCGCAGCGGCAACAACACCTTGGAATGGCCGGTGGAGACGATCTGCACCGGCAGATGCGCTTCAAGATCGGCGGCGCCGATTCCCAGCGCCTGCGCCACGCGCTGCCGCTGCGCAGCATCGAATGAATCGCCAAAGGAAATCGGACCTTGGTGCATGACGATGCGGTAGTCGCCTTCATGCCGCTGGATATCGATGCGCTGCAGGCCGGCGCCGGTCTTTTGCACCAGGCTGGTGGCGGGAAGGCCAAGCTGGCAGGCCCGCGCATAGTGGGCCGCAATGGTCGCGTGGCCGCACACCGGCACCTCGACCGAAGGCGTGAAGTAGCGGATATGCAGGTCGTGGTCCGGGCCGTGGGGCTTGAGCACGAAGGCGGTTTCGGAATGGCGCAGCTCGCGCGCAATGTCCTGCATCTGCCGGCCGGACAGGCCGTCCGCGTCGAGCACCACGCCCGCCGGGTTGCCCCGGAAAGGAGTGCGGGTGAAGGCGTCGATATGCACCAGGCGTACGGTGTCGGGGGAAGTTTTCGGATTCATGCCGCCAGCTTAATTATCAACCACATTCATAACAATCCATGTCCAGAGTGATAGACTGTCCTGAAAATCGGGAGAATCATGGAAAGCCTGGACGATTATCTGAACTTCATCGCCATCGTCGATGCCGGCTCGCTGACGGCGGCGGCGCGCAATAGCGGGCGTTCGCTGCAATCGGTCAGCCGCTCCCTGGCTGCATTGGAAGCCGCCCTGGGCGCGCAACTGATCCGGCGCACCACGCGCAAGCTGCACGCCACGCCGGCAGGCGCCGCCTTTTACGAGCGCATGCGGCTGGTCCTGGCCGACATCGCCGCCGCCCGCGCCGAAGTACGCAGCGAAACCCGGGTGGTCAGCGGCAGCCTGCGCGTCGGCGGCCCGGCGCTGTTCGGCTCCACCTACCTGGCCGGCATGGCCGCCAGCTTCATGCAGCGCTGGCCCGAAGTGAAAATCGATCTGGTGCTGGGCGACCGCCATGCCGACCTGGTGGCCGACAAGCTCGATCTGGCGATACGGCTGGGCGCCCTGCCCAACTCCTCGCTGCATGCGCGCCCGCTGGGCAATCTGCGGCGCGTCTTCTTCGCCAGCCCTTCCTGGCTGCGCACGCACGGCCAGCCCGAGACGCCGGAAGCGCTGGCAAACCTGCCCTGCGTGGTGCGCACCATCGGCCGGGATGGCAACCGCTGGCCCTACATGCTCGATGGCGAAGTCCGGCATGTACGGGTGGCGGGCGCTTTCCGCGCCAACGATGCCGCTGCCTGCAACGAGGCGGTGGCCTGCGGCGCTGGGGCCGGGATGGCGCCCTATTGGCAGGTGCGCCGCCTACTCGACGAAGGCCGGGTGGCACTGATGCTGGCCGCCTACGAACCGCCGCCGATACCGGTGCAGGCGGTCTGGCATGCCAGCGCGCGGCTACCGGCCCGTACCCGTCTGCTGATCGACCATCTCGCCGTGCAGTTCTCCAGCCTGCGCTGGTGATTGGCCGCGTCCATCGGCCCAGGCGCGGATGCGGCGGCTGGCCGGTTGTGCCAGGTAGCGCGCCACCAGCCATGCCACTGCGCCACTGAGCAGCAAGAACAGCAGGAACCATGGCAGGCGGCTGGCATACGTCAGCTCCTTCTTGCTCAGCACATTGCGCATCAGGGCCAGCACGATCACGTGAAAGAGATACAGCTCGTAGCTATGCCGCCCGGCCCAGCGCAGCAGGACGCCCAGGCCGCCGGCGCACAGCGTTGGCCGGGAGTCGCCGGCCGACGTGTACAGGTAAAGCGCGACAAACAAGGCCATCATGCTGAAACCCAGCGCCTCGTGGCCGCCGAAGCCGATCAGGTAAACCGCCGCCATGCCAACCGCGGCGCCAAGACGTAGCGGCCGCCGCCACTGGAGCGGCAACGCTGCGCGGCGTACCAGCAAGGCGGTCAGGCAGCCGATGGCGATCGCGTCGAAGCAAGCCTGATAGGCATACATATAGTAGATCTCGTTATCGGCATGGGCGGCACGGTAGAACGGCGCATACAGCACCAACAGCAGGCACAGCGCCACGAACAGCCAGTTGCGGCGCAGGACCAGGCAGGCCGGCGGCAGCGCCAGATAGAACACTTCCTCCACCGACAGCGACCAGTATACGTTCAGGCAGTAGTTGAAATAGCCATAGGACTGCATCAGGACGTTGTGCCAGAAGGTGAGCACCGAACCCGCGCCCAGCAGGAAATGCGAGGCGGGCAGATTGTTGCCGCCATCGGTATTGCTGAAGTGCGGCACGCCGATGCTGCCCAGCGTGACGACGATGGCGAGTGCCGCCAGCAAAGGCGGCAGGATGCGCGCCGCGCGATAGGCATAGAAGCTGCGCATATCGATACGGCCCAGGCTTCCCCAGCGCTGCAGCACGCCCGAGGTGATCAGAAAGCCCGAAATCACGAAGAAGATGGTGACGCCATAGTTGCCGTTGTAGACCATGGCACCCAGCAGCTTGTGCGGGATCAGCGTGCCGAGCGGGCTGTCTTTCAGGCCATAGGCCAGCGTGAAGTGCAGCAGCAGGACGCAGCTGATCGCCACGCCGCGCAGCAGGTCGATGCGCGCATTGCGCAGCTGGCTTGCTTGTACCATAGTCATTCCTTGCCTTTACCGAATTCGTAAGTGATGCGCAGCACGGCGCCGCTGCGCGCAGTGCTGACCTGCTCGCGGAAGGATGTCTGCGCCAGATACTCCTCGCGCGAGACCTGGTCGCGGTGCAGCAGGTTGCTGACGCCGATCCGCAGGCGGCTGCCGCTTTCCAGTTTCCATATGCCGTACACGTCCAGCTCCCGCGAGGCCGGATTCACGCTGGCGGTGTCGATGCCGATCCGCGACCTGCCGCCGCCTTGATAATTGAAATCGGCGCCCAGGTCAAGCTGGCCCTTGCTGTATTCGAGTCCGAGATTGGCGCTGACGGGCTGCTGCTGAGCCAGGCGGTTGTCGGGGCCGGGCAAACGCTTCACGCGCGACCAGTTGCGCGTCAGATTGGCGTTCAAAGCCAAGGGCGGCGCATCGGCCATGAAGGAGGCCAGCGGCAGCTTGGCTTCCAGCGTGAAGCCATGCACATTGGCCTGGCCCTGGTTGGTGGGCGTGGCAAGCCAGCGCGTCCCTTCCTTGACCAGCAAGGGCAGGATCACATCGTCGATGCGGCGCAGGAAGACGCTGGCCGCCAGCAGGCCGCTCTTGCCCACATAGCGTTCATAACCCGCATCCAGCCCCCATGCGCGTTCCGGGCGCAGGTCGGGATTGCCCTGGATGTCGGGCCGGACGGCGCTATTGTTGGCGTCGATGGTGAAGCGGCGCGGGAAGAGCTGCGACATGGTCGGCGCCTTGTAGGTGCGCGCGATGCCGGCGCGCCATTTATGCTCGGCCGAAGGCTTGTAGGCTGCCTGCAGGATGGGACTCAAGATCGGCGAGCGCTTGCTAATTTCCTGCTGCTGGCGATCCTGAATCGTGGTTTCCAGCAGCTCTCCGCGCAGACCGAGCGAGAAGGCCCATGCGGGCGACAAGTCCCACTCATCCTGCACGTAGGCGGCGAAACGCTTGCTGCTGCCCTTGAAGCGCTCATCCGGCACCGGTCTCACCGCCCCCGTGGCGAAAAATTCGTTTTCAAGGCGGTCTTGCGAGCGCTGGATACGCGCCAGTTCCCAGCCTGCGCTCAGCGCATGGCCGCCACTGGGCTGAGCCGCATACTTGCCGGAGGCGGTGACGCCGGTTTCGTTCACATCGGCGTTGACGTGGCGGCGCAATGGGAGGCCCGGGCTGCCGGGATGGCCGCCAAAATCGTATTCCGTGCGACGTGGATTGTGCTGGATGCCAAGCTTGTATTCCCTGCCGCCGCCTGCCTCCAGCTCGCGCTGCCAATGCAGGTCGCTGCGCAGCATCAGGGCCTTGGCGCGAAAGACGCTGCCGCCATCCGGATACTCGCCAGCCTCGCCCGCGATCAGCCGTTCCTGCCCGGAGATCGCCACCTTGCGGCGCGTAACGCCGATGAAGCTCTGCGACGTCAGCGTTTCCCCTTCGCCCAGATTCCAGTTGATGCGGGGCGAAAGATTGAGCATATTGGCGCTATTGGTTTCGCGTTCGCCGCGAATGCGCCAGTGCACCAAATCCCCTTCCCGGCTGCGCTGGATATCGTCCACCATGCGCGGTTCATCCTCCACGGAGCGCTGCAGGTCCAGTCCCACCAGATAGGAATAGCTGTCGGTCTTGCCCGATATCTGACCATTCAATCCAGGCAGAAGGTGCTGCCATTGCCGGCCCAGGGTCAGTTTGAGTTCCTGCACCGGCCGCGAAGCCACCTTGCGCAGCACGATATTGATGGTGCCGGCGATGGCCTGCGTGCCGAGTTCCGCGCTGGCTGCCTGCACCACCTCCACGCGCTCGATCAGGTCCGGCGCGATCGAGTCGAGCGAAAAGCCGTTCGGCACGGCCATGCCGTTCAGCAGAATCTGCACATAGCCGCTGCCCAGCCCCCGCATGCGGATCTCGCTGCCCTTGCCTCCGCCGCCGTCTCCCAGGCTGATGCCGGGAATGCGTTTCAGCGCCTCGGCCAGCGAGCGGTCGCCCTGTTTCATCAACTCCTCGTGGCCCACCAGCAGGGTGCTGGCGGTTTCCTGGCGGCGCTGTTCGAGCTTGCCGCCAGTGACCTGGACTTTATCCATAGGCTGGCCGGCGGCGTGGTCGGCAGCCCGCGCGGCGGCGGGCAACAGGGCCAGCGCACCAGCGATGGCGCAACGCATGATCTGCATAATTTCTCCTTTTCTTTCGGCGTGCTCCGGCTGCAATGGACGAGCGAAAGCCCGCCTCGCAAGGCCGCAGCCGCGATTTCGTTTTGCTTAAGTGGGGGATGGGTGCCGCCGCGCCATGGACGGCACCAGGGATTTAACTGCTGCTGACCGGCGATCCGCCGGGTCGAAGGTTGGCGGCGTCGCGCCTGCGCAGCGCGGACTTGAACGCGCTCTGCTCCAGATTGGCGATCAAGGTTTGCGGATCGATATGCTCGCCATTCTTCAAGGCTTCCAGGTGCAGATGGGGACCGGAAACACGCCCGCTGGCACCGGAGCGGGCGATAAGCTGGCCAGCCTTGACATGTTCGCCGGGGCGCACCGAACGGCTATCGAGGTGGGCATACAGGCTGCGCAAACCGTCCGCGTGTTCGATGACGACGACCTTGCCATATTTTTCCCCGCCTGCATACAGGTCGGTGGATTCAGCCACCACGCCGTCGGCCACTGCGCGGACCTCGGAGCCGGTCCTGGCCGCGAAGTCGACGCCATGGTGGATGCTGGCGGCAGCTGGCATGTTCGCACCATCGGCAGCGCGCTTGCGGGGCACGCCAAAGAAGCTGCTGACGCGGCCATCGCGCACGGGCTTGAGCCATGGCGCCTTGCCGGAGGCGCCAGCAACATGGCCGGACGGTTCTGCAACGATGGCCGCTGCGGCGGAAATAGCGGCACCGGTGCGGCTCTGCTCTTCCCCACGCCAGGCAAACGCCGGCTGCAACAGGATGCTGGCGCCAAGCAGCGCGCATAGCGATGCCGTCAGCGAAACGCGGCCCGCCCAGTTCAGGCGCGCAGCCAGCGGCTGGCGGATCAGGCGGATGCGCATGCCCAGCGCAGCCAGGCCGTCGCCGCCAAAAGCGAGCGACGCATACTGGCTGGTCTGCATGGACTGCTGCTGGACTTTCAATTGACCCAGCAAGGCCGCCGCATAATTCTTATGCTGAACCGGCGGACGGCCGGCCAGCACGCGCCGGTCGCAAGCCAGCTCCTGGGCCAGCGCCAGCTTTTCGCGCAGCCGGGAAAACACGGGATTGAACCAGAACAGGGTTTGCAGGGCCAGGCTGAGATGCAGGCAAAGCTGGTCGCGGCTGCGCCAGTGGGTCAGTTCGTGGGCGACGATGAGTTCCTGCTGGCCCGGGTCCATGCCGCGCAGATGTTCAGGCAGCAGCAGCATCGGCTGCAAGCAGCCCAGCAGCATCGGCGAGATGGGCGCGCTGGTTTCGCGGATGCGCAAGCCCTTTTCCAGCAGGGCGGCGCCGTCCTCGCGGGCAAAGCCGGGATGCAGGCGCAGCGTGCGCGCATCCAGCGCATAAGATGCCGCCAGCAGAGCGGACAGCAAGCGGCGCACGCGCAGCCAGCGCGCCGCGGTGGCAAACAGGCCACAGAGATAGACCGCGAGCCAAACCTGGCCGGCTAGCAGCAGGCCGGATGTGAAGCCGCCATCGGCATCATCCGGGGTGCCCGCATGCACGGCGTCTGGCGCGCTGCCTTTCGCGGCTGCACCGGCTGCATCGTGGTCGGTATGGGCATCCGCCTCGTTGGCGTCCACAAGCTGGCCACGTTCGGCGGCCATGCTTGCAGGCGGGGCATCGCGCAGCTCAATCGCCGGCAGCAGGCTGAAAGCTGCGCTGCCGGGCATCAGCACAGCGGCAAAGCTGACGGCGATGGCCAGTTGCGCCAGCAGCCAGACGCGCCGTCCCATCGCCACGGCTGGCCAGAACCGCGCCGCTGCATGCAACAGTCCCCATACCAGCGCGCCGGTCAGCATGCTGGTCAGGCTGGCCTGAAGGAAGAGCAGGAAGAAATCCGACACCATTACTCGTCCTCCGCCGGCCAGTCCTGCAGCATGTCTTCCAGCTGCGCCAACTCGCCCTTGTCCACCAGTTTGCTGCCGGTGAACATGCTGACCGGCAGCGGGCCGTCCATCTCCATCACGCGGCGGCCGAAGTCGTGGGCGAAGGCGGCCAGGGTGGCGACTTTTTCCAGCGTCGCCTCATACACATGCACGCCGTGCACCGAATGCTGGCGCACCATCTGCTTTTCCAGCATGCGCTCCAGCGTCTTGCGCGTGGACGAATACGACCATGCCAGCTCCTCCGCCACGCGCTCGTGGATTTCGCGTGCGCTCAGCGGCTGCGCCTTCCATAGGCATTTCAGCAAACTCAATTCGGTTGTCGAGGGAATCGGCATCGGCACTCCTATATGACTGGAGCCACGATAGTACGACACTTGTCGCACACGGGCAAGCGCTTTATGCGACAGCCGTCGCACAACAATACCGCCCTGGCGTCAAGGCAGGGAAATTTGACTTGGATCAAGGACTTTGCGGGTCCGGAATACGACACTGCCTGCGTACCTCTTGCAGTGCGACACCAAACCGTGTGCTAGGAGAAGACCATGACCTCACTTGACGGTAAGCTCGGCTACCAGCCCGGCTCCCTCGGCATTGCGGCCCTCGACGAGCCGCACCGCACCCTGCTGCGCCAGTTCGCCATTCTCCCGGCGCTGGACGACGAGCGCTTCCAAAACGCCTTCGGCACCCTGTGCGACACCATCGGCCGCGACTTCCGCGAGGAAGAGGACATGATGGAAGCGATCGATTTCCCCGGCCTGGCCGCCCACCGCGAACAGCATGCGCGCGTACTGGCCGGCCTGCACCACTCGCTGGCAGCGCTGCAGCATGGCGACTACGGGCCGGCGCGGCGCGCCGCCGTGCTGCTGCCGGACTGGTTCGAACTGCATATCTCGACCATGGATGCGGTGCTGGCCATGGCCCTGGCCTGGCATGAGGCCCGCACAGCGGCCACCCCGGCCTGAATCCCTGAACCCTTTTCCCTTCGCCTGGAGTAAACATGAGCTATAAAACCATCCTCGTTCATGCCGACCTGTCGCGCGCCGCGCCGCAGCGCATCCGCATCGCCGCCGAACTGGCCAATGCCGGCAACGGCCATCTGATCGGCGCGGCGCTGACCAGCACTCTCGGCCTGATCCTGCCCGGCAGCTTTGAGCTGGGCGGCGAGGCCTTGGCCACCCAGATGGCGCTGATGCGGGAAGACGCGCAAAGCTCGCTCAGCCAGTTCGACGCCATCGCGCGCGCGGCCGGCGTCAGCTCGGCCGAAAAGCGCATTGTCGACGACGATGCCGAGGGTGGCATGATGGTGCAGGCGCGCTACGCAGACCTCGTAGTGGTCGGCCAATACGACCCGGACGACAAGCGCGCCGCCGCCCGTCCCGACCTGCCGGAATATGTGATGCTCAACTCGGCCCGGCCGGTGCTGGTGGTGCCGTATGCGGGCAAGTTCGAGCAGGTCGGCCGCAAGGTGCTGCTGGCCTGGGACGCCAGCATGGAAGCCACGCGCGCCATCGCCAACGCGCTGCCAATGCTGAAGGCGGCCGATCTGGTGACGCTGGCCGTCTTCAATCCCGATGAGCGCTATGGCAAGCATGGCGAACAGCCGGGCGCCGACCTGGCCCTGTATCTGAGCCGCCACGGTGTCAAGGTCGAAGTCAGCGAGCAGCAGACCACCATGGACGTAGGCAATGCGCTGCTGTCGCTGGCGGCCGATATCGATGCCGACCTGCTGGTGATGGGCGGCTATGGCCATGCACGCTTCCGCCAACTGCTGATCGGCGGCGTAACGCGCACCATCCTCAAGTGCATGACGCTACCGGTTCTGATGTCCCACTAAGCTTTCAATACCCGCTAAGCTCCCACTAGGGGCTTCACTGAGGCGCGCTCCGCAAGGAGACGCGCCTCTCTTTTTGCGCCGCCCAGCAGTCCTCCTTCCAGCCCGTTTCGCCCTCAACCACGGGCGCTATCCAATCTTAGCGCTTCGTGAAGATTCTGCGCCTTGGCCTACTCTTTGTCGTGCTTTTCGCGTAAATTTAATGTTTGTTTCACATAACCTTCATGCATAATTAAGCTGCGCCTTACTAAGATCGAAAGTGAACTCTCTTCCTTGCCCACCCCGGACCACAGAGACGTTTGACCGACTATTTTTTCAAGGTACGCTCATGCATGCAGATCATCGTCCCGGCCGATCCGTCACGACGCCATCAGCCAACAACCGCCGCGCCGTCGGCGCGCGCATCAACGATGTCGGTCGCAACTGGCAGGCATGGCTGCTGACCGCGACCGCCCTGCTGCTGTTGGCACGTCTTGGCCTGATGTGGTTTGCGCCGCTGGCCGACACCACCGAAGCGCGCTATGGCGAAATCGCGCGCCAGGCTGTCAGCAACGGCTTCTGGCTGATGCCGCATATGGATCCGCAAACACCCTTCTTCGCCAAGCCGCCGCTCTCCACCTGGAGCAGCGCCGCCTTCATGGCCGTCTTCGGCGTCAACGAATTTGCCGCGCGCCTGCCGGCGCTGCTGGTATCGCTGGGCGCGATCTGGATTACCATGCGCATGGCCGCTGAACTTGGCCTGCGCCAGCGTTGGCTGGTGATACCGGTACTGGCGTCCTCGCCGCTGTTCTTTGCCAGCGCCGGCGCCGTCATGACTGACGCTGTGCAGATGGCCGTGGTGCTGGCCGCCCAGTATTGCGCCTGGCAGGTCTGGCGCGAAGCGCCGCAGACAGCCCGCTGGCGCCTTGCTTTCTGGGCCATGGTCGGCCTGGGCGCACTGTCCAAGGGCTTGGCGACCTGGGTACTGATCGCGCTGCCCCTGCTGTCCTTCGCCGTCATGCAAGGCAAGCCGGTGCAACTGCTGCGCCGCCTGTGCAATACGCAGGGCGTGCTGCTGGCCCTTGCCATTTTCCTGCCCTGGTATGTCGCAGCGGAAGCGCGTTACCCGGGCTTCCTCAACTACTTCATCGTCGGCGAACATTTCGCGCGCTTCCTGCAGCCGGGCTGGATGGGAGACCGCTATGGCACGGCCCACCGCCAGCCGCTGGGCGCCATCTGGATTTTCTGGACCGGCGCCATCCTGCCTTGGATAGGCGTATTCGGCTGCCTGCTGTTGCGCGCCGTGCAGCGCTGGAGAAGCCGGCCGGCCGCCCTGCCGCCACTGGAATGCTTTCTGTGGTGCGCCACGCTGGCGCCGCTGCTGTTCTTCACCTTCAGCCGCAACATCATCTGGACCTATGCGCTGACCGCGATTCCGCCGTTTGCCGTGCTGGCTGCGCAATGGCTGGAAAACAGCGCCGAGAGCCTGCAGCAGCGCAGCGCCCTGGGCCTGGCCGCCTTTGCCTCCTTGGTACTCACCTGCGCGCCGCTGATCCAGCGCCAGATGAATGCCAACTCGGAGCGCGAGCTGATCCAGAATTTCCTGCAGCATGCGCCGGCAGGCGCGCAACTGAATTATCAAACCCACCCCGCCTTTTCGTCCGCTTTCTATTCCCAGGGAGCGCTGTGCAAAGGCGACTGTCACAGCAAGGTCGTTGTTATGGATAACCAAGAGGCCCTGCGCCTGCACATTCCTGCGGACCGCATCCGCTTTCACGGCGCACGCCGTTCGCTGGTGGAGGTTAAATAATGTCCTCGCCTTCGATCAATCTGAATCGCGCCGGGCGCAAAGCCATCTCGGTGGTTATGCCTGTGCTGAACGAAGCCGCCTCGCTGGCCCTGCTGCTGCCCGAACTGGCGGCGGCCCTGTCGCGCTGCGACGTCGAGTGGGAACTGGTGATCGTCAACGACGGCGGCAGCGATAATCTGGAAGAGGTGGTGGCCAGGTTCGAGAAGCAAAGCGTGTACAGCAATGTGCAGCTGCTGCGCCTTTCGCGCAACTTCGGCAAGGAAGCGGCGCTGACGGCCGGCCTGGCAGCGGCGCGCGGCGACGCCGTGCTGTGCATGGATGGCGACGGCCAGCATCCGCCCGAACTTATCCGGCGCATGGTGGCGGAATGGCGCTCCGGCTGCGATATGGTGGTCGCGGTGCAGTCCGACCGCAAACACGAGAACCGCTTGCTGGCCTACGCCAAGCAGCGCTTCTACCATTTCCTGCAAAGCGGCGAGCGTTTCCAGATCCCCCCCAATGCCGGCGACTTCCGCTTGATGGACCGGCGCGTGGTGCAGGCCTTGATGCAGATGCCGGAACGCGCCCGCTTCATGAAAGGCCTGTACGCCTGGCTGGGTTTCAAAACCAGCATCGTGCCGTTTGCCGCCGCCGAGCGTACGGCAGGCTGCAGCAAGTTCCGCCTGGGCCAGTTGCTCGACCTGGCCTCGCTGGGCATGACCTCCTTCTCCATGCGCCCGCTGCGCATGGTGTCGGCAGCCGGCGCCGTCATTTCGCTGTGCGCTCTGGCCTATGGCGTCTACATCCTGGGCGAGACCCTGATCTATGGGAATCCGGTTTCGGGCTGGGCCACCCTGGCCTCCGGCATGATGCTTCTCTCTGGCATCCAGCTGCTTTGCCTGGGCGTGATCGCCGAGTACCTGGGCCGCGTCTTCGAGGAAACCAAGCAGCGCCCCTTGTATATTCTGGATGAGCGCATCGACCACAGCATGGTCGGCCAGCAGGACCTGGCAAAGAAAGGCGTCAACTGAGATGCGCAAACTGATACTCTGCGCCGACGATTTCGCGCAGTCTACCGCCATCAGCGAAGGCATTCTGCGACTGCTGGAACAAGGCCGCCTTTCCGCCACCAGCGTGATGAGCGAATCGCGCGAATGGCCGGTACTGGCCGCGCCCCTGCGCCGTTTTTCGCAGGATGCCGATATCGGCCTGCACCTGAACCTGACCCACGATTTCAGCCAGGGCGGGGACCAGGTGCGTCCCCTGTCCTACTGGCTGCTGGCCAGCCAGCTGCGCCTGCTCTCCATCGATAAACTGCGCGGCATCTTCCTGAGCCAGATCGACCGCTTCTGCCATCACTTCGGCCGCCTGCCGGATTTCCTCGATGGCCACCAGCATATTCACGCCCTGCCCTGCGCGCGCACCGCGCTGTTCCAGGCCATGGAGCAGCGCTGGACCGGCGACGACCGGCCATATCTGCGCGCGCCCGACTTGTTGGCCAACCCCGGCGACGACCGCTTCAAGTCGCACCTGCTTTGCCTGCTCACCCACGGTTTTTCCTACCAGGCCAACCAGCTTGGGTATGCGACGCCGTCCTGGTTCGCCGGCATGTATTCCCTCTCGCCGGAAGCCGATTTTGCCAGCCTGATGGACAAATGGCTGGCCGACGCCCCTTCCGGCGCGCTGATGATGTGCCATCCCGGCCTGCCTGCGAGCGACAAGGACGACCCCATCGGCGCCAGCCGCGCGCTGGAATATGCCTATCTGGCCAGCGACCTCTTTGGCGAGGCTTGCCGCCGGGGCGGCATCACACTGGGACGCTTCAATCCGGCCCTCCCGCTGTCGGCCGCCTGAGACAAGCAGAGAAAGCGGCCGCAGCCCCCCGCCATGCCCGTATAATGGGCAGCATGCAAGGGGGGGCGAACCATGAGACGTCTTGGATTCCTGATGCTTCTTTCCACCGCCGCGGCAAGCTGCGCGGCGCAGGAACTCACCATGTATCTGATGGAAGTGCCGCCGCTGACCATCAATACGGCAGAACGCAAAGGCGTGGTGGGCGATATCGTGCTGGAAGCCATGCGCCGCGCCGGCTACCAGGCCAAGCTGCTGGTCGTACCCAGCAACCGCGCCCTGGCCGCCGTTGCCAATCCCGCCTCGCGCAACACCCTGATCATTCCGCTCGCCCGGGTCGACGCGCGCGAAGACAAGTACACCTGGATTGCCCCCATCCTCAAAGTCAACCGCGCCTTCTTCTCCCTCGATAAGACGGTCAACTCCTTTGGCGAAGCGCGCGCGGCCTTCAAAGTGATCGGCGCGGCCCGGGGCACGGCGGGCGTGCACATTTTGCGCGCGAACGGCTTTGCCGATGGCCAGATTTATGAACTCAACCAGGATCAGACGCCGCAAAAAATGCTGCTGAACCGGCGCATCGACGCCTGGTATGGGCCGGTCGCGGAAGGCAAGGCCTGGGTGAAGACAAGCGATATCGATAACCGGGTGCAGGTCAGCGCTCCGCTCGGTCCCACCTACAACTACCTGGCCTGCTCCAAGAGCTGCGATGCCGAGCTGGTATCCCGGCTGGGCGGCGCGCTGAAGAGCATGGAAAAGGACGGCACCTCGAAATCGATCCAGAAGAAGTATGGCGATATCGAATAGCCATCCACAACAAGGGGTCAGGCGCGGTTGATCGACACCCCGCCATCGACCAGCATGGCGGTGCCGGTCGTGAAGCTCGACAGGTCGGAAGCCAGGTACAGCACCGAACGCGCGATTTCATCCGGCGAGGCCAGGCGCTTCAAGGCATGCATGCCGGCGACAAAGGACTTGGCTTCTTCCGTGTTGGCGACCGCGCGGCCCATCGGCGTATCCGTGCCGCCGGGAAGAATGGCGTTGACGCGGATGCCTTGCGGCCCCAGTTCCGCCGCCAGCGCCTGCGTCAGGCCGATCAGGCCCGCCTTGCTGGCGGCGTAGGCGGCCATCTGGGGCATGCCCGCCGTGTAACCGACAAAGGTGGAGGTGAAAATCAGCGATGCGCCGCTGCGGCCGGTCATGGCGGGAATCTGATGCTTTGCCGCCAGGAAGGCGCTGGTGAGATTGGTGTCCAGCGTGTTGCGCCAGCCCTCCACGCTGACATCGCTGGTGGCACCCATTTCGCCCAAAGTGCCGGCATTATTGAAAGCGATATCGAGCTGGCCGAAATGCTCCAGCGCCGTGGCGACGGCATGGCGCGCGCAACGCTCATCGGCCACATCGCCCGCGCACGCCACGGCGCTGCCGGGTTCCAGGCTGGCGACCAGCGCATCGAGTTCCGCCTGGCGGCGCGAGACCAGGACCAGCTTCGCGCCCTCCTGTGCGAACAGCTTGGCGGTGGCATAACCGATACCCGAACTGGCGCCGGTGATGATGGCTACCTTGTTATTTAACAGCTTCATTTCTGCTCCTTTCGCATGACAGATAGATGCCTACGATAGAGCCGACCGCCCTGCTGGACACTCCGCTTCTTGTCATTGAATTCCATCGCTGGCATTACAAAAGCCATACATCCCGGCCCAGTCCAGCGTATATAGTGGCCCCACCCTTGAACCGTCCCGGAGCCTGCCATGCATCCGCGCCCCGCATATCCGCTTCTATGGTTGCTGCTCTATCTTCCGCTCGCGGAAGATCCACCGATGCCGGGATGGGCGGCATGGGAAGCGCTGGCGGCCACAAATAGCAAAAAGCCGGCCTCGCAGTGAAGGCCGGCTTTTTTCAGAAAGTCAAAAATCGCCACAGGATGATCCACCATCCCGCCAGCAGCTGGCTCAGACAGGATTACACCAGCCAGAGACCTTGCCCTGCTTGCTGCGCCTGCATCACGGCGTCCTGCGCGATCCAGCTGCCCACCAGCTCGGCGCGGCTGTGGGTGCCCAGATAGTTCACCCACGCGGCTTCGCCGCCGGCAGCATCAGCGGCCAGGCCGCTGTTGGCGTACAGCGCGTGCACGAAGGCCGCGTTATCGAGCTTGCCGTACAGCTTCTGGAACTCGGCCGAGTCGGCGAAGCCATTGACCATCTGCTTGGCGTCCGCCTGGGTCGACAGCCACCAGTTGATGCCGCCCACGTCCGCCGCGCGGTCGAACACCGCCTGGTACAGCAGGCCCGCCGTTTTCAAACGACCCGCGTCGGCCTGCGTAAACGCCAGGCTGATGGTGCCGTCGCTGAACTCGGCTTGCTCGATGCTGCTCAAGGTATCGATGTCGGCATTGGCCTTGTCGGCCACCTTGATCTGGCCATCGGCGCCCAGCAGGATCTTGTAGTCGGCCTGCTTGCCGCTGTAGACCGCCGTATCCTTGCCGTCGCCGCCCACCAGCACATCGCTGCCCGCGCCGCCGTCCAGTCGGTCGTCGCCGCTGCCGTTGATCCAGCCGGCCTCCTTGTCCAGCGTGACCTTGGCGAAGACGCCATCCTTGGCTTGCAGCTTGCGGTGCTCGTCGCTCAGGGCAAAGCCCAGCATCACGTTGTCGCGGCTGGCCTTGACGCTATTCGCGCCGGTCAACGCCTTGAGCCAGAAGTCGAATCCGCCCTGGTCCGGTTCGCGGCCCAGCACCTGCTGATACAGCTTGGTCAGGAAGGCCTTGTCGTCGAGTTTATCCATGCCGGCGGCAAGCCACTCCTTCGATGCGGCGAAGGACTTCGCCACGCTGGCCAGCGATTCGCCGGTGCCGGTGTAGAAGTTCAGACCACCGATATCGGCGGCGCGCCCGAACGCGGCGTGGTACAGCAGGCCCAGATCGACCAGCTTGCCCTTGCCGGCATTGAGGAAGGCCAGCTCCGGCAGCTTGTTCAGCTCCGTCACCTGCACGGTCTCGTTCTGGCCTGGTGCGAACACGGCCTGGTCGTGGGTCGCCACAATCTCGCCTTTCGCATTCACGCTGAAGCTCCATGCGCCCTGGTCGCTGCGGCCGCCTTGCAGCACGTCGTTGCCGGTATCGCCGATCAGGGTATCGTTGCCGATGCCGCCGGCCAGGAAGTCGTTGTCGGCGCCGCCATCGAGGATGTCGTTGCCGCCCGCGCTGCCCAGGATATCGTTGCCGCCGCCGCCTTTGAGCACGTCGTCATCGGCGCCGAGGAAGATGTTCTGGCTGGCGTTGTCGCCCACCACGTAGTTGCGGCCGTCGCCGCCGCGCAGCGTCGCTTCGCCAACGATGGCAGCGAAGTCCACATTATTCAGCTGCAGCACGGCGCCCTTGGTCAGGTGGCTGGTGTCGATCACCAGGCCAATCGCGGTACTGTTTGCACTGCCGTCCGTTGGCGTGGCGGAGCTGCCGCTGATCAGGATCGGCTGCTTGATATCGCTGCCGGCGGCCAAGGTCGGCGTAATCGTCTTGCTCAGCACCGTCACGTCCTTGCCCAGGCTATCGAGGAAGGAAGTTCCCTGGCCTTTCATATCTTTCTGCGTCGACGAGGCGGCATCGGTTTTCTGCTCAATGCGGCGGATCAGATCCAGCAAGGCTTGCTCCTTGCTGAGCAGGACGGTCGAGCCTTCCGCCGCCAGGCCCGCACCCACCGGCAAGCTCACGGTCAGCTTGGCTTCGCGGCCGCCGCTGGCAACGTCCAGGCCGATATCGGCCAGGCCTTTGTTCGGCGTCTTGCTGTCATCCTGGCGACTTGCAGTCACGGTCGGCACAGTGACAGTGGAACTCGTGGTGCCGGTCACCGCATCGGCCGTCGTGCTCTTATTCACCGGCACGCCATCCACCACTTCCGCGACCGGCTGCGGCGTCACCGGGTCTGGACGCGGAACCGGTGGCGTTGGCGGTTCCGGCTTGCGTTCCACAATAAACACGCGTCCAAGCTCGGCAACCGCTTTCGCAGCGTTGCCGGCCTGGTCCCTGATCGAATCGCCGTTCAGGCTAACGATATACGTCCCGTATTCGTCCTTGTCCCAGCTGCCGCCAGGAGCGCTGACAATATAGCGCATGGAATTGGAGCCGATCGCCTCGGCTTTGACGATCGTCAGCTCATGCCCTCGGCCATCCTTGATGCTCAGGTTCTCTGCTTTCAGGGAGCTTGGGTCCACCCCAACTCCGCTGCCCAGCATGCCGGACTGTAAGCCCAGCTCAAGGGAAAAGCTGTTCAGGGCAGGATCCGGCGACGTTTGCCATTGCATGGAAATATTGGGCGCAGTCGTGATCAACTCGTAATCATGGGTGAAGGCTTGCCCCCGGTTCCCGGCCTCGTCCTGCACCCATACCGAGAAACTGCCCTTGCCAGTCCATAGGATTGAGCTCAGATCGACCGACCAGCTCAGCGGATCCTGCGGATCGACCACCAGCTTGGCGGCATTGTGATTGGTGAACTCAAGCCGGCCCACCTCCCCCGCCGCCAGCGGCGCATCAAACTTACCGGTCAGCGTCTGCGTCTTGGAGTTGAATATGAAATCGGTGGACGACATGCCGGTGTCGTTCGAGAGCGCCACATCCTTGATGGTCCGCACTGGGGCGACCCGGTCCACCACATACGCTTGTTCAGCGATAATCTCGCTTTTCCCCTGGCCGTCACTCAGTTTGAACTGCAGCACATCGCTACCGCTCAGGTCCACGCTCTTCCAGATCACCTTGTTCCCAGGCTTGTCGCTGATCAGCACCCAGGTCTTGCCGTGGTCCACGCTGCCGAACAGGCTCTGGCCTTCCTTCAAGGGCTTGCTCAGCGTCCCCGAAATGTCTTCCTTGGACTTATTGGTCAGCATACTGGTATTGAGGCCGCTGAAACTCAGGCCAATCATCTGCACTTCCGGCGCCGCCACCTCCACCTCGATCTGGCGTTCGGCGCTGGCGACGCCGTCGCTGACCACCACGGTAAAGCTGTCCGTGCCGCTAAAGCCAGGCGCCGCTTTATAGGTCAGCGTGCCCGTGGGCGTAATGTCCGTGCTGCCGCTGTCGGCGCTGGCGTCGATCATGAGCGTGCCATGGCCGGCCTTGCCGCTGCCCGCCGTCCATTGCAGCTTCTGGCCGCTATCGGCATCGCTGGCATGCAGCAGAGCGCCTAGGTCGATGACGCCGCCATTCGAGACGATTTTGAGCGGCGAAATATCGCCCACGAAGACAGGGGCGGTATTCACCACCGCTGGCGAAAGCTTCAGATTGTCCACCGCCCATTCCTGCTTGGGATCTTCAGGGCGGATGGTGATCCAGCTGGCATTGCTCAAAATGGCGCGGTCCGCCGGGTCGGTGAAAAGAATGGTTCCGGTTTTCTCCGCCACCGTCACGGTAACGGTCCGGCCCTGATTCGAGATCAGGAATTTGCCGATGGGCTGGTTCGGCGAATAGATCGACAGGGCTTCGAAATTAAACGGTTTGCCGTCATCGAATTGAACCACCAGGCGGTTGGTGGTGTGGTGTGACTCGTCAGGCTTGAGCTGCAGGTAGGAGCCCAGCATGGCGGGTTCTCCCTGCCCAGTCCCCTCGTTATATGTACTTACCTTGATATCGGTCTGTAGTGTCAACCTATGACCGTCCTGCTCCTGCACAAGTCCATCGCCATCCCTCAAGGGCGTGGCAGTTTCGAGATCGAAGGATACAAAATCAGGCGGCGCAGCATTGACGGTCATCGTTTTTACCAGTAAAGAAATAAACGATGATAATTATAATTGCTTTGCATCAATTTTTCGGGGGAATATTACATGGAAGCAAAGGAATTTTGATAGAGATCAATTTTCACCAGGCAGCAAGATGCTGGGACCGGCATCCGCTGATCGCACCAATTTACTGGCGGATTGCAGATCCGGTCGCTTGCGCTATTTACTGAACGTCCAGCAGCTCGACATCAAAGATCAGGTTCGAGTTCGGTGGAATCGGGCCAATGCCATTCGCGCCGTAGCCCATCTCCGCCGGCACAATAATCGTGCGCTTTCCTCCCACCTTCATGCCCTGTACCCCTACATCCCAGCCCTTGATTACCTGGCCGCCGTCGACCTTGAAGGAGAACGGCGAACGCCCCGCCGATGAATCAAACTTGGCGCCATGCTGAGACTCAGCCTTCGGCTCGTACAGCCAGCCCGTGTAATTGACTACGGCGGTAGAACCAGCGGTAGCCTCCTTGCCAGTGCCCACCACGGCATCAATCTTTTGCAGGGAAATCGCCGGAGCGGCCTCGGACGAAGTTGGCGCAGGCGGCTCAGCGCGCTTGCAAGCGGACATGGCAAGGGCCATCGTCAGGGCAACGGCCGAATAGGAAAGCAATTTTTTCAAATGGATATCTCGCATGAGTGAAGGAATGATGATAAATGCCGCAGCAGCATACATCTTGCAGGACTATGAGTACAAGAGCCTGCTCGTGACGTGCCGGACCTGTCAGGAATTTTGTGTGCGGGGCCAAAGTTTAGTTAACTAATCACGCCAGTTCCTTACGGTCCTTCCAGGAGGCCAGTACCAAGGAATTACGGATCAGATGGACGATGCACGTTTGAATTTGCGCCGGCGGATAAACCGCTTCGATGGCTTCGGGGAAGCCGCGCAGGCCATCGACCAAGGCGATCAACACGTCGTTCAAGCCCCGGTTTTTCAGCTCGTTGAAGACCCTCAACCAGAACTTGGCGCCTTCCGTTTGCTCAATCCACAGAAGCGGTCAGCCAGCATCCCGCATCGCAGGTTGAACAACTGACGCCGCGCCTGTGGAAGACGCTGTTCGCCAACAATCCACTGCGCTCTGACCTTTACCAACGCGGCGGACAAATCGTCATGGCCAACGCATCCAGCGCTGGCTAGGTGCTACCCAGGAATTTGCTGGCCACGTTATCTGGGATATGAGCAAACGCATCCCCGATACCGGAGCGTGACGACCTCGCAACAGAAGTGGCGGAGCGATTACCACAAAGCCTCAAAACGATGGCGGTGCCCGGCGCCGAAGCGGGGCGGGCAGCAAATCCGGCATGGCCGAGACGTTGGAGAGACTGAAGCGAGCACCGCAATCAGGCGCTCTCTTTCGTTCATTCAGCATAGAGTCCATCTATGACCCGACGAATCGACGCGCACACAGCAGAGAAGGTAGCGGTTGCTTTGCTCACCAAACAGGCCTTCGGCAAAGCAGCAGCAGTTAGCTACGCCCTGCTCTCGGGGCTTTCACCATCGCTTATTGCGGGAATACTTAGCCGTCCATTCAGCCAAGTGCGAGAACGCACTGCGCTCCTGGACGCAAAACACGACAGGAGATCGGGAGAGGAAACCAAGCGTCGCACCTGAGCAGCGCTGACCATTGTTTGAGCTACATCAATAGCAGGGCTGATTTCTAACCTATGCTTGATTGGCATCAAGGAGAAATCATGACTTACCGCCCCATCTTGCTACCCGCAAGCGCAGCATTCGATTTCGCTCGCAGAACGGTGTGGCACAGCCTGAACGCCAGCCACGGAGACCATTTTGCAACCGCATTCCTCGTGGACTTCGCACCCCAAGTCCTAAATGCCATAAAGGAGAAGAACACTCGTGCCGGCCTCATCGCCAGCTCATCATTTTCCGCTGTACTAAATTCGAGATGGCAGCCCGCGCTGATGGAGGTAATTATGGACTACAGCAAAATGCTTTTCGCAGCAGCAGTGCACAACCTTTCGGCCCACATGCGTGACCGAGAACACCCACTCGACTACAAGGGGGGCTTAGACCCTGATGACTACAAGGATTGGCTGGAAGAATATCCGCTGTCTGGCTATGTTCCCCAAGCCTTGGCCGCATTCAAGACCGTGGCGCGGCAGATCGACAAGATCGAGACCGAGCAGTAGCGCCCACTCTTCGCCTTAGCGGCCGGGCTGCCGGTTCTCAGGGATCAAGTGCCAGCCCATTTGGCGCCGCACCGTTTCCGGCGCCGGCGCCGCGTCGCCATATTGCGAGGTCCAATCAGCTTGGCGGCGCACCCGGGCGAAAGCGGGTATACCGCATGTCAATTTCCACGACCTGCGGCATTCGTGCGCAAGCATCTTACTCGCCCTTGGCGCCAACTTGCACGCCATCGGAAAAATTTTGGGGCACGCCAACGTCCAGACGACACAGCGTTACACGACTTGCGGATCGAGGCGCAACGGGCAGCGCTCGACAGACTCTCAAATCTGGTTGTAAAGTAAATTACACTCAAAAATTGCACCCAACAAAAAAGCCGATCTGGAAACAGATCGGCTTTCTTTAAAGTGATTGATTTCACTTGGAATTCTTGGTGGGAAGTGCAAGTTTCGAACTTGGTCCCTAAGCAACTTTAGCGCACCGTAGATGCCTTCAGCGTAGAGGCGCAATGGCAATCTCGCACCGTTGCGATTCGCCTAGATACTGTATCGGCACCTCGCATTGCCCCAAGTCTGCCCCGAGTTTTTTTTTCTTCCGGACGGCCTCGCTACGGCATCAATTTCAGATTAGTCCACTGCCCCCGCGCATGTGGACGACGCTGCTCGCAAAAAAACCAGGTGTGAAATCTTCACTGCGGCACTTTGTCGATCATTAGCTTCGACAAATACGGCCTTCTCGTATGGCCAGTCGCAACAGGCGCGGAAAAGTGAGGTCTTGTTCATTTGCTCACCCCGGCTTCCAGGCCAAGTCCTTGGCGCTCGGATGGTGGTACCGCTTCAACATGGGTTGCAATCGGAAGCTTCGCAGTAATTAGGTCCAGCCTCTGACCCAGAAGTGTTGCACAGAGCGCCTATTCGAACTCATCGCTTTCAAGTGGGATGCCGCGTGCTTTGCATTTTGCGATAAGCATCGCGGAAAGATTAATGAGGCGGCAAAGAAACGCATGCGCATCTTCAACTCTCTGGTCGCATCGCATGGTAATTTCCTGTGTCATCGCCCCTCCTACGTTTTTCATGTCCGCCAGGATCATGGTAATTGCGTGGGATATTGCAAGCGCAGCTACGGCTGTTACGTGATCAGTGCCAGGAGCGACGCATGCATCCAATATGGATCGAAGCTGGTCGGCGCGCGCTTCATACTTTTCAGTCTCCCAGGCTGGTTTATCTACTTGCCTCGAATCAACAAGGCCGCGCAACATCTCCATTGCATGGCTTCCCACTTGGACTACGTTTTTTGCGGCAAGTGTTCTTGCGTGGAGCTCCGTATCCTCAGCTTTCTTTTGCTCTGCTTTTTGACGAGCTTTCTCTGCGGCTTGCGCTTTCATGTGCTGTTGATGGGAAATCAAAAAGGCGCCGACGATCGCGGCAATCGAGCCGACCGCCTGCACCCAGGCCGCCCAATCCGGCGTCCCCCAACCAAGCGCGCCCAGTGCGTAAAGAATCAGCCATCTGCTGATGCCGAGAACGCAGGCGCCGAAAAAGACCCAGCACAGGGCTTCTACCGCCTTCATCCCGAAGTTTTTGGTTTCCATATGGGGGGCTGTAAATGATGTATGACCTGGGCCGCGTGGACCGCCAGTACCATGCCATCAAGAACGAAAGTACGTCGGCGCCTACTCCCCGATTCGCAAGTGTGCCGGCCAGTGCAAGCGCCGACTGTCGATCATGCAGTTCCGGGGCGATAGCGCGCTATGTATTTGCTGTGAGCGGACGGCTGGATGAGCCTATTCAAGACCGGTATCTCGCAGCCTTACCCGGTCATCCACGTAACTCCTCGCGGCGTCCATTGCGACTGCTTTGCTGGGGAAGTTGTCGCCAAGCTTATGCCGAATCCCATGCACCAGAGTATTTGCGTGATCGGAACGGCGCTCAAAGAGGACGGACGTATCCCATTGGGACTCTTTCGATTCGTAGACAGTGATGAAAGCAAAGTACTCGCCTTCCTCAAGAAAGAGGTGATCCGACATAGCGCTCTCCATGGTTATCTAAAAGGTATCTTAGCATGAGGAAAATGTATCTCGCATTTATTGCCGGCCACATGGGCTGAGTGCAAACCGTCACCCAGCTGAGCTCAGCGTCACCGCTCGCAGGCTCTTTGAAACTCGTTTGCGAGCTGAATGTCATTCGGTCGCTTCTGATAGGCCTGCCGAGCCTGGCCGCATTCGTACACCGGGAAGAAGACCTGATACGAAAGCGTGGCCACAAGGATCGTCCCGCCGATGGTCCAGCCAACAAAAAAACCCTTCATGTCACCTCAATGTTTAGTTTCTGTACGGGAATGCTAGCACACAAACAAGACCTGGCGAATTAGTGGGAAGATGACTCGGCCGCGCCACTTCTCAGTCTTGCCGGCGCGCCCGATTGGAGAGGCCGCATCAGTTTTTGACCTATGGTCACTTGATATACGCAGCTACAGCAACGGCTAGCGCCAATAAGGAAATAGCGGCCGAGAAGATCGCGGCCCGAGCGGAATTAACGGCAGCCTTAGCTGAGGACTCTGCGGCTCTCACACCACGCCATGCAAGCTCATTCTGCGCCTTTTCCAATTTGGCAGATGCAGCCGACTCCTGCTCGATAATCCACTCCAACATGCATGCATGGCGCTCTGGCTCAGTTGTGCCGGATAACTGCGCCTTCACCCGCGCCAGTCCTGCTCTCTGGAATTGTTCACGCAATGCGTTGTACTGGCCGACATTCATAGCTATCTCTATTATTTCTCCATGAAAATATTAGCATGAAGCGCCCCCCTATTACTCGCGGCACCCAGCCGCTCAAGCGCATCGCATTCCAGCGCAAATCCCCAATACCCCGCACGGCCTAATCGATGAGCCCCGCCATTGGGTACAGCAAGAGCGGGCTGACACCATTAACACATTGATCCTGTCTTTTGTCTCTACACTGGATAAACTCGTCCATGCGCCGTCATAGCTTCGCCGGCCAGTAACTTGCCGACATCACGCTTGCCGCTGCGCCCGCAGCCGAAGATCATCTCGGTCAAGACAGCGGCGATGGAAGCAATTGTGCGGGCCGTGGACGTCGGACGCGGCAACACCAAGTTCATAACCGGGATAAAGAACGCCGAGCTATGCTGCGAGATGTTTCCGTCGCAAGCCTATCCAACCGATGTCGGTCAGCGAATTCGAAGGCTGGGTCATTACAGGCTCATGCTAAGATTTTAGGATGAAAAAACTGAAAGCTATTGCCTGCCATCGGCATGTTGGAACAACTCTGGCTATTGCCCTTTGCTGCGAACTGATCTTTGCAGGAGTCCTCTACGACCTGAACAAAGGCGAATGGGCGTCCTGGGTGCAAGCTATTGGCTCGATAGTCGCAATTATGGCATCGGTAGCACTTGTAAATAGGCAGCTCTCGGCACAATCGAGGGACGCAGAATTTCGCCATAAGGAAGCTACTGCAAACAAACTGTTGCATATCACGATTGTCGGAAGCGAATTGCAGAAGTACCTTCAACTCTTCATTGATGACGCCAGGGCAGACCGTTTTGATGAACTTAACTTCAAAATCCAAAGAAGCCGATTCGGGGCGATCAATGGCAAGCTCACCACCATTCAATTTGATAATCTGGACGTCAATTGCGCGCGAAGTGTCGCGAAGATTCTGATAGTAGTCAGATCCTTGCTTGAGCTTATTGAACACACAGTTGGCGTTGCGATTGACGCCCGTAATGCCTTTCTGCAGACTTTGATCGATATTGAGAAACTCACATCGAAAGAAATGAGGGTTGTTATCGACGCCTATCGCGAGATAACCGGGATCGATCCGATCGAGGCCGAATTGATCTCTCTGCCAAACTAGGTACTGAGCACACCTGGCAGCAATCGATTTTTATTGACGGCTCTTTTCACTTTTCGCAAACGTTCACGACATGACGCCTATTAACCAAGAAAAGGATCGAAGAGGGAAATAGAATGGCTCGAACATCAATTCCTTTCTTCTAGCGATAGCTTATCAATTGCATCATGTTCCCCTAACGAGAACAAAACCCCAAGCAGCTCTACCACAACAACAAACCCATACCAAAACACCGTCCAACCGGAGAAAATCAGCAGCGCATTCTTCCCGTTCATTTGCTGAAAGACCGCGGGGACGATGCTTATCGCAATTACGAGCAGCGGATAGGCCATGCTTGAGTTGAGCATCAGTGCTGATCCTTGCTTCCGCTTCTTGGCATTGAATTGCTCTGCCAGATGCTCTTGCAAGAATTGTAGTGATTTAGGAGATAGAGCGAAGATCAATGCATAGACACCAATCCCAAACCCCAGCAGATTAGGGAATACGCTCAAAATCAACTGACCAGGCGCGTCTAAAGGCGCAATTGGAGACTTGAGCTGGAGTTCGAAACAATTCTTTACATCGAGCAAACTACCGTTTAAGTCGAACTTATACTCTGCATGATGGGGAAAAGAAAACGAGTCATGCAGCAAGCTCGCCGCGATTAAAACCGCGACGATCAAAGGAAGTCCGATAGCCTTAAACCAAAGCCACCACGGCGCAAAACGATCCATCGCTCGAACGTCGCCTTCGAATACATAGGAGTTGACAATCTTGATTACGGTGCTCACGATGGGAATGTAGCCTAACGCCTTATAGATCACCTCGTTCAGACATTCTAATGTGCGCATGAACATAATCTATCCTTTATCACTTGAGCCAGGTAGTGGCGATATGATTTCACCAATAGCTAACCTCAAATCTTCGACGCAACGTTGAACGAAGCTCGCGTCGGTGTCGGCAGCATTCCTGCGCTTTTCGAATTTAAGCGGCATCGTGTCACTGTCGTAAACTTCCCGTGCACCGCCACCATGCTCAGCCTTGGTAAAGTATGACAGTTTGGTCCGGCCAAACTTAATTCCCCCCTTAATCAGATCCAACATGAACGATGGAAGTTCGTTAGAAATTTTTCCATCTACACCAGGAGATCCAGAAAGCTTCAGTTTTTGAATCCGCGCTCGTTTAAGCTCTTCAAGAGAATTCTCCGCTACCCCATTTGGAAACGTAAGCTCGACTTCAATGTGAGAAAATGCAGCGGCAGAGCTTAAAACTCCCTCGAGCGACTTTCTGTCAGCTATGAGCAGGATATGCAAATCATGCTCGGGGAAAAGCTGCTTAGCTAACGGTGTCAGATAGTCATTAAGGATTGGGATAAAATCTGCGTTCACAGGAAGTGATGCCCCTGCTTCTTCGACCGCCAAGAAGTGATCTCTGCAGTCAAAGATGAAAAGCATATGGGAAAGGGATGCAACGCCGGTTTCACGAGCCCCTTCCTTAAACAAAGCCTTCATCGTATTCAAATCATCGACTTGATCAGTGCGTTTGTAGCGTATGAACTTTCCCCATACATAACCTGAGGCGCTGTGAAATTCATGTGGTCCAAAATGGGAATCACGCCCTACATCTCGATGGTAAGCCAACAGCCGCTTTTCCCTGCGGGCTGCTCCGGTCGCTTCACGGAACGCAGCAAATAGACGCTTGTAACCTATGACCCCAACTTCATGATGTGCTGGCGTTTTTGGCAATAGCTGAATATTGTAGATGCGAAAGTTAGCCATGATTTCTTCAATTAATTGCAAGATAATCATGATAACTGAAAGCGTCATTTGGCGAACCAAATTGATAAGATCAGCCCATACATGGAGGTGGCGCGTTCGCCGCCGCCATCTGCGCCTGCGAAGGTACAGCAACATTCCGCTGCGTCACGACCCAGCTGGCCAGGCGCGCTCGAGGTATAAACCTTCTCGCGCGTGTGCTCAGGAGGTACAAGGGAGGTGGCCGGCGAACTTGGCTACTAGCACATCCGCCAGCAAGCCTGAGTCGGCAAGGCTTCGCTCAATCGGACGGTTGGTGGCCGGCGCCTGCACTAAGCGTCGCAATAGGCATTGGGCAGCTTGGAACTCATACTGCGGACTAGATCGCGACTACTACAGCTCATCAGCAGTGCCTGTGCATCCGGCAGGACTCAGCACAAATGCCCCTCCCCACCGCAAAGGCCTCTCTTTAACGACCATCACAAAGTATGTAGCTAGGACATCCCAATCCACGGCTTACGCCAGCCCTATGTTCACCAAGCTATCGATTTCTTTTTGTAACCTAACGATCATTTCCTGATTCCTGCGAAACGTCGACATCCCAAACGGGCATTGCCCGCTAATCATCCGCGTTCTTAGTTGCGCGATGTGCTCTTCCGAGAATCCAAATCCCTTCAGGCTCGCCTCGCCCCCAGCCTTGAGCGCATGATTTGCAAGTTGCATCAACCACTGCGCCCGCTTGATCCGCATGATTTCCCGTTGGAAGCTCTTGATTCTGCCCATTAGCTCCAGCCGCTCGCCTGTGCCCATGATCGCTCCCGTTGCTGGCGAAGGTTGCAATCGACGTCCAACGCCAGTGTAGATATTGCGCGCCCGGCCAGATATGGACGAGCAGACTCTAGAACCTCCCATGAGTTAAAAGGTAGTCAACACAGGCGGAGCCATCTTATGGCAAATCAAACAATCTTGAAGTTAATACACGCGCGCGAATAGCTGACTAACCAGCCTTCTTCCACCGCATCCACCTGATTATTGATCGCCATCAAAAACCTGCAGGTCTGCCCCTCAAAATTTCGCATCATCTCTATAATGCAAAATGTCATGCACACCACACCATCGTCATCAGCGGCGAAGCGAGGTTCCGATGAACAAACCACTCGAAGCAGCGCAGCACCAGCGTTCAGCGCAAGCGGAGCCATCCGCAGCGTCCAATGCATTGCTCAAGCAAATCTTGCCCAAGCTGCACCAAACGCAGGAAGCGATCGCGCCAGCAGTGCGCATGGAAGAACAACGCCGCCGCATCCAGTTCATCGCCGGTTCATCCGTCAAGATGAACTTCATCCTTTGCGGCTTGCTCGCGCTGTCCGTGCTGCTGAATTGCTTTCTTAGCTGGAGCGCCACGCACCCGGTACGCGAATACTTCGCCACCGACAACGGCCGTATGTTTCCCCTGATCCCTATGTCACAGCCTTACCGCAAAACCGCAGACGTCATCCAGTTCGCACGCGACAACATCACGCGCTCGTTCACGCTGGACTTTCTCAACTGGCGCCAGCAACTGGAAGAATTGCGCCCCGGCTATACGCGCGACGGCTTCCAGCAATATCTCGACAACCTGGACCGCATGGGCATCCTTGACACAGTCAAGGACAAGCGGATGAACCTGTCCATCAGCGCCGGCACCGGCGTGCTATCGAAGGAAGGCATACAGGGCGGCGTGTTCTTCTGGCAAGTGGAACTCCCCATCGAAGTGCGGCTGGAAGGCCAGACGCTGCGCCTGCCGCCACAGCACTTCAGGGCGATCACCCGTATCGAGCGTGTATCAACGCTCGACTCGATCCAGGGCATCGGCATCGCCAGCCTGGTCACCGCCCCAATGTAGGAGGTAGGAAAATGAACAAGCTGCCTGTTTGCATTTCGCTGGCCATCATCAGCACGTTCACCGGCGCCCAGGCTCCCCAACCCGGGTCTAATCCAGCAAATGGAACTTCAGCGCCGCCTGCGATACGACAACCATCCAACTCCAGCACACCGCAATGGGTGCGGGCGCGGGATGACTTCCCTGCTCCACCGACTTCAGCGCCATCGCAGGCACTCGCTATGGGCGAAGCCCCGGCTCCAACCCAAAACACCGCCTATGGTCCCGCAGCGAAGGCACCACCACAGCCATCAGCAACACCACCCGACCAGAACGGCGTCGCCCCGCTGCCACCGTTGGTCCCGCCGTCCGGTGGACAGCTCGATTTCAATACCGCGAAAGCCGCCATTGCCCCTTTTACACCGGACGAAATCATCAAATTGCGACGCACTCTGGACGACACGCGCAAGGCCAAGGCATATCGTCCGGTCCGCACAGTGCCCAGGATCAGCAGCATCACGGTAGATTTATCTCCCGGCGCGGCGCTGCCGATTGCGCGCATGCTGCCCGGCGAAATGGCGACACTGGTGTTCACGGACATGGCCGGGAATGCTTGGCCACTGGCTGCAGCTCCGCGCGTTTCCGACGCCCGTTCATTTGAGGTTGAGTGGCTGCAAGATACCGCATCCGTCGTGATTTCTTCCCGCAGCTCATATGAGGATGGCAATCTGGTCGTGATGTTGCGCAGCCATGCGACACCTGTAATGGTCAAGCTGGTGACGGGCGAACCGGATTCGGTGGGCAAAAACCGCATCGTCGATTACCGCTTGGACCTGCGCATTCCCGGCCACGCACCAGGCGCGCCCCGGCCAATTAACGGGACGGAAAAAATCGCGCTAAACGACGACGCCATGCAGGGGTTCTTGGATGGGATTCCCCCAAAGAACGCGATCGCCATTGCACTGCACGGTGACGTGCCATCCCGTACACAGGTTTGGCAATTCGCCGGCGCCCTGTACCTGCGCACCAGGGCCAATATCCGTTCCGCGTTCGATCAAACTATGGCGTCGAGCGATGGCACCCGCGTCTACCGGTTGCCGCCAACACCCTACATTGCACTGTCGGATGGCGATCGTTCCGTCATCGTCGAGCTGGACATCAACTAGGAGCAGCCATGAGCATATTCCAGGCAGACGTTGGCCGGCAGCTCAAGATCGTAGTGGCGGCTTGTCTTGGTACCGTTCTTGGCTTGGGATACCTTACCTATAGCTATATGCACGCGTCCGGAAAGCACCCGACAGACGTTAGTCCCATTCAGGTTGGACACGGAGCGAACGCTGAAGAAAGTGAACACTACAGCGACGTCCTGCATCGCTACAATACGGTCAACGCTGCATCCGCCATCGACACAGGAAGCACCTATCTATCGGCGATGTCGTCGCGTGCGCAACAGGTTCCGCCAGGACCAGAACACACAAAGCCAGCACCGCAAGAATCACCGCAAACGCAGCCACCACCTCCTCCTTCCACACCGATGCCATCGGCCACCGTCGCACCCGCGGTCGATTCCCGCCAGGTCGAGCATATTGGCGAGCAAGTTCTTGCTTTTGTCGGTGAATGGACGCCGGTTGCCCACTCGGCCGCTCGACAAAGCGACATGCCCCAACCCGACGCCACCACACGCCCTGCCAGCACGCCAGGAGTGGAATCCAAGGCGCGGCAAAAGCTGGTCCCGGCATTTGCGCTTGTTCCCGCCCAACTGGGCACCGAGCTGGATACCGACGAGAACTCCTGGGTCTCCGCACGAGTACCCATCGGTGAATACGAAGGGGCGGTCGTTCACGCTCAAGGTTACAAACGCAACAACAACGCTGTCGATATCACGTTCATCTTCATGGTGTGGAACGGCCACACTTACCGCATCAATGCCAAAGCGGTCGACAAGAACACCATGCGTACCAGTCTCTCAGGTGAGGTCAATAACCGCTATGATTCCCGGATTCTGTTACCCGGAATCGCAAACGGTTTAAGCAAAGCTGGCCAATTGTTCGAACAGGCGGACACGCAAACAATCATGACGCCCTTCGGCGGTGTCATTCAGTCCCGCAATGGACCGCCAAGCTCGCGTGCAATAAAAGGCACCATCATCGGCGGCATGGCTGCGGAGGCCGGCCAGGTTTTGCGTAGCGACGCCGCTCAACTGCCTCCGAAGCAAGTGTTGGTCACCCGTGGCGAAACCATTGGAATCAGGTTCCTCGAATCGGTGTACCTGGCGGATGACGTTGATCTGAAATCCAATGAGCAAAGTAGTGGCCCCTCCGATTCCGAAGGAAGCACGACAAGCAAGACCCGGCCGGCCACTCAAGACGATGCATCCAATAGCACGCCATCCGGCCACAACTGAAAAGACTATCGGTGGAAAACATGGAACAGCACACCGCACAAAGCGATCCTCCCGGCCAGGCCGATATTTTCGACATGGAAGGGCACCATAAAGCCCAGTACGGCCAGAGCCAGTTGCCGCCATTGGACAGCGAGGCGTCTACGGGTCACAAGCCTGGTATCAGGGTAGCATTGGTCGACCTCTTCCTGAAGCTGTCACCTCTGCATCTGGCGATGATCACAGCGGTGATCATTTGCATCGGCCTCGGTTGGTCAAAACTGACGGCGCATGGTCCAACAAAACCCGGCGCCGATAGCCAGCTACTGTCCACCGATGCACAGCAACTGGCTGCACCACCGGTAACAGAAACTCTATCAGCCGCCCCACCACGTTCGGAGCAAGCGAGTACGCATCAGGGCCAAGTGCAACAACCCGCTGCGCCTGCGGGCGAGTCGGAGCGCGCCATCATTCGCGCCGCACTGGAAGACTTGAATGCAAGGGTAAGCCGGCTGGAGGCTGAGGCCAGCCACACCAGCGCAAGCGCGGCTACGCTGGCGAACCAGCCGGCCAAGGCCGAACCACAACGGATTGCAAAGGCTCAAGCAACAAAGAAAACATATTCCATTGCGCGCTCAGATGTCTTGCCAGTGCTGGCAGGCTATTCACTCAACACGATCTACCAGAACCAGGCGTGGATAGAGCACGATGGCGCCACCTATGCCGTGCAGGTCGGCGACAAGATAGGTGCTCTTGCTATCACCGGCATCGATCCGCGCGCACGCCGCGTGGTCACGCCGAACGGCCAGATTCGTTAGGAGGGGAACATGGACATCGCAACGATGGTCATCACTTTTGCCAAAGACCTTACGGAAGTTCTTTGGCTAATGCTTTGGGCATTGGGCATGTTGGTCGGTACACTCTACTGCGGCAACGCATTGTTGCGCATGGCGCGCGCCTCGCGCCTGCCAGGACAGTCGCCTGTCACGCTTGGGGAAATCATGCCCATCATGATCATCGGCGGCTTGATGTACAACCTTAGTGCATGCATCGACGCGACCTGGAATTCCATGGGAGCTGGCGTCGTATCCTACGGCCCGATTACCTATGCCACCAGCAAAGACTTCGGCAAGTTTGCCGACGCCATCAACGCCGTACTGACCATCGCCAGCATCGCCGGCGGCTGCTACTTCTTCAAAGGTGTGGTGCTGCTCAAACGCGCCACAGCAGACGGGCAATCGTCCAACGGATCGGAAGATTTCGTCTGGCGCGCCATCACCCACATGATCGGCGGTGCACTTCTGGTTCAGGTTGCAGACACCATCGAGCGCTTCCGCCAGTCTCTTCACCTTTATTGGTAACCGCAGAGGAGGACTTCACTCAACAACATGCATATGGCCGTGTACAGCACCAAAACAGGCGCCGTACACGGCGGTTCTTGACAGGAGATAACCATGAAATATCCAGACGTTTTCGGTGCTTTCGACAACGCGTGCCGCCGCCTCCATATCCGCCTGCTGACGGCACAGCAGAAAATTGCCGGTAGCCCTCAGCAACAAAGCCTGATGCGTATCAGCGCCGTGCTCACCTTCGGCGGCCTGGCGTTCTCGGGTTCCGCGCACGCGGCACCATCCGCAGGCCTTGCTTCGCTGGTCAATACATTCAAGGACCAGGTAGCGTCCGTGAAAACTGACCTGGGTGTCATCTTTGCCGGCCTTGGATTCGGTGGGGCCGGCTATGGCGGCATCAACTGGATCAAGAAAGGCCGCGAAGGTGAGCACAGCCAAGTCAAAGCATCGCAAATCTTTATTCCCATTCTGGCAGGCGCAGCCCTTGGCTCGATGGGATTCGTCATGTTGACTGCCGGCGAAACGGCGGGCATTGCTAAGAGCACGCACGGCGGCGTACCAGGCTCTGGCGGCTAACGCTTGCAGGGAAAGCAACAATAGGAGCAGCAATAGGAGCAGCAATAGGAGCAGCATCATGGACCGAACGCAAGACAAACACCAGCAATGGACTGATGCGCCGGATGCCCACGGGATTGTAGGGGACGACAGCTGCTTCTGGCCCTGCCCCTTGCTGCTTTCCACAGCCAGCAAAGTATGGCGGAAGCACGCCAGCACACATCCTGGCCGGGAATGCCAACATGACGCAATATTGGGGGCGCGTTCGGGCGGTGCCGATGAAGCGTGCATATTCTGCGGATTTACCTGCAGCAGGAACGAGACCCACCACCGCAACGACAACCACCAAGATGCCCGGCCGGACAATCTTGGCGCCATTTGCACCATTTGCCACCGCTGGCAACATCTTGGCGATTTGCCGTCCGGCGGCGCGTACCTGTGCTACCTGCCCGGACTATCTCCGCAGAACGCCAGCCATTTGCTACGCACACTATTCGTAGCTCTTGGCTCTGACGACACCGATGCACGCGCCGATGCCCATGCGTTACTGAATTGGATGGCATCACACCGCATCTATGTGGAGCAGGCCTGGGGCAGTTGCGAGCCAGCCGTATTTGCGTCCGCCCTGCTCCGACAATCGGCAGAAGAAAAGGAGTGGCGGGAAATCAGCTTTGGCGATCTGGCGCTGGTTGTCTCGCCAGCTTGTGTCGCCGATGCCGCCACATCGTGGCGAAACGACACCTACCGCGAATTGCCAGTCAGCGCATGGCCTCGGGTGTACCACGACATTGTCAACGCACCACTGTGAACCCCAGCTGCTGGAGATCAAGATGGCGATTCTTGAAAATAGCATCAACGCAGTGGAAGACGTGCTGGCCTACCTTGCCAGGTACATGATCGGACGCGATTTGGCCAGCTACTGCGAGCTGACCACTGCCATCGGCCTGACCGATGAGGATCTGCGCCGCAATCCGGAACTGCGCTGTCCATACACACTGGTCAGCGACGCCAACGAACTGCTGACGGTTTTTGAATTGCAGGGGTCCTATCAAATCCTCTCCCCGGAAGAGTTTGCGGAATTGATTGAAAACTTGCGTATCCGCCTCAATGGCTACCTGCGCCGTTACGGGCACTCCCTGACTTTCGGGTTTGAACGCGATCCGGAACGGGCCATCGACGAACTGATGCGGCTGGTGGAACCTCAAATCAATACTGCCCGCCGCACTGGCTTGCGCACCGAAGACATTATCCTCGACCGCGTGCGGCGAAACGCTCCGCTGGTGGTGTGGGAGCAGAACCTCCTTGTCGTCTATACCCACCTGAACATCATGGCAGACGAGGAGCGGAAGGCCGAACTGAAGAAGCGCTCGGCGGAAGCCGTGAAGCATCAACTGCCTAGACTCGCGTTCGCGCAAAGCCCCGCGTCCATTCTCATATCGATGAAATACCGCCACGATACGATGCTGGAGCGCCTGAAATTTGATTTCGAGCATTGTGGCCCCGAGGGGCGCCCTGGCATTCTTTTGCGCCAGTTGAGTGTGGATGAGGCGGTGCGTTCGGTGCGTATTATGGTCAACCGTGAGCGCACCTCGCAGAAATTCCGCCCCGTCCTGCTCGGCCAAGCGATCACACCACACGGCCGGGAGGATCCGCACGATGTCTCGGACCTTGCCGCACCGCTGCTGAGCTACCAAATCTGCGCCAACGACTGCACAACGCTCGGTGGCCTGGTCGAAACAGACGGCCTTTTCCACGGCACGCTGACCATGGAATTGGGACCGCAAGACATGCAGGCCTTTTCCGCGCTGCTGGAATCCCTGGCGCGCGACATCCCATGGCGCATCCGCTTTGACTTGTGCCCGGGCGGCCTGGATGAAATGCGAGGAAGAACGCTGCTCACCACCTTTGTCGGGATGCTACCTGCGAACAAAGAGATCCGCCAGTCGTTGCTGGACCTCAAGGAACGCAACAAACGCGACGCTATCCTGTCATTGAAAGTGGCACTGTCCACATGGGCCTCCTCGCAGCAGGAGGTGCGGCGCCACATGGCCACGCTGGAGAAAGCCATACAAGCCTGGGGCACCTGTCAGGTCACGTCATCCCATGGCGACCCGGTTGCAGCATGGTGTTCAAGCATACCTGCCTTCACGCATAAAAACGTGGCCAACCGCCAGGTGCCGCCCTTACCAGACGCCCTGGCCATGCTTCCCTTCGAACGCCCTGCCACGCCATTTGCCGATTGCGGCAACATGCACATGCGCACACCGGACGGGAAAATTTACTCAATACAGTTGGGGAGCCGGCTGCAAGACACATGGATTGAACTGCTGGCCGGCACACCCGGCTCAGGCAAGTCCGGCATGCTCAATACGATGGCCATGGCAACAGTTCACACGGCTGGCGCCACACGCCTGCCTTTGTACACGACGGTCGAAGTCGGCGCATCGGCAATCGGTTTGATCGACATAATCCGCGACTCGCTTCCGCCCGGGCGTAAATCGGAGGCCATCTACCTGCAGCTCGAAAATTCGCAGCAATATATGGTGAACCTGTTCGACACCCAGCTGGGCGCGCGCTTCCCCACCCAGCAGGAACGAGATTTTCAGATCGATTTTCTCAATCTTCTGTGCACCGATCCGTCAACGCGGCAAGTGCCATCGGACTGTGCACGCGCCAACGAAATGCTGGTCGATATCGCTTACGAAGACCGGTGCAACCACTCCCCTCACCTATACGAACCTCAGGTATGCGCCGAAGTGGATCGTGTACTGGAATCGAGCGGCCTGCTGGCCGCGCATGACGCGGTCTGGTGGGAATCCACCACGTGGTGGGAAGTTACCGACTTGCTGTTTAAGGCTGGCCATCCCCGCATAGCGTCAATCGCCCAGCGCTATGCGGTCCCGGTACTTCCGGACTTCAATGCATACCTGCATAACGAATCGATCCGCCACCTGTTCGGCGACGCGCAGATCAACGGAAACGGCGAGCATGTCCTCAGCTACATGGATCGCTGCCTGGCGGTAGCCAGCAATACATATGCGTTATTCCAGGGTCGGACCCGCTTCGAGTTGGACAGTAATACCCGGGTGGTCGCCGTCAACCTGAACAACGTGATCGGCACCAAGTCGGCTGAGGGAGAATTGCGGACGGCCGCCATGTTCATGTTCGGCCGCTTCCTGGCGGCGCGCCACTATTTTATCCGTGAAACCACGCTGCTGCCGGTGGTGCCACCGGAGTACCGCAATTACCACCTGCAGCGTATTGCGGATGTCAAGCAGGAGCAAAAGGTTCTCGTATACGACGAGTCGCATAACGCTGGGGGCTACGAGCCATTCATCGAGACGCTGATCAAGGATGGCCGGGAAGGTCGCAAATGGGGAATCCGCGTAGTTGCATCGTCACAGTATCTGTCCGATCAGCCTCAGCGCCTGCGTGCGGCGGCAACCACCATTTTCCTTATGAGAGGCGGGAATACGCAGGACGAACAAATCCTGCAGCAGGAATTTCCGATTTCACGGCAGGCGATTGTGCGCCTTCGCCGCGAAGCCGTAGGTCCAGGACCAGAAGGCGTGAATTACCTTGCCCTCTTCAAGACCAAGATTGGCTTTATTGCGCAAATACTGACCAATACGGCCGGCCCCATCGAACTGTGGGCATTTTCCACCACGCTGCAGGATGTGGCGCTGCGCGACCTGTTGGCCGAACGGATTGGCAGCAGCGCAGCGCGCATCATGCTGGCACGCCGCTTCCCAAGCGGCACTGCACTGCCCACCATTGATCGGATGCGGGCCGACGCCGCTGGCAACGACACAAGTTCCGCCATTGAAAAGCTGGCCAATACGCTGGCCGACGAATTCCTGAATTCCACTTAGCCGCGTCAAGGAGAAAAACTGTGAAGCCAGTCATTCCAATCCGGCGCAAAGTCCTGGCGTTCGCCGTAGGTGTTACTTTCATCCACCCCGCGCATGCCGCGTGGCCGGTGATTGACGCAGCGGTAGTGGCGGCCGTCAGCACCGTGAATGCTTCAATCACCGCATTAAATGCCAGTGTCACCAGTCTGCTCTATAACATTGGAACGGCCATCAATCAGAACGGTCAGAAAACCGTCAGCACCATCGAAGCAGCATCGAAAATCCAGCGCGACTTCGCCACCGTGCAGGAAACCAACCGCCGCCTGGAGGACGCGCGCCAGCGCTATGATATTCCAGCCAGCATCTGCGCCGAATCCGCAGCCGGCGGCGCCACCGAAGTGATGCAATCTGCCACCAGCGCCAGGACCGGGCTGCGTCCAGGCGGCGGAGCAGCGATCTCAAGTTCCGCCATTGCCGGCGCCATCAACAAGCCGCCGGTAACCCAGGAAGCCGACGCGGCGCGCGCATCACATATTCATACCAAATACTGCGACACGGACGACTATGCGGCATACGGCGGCGCCAGGGCTTGCCCAGCCATATCCCCCAATATGCCGGGCGCTGACAAGCGCTTTGACACGATTCTCGATGGCGCCGGGCCGGAGGCCAAGCGTCCCGACCTGACATTCAGCCAAGAGCAGTCGGACGTGGCGCGCATGTACATACAAAACTCCGTACGGCGCTCCGTCGGACCACAATTGCGCAAGGCGGAAGCGGACACACCGGCAGGTATACAGTATGTCGGCCTGATGAACCAGTACAACGCCATTATCTCGGCCGCCGCTGAACCTCAGGAACAGCGCATCGCAGACAGCCAGCCAAATCCCGCCACCAGGGCGCTGCTGGCAGACGCGCTCACCACGCCGTCGGCAAACGCCTATTACAGGCTGATTGCCTCTCCCCGCGCAAAGGTGGTGGGGATGATGTCCATGCGCGAGTTCGAGATGTTCGAGGTCGGACGCCGCTATGCAAACACCGACTACCAGACCGACCTTCAGGCCATGAGCGGTGACAACCTGCTGCGCGAACTGATACGGGTAGTCTCGTTGAACAACTGGATCGCCATGTCACTGAAAAATGAAATTCAGAAGGGAAATATGATCGGCGGCCTCACGCTGGCCAGCGCGGCGCGCCGGGAATTCGAACCGATACTGCATCAAAAATACCAATCGGTGCCCGGACAATCTAAGTAACTGAAGACCGTCTTGTCAGGATAGCGAGGAAGCAAATGAACCATCGAAATATTGCGCGTGCCCTCGGACACGGCCTGCTGCACATTATCTGGCCTTGGGGCGCCATTAAGAACTCCCTGAAGCATTTTAGATCTGCAAAGGATTCCCACGCAAAAAATCTGGTCTATATACGTGATCTATACAGGCAATCACAAAACAAAATCGGGCGCGAAGAAATAGCCCCGTCTTATGACCACCACATTTCGTTTGAGGATGCTCTTACCAGTCACCCAGAACCCGAGCAGCATTTGGCGCACCTGAAGCGCTATTACTTGCTTCAGAAACGTCTCATGCTGGCTACAGGCATTGTGGTCTGCGTAGCATCGGTCTGCGCCATCGCAAATGGCGATTGGTTAGCCATCGCAACAATCCTTTCAAGCGTACCCTTGTTCCTCATGGGATCCTTTTCTTCAACATTCCGCCTGTGGCAATTGAGAAGCCGGCGCTTATCACGTCAAGAGCATGGCGGTGTTGAAGACTTCATACGTGACAATCCGAACTGGGTAGCACAAATCCTAAATCCAGAATTCACTACGAGATTTGGGGAGTAGCCAAATGAGACCGCAAAGACTCGCCCAGCTATTCCTGATCTTTCTTGCCTTACCAGCCATTGCCAGTGAAGGCACATCGCTGTCGGCGATCGCGGAGGCAGCAAGACATTCCGGGGACAGGAGCAGGCAGGCACTGGTTTCTGTGTTCGGTGAAGTGGTCAATGATCCGCTTGCCGCCACCGGCGGTGGCGACACTGTTCTTGCATCGCTGTTTCAAATTACGAATGCCGCGCTCTTGGTAGTGGGCGCTCTGTTTGCAACCTATGTGGGATTCCGCAATCTGACAAAAATAGCGCATGACGGCGCGCTGTTCGACAGAGAGCAGCACACGCTGTGGGCTCCTGTCCGTCTCGTCTGGGGCGTTATTTCACTGGTGCCGACGAAAAATGGCTGGGCGCTCTGTCAATTGCTGATGCTATGGGCTGCGTCCCTGATGGGCGTTGGCATCGCCAACATGGCAACGGACAGCGCTCTCATGGCCTACAAAGACGGAAAGGATATGGTCGTGCAACCCGCCATGCCCAGTACAATTTCAATTGCCCAGTCTATCTACGAACTGAACCTGTGCATGCATGGAATTAACGCCGGCCTGTCAGCGACTGCCAGCGAAGGCGGCTTCGAGTTTCCAGACGAATACGTGCAAGACTTTCGCATACCCAACGGATTTATTCTTCGCAATCGCGCAGGAACCAAGGTTTGCGGAGGGGCGACCGTGGCCCCGGAACTCCTTGAGGCACGTCCCGTCTCGACCTCCTGGTTTGGCCCCTCGGTGGATGCAAGCCCGATCTACAAAGCACATGCAAGTGCTTTGCTGGCCATGCAGACGACTTTGCGTGAAGACGCGTTGAAATTCACAAACGCAGTCGTCGAGTATGCCGAAGGTGCCAGCACTGCTTTACCGGACCCAAACCTGGCTATTACTCATGCCGCGCTTGAATATGAAAGTACAGTGCGAAGTGCCGCCCGAACACAAATGAAGGATGCAAGCGTACTCACGGACGAGTTAAACAATAGAATCAAGGATGCCGGCTGGTGGAGCCTTGGCGCCTGGTATCAGACTTTTGCGGCAGCAAACAGCACTCTTTCCGACGCAGTTGCGGGTAAAGCGCAGATCAATGGGGAAAGCCTAGTCGGTGACACTGGTACTGCAGCTATCCGCAATTCCATTGCTAAGGCCTACAAGACGAAACAGGCTTCGAACTCCGCCACCTCTCCCCTTGGCGGAATGGCCAGTACTGGCGCCACCGACACCGGCAAGTTTGTCGGCTCCATCTTTTCAGCCCCTGGACAAAGGCTGCTGGCTTACCTAACGAGCCCGGACTTTGGCGAAGCGGGCGTTGGCACGACAAACCCACTTATCAAAATGAAAAATATCGGCGACTACACGCTGATGACGGCCGAGGTCGCGACAGGAGCATATGTGGCCCTCAACGCCGCGCTGGCCGCCGCGAAGGGAACATTGGCTGGACATGCAGTCGATCTGTCCACTGGCGCAGGATCGTTCGCGCAAGCTGCAATCAACGCAATCCAGCCTTTTTTCTGGATGATTGTTCTGCCGCTTTATTTGCTCGGCGCAGCCCTTTCTGTTTATCTGCCGCTGGCTCCTTTCATTGTCTGGTTTGGTGCGATCATTAACTGGCTGGTGGTCGTATTAGAAGCAATCGTCGCGGCGCCATTGTGGGCGATAGCACATCTGGACGGACAAGGTGAAGGGATGGGTAGCAGATCCGCCCACGGCTACCTATTCCTATTGAATTTGATTGCCCGTCCATTCCTGATGGTGGTGGGATTCTTTGGTGGCGGTGCTTGTCTGGTTGTCGGGGGCACTTTCCTGAATCAGATATTCGGGGTCGCCGTGGCTAACGTCCAGTTGAATTCATTCACAGGCTTAGTAAGCCTGCTCGGCTTCCTTTACATCTATTTCAGTATCGGCGCAAACCTCGTTCACCGGTGCTTTGGCCTGGTCTTTATCGTACCTGACCAGGTTATCAACTGGGTTGGCGGGGCTGTCTCCAGCCATCTGGGAAGGGACACCAACGAATCGGTAAGCAGTTCGGTCAACATCCTACTCAACCGACTGGACCATATGCACAAGTCTCCATTTACTCCAATTTCCGGCAACAAAGACAAACCCGGAGATGGGATTAAACGCTAAGGAACTTACCATGCCCAGCACTTTGCATAGACTGTACAGATTTCACAATGGCGTCGCCGGTCTGCTGCTGTTCGCGGGCATCATCTGCATCCCCTGGTATCTTTGGGCGGCGTTCGAATATCTGGAACATAGTTACAACAGCTTTTACTATGCCCAAGTGATGGGATCAGTGGGGAAATTTATGTTCCCTGCGATTGTCTATGGATTTACTTTTGCGTACCTCAATATGAAACGCACAACCAACGCCATCGCAGCCACCAAGCCCCCGGGCTTCACCCCCGGCTACGAAATCCGCTGGGGAGACAAATACTTCGGCGTCGCCCGCGACCGCAGCTGCATCGTCATAGTCGATATGCCGCGCCAATACGCAGCATGCAAACCTCTCAGCTTCCTCCAGAGCTACATCATCCAACAGGCAAACGTCCAATCGACGCTGACCTTGCAATTTAACGACTTCGACTATTCCAGTCTCGAATTCCCGGTTGCGACCAAAGCAACCGAGGCCATCGCGGCGAAGCTCAACTTCGCTGCCTGGTCATAACCTTAACGCTTGTACCTATAGGAGGTAAAGGCCATGGATACCCAGCTTTATCAACACGACAATCCCGGTCGGTCCCATTTGGCCCGTGAGTTCGCCGAGTACATCAAAGGCCAGCACGCCGCACAGGCAGCTGGCCTGTACATGAACGCCAATTCCACGGTAGACACCAATGATTACGAGGAGCCAATAATGGTGCGCTCATTCTGCTACCGGATCATGCGCACAGCCTGCCTCCGTAACGGGTGGACAGATGACCACAATAGCGACTTTGTCAGCGCCACCACGGCCCACCGATGGGCAGCCCTCGATGCCATGGATTTTCGCAACCTGAACCGCATCGACCGCAATTTGTCCATACACTGCGCGGAAATCATCTGTTCCAACCCGTCGCCGTTCTACCAAAAGGCCATACAGGCCACCGCATCAGACGTGCTGGATATTGCCCACGCCGCTATACGTGCAAACCACGCGCGACGCCGCCCGCAACCCGTGCCAGCCAGCGATAGGCAAGGCGTACTAGCCATTCCCCTGCCAAAGAACGATCAGCGTTTGGCGCTTCGTCTGTTTTCCACACAGCATTCGCATCAGCGCTAAATTTTGCATTATATATATTATGCAAATTCTTAGGAGGAGATATGCAGACTGCCTACCCCACCAATGATGAACCCTTCGATAGCATCCCCGGTGATGCGTCAGATGCCGCGGTTCACAACCCACTGCGCTGCGCCCGTGAAGACCTCCTTGCCCGCGCCTCTGCCACTTACGCATTGGTCCTGTCTGCACTGAAGCCTGGCCCGGATGTTTCCGCATCCCAGATGCGCGAACATTTTACCGAACAGGTACTGGATCCGGAACGCTACCACGAAGTGGCCGAAGCCGAAAATCCCGCTGGGTTGCGCGTTGGCGACCAGGTGCTGCGCGCAGGCCATGGCGATGCCTTGCACTACGTCACCAGCATTGTTTCCGAACGGCTCGACGGCACCGACGCAATTCTCGTTCGCACCATTTCGCCGGTGTCATATGGCGGCTGGTGCGAAATCGGGGCAGTCCACCGTCCGGATCAGGTGCCGTCAGCCACAGAAACTCTCCCGGCCGGCGTCACTGCGCTCCCCCCAACGCCCGCAGAAATCGGCGCCACATCGCACTTCGCCACCACCGTGGCAGCCGCTGTCACTCCCGCCGGAGCGGAAGCGGCCCAGCTGCAGGATGGCAGCCCATTAAGTCCCTCCATCGCTGCCGCCATGAAATGGGGATTTACCAGTTCTACTTCGGAAGACGGCACATACGTGGCCCCGACCCGGTTTCCGTCGGCATCTACCTTTATTGACTTGTCCGAAGCGGGCTGCCGCGTCGCTATCGATATCGCCCGCGCGCCCAACGGCGCCTGGGCCAGCGCCGTCATCGCTTCCGACAGCAAACTTAGCTTTGCGACGGAACTGGCGCCAACCGATGCATGCGTCCAGCACCCTACCTTGCATGCGGCCGTACAGGCGGCGGTACGCCTGCTCAAACGCCACCTAAACCGCCACGTCTACGACGTGGTCAGGAATGCTGCCGAGTACCGGTTGGGCACCATGACGCGCAGCAGCCTATCGGTGCGGGAGCCAACCATCGTTTCGCAGGCCAAAGCACTGGCAAGGGCTTACATTGCCGCTTCGGGCGACTTATTCGACACGTCCGATATACGGCTACTGAACGGCCAGACAAACCAAAGCCAGCGGGCGGAGCTGCTGCGCATGCTCAATGAAAATGCGACCATTCCGGAAAAAGCTGCCACGATGGAGGTCTTGCTGGAAGCCTTCTATGATGTAGCGGGAATCCGGCAACCTTACCAGCAGCATTGCCAGCAACTGCTGGCCCAATGGCTTACTGCACCAGATGGCGAGCCTCCTCTTGCTGCCCACGCTGGCCCACCGGCAGCACCGGCCGACGCAATGTCCGGCAGTGCCGCCGTCACGAGGTGGGTGCGCGAACAAATCTATGCCGACCGACGCTTTACTTCCGGCGAACTGTTTGCCGTCGCAGCTCAGGCTTATGGCTCTCCCTTGACCGCCGGCGGCTACTCTTCGCGCGACATCTACGACGCGATGGAAGCTGGACTGCATCTGGCCATCATCGATGCCGGGTTGTCGCCAACTGGCACCGCCCCGGAAGCTGCCGCCAGCCTGGAACGCATCAAGCACATGCTGGCGTGCCTACCAACGCAAAGCCGGCGCACGACCGGCAGTGAGGAATTCGATCAGTATTCCACGGTGCCGACACTGGGCTTCATCGCGGCCTGGGCTGCCAACTTGCGCAAGGACGACATCATGCTGGAACCCTCTGCCGGCACCGGCGCCCTCGCCATCCACGGCGAAATGGCCGGCGCGACCGTCATCATCAACGAACTGGCCGCCGGCCGGGCCGACGTGCTGAGCCATCATTGGCCACAGTGGCGGCAGTTCCGGGAAGACGGAGAACAGTTGCACAATATTCTTCCGCCAGACATACAGCCCACCGTGATCGTCATGAATCCCCCTTTTAGCCGGACGGGCGGCCGCCTGCAAGGCGAGCGCAGCAACAAGGTGATCCAGGCACACATGCGCCAGGCGCTGGCACGCCTTGCGCCCAGCGGTCGGCTGGTTGCCGTCGTCAGCGAAAGTTTTGCACCTCACCGGCCCATGCATCGCCTGTTGTGGCACGAGATTCTCGAGGAAAGCTCACTGCGGGCCAATATCAAGGTGCCGGGCAAGTTCTACGCCAAATATGGCGTCTCGGCCGCGGTACGCCTGATCGTTCTAGACAAAACCGGCCCTCATTCCGGACGGACCTTGAATATGGACGCCACTGCGTTGGTGCCGATCGTCTCGCAACTGGAGAAAATACGCCATGACCGCCCCATCCTCACATCAGCCACCGCACAACCCCGATCCCCTGAACCAAGCGGCACAGGCGATCCTTCCGCCGGACGCGAGCTACGGGAGCGAAGCACCACTGGTATCGCTGTTGAGGCTAGGCCTGGAGAGTGGCCTGCTGATCAAACCAGCCAGTCCGGCTTGCCCGGACCAGGAGCAAGTCATCGACTGGATCGACCTGCTGTCACGGGCGGAGCACAAAGCAGTGGCAGCATTCCTGAACAACCCCGAAAGGCTGTCCGGCGAGGAATGCTATCTCAGCCCAGAAATGCTGATGGCGGCGAAGACAGCGGAGGAAGCGGCAGCCATCGTGCTGGACGCCCTGGTCAACAGCCTAATCGTGCGCCGCCGGCCATAGCCGACATATCCGTCACTGCTTTGCAGCCAACCGCCAGCCTGTCAACCGCCGCGCTATCGGATGCGGTCTATGAACAATACCTACCGCAGCGCATGGCGATCCCCGGCGCGCAGGCGCATCCCGGCAAGCTGGTGCAATCGGCCGCCATGGCGGCAGTCTTGCCGCCCGCCCCAACCTACACGCCCAACCTGCCCGCCACGGTAGTTGATGAGGCCCGCCTGTCGCTGGCACAGCTGGAAGCCATCGTTTACGCCGGCCAGGCTCACGCCCGGCAACTGCCGAACGGGGAACGTCAGGGCTTTTTCATCGGCGATGGCACTGGTGTCGGCAAAGGACGGGAGATCGCCGGCATCATCCTCGATAACATCAGGTCCGGGCGCAGCAAGGCTGTATGGGTTTCAGAGAAACGCGGCCTGCTGCGCGATGCCATGCGCGACTTCCAGGCGGTGGGCGGCGACAGCGGCACTTTGTTCGCGCAAGCCAAATGCCGGCCGGCGGCCTCCATCGTTGCGCCAGGCGGCGTGCTGTTCACCACCTACACGCTGTTGGCTTCGAGCCAGAAGCGCAAGGAAGCCAAACAGGAAGCCTTACAAACCCGCCTGCAGCAACTAGTGCAGTGGCTGGGACCAGATTTCGACGGTGTGATCGCGTTCGACGAAAGCCACAACATGGCAAACGCGATAGAAAAGAAAGGAGCACGCGGCGCTACGCCGCCCGCCGCCAGAGCACTGGCGGGACTCGAACTGCAACGTGCCCTGCCCCAGGCCCGCATCGTATACTCGTCGGCGACCGGGGCGACGGAAGTGGCCAATCTGGCCTACGCGCCCCGGCTGGGTCTTTGGGGCGATACCACGCCTTTTTCCAACGCATCCAGTTTCGTGAAAGCGGTCGATGCGGGCGGCGTTGCCGCAATGGAGCTGGTTAGCCGCGATATGAAGGCCATGGGCGTCTACATTGCCCGGTCGCTGAGCTTCGATGGCGTGACATACGAGCGCCTAGAACATGCTTTGCTTCCTTTGCAAGTCGACATCTATAACGAACTGGCCGGTGCTTGGCAGACAGTGCTTCAAAACGTGAATGCCGCCCTGGAAAGCACCGGCCAGGCCAAGAATGGCAATGCAAAGAGCGCCGCCCTGTCCCGCTTCTGGGGCGCGCACCAGCGGTTTTTCAACCAGATCATTACCGCCATGCAGATGCCGACCGTGATCGAACATGCCCGCGCAGCGCTCGATGCCGGCCATGCGGTCGTCATGCAACTAGTCAACACCAATGAAGCGGCGCAGGAACGCCAGTTGGCCGATATGGCCGCTAACGAAACGGATATCGAAGAGCTGGACTTTACCCCGCGCCAGTGCTTGGTGGATTATGTCCATTCCGGCTTCCCGGTTCGTCAATATGAACAATACACGGACGATGCCGGCATCCCGCGCAGCCGACCAGCCAATGACAGCAATGGTAACCCGGTCATTTCGCGCGCCGCCGAGAAGCAGCGGGACGCGCTGCTGCAAACGCTCAACACCATCCGTATTCCCGACAATCCCATCGACATGGTGCTCAATGTGTTCGGCCCCGATTCGGTCGCGGAAGTGACCGGCCGCCACCGCCGTTTCATCGTCCAGCGCGATGGCGAAGGCCACCTGAAAACCGTGGAGCAAAAGCGCCCGCCATCGGCCGCTGCGGCGGACGCTGACGCCTTCATGGCCGATCGAAAACGCATTCTTGTGTTCTCGGATGCGGGTGGAACCGGCTATTCCTTCCATGCGGCCCAGGATGCACCCAACCAGCGCAAGCGCATGCACTACCTGGTACAACCCGGCTGGCGCGCCAACAAGGCGGTCCAGGGCATGGGTCGCACGCACCGCGCCAATGAAATCCATCAGCCGCACTATGTGCTGCCGACCACCAACCTGGAAGCGCAACGACGCTTCATTTCATCCATTGCGCGCCGCCTCGACCAGTTGGGTGCACTCACCAAAGGGCAACGGCAAACCGGTTCCCTCGGACTGTTCAGCGCTGACGACAACCTGGAGTCGGACTATGCGTGCCGCGCGCTGCGAATCCTGTTTTCCGACATGTACCACCATCATTCCCTCCTGCCCTTTGATGAAACAGTGCAATCGCTAGGGCTGAACGGCTTGATCGATAGCCGTACCGGCGCCCTGAACGAATCCAAACTGCCATCCATGCCACAGTTTCTCAATCGCCTCTTGTCACTCAAGACGTTCGACCAGAACCGCGTCTTCAAGGAATTTACGAACACACTGGATGAGGTCATCGACCGGGCGCGCCAGGACGGCACCTACGACCGTGGAATGGAAACGGTGAGAGCGGATACCGTCAAGAAGGTCCGCGATGATCCTGTCCACACGGACAGCCGTACGGGCGCGGAAACCCGTTACGTTGAATTAGCCCTGCACCGCCCGACACGCTTTACGGAATTTTCCAACCTGCCCCCATTTGACAGCGATGAGACTATCTCCGAGACATTCATGGGCTACTTCCGCAATGAGCGCAATGGCAAAGTGTTCGCTCTGCTTAAGACCGGACAAGGCATCAATGACAAGGGTATGACGTACACGCGCGGCAAGCAATACCATCCAAGCGGCCCGGTCCGTTATGTCGACAATGTCGATCAGATCGATGCAGCCGCACGCGGCCGCATCACCATCCAGCGCATGGAAAAGTGTCCAGTGTATGCCGGCCCACCCTTTGCCGTGGAGTGGGAACGCAATGGCAAGACGTTCCAGGAAAGCAGCATTGCGGCCACCAATGCCTTGCGCTTGCGCGGCATGGAGGGCATGGAATATATGCGCTTGATGCGCGGCATCCCGGCAGAACGGCGTGGCGCCATCGACAGGGTCATTGCCCGCATCAAGGAAAACATCGCCTACGAGGAAGTGGAGCGCACAGTGCACGCCTATACCCAGCTGGAAGCGGAGGAAGCGAAGCGGGCGTGGGCTGCCGAGATTTCTTCAACACCACCCACCCAGGTACAGCCCTTGCACCTCATCACCGGCGCTCTGCTCCCCGTATGGGACCGGATTCCTGATACACCCAAAGTTGTCCGTACGCAAACGGATGAAGGTGAGCGTTTGCTTGGCCGTGTTATCGCCCCGGGCCTGCTGAAACAAACTCTGCGCAATCTGTGCGTCGGCACCGAAGTGGCAAAAATGCCTGCCGAGCGAGTCGCCGAACAAATTAAAGCCGGAGCCAAGGGCATCCTGTCAAACCGCTGGGAACTGCAAGCCACCCGCAATGCCGGCGAACAGCGCATCGAATTGCGTGTGCATGTTTATACCGGTAACGATGTGCGCTGGCTGGAAAGCCTGGGCATCCTGCACGAGCGCATCCGCTGGCAGTCGCACTATTTCATTCCTACCGGGGCCAACGAGACGCCCGTGCTGCAACGCCTGCTTGAAGCAAAGCCATTAGCCGACCTGGTCTTGAAAAACACGCCACCAGACGATAACCCGGTCTTTTCACGCCTGCCGCCGGCCCCTGCTACGTCCGAGGCTAGGCCGCCCATGGCGCAGGCTGATATCACGCGATACGCGGCATTGGCCTGCGCAGCATGGATGCCTGCGCCGGCTGCCGTCTGTGTCCAGTCGGTGTCGGATTTGCCTTTCGCTGCGGACAGCACTGTCCGCGCGGCATATCATAGCGGCACGATCTATCTGGTGGCAGACAATTTGCACGACGAAGCCGACATTGAATTCGTGATTGCCCATGAAATGATCGGCCACTATGGCCTGCGCACTATCCTTGGCGATGACCGCGTCGAGGCAGAAATGGCCCGCCTTCGTCGCGCCAATCCTACTCTGGCCAGCCGCGCGGCGCAGCTGGCGACCGCCTACAACATTCCCCTGGCCGACGCAACGGAAGAAGCCATGGCCGACCTGGCGGCAACCGGCGCGGAAATCAGCGGTTTCCAGCGCATGGCGTTGATCCTACAGAAGGGACTCCGCCATATCGGCCTGCACAAGGCCGCCGACTGGCTGGAAGGCAAAACCCAGGCGGAAACATTTGAGCTGATTGGCCGGTCCCGTGCACTAGTACTAAACCAGTGCATGGGACTGCAGGGTGCCATGGCGTTCGGTGACGATCATACACACGCCGGTTGTCCTAACCAGTCACCGCCCGCTACCAAAGCGCGCCGCAAGCCATTCGTACCAAGACACGACGCAGGTCAAACTTTGTACAGACTTCCCGGCGAATCTTCGCATCGTATCTAGAATGCAGAATATGATCACGTTCAATTGGAGTCGTCAACCATGACGTCAGCACTGCCCCCGTCATCAGTGCCGGCCTGTGTAATGCAGGCCGCCGCCGACTACACGTTGCCGCCGCGCGTACTGCTGGCCGTGTGGCTCACCGAGGGCGGAAAGCCCGGCACTGTCAGCCATAACCGTAACGGCACCGCTGACCATGGGCCGTTCCAGATCAATTCCAATTGGGCCAGCCGTCTGAATACCCAGTATGGAGTCACGGTAGACATGCTGATCCACGACCTGTGTTGGTCAGCGCGCGCCGCCGCTTACATCCTGCGCTACGAAATCAACGCGGCCGGTGGCAGCTTTTGGGACGGGATCGGCCATTACCATTCCCGTACCCCCGCCCTGAAGACCGGCTACATCGCCCGCGTCTACCAGAACTCCAGGCGCTTTTAAGGAAGCAGCATGAGCAAAGCCGCCCCCGCTGACGACATGGATCTGGTGCACCTCGGCATGGTCATCTTATGCCTGCTGGGCCTGATGGTGGCTTGGCACTTCTACTATGCGGAAATCAGTTACTGGGCCATGTGCTGGGCCTGGAGCCAGTTACGATGGCTGGAACATGTCTTCTCAGGTCACATGCTCCAGGCCACCAAACATTCCATACTCGCTGCGGCACATACTCCTGAACGGCTGACGTTCCACCAAACACTGGCCCTGCTCAATGAAGTGGGCCGCTATTTCATTGCCCTGCCCGTTATCGTCACAATCTATGGACTCTGGATCGCGCAACGCCATCCCGCAAACCGGACCCGGCGCCAGATCACCGCCGCCACGCTACCACGCATCATGTCCAGTCATTCGCCCGCCGTCACACCAGTCCTTTACTATGGCGACCTGCTCAATGACGATCCGGAAGAGCACCAGCGCGCACTCAACCCGGAAGAATGGGTGGAGCGTCATGGCCTGGTGGTCAACCAGCAATTGCAGCGCGAAGCATGTAAAACGCTACTTATTCAGGATCTGGGTTCCCCCATTACCTCCCCGGAGCAGCTGTCGCCGGTGGAACGTGCGCTGTTCGCAGTGTTCGGAGCCCGCCTGCTCTCGAACGGTCAGGACATCTCTCGAGCGCAGACATTGCTCGATGCACTCAACCGCTCCTGCCACCATGGGCAGTGGAACGGCAAGCCTGGCTATCCGGATCTGTCCGTCTGCGACGAGGCATTCGCGAAATACGCTGCCCAACCTGCTGCTGCCGACTGGATCGCGCGGCACCCGTATCCACGTACGCTACTGCATGCCATGCACAAGGAGGCGCTGGCAACGGGAAAGCTGCCGAGCGCCCATTTCCGCTGGCTGAAGGGTATGGACCGCCCCCTGTGGTATGCGCTGAACACGACTGGACGCAAAGCCCCATTCATGGAATCCAGCGCCGTGTTCACGCAATGCATGTGGGAGAGGTTTGCCTTTGACAACGGCTATCGCCTGCAAACCCCCAGTCTGGAAGATGCCGTCAACGGCATAGAGTCCTACCTGATCAAGCTTGGCATCGTCAGACCGCTGTAACTCCTGGAGGGAAAAATGGAAACCAAAGACCGCATCGAATTATTTGGCGATTCCCTGTTAATTCAGTTCGCCGTGACGGGCCTGACCAGCAACGTGTCGCTGATCGACGTATTGAAAGGTGCGACGTTCAGCCGGGAAGGCGCTTCCATCAGCGTCTGCACGCAAAATCTTTTAGTCGAAAGCAAGGTTGAAACATTCCCGAACGAGGCACTGGCGACGTCGGCGCTGGCCGGTATCTGTACAGCCATGCGGCGGTATGCGCGCGCCCGGCGGCTGCAGTATGTTTGCCGCAGCACAGTACTGTGGTTGGGACTGCCCGTGCTGCTGCTCATGCTCATGGCGATACTGAACCTCGCGGTGTCACGCGCGCAGGCAGAGACACAGCAGCATCCAGCCGTGCAGGCTCCAACGTCACATGACATAGCGGAAAGCGCAAATGGCGCACTGTCACACCCCAACCCTGCGGAGCTGGCCCAGGCCATGGCGGACGGTGCCAGGACAGGAAACTTCTCCATCAAACTCTCCTCCGGTTCCAAGGGGGCGCTATATATCTTTGCCGACCCCACCTGCGGTGCGTGCCGGCGTCTCGAGCGCGAATATGCCGCGCTGGCGAAAGACTACACCATCCATATTTTTCCTGTTTCCGTTATCGGGGGCGATGTGTCGCGCAGTCGTCTGAAGCGGCTGTTCTGCGCGGATGCAGGAAAGCGTATGGCCTACTGGAAAACTCTGGCATCGGGTCGCGACATCGATGCGCTGGATTGCGCCCAGGGCGCGGCTGCGGTGGACGGCAACAACCAGGTGTTCAATGCCATGCATCTGGAATACACCCCAACTATCATCACGGCGCGCGGGAACCTGATTCCTGAAACCTTGCCTAACACCGCCGCTGCGATCCGGCAATGGGTGAGCTTGCACGACACCGCGCCGGCCCGCTGATGTCCGCGGGAGCGCATCGCCATGGCCCACAACCCTGAACATGAAATCGATCAGTCACGCCTGATCCGCGACACACGCACAGCCGGCGTCCGGTTTACCGCCGCGCTGTACCGGCCAGGAGTATTCAGCGCCACCATGCTGGCTATGGCGGCGCTGGAAATCATCTGCCCCGCGTTATGGCCGGTCTGGTTGCCGTTGACGTCCTGGCTGGTGATCGAGTTCAAGCAGCGGCCGTTCGCTATGCCGTTTCGCATGCCCAAGGATCTTGGCGGTATAGACCCAACCGACTATACCGAGTCCGTACAAACCACCAGTTGGCTGTTCGGTCTGTTCCCGTCCACACGCACGGTACGCACCCTGGCCATGGCGGCGGGTATCTTTTACGCAGGATACCTGCGCTCCAAGCAGCCATACGAGCAGGGGCGCGAGTTGTGGCTGACCAGTTCAGACTGCCGGGCCCATATATTCCTGGCGGGAACGACCGGCGGCGGCAAAACCGATACATTGATGGGTATATCCTACAATGGCATCAGCTGGGGTTCCGGCGTGGTCTATGGGGATGGCAAGGCCAGCGCTACCGTACCGTTCAGCATATGGTCACTGGCCCGCCGGCTAGGCAGGGAAGACGACTTCCTGGTTCTGAATTTCCTGACCGGCGGCGAAGACCCTTTCAAGGCTATGCTCGCGCGTGAAAGGGCTGAGCAATCCGGGAAGTACAGCCTGGCCCAGTCCAATTCGATGAACCCGTTTGCAGAAGGCGCAGCAGACTTCCTGTTGCAACTGACCGCGTCCATCATCCCGAAAGCGTCAGGCGAAAATGTGAAATGGCAACAAAAGGCCATCAACATGATCGATGCGCTGTTCCGTGCATTGTGCTACAAGCGCGCCCGCGGTGAACTGGATATCTCGGTGACGATCATCCGGCATTACTTGGCCCTGCCAAATTTGGTATCACTGTACCTTGAAGGGCGGGAAGGAAAACTACCGGAACTGGCCTATCTGCCCATTAAGGCCTATTTCGAAACAGGCTTGCCGGGCTTCCGCCCCGAACAGGCCGACACCCCGGATGAATGGGACAAGGAGGTATATAACCAGCACGGATACATGACCGGCGAATTCTCCCGCATTCTGTCCCTGCTGACTGATACCTATGGCTACATTTTCCAGGATAAGTATCCGGACATTGATATCTCCGATGTCTTACAAAACAACCGCATCCTTGTGGTCATGATACCGCCGTTGGAAAAATCGGCCTCCGAGACGGGAGCGCTGGGGAAATTGTATGCGTCGCAGGTACGCCTGACCATGGCGCACAACCTTGGTCACCAGCTTGAAGGCACCAAGGCCGAGGTACTCGACACCAACTCCACCAATGCCCCGAATCCAACCATCATCATCAACGATGAATTGGCGAACTATTTTGCCGAAGGGATGGCGACCATGTTCGCCCAGGCGCGCGAGCTGAACTACACCATGGTTGCCAGCGTCCAGGACCTGCAGGGTATGAAGCGCAGCGAGGCAGGTGCGGAAACATCCTCTGTCGTGTCGTGTACCAAGGTCAAGTGGACGCTGGCCCTGGAGGATCCGGAAGACACCTTTGAACTGTTCCGCAAGGCCGCCGGCGAAGCCTATATCAGCACCCACACCCGGCACGATACTGTCAACGGCAGTTTTTCCACTTCGTTCAGACCGCAAGGCCAGCTAGAAGTCGAAAAACAAAACCGCATCACGCTAGCTGACCTGAAGCGCCTCAATCCCGGCGAAGGCTATGTCATCTTCAAGGACAAGGTCGTGCCCTGCGCTTCCTTCTATATCCCCGATGTGGACAAGAAAAGCACTGCGCTGCCGCTGCATATCAACCGTTTCCTACAAATCGCCCGCCCGACTATGGCAGCCATGCCACACGACGCGGTGCGCATCCTAGGGGCGGAGCAGCGCATCGCGGACAACATCCTTGCGATGCTGCGCCGTTGCGAAGCGCCCATCTACCCCGAGCTGGTTGACCCCATTCTTACCGCAGTCAAATCAGCCGCATCGCATTTGAATGAGATCGAACGTTTTACGGTCACCCCGATTGAACGGGGCATCGTCCTGTTCCAGGCGGCGCGCAAAGCGCTGGAGGTGGCGCGCCTGGATGGCCTTGCGGGCCATATGCATACCGCAGTTAGGGCGACCGATGACGATGATGCTGACTAAGCCCGAGCTGGGGCACAACCATCTTTAGACAGAAGCTCATCCATGCTCCCCATCGTCACTGCGGTCCTGGCATTGCTGCTGTCGAGCAGCGCCCCTGGCTGCCTCGCCCAGCAGGAATCCACACACGCCGCCATGCCGCAAGGCGGAGATACCTTCCAGGTACCTTACGTCCCCGCAGACGCACGTACACGACTGCTGGCACGCCTCACCAACTTGACGAATCCGGCACTGCGCAGGCGCTACCGCCTGCTTATTGAATTTGGCGCACCGCTATTCCCACCGGACGAACAAATCGCTCTGGATGCCGCACAGCGCGGCAGATTACTCGACGGCCTGCAGCGCTGGCTACATCTCCCACCAGCTAAGCGGCAATTTGACCTACTGATCCTGCCCGACGTAGACTATTTTTGGCCGGCCAACCTTCAACTCGGCAGCAATCAACCTCTATATTCGACTGCTTTCATTTTACATATGGAGCCGTCTATGGACGGAAAAACCACCGTGCACATGCTGCAAATTAACAGCACGGCCAGGTTCGGAAAACGATTCGATTTGTTGGGCCGCACCGGTCCAAAGTTCTATTGGGACGACCGCCCTGTTCCGCCCTCACCCCAAGCAGCAAGAGAGCTGATCGAACATTTGACGGGCGCATCGCGATAACTGTTTAACCGCGCGGCCGACTTGCCCCCAGTGGCCGCGATACCGGCGCATTGGCTTCAACCACGGCCCGGCGTGGACGATCGCCAGGATATTCCAGCGCCACCTGCGTAGTGGGATTGAGACGGCACACAGCCGACTCTATCGCCGCCCAATGCCGCACTGGCACCGCGCCAACTTGCAGCGCCTGCGCGCTGATGACGGGCTTGGCGTCAAAGGCCAGTACGCGGAAATGCTGATAGTCTGGCAGCTCACAAAGTTGCGCGATCAAGTCGGGACGAGTCAGCAACAACTTCTTGCCATCCTCCTCAATGCTGGCGGAGGCGCGCGATGTGCCGCCATCTTCCAGTGCAAACGCGATAGACTCCCATGTCTGACGGCGTACCTGGTTCAGCGACAGAAAATCATGGAGGGGCAAATCCTCCGGCTTCATTTTTCCAGGATTGATGGCGAAATCAAGTCTGACCGTGAAGTCAATCACAGTAAATTCGAGCTTGTTTTCCTGCGCATAGGCATGGGCGACCATGAACCCTTCCTGCTTGCTTTGCCGTCCGTATAGCCCGCAAATCAGCCCAGGCATCTTTCGAGGCAGCGCCAAGCCGCAGTCCCTGAGCGACAATCTATCGGGTAGGCTGCCGGTGTAGAAATACACCGTCGACAATTCTATGAGTGCGCCGGGTTTGTCGTTTTCATTCTTCGTCATTGCCACTCTTCCATCCGTTTTCCAGCACATCGGGGCAGCCTTGCATTTCCCCAACTTCCCTGGTTACCTTGGCCATCAATGCTCGCGTCGCCTTGGAGGTCATCCCAAGGCGCTGCAGCGCCACCACCAGCCGCGTCAACTGTCTCCCGGGTTTGCCGCCATGAAGCAGCAGTCGATACGCGGACGGCGCGGAGCGACCGATCATTGAGGCAAACAGTTCGCGGTCGCGGGGCTTGTCGTCAAATCCAAGAAACGCATAAAACTCGTTCATGTCGACCGCCTCCGCTACCGGCGAAGACTCTGGCTTGCTGATATAAAGTTGCAATAGCAATGCGAGCGCGGGATCGGCAAGCTGTAAATGTGCAGCCTTCGGATCGGTGAGCTTGTCCCACTTCGCCACCTGAAGACCAAATGCATCGGCCGCGCTGGCCTTGGTCAATCCATTGGTGAGCCTCCAGCGCTCCAGATCGGCGCCGCATAACGCCCTTCGCTTATCTGTCATAGATAGTTTCAGTATTGCATTAAAGAACCGGTTTGGCGCTTGATAAGGATCAATCGAACAGCGTCCATCGGTGGCATACACGCCAATTCTGCATAACCTACTTTATGCAAAACAGGCAACGGTAACAGAACTATACGCGAAATCCCCGGCAGCAGCATGACAACGCATGAGTCCGTTGCACTTCCCACGCATTGATAAGGAAAGGCAAAGCTATGGACACCGTCACAGGACAACCTACCACATCGGACGAGCGCATATTGCTTGAGCTGGAAACGCGCTCGATTGAAGAATCGGACGCTATCGCCGCACGTGCACAAACAGAACCGCAATTGCCAGCGCGAGCAACAGGTGTGAGGCTCTGGGCGGAAGCTGATGCGGATGCCATCGCCCAATTGTCGAATGCATCCCTCCAAACCGCGCTGGATGTGATCGCACGGAATATGCTTACCTCGAGCACCTATGCAGAACAGTTCAATGTATTTTCACCACAGCATGCAATGGCGGTGCAACCGGTAGCCCATGCTCAGCAGGTGGTACACGTCATCGCAACCCACCTAGCCCTGAAACCAGACATGCTGCTGGATCGTGCCGCCAACTGGCCGGAGCATGTGGCGGACTATTTCCGCGCGCCCGGCCAGCACCAAGACGTACAGCAGCATGTTGAACGCATGCTCAACGGTATCAGCCAAGACAGTGTGAAAGCGTTCCAGGCACAAGCCGCATCCATGCTCGCCCCCTCGTCAGCGGGGAGTGACAAGCTTAGGGCAACATCCGGCCTGCGGATCCGCACCGCCTGGGAGATGACGTACGAAGAACAGGTGCACCAGATCGCCCGCGTAGTCAGCGAAAATGCCAACCTGGTTCCCTGGAAAATCGATGCGAATCTGCGACGTGAACCGGCTTCGGTACGTGCATTGCTGGCGGATTCAGGCCTCATGAAGGAGCTCGACGGCGCGATCAAACTGCGTCTAGCGCACATCCTGCCCAACCGGCTGGCGGCGGCACAGGCAACGATTGCGGTTACGCTGAACCGGCCTGATACAGATCAGCGCATGCAAGTCGCACAGGCATTGCGGGCCGAGCAGAGCAGTATCGAAAAGCCCCAAACGCCAACTACCACTTCGGCCGCAGCGGAAACGACAGAACTGCAAGCGTTGCGAGAGCGCTTCAGGCAGCACATTACCTCCACCTCGCCCACCAAGGGCGATCAACTGGGCATGAAAGACCTATACGAGCGCATCGCCGACCGCCATCGCCTCTATGACGACATCGCGATCGCGGCCCGCATGAAACAGGGGCTGGAAGTCCTTGGCAGCGCCAAACCCCATGCAGTTCGTAGCGTGGTCCCCTCTGGCCAGGCTGCACAGTGGGCGAAGCTTGACGCCGCCGATCTGCAAAGCATGCTGCGCGCGGTTGGTGATCGGCTCGAATATCTCGTTCCAATACAATCAGCAATCAATCTAATCAACGGCACATCGGAACGGAACCGCGTTTACCGGTCCAATTTCAACCGCATGGCGCCGACTATTCGAGCCGACGTGGAGACAAACCGGCTTCTCAGCGAATCCCACGCGGTCGCGGAGTTCATCCGTGTCAACCATACTCAACCAGCCTGGAAAATCCAGAGCAACCTGGATCGCGCGCAGCCAGCGTTACAGCGAATCATCACGAACAGCAAACGCATGGAGGAGCTGGATGCCGCCATCCAGGAGCAATTGCCCGCACTGGGAAGCCATCAAATTCGTGCCGTGCAGGCAGTGATCGCCGGCGATTTGCAGCAGGCTGACATAATCGGGGAACCGGCATCGCCGCCGCCGGCACCTGGGCAATCACCCGTGCCACGAACGGAGCAAGACCACGCAAAGGCGGAGCCACCTGACGCGCCATTGCATCAAGCAACAACTCTACAGGCATCCAAAGGCACAGCATCCGACGAGAAGAGCGCTGCTCAGTCTACGCACAACGGCATCATACCGGTTTCAGGAGTCCAGGCAGACCATGCTCCGGTGGTCAAAAAACTGTTGGAGGACATGAGCTATAAGATCCGCATCGATGGTAGCGTACTGTATCAGGTTCAAGGCAAGGATGCCTTTATCGATCATGGCGACCAGCTACTAATGGTGAAAGGTGCGGAAAAAGAAGAACGGGCAATTTTAAGCGCACTCCTGCTCGCCAAAGAAAAATATGGAGGTGCGTTCGAACTGACAGGAAGCGAAGCATTTAAACGGGCCGCCATCGATGTTCTCGTCAAATACCAGCTGGACGTCCGCCTGAAAAATCCAGAACAGGACCTATTGCGCCGGGAAGCAGGCAAAAAACAGGCGCAGAAAGAATTCGCCAAGGCCTCGCCTGAGCACCCAGCAGCACCTGTTGATCTGGCGGCGCTTGGGTCCAGGGTGACGACTACGATGCCCAGCCCCAATGCCGCCTCGATAGACACGCCGCAGGCGCATTTAACACCACCAGACGACCAGCGAACCGTCAGGCCGGCACCAGAGGGATCGATGGGTACGTCTGTGCAGCGTCCGGATGAACCAGTCGATACAACAGCGCAAGCGCCACGTGCTGCCACAGTCCCCGATCCTCCCAACACCGATTCGATCGGCATAGCGGCGCAAATGGAACGACCAGAAGACTACGCTCCTAGCGAAACCACTCCCGTAGACCGCCTGACCGGCACATTGGTGAGCCATGGTAAAGCGCCTTATCAGAACACCCTGCGCAACGACGTCAGTTACTTCGTAGAGTTGAAGAACAGTGACGGCCACGTTCGGACCCACTGGGGCCAAGGACTGGCCACTGCCCTAAAAGTATCCGATGCTCGCATTGGGGATGAAATCGCCCTTAAACGCCTCGAGACCGTGGATATCACCAAGAAGGTGCCCAGGTGGGATGAACATGGGAACTTCCTTGAGCAGCACACGATTTCCGGGCACCGTAACCAATGGGAGGCGCAAATTCTGCAACGCCAGCCAGACTCCCATGCTGCAGCATTGACTGACCAGGAAAGCGAACAAGCCCCCCAAGCGGAGCATTTGACCGGAATGCTGCTGCGCCATGGCATTGCCCCCTATCTGAATAACATGCGAAATGGCATCAGCTATTTCGTGAATCTCATAGACCACGATGGTCAGATGCATACGCAGTGGGGCAAGCAGTTGGCCGGCGCGCTGCAAGCAGCTGAGGCGCAGATCGGAGACAAGGTTTCCCTGAAATGGCTGGGAACGAATGACGTCACGGAACACAATCCAGGTGCAGAAGGCGAGAAGGATGCCGGGCACGAGCGCACAGTCTCCGCTCAGCCCAATGCATGGGAAGCACAAATACTGCAGCGCAGACCGCATTCCCGCGCCGCGAACCATGCCAAGTCCGATGCCGCCCAACCTGTTTCTTCCTCAGTTGACACCATGTCCAACCTGCTGTGCGGACGGTTGCTAGAACATGGCGCGGCTCTCCTGAAAAACGCCAGGGATGGCAAGCCAAGCTATTTCGTCCAGATTCAAAACCCGGATGGCACATCCAGAACTTTTTGGGGGCTAGACCTCAAACGAGCACTGGTAAAGTCAGGCGCACAAAAAGGTGACGACATCGTTTTGCAGAACCTGGGGCGCAAGCCAATGCAGGTCGAGGCTCCAACCCGCGATAGCGTCGGCAACGTGATCGGCATGGGTACTGTAATCTCGCACCGCAACGCATGGGAAATTTCGACGTCGCGCCCCGTCACGCGGCAGTCCGAAGCAGTTTCAGTTGCAGAAGCATCTCCCACCCCGCAGGCTGACCGCGTCGCGGTAAGGGAAGCGGCGTGGTGGCAGCGCCAGGTACTGTTCATCAGTACCTGCATTGAACAAGTCCCTGCGCTGCAAGGACGGCTAGCGGAACTCGGTCCACGTCCTGATTCCAGGGACGTGGCGTGGCTCGACAAGCACGGTGCTCGCCACGTTGTCTCTAACGACACCAGTTACGGCGCTATTTGCGACCGGATGCCAAGCTTAAAAGACTGTCAGCAACCGGTTCTGGCCTTGGAAGGCGGAACACTGGACGGGAATTCGAAAAGCACCGCGTTAAAGCTGATCCGCGCTTCCGACAACTACCTGCAAGGCATCGCTCAAGTCGACGGCAAAGTGCGCCATGTAGTGGCCTTGCTACCTAGCGCATCGGGCGGCGTTGGGCGCAATGAAAATGCGCCGATTCCGTTGATGGCGGCCATCCCTGCGTCTGATGGCTTCACTTGGGAACGAATTGGCCAGCTCCGCACTGACAATTCGGTGCCGGCGCCTGGTGACAACAGGCAGGCGGCCACCATTAATTTTGACATCGGACGCGAATCGATCCGCGTCCAGGTCCATGTCCAGCCTGGCGAGGCATTGCACCAGCGATTGGGTTTCGCAGCCGCAAGCGACCTTCAGCCAAACAATAACGATCTAATCGCGCCACGGCAGCCGGCGCATTCCAATCACATGGCCCACACCATCGATCGGCCAGCAAAGTCCGACACGCCGACCTACACCTGAATTCAATCAAGGAGTAAAGATCATGCGCGCCACATACCTTCTCCTTCTCGCTGCAACTTTCGTTGTATGCACATCGGCCGGCGCTGCCCCCTGCCGCGCCCTGAAAGCCGCCGAACTGGGTAGCAAGGCAGGCTATATGCGCGACAAAACTGCAGCTGAAGAAATGGAGAAAAGAGCCAGCGAATCGTCTGATGTGCTGGAGAAATGCATTAAAAGCATCACCGCGGTCACCGTGGTGCCGACGTTTCCTTCGCTGACCGATATTTTCACGGGTGCCATGGAAAGAGCGTGCAAGGTGTCGATCGACAGGGTTCGAGCTGCTCTCCCACCAGGGATGCCTGGCATACCTGTCATTCCGGGGCTACCGGGCGCGCCTATGGGACCGGGAGGCTTGGTGCGGCCTGTCCCGGGGATTCCCGGCGTGCCATCTGCGCTAACGGGCATGCGGAGCCGCATTGGCGGACTGCTGTCGGAACCGCCCGCAAAATCTGAGGAGCTTTGGAAGCGGATATGGCACTGACAGCTGCAGAACCGATGTCCGAAAAAAGGGAAGCGCTATCGCCACCGCCATTGTTCTGGGCAACGACACCTTGGGTCTCCCTCGCATCACGGACTTGCTGACGGCCGGGCTGTGCACCGCCGCAGCGCCCCAGCCTGCGTTGCTGGCCACACCCGACTGGGCGCACGATCCGGCTAGTCTGTTGCTGCGCGCCAGGGCCCGCAGTCAGGGCTTGCTGTTTCGCCGCACCGGGGCGCCATCTACCGCTATACGGCGGCGCCGGTGCGGCTGGAGCGCGTGAGTGAGGCCGTCTGGAGTGGCGCTGCCATGGCCATCTCACAACGCAACATGAGCTGGGTTTTCCCACCTAATTGAGAGAATTTTTCATAGCACAAATTTCATATTAAAAAGTAATGCGGTCAATCCAAATTCTTGCACTGGCACCAGCAATAATTCCACCAATTAAATAATATAAAAAATTTGAATATTCAGCACCAAGTATGTAAAAAAGACTTACAGTAGTCAACCCACCAAGAATCCCATTAACAATACAACTCGTCCACTTTCGCTCTCCAAGATAGAAATCAACAAAATTGACAATGCCGAGCATTAATCCCAAAAAAGCTCCTGCTAGCATCTTCCTGAAAGAAAACTCTCCAGCACTTAAAACCCCAAATGAAATAGCCCCCACAATGGTTGAGAACGTCATCCAGAACCAAGGGCTCTTAAAAAATTTCTTCAATCTCCAGCCCCTTTGCAATGGTATCTATTTCCAATTTCATATTCATAGAGTCCATACTCATAACTTGACTCCATTCTCTTTTTCAACAATGCAGATACAGAAGCTGTCGTTCCCTGAACAAAGATAAGGTCCTGCAATGTTAGCCCAGCAAACTTTTGCACAAGAAATGATGAAGATACGGCGGCTTTAGCAACAGAATACCATCCTGGACCAAAAAACCCAGCTGTCGCAGATATTCCAACTGACCACCAATTAATTTCAGAAAGTGCGCGCCCCTGAAACATCATCTGAAAACCAATATCAAAGACAGCATTCCCCGCAGCGCCAATTATCCCAAATTTTCCTGTTGGGTCGGTCTTCGAAATTGGATTTCCATTAACATAAGCATACATATTAACTCCATCTTTTACCCCAATCGGATCGCTTTGAATAAACCTCCCCATGCTTGGCGAATAGTATCGCGCCCTATAATAATAAAGCCCAGTCCCATCGTTTTCACGCCCAGCATACTGAAATGGATTTCGATGTTTTGCATCAGCCTCTGTTTCGCCGTACGAACTATACTGATAATCTACAATTTTTTCTCCTTGCCCATCTGTTAAACGAACTACTGAGCCAATGGCATCAGTGAGATAGCTAACCACGCGCGCACTGGAGCCCATTCCACTACTTTGAGAAAATATTTCATCAACATTTCCAACAATATAGTTTGCTCGCACGTTCGCGGGAATGCTGCCATCAGACTCCTGCACAATATTCATTCCATCATACAAATAGCTCGACTCCGTTACCCCTATCTTTTTTCCTTGGCGTCGGCCGAGTCCATCATAGGTAAACTTCGCAAAGGTTTCATTTTTCTCATTCCTAATCTCAACAAGTTGATTTCGAGCATTCCAAATATAATATCGCATCCCATCATTAATTAAATTCCCATTTTTATCGTATACAAGGTCATTTCCATTAAAACTTATGAGCTGATTAGCCTTATTAACCACTCCATTCATTTCATTTGAAATTAATGCACGCGAAAAACTTCCGTCGCTAATTTCTCTATTACCGGAAAGGTCATATTTGAATACATAATCACCGAGAAGACTTCCATCAGGCTTCTTATATAGAATCGCTGTGAGCTGTCCAGCCTCATCAAAAACATTGCTTCTTGTTATTCCATTTGGGTAAGCTTGACTAATGCGTCGATTATTTCGATCATATCTAAAGGTAAGGTTCTGGGTTGCATTGTTGTTCGATTCTCCAGGCAATTGCTCCAGCTTCACCAAACGCCCACCACTATCATAATAATAATTCAATACAGGCTGCCCTAAGACCTTAGCCGAAATTCGCTGACCAACGAGGTTATATTTTATCTGGATGCTGCCATTTTTAGTTGTTTCCTTCGTTATGTTATCAAAATAATCATATTCTCGGATAATTGTTCCCGCTACGGAATCAATAATAGTGGTCGGCCTGTTTGCCAAATCATATTTATATGAAATTGAACTACCATCAAAATAGACTACTTCCTTAACCCTATTCAAGCCATCGTACGAAAATTTCGTAACTTGCCCTTTCGGATCAGTGTACTCGATCAAGTTACGGCCAGCATCATATTGAAATACGCCCTTCTCCCCTAAAGAATTATTTCTTTCACTCATCAGATTAACCACATTAAAACCATATTTATTTAAATTCAGTTTTGCATCAAGCAACGCTACGTGGTTTCCATTTTCATCGAAATGCGCTTTAGTTAACCCACCGTTTGGATCCATTGCACTTATCGTTCGATCGAGAGAATCAAGATCAAATGTAGTACGATTTCCCGCAGCATCGGTAACGCTTTGTACACGTCCCAGCTGATCATTCGCAAAAACAGTGGTGCGGCCTAACGGATCTGTTTTTAGGCTCACATCGCCTCTATCGTATGAGAACCGTGTCGAATTCCCTTCCCCGTCAATTAACTCCAACAACTGACCATTTTTATTGTATTTCTTTCTCACAGTGTTTTCGTTGCCATCACGCATTTCAATCATATTTCCTGTGGAATCGTAGAGCAAAGTTGTTCTTCGACCCAAGCCATCAATACTACTTAGCAGTTGATTGTAATCGCTGCTATAACTCATAGCTGTCACCACCGCTGCAGGCGTGCCTGCAAACATATTTCGGGTAAGTGTGTTACCACGCTCATCGTATGTATACACCGTCTTGCGCCCTAGGGCATCAGTATGTGACAACAACAAATTTTTCAGAGGATCTCGTTCATAAATATCTATCTGCTGCTCTGCTAAACCTAGGGCATTTGTTACACGCACTGGGTATCCGGCCTGGTTGAACTCGATACGTTTGACGATGCCACGTTCGTTGGTCACATCTGTTTGTATCACCTTATTTGCAGCATTCAACGTATAGTTGAACAGATTAGTACTACCGTCGGCATAGGTCTGTTTACTGACACGGTTATTTGCGTCATACACATTTGCCACCATTAAATTCCCCCGCTTGTCCTGCACTGTTACCATGTTATGCGCGGAATCATAAGTGTAGACCTCAGTCTGCCCAAGCGGATCAGTAACTTTAATTAAGCGACCGGCGGCGTCATAACCATAGCTTACTTTCCGCCCTGCGTTGTCCATAGCCGCGATAATACGGTTTGAACTATCGTATTCAAAATCGACTTGTCTCCCGTTAGGTGAAATAATTCGTACCAAATTCCCGTTATTTCGAGTCAGAGTCAGCGTATTACCATTTCTATCTGAGATCGATAATGCAGCTGCATCTCGCGCCCTAGCCGAACGCATCGATTCCCCGAAGCATACCGTCTCTCCATCTTTCAATTTCAACTCCCAATAACAACTGCCCCCTCTATATCGCAAAGTTGATCCATAGTAGCGCGTGGTCGATGAAGTATGCTGATAGACCGCGTCGGCATAATTGGTGCCGGCAGAAATTCGCTCGTAGCGCAAACGGCCACCGTCAGGCAAGATCAGCTCTTGGTAAGTCCATGGACTGGTATCACCGACTAGGAAATAGTCATAAGCCAGATTGGTACCAATACCGAAAGCACGCGAGACTGGATCACGTGGCCTATAGCTACGCGAAACCAATATCGGAATTACATCAGCCACCTTCAAATCGGTCGCCTCATGCAAGAAGAGGCCCGTCGCACCATCGACTGGATCCCCAGCACAACAAGACGGTTGGGGCGGTTGATTTGCATCCAAATAGCAACCAGCTCCTCCTTTACAACCACCGGGCGGAGGCCCTTCCAACGGTGCGTTGCTCGGCAAAGAAATCATGGCCCCGGTGAATTCATAAACCCTCACATCGGCGTCTGGAATGGCTTGCTTGCCATCCGGACTAACTGTGCCCTGGCCGTATACATACCAGCCCTTACCTCGCGCATCGTAGTTCCAGAAATCGACACGGCTACCAGGCGCGGCACCGCTGAAATTTGGATAGATTAGGCGAGCACCCTGCTGGCTGCGAGTATTGATACTGGTGATCGAAGCGCCGCCCGGCTGCACGGTAAAATAGACGGGCACGTCCGCATTAGGTAGAGGGAAAGGCGGACGGTCCACCGGAATGGCAGTCATGTTCAACTCGGTAACAATTTTGCCACTGCTATCGCGGATCACGCTGCCGGCCGGGATACGCAATTCCAGGCCAGGAATGCTAGGCGAAGTCAGCACTATTTCCTTGTCTGTCGGCGAAGGAATGGTCATCGTGCCTGCCGGATCGAGGCGGCTGCTCCATATGGTGTAGTCTAGGACCGTGGTCTTGCCCGGATAGACGTCTACACGTACCTGATAGTAACCATAACGCGTAGCTTCCTTGTCTGCTGCGGGGCCATCAATGGTCAGGATCTGCACCCCGGCAGGGATATCGCGTAGCAGGAACCTACCGGTATCATCGCTCAAGACTGTTTTCCCACCGATCTGCAAACGCACATTGCGCAAGCCTCGGCCATTCATGGTCAAAACTTGGCCAGCCAATGCCGTTTCGCCAGGCGGCGCTAGCAAAGGCAATAGTTTCTGCAAAGGACTTATGCCGCGCTTGGCTCGCCAATCACCTTTTAGGGCGAGGGCGTCGGGTTGCCAAATCTGCTTTTGCATCACACTTTCCGCTTCGGCCATAAGCCGCTGCTCACTGAGACCATACTGGCGGGCAACTACAGCCAACTGGGAAGAATCCACAGACACCGCTGCGCCGCCAGGTGCAACAGGTGTTGATGGTAACAATTCACGGACCGGCTCAGAGCCGTTCACGATAGCAGTGGCACCAACCTGGGCGGCCATGCGGGCGGTAGTGAAACCCAAAGACGTGAAACCAAGCGGCACGCCAGAGCGGTCACGCGCGCCATCGATGAAGAGGGTGTAGCGGCTGCCCGGCAACAGGTCCGTAATAGGTTTCGCAAACACCAATAAACCTTGCTCAAGCGGCACCACTTTCAACGCTACAGTGCCGTGCGGGCCAAGTAGGGTAATACTGGCCGAGCTCAGGCTGCGCACATCCATAGGTTGATTGAAGCGTAAGGCAATCGCGTGGTCAACGGCTACAGCGCCAGCCTCCGCCTCGGGATGGCTGGCGGAAAGCGCCAGCGGCGGAAGCGCAGCCATCTGGGCGGCCAGCTTACCCAGACTAGCGGGGTTCACGCTGGTGAAATTCAAGCTACCAGGGTCAAATAACTCGCCGCCGTCAACATTGCGTTTATCACTATCGGTGCCGGACCACAGCAAAACTTCGCCGGTGGGTAGCAAGGCGGCCATATGATTCAGACGTGCACTTTCCAGCTTCGGATTGAAGCTTTCCGCTTGGCGTTTAACAGGATCGTAAATTTCCCCTTCATAAATAGGACGACCCCATACATCGACGCCGCCAGCGATCAGGACGCGGCCGTCAGTAAGCACAGTGGCGCTATGGCCGGTGCGCGCGATAAGAGGTAACGGCTGCAACGCTTGGGATCGGCCTTCGGGAAGGTTCAAGACTTCGGCCATCGTCACCACATTGCCATTGCTATCGACGCCACCCAAGACCAATACATTTCCATCAGGCAATAATGTGGCACTATGGCCTCGCCGCGCATGCAATAGCGCCCCCGCAAAAGCTTCCTTCTTACCGCTAGTCGGATCAAGTATTTCAATGCTCGCTACTGCTTCCTGGTCCAGTCCCTGCCCGCCAAGCAATAGCCAGCGGCCATCAGGCAGCTGGCTGTTGCTCTGGCCGTGGCGAGCCACCGGCGCCAGCCCCACAAATTTTTGCAGACTGGGGCCAGCCAGCCCGACCGTAGCTTGCGCCTTAGCCTGGGCGACAATCAGCAGAGGAAGGAGCAAAACGCACAACCATTGCAGACGGCGATTGACCCCGGCATATACACACATAGCAGTATCCCTTCGTACGGTCATAGCTCTATTTCTCATGAATTCTTAGCTCCCAGCTCTATTTCAACTGAATGCCGAGCTGCCCGGTCGTAGCAGCAGAAGGATTGATGAACACTGTATAGCTCCCAGATACAGGCAAACTGGGCAGGCTCAATGTGCCGTTATTAGCCACACTGGTGCTGGCGACACTTGTACCATCTGGTTGATACACCGTTACGCGGACTGGCAATGTAAAAGTGCTGTCACTGAACTGCAATGATGCCTTTTGTCCAGCTGTGCCCACGAAGCTAAATTGACCATTCTGGCCCACACGGCTGCTGACGAAGTTAACTACTCCTCCTCCTGTTATCAAGGTATTAGCAATATCAGTTGACAAAGTTATCTTCATGGTCGCCGTTGTGCTTGCCGGCTTAATAAGTAACACATAATCATCGTCGGCAGGCAAAACTGGAAGATCATCACTACCATCGCCGAAACGAGCTCCTCCAAATAAATGTTCTCCTTTTGAATTTTTCAATTCAAAATATATAGAATTAGAGGACCCCATTGTTACTTCAGAGTAACCTAAACCAAGTTTTTGGCCTGCCTTCCCTCTAAATTTCAGCTCACCCGCCTGATACAATTTTAGTTTTATATCAATGGATGGCCCATCAATATTTATACTATCAATATAGTCTTCGGGTATGTTATAAAGTTGCACATCAACATAACCAGTTCCCAAAATAGGATCAATAAGCCCATTATAAACACCATCTTCGGAAAGCTTTGGAAGATCTATAGAAAAATCTCGTGATCCACTCGTTTGAAATATCTCATTCCCACTAGGGCTATACAACGATATTTCAGGGAAGCTGCGAAAACGTGGGCCTTCATATCGAAGGCCTAAGCGCTGCCCTTGCACACCAATGAAGGAAAATCGAATATTCTGTCCAACCCTATTTGCCTCTAAACGTTTGGGAGGGTTATCTTGGATCAGTTCATAGTTAACGTCGTTCGAGATTTGCAGGGTACTCGCAAATGACCCTCCGTCACATTTCACCGCGACTATATACCCTCCGCTCGTTGGCAGCTCCAAATTTTCCTCACCATCCCCCCAATTCCTTATTACTTTCAACAACGACCGGTCAGGTTTATATATTTCGTAGTTGACCATACAATCGGGATTGGTCTTCACATTAAAATATGCCAATCCGATTTTTTGGCCGGCTTTTCCTAAGAAGTTCAATAGCGCAGATTGACCAGTATTCTCGTTAACTGACACTGCGCTCCCATCTATCTCAATCACATTCCTCGGATGAGAAGATGTGACAAGTTCCATGTCTACACTCCCAACTTCTGATGCAGCTGCGCTTACGATCAGTGAATGTACTTCAGTTGAAGAAAGGATCGGAATATCCACCGTACCGTTGTTGTTAAGTTTCTCGCTAAACAAATAGACCCCATTGGCACGAAATGCTATGATATATGGCTGCTCTTTGAATGTTCCATTCCTTGCAATTAATGACAATCCTTGTCCTTTTTTTCCCTCAAAAATAAATAATGCATTATTTTTAGGTTTCGAAATTTTCACGTTGATTGATTGCCCATCAACCAGAATGCGTTGAGCAGACCCAATTTCTTCGGAACGAAAACCTTGCGGCACCACAAAAAAATCAGCTTCGCTTAATACGGACCCAACTGGCGTGGTTACTAATATCTTTCCTGAAGTTGCGGCCAAAGGCACCGCAACTTCAATTTTTTGGGGTGTAGCAGAATCAACTACAGACTGCACCATTCCAAACTTAACTACGTTGTCAATTTTTGGTAGAACAAAACCACTTCCAACAATACTTACATGAGAGCTCGGCCCGCCTATAGCGGGGATAATCTCAGTAATTCGTGGAAGTGACTCATAAACCATAAACTCTCCAGACCAACTTGCCATTCCTTTCGAATTTTCTATTGCAACTTTCCCACTTACAGCACCTTGCGGCACGGAAACTTTAAGCAGATTTTTTGTGGAAGAGAGAACTTTTGCCTCAACGCTATTAAACAGAATCTTATTTTTCGTTGGCACAGTGTCAAAACCGCTGCCATATATATTTACATCGCTTCCAGGGTAACCATTTTTCGGCGAGACATCTGAAATCGCCAAATTCTGCCCGTTGATTTTTTTTATCGCCACCAGATTTCCAACAGCATCATATACATATTCCGCTCCAGAATTATGCATATCCAAAGATTGCGTTATTCGCCCCGACCGGTCATATACGTAGCGAATGGTTTCCGCTCGTGCACCATTTAGAAACGAAAGGAATGCCACTCCCCAAAAAAATAAGGCAAAAAACTTTCCATCTTTAATTACGGATTTAAGTAGCGCCACATCAACACCCCCTAACAAACTTGCAAATAATTAGTTTCAAAAAGAAAGTTACTATAGTTTCATTGTTTGAATTTTTTCACAAAAACTCAATATTATCAATAGTGAATTATTGCTAAATTAATTCATAAAATTTCTTAAATGCATTAGATTTTTTGTGCTGCGGATCTGAGTAGGCTACGCACTCGGGAAGTTCATGACGGTAAGCACTTCGTTTCGGTGACATCCATCATGCTGGCGAGCTTGGGAAGCTTCTGTCGCAGTTGAGCGGCAACGCTGCGCCACTGGATGCCGGCCGCTTCCGCCGTTTCCTGCACAAAGATGATGTTGATCACCGCCAGTACAGCCTGGTGCTGGGCCTTGCCAACATCGACCAGCGCCTTGCGAATGAAGTGAGCCCAGCGGCGTTGCCACCTGGTTTTCACGACTTTGCTGACAGCTACGTTGAGGCCTTCGCGCGCATCCAAGATGAGCAGCTTGGCCCCGCGCAGGCCGCGACCGCTCAAACTGCGCAGGAATTCGCTCCAGATGGTTTCAGCTTTTGAGGGGCCAGTCGTGAAGCCCAGGATTTCGCGTACGCCGTCGGTGTTCACGCCGACAGCGATTATGAGGGCCGCCGACACCACACGATTTCGCGTAGGTGGCGTCAATCCAGATATAGGGCCAATCACCTTCGACAGGGCGATTCAGGAAGGCATGATTTGTAAAACGGGTTTATGGACAGACGGGGCTAGACACTTAGCCATAGCTTCCAGTGCCTTCAGCGATCCATAAACCTGTTCCGATACCACCACGGCCGCGCGCGGACCCGCCCGCCCCGCAGCCAATGCAGCATTCGCGCCCACAGCATCCTGAACGTCCAGCCTAAGCGTGACAGAATGGCAAATGCCACAATTACGCCAACGGCCGTCCAGAACGTCCACCAGCGCATGTGGAACAGCCATATAAAGCCGGGCAAATAGGCAATGCAAGGGATGCCCAGCAGCGTGGGCGTGCGCGATGCATTCCTCCAGATGGATTGGCTCATGGTTATTCTCCCGACCTTGTCCGGAATGCACGGATACCTGACAGTTCAATGAACTCTTCTCGGCTGATTTGCCCTAATTCGAACAGGAGCCATGCCTTGTCATCCAATGTCGCGGACTGCCGCTCCAGCTGTTGCCGCAGCGTTGGAGCCCACCGTTCGAAGTTCATGCTCTGAAGCTGATTGCGCAGTTCGCGGTCAAAAATGACGTATTCACGTACGGCCGTTCGCTTGCCATCCACCGTCTTCAATAGCCGCTGGACCACTATGAGACGCAAGGCCCCCATTAATCGCGACGCCACGGCCGATTGCTGTGCTGGCGGATAAACCTGGATGACCCGGTTGACGGTCTCCGCGACCGATTCAGTGTGTAGGGTCGCGTAAGTCAGGTGGCCGGTCAGCCCTGCCTCGATCATTGCATCGACTGTCTCGAGGTCACGCGCCTCGCCAATACCGATGATGCTAGGCTTGCGCCGCATGGCATTGCGCAAACCATCGGCGAACGTTTTGATGTCGCGCCGGATCTGGGATTGCGCGGGCTGCGGCCCCTTCCAGTTCGGCCCACCGAGGACAAATTCAACGGGGTCTTCATACGTGATCACTTTCCGGTCCGGCATCGTGCTCCCGGCCTTGGCATAGACGGCCGCCTGCAGTGTGGTCTTGCCCGATCCCGTTGGCCCACAAATCAGCACTAGCCCCATGCCCGGGTACAGCGCATCAAGCAGGTCGGGCTCGATCTGCATCTTGTCAAGGTCCGGCAATTCCGACGGAATCACTCGCATCGTTATCGCATAGGCCTCATCGATGCGCGCCACGCGCGCCTGGACGAAGTTACAGCGAAAACGGATGGTTTTACCACGCTCAATGCCCAACTCATCGCCGCTAAGCTCCAGCGAGCGGTCAGCGCCGGTGCCGCCGCGAATATGGCTTTCAACCTCTGCCTGCCATACAGCGCTGATAAGCGCGGATAACTGGCCCTGTTTAATTGAATGCTTGCTGGCTCGCCGCTGGCGGCCGTGAATTTCAACCCAAATATAGTCGCCGCCCTGCACCAGGATGTCGGATGCTCCGACGTCGCAGCAGTGCTTCAAAAAACGGCGGAACGCCAATGGCGTCATGTCGCCTTGAAAATCGAATGGTTCGAATGCGCATGCTTCCATGATGCCGGCCCCGCACTATGGTTGCGGATCACGCACGGCATTTCCGGTCGAGACGACCTTGTCTTTTTCCTTCGGCTTTGCCATCAGCGAAGTCGGCGTCCAGTTTCGTGGATTGGTTTCGAGCGTCGCTTTATCGGTGATCCTGCGGTGCCGGTCGCCGATTGCCAGGCGCTGTCCGTTGCCGGTCGCGATTTGCACGCTTTCCGCTATCTTGGTGCGTTGAATCCGCCCTTGCTGGATCAAGGTTGAATACCGGAGCATGCCAGTAAAATCCCGCGTCAGGCGATTGAAATTGGCGGCCAAAATGGCCTCCCCTTGCTTGCATCCCTCGTTCCACCCACTAGTGATGGCGTTGCGCCATAAGGCCGTTTCCCCCTCGTCCTTGGGCAGGATATCGGTATCCGGCATATCCAGTGGCCCATTGATGACAAGTCCGGCCAGGAGGTAATCCCGCCATGTCGGCGGGACACTGACGAACCGCTCCGGTCGCGCGATGCGATAGACGTGATCCGCCGTTCTGAACTGATCTTCGTCGAACGCGGCCACATCACTTGCTTCCTCAATCACTGGCGGCAGCACGCCTTCAACCGTCACCAAGGTAGAAATCTGAAAGATTTGCTCCAGCACGTTGGCCCTTGCCTCCAGCCCGGCCGCAAGCTGGTACCCGCATTGTTTCAATCCGCCTCGGAATCCAAGCGTGCGGCCAGCTTCCTGCAGTACCTGGCTGCGGACTCCGCTCAGACCAGAACGGCCCGGCGATGTCATGGCCAACAGTTCATTCAGGGATTGCGTCGACGCCGTGGTTTTGGCTTGCCTCACACCGACTGCCGTACCGACATCTTCGGCATGAGCGCCTGCCACCAGCAAAGCGGAAGCGAACGAAATGAGATGCAGTTTCATGGCAGCCTCCTTTAGTTGCGTGGGCGGTTGTATTGAAGCCGCATGACATTATCGGAAAGCTCGATCGTGGCCCGATAGCCGACCTGCGACCGTAATTGGTTGATCACTTGTTCAAATGACGCCCGGCTGACGTTGACGACCACGGGTAATGGCAAGTGTGTACCTAGCGGACTGAAGTCCATACCGCGTTCGGCAGCAAGTTTTCCCAGCAATGCCAGTGCGTCCCCTTTCCACGACAACGTGATGCCGCCGGCCGGCCCCGCATCCGCGTCGGCGGGCGTGGCGGCGGGCTGGTTCAGCGCGCCGACACGGTATAGCTCAGCCTGTGCGGCCTGGACCTTGCTTGCAGCTTCGAGAATCTGCTGATCGATCATTGCGACTGACGCAGACGGCTGCGATGTTGGAACGCTGGCGCAGCCGGCCAGCATGACAAGGAATAATAAAGAGAAATTGCGGTACATAATGTCCTCCTGTTTTGCACTAAGAGTAGAATGCGAAATTGGAAAATCAATCGGATTCGCGCTGTTGTTGGACATGCGACAAATGATTCGCTTGGCTGATTTGCGGAGATTGAACTCTCTGCCGGATTCTGACGACTTCCTGCTGCAGTGCGTCCCGGTCCAGCCATTCAGTCATCAACTGGTGGACTTGCTGTTGAAACTCCGGATGCCCCTGCACACGGCAGTTCGTACCGAAGCGCTCATAGGCCAGCAGAAGCGCTAACTGGCAAACGCTGTCCGGCACCAGCTCCCCGACTACTTCAATGTGTCCCCCATGGTCAATGACGCCCCTTCCCGTGCGGTGGCAGATGGCACCGTCCCGGCGTACGCGAAATGCCACGCCATCGCAAATCGGCACCGCGGCCGGATCCTGATCGGCATCGCCGCAGATCAAATTTCTTTGTGATGCGACGCGGCCGGCCGTTCGTTCGCAGGCACGCTGGGTTCCATAGGCCCAGCCGCGCAATTGGCTGATGGCGGCGGCGTCACCCAAGGCGGCGAGTTGCTCGACCCATTTTCGATAGTTCAGGAAGCTTCCCTGGAACGCGGCCCTAAGCTGCAGGCGCTCGGCCTGGATTTGCTCCCGCAGGCGTTCCCGCGCCCGTAGTGTTTCGAACGCAATAATGCTGTACTGCGCTTTGCGGTCGGCCTTGTTTGTATACATGGTCCGCACCAGCAGCCTTCGCTGGCGCGCCTCCGTGCGTAATACTGCAAACCGGCGGCACACCTCCTCTGGAGCTAACCGCTTGAACGAAAACTGCGCGCGGTATTGCTTATATCGTTCGGCGAGATCACGGCGCATTTCCGCGCGCTGCAATCTGGCCACCGCCCTGCTATCTTCATCGCGCTTCGGCGGTCGGAACTTATCATAGGCATCGACAAGCGCAACAGCAGCCTCCATCACTGGTACTTCATAGGCTCCCAGCCGCTTCGTCAACCGCCCTTTCGACAGCGCTTCATGCATGTCACTCGCCTTGACTGGCGTCGTACCTGCCGCATGGAGGTCGTAAACGGCCAGTCCCTGCCCTTTCTCACGAAGAGCGAGGCCATACTGCCCTAAATGCGCATGCAATTGTTGCCAGGTCAAATCATCCCTGCTTAACAGCGGCATCAGTGTGCTTCTTGGTTCTCCCTGGACATAGCTGATAAAACTTTCCTGGTCCCCATGGCGCTCCATATCCGCTGCGGCGGACGGCTTATGGCCTTTTGTTTCCTTTGCGACTGCACGCCATTCGACAACGGGAATGCCATTGCGCTCACAAACCACATACGGCCCATTGTCATGCGACCAGCCAAAACGCAGCTCCAATTCACGCATTGCCTTGTCCAGTTTATAAAAATCTCGCACCGGGTAAACAACACTGAATGTTTCGGGATGTACCCGGTTGACCGCGATATGCATATGAGCGTTATTGGTGTCGCGGTGTATGGCAAACACATACTGATGCCCCGTCATTCCCACGGCACTCAATACATGCGCGCCGCACGCAAATGCCTCATCGTTGGATGGATGCTCCTGGGCGGGCCACGACACCATCACGTGATAAACCGGATTTTTCACCCGTGCATTTTGCGCGGCAACCGCCTTCATTTCCGCGCCTGCGGTTGCCAGGGAAAGGCAATTGTGTTCGCAGACAATGCGCTCCGCTGTTTTCAGCCGCTGGACCGGACCTGTCAGCTGGATGAATTCGGCTTCACCAATGCCTCCCGCATGTCGTCCATGCCTTCGCGCAACGGCTTCAGCATAGAACGCAAGGTAGGTTCGACGGGTTCTGGCTCGTGCCTGAAAATCTCGATCAGCTTCGCGAGGCGAGCCGAGATATCCTTCTGCTGCCTGGAGATAGTCTCGAGCAGCGGCAACACTTCGTTGATATGTATGGTCATTCAAAGTCTCCCCATCACTGCCTGGACTGCCGTCGCCAATTCGTCCATGTTCGAATTCATGGGCTTTAGCAGGCCGCCTAACACCCTCAGCACGGACTCGGACGGCAACTGCATCAATAGCAGGAGCTCGTCCAGCTGGGCGCAAATGGTCTTCTGCTGATTTGAGATTTCCAGCAGCATGCTCAAGAACTTTGAGTTGTCGGCGTCGGTCGCTTGGATCGAGTTCATCGGTTAGCTCCTCCTTGTCTTCTTCACGCTGGGTCATGTAACGGATCAAGTCGGCAAAGCTGGATTTGCTTTCCTTGCGCCGGGGTGGAACCTTGGCAAGCATGATCAGCCCCCCAGACGGCGCATGGCGCCGATGATTTCCACCAGCACGGTGCCGTATTGGACGCTCATTGCATCGCTGGCTGATCGCGCCAGGTCGCGTTGCTGGCAGCCGAGGCGGCGCAGTTCTTCGATGATATGGGTGGCGGCCTGACTGCGCACTTTGCGGCCCAGGGCGCATGCGAGCATATAGGCTGGGATCGTCATGCTGGCATCTTGAGCAAGCTGGCGCAGGGCTTCGTGGTCGTCGGGGGCGACGCGAACCATAATGAGTTTGGATTTCTTGCGCTTTTCCTGTGTGACCATGATTAGCCAGACTTAACGGTTTATATCATTTCCGGGTTACTTGTTGAGTGAAAACATTGGGTAACGAGGCGGCTCATTGTGGGAAGGCCGGATCGTGTCAAGGTAGGCTTCGCGAGCATCGTAGTCAGTACAGACGTAGTAGATGCGTTGCTCGATGCACACAGCCAGCATCTTGCTGCTCTCGGGGCAATTGCTGCTTAACTCAGTGCCACTCATCGCCTCGATGGCTGCAACCACTTTCTCGCGGCTCAGCTTGGTGCTTCGCCAATCGCCGTGGGTGTGAACATAGGCGTACTGAATATCGCCTTGCTCCAGTAATTCTTTCGCCTTACTGGCCGGGATCAGTTTGGCGTTGTCAGTGAACAATGCCGCCTCAGCAGCATCAAGTGCCTCACGCTCGGCTTTAAGTTCATCCGCTCTCCACCTCTCCTGGCAGTTCTGCCGAGCGTCGTGCATGGCAATGCCCATTTCCCACAGACGCGGATAGAGCTTGTTGGACAAGACCTCACCCACATCGCGTAGCGCCTGAGTTTCACCGTTGGTCGCATAGTCACTAACCATTCGTAAGACCAGTATCGTTAGCCCTCTATCGAGGTTGCCGATGCACTCCGCAATCGAATAGCCGCACAGGCTGTTATAGAGCGAAAGAACAGCTTTCGCCAAACTGGACGAGCTGCCGGTTCCCGGATTGCGCTGAATCCACACCAGCGCTTCTGCATAAGGATTGTTCATTTTCCACTCCTTGCGCCGGCGGCCGGCCAGCTAGACAGGCGCCAAATGGCGCGGCTTGTGAGCAATTGAGTCGGGTCTCGGGGCTTGCCCTGAGCAGGGTGGTAGGCGGCATGAAGGGAGTGCAACGACTGGCATGCCGCCGGTTGCTAGGACGCCGCTTGCGGCGGTATAGCAAACCCTACCCTGTCCCAGAAACTGCCCTCCTTTCTTCCACCTTAGGCTCGAATCGGACGTAAACAAGACATCAACGTAACAACCGTGATAACTATCAAATAACAGCTGCCTTAACAGACTGCCTTGAAAAACTGAACATGGGACTAACAGGGCCGAACATGACGGATAACAAAGTCGCTAACACGGGCCGTACTAATAATGAGTGCAGCAGCAGTTCGCGCCGGGGCGCCAGCCAGGTCAACAACTGATCAAGAAAGGCGATTGAGACGTGGCAAAACATAGTGTCAAACTGATCGAACAGCTTAGGCAGTCGCTGGAATCTCTTCCACCACCAGCCATGGAAGCAACGGCGCTGTCGGCGCAACAGGCGGTGACCATGCTTGCAGAAGAGGTGCGGGCACTCCAGGCAAAGGGCTATACGTACATCATGATCGCTGCCCTACTGAGTGCCAGCGGCCTCAGAATTTCCAGCGGCACGTTATGCACTTACATGTCGCGTACAAGAAATCGCGACGCACCGAAAAACAAGTCAAAGGGACGCCCGACTACTCAAGCGATTGGGCCTGGATCTTCCGACCGTACTTCGGAAAAGGAAAAACACGGGAGTGCATCAACCGTCAGACCTTTAACCCAGTCCAGTGCGAAATTTACGCCGGCGCCGGACACAGATGATTTATGAATGCTGAACGGAGGAAAGCATGTGCAAAGATATTTTGATTGTCGGCGGTGGCAAAGGCGGCGTCGGGAAATCGGTGGTCACGGTCGGCCTTATTGATACCGTACGCTCGCGGGGTGATATTCCAATCCTGCTGGAGTCCGACACCTCGAATCCCGACGTCTACAAAATGTACAAGGATGAGATCCGGACTGAAACCGTCGACTTGGACGACCCGAACGGTTGGATCGATTTTATTAACCTATGCGATGAATATCGTGACGGACCGGTCATCGTCAATACAGCCGCTAGGAATAACCGCGGCGTCACGGCCCATGCGGCCATGCTGCATAATGCGCTGGAAGAACTGGCGCGGCAGGTCGTCACGTTCTGGGTCATCAACAGGCAACGCGACAGTTTAGAACTGCTCAATGAATACATGCGAACGATGCACGGTTCCGCTGTCCATGTCGTTCGCAATGCCTACTATGGTGATGAACATAAATTCGAGCTGTATAACGGATCGAAATTAAGACGCCAAGTGGAAGACGCCGGCGGCAAGTCGCTCCTGTTCCCGGACTTGGCTGACCGCGTCAGCGACGATTTGTATAGCGCTCGCCTGTCCATCGACGCCGCCCTAAAAAAGCTCCCGCTTGGCAACCGCGCCGAACTGACCAGGTGGCGCAACGAGGTCCAGCACGTGCTCGGCGGGGTGCTTTATGCCTGACGTCGAACGGTCCTTCGAGCGCTTGCTGGGTCGGCAACCGTCCGACAAGGAAATCCAAAACCTGTACCGGGTGAAGAGCGCGCTGGATTTGAAGGACAACGATGCACTGTGGCTGGTACTAATCGCGCTGGAGTCGTACGACACGCTGTACCGGCGCTATCCGGACATGGTGAACGCCGAGGTGACCAAGACCGTGGAACAGCAGCGTGCGGCCATCGCCGCGATTGCGGATACCGAGACCAAGAAGGCAATCACCGAGCTGGCGCAGGCAGTCAACCGAGCCAGCGAGGCGGTGGCCCTGCGATTGACACAGGCTTCCTGGATGCAGGCGGCCGGCGCCATGATGCTGGGAATGGTGTTGTTCGGCGCTTTCTGTGTGTTTGTCGGCTTCGTTCTTGGCAGCGGCAAGATGCCCTGGTGGGCGCCGCGGGCAGCAAGGTATGATTCTTTGCTAGCACTGGTGTTTGCGTCGCTGATGCACACGCCGGCCGGCTGGATTGGCGCTATCGCGGCTGCCGTCTGTGGCCTCACTGCGGTGTGGCACGGACGGAAGGATATTCTTAGCCATCGGCGCCTGGACCTTGCACTTCGAGGGTTGCTTCTGTTGCTACTCGGATTGGGTTGTGCGATGCCGCTGGTTTTCAACTGATTGGAAAGGATGTTTTGAGGTTTTTGGCACAGCTGCTACTCCTTGGTTTTTAGAGTAGCCAGCGTATGATCACGACCAGGTGGCGTCGCAAATTACATTACTGCTTGCCTTGGCATTTGTGGAGTTGGATCGCCCAGCCGTATTCGTTGGCCGCCGCATTCCTGACCAGTGTGAGGTCACACTGCTGCGATGGATAGGAGGCTCGGACGAGCGCCGAGCTTGCCGTCGATTCCAACACCACCGTCTCGATTTTCTCGCTCTGGACACCGTACAAAACGTTGATAAAACGAATGCAGGCCAACCGGGCCGCGTCCGGCGTGCCGCTGGCCGAAAGAGCCTTCTTGGCAGCTGGTACCTGACCCACGGCCCACTGCGCCTCTTTCAACAGATTCCGTGACCCGCCGTCGACGGGAACTTGTGCGTTTGCGCCGGCATTGGCCAGCGCGAACAAAACGACCATACGTTTCATGTGCGACCTCATTGTGATGGAAGTAAATAATGAGGCGCTGCTACGGTAGCGCTCCGGCGTGGATCAAGGCAATCAGAATGGCACCGACTTGCGCGTCACTAAACGCGCTGCTTGCTACGGCGGTCTGGTGTTCGAGATCATGCGGCCGTATAAGTCGGCCTTCACACGCCTCCTGGCGTTCAACCCACGCTCTTCCTTCGAAGCGTCCCCGGACGCGCCAGAAATTGATAGCCGCCTCGATGTCCATAACGCTGTAGCTATTTTCCATGGCTGGACCTCCACCCTTCTTTGAAGCCGGTCACTTCCGGCGAAAAATATACGGCACGTAAACTGGCCAGAACCACGCATAGAAGATCCTGAACCATACTCGGTCGAATACATTCAGTCCCGCCAGCTCGGGCGTGGCCGGCACTTTGACCAGGTGCTGCACCACAAATCCGGCTGCGAGGTAGGCCAGGCCCAGCCCGTACATGAAGGCCGCACGCTGGCTGCCCCACAGCCACACGTACAGCAGCACGGCGTTGACGAGCGTGATGACCGCCGTCTTGGTCCGCGATCCGAATTTCTTGGCCTTTCGGTGCGCTTCCTCGGCCGGCGCCTGCAGGGCGCGCTCGATCATTTGTTCCGGCGTCAAATTCTTGCGCTGCTCAATGATTGGCCAGAACCATTTCACAATTCGGTAAGCGACTATTCCGCAGATCAGCAACAGCAAGATCGAACTGGCGATGTCCATCGTATTTTCCGATCCAGGTTACGCGGCCACCGCCGCTTGTTTGTGGGCCCTTCTCGGCGTCACTCTCGAAGATGCGCTTGCCAGTCACGGCGTGCTCTATCCACACGCGCCAGCCGTTTGCCGCGACTTTCTCCGCACCCGCCAGCGCTTCGCCGCGCTTGATGGCGCCGGATGCGTCGGTGGTCACGCGCGAGAACATTGCAGGGTTGCCCACCACGTATTTGATGATCCAGCACTTTTGAGTAGCCACGTTCGTTTTCCCTATTTATCCTCGTCAGCGAGTCTCACACAAAGCAGGCCAGAAGTGACTTCCTCCGCGACTAGCGTATGACAATTGGGGCAGTAGCCGTACTCCCGATCCTTCCCCCCTGGCGTTCCACCGGAGTGTACGGAAACTATTAGCGAGACGTGACACTCAGGGCATTCAATTTTATACGCCATACTTAATCCAATAAACGGTTTATACTATTTTCCTATAATCCTGAATGCAGCTCAAATCGCTCGATTGCTAGCAGTTGACAACGCTCGTAAAGCGCCTCGTCTTCCTCCCGCAGTTCCTTTTCTGTTCCCCGGAAATATGAGCAGCTCGTCCTCCTGAAGAGGCCCACTGAGCCCATCTTGAGTATTCTTCCGCTTCCCTTGTAAGCCCAAACCTCATACCCTTCGCTGCAACACCGGAATATCACATCGAACACGACGCGCGCAGCAGCCTCTATGGCCCCCACATCGGCTCCTGCTACGGTTGCTGCAACTAACGCGCCGTGTTTAGCATTGAGCTGCTCCTGAATCGTCGGATGCATACTATTTTCCCTTCAATCGTTAAGCACGCGCGCGGCGTGGCGGCGGATGCGGCCAGCGACGCGCAGTGGGGTCTGGCCCACCCGGCGCCAGTCGACATGCCACCAGGCGATGATCCCGGCGGCCGTCGCGGTATCCGGTGCCGCGATTACGGCGGCCAGCTCGGCGCCGACGTCGGCCCACCACTGCGCGCCCTGCTCCGCGCCCATGGTCGCATCAACCGCGTTTTGGTAGATATGAATTGCCTGGCCCTGTCGCATGGCTCGTTTTCCTTGTATTTACTTAGCACCGTCTGGAGGCCAGGGTGAATTAATAAGTGAAAGCAGTTCGAGATCGAAACTAGCAATGGCGCCTTGTGAATGCGGCACTGCCTTGAAGTCGTCGATTGCGGTCAAAATTAGCTCTTGCGCTTCGTTTTTCAAATCGGCCTCAAAAAAGATGTCGTCGATCGCAGCCACCTTCTTTCGTGTATCACCGGCATGCTTGAGCGTGTTGTACACGAAAGTGTCAAACCCTATAAACCGCTTAACCTGGGCGTCCCAATCTTTCGCTGTGAACGATTCACCATTTCGAATCTCCGTTAGCTTCGTCGCTAACTCCGCGCGTGCTCGTTGCCTGGACTTCCCTCCGGTCTCTTCGACTATGGGATAACAGATATTTACAACAGCACCCGCAAGGAGAATGCACGTCACATAATCAGCGTCGCTAGTCGCCGCCTCGAATCCCCGCGCCGCGCTTAGCAAGAGTTGGGAGGCTAATTGCAGTTTATTATGCTTTGTCACGGATTTTCCGCTCTAAGTCAAATCGAATAGGACTGCACCTTTTCCGAACGAACCGATGGCCTGCATCTGGGCGGCACTCAGCTGGCCGGCATCCTTAATCACCACTTGGCACTTACCTGCTGCGAAAGATGCAATGGTTTGCAATTGAGCGGCCGAATAGCTTCTGGCGCTGATTACCACCCCACCACCGAAGGACACGATAGTTTGAATTTGCGAAGCACTGAGCATACTTACCTTTGAAATAATCGGCTACCGGCCGGATCGGGGCGCTCATCGGCACCAGGTTGTTTTCCCTTCCGATCCTAGCCGCCGTGCACAGCACAATAGCCGCCAGTGTCGTTCATGGTCTTCCAGGTGCTTGGCTCGAGACCGGTACCGCCGTTTATCGGATTTCGGCATGGGCGGCCGGCCTTGGTGGTTTCGCGGCAAAGGACAGCGCCGCCCAGTTCCATCCACTCCATGTATTCGGAAACTGATAGGCCTGCCGCTTCGGCATAGACTGATTCGCGGTCATGCAGTAGGCGGGCGGCTTGCTCCGCTGTGATCGCCGAAGTTTTTGTCCCGTAGATCCAGGGAACAGATATAACGAAACTGCAGCCAGCCTGTTCAAGTTTTTGCACTACTCCCGTTGCACTCATCTCGTCCTTTCCCTCTTCACTTTCCCAAAGCCGACTTAATCGCCGCGTATCCATCAAATGGATAACATGGCCAGCCGGAAGGCATACAGAAACCGTCGCGTGGATCCAGGTCTTCAAACTCTGCATGCCACCCAGATCCTCGCGCAAAAATCCAACCGGACAGCCCAGTGTCCTCGAACTGATCGTATGTGATGTCGATGATGTACTCTCCAACTTCATACCATGCGTGTGTTTGGCTGGGAACCAATCGTGCATGTCCAGCACCGCATACGTACACGCCGTCGTAGCCAGCCTCCTCCTTCAAAACCCGTCCGACCAACTCGGCTGCAGGGCCACAGGCTCCCCTCGGAAAATAGATGAACATTGAGCCCGATTTGTTCGCCAAGGTGAGAAGCCCTTGACGACATCTGTCTGCAAGCTGATGGAGCAAACTAACATCAATCATCGGTTTCCTTGATCTTACTTCGCATCTCGGGGTGTAACTGTCCCGGTGATTTCTCGCCTGCCATCTAGCAACAACTCGTTCAACCATTCACGCGCCTCCTCAAGCATGAAATCGGTAGGGCCGGCGATCGAGAAAGTCACACGCCGTCGTGGCTTTGAGGCGTATTCTTCAACACTAACTGCAGCAGGCACACACAGGCTGGGACCACGGGTTGCAATGATTTCCAGCAGCTTGACCATATCCTCATCGGTTCCATGAACCAGAATCTCGACGTCCAATTTGCTCGGTGCTGAATCGACACTTGCCATACTTAGTTCCTTGCTGCGGGCTACCGGCCAGCTTGCGGGGCGCTCAACGCACCTGGACATTTACATTTTCCTATTACTTGAATACGACATATAGCGGCGTGAAAAGGCTTGCTTGCCCTTCGACATAGACCAGTGGCTCGGTCGCCAGATGTCGCGCTACAACGCGAACTCCGAATTCTGGGCCGCTGGTGGCATTTACCACCCCCTTTACTGCGCTCGCAAATTCATCTCTTGCCATACCGACGGCAATTCGTTCCGGCTCGATATCGGTACGCTCGCCCCAAATCCGGCGTACTTCACGCTCTTCTTCCCATTCCTTAAAGCCTTGCTTGAGTGCTTCGACCATGTAGGGAAAATACGAAAGACCGATTCCCGCTGTTTGCCCCGATAATGCGGCCCCTAACACGTTGCGGGACGAGCCCCCTATCAGAAAGTAGTGGTTCCCTGAGCGACCTACGAGTCCAAATAGGCCACCGAAAGCAACAGGGCTAATGCTTTTCACCATTACATCATCACGGATCCACTCTTTCGGCTCGATACACGTTCCGAAGCCATAATTTTTCTCGATGTAGGCTTCTATAAGACGAATCTTCGACGCCTGGGACGTATCGGGTTGCCGGGTCTTCAGTTTGGCGGACAGGACTCCCAAGTTTGCACCAACTTCAGCTTCCAACTGATGCGATGCAGCGTATGGTATTTGTGAATGGAGCATCTGTACCTTGGCATCGGAAACATACACGAAGGTGTCCATTGGTTTTCCTATTTGGATAGTGCTGTCGTCATGATCAACGCGACTAGACCCAACGCAAACGATCCAACCAACAATCCCAGCCCCAGCCGGACCCATTTCTTTGATGATTGCTCTGCCGCATCGAGCCGCTTGTCGACTCCTTCAAAGAGGTAGACATCGCCCGGATGTGCCAGGGACGCTACCGAAGTACGAACCAACTCCAAACCGAGCCTTAGCTCGGACAGAATACAATCTAAACTGAACGCCAGTATTGCGCTCCCAAGGAGTCCAAGTAAGGCTGAGAGTAATTGCACAGTTAAGAGAATCATCTTAATCATTTTTCCTTATAAACCGTTAATACGGTATATTCCTACTGTGGTTCTTTGATCTTGCGGATAGCCGCCTCAACAGCAGCCGTTCCGACCCTTGCCGCTTTCTCTGCGACATCCGGAAAAACCCGCATTTGCAATCGCGCACTACGGCGCTTCTCAGGCGCTACAGCTGGACGACCGGGCTTTTTTTGAACAGATTCCATAGGCATTAATGTACTCCACAAATTCCGACGAGGAAAGTATTTTTTGTACTCCAAAAACCTATGGTAGCACGTCGACGAACGCTTGCCGCAATTTTCTCTTATCGACTTCAAGGTACGGGTCCACATGATCCAGCTTGACGTGCCCCAACATCAGCTGTACGGTGCTCAGCTCGACACCGTTCGCAAATAACCTTGACGCCATCGTGCGCCGGCCGCTGTGTGAGCTGCCGCCCTTGATGCCTGCATCCCGGTACAGCTTCGTGACATGCGCTTGCAACGCATCGCAGGCGGTGTAATCGACCTGCTGGCCAGCCTCATTGATTCGGCGCTTGGTATTCATGGAGTAGCGATAGCCCTTGAAGGTGAGCACCAGGGTGCTATCTGGCCGAAGGCCTCGATACCTCGTTGGATCATCGCTCATGCGCCATCGCCGTGCGGTGCGTACAGCCAGGTAGTCATCAATCGCTGCAACCAGGTCGCGGTTTGTCGGGTAGATGCAGCGCTGACGCAAGCCTTTCGTGATCGCGGCCCGCAGCGACACCTCTGGCCGGATCGCACCGGAAGGGAACAAAACGTCTCCAACCTCGATCTGAGCGATTTCGGACACGCGCATCCCTGTGTGGATGCCAAGCAGCAGGACAAGAATATCGCGCTCTGGCTCGCGACTGGTGGCTCTGGTGACGCGGAGAAGGTGCCGGTACTGGCCCGGCTTTAAGACTGATGCTTGCGGCATGGTGATCCTCTGAATAGGGTTAAAGCAGGTTATATTCAGAGTGAGTCCGATGATGGCCTCTTTTTCCAGCGTAACACAGGCCCAGCCTCATTCCTCGGAAAAGCGCGTCGAGTCTGCTTCAAGCACCAGCTCAATGAGCTTAGCCAGCTGCAAGGCTCCAACGCCAAGCAGGCCAGGGTGCGGCGGCAGACGCGCACCTGGTGCCGCGGATGCCGGCCCGCCGGCCGGCGTGGTGGCGAAAGGTGACAGGAGCAGGGTGCATTCGAGGGCGTCGCCGCAGGCATCAGCAGGCAAAGGCCAGCTCGCCGTAGACGCGCGGCGGCAAGACCAGGTCATAGCAGACGAATGGAAGCGGTAGCTGCGAGATCAACGCGCCGAGCGCGCGCACCAGATGCGCAGGCTCCGGAGCAGCGGTCGGCGTGCCGATGACCAAGTTCGCCGACCACATTCGCCTGTACCGCTAACGCACGAGGTACGTGCGCGATGGCGTCGAACGGGAGCGGACTTTGTTGGCCAGCTGGGCCGCAGCAGCCGGAACGCTGCCCCCACCTTCGGTTTACTGCTCCATCAGGTGTTTGCCGCCATTAAGCTGCATGCCGACGACACGTCGCTACAACGATTAGCTTTTCCACCAACGCAGCCGTACGTCAGCTCTTCGCCGGGGGAAGGTCCGGAAATTCGCTTCCGGCACAATTCCAAACCACCACCTGATACTGGCATTCACTGCGCAGGTCCGCCAGCGCCTTATCCGCGTCATCGGGCGACTCAGGTGGTACGGCAAACACGACGACTGGCTCCGGCGTATCCGATAAGACAACCGTGGCCAGTGGCTTATCGGCAGCCAAGTTAAAGCGCAAGCACTTCTCGAATCGCCTGCTGTGCGCAACGAGCCGTTCCAAGACTGTTTTCTCGTAACTATTTTCCAGTGGAAGCCATTGGGCACTCGCCAGCATCAGCGTGAGCTCTTCGATTGCCGGAATGCCTGACTGGCCGATGCTCGCGGTTCCGCAGGCGACCAGGTGCAAGTCGCCAAACATATTCCACAGCTCGCGTTCCTGCATGAACTTGCGCTCTAAACGTTCCGCTATGTCACTGCGCAGCATCATGGGGCAATCCGGCAAGTGTCTGAATACGATCTTCTTGCCATAGCGTGCCTCACCAATCTCCTTGATCTCTCCAATAACAATGAACAGCGGCCGATCGGTGCCTCGAACATGCTGTAAGCGCTTAAATTGAGCCAACCGGCGCGCGGTAATCGCTTCTTTTTCTTCAAGTACGAATGACTCCGGGATGTACAGCATATCCGCCAGCCGGCGCCCGCCGACAAAGTTGCCTTCAGCAGCCTTGAGAAGGTTCTTGCGGATTACATACCAGGATCGCTTGCCGGCCATCGCCGGCACCCAACGATGTAGGTTAGCTTCGCGCCACAGATAATGCAGCAGCGCCCGCAGGGACAGGCGAGCGCCATCGCTGCGCACCTGGTGGACGCCGCTATTGGTGGATCGCGGCACGTCATTTTTCGGCGCAGCCACCTGGCGCCTGGACAGAGAAAATCCAAGGCGGAGTGTGGTGGTTCCGGCGTCATCGTAATTGCTGCGGATGGCACTACCAAGCACTTCCCCAAGTCCGGACAACCCCGCAGGCGGCTCATATGAGCTACATGTCAACGCGTGCTGGCTGCCGGTTTCCGGCATCCGTTTGAGGAAGTAGCGGCCGCGGATAAGTGCGACATACATTTCAAGCCCTGGTGCTTTGCAAAGGCATAGCGGACGCATATGCAGGCTATGCGCCGCCGCCGCCATTGCCTGGAAATCCGGATGGTCTTCACCAATTTCACGTTCGTCAAAGCGGTATGTCGCCATATTCCACCTCACTTGCATCCGTTGTGTCCAGCGCGCCCACCTAGCTAATGCAGGCGTTTGCGCAATTCGTCGCGCGCATTCAAATATGACGGTGGAATCCTCCGCAGCGTCCTCAGTCCCGCCACATCGATGATGTCAACGCTGCGCCGGCTCACATTAATAATCCCCATGGCATGCAATGCAGACAGTGTCCGGCTGATAGTCTCCAGAGTCAGCCCCAGGTAACTCCCCATTTCCCTCCGGGACATCCGCAAGTTGAATGACTTGCTGGAGTAGCCCAACTGTCCAAACCTTTCCGCTAGCGCCGCCAGAAATCGCGCAACGCGCGCTTCGGCGTTGAGTCCACTGTACATGCCGATCTGCATTTGTCCGCGCACCAGTTCACGACTGATCATGCAGTAGATTAGATTTTCCAACTCGCTGTATTCGCGCCCCAATAGCGCCAGCTTATGGAACGGCAACATGATCAGATCGCAGTCGGACAAGGCAACGGCTTCGCATGCATAGCGTTGCCCATCAATGCCGTCGACGCCAAGCAAGTCGCCTTTCATCGGAAATTTCAGTACAACCTCCTGGCCACCATCACTTAGTGAAATGGTCTTGAGAAAGCCCGAGTTCACCAGGTACAGCATCTCGAATCGCTGCCCTATCGCGTGGACTTGCTCACCGCTCTTGACCAGCACATGTTGAAATACCTGATTACATAGTTGCGGATCCTTTACCGGCTGCACATTCAGCAAAGTGCAAATTTCCCTCAAGCTGGACCAAGGACGTAGGCCTTGGCCTGACGGGAAGTCATTGAGCAGCTTCAAGCCCGATTGCAACGGCATAGCGGACACACGATCCGTACAGCTAGCCTCAGTCTCACGGCAATTGTTTAAAGTTAATTCAAGCACGTTCATAGATCCTCCGTCCCGATCAAACGCAACAGGTGTAAGTCACGATTTCCTCAACTTGAAATATTTTTGCATTAACTATACAACACAAAATCTCTCGAAAGCTCCGAGCAGTTCTGAAATTAAGTGGCGATTTGCGGTAGATCAAACATCCTGTCGGCAGAAAATTTTTGGCCAGATAATTTTGTACAATACCTATAATGCAAATTTTTTTGGAGGCAACCATGAGTGCTCATATCCTTCATTTGTTAAGTCCGGCTCGATGGGATAGCGTTGGCGCAATCATTGGCGACCGTACTGCATTGGAAGGCCTGCGCGAAGCACTGAACTCAGCGCTGGACTCAGGCGCAGGCGGAACTTTCGTCTACAGTTCCGATGGCGAAGGCTATGCCCTTGCTGTAGCGCTTGAGAATGATATGCACGCTGTACATACGACCTATGCCGGGGAGGTTCACACCGTGCGCTCGCTACGGGAAACCATCCCAATGCGCGCGGTCAGCAATTTCAAAATAGCGATGTCGCTGGCCATAGAACATCGCCCCCGTGTGCTGCCATGACCTCACCCAGTTAGCAATTCCGACTAGCCATCAGGGCGCAGCCGGAAAGGGCCACTACTTCGGTCGCATGACGTCGATCACGAACACCTTCCACTCCCAGCATGCCACCTTTCATCGGGCAGCCCAGACCACTTCCGCACCATGGAAAGGACATGCTGGAAAGTATTTCGTGTGGCGACAGGCAGGAATGGTGCCACTTCTTATATGTGTGATCGCATTACAGGAGATATCAAATGAACCATCCAGTCCCGTGGGTGAAATTGAAAAAATACGAAGAGCTGACGGGCGATACCGCTTCGTCCGTTCATGCCCGGCGCAGGGCAGGTAAATGGCAAGACGGTGTCCATTGCAAGGTGGTTGACGACAACTTGTGGGTCAATCTCGCTGCGGCAGAATCTTGGGTGGAAAAATGGGGGCAAAAAACAGCGGTTGCGGCATAGAGCTCCGTAAGGGTGCGCGTAGCGAAACCATCCGTATCGTTTTTCAGTACCAGGGGAAGCGATGCCGTGAATCGCTTAGTTTGCCGCATACCAAGAGCAACATCGCCTACGCCAGACGGTTGCAGGGCGAAATCGTCAATGCAATCGAGCGCGGCACGTTCGATTATGCAGAATTCTTCCCAAATTCAACGACTGCCAGACTCCTGCGGGAGCAGCAGTCCACCATCGTAACGCCGCCCAGGCAGCAAGCAACCACCACTGTTGGTAATTTATTGCGGGATTATTTGGATATAGCGCACCACAACCTGCAAGTCTCCAGCTACAACTGCTACGCCCAGGTCGCCGACACTCACCTGTTCCCTAAGTGGGGCGCCAAGCCGGCGGCAGAACTGACGACCAAGGATCTGCGCGTGTGGATCATGGCGATGTCGGCCAAGAGCAAAACCATCCAGTTGATACTGACTCCGCTACGCAATGCGATCGAGTTAGGGGTAAACGAAGGCGTCCTGCAGGTTAATCCCTTCGATAGCCTGAAGCTTGGCAAAATATTGCCGCGCGCGCAGCGCGCCAGCAAGTTCAAAGCAGATCCGTTCGATATTGACGAGATCGATACGATCCTCGGAGCCTGCACCAATCCAGCGGAGCGCAATATGTTTCTATTCGCATTCACTACCGGAATGCGCCCTTCGGAGTATATTGCGTTGATGTGGCGGTCGGTTCGCTTCAATCGTCACCAAGTTGCCGTCGAAGGAGCATTTGTCGATGGCGAGCTGAAAGACACGGCAAAAACGCCCAGTGGCCTGCGCAATATCGACATGCGAGCAGGGGCACATGCGGCGTTGGCGGCGCAGCAAGCGTTGTACGGCAACGAAGACGGACTGGTGTTCCTCAATCCGCGTACCGGCGAACAGTGGGCAAGCGACAAACCGATTTACCGACGCTGGAAACGCATAGTCAAAGCTGCCAAGGTGCGTTTCCGAAATCCTTACCAAACCCGGCACACGTTTGCCTCAAACCTGCTGATGTTGGGCGCGATCCCATTGTATGTAGCCAGCCAGATGGGCCATGCCGACACCACCATGATCATGCGGACATACGGTAAATGGATCACGGCCGGCCTCGATAGCGGACGCCGCGAGCGCTTGCTTGCGCTCTACGCCCAAACCAATCCCAAGCGCGGCGACGAATTTCCCAGGTTCTCGGAATAACGAGCTTACGTGTGTTGGGTTTGTGCACGCGCGTAAACGAAAACAGCCGGCTTTAGCCGGCTGTTTTCTTACAGGGGGAGGGATTTCGCATTGCCCCAAATTTGCCCCAAGTTTTTATCAGCACCGAGCATTTCGCTTGTAAGTCTCTGATAATTAACTACTTATTCTGGTGGGAAGTGCAAGTTTCGAACTTGCGACCCCTGCAGTGTGAATGCAGTGCTCTACCCCTGAGCTAACCTCCCGAAGTGGCACTATTATAGACGACGAACACAAAAAGTAAAAGGGCCAAATAAAACTAATTGCAGACAAGCACTCAAGCGGCAGCCGCACGCCAGACGCAGCTACCCTTCACCGCCTTGTCCAGGCCGTTGAGCAAGTCTTCATGGGCAGCGACTTCATCGGCGCTGGCGGACAACACCATCACATCGGCCAGTGCCACATGCTCCAGCTGCACGCCGCCACCGGCGGCCTCGACTTCAACGTCCATGCTCAGGCTGTTCTGGCCGCGCGTCATCGCCAAATACACATCGGCCAGCAATTCCGCGTCAAGCAATGCGCCGTGCAGCTTGCGGTGGGCGTTGGAGATGCCGAAGTGGTCGCACAGCGCATCCAGCGAGTTGCGCTTGCCGGGGCGCATTTCCTTGGCCTGGACCAGGGTGTCGATGACGCTGCCATAGTGCCCGTCGAACGGCGGCAGGTTCATCATCTTGAACTCGTGGTTCAGGAAGGCCAAGTCGAACGGTGCGTTGTGAATGATCAGCTCAGCGCCGCGGATGTATTCGCGGAATTCTTCCACCACCTCGTGGAAGCGCGGCTTGTCGCTGAGGAACTCGGTGGTCAGACCGTGCACGGCCAGCGCGCCCTCTTCCGATTCGCGGTCGGGGTTGAGGTAGAAGTGCAGATTGTTCCCGGTGAGCATGCGATTATGCAGCTCGACGCAGCCGATCTCGACGATGCGGTTGCCCAGTTTCGGGTTAAAGCCGGTGGTTTCGGTATCGAGGACGATTTGACGCATGGATCTGTGCGGTAGAAGATGGAATCAAGCAAGCCGGGCAGTATAGCAAAGCCCGGCCGCAAAGGCTTATTTACGGCGCACCAAGTCGACGCCGCGGTTGGCCAGCTGGTCGGCACGCTCGTTGCCGGGGTGGCCGTTATGGCCGCGCACCCAGCGCCATTCCACCTTGTGCATGGCCTGGGCCTGGTCCAGCGCCTGCCACAGGTCGGCATTCTTGACCGGTTCCTTGGACGCGGTCTTCCAGCCACGCGCCTTCCAGCCATGGATCCATTCGCTGATGCCTTTTTGCACGTATTGGCTGTCGGTGTGCAGCACCACGTCGCAAGGCCGCTTCAGCGCCTTGAGCGATTCGATCACCGCCATCAGCTCCATGCGGTTGTTGGTAGTGTTCAGCTCGCCGCCAAACAGCTCTTTTTCAGCCTCGCCGGCGATCAGCCAGGCGCCCCAGCCGCCGATGCCGGGATTGCCCTTGCACGCACCGTCGGTGAAAATTTCTACTTTATCCATCCTGCCGTTCTCTATGTTTATTCGTGGCCGGCACGCCGACGGCGGCCGCTGCCCGGTTCTTGCTCCACGCCGGGCCGATCAGGCGCATGCCTTTGACGCGCTTGATGGCCTGCACCGCATATACCGCACCCAGATAGGGCCACCAGCGGGCGCCGGCATGGTCCATGAAGGCATAGCGCTTGAGCCATTTTTCGGTGCGGCACGCCGGGGCGTAGCAGCCGAAATGGCCATTGCTGACTTCCATATTCAGCAATTTTAACCAGTCTTTGATGCGGGGCATAGAGATGAACTCGCCCGCCTGCGGCAGATAATGGCTGCCGGTAATGCGTCCTGTCACGCGCCGCACGCCCCACAGGCTGGCCGGATTGAAGCCACAGATGATCAGCTTGCCCTCGGGGATGAGCACGCGCTCGACCTCGCGCAGGACCTGGTGCGGCTCGGCGGCGAATTCCAGCACATGGGGCAGCACCACCAGGTCCAGGCTCTGCGAAGCGAACGGCAGCTCGGCATAGTCGAAGGTGACGGCGACCTGGCGCGCAGCGCCGGGCTGGCGCCGCGCGCGCCGGTCGGCCAGCCATTTGTTCGGCATGCGGCTGGCCGCCAGCGCGTCGATTTGCGGCGTGCCGATCTGCACCGCGTTGAAGCCGAAGATATCGGCGGTCAAGGCGTCCAGCGTGGCCTGCTCCCAGGCGCGCGCGTAAGCGCCGGCCGGCGTTTGCAGCCAGCCCTCCAGCGCTATAATGGATTTTTCGGATGTCGCGCTATCCATGCCGCTGCCCTATGACCAATTCCACACTCCATGTTCTGACCGTTCCAGCATTCAATGATAACTACCTCTGGCTCATCCATGACGGCCAGCATGCCGCCGTGGTCGATCCGGGCGACGCGCTGCCGGTCCAGGCCGCATTGGCGGCGCATGGCCTGACCCTCTCCGCCATTCTACTCACCCACCACCATGCTGACCACATCGGTGGCGTGTCCCAGTTATTGCAGCAGGGCAGCGTGCCGGTGTTCGGGCCGCGCCATGACGGCATCGCCGCCGTCACGCAAGCGCTGGGCGATGGCGACGTCATCACGGTGCCGGGCTTGGACCTGCGCCTGCGGATACTGGATGTGCCGGGCCACACCAAGGGCCACATCGCCTACGTGCGCGAAGGCGCCGCACCCTGGCTGTTCTGCGGCGACACCCTGTTCGCCGCCGGCTGCGGCCGTCTGTTCGAAGGCACGCCGGCGCAGATGGCCGCCTCGCTCGACAAGCTGGCCGCCCTGCCCGATGCTACCTTAGTCTACTGCGCGCATGAATATACCTTGTCCAACCTGCGCTTCGCCTGCGCAGCCGAACCGGACAACGCCGCCCTGCGCGACCGCGTCCTCAGCGACAATCGGAAGCGCGAACATGGCGTGCCGACCGTGCCCAGCACCATCGGCCTGGAAAAGGCCACCAATCCCTTCCTGCGCTACCGCGAGCCGGCCATCGCCGGCCAGCTGCAAAACGTGGGCAAACTGGCGCATGGCGCCGCGCCGCTGGAAGTCTTTGCCGCACTAAGAGAATGGAAAAACCACTTTTAAGGGAGACTGCATGGAGACAGTGAAGTTTTACTTTGACCCGATCAGCCCGTTTGCCTGGCTGGCCACCAAACAAATCGGCCGCATCGAAGCGGCCGGGGTGCGCGTGGAGATGCAACCCATCCTGTTCGCCGCCATGTTGAATGCGCACGGCCAGAAAGGTCCGGCTGAAATCCCGGCCAAAAAAGAACTGACTTTCCGTGATGTGATGCGTCAAGCCAAGGCGCTGGGCTTGCGCTTCGCGGGGCCGCCCGGTCATCCCTTCAATCCGCTCACCGCCCTGCGCATGGCAGGCGCCATCGGCGACAGTGGCGAACGCAAGCATTTCGTCACCGCCCTGTTTGCCGCCATCTGGGAAGACGGCCTGAACCCGCACGATGCCGCCGCCATTGCCAGCGTCGCCGACCGCTGCGGCCTGAATGGCGCCGCCCTGCTCGACGCCGCCGGCACGCCCGCCGTCAAGCAGGCACTGGCCGACAACACGGAACAGGCGATTGCCGCCGGCATCTTCGGCGTACCCAGCTTCGTCTATCAAGGCGAACTCTTCTGGGGTGCCGACCGCATTGACTCCCTGCTGCGCCGCATTGCCGGCGAGCGCATCGACGACGCCCAACTCGCTGCCTTCCTCGCCCAGCCTCCGCTCGCCCAGCGCCGCTAGCGCCGCCACAGTCCAGCCCGTGTCCACCGTGGGGTCAGACCCCAATCGGACACGGGCTGGACTGTAAGCGGCCTTCTTTCAAGTCGAGTCCGTGTCCGATTTTGGGGTCTGGCCCCAAAATCGGACCGGACGGCCATCCGGCGGGTTCAGCAGCAAACTTAGATTTCTTCGTAGAGCGGCAGGGTCAGGAACTCGGCAAAGCTGGCGGAGGTCGACATCTCTTCGAAGATGACTGCGGCGCGCTCGTAGCTGGGGCTGCTGCCATCGGGGGCCGCGGCTTTGACTTTCGGCAGCTCTTCGGGAATCATGGCGCGCACCATCTCAGCCGTGACCTTGCGGCCGTCTTCCAGCACGCCTTTGCTGGAACGAATCCATTGCCACACTTGCGAGCGGCTGATTTCGGCGGTGGCGGCGTCTTCCATCAGATTGTGGATGGGGACGCAGCCGTTGCCGCCCAGCCAGCTGCCCAGGTAGTGGATGCCGACATTGATGTTGTAGCGCAGGCCGGCTTCGGTGATCGGCGCTTCGGGCTGGAAGTTGAGCAGGTCGGCGGCTTTCACGTCGACGTCGGGACGCTGCTTGCCGATCTGGTTGGGCGCATCGCCCAGCACTTTCTTGAATTCGGTCATGGCCAGCTCGACCAGACCTGGGTGGGCCACCCAGCCGCCGTCGTAGCCGTCGGTGGCGTCACGCGCCTTGTCGTTGCGCACACCGCCCATCGCGACTTCATTCTTTTCCGGATCGTTCTTGATCGGAATCAGCGCGGCCATGCCGCCGATGGCCGGGGCATTGCGCTTGTGACAGGTCTTCAGCAGCAGCAGCGCGTAGGAGCGCATAAAAGGCGAAGTCATCGTCACTTTGGCGCGGTCGGCCAGGCAGAAGTCCTTGTCAAGCTTGAATTTCTTGATGCAGCTGAAGATGTAGTCCCAGCGGCCGGCGTTCAGGCCCGAGCTGTGATCCCGCAGCTCGTACAGGATTTCATCCATTTCGAAGGCGGCCAGAATGGTTTCGATCAGCACCGTGGCCTTGATCGTGCCTTGCGGGATGCCGATCTCGTTCTGCGCCATGACGAAGATATCGTTCCACAGGCGCGCTTCCAGATGCGATTCCATCTTCGGCAGGTAGAAGTAAGGACCGGCGCCGCGTGCCAGCTGCTCTTTGGCGTTGTGGATGAGGAAGAGCGCGAAGTCGAAGATGCCGCCCGAAATGCGCTTGCCGTCGACCAGCACATGCTTTTCATCCAGATGCCAGCCGCGCGGACGCACGACCAGGGTGGCGATTTTGTCGTTGAGCTTGTAGGATTTGCCGTTCTGTTCCAGCGCAATCGTGCGGCGCACGGCGTCCATCATATTGATCTGGCCGCTGATCTGGTTGTCCCAGTTCGGCGTATTCGAGTCCTCGAAGTCGGTCATATAGCTGTCGGCGCCGGAATTCAGCGCGTTGATGACCATTTTGCGCTCGACCGGGCCGGTGATTTCCACGCGGCGGCATTGCAGCGCTTGCGGAATCGGGGCAATCGTCCAGTCGCCATTGCGGATATGGGCCGTTTCAGCCAGAAAATCGGGGCGCTCGCCCTCGTCCAGACGCTTGGCGCGGGCCACGCGCGCGGCCAGCAGCTCCTGGCGGCGCGGCTCGAAAGCGCGCGACAGCTTGGCCACCAGCGCCAGCGCTTCCGGCGTCAGCACGCGTTCGTAGCCGGGCTGGATGGCGCCGGTGATTTCCATACCTGCTGGCAAAGTGAGGGAGGACTGCGTCATGTTTACTCCAATCTGGGGAAAGGTTGAAAACTCAGTATAGGCTGCGGATCGGGCGGGAAATCATCCCCAATCTCGGCGGCATTTGGGCCGCTGCATGATTTGCAGTATATTCACTATTTAGTTATGCAAACAAGACAAAAAATCACTTCATCTGTGCGTTTTTGTCATAAATCCAGACAGGACGCCGCGTGGGCCAGTTTCGCCAGATTTCGACTTTTGTAGAAGTTGTTGCCAAGGGCAGCCTGTCCGCCGCCGCGCGCGCCGAGGGCATCGCGCCCGCCGTGATCGGCCGCCGCCTCGATGCGCTGGAGCAGCGCCTGGGCGTCAAGCTCTTGCAACGGACCACGCGCAAGCTGGCCCTGACCGACGAGGGCGCCGCCTTCCTGGAGGATTGCCAGCGCATCCTCGGCGAGCTGGAGGACGCGGAAACCGCCGTGGCCGAGCGCAGCGCGCGCGCCACCGGCCATCTGCTGATTTCGGCCCCGGCCGGCTTCGGCCGCCAGCACGTCGCGCCCCTGCTGCCCTCCTTCCTGGCCGAGCACCGCGAGGTAACGGCCACGCTGAACCTGAACGACCGCGTGGTCGACCTGATCGGCGAAGGCGTGGATGTGGCCATCCGCATCGCCAGCATGTCGGATTCGAATCTGGTGAGCGCCAAGCTGGCCGATAACCGGCGCGTGGTGGTCGCCACGCCGGCCTATCTGAAGCGGCATGGCAAGCCGCTCGCGCTGGACGACCTGGCCCAGCACAACTGCCTGGCGATCAGCAGCGACGGCAGCCAGCGTGGCTGGACTTTCCGCGAAAACGGCAAGAACGTGACGCGCAAGGTCAATGGGAATATGGCCTGCAACGACGGCGCCGTGCTGCATGCCTGGGTGCTGGCCGATAAAGGCCTGGCTTGGCGTTCGATGTGGGAAGTGGGCGGCGATATCGAGGCGGGACGCCTGTGCAGCGTGCTCGATGAGTACTCGGCGCCGGGCAACGATATTTACGCGGTCTTCGCGCAGCGCCGCCATCTGCCACTGCGCATCCGCGCCTTCGTCGATTTCCTGCGGCGCAGCTACGCCCAGCCCGACTACTGGCGGGCGCCGCACAGCCCCGGCTGAGACCGGTTTACGCGGAAGACGGGCAAAAAAAATCCTCGGGAACCGAGGATTTCTTGTGTCGTCTAGACTCAGCGTATTACAGAGGCTGAATGTTCGATGCTTGCTTACCCTTTGGACCGGAGGTCACGTCAAAAGAAACGCGTTGGTTCTCTTGCAGGGATTTGAAGCCGGCCGATTGAATCGCCGAGAAGTGAGCGAACAGATCTTCGCCGCCTTCGTCAGGGGTAATGAAGCCAAAACCCTTCGAATCATTGAACCATTTTACGATACCAGTTGCCATTACAATTCCTATTACAGTTAAATGAGCTTGCGCCCGTGATATCGTTTGAAGCAAGTAGGAAATGACAGACTGACTGCACTACCCTTGAATCTAACGATCCCGCATTATACCGAATAAAACGTCAAAAACACGTCTTCGCGAAAATAATTGCGGCTGAGTGGTAGAAGTGCTGAAAACCTGCGTTTTCACGCAACATTTCGCACAAAAACGCTGCAAAACAGATGCTGCGTTCACTCAGCCGCCAAAATTGCGTGCGGTATGAGACCTACTATAGGCAATCCATGTGGGGACGGTTTGATAAATCTCAAGCCTGCGGCGGGTAGTGTTGTGCGCTTGGCTCTTGCGCTGCCCACGTTAATAGGGTATCGATTTCGGCGGCGGTCAGCGTCCAGTCGCCCTCGCCGGCCTGCAGGCCACGCAGTTGCTGCTCCAGGCGGCGCGCCTGCTCCCCCAATACCTTGAAGCCGAAAGAACCGGCGGAACCGGCCACGGCATGCAGGCTTTCATGCAGCGCGCGCAGATGTTCGGGCGTGGTGCCGCCTGCGCGGCATTGGGCGAGCGCCTGGGCGATCGCCGCCATCCGCTGCGGCACGCTGGCGGCGAACTTTTCGTTCAGCGCGGCCAGGCGGGCGCGGTAGGCGGGATCGACCGGGGTCGCCATGGGGATTTACTTGGTGCCGAAGATGCGGTCGCCGGCATCGCCCAGGCCGGGCACGATGTAGGCATGGTCGTTCAGATGGCTGTCCAGCGAAGCGCAGTAGATCTTCACACCTGGATGCGATTTCTGGAACACTTCGATACCTTCCGGCGCGGCCACCAGGGCCAGGAAGATGATCTGATCGTCGCCCACGCCGCGGTTTTTCAGCACGTCCACGGCATGCACGGCCGAATTACCGGTCGCTACCATCGGATCGCACAGGATGAAGATACGGTCGACCAGGTCCGGCAGACGCACCAGGTATTCCACCGGTTGGTGGGTGTCCGGGTCGCGGAATACGCCGATATGGCCGACGCGGGCCGAGGGCACCAGGTTCAGCAGGCCATCGCTCATGCCGATGCCGGCGCGCAGGATCGGCACCACGGCCAGTTTCTTGCCCGCGATCACGGGCGCGTCGATGGTCATCAGCGGGGTTTCGATTTCGCGCGTGGTCAGCGGCAGGTCGCGGGTGATTTCATAACCCATCAGCAGGGTGATCTCTTTCAGCAGCTCGCGGAAGGTGCGCGTGGACGTGGTCTTGTCGCGCATATGGCTGAGCTTGTGCTGGATCAGGGGATGGTCGGTGATAAACAGGTTGGGGAAACGCGGATCTTGTTTCATGGTTACTCTTTTTATATTAAGTACATTGGCTTGTATACTCGGCATTATCCCAGCCGGAGCCGCAGCCTGTCTATGTTTCGGCCGATAAAAAGCCCGCTCCGCCTGGAGCGCCGGCTCAAACCTGCAGGGCGCGCGCCAAAATGGCGGCGCAATCCGTGTCCGGCGACAGGCGGCCATATGCCCCGCCCGGCTCCCGCGCCAGCCGCGAGGCCACGAAGGCCGAACTGACATAGGCCGGCGCATGGCGCAGCAGCAGGCCGGCCTGCACCGCCAGCACGATGCGCTCGGCCAGCAGGCGCGCGCCGAATTCGGCATCGGCGGCCTTGTTCAACACCTCGCCTGGCGTGACGGCAGCACCCAAGCCAGCCCCGGTCTCTGCGGCACGCTCCGCGGCGGTAGCCGGGCTCCCGCTCGTCCCCGCCGGCCGCGCCGTAGCAGCCAGCCCGGCCAGTTCCGCCAGCAGCGCCGAGCAGAATGCGCCATAGACCGCATTGCTGGCGCCGGCCAGCCCCAGCTCCGCCGCCAGCGCGATGGCGCCATCGGGCGAACGCGAAAAGGCGCGCAGCACATCCAGACACATCACATTGCCCGAACCTTCCCAGATCGAATTCACCGGGAATTCGCGGTACAGCCGCGCCAGCGGCCCATCCTCCACATAACCACCGCCGCCCAGCACTTCCATCGCCTCGGCGCCGAAGCCGGGGCCGCGCTTGCAGATCCAATATTTGCCGGCCGGGGTCAGAATGCGCGCCAGCATGGCTTCGGCCGGGTCGTCCGCATGGTCGAAGCAGCGCGCCAGCCGCATGGCGAAGACGGTGGCCGCCTCCGATTCCAGCGCCAGATCGGCCAGCACATTGCGCATCAGCGGCTGCTCGGCCAGCGGCTTGCCGAAAGCACGGCGCTGGCGCGCATGGTGCAGGGCCTGGGTCAGCGCCGCGCGCATGATGCCGGTGCTGCCCAGGACGCAATCCAGACGGGTATGGCTGCCCATTTCCAGGATGGTGGGAATGCCGCGTCCCGGCTTACCCAACAGCCAGCCGTAGGCGCCAGTGAACTCCACTTCGGACGAGGCGTTCGAGCGGTTGCCCAGCTTGTCCTTCAGGCGCTGCACGCGGATCTGGTTATGGCTGCCGTCCGGCAAAAAGCGCGGCAGCAGGAAGCAGGACAGGCCCGCGCTGCCGCCATGTTCGGTCTGCGCCAGTACCAAATGGGCATCGCACTGCGGCGCCGAGAAGAACCATTTATGGCCGACGATGCGGTAAACCTGCTCGCCCTGCTCACCAAACACGCGCTCCGCCTCGGCCGCGCTCACCGCTTCGGCAAAGCTGGTATTGCTACGCACATCGGAGCCGCCCTGCTTCTCCGTCATGCCCATGCCGATCAGGACGCCGCGCTTGCGCTCCATGGGCAGCGGTCGCGGATCATATTCGCGCGACAGAATCTTAGGCAGCCAGCGTTCGGCCAGCGCCGGCGACTGCTTCAGCGCCGGCACGCTGGCATAGGTCATGGTCACCGGGCATTGCGAGCCGTTTTCCAGCTGGCCGAACAGGATGTAACGCGCCGCGCGCAGCACCTGGCCGCCAGCCTCCCGCCCGTCCCACGGCGAAGCGTGGGCGCCATACTCGATCAGCATCTTCATCAGCGCGTGCCAGGCTGGATGGAATTCGATCTCGTCGATGCGCTGGCCGTTGCGGTCGAAATTGTGCAATTGGGGAGAATGGCGGTTGGCCTGGCGCGCCAGGTCGAGAATTTCGGCCCGTCCCAGCATCTCGCCGAGCGCCGCCAGGCCATCGCCAGCGCCGGCATCGCCCTCGCGCGCCACCGCCTCGCACAAGGCGGGGTCGCAGCGGAACAGGTTCACATTGCCGAACGGCGCGACCTGATTATGGATTTCATGCGTATCGAATGGGTTCATCGCGCGGTCTCCAGAGCTGGTGTCCAGACTAGCGCAAAGCAAGGGAAGCGGCAAGCGCGCGCCCCAGTCTGCGCGCGGCTTGGCGGGCCGGATAAAGCTGCCCAACAAAACATCAGCACAGAACGTTTTGCAGGAATAAAATACTGTTTTAAGCTTCCCGATAAGAAAAATAAGGAAAAGCAGCAAGGATATTGCTTTTTTTCATGTAATTTAACTCCCATCAGTGATACATTTCGTTCTGGTTTTGCAAGTTTCACAGGCCATGACGCATTAATAAATGGCATGTGAACAAAGTGATATGCAGAAATTGAAAGATCAGACCGAAACAATGCTCTCCAGCCCAGCCAGCGTTCCCGAACGCGAACATCGGAATGAGATCGACCGGCTTCTGGAGGAAGCCGGCGATATCGTATTCCGCACCACCCTGCTGGGCCAGATCCTGTTCGCCAGCCAGCGCAGCGTCAACCTGCTGGCCGCGCCGCGCGAATTGGAAGGCCAGATGCTGGCCGGCGTGGTGGCCGACAGCGACCAGCCGGTGCTGAAGACGGCGCTGGCCGGCGTGGTGCAGGCCCAGGCTGCGAGCAAGGTCGAACTGCGCCTGCGCACGCCCGACCTGGACACCTGGTTCGAGCTGCGCATCTCCCTCTACCGCAATGCTGACGGCGCGCAGGAGCTGCTGCTGGTGGGCCGCGACATGACGACCCAGCATGCGACCGAGGAAAGACTGCGCCATATGGCGACCCACGATGCGCTGACCGAGCTGCCCAACCGGCTGCTGCTGTCGGACCGCATCCGCATGGTGATCGCCCATGCGCGCCGTTCCGGCCAGGGCTTCGCGGTGGCGACCATAGGCCTGGACAGCTTCAAGAAAGTCAACGATGGCCTGGGCCATCCGGTGGGCGACGCGGTGCTGCGCGAAGCGGCCACGCGCCTGCGCAAGACCCTGCGCGACAGCGACACCCTGGCCCGCGTCGGCGGCGATGAATTCGTGGCCGTGCTGCCCGGCACGGCCAGCGAGGCGCAGATCAAGCTGGTCACCGGCCGCCTGCTGGCGACCCTGCAATCGCCCTTCGAAGTCGAAGGCCATACGATTTATGTCGGCGCCTCGGTCGGCGTTTCGGTCTACCCGCAGCACGCGGAAGACGAGGTGCGCCTGGTGGCCAATGCCGATGCCGCCATGTCGCGCGCCAAGGAGACCGGCAAGGCGCGCTGCGTGGTCTACAGCCCGCGCCACAGCGGCCCGCCGGAACACGATATCTCGCTGGAAGCGGCCATGTTCCAGGCCGTGCGCGAGGGCGAATTCATGCTGTATTACCAGCCCATCGTCAACGCCGTCACGCGCGATATCGAGGGCTTCGAAACCCTGATGCGCTGGAAGCATCCTACCCTGGGCATGGTGCCGCCGGCGCGTTTCGTGCCAATTGCCGAAACCAATGGCCTGATTAATCTGCTCGGCGCCTGGGCATTAAAATCGGCCTGCGTCCAGCTTAAACAATTTCAGGAAGTGGCAAGGCGGCCGCTATACATCTCTGTTAATATCAGCCCCCGGCAATTCCGCAACGATAAATTCCTGGATGTGCTCGACGATGCGATTACATTCTCCGGCCTCGCTGGTGAACAATTGGTTTTAGAAATTACTGAAGGTACGCTGATGATCGATCCGGTGCATGCCGAATCCATCCTCCGCAAAATGGCCGAACGCAAGGCGCGCATCGCCATCGACGACTTCGGCACCGGCTACTCCTCGCTGGCTTATCTGAAGCGCTTCCCCATCTCCGTGCTCAAAATCGACCGCGCCTTCATCCGCGACCTGCCCGGCTCGGAAAAGGACGGCGCCATCTGCAATGCCGTGCTGGACCTGGCCAAGCACCTGGATCTGTCGGTGGTGGCCGAAGGCGTCGAAACCGACGAGCAACTGCGCTATGTGCAGGAACGCGGCTGCCATTACATTCAAGGCTACCTGACCGGCAAACCCATGGCCGCCAATGTGGCGCTGGCCGCGCTGAAAGAGCGCACTTACGCCAATCTGCGCCCGGAAGAACAACGCCAGGTGCAGCAATGAACGGACAATTCATCCCCAGCACCAAGCTGGGTGAAAAGACCCTGAACAAGCTGTGGGAATGCACCCGCCTGCAGGGCGATATGCCGGGCTTCGCCAAGGCCATCACCGCCATCCTGGGCGCCATGCGCGGCGAGGACGACCAGGAATTCAGCATGACCGGCACCGTGCTGTCCGATCCGGTATTGACGCAGAAAGTGCTGCGCCTGGCGAACAGCAGCATGTATTCCGCCTTCGGCCAGCACGTCAACACCATCACCAAGGCCGTACTGGTGCTCGGCACCGAGGCGATCGGCCACCTGGCCCTGGGGCTGAAACTGATCGAAGAGTTGTCGAATGCTTCGCCCGATTCCGGCATCGCCCATATCGAAATGGAAAAGGCGGTCCTGGCCGGCATGGTGGCGCGCGAAGTAGCCAGCAGCGCCGATCCGCGTTCGGCGGAAGAAGCCGTGGTCTGCTCCATGCTGCAAACCCTGGGCCGCATGATGCTGACCTTCTATATGCCGGAGCGCTGGACCGAGCTGCAGGAACGCGCCGGTGAAGGCCGGGAAGGCGATGCCGCGCAGGAGCTGCTGGGCCTGAGCATCGAGGAAATCGGCCGTGCCACAGCCATCCACTGGGGCTTGCCGAAAAACCTGATCGCCGGCATGCGCCATGTCGGCCCGATCGATCCCGACGCCGGCATCGGCCATCAGGACTGGATCGCCGGCATCTCCACCATGTCGCGCCTGTGCGCCGAATCGCTGTGGCACGACAACGAAGCCGGCGCCGCCGAGGTGCAGCGCCTGACCGAAGACTATGCCGGCATGCTCGGCGTCTCGCCGCAGCAGCTGCAAACGGCCATCGAGCAGGCCAAGGTGGTGGCGGCGGCCGATCTGTCGATCGCGCCCCTGTCCAAGCCCGCCGAGCGGCGCGCCAAGGCGCTGGCCCGCACGCGCCAGCGCCAGGAAGGCAATAAGATCCTGCTCAGCGGCCTGGCCGATATGCGCGACGTGGTCGACAGCGCCAGCCCGGGGCAGATGGTGTCGATCGCGCTGGAAACCGTGTTCCAGGGCCTGGACTTCTCGCGCGCCGTCGCCTTCGTGCACAGCCGGCGCGAAGGCCGTTACGCCGCCCGCATGTGTTTCGGCGAAGGCATGAAGGAGAAACTGGGCCAGATGGTGTTCGACGATGCCTACGAACCGAACGTCTTCCATGCGGCACTGACCAGCGACCGCGTGATCTTCATCGAGAATGCGCGCGATCCGAAGTTCGCGGCCAAGCTGCCGCCGTGGTGGAAAGGCACGCTGTCCGAGGCACGCAGCTTCATCGTGCTGCCGCTGTCGGCGCACGGCCAGCCGGCAGGCTTCATCTACGGCGACTGGGACGAGTCCTTCCCGCCGATTGAGCTGAGCCAGACCGAATTCAGCCTGCTGAACGATATGCGCGCCCTGGTTGCCAAGGCGGTGGAACACCGCCAGCAGCTGGAAACGGCCAGCAACCGCGTGGCCTGATCAGGCCACGCCCGCCGCCTTGCTTCCCGGCTGGCGGGACGCCTGCCAGCGGAAGGACAGCACGGCGGCGCCCAGCGACAGCGCCGCCAGTCCCGACGCCACATAGTAGACCGATTCCGGCCCCATTTTCTCCCAGCACTGCGACAGGAACAGGCCGCCCAGCGTGCCGCCCACGCCATAGGAAATACTGATGTAGAGGGCTTGACCACGCGCCTGCAAGGGGCCGGCGAACCAGCGCTGCATGGTCATCACGGACGAGGAATGATGCAGCGCGAAGGTGGCCGCATGCAGCAGCTGGGCCGCGACCAGCAGCGCCAGCGAAGTGGCGCCGGCGCCGATCATGGCGAAGCGCAGCACGGCCACCGCCAGCGTCAGATACAGCATGCGCCGCGCACCCCAGCGCTTGAACAGCGGCGCCTGGAAATAGAACAGCAGCACCTCGGCCACCACGCCCAGCGACCACATGGCGCCGATCATCGCCTTGCTATACCCTGCCCGCTCCAGATACAGGGAGTAAAAGGTGTACAGCGAGGTATGCGCCGCCACCATCAGGGCGGTGGAGAGGAAGAAGGCCAGCACCTCGCGCTGGCCCAGCACGCTGAGCAGGGCCGGCGGCGCTTCCCGGTGCGGCGGGCGCGGCACGTCCTTCAGGCGAAAAGCGGCGCCGAATACGCACAGCAGCAGGCCACCGGCCACCCAGGGCAAAGCATTGGTGCCGTAAGCATCGAGCGCGAAAGCCGCGCCCATCGACGAGATGATGAAGCCGATCGAACCCCACAGCCGGATGCGTCCATAGTTGCTCAAGTCGCCGCGCATCTCGGACAGCATCAGCGCCTCGCAGATCGGCCCCTGCGCGCTGGTGAAGAGATTCAGCAGCACCATGGCGATAAAGAAGTGGATGAAGCTGAAGCCGAAGAAGAAGCCGGAAAACGCCGTCAGCGCGGCGGCGCCGGTCAGGCGCAGCACCAGCACGCGGCGTTCGGAATGGTCGGCCACATAGCCCCAGACATTCGGCCCGAAAATGCGCAGCACCTGGATCAGCGACATCAGCACGCCGATCTGCGCCACCGTCATTCCCTTGCCGGCGAAGAACAGGCTGGCATAGGTGGAGAACGTACCGGCGTGGGCGTAATAGCAGAACAGGAAGAGCGCGAAACTGACGGACTGGCTAGGCATGGCGGAGCGCCTCGCGGCGCGGTAAAAACGAAGGCCGCGCGTGGCGGCCATGAAACAGCGGACGCCGAATGCAGCGGCGCCGCAACAGCTGCGCACCGGAGACAGCATGGCGCGCATGGGAGCCGCAGAGCGGCCCGCAAGCCGCGCGGCCTCGAAGCGCTTACTTGTGCTTCGAGATGTCCGGCGTGGCTACGCGCACATCGCCGCACTGGGCGCGGTGCATCAGGGCGTGGTCCATCAGCACCAGGGCCAGCATGGCTTCGGCGATCGGCGTGGCGCGGATACCGACGCAGGGATCGTGACGGCCGAAGGTTTCCACCATCACCGGATTGCCGTCCTTGTCGATGGAGCGGCGCGGCGTGCGGATCGAGGACGTCGGCTTGATGGCGATCGAGGCCGTGATGTCCTGGCCGGTCGAAATGCCGCCCAGCACACCGCCGGCGTTATTGCCGATAAAGCCTTGCGGCGTCAGCTCGTCGCCATGCTCGGAACCTTTCTGCGCGATGCAGCGGAAGCCGGCGCCGATCTCCACGCCCTTGACCGCATTGATGCCCATCATGGCGTAGGCGATGTCGGCGTCGAGCTTGTCGTAAATCGGCTGACCCAGGCCCACCGGCACGTTCTGCGCCACCACCTCGATGCGCGCGCCGATGGAATCGCCATCGCGGCGCAACTGGTCCATGGCCTCTTCCATGCGCGCGATCAGGGCCGCGTCGCCGGTGGCGGCGAAGAAGGGATTGTTGGCCACATGTTCCCAGCCCTGGAAGGGAATCTGGATATCGCCCAACTGGCTCATGCAGCCCAGGAAAACGGTGCCGTACTGCTGCTTGAGCCACTTCTTGGCAATCGCCGCCGCGCCCACCACCGGCGCCGTCAGGCGCGCCGACGACCGGCCGCCGCCGCGCGGATCGCGCACGCCGTATTTGTGCCAGTAGGCGTAATCGGCGTGGCCGGGACGGAAGCTGTCGACGATATTGCCGTAGTCCTTGCTGCGCTGGTCCTGGTTGCGGATCATCAGGGCAATCGGGGTGCCCGTGGTCACGCCCTGGTAGACGCCGGACAGGATCTCCACCGTGTCCGGTTCCTGGCGCTGGGTGACGTGGCGCGAGGTGCCGGGCTTGCGGCGATCCAGCTCCGGCTGGATATCGGCCTCGGACAGTTCCAGACCCGGTGGGCAGCCATCGATCACGCAGCCGATCGCCGGGCCGTGGGATTCACCAAAAGTGCTAACGGAAAAGAGTTTGCCAAAAGAGTTGCCAGACATAATTTTCTTATCGTGGGTGGGCGGAAAAACAACCCATTCTACCAGTCCCACGCCCGCCTGCCCTCCTCCGAGTACCAAGTGCAAATTCCGCATGGAAACAGCGCCCCATATATGCAAAATTTCTTATAAGAATTACACTGCTTTGCAGTACAATTCCACCTAAACTTGCACTTGGGGAGTCGGCGGTGTTGGGAAAGCGATGAATTAATCGTTCTCTTTAACAATTCGCTATATACTTAAACACAGAAACGCCCGTGCAATCCTGGAGAAGCCACACATGCCCCCATCGATCACGCCCCTTGACGAAAACGCCAAGGACGATCACGACGACCTGGTGTTTTTAGAGGAGCATCCGGCGCCCCAAGCGGCAGCCGCAACGCGCAGTGTCTGGCGGGTGATGATTATCGACGACGACGAAGACGTCCATTCCACGACCACCTTCGCCCTCGGCAACCTCGACATGCAGCATCGTCCGCTGGAGTTCGTGCACGCCTATTCGGCGGCGCAGGCACGCGAGCTGCTGAAACAGGAACAGGAAATCGCCGTCATCCTGCTCGACGTGGTGATGGAGCAGGACGACGCCGGCCTGCACCTGGTGCGCTATATCCGCGAGACCCTGCGCATGGCCGATGTGCGCATCATCCTGCGCACCGGCCAGCCCGGCTATGCGCCCGAGATCGACGCCATCCGCGATTTCGACATCAACGATTACAAGACCAAATCCGAGCTGACGCGCATCAAGCTGTACACCACGGTGACGGCGGCGATCCGCTCGTATGAACAGATCCGCAAAATTAACGACAGCCGGCGCGGCCTGAACCAGATCATCAATGCCAGCACCGAGCTGATGGCCCTGCATGGCGTGCATAATTTCGCGGCCGGCGTGCTGGCGCAGATCGCCACCCTGCTGGGCCAGGAAGCCAGCGGCGTGCTGTGCGCCCAGGAATGTCCGGACAGCGGCTGCCGCGAACTGCATGTGATCGCCACGGCCGGCCAGTACCGCCACCTGGAAAACGCGGTGATGACCACCACCATCGACGCGCGCATGGCCGATTCGATGGAGCGCACGCTGGCCGAGCACCGCAACCAATACCGCGACGAATATGTGACCCTGCATTTCTCCGGCAAGGCCAGCCGCGCCTTCGTCGCCTACCTGGACCTGCGGCGCGCGCCGACCGAACTGGAAGAGCGCCTGCTGGAAGTCTTCTGTGGCAATGTGGCCGTGGGCCTGGAAAACGTGGAACTGGTCTCGCACCTGCACAAGGCGGCCTTCTACGACACCCTGTCCAAGCTGCCCAACCGCACGCGCCTGATCGAGATCCTGGACGCCACCCTGGCCGGCCCGGCCAAGCAGGACGCCACGCTGTCCCTGGTCGACCTCGACCACTTCGCCGAAACCAACGATGCGCTGGGCCACGAATTCGGCGATATGCTGCTGGTGGCGGTGGCGGCGCGCCTGCAAAACAGCCTGGGCCAGCAGCTCACCGTGGCGCGCATCGGCGGCGACATTTTCTGCCTGCTGGGCGACTCCAGCCAGATCAATCCAGCCTGCATCCTGTCGCTGTTCCAGACCCCGTTCAGCATCGAGGGCCAGGATGTGCAGCTGTCCGCCACCCTGGGCCTGGTGCGCCTGGCCGAGCATGACGGCAGCGGCGCCGATGCGCTGAAGGATGCCGACATCGCGCTGAAGCGCGCCAAATCGCAGCAGCGCGCCGGCCACTTCTACTTCTCGCGCAGCATGGGCGTGGAAATCCGCGAACGCGTGCGCATGATGCACGCGCTGCGCACCGCTTTCGGCCAGAACCAGCTGTTTGTCGTCTACCAGCCGCAGATCGACCTGTTCTCGCGCCGCCCGGTCGGCGCCGAAGCCCTGCTGCGCTGGCAGACGCCGGACGGCAAGTTCATCTCGCCCGACCGCTTCATCCCGATTGCCGAGTATTCCGGCCTGATCATCGAACTGGGCGAATGGGTGATGCGCACCGCCTGCCGCGAGCTGGTGGCGCTGCGCGCCGCCGGGCATGAGGACTTCACCATGTCGATCAATGTCTCGCAGGTGCAGTTCCGCCATCCGCACTTCCTGGATATGTTGCGCCGCGCCCTGAACGATACCGGCGCCCCGCCCGAGTATGTGGAGCTGGAGATCACCGAGTCCATGGCGATGGAAGAGCCGGACCTGCTGATCAAGATGCTGGCCCAGATCAAGCAGACCGGCGTCACCATCGCCATCGACGACTTCGGCACCGGCTTCTCTTCGCTGTCCTATCTGCAGCGCCTGCAGATCGACCGCCTCAAGATCGACCGCGCCTTCGTCACCGAAATCACCGGTTCGGCGCGCGGCAGCAGCATCGCCGAGATGGTGATCCAGCTGGGCCGCAACCTGGGCCTGGCCGTGATCGCGGAAGGCGTGGAGGACGAGCGCCAGGCGCAGATCCTGCACACGCTGGGCTGTCCGCTGGCGCAAGGCTTCCTGTTTGCCCGTCCGATGACGAACCAGGCCCTGCTGGGCTGGCTCGGCAATGATGCGCTGGCCGGCGTGGCCTGAACAGCGTCGCTCCACCAATAAAAAAACGCTACCGGGTGGTAGCGTTTTTTATTATGGCGACTGATTGAAGCCGCGGTTCCGCGCTCAGTTCTGTGCCTCGTCGGCCGCTTCGGCCGGCCAGTCGCGGATATAGGCTTTCAGCATGCGGTTCTCGAAACTCTGCGCTTCCAGCACGGCGCGCGCCACGTCGTAGAAGGAAATCACGCCCAGCAGGGTTTTCGCGTTCATCACGGGCAGGTAGCGCGCATGCTTTTCCAGCATGATGCGGCGCACCTCGTTGACTTCGGTATCCGGGGTCACGGTGATCGGATGGTCGTTCATATGTTTGCGCACCGTACCGCCGCCCACCGAACCCTGGTTCGTATGCAGCGCCTGCAGCACTTCGCGGAAAGTCAGCATGCCGACCAGGTCGCCGAATTCCATGACCACCAGCGAACCGATATCTTTCTCGGCCATGGTATTGGCCGCTTCCACCAGGGGTTGATCCGGCGAGATCGTGTAGAGAATATTGCCTTTGACTTGGAGAATTTCGGAGACTTTCATTTGGGGCCGTCCTGTGGATGATGTCGGTTTGGTTTTATTGTAAGCCGTACTTGGAATGTAGCGTAAGACAAATGAAAAATCCAGAGTTCCGCATAATTAAATAACAATACTATTCATCTCTTTGATAACGCTGTAGCATCCTGAGCATCCAATCACTGCGAAGGGAGCAATATGAGCGGTCCCCAGTACCCGGGTTTCGATACCCTTGCCCTGCATGCCGGCGCCGCGCCGGACCCCGCCACGGGGGCGCGCGCCACCCCGGTGTATTTCAGTTCCTCCTTTGCCTTCCGCGATTCCGACCATGCCGCGGCCCTGTTCAATATGGAGCAGGCCGGCCATGTGTATTCGCGCATCTCGAACCCCACCAACGCCGTGCTGGAAGAGCGCATCGCCGCGCTGGAAGGCGGCGTGGCGGGCATCGCCACAGCCAGCGGCCAGGCCGCCATGCATCTGGGTCTGAGCACCATTGCCGGCGCCGGCTCGCATATCGTCGCCTCGCGCGCCCTGTACGGTGGCTCGCACAATCTGCTGGGCTATACGTTGAAGCGCTTCGGCATTGAAACCACCTTCGTCGATCCGCGCGACCTGGATGCCTGGCGCGCCGCGATCCGCCCCAATACCAAGGTCTTGTTCGCCGAAACACTGGGCAATCCCGGCCTCGACGTGCTGGATATTCCACGCGTGGCCGAGCTGGCGCACAGCCGGCACCTGCCGCTGATGATGGACGCCACCTTCACCACGCCCTATCTGCTGCGCCCTCTCGACCATGGCGCCGACCTGGTGTTCCACTCGGCCACCAAATTCCTGTGCGGCCATGGCACGGCCATTGGCGGCCTGCTGGTCGATGGCGGCACCTTCGACTGGCAGACGGCATACGACCAGACCGGCCGCTTCGGCGAGCTGTGCGAACCGTATGACGGCTTCCACGGCATGGTCTTCGCCGAGGAATCGACCGTGGCCGCGTTCGCGCTGCGTGCGCGGCGCGAGGGCTTGCGCGACTTCGGCGCGGTGATGAGCCCCCACAACGCCTTCGCCGTGCTGCAGGGGATCGAGACCCTGAGCCTGCGCATGGAGCGCCATGTGGCCAATACGCGCAAAGTGGTGCAGTTCCTGCTGTCGCATCCGGCGGTGGAGTCGGTGTCCTATCCGGAGCTGCCTGAACATCCCGACTACGAGCTGGCCAAGCGCCTGCTGCCCAAGGGCTGCGGCGCCGTGTTTTCCTTCAATCTGAAAGGCGACCGCGCGGCGGGGCGGCGCTTTGCCGACGGCTTGAAAGTGTTCTCGCACCTGGCCAATGTGGGCGACGCCAAGTCGCTGGTGATCCATCCGGCATCGACCACCCACTTCCGCGTGCCGGCCGAGCAATTGGCGGCATCCGGCATTGCGGAAGGCACGATGCGCCTGTCGGTCGGTCTGGAAGATGCGGACGACCTGATCGAAGACCTGGCGCGCGGCCTGAAGCTGGCGCAGAAAGGAGGCTGAGATGCTGCTCAATGTACAAGGGGCGCAAGCCTACTGCTATACCGGCGGCAAGGCCTTCGATGCGCAGCTGCCGACGCTCGTCTTCCTCCACGGCGCGCAGAACGACCATTCGGTGTGGGGCTTGCAGTCGCGTTACCTGGCGCATCACGGCTATAGCGTGCTGGCGGTCGACCTGCCCGGGCATGGGCGCAGCAAGGGCGCGGCCAAGCGCAGCGTCGAGGAGCTGGCGGACTGGCTGATCGCCCTGCTGGACGCGGCGGGCGTGCTGCGCGCGGCCCTCATCGGCCACAGCATGGGTTCCCTGATCGCGCTGGAAGCTGCGCAGCGCGCGCCGCAGCGGGTCAGCCATCTGGCGCTGCTGGGATCGACCTATCCGATGAAGGTGTCGGATGCCTTGCTGGATGCGGCACGCAGCGAGGAGCAGACGGCCATCGATATGGTCAATATCTGGTCGCTGTCCTCGCAGACCATGCCTTGCGCCGTGCCGGGCGTCTCGCTGAGCGGCAGTGCGCGGCGGCTGATGCAGCGCATGTCGCAGCTCAATCCCGAGCAGTTGTTCCACACCGACTTCAGCGCCTGCAATGCCTACGCCGGCGGCGAAGCGGCGGCGCGCGCGGTGAGTTGCCCTACCCTGCTGGTCTTCGGCGCCAAGGACATCATGACGCCGCCCAAGTCCACCAAGCTGCTGCGCGAAACGCTTGCCCATGCGCAGACGGTGCAAGTGGATGCCGGCCACCAGATGATGGCCGAGCAGCCGGATGCCGTGCTGGCCGCGCTGCGCGGCTTCCTCGGCCAAGCCGGCGCTTGAACTAATCGCGGCTGTACTGGGCGAAGTGCTGGGACAGCGTTTTGCCCAACCCTTCTTCCACCGCCGCTTCGGCCTGGCGCGCCAGGCCGGCGGCTTCGCGGCTGGCCTGCTGGTCGCGCTCATCGTCGGAATCGGCGATCACGCCTGCGTTCAGGGCCATGCCGCCGAAGACGAACAGACGGTAGACATCGGCCAGGGTCAGCATGTCCGGATTGACCAGCAGCACCCAATGGTCGGCGCCATCGCTGGCGTGCTTGCCCCATTGGACACGCGGCGGCGCCTCGACCTTGACCTTGCCGACCCAGCCCTGGGCCAGCATCTTTTCCAGCAGCGCATCCATCTCGTCGAAGCCCAGGCGGGTGCGGGCGCGGATGGCGCCCGCGTTCACCAGCGCCGTCTCGCCGTGGCGGCTGGCGCCGTGCAGCACCTTGAGCACGGCCATGGCATCGACAAAGGCGCCGCCCGGCACCGCCTCATGCCACCAGCGCTCGTACTTCACCACCGGCAGCGCAGCCGTCAACAAGGCCCCCAGCAGCGTCACCAGCCATGAGAGATAGACCCACAGCAGGAAAATGGGCAGGGCCGCCAGCGCGCCGTAGATCTTGGAATACGTTGGAAACTGGGTGATGAAGAAGGCGAAGCCGCGCTTGGCCAGCTCGATGCCGAGCGCCGCCAGCAGGCCGCCGCAAATGGCGTCGCGCCAGTCCACCATGCGGTTCGGCACCGCCATATAGAGCAGCGTGAACACGGCCGTGGTCAGCGCGATCGACAGGATGGTGGAAAACAGCGCGCCATACACATCGCCCACCAGATTGCTGGTGGCGCTGAAAAAATGGGAGGACAGCGTCAGCGACACGCCGGCCACCAGCGGCCCGAGCGTGATCAGCGCCCAGTAGACCAGGATGCGCCGCGTCCAGCGCCGTTCGGCCTTCACGCGCCAGATGCGGTTGAAGGCTTTTTCGATGGTGGCCATCATCGCCACGGAAGTGAGCAGCAACGTGATCGCGCCCACCGCCGACAAACGCGTGGCCTTGTCAGCGAAGGTGGTCAGGTAATTCAGGATGGTGTTCGAGATCGCCTTGGGCATCAGGCTCTGGACGAAATACTCCTCCAGCGCCGTGCGGAAGTTCTTGAACATCGGGAAGGTGGTAAAAATAGCAAGGGCGATCGTCAGCACCGGCACCAGGGCGAAGACGGTGGTGAAAGTCAGGCTGCCCGCCACCTGCGGCAGGCTTTCCTCGCGCAAGCGGCGGCGGGCGAACAACAGCAGATCGCGGATCTCGTGCCAGGACAGCGCGCGCAGCTCGGCCATGCCGCTGCGGCAGCGGCCGGAGATGTGTTGGAAAACGGGGGAAATGTACTTGGCAACCATGTAGTGTTTTGTTTTGTCATTGGCAGGCGGTCTGTATGCCACCCTCTAAAGCGCCATATAATAGCAAGATGATTTCATCCAACCTGACTATTCTTGTATTGTTTTATTCGAGGCATGGCTCTACCCGCAAGCTGGCCGAGTTGATTGCGCAAGGTGTGGAGAGCGTTCCGGGCTGCGATGCCAGGCTGCGCACCGTGCCCGCCGTGTCCACCGTGGCCGAGGCGACCGCACCGGAAGTACCGGCCGAAGGCGCGCCGTATGTGGAGCTGGATGATTTGCAGGATTGCGCCGGATTGGCTCTCGGTTCGCCGACCCGCTTCGGCAATATGGCTGCGGCCATGAAGTATTTTTGGGATGGCACTTCGGCCCAGTGGCTCTCGGGCACCCTGGCGGGCAAGCCGGCCTGCGTGTTCACGTCGACCGGCAGCCTGCATGGCGGCCAGGAGTCCACGCTGCTGTCGATGATGATCCCGCTGCTGCACCATGGGATGATGATCATGGGCCTGCCCTATACCCATCCCGAGCTGATGACCACCGCCAGCGGCGGTTCGCCCTACGGCGCCAGCCACTGGTCTGGACTGGACGGCAAGAAGCCGCTGAGCGAGGATGAAAAGCGCCTGGCCGTGGCGCTGGGCCGCCGTCTGGCCGAAACGGCTGTGAAGATGCGGAGCGCATGATGCAAGACCTAAAACAGAAAATCTTCCACTGGGGCGCCATCGGCAGCCTGGGCCTGCTGATTCTGTGGTGCGTGGCCTGGGAAATGTGGATCGCGCCTTTGAAGCCGGGCGGTTCCTGGATGGTGCTGAAGGCGGCGCCGCTGCTCTTTCCCCTGCTGGGCGTGATCAAGCGCGATATCTACACGCTGCAGTGGACCTCGATGATGATCCTGCTGTATTTCACCGAAGGCGTGGTGCGCGGCTGGAGCGACAAGGCGGCGTCCTGGCTGGGCTGGGGCGAAGCGGCCATCGTGGTGGTCTACTTCCTGTGCGCGATCCTGTATGTACGTCCGTATAAACGAGCGGCCAAGAAGGCGGCCAAGGAACTGCTGGACAAGATCAACCCCGTCAAGCATAGCGATTAAGCGGCCAGCCCGCAGCAATACATGAGCGCACACTCCCCGCAGACTTCCTCCGATTTTCTCGCCGCCTGCCGCGCCTTGTGCGGCGCCGCCCATGTTCTGGACAATCCGGCCGATATGGCGCCCTTCCTGCGCGACTGGCGCGGACGCTTTACCGGCCAGGCCTTGGCCGTGCTGCGGCCCGGCAGCGTGGACGAGGTGGCGGGCCTGGTGCGGCTGTGCGCCGAATACCGCGTTCCGCTGGTGCCGCAGGGCGGCAATACCGGCCTGGTACTGGGCAGCGTGCCCGATGCCAGCGGCAGCGCCGTGGTGCTGTCGCTGGCGCGTCTGAACCGGGTGCGCGCCATCGATGCGGTCAACCGCACCATGACGGTGGACGCGGGCTGCATTCTGCAGCAGGTGCAGGAGGCGGCGGCGGCCGAGGGCTGCCTGTTCCCGCTTTCGCTGGCGGCGGAAGGCAGTTGCACCATCGGCGGCAACCTGTCCACCAATGCCGGCGGCATCGCCGTTCTGCGCTACGGGAATACGCGCGAGCTATGCCTGGGTCTGGAGGTGGTCACGCCCCAGGGCGAGGTATGGAGCGGCCTGCGCGGCCTGCGCAAGGATAATACCGGCTACGATCTGCGCGACCTGTTCATCGGCGCCGAAGGCACGCTGGGTGTGATCACCGGCGCGGTGCTCAAGCTTTTCCCGCAGCCGAAAGCCAGCATCACGGCGCTGGCGGCCCTGCCCTCGCCGCAGGCGGCCCTGCAATTGCTGACCATGATGCAGGACAGCTGCGGCGCCAGCCTGACCGGCTTCGAGCTGATGTCAGCCTACTGCCTGGAACTGGTGGCGCGCCATTTCCCGCAGCTGCCGCAGCCGTTCGCTGACAAGCATGCGCAATACGTGCTGCTGGAACTGTCCAGCAGCGAATCGGAGCAGCACGCCGTGCAACTGCTGGAGCGCGGCATCGGCGCGGCGCTGGAGGCGGGTGTGATCGAGGACGCGGCCGTGGCGTCGTCGGTGGCGCAGTCACTGGCGCTGTGGCAGTTGCGCGAGCATATCCCGCTGGCACAGGCGGCCGACGGCAAGAACATCAAGCACGATATCTCATTGCCGGTATCGCGCATCGGCGAATACATCGCCCATACCGAACCGCTGCTGCAGCAAGCGTTTCCAGACTGCCGCCTGGTGTGCTTCGGCCATCTGGGCGACGGCAATCTGCATTTCAATGTGGCGCCGCCGGAAGGCATTGCCAACGAAGCCTTCCTCGCCAACCAGGAAGCGGTCAACCGCGTGGTGCACGACAATGTGGTGGCGTTCGGCGGTTCGATCTCGGCCGAACATGGCATCGGCGCGCTGAAACGCGATGAGCTGGCGCGCTATAAATCGCCGGTGGAACTGAACCTGATGCGCGCCATCAAGGCCGCGCTGGACCCGCTGGGCATCATGAATCCAGGGAAAATCCTATGAGACGCCTGTTCTGCGTTCTGGCTGGCCTGTGCCTGACGGCGCAGGTTTCGGCCCAGACCATGCATAAATGCGTGGTCGACGGCAAAGTGACGTATAGCGAAGCGCCTTGCGCCGATGGCCGCGGCACCACGCTGGCCGCGCCGCCGGCACCGCCGTCCGACCCGCAAGCCAAGGCCGACCTGAAACGCCAACAGCACGAATTGAAGCAGCTGCAGAAAGAGCGCAAGCAGCGCGAGGCCAGGGATGAAGCCGATCTGCAAAGGCATGACCGCCGCGGCGCCGAGCGGCGCAAGCGCTGCGACCGGCTCGCACTCGACAAGAAATGGGCCGACGAAGATGCCCGCGCCGCCGTCGGCTCGAATGCCGACAAGGCCAGACAACGCGCCCAGCGCACCGGCGAAAAGCTGGCGCTGGAATGTCCGCGTTGAGTCCCCCGCCTGGAAGACAGCAGGCCGCCACGCTGCGGCGCCTGTCCCGCTGGCTGCTGCTGGGCGAGTGGCGCGCCCACCCGCTGCGCGCGCTGATGGCGATTGCCGCCATCGCCGTGGGTGTGGCGCTAGGCTTCGCCATCCACCTGATCAACGGCGCCGCCTTCAACGAATTCTCGACCGCCATCAGCAGCCTGTCCGGCCAGGCCGATCTGCAGGTCGGCGCCACCGAAGCGTATTTTGACGAAGAGATTTATCCGCGCCTGGCGCAAAAACCGGAGGTGGCCGTGGCCTCGCCGGTGCTGCAGCTGGATGCCGTCGTCCCCGGCCAGAAACAGCCGCTGCGCATCATCGGCACGGACAGTTTCCGTTCGATGTTCATCACCCCCGATCTGCTGGGCGTACCGGCCAGCGGCGACCCGGCCGACAGCATGGCGGCCGACGCCATCTTCCTGTCCAGCGCGGCGGAAAGCTGGCTGGGCGCCAAGGCGGGCAGCATGGTCTCCTTCCAGTCCGGTACCCGGCCAGTGGCGCTGCGCTTCGCCGGCTCGCTGCAGCGCGCCCGCGTTGGCCAGCGCCTGGGCGTGATGGATCTGGGCGCCCTGCAATGGCGCTTCAATAAGCTGGGCCAGTTGTCGCGCATCGACCTGAAACTGCGCGATGGCGTGGACCGCAAGGCTTTCCAGGCACGCCTGGCGCAGGAACTGCAAGCCGCCCACCCGGGCCGTTTCCGCGTCGGCCAGCCGAACGACGAGAACCAGAATAGCCGCAACAGTAATCTGAGCCGGGCTTACCGCGTCAATCTCAGCGTGCTGGCCCTGGTGGCCCTGTTCACCGGCGCCTTCCTGGTGTTTTCCACCCAGGCCTTGTCCGTGACGCGCCGCCGCGGCCAATTCGCCCTGCTGCGCGTGCTGGGCTTGGAGCGACGCCGCCTGCTGCGCCAGGTTCTGCTGGAGGGCCTGAGCCTGGGCGTGCTTGGCGCGGCGCTGGGCATCGGCGCCGGCTACGCGCTTGCCGCCGCCGCCCTGCGCTTCTTCGGTGGCGACCTGGGCGCGGGCTATTTCTCGGGCGTGCAGCCGGCGGCGCAATTCGACACCGCCGCCGCCATCATCTACTTCCTGCTTGGCGTGGGCGTGGCCTTGCTGGGCTGCGCCGGCCCGGCCTGGGAGGCGGCGCGCGCCACGCCCGCCGTGGCGCTCAAATCCGGTTCGGACGAAATGTCGTTGCGGCGCCTCGCCAAGGCCTGGCCGGGAATGGCCTGCCTCGCGGCGGCGGCGCTGATGGCGCTGGCGCCGCCGGTGCTGGAGCTGCCGCTGTTCGGCTATCTCTCGATTGCGCTGCTGCTGATCGGCGGCATCGCGCTGATGCCGCGCCTGGCCGCCCTCACCTTCCGCTTTGCGCACCGGCGCTGGCAGGCGGCAATGGCGGGCCGCAGCGCGCCGCCGGCCGTGCCGACCTTGACCCTGGCCCGTCTCGCCAATGCCTCGGGACAGGCGGGCGTGGCGCTGGGCGGGGTGCTGTCCAGTTTCAGCCTGATGGTGGCGATGGCCATCATGGTGGCCAGCTTCCGCGTGTCGGTGGACGACTGGCTGCTGCAAATCCTGCCGGCCGACCTGTATGCCAATGCCGGCGCGGGCAGCACGGCCGGCCTGTCGCCGCAGAACCAGCAGGCCATCCGCAGCCTGCCGGGCGTGGCGCGGGCCGATTTCATGCGCCTGCGCTCCGTGTCGCTGGCCCCCGACCGCGCCAATGTCATGCTCATGGCGCGCAATATCGATGAAGGCCATCTGGACAAAGCCATGGTGCTGACCAGCGAGGTGCAGATCCAGCCTGCGGGCCGTAAGTTGCCGCCGGTCTGGGTCTCGGAGGCAATGGCCGATTTGTATGGCGCCAAGCCGGGCGGCGTGCTTACCCTGCCGCTGCAAGGCCGGCCGCATGAATTCTTCGTCGGCGGCATCTGGCGCGACTACGCGCGCTCCACCGGCGCGGCAATAATCCAGCTCAGCGACTACCGCGCCATCACCGGCGATATGGAAGTCTCCGGCTCGGCCATCTGGCTGGAAAAAGGCGCCAGCGCCGCCATGGTGCAGCAGCGCCTGAAAGCCCTGGACTTCGGCGGCGCACTGGAAGTGACCTCGCCCGGCGAACTGCGCGCCCTGAGCCTGAAAATCTTCGACCGCAGCTTTGCCGTCACCTATCTGCTGGAGGCCATCGCCATCGTCATCGGCCTGTTCGGCGTGGCCGCCACCTTCTCGGCCCAGACCCTGGCGCGGGCGCGCGAATTCGGCATGCTGCGCCACGTCGGCCTGACGCGACGGCAAATCCTCGGCATCCTGGCGCTGGAAGGCGGCACGCTGACGGCACTGGGCATCGCCACCGGCTTTGTGCTGGGACTGGCCATCAGCGTGATCCTGGTCTACGTCGTCAATCCCCAATCCTTCCACTGGAGTATGCAAATGCACTTCCCCTGGACCCTGCTGGCCAGCGTGGCGGGCGCCTTGCTCATCGCCGCCGCGCTGACCGCCCTGTTCGCGGGCCGCCAGGCCTTGTCGGGCGGCCCGCTGCGCGCCGTGCGGGAGGACTGGTGATGAAGTTTTTGCTGGCCTTCATCCTCTTGCTAGCCAACGCCGCCGCGCTGGCCACGCCGCCCCCGTTCACGCCCGTCACGCCGCTGGGCGCGGGCAAAACCCTGGACTTCCCGCACGATTTCGGCGCGCATCCCGGCTTCAAGACCGAGTGGTGGTACGCGACCGGCTGGCTGACCACGGCCGACGGCAAGGCGCTGGGCTACCAGGTCACGTTCTTCCGCAGCGCCACCGGCCACGATCCGGACAATCCCAGCCGCTTCGCGCCGAAACAGCTGGTGATCGGCCATGCCGCCCTGTCCGATCCGGCCATCGGCAAGCTGCTGCACGACCAACGCAGCGCGCGCGAGGGCTTCGGACTGGCTTTCGCCAAGGAAGGCAATACCGACGTCAAGATCGACAACTGGCGCATGCAGCGCGGCGCGGATGGCAATTATCAAGTCGACATCGATGCCGCCGACTTCAGCCTCCATCTGCAGCTCGCGCCCAGCCAGAAACCCCTGCTGCAGGGCGAGAACGGCTTCTCGCGCAAAGGGCCGCAACCGCTCCAGGCTAGCTATTACTACAGCGAGCCGCAGCTGCGCACCAGCGGCAGCATCAAGGCCAAGGACGGTGCGGTGCGCGCGGTCAGCGGCGTGACCTGGCTCGATCACGAGTGGTCCAGCCAGGTGCTCGACGAGAATGCGGCGGGCTGGGATTGGGTGGGCATCAATCTGGACGACGGCGGCGCCCTGATGGCTTTCCAGATCCGGAGCAAGGGAAAAGGCGGCGCAAGTGGTAAACTATGGGGCCACGCGACATGGCGCGACGCATCCGGCAGGATCACGCACTATGCGCCGGAACAGGTCAGCTTTACCCCGCAAGCGCGCTGGCGTTCGCCGCGCACCGATGCCGAGTATCCCGTTGCCACCCAGATCGCCACCGGCAGCACGCTGTGGCAGGTCGCGCCCTTGCAGCAGGACCAGGAACTGGATTCGCGCCGCTCGACGGGTTCGGTGTACTGGGAAGGCGCGGTGACGGTCAGCCGCGACGGCAAGCCGGTCGGCCGCGGCTACCTGGAATTGACGGGCTATGTCCGTCCGATGAAGTTATAAAGACGCTTACTAACAATACTGCGAACACAATGAGCAACAGCAACACAGCCAATACGGCCACGAACAACGCAGCGAGCAAGCCGCAGTCCGAAGCACGCGAACTAAAGAAAGGCAGCCTGGCCGCCCTCAAAGGCCTGGCGCCTTTCCTCAAGCCCTATCTGCGCCAGTTCGCCATGGCCGGCGTCGCCCTGGTGGTGGCAGCCAGCGCCACCCTGGCGATTCCCTACGCGTTCAAGCAGATGATCGATCTGGGCTTCGGTTCGCACGCGGGCGTGCACAGCGCCGAGCATGTGAACCTGGTGTTCCTGGCCCTGTTCGCGGTGGCCAGCGTGTTGGCTTTGGCGACGGCGGCACGCTTCTACACCGTGTCCTGGCTGGGCGAACGCGTGACGGCCGATATCCGCGCCGCCGTATACCGCCACGTGGTGCAGCAAAGCCCCGAATTCTTTGAAACGACGCAGACCGGCGAAGTCCTGTCGCGCATCACCACCGATACCACCCTGATCCAGTCGGTGGTCGGCTCCAGCATTTCGATTGCGCTGCGCAATGTGCTGCTCTTCCTGGGCGGCCTGGTGATGCTGTTCGTGACCAGCCCCAAACTGTCCTCCATCATCATCGGCCTGCTGGTGCTGACCGTGCTGCCGATCATGATGTTCGGCCGCCGCGTGCGCAAGCTGTCGCGCGACTCGCAGGACCGGGTGGCCGACGCCTCGGCCATGGCGGGCGAGATCCTGAACGCCATGCCGACCGTGCAGGCCTTCACCCACGAGAAACAGGAAACCGCGCGCTTCAGCGCCTCGGTGGAAGACGCCTTCAAGACCGCGATGAACCGCATCCGCGCCCGCGCCATGCTGACCATGCTGGCTATCGTGCTGGTATTCGGCACCATCGTCTTCGTGCTGTGGCTGGGCGCGCACGCCGTGCTGGAAGGTTCGATGACGGGCGGCGATCTGGGCCAGTTCATTCTGTATGCCTCCATCGTGGCGGGTGCCATCGGCGCCCTGTCCGAGGTGATGGGCGAGGCGCAGCGCGCCGCCGGCGCCACCGAGCGCCTGCTGGAGCTGATGTCGGTCAAGTCCGAGATCCAGTCGCCGGCGCATCCGCTGGCACTGCCGCCGCGCGCGGCCAACGGCGCGGCCCTGAGCCTGCAGGATGTCAGCTTCTCCTACCCTTCGCGTCCCGAAACCAAGGCGCTCTCCCAGCTCGCGCTGGAAATCAAGCCCGGCGAGACCGTGGCCGTGGTCGGCCCTTCCGGCGCGGGCAAGACCACGCTGTTCCAGATGTTCCTGCGTTTCTACGATCCGCAGCTCGGCGCCATCCGCCTCGACGGCGTGGACATCAAGCAGCTCGACCTGGAAACCCTGCGCGGCGCCATCGGCATCGTGCCGCAGGATACGGTGATCTTCTCGGCCGACGCGATGGAAAACATCCGCTACGGCCGCGCCGACGCCAGCGACGAGGAAGTGATCCAGGCCGCCAAGCTGGCAGCCGCCCACGAATTCATCGAGCGCCTGCCGAACGGCTACAAGTCCTTCCTCGGCGAGCGCGGCGTGCGCCTGTCGGGCGGACAGCGCCAGCGCATCGCCATCGCGCGCGCGCTGCTGAAGAATCCGCCCCTGCTGCTGCTGGACGAAGCCACCAGCGCCTTGGACGCGGAATCCGAGCGCCTGGTGCAAAGCGCGCTGGAAGCGGCCATGGTGGGCCGCACCACCATCATCATCGCCCACCGTTTGGCCACGGTGCAGCGCGCCGACCGTATCATCGTCATGGAAGACGGCAGGATCGTCGAAACCGGCAACCACCAGTCGCTGGTGGCGCTGGGCGGCATCTATGCCAACCTGGCGGCGCTGCAGTTCCATAACGTCCACATTACCCATTGAGCGGCTGCCCGACCATGACCGACGCCGAACTGCGACAGAACTGCCATACCGTGCTGCCGGGCCACCGCCAGCCCACGCCCGCCGAAACCTTCGCGGCCATGGCGGCATGGTGCGAGGCCAATAAGGTCGTCCACGATGTGTATGGCGAGGGCGAGCTGATTCAGTCCTTCGAACGCAAAGTGGCCGACCTGCTGGGCTTTGAGGCGGCGGTGTTCTGCATCACTGGCACCATGACCCAGGTCACGGCGCTGCGCCTGGCCTGCGCGGAACGCGGCAGCCGCCTGGTGGCCCTGCATCCGAGCGCGCATATCCTGAAACACGAGAAGGGCAACCACCAGTTGCTGGGCCATTTCGATGCGCTGCAACTGGGCGATCCCTTCCGCCCCTTCACGCTGGACGAGCTGCAAGCCCTGCCCGACCGGCTGGGCGCCGTGGCGCTGGAACTGCCCGCGCGCGAGATCGGCGGCCAGTGTCCAGCCTGGGATGAGCTGGAAGCGATCAAGACGCACTGCCGCCAGCAAGGCATTCACCTGCATATGGACGGCGCGCGGCTGTGGGAAGCCGCGGCAGGCTATGGCCGTCCCCTGAACGATGTGGCGGCGGGCTTCGACTCGGTCTATGTCTCGCTATACAAGGGCATCGGCGGCCTGGGTGGCGCCCTGCTGCTGGGCAGCGCCGCTTTCGTGGCGCGCGCCCAGGAGTGGTTCCGCCGCGAAGGCGGCAATGTCATACACCGCACGCCGTATGTGGTGGCCGCCGCCATGCAGTTCGATGCGCGCCTGGCTGCGCTGCCTGCCTGCATGCGCCGCACCGAATGGCTGTACGGCGCGCTGGCCGGTTTCCCGCTGTTCGAGCTGAATCCGGCGCGGCCGCAGGCGAATATGCTGCACATCCATCTGCCGGTCAGCCGCGAGCGGGCACTGGAAATCCGCAACCATATCGCCGAACGGCATGGCATCTGGCTGTTCAACCGCGCCGCGCATTCGGTGCTGCCGTCGCACAGCTATGTGGAATGGTATGTGGGCGACAATATGCTGTCGCTGGCCGACGAACGCGTGCTGGAAGCCTTGAATCTGTGGCATGCGGCGCTGGGCGAAGGAGTTGCGGCATGAGCTTCGCCTCCCTCGCCCTGATCGATCCCCTGCTGCGCACGCTGGAAGAACTGGGCTACGACACGCCCACGCCAGTGCAGAAGCAGGCCATCCCCGCCGTACTGGCGGGACGCGACCTGCTGGCGGCCGCACAGACCGGTACCGGCAAGACCGCCGGTTTCGCCCTGCCACTGCTGCAGCGCCTGACCATGGACCCGGCGCAGGCCGGTGCGCATGCGGTGCGCTGCCTGGTGCTGGTGCCGACGCGCGAGCTGGCGGAGCAGGTATACGAGAGCTTCCGCAAATACGGCGGCAAGCTGCCGCTGCGCTCTTACGTCGCTTATGGCGGCGTGCCGATGGAGCCGCAGATCGCCAAGCTGCGCAAGGGCCTCGACGTGCTGGTGGCAACGCCTGGCCGCCTGCTCGACCTGCACCGCCAAGGCGCCCTGCTGCTCGATCAGTTGCAAACCCTGGTACTGGACGAAGCCGACCGCATGCTCGACCTGGGCTTCTCGCGCGACCTGGACGCGGTGTTTGCCGCCGTGCCGAAGCAACGCCAGACCTTGCTGTTCTCGGCCACCTTCTCGGACGCCATCCGCGGCATGGCGGCGGGACTGCTGCGCGACCCGCTCTCGATCCAGGCCAGCCCACGCAATACCACGGCCAAGGCGGTGCGCCAGCATGTCATCACCACCGACAAGAAATCCAAGCCGGAGCTATTCCTGCATCTGCTGCACAAGCGCGGCTGGGGCCAGGTCATGGTCTTCGTGAAAACCCGCAAAGGCACCGACCAGCTGGTGGCGACGCTGCAGGCGGCCGGCGTCAGCGCCGACGCCATCCACGGCGACAAGCCGCAGCCGGCCCGCCTGCGCGCGCTGGAACGCTTCAAGGCCGGACAGGTGCAGATCCTGGCGGCCACCGACGTGGCGGCACGCGGCCTGGATATCCAGGCGCTGCCGCTGGTGGTCAATTTCGACCTGCCGACCGTGGCCGAGGATTATGTGCACCGCATCGGCCGTACCGGCCGCGCGGGCGCCGAGGGCGAGGCCATTTCGCTGGTGTGCGCCGATGAAGTGGAGCTGCTGCGTGCCATCGAAACCCTGATCCGCCAAGTGCTGCCGCGCACTGAGGAAGACGGCTTTGAAGCCGACCACCGCGTCCCCTCCACCGGCACGCCGGCTACCCAGGCGGACGGCAAGCAGCGTTCCGGCGCAGCCAAGCAAGGCAGGCCTGGCACCGCGGCACGGCCTGCCCAGGGTGCAACCGGAACAAATGGCAAGAATGCGCGTCCGGCGCGGCAGGAATCCACGCAGCAGCGGCCATCAGGCCCGGTTGCTTCACAGGCGCGCAGCAAGCCAGTCCAGGCGCCACCGGCACGCGCGCTGCCTGGCGGCGGCGGAACCGGCGGCGCGGCGCGGAACGCCCGTGGCGTGGCCGCAAACGGCCCGGCGGCACGCGCGCTCCCGCAAGGCAAAGTCGTCGTCGCGGGAGGACGCGGTGTGAAATCGGCGGCGAAGGCTGCGGCCAAATCCGCCGCATCGCCGTCCGGCGCGCGCGCCAAGACTGGCGGCCGGCCAAGCAAACGCTAAGAATATGATGGGCCGCAAGCGCGGCCCGGCAACACTCGGAGAATTGAATGAAGCAGTATCTGGAACTGATCCAAACCGTAATCGACCAAGGCAGCTGGCAGGACAACCGCACCGGCATCCGCACCCTGAGCATGCCGGGCGCAATGATGCGCTTCGACCTGAAAGAAGGTTTCCCTGCCGTCACCACCAAGAAGCTGGCCTTCAAATCCGTGGTCGGTGAGCTGTGCGCCTTCATGCGCGCCTCGCGCAGCGCCGCCGATTTCCGCGCCCTGGGCTGCAAGGTCTGGGACCAGAACGCCAACGAAAACCAGCAGTGGCTAGACAACCCTTATCGCGCAGGCCTGGACGACCTCGGTCCCGTGTACGGCGTGCAGTGGCGCCAATGGCCCGGCTACAAGCTGCTGGATGCGGACCAGGGCGAGCAGATCGCCGACGCGCTGCGCAACGGCTTCCGCCAGGTCGCGCCGCTGGAAGAAGGCGGCATCAAGAAAGTCCTGATGTACAAGGCCATCGACCAGTTGCGCGAGTGCCTGGACACCATCGTCAACAACCCATCCAGCCGCCGCATCCTGTTCCATGGCTGGAATCCAGCGGTGCTGGACCAGGTCGCCCTGCCCGCCTGCCACCTGCTATACCAGTTCATCCCCAATCTGGGCACGAAGGAAATCTCTCTCTGCCTCTATGTGCGCAGCAACGACCTGGGCCTGGGTACGCCGTTCAACCTGGCCGAAGGCGCGGCCCTGCTGGCCCTCGTCGGCCGCCTGACCGGCTACACGCCGCGCTGGTTCAGCTACTTCATCGGCGACGCCCACATCTACGAGAACCATATGGAGATGGTGCAGGAACAGCTCAAGCGCGAGCCGTTCCCGGCGCCGCGCCTGCTGATCGCCGACCGCGTGCCGGATTTCGCCAAGACCGGCAAGTACGAACCGGAATGGCTGGAGAAAGTCGAGCCTTCCGACTTCAGCCTGGAAGGCTACCAGCACCACGCGCCGATCACGGCACCGATGGCGGTTTGACCGGCGCTTTGGCGGCGCCTTGCAGAATCTGGATGCCCAGGTCATCCACTCCCGACTCCACATTGGACAGGATGAATACGCCGCGGCGGTTCTTGCTATCGAAGGCGATGAAGCTGGCGTAGCCGCCAGTGCCGCCGTTATGCCATAGCAGTTTGACACCCGGCAATGCTGCCGGCAGCCAGCCCAGCAGCTGCTGCCGTGACTGGGCACGCAGCAGCGCCGCTTTCAACGGCGTCTCGTCCGGATTCAGGTTCGCGGCCATGAAGCGCAGCATATCGTTCCCCGATGAGCGCAAACCTCCGGCACCGGCCAAGACGTCAAAGTCCCAGTTCAAAACGGGTTCGCGCGACTCCGAATGGCCGGTCGCGAGCCTGGCCTGCTGGCTCGGCGACAGGGCAAGCACCGTGTCCAGCATTTGCAAGGGCTCCACCACCCGCTGCCGCACCAGGGTCGCGTAATCTGTACGCGCACGCTGCGCCAACGCATGGCCGAGCAATCCCACGCCGACATTGGAGTATTCCACCGTGGCGCCGATCTCTCGCTTCAGCCGATGGTCGGCCAGAAAACCATACAGATTTTGCTCGGTATAGTCGACATAGGGGTTCTCCATACTGGCCGGCGCAAAATTATCCGGCAGGCTCGGCAGGCCCGAGGTGTGCTGCGACAGATTGAGCAAGGTGATTTGCTTGTTGCCGCGGCGCGGCACCGATACCTGCTCCGGCAGCAGTTGGGTCACCGGATCGGTCACTGCCAGCTCGCCCTTTTCGGCCATATCGGCCAACGCAATGGCGGTGAAGACCTTGGTGATCGAGCCGATTTCAAACACCGTCTCGCCATCCACCGGACGGCCATCTTTCAGGCGCGTTACGCCGTGGCTGACGATGCGCCGTCCATTCTCGTCAATCAGGCCGACCACCATCCCGACACCGCGCTTTTCCACATCGATGCGCTGTTGCAGCAGCGCCTGGACCTCGGCGTCATTGAAGGCTGCCAGCGCCGAAGCCTGTACGCCCCAGACCATGGCGAACGCCACCAGCACCTTGTCCAGCGGGCGGCAGATCCGCCTGTCTTCCACGCTCATCTCTCGCATAAGAACTCCATTCAGGGCTGCATTGACGCGACCAGATCCCCGAAGTACTGCGGTTCACGGGTTTGGAAGAGCCGATACCAGGCTTCCAGGGTTTCCGGTTTGAAGACGCCAAGCAGACCGATAACCTCGCGCGCGAACTCCAGCGGCGCCAGGCCGGAGGCGGTAATCAGGTTGGCGTCGCGCCAGGCCGGTGCTTCCTGATAATGGGCGGCGCCGGCGTATTCGGGATAGGAGGCCAGCAAGTTGTCCTTATTGTTGGCGGTATGCGGACGATGGTTGAGCGCCCCGATGCGTGCCAAACCATCGGCGCCGCCACAGATCGCGGCCACATTCCGCCCTTCCGCCAGCGCGGTCCCGGCGAAATGCAGAAAGGGATCGCCGTGCTGCGGGTCTTCCCACAACTCGCTGCCTGGCAGTACCAGCAGATCGTTCTCGTCCAGGCTCAGCTCCGGCAGCACCAGGTCCGGCTTGATTTCCATGCCGCCCATGGTGCGGATGGGAGAAGGCGTCAGGCCTACTTTCAGAATCTCGCAATCGGTTTCCGGGTTGCGGAAAAACCGTTTGCTGTACAGCTCCGCCGTCAGATAAGCGATTTCCCAATCCGCCAGGGTGTCCAGCACTGCCAGATAAACTTTCATGGCATTTCTCCTATTTTGTCGAAAAGTCACTATACCTTAGCTCGCAAAAAGAAGAATGAAGCGCAACTGAAGAAAAAAGGCCGCCCGAAGGCGGCCTAAAAGCAGCAGCACAACAACGCTTAAAATTCTTCCCAATCCTTTTCCGCAGCCTTCACGCCGGCGGTGGCGCGCTTGCGGGTCTGCGGCTGGATGGGTGCGGCGGCCGACGGTGCGGGCAGCGCCGCAGTCTTGGCGGGCCGCGCTTTGGCGGCGGCCGTGCTCAACGCTTGCGATGCAATGGCGGCGGCCGCGCTGTAGGTGCGCGCCGCTTCGCCATCGAGCTTGAACACGCTGACGATTTCGCTCAGGCCCTTGGCCTGATCCTGCAAGGCGCCCGCCGCCGCGGCAGCTTCCTCCACCAGGGCCACATTCTGCTGGGTGATGTCGTCCATCTGGCCGACGGCCTTGTTGATCTGTTCCAGGCCGTGGGTCTGCTCCTGGCTGGCCTGCGTGATCTCGCCCATGATATCGGTGACGCGCTGGATGCTGGCCACCACTTCCTTCATCGTCGCGCCGGCCTGGTCGACCAGGCGCGCACCGCTGCCTACCTGGTTTACCGAATCGTCGATCAGGGTCTTGATTTCCTTGGCGGCGGCGGCCGAGCGCTGGGCCAGATTGCGCACCTCGGACGCCACCACGGCAAAGCCGCGTCCCTGTTCGCCGGCGCGCGCCGCTTCGACAGCCGCATTCAATGCCAGGATATTGGTCTGGAAAGCGATGCCGTCGATGACGCCGATGATGTCCACGATCTTGCGCGAGGAACTGTTGATCGAACCCATGGTCTCCACCACCTGGGACACCACGTCGCCGCCCTTGATCGCCACTTCCGAGGCCGAAACGGCCAGCTGGTTGGCCTGGCGCGCGTTGTCTGCATTCTGCTTGACGGTGGAGGTCAGCTGCTCCATCGAGGACGCGGTCTGCTCCAGCGAGGACGCCTGCTCGCAGCTGCGGTCGGACAGGTCCATATTCCCGGCCGCGATCTGGGCCGAGGCGCTGGAAATGGTGTCGCTGCCCTGGCGCACTTCGGCCACGATCGAGGCCAGGCTGCCTTTCATCTTGCCCAGCGCCTGCAGCAGCGCGCCGATCTCATTGCGGCTGCGGCTTTCGATACGGCCGGTCAGGTCGCCTTCCGCCACGCGCACGGCAATGGTCATGGCTTCATCCAGCGGCACGGAAATGGCGCGCACCAGCACCACGCCGACCGCGCTGCTGATCAGCAGCCCCACCAGCAGCACGCCGATCACGGTATAGCTGGTATTGCGCAGATTGGCCGCCACGCTCTCCTGGTTGGCGACGGCGGTCTGTTCGTTGAATTCGGCCAGGGCTTTCAGCGCGCCGTCGCCGATGCGGTAGGACGGGTTGATATTCTTGATCAGGATACCCTCGGCGTCGTCCCAGCGGTTCTCCTGGATGGCCTGCGCGGCGGCCTTCACATAACTCACGCCCAGGCCGTTACTTTTATCGAACCAGTCCTGGGCCATGCGTTTTTCCTGGTCGGTCTTGATGCTGCCCAGATAATGCTCCCAGCGGCTCGAGGTGCGCGCCGTGATCTCGTCGATCTGGCCGAAATGCACCGACAAAGGATGGTCATGCAACTTATGCCACTCCAGTCCCGGGTTGTGCTGCAGGGCTTGCAGGATCTGGCTGCGGCTGGTTTCCATGTCCAGCCGGATGGCATTGCGCTCGGTGACGTTCTTCTGGTCGTGCAGCGTGATGTCCTGAATCAGCGATACCGAGTACGAAGAACTATAGCTGCCCAGGGCGCCGATCAGCACCATCATGCCGATCAGGATGCCGAGAGCGCCGATCACCAGGGTTTTGATTTTCAGATTCGCTAACATGACTACTCCTTTGACATTCAAGGGCGGACCGCCTGGCCCGCATCCCGGTTATTACCCTTGCAGATAAAGTTTCTGGAAAAAGCGGTGCACGCCGGCGCGCAGCTCTTCCACCTGTTCGAATTCGATGTAAGTGACGTCGCACAAATCATCGAGTTCGCGCAGCAGCGTGGTTTTGATGGGCGCGCCCTTCCACACCAAGAACAGGATAGGAGTGCGGCGGCCTTTGAATATGTGATAGCTCAATTCGAATGCACTACTCTCGCTCATACCCACGCGGATGTTGATCAGCGCGTCGGCCTGTGCCAGCAATTGCAGCCGGTGGCGGCGGAAGTTCTGCGGCGTGAAGGCTTGCTGCTGGCTTTGTTCAAAGGACTGGCGGAAGGTATCCGCGCTTTCCGCCTGCAAGCCAGTCAGGTAGTCGAATGCATGCGGCAAGCCGTTGGCGCTGTCGATCAGCTGCATGATCTCGGCCACCATGGCTTGCTGCCGCTGGTCGGATTCGGTAAAGGGCTGGCGGATGAAGAGCTTGAGCGGGACGCCGCCCACGGCCCGTTCGCGCCGCGTGGCACGGCGCTCCGGCAGTTGCAGCGTGGCCGCCGCCAGGTCGGACGGCGCCGGCTGCTGGCGCCCGGCCAGCGCCAGTGCCTGGCGCGCGGCGTCGGCACAGGCATGCATTTCCTGCAGAGAGAGCAGGGTCAGGCGCTCCGCGTGTGGCAAGGCTTCCAGCACCGCTTCCGCCGCCGCGATGGTGGTAAGCAGCACCGCGCCGCTGGACAGCGCCGTCACGCGCAGCTTGCGCGAGGCGGCGATGGCGCTGCGCTTTTCGTCCACGGTGATGATCGCCATGGCGACCTCCTTGCGCTCCAGCAGGGCCAGGATTTCTTCATCTTCCAGAGCCACCACCGGTACTTCGCCCGCCTCGATCACCATGGCGGTGACGCGGCTGGCGGCAATCTCGAAACCGGCGCCATACAGGTTGCGCGCCAGGGCCACGGCGCGTGCCTGGTCGCCGCGCCGCACGCGCAGGTAGACCCGGCCCTGGCGCGGCAGGCGCACGCCCGCGCCCAGCTGGGCCTTGAAGAAGGCCTCGCCAAAAGTCGCGCCGCTGCCCATCACTTCGCCGGTCGATTTCATCTCGGGACTGAGGATGGGATCGACGCCGGGGAATTTGGCGAACGGCAGCACCGACTCCTTCACGCTATAGCTGCCCAGCACCACCTCACCGCCGATCTTTTGCTGCGCCAGCAGCTGGCCGGCCATGCAGCGTGCCGCGATGCGCGCCAATTGCAGGCCGGTGGCTTTGGAGACGAAAGGCACGCTGCGCGAAGCGCGCGGATTCACCTCCAGCACATAGACCACATCCTGCATGCGGCCATCGACCTTGCGCGCCTGCACCGCGAACTGCACATTCATCAGGCCCACCACGTTCAGGCCATGCGCCAGGCGCTTGGTCTGGCGCTTGATCTCGATCACGGTGGCGGCGCTCAGCGAATACGGCGGCAGCGAACAGGCGGAGTCGCCGGAATGGATGCCGGCCTGTTCGATATGCTCCATCACGCCGCCAATCAGCACTTCCTCGCCGTCGCAGATGCAATCGACATCGACCTCGATGGCCTCGTCCAGGAAGCGGTCCAGCAACACAGGAGAATCGTTCGACACCTTCACCGCTTCGCGCATATAGCGCTCCAGATCGGCCCTTTCATGCACGATCTCCATGGCGCGGCCGCCCAGCACATAGGACGGGCGCACCACCAGCGGGTAGCCGATCTCCTCGGCCATGCGCACCGCATCGGCCTCGTTGCGCGCGGTGCGGTTGGGCGGCTGGCGCAGGTCGAGGGTGTCCAGCAACTGCTGGAAACGCTCGCGGTCTTCGGCCGAGTCGATCATATCGGGCGAGGTGCCGATGATCGGTACACCGTTCGCCTCCAGCTCCAGCGCCAGTTTCAGCGGAGTCTGGCCACCGTACTGCACGATCACGCCTTCCGGCTTTTCCAGCGCCACGATTTCCAGCACGTCTTCCAGGGTCAAGGACTCGAAATACAGGCGATCGGAGGTGTCGTAATCGGTGGAGACGGTTTCGGGATTGCAGTTGACCATGATGGTTTCATAGCCATCCTCGCGCAGGGCCAGCGCCGCATGCACGCAACAGTAGTCGAATTCGATGCCCTGGCCGATGCGGTTCGGGCCGCCGCCCAGCACCATGATCTTGCGCTTGCCGGTGGGCTGGGCCTCGCATTCCTCGTCGTAGGTCGAATACATATACGCGGTGCGCGTGACGAATTCGCCGGCGCAGGTATCGACCCGTTTGTACACCGGGCGCACCCCCAGCGCATGGCGGCGTGTCCGCACCTCGTGCTCGCTCACGCCCAGCAGGTGGGCCAGGCGGCGGTCGCCGAAGCCCAGCTGCTTCAGGCGGAACAGCTCATCGCGCTCCAGCGCGGGCAGGCGCCGGGTCCGCAGCCATTGCTCGACCTCCACCAGCTCCTGGATCTGGGCCAGGAACCAGGGATCGATGCTGGACAAAGCCTGCACCTGCGCCAGGTTCATACCCTGGGCGAAAGCCTCGCCCACATACCAGATGCGCTGCGGCCCCGGCGCCGCCAGTTCCCGCTCGATCACCTCGCGTCCGGACTGGCTGCCGCGCAGGCCATCCAGGCCGATATCCAGGCCGCGCAAGGCCTTCTGGAAGGATTCCTGGAAGGTGCGGCCCATGGCCATCACCTCGCCCACGGATTTCATCTGGGTAGTCAGATGCTGGTCGGCGCCGGGGAATTTCTCGAAGGCGAAGCGCGGCACCTTGGTCACGACATAGTCGATGGCAGGCTCGAAGGAGGCCGGAGTCTGGCCGCCGGTGATATCGTTCTGCAGTTCGTCGAGCGTGAAGCCGACGGCCAGCTTGGCCGCCACGCGCGCAATCGGGAAGCCGGTGGCCTTCGACGCCAGCGCCGAGGAACGCGAAACGCGCGGATTCATTTCGATCACGATCATGCGGCCATCGGCCGGATTCAGCGCGAACTGCACATTCGAGCCGCCGGTGTCCACGCCGATCTTGCGCAGCACGGCCAGCGAGGCGTTGCGCATGATCTGGTATTCCTTGTCCGTCAGGGTCTGGGCCGGCGCCACGGTGATCGAATCGCCGGTATGCACGCCCATCGGGTCCAGGTTTTCGATGGAGCAGACGATGATGCTGTTGTCCTTGCGGTCGCGCACCACCTCCATCTCGAATTCCTTCCAGCCCAGCAGGGATTCCTCGATCAGCAGTTCATGCGTGGGCGACAGCTCGAGGCCGCGCGAGCAGATGCTGTGGAATTCCTCTTCATTGTGGGCGATGCCGCCGCCGCTGCCGCCCATGGTGAAGGAAGGACGGATGATGGCCGGAAAGCCCAGCTTCTGCTGCGCCGCCCAGGCTTCGGCCATGCTCTGCGCAATGCCGGAGCGCGCCGACTCCAGGCCGATCTCGCTCATGGCCGCCTTGAACTTGGCCCGGTCCTCGGCCATGTCGATGGCTTGCGGCGTGGCGCCGATCAGCTCCACGCCATAGCGTTCCAGCACGCCTTCGCGGTGCAGGTCGAGAGCGCAATTGAGCGCCGTCTGGCCACCCATGGTGGGCAGCACGGCTTGCGGCCTTTCCTTGGCGATGATGCGGGCCACGGTTTCCCAGGTGATCGGCTCGATATAGGTGGCGTCGGCCATCACCGGGTCGGTCATGATGGTGGCCGGATTGCTGTTGACCAGCACCACCTGGTAGCCCTCCTCGCGCAGCGCCTTGCAAGCCTGGGCGCCGGAGTAATCGAACTCGCAGGCCTGGCCGATGACGATGGGACCGGCGCCGATGATGAGGATGCGCTTGATGTCGGTACGTTTAGGCATTACGCTGATCCTCCATCAGATGAATGAAGCGGTCGAACAGCGGCGCCAGGTCGTGCGGCCCGGGCGACGCCTCGGGGTGGCCCTGGAAGCAGAAGGCCGGGCGGTCTATGCGCATGAAGCCTTGCAGCGAGCCGTCGAACAGCGAGATATGCGTGGCGCGGCAATTGCGCGGCAGCGATTCCGGATCGACGGCGAAGCCGTGGTTCTGCGAGGTGATCATCACGCGCCCATTGGTGATGTCCTGCACCGGATGGTTGGCGCCGTGATGGCCGAATTTCATCTTGATGGTGCGCGCGCCGGAAGCGAGCGCCATGATCTGGTGGCCGAGGCAGATGCCGAAGGTGGGGATGCCGATATCGATCAGCTGGCGCGCCGCCTCGATGGCGTAGGTGCAGGGCTGCGGGTCGCCCGGCCCGTTGGAGAGGAAGACGCCGTCCGGCTTCAGCGCCAGCGCGGCGTCGGCGCCGGCACGCGCCGGCAGCACCGTGACGCGGCAGCCGCGCTGGGCCAGCATGCGCAGGATGTTCTGTTTGACGCCGAAATCGAAAGCCACCACATGGTAGCGCGGCGCGCGTTGCACGCCGAAACCCGCGCCCAGGCGCCACTCGGTTTCATGCCACTCGTAAGCCTGTTCGGTGCTGACGGTGCAGGCCAGGTCCATGCCGTTCAGGCCGGGGAAGGCGCGCGCCAGCCGCAACGCATCCTGCTCGGTGCCGCCGGCCACGATGGCCGAGGACTGCGCACCGCCGTCGCGCAGGATGCGGGTCAGCTTGCGCGTATCGATGCCGGCGATCGCCACCACGTTCTGCGCACACAGCCAGTCCTGCAGGCTTTGGCCGCTGCGGAAGTTCGACGCCAGGGCCGGCACATCCTTCACCACCAGGCCGGCGGCGTGGATGCGCGCCGATTCGCCATCCTCATGATTGATGCCAGTATTGCCGATATGCGGGTAAGTCAGGGTCACGATCTGCCTGCTGTAACTGGGGTCGCTCAGGATTTCCTGGTAACCCGTCATGGCGGTATTGAACACGGCCTCGCCGCTGGTCTGGCCGGCCGCGCCGATTGCCACGCCACGGAAAACCGTGCCATCCGCCAGCGCCAGGTAGGCATGATCCGCGCTCGCGGATCGATGCGTGAGAGGATGCTTCATTAGTGACTCCCTTCGCGTTTATGCAGTACTGGCAAGGGTTCTTGCCGTTTTCTAAGTTCGTGAATGCGTGGTCGCGCAGATTCACAATACGATAGAGAACACAGCATGAAACTCTCGAAAAGTCACCCCGCCGCAAATACAGGCTGCAACAATAATCGCTTGATATTTCCATGCATCACTTTCGCAACATGGTGTTGAAACAAGCTTCACAGAGTGGAAACAAATCGGCGATATAATTGCCTCCCGCGGGTTCATTGCCCTGTTTATCCTTTATTTATATGACCCTGCTCACGATCATCGTCGCCACCGATGCCGCCAACGGCATCGGCATCAACAACCGGCTGCCCTGGCATCTGCCGGAAGACCTGGCGCACTTCAAGCGCCTGACCACGGGCCATGCCATCATCATGGGCCGCAAGACTTTCGACTCCATCGGCCGCCCGCTGCCCAACCGCCGCAATATCGTGGTGACGCGCAATGCCGCCTGGCGCCATGAGGGCGTGGAGGCGGTGCCGTCGCTGGAGGCGGCGCGCCGCCTGCTGCATGGCGAGGCCAAGGCCTACATCATCGGCGGCGCCCAGATCTATGCCGAAGCCCTGCCGCTGGTGGACCAGATCGAGCTGACCGAGATCGGCCAGACCTTCGATTGCGACGCCTTCTTCCCGGCGCTGCACAAGAGCGAATGGCGCGAGACCGGCCGCATCAAGCATTGCAGCGAAGCCGGCCTGCCCTACTCTTTCCTGACCCTGCGCCGCCAGACGGCCTGATTTTCACTTTTTCAACAGAGGATAGCCACCCATGTCCGGACACGGTTTTCACGTCCACGGCCCGCACGACCACGCCGTGGAGCACGCGGCGCACAGCAGCGACAAATTCTCCGGCAATATCGCCGTGACCACCGCCATCCTGGCCACCATCGGCGCCATGTTCGGCTACCAGGGCGGGGCCACGCAGAACGATGCGGCCCTGTTCAAGAACAATGCGGCCATCGCCAAGACCGAGGCCGCCAACCGCTGGAATTACTACCAGGCCAAGTCGAATAAGCAGAATCTTGCCGAACTGGCAATGACGCTACCGAATGTCGACCCGGAAAAGTACAAGGCCGACGTGGCCCGCTATAAATCCGAGAAGGAAGGCATCAAGAAAGAGGCGGAGGAATGGGAAGCCAAGTCCGCCGAGTGGGACAAGAAGTCCGACGCCGCCCTGCACCAGCACCACCAATGGGCGCTGGCGACGACGGCCGAGCAGATCGCCATCTCCCTGGCCGCCATCACCCTGCTGACCAGCCGCCGCTGGCTGCAGGGCGCCACCTATGTGGTGGCCGCCGGCGGCATCGCCCTCGGCCTGTTCGCCTGGCTGCACGTGGACCCGATCGGCGCCCTGCTGGCCAAGTTCGGCGGCGCGGCCGCCGGCCACTAAGCGCCGTGATGGCGGCTGAGCGTCCACCCTCCGGCCGCCCCTGGGCGCCGGTGCCGCCGCGCCCACCCGGGCGTGGCGCGGCCCGGCTTGCCGCCTGTGTAAATTTTTTTCCCGCAGTGCCACATTTTCTGCGAGAATCCCGTTCTTATTTTTTTGGCGCACCCCAGCGCCCCGCACCGCCCCGGTAAAGCAATCGACCGGGGCGTTCCTCTTTTGGAGACTTAGATGAAATTTCGTTTCCCCATCGTCATCATCGACGAGGATTTCCGCTCTGAAAACACGTCCGGCCTGGGCATTCGCGCCCTGGCCGCCGCGATGGAAAAAGAAGGCATGGAAGTGCTGGGCGTGACCAGCTATGGCGACCTGTCCCAGTTCGCCCAGCAGCAGTCGCGCGCCTCGGCCTTCGTGCTGTCCATCGACGACGAGGAATTCGGCGGCGGTACGATCGAGGAAACCGATGCGGCCCTGAAGTCGCTGCGCGCCTTCGTCGAAGAAATCCGCTACAAGAACGCCGACATCCCGATCTATCTGTACGGCGAAACCCGCACCTCGCGCCATATCCCGAACGATATCCTGCGCGAGCTGCACGGCTTCATCCATATGTTCGAGGACACGCCGGAATTCGTGGCGCGCCACATCATCCGCGAAGCCAAGTCCTATCTGGACAGCCTGGCGCCGCCGTTCTTCCGCGCCCTGGTGCATTACGCCAACGACGGTTCGTATTCCTGGCACTGCCCCGGCCACTCCGGCGGCGTGGCCTTCCTGAAATCGCCGATCGGCCAGATGTTCCACCAGTTCTTCGGCGAAAACATGCTGCGCGCCGACGTCTGCAACGCGGTGGAAGAACTGGGCCAGCTGCTGGACCACACCGGCCCGGTGGCCGCGTCCGAGCGCAACGCCGCCCGCATCTACAACGCCGACCACTGCTACTTCGTGACCAACGGCACCTCGACCTCGAACAAGATGGTGTGGCACTCGACCGTGGCCCCCGGCGACATCGTGGTGGTGGACCGCAACTGCCATAAATCGATCCTGCACTCGATCATCATGTGCGGCGCGATCCCCGTGTTCCTGATGCCGACCCGCAACCACCTCGGCATCATCGGCCCGATCCCGCTGGAAGAATTCACCATGGAGAGCATCCAGCGCAAGATCGAGAACAATCCGTTCGCGCGCGACGCCGCCAACAAGAAGCCGCGCATCCTGACCATCACCCAGTCGACTTACGATGGCGTGGTCTACAACGTGGAAACCCTGCGCGAAATGCTGGACGGGAAAATCGACACCCTGCACTTCGACGAAGCGTGGCTGCCGCACGCCACCTTCCACGACTTCTACAAGGACATGCACGCCATCGGCAAGGACCGTCCGCGCGCCAAGGAATCGCTGATCTTCTCGACCCAGTCGACCCACAAGCTGCTGGCCGGCCTGTCGCAGGCTTCGCAAGTGCTGGTGCGCGACTCCGAGTCGGTACAGCTGGACAAGGACGCCTTCAATGAAGCGTACCTGATGCACACCTCGACCTCGCCGCAGTACTCGATCATCGCTTCCTGCGACGTGGCCGCGGCCATGATGGAAGCGCCGGGCGGCACCGCCCTGGTGGAGGAATCCATCCTGGAAGCGCTGGACTTCCGCCGCGCCATGAAGAAGATCGACGAGGAATGGGGCAAGGACTGGTGGTTCAAGGTCTGGGGTCCGGACAGCTTCGCCGAGGAAGGCATCGGCTCGCAGGAAGACTGGATCTTCACCGAGAAGAGCAAGGAATGGCACGGCTTCGGCGACCTGAAGCCGGGCTTCAACATGCTCGACCCGATCAAGGCCACCATCGTCAACCCCGGCCTGTCGCTGGATGGCCAGTTCGGCGAGACCGGCATTCCGGCCTCCATCGTCACCAAGTACCTGGCCGAGCACGGCGTGATCGTGGAGAAGTGCGGCCTGTACTCCTTCTTCATCATGTTCACCATCGGCATCACCAAGGGCCGCTGGAACACCCTCCTGACCGCGCTGCAGCAGTTCAAGGACGACTACGACAAGAACGCGCCGATGTGGCGCATCCTGCCGGAGTTCTCGGCCGCCAACCCGCGCTACGAGAAGATGGGCCTGCGCGACCTGTGCCAGCAGATCCACGACTTCTACAAGGCTTACGACGTGGCGCGCCTGACCACGGAGATGTACCTGTCCGACATGGTGCCGGCGATGAAACCGTCCGACGCCTTCGCCAAGATGGCGCACCGCGAAATCGAGCGCGTGGCGATCGACGACCTGGAAGGCCGCATCACGTCCATCCTGCTGACGCCTTACCCGCCGGGCATTCCTTTGCTGATTCCGGGCGAGCGCTTCAACAAGACCATCGTCGACTACCTGCGCTTCGCGCGCGACTTCAACGAACGCTTCTCCGGCTTCGAGACCGACGTGCACGGCCTGGTCAAGCGCGAAGTGAACGGCAAGCGCGATTACTTCGTCGACTGCGTCAAGCAATAAAGCACCGTACAGCCGAGCCCGTGTCCGTTTTTGGGGCCAGACCCCAAAATCGGACACGGACTGAACAGCGGAAGGCAGCCTTTTGGCTGCCTTTCTCTTTTTCTACTATCAAAACGACCAGCTTTGTTGCGGCGCACGATTGGGCGTTGCCTCACCCCAATCGCGGCTAGCAATTTAAAATTTTGCGCGTTGCAATATTGTAGAAATTGAAAATGCCCGCGCCCAGTTTTCGCCAGTTGAGCACCACTTTCGTTCTCCTGCTGACCGCCTGTGGCGGCAGCACAGGTAGTCCACCCCAGCAGGATGAGGCCTTGCCGCCATCCCGCCTGGGCCAGCGCAGCGCCGCCCCCATGGCGGCCGCCGTATCCATCACGCCCCAGGAGGCCTCGCGCTTCCTGGCCCAGGCCAGTTTCGGCCCGACCAGCCAGTCCATCGGCGAAGCAGCCAGCCTCGGCCCAGCCGCCTGGCTGGACAGCCAGTTCGGCAAGCCGCAGCGCTATCACCGCAGCTTTGTCGACATGCGCAGTGCCGGTGGTAAGGGGCTGGATTTCTACGTCTACGATTCTTTCTGGCAGCAGGCCGTGCGCGGCGAAGACCAGTTGCGCCAGCGCATGGCGTTCGCGCTGTCGCAGATCTTCGTCGTCTCCATGCTGGACGACAATGTCGGCGCCAATCCGCGCGGCGTGGCCAGCTATTACGACATGCTGGGCACCCATGCTTTCGGCAATTTCCGCCAGCTGTTGCAGGCGGTGGCCCTGCATCCGATGATGGGGCTGTATATGTCCCACCTGCGCAACCAGAAGGAAAGCCCGGGACGCCAGCCCGACCAGAACTTCGCGCGCGAGATCATGCAGCTGATGACGATCGGCCTGTATGAGCTGAACCAGGATGGCAGCGTCAAGCTGTCCGGCGGCCGTCCCATCGAAACTTACGATAGCGAGGATGTGGCGGGCCTGGCCAAGGTGTTCACCGGCTGGAGCTGGGCCGGACCGGACAAGGCCTCCCCGCGCTTCTATGGCCGCATAGGAGATGCGAACCGCGACTGGCAGCCGATGCAGGCCTACCCAGAATTCCATTCCAGCGGCGTCAAGCAGGTGCTGGGACGTAAAATTGCCGAGGGCACGCCGGAGCAGGAGCTGAACGCCGCGCTGGACGTTTTGGCCGCACATCCGAATATCGGCCCCTTCATCGGCCGCCAGCTGATTCAGCGCCTCGTTACCAGCAACCCCAGCCCAGCCTACGTGGGCCGCGTCGCGGCGGCCTTCAATAACAATGGCAAGGGAGTGCGCGGCGATATGAAGGCCGTGATCCGCGCCATCCTGCTCGACGTCGAGGCGCGCCGCGTCCCCGCCGGCAATAGCGCCGGCAAGCTGCGCGAACCGGTGCTGCGCCTGGCGAACTGGATGCGCGCGTTCAACGCCACCTCGAAATCGGGCTACTATCAGATGTGGCATCTGGACGACCCCGTGCTTGGCATAGCCCAGACGGCGATGCGCTCGCCAACAGTATTCAATTTCTATCGCCCGGGCTATGCGCCGCCCAATTCCGCCATCGCTACCGCGGGCATGGTGGCGCCGGAGTTCCAGATCACCGCGGAGCCTTCGGTCATCGGCTACCTGAACTATATGCAGTATGCCATTCCGCACGGCCTGGGACGGGACTACGACATTCACGCCGATTACCGCAACGAGTTCGCCCTGTCCCTGCAGCCCGCCCAGCTGGTAGAGCGGATCAATCTGCTGCTGCTGAACGGCGCCATGTCGTCCGGCCTGCGCCAGCAGATCGTGCAGGCGGTCAGCGAAATCCGCGTACCGCAGCAAGCCAGCCAGCCGCGCTACATCAGCGACAAGAAATACGACCGGGTGCACATGGCCATTTACCTCGCCATGAGTTCCCCCGAATATCTGGTGCAAAAATAAGGAGCAGCCATGCACAGCATTTTCCCGGCACGCCGGCGCTTCGTTTCGTCCCTGCTGGCCTTGGCCGGCGGTGCGGCCACCCCCATGGCCCTGAATCTGGCGGCCATCGGCAGCGCTGCCGCAGCGTCGGCCGGCGATTACCGCGCCCTGGTCTGTGTCTTTCTCACCGGCGGCAACGACCACTACAACACCGTACTCGCGACCGACCGCGATTCCTGGAACGCTTATCAAAGCACGCGCAATACCGGCGGCGGGCTCTCCATTGCGCTGGAAGCGCCAGGCCAGCCAGGCGGCGTGCTGCCGTTGACGCCCGCCGTGCCGCAAGCCGGACGCAGCTTCGCGCTGCATCCGCAGCTGCCTCAGCTGCGCGCCCTGTTCGATGCCGGACGGGCGGCCGTGGTGGCGAATGTCGGCACCTTGCTGGCCCCCACCACCCGCGCCGAATACCTGCGGCGTGGGCCGATGCTGCCGCCCAAACTGTTTTCGCATAACGACCAGCAAGCGATGTGGCAGTCCTGCCAGCCGGACGGTGCGACACATGGCTGGGGCGGACGCGTGGGCGAGCTGCTGGCTGCGGCCAACAGCCAAACCAGCTTTACCTGCATTTCCACGGCCGGCAATGCGGTGTTTGGCGCGGGCCGCCTGTTGATGCCATACCAGATCGGCGCCAATGGCGCCGTGCCGGTCAACCGCCTCGACCAGCAGATGTTCGCCCATGCCCGCCATCCACTGCGGACCATCATCAGCGCTGCGCACAACCATTTGCTGGAGCAGGAATATGCCAGCGTAACGCGGCGCGCGCTGGACGCGCAAGCCCTGATGAGCACGGCGTATGCCCCTGCCGGGCCGGGCGGCGTGCCCGATCCCGCCAGCTATTTCAGCCCGGCCGCCAATGCGCCGCGCGTCAATCCGCTGGCCGTGCAATTGCAAACGGTGGCGCGCATCATCGCCGGACGCGCTACGCTGGGCATGCGGCGGCAAGTCTTCTTTGTCAGCCTGGGGGGCTTCGACACCCATGACTTCCAGCGCAGCCGGCATGCCGAGCTGATGGCCCGCCTCGATCATGGCCTGGCCTATTTTGACAGCTTGATGGGGAACCTGCGCGGCAGCAATTTGCGCGAGCAGGTGACGCTGTTTACCGCCTCCGACTTTGGCCGCACGCTCAGCAGCAACGGCGATGGCTCTGACCACGGCTGGGGCGCCCACCATTTCGTGCTGGGCGGCGCGGTGCGCGGCCGCCATCTCTACGGCGCCTTCCCGCCTATCGGCCTGGGCCATGAACACGAGGTCAGCCAGGGCGTGCTGCTGCCCCAGTTTTCGGTGGACCAGTATGGCGCCACGCTGGCCAGCTGGTTTGGCGTCTCGGCCGGCCAACTGGGCGACATCTTCCCCAGCCTGCGCAATTTCAATAGCCGCAATCTCGGCTTCATGGCCTGACACGGTTGCGGCGGCTCAAAGCCGCGCCTGTCGCCACGCCTATATTAGGGAAGCGCCGCCCAACGGCTTGGCGGCGTCTTTCCAACCCAGGCAGGGGGCCGTATGGCGCTCTCGGTATGGCTGCACAATGGCGATCCGGCTCAGCCGTCCACGGCCGGCGCGGCGGCCGCGTTGCGCCAAGCGCTGCGGCAGGCGGCCGTGCACGTGCAGGCCGAGCCGCAAGGCGGGGGCTATGGCATCATGCTCTTCGCCCAGGCCGGCGCGCCGCTGCTGGAGCGGCTGCACGCCCTGACTGCCTCGGCCTGCGTACTGGCGGTCGGCTGCGAGCCGCTGAGTCCGGCCACGATGTGGCGCGTGCTGCAGGCCGGTGCCTGCGATGTGCTGCTGTATACCGATGCGCAAGCATGTGGCGCGCAAGTATTGGCCCGGCTGCAGCGCTGGCATGCGGTGCAGGCACAGCTCGCTTCGCCGGCCGTCAGCGGCTGGCTGGTCGGCGACAGCCCCTGCTGGCGCGCCCTGCTGCATGGCGTGGTCGAGGTGGCCGCCTTCAGCACCTCCTCCGTCCTCATCACCGGCGAGACCGGCACCGGCAAGGACTTGATCGCGCAAGCCATCCACCGCCTGAGCGGGCTGGCCGGCGAGCTGACCGTGCTCGACTGCTCCACCCTCGCGCCCGAACTGGCCGGCAGCGAGTTCTTCGGCCACGAACGGGGCGCCTTCACCGGCGCCGTGCAAGCGCGCGACGGCGCCTTCGCGCTGGCCGATGGCGGCCTGCTCTTCCTGGACGAGGTGGGCGAACTGCCCCTGGCCATGCAAGCCCAGCTGCTGCGCGTGGTCCAGGAGCAGAAATACAAACGCCTGGGCAGCAATACCTGGCAGCCCAGCCGCTTCCGCCTGGTGTGCGCCACCAACCGCGAGCTGGAGGCCGAAGTGGCGCGCGGCGGCTTTCGCGCCGACCTGTATTACCGCATCGCGGCCTGGCGCTGCCGTACCCCGTCCTTGCGCGAACGGCGCAGCGATATCCCGGCGCTGGCCAGCCATTTCCTGCGCCAGCTGGCCGACGGCCGCGACTATGCGCTCGATCCGGCGGTACGCGACTACCTGCTGGCGCGCGACTATCCCGGCAATGTGCGCGAGCTGCGCCAGACCGTGGCGCGCATCTGGCACCGCCATTGCGGCCCCGGCCCGATCACCCTGGGCGATATTCCGCCCGATGAACGGCCCGCCGGCGAGCCGCCCTGGCCCGACGCGCAATTCATGGCGGCCATTCGCCAGGCCTTGGACCGGGGCCAGAGCCTGGGCCGCATCGGCCAGGCGGCGACCGATGCGGCCATCCGGCTGGCACTGGAGCAGGAGCACGGCAACAACCAGCGCGCCGCGCTGCGCCTGGGCGTCACCGACCGCGCCCTGCAACTGCGGCGCAAGGCCCAGGCCGACAGTGCGAAGACTAGTCCAGATGCGCCAGGCGCAGAAAGTTCCCGCCCAGGATGAGCGCTTCGTCGCGCGGCCGCAATCCCAGCAGGCGGATCTTGTGCAGCTCCAGCGCCGGATGCAGCCAGGGGCCGTCGGAACCGAACAGCAGCTTGTGCGGCCCGGCGCGGCGCACGGCCTGCAGCAGCAGGTCGAAACGGCGCACGCCGGCGCTGTCGGCATGAATATTCGGATGCCGCGCCAGATGGTCGATCAGGGCCAGCTGCGCGGACCAATCGTCGGCGAAGCTGCCCAGGTGCGGCAGGATGAAATTCACGTCCGGGTATTGCTCGGCCAGCAGCTCGGCCACCGCCACCTCGCCCACCGGGTCATACAGTACGGGCAGGCGGAAACGCCGCGCCGCCTCGCACACCTCGCCGCTGATGCGCGCATCGTGGCGGTGCGCCTTGATGCCGACAAAGCCGTAGCGTTCCACCGCCCGCTGCACCATGGCCGCGATGCGCCCCCGGTCGCGGCGGGCATGCACGAAGGCGAAACCCAGCAGGCGCCCGGGCATGGCCGCCACGATCTCCGCCACGGCGGCATTCGCCAGCGCATAGTCCGAATGGAAGCTGGCAAACAGCACGCTGCGGCCGATGCCGGCCCGCGCGGCGCGCGGCAGATAGCGCGACAGCGCGGTATCGCTGTCCCAGGGCCCGCTCAAGCCGTCGCCCGGTCCCGCATGGCAATGGCAATCGACGATCATGCTCACGTCCCGAAGTGGGGAGCGTGCTGGCGCAGCGCCTGCAGCAAGGCCTGGCGCACGGCGGCCGGACTGCCGTCGCCCTCGCCCGCCGATCGCGCCGCGCTGCCGGCAATGCGCACGAAGCGGCGCGCCATCTCAAATTCGCGCTCTTCCAGCGCCAGTTCGCCAAACTCCAGCTCCAGCGCATTGCCCAGCGCCCCACCCAGGGCCGAGCCTAACGCCGTTCCCACGCCGGGTATCGGGATCATCGATCCGAGCGCGCCGCCGACAAAAGGCAAGGCCTGCTTGGCCACGCCTTTCAGCACGCCACCCAGGGGCTTGACCGCCTTGCCGATGGCGGAACCGGCCTTCTTCACGCCTTTCCACACGCTCTTGAACACATTGCCCAGGAATTGTTCCAGCTCCGCCTCGCTGGAGACGGACAGCAGCTCCATCGCCAGTTCCATTTCCTGCGCCTCGCTGAACGGTCTTTCGCTTCGGCCAAATTCCAGTATTTCGAAGCCGCCCGCCGCCTTGGCACGGCAGGATGGGCAGCCGCAGTCGGATTGGTACATGTTGTTCTCCTCGTTTAAGTCCAGATTTCGCCGAGCACTTCCAGCTCCAGCTCGCGCCGCTGATTGGTCAGCACGCCGGGACTGCTGCGGAACATATCGTCGTGGATGCGGCGCTCGATGGCGCGCCGCTGGCTATCGCCGATGCCGCTGGGCGCGATATACACCTGATGGGCGCTGAGCGGCAATCCCATCATCTGCCCGCACAAGGCATGCTGCTGCAGGCGCCGGCGCAGATTGTCGGTCTGTCCGCTGTAGGCGCGGCGCTGGCCGTTGACGGTGAATTCGATCAGGTAAAAACCGGCGCCCGCGGTGCGCGGATCGGCCAGCGCGCTGGCCACATTGCCCATGGCGACATAGCTGGGACGCTGGGCGGCAGGCAGCCGGCCCAGGGTGGCCGCCAGCGTGGGCGGCACCTCATAGCCCTCATCGTCCTGCGCGTCGGCTGCATCGCCATCGTCCGGCATGGTGGCCGGTTCCAGCGCGGCATAGGGATCGCGCAGGACATAGCCATAAGGGCCATACAGCCAGCTGCCGCCGTAGTCGGGCCGCGGTCGCGGGTGGCGCTGGCGGAAGCGCGGATGCGGCGCCGGCCAGGGCGGCAGGCGCCCCGGCGTGCGCGGTGCCGGGCCGCGCGCGGCGCTGCCCAGCGCAGGCGCGCCACCTCGGCTGCGCTGCGGGGCCAGCGTCCGGCTGCCGGCCTTGCCGCCGCCCCGCCCTGGGCGCCGGCCATATGTCTCGCCTTCCATCTCCCATAGCTCCGATGCGAATGGCAGGAATTCGAATTGCTGATTCATGCTAGCTCCTTCATATACGAAACAACAGCCATGGTGGCCAGGGCCACGTCCTGCACCGTATGATCGGCGCGCAGCAGGAACATCAGCGCCATGCGCCGTCCAGCATCCTGCAGCAGGCACTGCACGCCCCCGCGGCGTAGGGCTTCATGCAGGCGGAAGCCGTCGCAGCCCGCCGGCAGCAGCACGCGCTGCACCGGGAATTCGCCGCCTTCGCAGCGCAATCCGGCCAGCGCCAGAGCGCTGCGAAACTGACGGCAGCGCTGCCGCAGCAAGGCACGCAGGCCGTCGCCGCAACTGCGGTTCAGCAGCAAGGCGCGGCGGCCGGCATTGATCTGCGCCAGCGTGGGCGGGCTGCAATGCAGGCGTGTGGCGCTACCGGCCTCAAACCGCTCGATCGCCTGCGCCGGCCCCGCCAGCACGGCCAAGGGCACGCCAAAGCCCTTGGCCAGGGACGCTCCCACCAGCACCGGCATCCCCTGCAGGCGGTGCAGACGCGGCGAACCACCGCCGTGCCGTCCCAGCACGCCCAGGGCCTGCGTGTCGTCCAGCACCAGGCAGCCTTCAGTGGCCTGGGCCAGCGCCGCATACGCCGTCAGCGGCGGCGGCCGTGCCGCGCCCGGCGTGTAGCCATCGGCCAGGATCACGGGCATGCGCCCCATCTCGCGGCAATGGCGCGCCGCCCGCCGCGCCCCCGCCAGCGAACCAGCGGCAAACTGCCGTACCTGCATCCTTTCCGGCGCCAGCGCCGCGGCACAGACGGCGCCCCAGCGCGCCAGCGGATAAGCCCCGCCGTCCACCAGCACCGTGCAACGCACGCGCGCCAGCATACGGAACAGGTCGAAAAACAGATGCAAGGTCGAGGGCAGCAGACTCGCTGCCGCACACCCCTGCAAGCCGGCCAACTCACTGGCCAGCTCGCGCGCGCCGGGCGGCTCGGCTAGCGCGGCCGGCTTGCCCAGGCTCAGTTGCCGCCACGGCGCCAGCTGCCGTGTGGCATGGTGCATGCCCAGGTACAGGGCGCTGCTGAAGTCCGCCATGCCCCGCCTCAGGCATTGCGCTGCTGCTGGCTCAGACGCTGGCGCAGCAGGACCGAGGGCAAGGTCGAATCGGCGGCCGCATCGCTCCCATCCACCGACAGATCGACCCCGGTCGCCGCGCGGTAGGCATGGATATAGCCCTGCGCCTGCGGACGCCAGAAGCGCGCCCAGTTGAAGGCTTGCGTCGACTCGTAGATATCGCTCCAGTTGCCGTAGCGGATGGACAGGAAGAGCTGCTCGCCGAACATGGCCAGGCTGCGAAAGTGCATCACGCTGGTATCGGTCCAGCCTTGCAGCTTCTTCATCGCATCGACACGGTCCATCCACGGTTCCGGATAGGCCACCATGACCCGCGTCGGCAGGAATTCGCGGAATTCGGGCCGCGCCAGCAGCCATTGCTGCATCAGCATTTCGATGCGCGCCGTGGAAGGCAGGTCGCCATACTGGTTGTGCGCCCCCTGCGACAGGATCAGGTGTACCTCTTTCAGCGCATTCAGCACGGGGAAGGCGTCGGCCTTCACGGTGGTATCGTCGTCCTGCTTGTAGAAGGAGGTCAGAAGACGCAGCAGGTGGTGGAAAGCCTCCAGGAACTGCGAACGGCTATCGGCCGGACGGAAGTGGCGCACGGCCTTGCCGTCCAGGCGGATGCCATAGTGGTGGTCATACTCGTAATTGCGGCGCACCACGGTCAGCCGGTGCTGCTCGTCCTGGGTATAGCCCCACAGCAGATTGTTCAGCGGACGCAGCATGTCGATCTCGGTATTGGCCAGCGGATCGGGGCCGATGCCCGGCGCGCGCAGGTTCTGGAAGCGCTGGGTGATGGCGTTCATGGTCTGCACCAGCATGCCCTCCTCGTGCCAGTAGGACCAGATCAGCTCCAGCAGGCAGGGATTGGCCAGGCGCTCCTGGATGATGCCGAAGCACAGGTCGGCCTCGTGTTCCATGCCGCTACTCATGGTGATCGGAATATCGGGCAGCTTGCGGCGGATCACGGCCAGATAGGGCAAGGTCGGCACGCCATCCACCGATTCCAGGTAGTCGTTGGTCAGCACCTCGGACAGATTGCTGGTGTTGGGAATATCGCGCCGGTCCAGATAGGCGGCATCCTCGGTCGGATCGAAGGCCAGCGGGGTATTCAGCACGCCGCAGTTGACCATGACGAAGGCCTCGGTCGCCGCCTTCAATACGCGGTAGGACTCGGCATCGTTGAAAGGCAGGGCGCGGCGCAGTTTCAGCGACTGGAAAGCCTTGTTCTTGTTGGGGAAGCGGGCGCGCTCGAATTCCGTCAAATCCCCGCCGCCGCCGCAGAACAGCTGGTCGATGAACTGCAGATAGTTGTTGAAGGAAAGCGCCTCGGTGCTGTTGCGGATCAGCGTCCACAGCGGCAGGTCTTCGGTTGGCTCGGTTTCGGTACGGGTCAGCGACACGCCCACGGTGCCGCTGATGGGCGACGGCGGCCTTTCCTCGGCATCGAACTCGCGCAGCAGGGCCAGGGAAGCCGGCGCCAGGGGCGCGGCCAGGCCGATGACGGCGGCGCCGCCCCCCACCGTATGGGCGGCCGGACTGCCCGCCACGCGGTGCGTGGGATCGTTGTCGCTGCGGCGCGCCAGTTGCAGCAGGCCTTCGAATTTCTGCGGCCCGGCGCGGCGGATGGTGCTGATGAAGGTGAAGCGCTCGCCGCTCCGCGCCACCCAGGGCAGCTTGGGAATCACCTGCACCCGGCTGTCCAGCACGCGGTCGACGCCATTGAAGCTGACGATGGCCAGCGCCTTGTTGCCGACAAAGCCGCCGCGCGTGTTGACCGGCTGGCCGTCGGATTCCCACTCGATATCGACCACGGGGCGGATGTCGAGCTCGAAGCAGGCCATCTCGGTGCAGCCGGCGCGCACGGTGGCGCAGTGGAACAGCACCGGCTCGTTGGAGACGAAAGGCGTCACGTTATCGAAGGCCACGAAGTACACGCCGCTATCCAGGTCGGCGAAAGTCAACTGCCCCTCGGCGCCGGAAAAGCCCTCGGCCAGGAAGGTATGGCCGGCCGGATCCCAGTTCTGCATCACCTGGTCGCTGCAGCCGGCCAGCGCCGCGCCGTGCGCATCGCGCCCCATATACAGGCGGAACGCGGCATTCGCCAACGGCACGCCACTGCTGCTGTCATGCACGCTGACCTGGATTGCACCGCGCCTTTCCTTTGCTGCCGTCGCATTCTTGGTACTCATGTCTATCTCCTCAGTTAATCGGAATTCATGGTCCGGCCGGCGCACTGCGCGCTCACTTCCAGCGTGCTGCGCAAGGCCCAGTGCGTGAGCAGGCGCGACAGCAATACGCTTTCATGCTCGGGACTCAGGCGCCCGTTGGCCCGCGCCTGGCCGATGACGGCAAAGACCAGCGTGGGCGGCGCGCGGTACATCAGCCACGGCGTGGCGCTCCAGCGCCGGAACAGGCTTTCCAGGCGCGCCGGCTGGCGCGCCCGCACCGTCAGCGCCTCCTGCAGCGAATGGCCGCGCAAGGCCGCCGGCCGGTGCTGCGCCAGCAGCTCGGCCAACGCCGGCAGGCTGGCATCCAGCTCGCGCAGCAGCGCCTGTTCCCCAGCGCCCTGCCCCGCCAGCGGATAGTAGGATTCCCACAGCCTTTCGATGCGCCGCCATTGCGGATGCGGATACAGCCTGCGCCCCATGGCGCAACTGAGCTTGACCCGTATCCATGGCGCGGGATGGGGATCGTCCGCATTCAGCCGGAACACGAAAACGCGCGGCAGGCTGACCACGCCGATCAGGCCCAGGGTCGCGACCACGCCGACCCGCGCCAGCGACCAGAAGTCGGCCACCACCTCGGAAATCCAGCGTTCCCACAGGCGCCACACGCGCGCCTGGCTGGCGTGGGCGCCTTGCAAGGCCTGCAGCACCGGCCGCAGCGAATTGACCAGATCGAGCAAGGCCGCGCCCTGATGTCCCACCTCATGGAACAGGGACGAGGCCACGCTGCTGCCAACCATGCGCTCGCGCGGCACCCGCACGATGGCGACCGGGTTGTCGCCGCCGCCCGGCAGGCGGGTGCGGGCACGCCGGATCGCCGCGCCCGGCCCCCGGTCCAGATAGCAGATGACGGGCGGCGGCCGGTAGTAGGCGCCCGGCAGGGCCAGCGCATCGGCCGAGGCGACATCCAGTCCGGATAGCCAAACCCCGTTCTTATGCTCGCTGCGCTGCGTGATCACATCGTTGAACAGGTCGAACTGGGTCAGCGCGGCATTGAAGCGCAGACGCAGTACGGTGAAGCGGCGCTGCGCCTCGGCCGCCGTGGCGCGCTGGGCATCGGCGCTGCGCAGCCAGGCCAGAAACTCCTTCACCATGGCGCGCAGCTCGCGCCGTCCGTGCAGCAGATAGCGCTCGATGGCCGATTGCGCCGCTGGCAGCAGGGCCGCGGCCGGCACCATGGGTTCGATCAGCACGAAGGGCTGCACGAGGGCCAGCCGGGCCAGCAGCGAGCGCGCTTCTTGCGCCAGCATCCACGAGGCGTAGGAGCCGATGGCCATGGCTGTCAGACGCCGTGCACCACGATATTGCGGCCCTGGCGGGTCCAGCGCCCACCACCACCGGCGCCGCGCTGGCCGCCGGCGGACGCGCCTTGCGCACCACCCGCCCCCATCCCCCCACCCTGGGGCACCATGCCCTGCGAGCTGCATTGTCCACCCGCCCCGCGCCCCTTGCCCAGCAGGCCCGGCGCGTACTTGCGCGCCGCCGCCGTGGCTGCCGCCTGGGCAATCTGGCGCGGGTCGCCACCCTGGGCCTGGGCGGCGCGGCTGACCGTATCCGAGGCCAGCTTGACGAAGTTGCGCGCCCCTTCGAATTCGCGGTCCTCGCCGAGGAATTCGCCTTCCGCCTCCAGGCCCAGCGCACCGCCGGCCGCCGAAGCCAACCCGCTGCCGATCTTGGCGCCCAGCGGACCGCCGAAATAACCGCCGATGGCGCCGCCGGCCAGCGGCAGGGCTTTCTTGGCCACGCCTTTCAGCACGCCGCCCACCGCCTGCCCGATCGGCGACTTGATGGCCGAACCGACGGCCGATGCGGCCTTGCGCAGGAAGCTGCCGAGGAACTGCTCCAGCTCGGCTTCGTTGGTGACGGACAGCAGTTCGTTGGCCAGCTCCATTTCCTGCTGCTCGCTCAGCAGGCCGCCCTCGCCGCTCCATTCGCCCTGGCCGAACTCGTACTGCTCCGCCTCGAAGCCCATTTCCTGGCCAAATTCCAGGGTCGTGCGATCAATGTCATGCATGATTAGCTCCCAGTGATTAACAACTGCAATGAACAACACTCAATCCGGGGCGGCATGCCGCCCCGGCCAGTCCATCATCTGCTGCCATGGCGCAGCAAGCCTGGCGCATGGCGCCGCGCCGACTGCATCAGGCCCGAACGCACGCGCGCCGCGGCATCGTCGCCGGGTGCGGCCAGCGCGTTGCGCACGGTGTCGAGGGCGAAGCGGGTGAAATGCAGTGCCAGCTCGAATTCCTTGTCCTCGGGACTCAAGCCTTCCAGCTCCAGGCCGAACAGGCGTGCGGCCTTCAGCTTGGCTTCGCTGGCGCGCAGGGGAAAGATGGCGGCCGCCGCTGGATACAGGGCTTGCAACAAAGGTTGTGCAAGCGCGCCGCCGCCCGCCGTCCGCGCCAGTTCGGCGAGCGTGGCAGTGATTTCGCTGCCGCTGCGGGCGGCCAGCAGGCGCGCGCCGAAACCGATTTCGGCATCCTCCGCGAGCCAGGAGGCGCCGCCCTCCGGTTCGGATAGTTCCAGCTCTGGGTAATAATCGATCAATCGGCTTGCCATGGCTTGCTCCGGCTGGCAGGCGGCAACAGCCGCCCTCCGCCGCTTAAGTGCAAGCGCCATGCCATGCATGGCATCAGGAGGGAAGGAAGGGAGGGCCGCGCCGGGCGGCGAAGGGGAATTCGCCCGCCGGCCTGGCCGGGCGAAATAAGGCGAAGCGGCTTTCGCCGCCTTGCTCTCAAGCGGCGACAGCCACCGTCAGCGTGGCGACATAGCCATCCACCGCATTGCCGCTGATGGCGGCGAGCTGCAGGGAGTAGCCGTCGCTGAAGACATTGTCGGTGGCATAGCTGATCTGCGACAGATTGCGCACGCTGGTGCTGTAGCCGGCTGTGGCATAGGCCTCGTTCAGCGTCGCCAGCGGGAAGGTGAACTGCGAGGTCTTGGCACGGTTGGCAGCACTGGCCGCTTTCGCCAGGCTCGGATAGACCTCGAAATGCACATGGGGCATGCGGCCCGCGTAGCAGCCGGGGAAGATGGTGGTGAAACTCAGGTCGCCATTGGCGTCGGCTTCCTGCACGCCGCGCAGATAATTCTGGCCGGTGACGCCGTTCGAGTACAGCGAGTAATTGCCCTCGCGGTCGCAATGCCATAAATAGACGGCGAAACCGCTGGCGCCGCCGCAGCTATTGTTCGCATTCACGATATGCAGCTTGATCGTCAGCCTGACGCCATCGGCCACGCCGGTGGGGCCATTGAAACTGCCGCGGATATCCTGCCGCACCACACCGCTCTGGGTCAGCACATTGACCACGCCGCTGGCGTTGCTGTTGCTGCCATCGGCCGGGTATGGACCGCCGGTTTCCTCGGGAATGACGGTGCAGCTTGCGCTGCTGCCGGTTCCGCTACCGGTGTTGCCGGTGTTGCCGCTGCCCGCTGCGCCGGTCGCAGGCACCGTTGCGGCGGTGCCGGATGAGCCTCCGCCGCAACCGAACATCGGCAGCGAGGCCGCGCCAGCCATCAGCCAGCGCATCGATTGACGCCGGCCGGTAGTGACGGCCAGCATTGCCCTCAGATCCTGCGCCAGGCTATGTTCGTGACTTTCCATGCCGCGCTCCCCTCAGGCCGAAGTGTTGATCAGATTGCCGCTGCTGCCCGCATTCGGCAGGCCGTTGGCCAGCGCTTTCAGGAAGCTGCTCAATTGCGTGCTGGAGTCGGAACTGTCGCTCCCCAAAGCCTGCAGCAGGCTTTTGAACGAGCTTTCCAGCGTCGTGCTGTCCGATACCGTCTCGTCATCGGACGAGACGCCGCCATCCAGCTTGGAAATCAAGCCTTGCAGATCGCTGGCCAGCTTGCCGGGACCACCACCGGGCCCTGGTCCGCCAGCGCCACCGGGAGCGCCGCCCTGGCCCGCCTCCCCATATGGACGCGGGCCGCCCTGCGCGCCGCCTTGCTCATGCAGGGCCGCCATCAAATCCTGCAAAAAACCGCCCAAAGCCTGGGCCGCGTTGCTGCCGGTGCCGCTGGTAATGCTGGTGCTATCCGTATCCGCGCCGGTAACGGCAGCATCCTCGGCGCTGCCGACACCGATCGATTTCAAGGCATCGGCGATGGCGCTCACCAGGCCACCGCCGTCGGGCGGCGGTGGGCGGCGCTGCGCCACGCCATCCGCACTGCTATTCTGCGCCGCCTTGCCGGTGTAAGCCAGCTGGCTGGCGGCGCTGCTGGAATTCAGGGAAGTGATATTCATACTCTGCTCCTTAGCGGTGGGTTCAGGGACGTGGCGCACGCGCTGCCCTGCGCTCTTCGATCTTCTTGCGCTGCTCGGGCGTCAGCAGGGACAGCAGTTTCTGATCCGTGCGCACTCTTTGCAGTTGCATATTCGCCAAAGCCTGCGCCGCGGCCTGCGCCTGTCTGGCGGCGGCCGCGTCGTCATACTTGTCGGCCAGGCGCATATCGTGCAGGGCGCGGGCCGCCTTCTCGTGGGCCTTGGCCTGCTCGCGCAGATAGGGCGCCTGGGCATGCAGAATGGCGAAGACCTTGTCCTGCTGCGCCTCGCTCAATTGCAGGCCATGCAGGAATGGCGGTTCGCCACGTGGACCGGGGCCAGGGCCAAAGCCGGGGCCGGGGCCGCGCGCCAAACCTTCCGGACCATGCATGCCGGGATGCGGCCCGCCCTGTGGCGGAAAGCCAGGCCCTTTCAAGCCGCCCTGCTCTTCCGGCAAGCTTTCAAAATCGCCATCGGGAGCGGTCATTTCCGGACCACCACGCGGCGGCGCCTCGCCAGCGGCAAAAGCGCCCAGCGGCAGGGCCAGCGAAGCGGCCAGCGCGAATCCTTGCAAAGCCTGTTTTGTATTTTTCATTTGCTTCAGTCCTATGAGTGGATCGGAGCATCCATTCTCGGCCGGGCAGGTGTAAAGCGCTGTCAGGAGGACGTAAAACCATGTAAAGACAGCCTTTCCCCCCATGTAAAAGCAGGTAAAGCGGAACCGTGGCGCGGGGCTTCTTTGCTATGATGGCCTCATCCCATCCCATGAAAACAAGGCAATGAGCAAGGTTCTGCTGATAGACGACGATATCGAACTGGTAGGCATGTTCCAGGAATACCTGGAGCAGGAAGGCTTCAGCGTGCGCACCGCCAATGACGGCGAAAGCGGCGCGCGCGAAGCCCTCAGCGGCCAGTACGCCATCGCCGTGCTGGATGTGATGATGCCGCGCATGAACGGCCTGGAGACGCTGCGCCGCATCCGCGCCGCCAGCCAGATGCCGGTGCTGATGCTGACCGCGCGCGGCGACGATACCGACCGTATCGTCGGCCTGGAACTGGGCGCCGACGATTACGTGGCCAAGCCCTGCACCCCGCGCGAGCTGACGGCGCGCATCCGCGCCATCCTGCGCCGCACCCAGAACAGCGCCGGCGACAATAGCGGTTCCGTCCAGCCGCTGAGCGTGGGCCAGCTCACCATGTGGCCCGAGCAGCGCCGCGCCACCTGGGCCGGCAATGCGCTGGAGCTGACCAGCACCGAGTTCAATCTGCTTGAGGTCTTGGCGCGCAATGCCGGCAAACCGGTCAGCAAGAGCACCTTGTCGGAACAGGGCCTGGGGCGGCCGATGGCGCGCTTCGACCGCAATATCGACGTGCATCTGAGCAGCCTGCGGCACAAGCTGGGCACCATCGCCGACGGCCGTTCCTGCCTGCAGACCGTGTACCGCATGGGCTATCAGCTCATCAAGGAGTAAGCGCGTGGGGAGGCTGTTCTGGAAGTTCTTCTTTTCCATCCTGCTGGCGCAGTTTGCGGCCACCGTCGCTATCGGCGGCGCGGTCTGGCTCAAGGAACACAACGCACGCCAGCAAAAGCGGCTGGATATCGATACCAGCCCACCCGCCGAAATGGCCATCGAGTCGGCTGTCGCCACCCTGAAATTCGGCGGCGCCGGCGCGCTGCGCCAGCTGCTGGAGAATATGGACCGCCATCGCGTATATGCGGTCGACGACAGCGGCAAGGAGCTGCTGGGCCGCATCGTGCAGCAGCCAATGCTGGCGGAGGCGCGCACCTTGCTGGCCAAGGGCGACCTGCGCGTAGTGCGCAAGGTGGCCACGCCGGACGGCCATCCCTATCTGCTGTTCCTGCCCTCGCGCGAACATTTGCGCGGCCTGGGCATCGACATGCCGCCGCCGCTGCTGATCGGTACGGGTGCCATGTCCGGCCCGGATGCGCCGCCCGGTCCACCAGGGCGCGCAGCTCCGGGCGGCCCGAATGGCATGGAGCGGCCGCCAGGTCCCCGCTTCCATCCACTGACGCCTTTCATTCCGCTGGCGGCGGCGGTGCTCGCCAGCCTCCTGTTCGCCGCCCTGCTGGCCTGGCACTTCTCGCGGCCGATCCGCGCGCTGCGCCAAGCCTTCGAGGCGGCGTCCGGCGGTGACCTGGCGCCGCGCTTTGCGCAAGCGCCGAGCCGCCACGCCGATGAGCTGAGCGATCTGGGACGCGATTTCGACCGCATGACGGCGCGCCTGCGCAGCCTGATCGACGGCCAGACACGCCTGCTGCACGACGTCTCGCACGAACTGCGCTCGCCGCTGGCGCGCCTGCAAGCGGCCATCGGCCTGGCGCATCAGCAGCCGGAAAAGATGCTGTCCTCGCTGGACCGCATCGAAAGAGAGAGCGTGCGCATGGATAAGCTGGTGGGCGAACTGCTCACCCTGTCGCGCCTGGAAGCGGGCGCCTACAGCCCGGACAGGGAAGCCATCGGCATGGCCGAACTGCTCGACCAGATTCTGGGCGATGCCGAATTCGAGGCGGCCTCGCATGGCCGCGCCATCGCCCAGCAAGGCAATGCCGACGTGCTGGTCAAGGGCCAGGCCGAATTGCTGGCGCGCGCCATCGAAAACGTGGTGCGTAACGCCATCAAGCATAGCCCGGTGGGAGAGTCGGTGATTGTGGAACTGGCGGCGCGGCCGGAAGCGGCGGCGCGCCAGCTCAGCATCCGCGTGCTGGATCGCGGCCCGGGCGTGGCGGAAGAGGATCTGGCGACGATCTTCCAGCCCTTCTTCCGCAGCAGCGGCACACAAAAAGACGTGGAAGGCCATGGCCTCGGCCTGGCCATCGCGCAGCAGGTGGTGCAGCAGCACGGCGGCAGCATCCAGGCTGCCAACCGCGAGGGCGGCGGGCTGTGCGTGGAAATCCTGCTGCCCGCCCAGCCCCTTGAATACTGAAGCTTAAGCCTTCGGCAGGGTCACGCCGTGCTGGCCCTGGTATTTGCCGTTGCGGTCCTTGTACGAGGTTTCGCAGATCTCGTCCGACTCGAAGAACAGCACCTGGGCGCAGCCTTCACCAGCGTAGATCTTGGCGGGCAGCGGCGTGGTATTGGAGAACTCCAGCGTTACATAACCTTCCCATTCCGGCTCGAACGGCGTGACATTGACGATGATGCCGCAGCGCGCATAGGTCGATTTACCCAGGCAGACCGTCAGCACATTGCGCGGAATGCGGAAGTATTCGATGGTGCGGGCCAGCGCGAAGGAGTTCGGCGGGATGATGCAGACATCGCTCTTCACGTCCACGAAGGAGTTCGAATCGAAGTTCTTCGGATCGACGATGGTGCTGTTGATATTGGTGAAAACCTTGAATTCGTCAGCGCAGCGGATATCGTAGCCATAGGACGAAGTACCGTAAGAGATCACCTTGCGGCCATCGACCGTGCGCACCTGGCCCGGCTCGTACGGCTCGATCATGCCGTGTTGTTCCGCCATCCGGCGTATCCATTTATCGCTTTTAATCGTCATCGCAAGGCCATTTTCTGTAGATTGCAGGGTGGGCGGACGCTGGTGCGCCCGCAGTTTGGCAGCGATTTTACGCGAAAGGCCCGGCTTTGAACATTTTTAGCCGGCCAGAGTTGCCTCTGGCTGCCCACCGCACAGGCTCGGATGTGGACCAATCAGCGCGCAAATCATCTCGCGCGTGACCTGGGCGGTGGCGGCCGGCGACTCCATGGGGAAGAGATGGCCGCCCGGCAGCAGGCGGAAATGCTCGCCCACCAGCGCCCTGGTGGCATCCAGACCGGCCTGGCGGTTTTCCACCGACACCGTGCCGCCGATAAAACCGACCGGCACCGGGAAATCGCCCGCCACCAGGCGGCCGATATGGTGCGGCAGGCTGCGGTACACGGCCGTTTCGTTTTCACGGGTGAAGCGCAGCTGAACGCCTTCCGGATGCGGCTTCAGGCCTGCTTCGATATAGTCCTGCAAAACGCCCGGCGCCCAGGCGGCGAAGATATCCTTGCTGGCGAAGTGCTGCAGGGCTGCAGCGGGGTTGGCCCAGACATTGCGGCGGCGCACCGAAAAGCGGGCCGGCGAATAACGGTCGGCCACCATGGTGCGCTTGAGCAGGCGCCACATCAGGGCGCGCCAGCCTGCCACCACGGGCGAATCCAGCAGCACCACACAGCGCACCAGGTCGGGACGCGCGGCGGCGGCCATGAGACTCAGCATGCCGCCCAGCGAATGGCCGACCAGGATCACCGGCTCTTCCCGATAGCGTTTCGCCAGTTCGTCCAGCAGCTCGCGCACCAGCGCGTGCCAGCCATCCTGCACCGGATAGACGGGATTGTGGGCGTGCATATCGAGGGCCTGGACGTCGAAGTCCTGGCCCAGCAGTTCAAACAGCTGGCGGTAAGTCCCCGCCGGGTAGCTGTTTGCATGCGAAAAATGGATTTTTGGCTTGCTCATTGTGATGTGTGCGCCCGGCCGTGGCGAGCGGTCTCCTGATTGTTATCATTTTATTGTAAGGAGACTGGCCAAGAAATATTGGTAGAAAGGCTCTAAGTTCCCTGCTCCGGCCGCGGCTCGGGCTTTTCGGGCGTACGAGGCGTTTCCACGATGATGAGATGGGTATTCAACACTTCGCGGCGTTCCTGCTTCACTACTTGGGTGGCAACCGCTTTCGCTGGAACGACAGGCTTGGGGTGGCGGGGAAAGAGCATGGCTTCACTTGCAAAAAAGTTAAAGTTTCACCGATGTGGGCGCGGCACAGCCAATTTCAAGGATGCTAACGTCCATACCAGTAGCGCGCGTGGCTTTTGCGGTACTCTTCGACTTCCATCTTGTCAGTGAAGCGCAGCGTGATGGCGCCGGCTTCGTCGCTGCGCAGACGGCGGATGCCATTGGCGGCGTAGCGCGCGTAGACCTCCGGCTTGGGATGGCGGTAGCGGTTGCGGTAGCCGGTCTGGAAGATGGCGATGGAAGGCTGTACCGCCGTCAGAAAAGCCGGCGTGGACGAGGTGCCGCTACCGTGATGGGGCGCGAGCAGCACATCGGCCCGCAGCTTCTCCCCTGTCCGGCGCAGCAGCTCCGCCTCCTGGTCGGCTTCGATATCGCCCGCCAGCAGCAACGATGCAGTCCTGGTGCTGACGCGCAGCACACAGCTGCGGGCATTGGTTTTCTGCTTGTCGTCGGCATAGCTGGCGGCGGCCGGATGCAGCACATCAAAGCGCACGCCATCCCATTGCCAGCTTTGTCCCGCCTCGCAGTGCCCATGCTGGCGCGCTGCATCCAGCGCCGCGTGCCCGTCCGGCAGAGAAGACAGCAGCCAGCGGACACGCACATTCTGCATCACGGTCAGCGCGCCGCCGGAATGGTCGGTATCGCTATGGCTGATAACCATGCCGTCCAGATGCCCGATGCCGCGCGCCCGCAAATACGGCACGATGACGCGGTTGCCGCCATCGGCATCGGGCGCGTACGCCGGACCGGCATCGTACAGCAGGCGGTGGCCCGAGGTTTCCAGCAGCAGCGCCATGCCCTGCCCCACATCGAAAGCCGTCACCTGCAATTCGCCATCCTGCGGATGGACAGGTTCTGCCGTCAGCAAAGGCAGCCAGCTCGCAAGGCCCAGCCAGCGCGTCGGCCATCCTCTGGGAGCAAGCAGCCACAGAGTCCCTGCCATAGTCCAGATAAAAAGCCACCACGGCGGCATGGGCGCGGTCCAGACCGAAAATTCAAAGCCGGACAGCCAGCGCAGCCCGGCCGCCAGCACACGTATGACTTCGTGCGATGCCAGCAGCAAAGGCCTGGCCAACGGATCGGGCAGGAAGCTGCCCAGCAATGCCATGGGCGTCACCACCAGGCTCACAAGCGGAATCGCCACCGCGTTCGCCACGGGGCTGATCAGCGAGACCTGGGCAAACAGCAGCATGGTCAGCGGCACCAGGCCCAGTGTCAAAGCATATTGCGTATTCAGCGCCTCGCGCAGGCCTTGCCCGATTCGCTGGCGGCGCGTCAACGGCGTGCCGCGTCGCTTGCGCCGCCTTACTTCACCTGGCGAGAGTATTCCTGCCTCATCGCTGTCCTGAACCTCGTTCTTATGATGAGTTGTCCTTCCAACCGAGGCATACAGAATAATCGCCACCGCGCCGAAAGACAGCCAGAATCCGGGCTGCTGCACGGCCCAGGGATCGAGCAGCACGACAATACCCGCCGCCAGCGCAAGCACATGCGACACCGCCGTCAAGCGGCCGCACCATAGCGCCACAGCAATCACCGACAGCATATACAGCGTGCGCTGCGCTGGAACGCCGAAGCCTGCCAGCAGCACATACAGCAGCCCCGCCAGCCATCCGGCGATGGCCGCCAGTTTTTGCGCCGGCAGCAGCAGAGGCAACTGCCGCTGTGTGAAAAAAGAGTGCCGCCACAGCCAGGAAGCCAGCCACGCCGCCAGTCCGGCAATCATCGTGATGTGCAAACCTGAGATTGAAATGAGGTGGCTGATTCCTGTGCGGTTGAACACCTGCCAATCCGCCTGGGTGATCGCGCGCTGGTCGCCCACCACCAGCGCCACGATCACGCCAGCATAAGGCTTACCATTCAGAATACGCTGAATCTTGTCGCGCAGGACGGAGCGGCAATACTCGACGACGTTATGGGCGCTGAAGACAAAACTGCTCAGACGCCGGTTGCCGCCATCGTCACGCACATAACCGGTGGCACGCACGCCCTGCTCCAGCAGCCACAGTTCATAGTCAAAGCCATGCGGATTCGCATTCCCGTGCGGCCGCTGCATGCGCACCTTAAACCGCCAGCGCTCACCCGGCTGCACATCGCCGATCGCTTGCGCCTCCCCGAAACGGCCCGCATACCATGAAAGGACGATGCGCGGCGGAACGGTTGCCGGCGGCAGCGGACGATGGCTGGCATCTATCACCTCTTCCACGGCGAAATTGAAGCGCGTGCCGCGCTCAAAGCGATACGGCAGATTGTCGATCATGCCTGTTACGATGAAATCGCGGCCTTCGTCGGCTTTCGCCAGCGCCGGCTCCAGCGCCATCTGCGCTTGCCAGCCGGCCCAGAAAAAACCCAGCAGGCAACCGAAGACGAAGCGTAAAAACGGTCTGCACAACAGCGGCTCGCGCATTGCGCGTTGCAAGCTTAAAGCCTGCAACAGCAAGGCAAGCAGGCTGGCAGCCAGCGCGGCCAGCAGTCCTTCAGCGGCATAAGCGGGTAAATCCGCCTGCCTCTGAAGGACCGCAACGCCAGCGATCACGCCGAGCAGCAAGCTACGCATTCCTGCCCCCTTGCCATCAACAATAAGGGCGAGTATTGGCTCTGTTCAAAAACGCTCGTTGATGTATACCTATCTTTATTCAGAATAGCGTACCAAACAAGCCTTTCAGAATGCTCTGCTGGCCAGCGCCATAATTTGTCAAGACGCGCGTGGCGTCGCATCCGCTCGCTGCGGGAGCGACCTTGTCCTGCGACTTTAGCCAGGTCACGGTGAGGTCAGTCTCGAAAGCTTTGCCGAATTCCGAAGTCGCGCCATTGCTGGTTCCCCAGCCGCCCGTCATCATCACGCCTTGCGCTCCGCCCCAGGCCAAAGGATGCAGGCCGTCCCGTTTTCTGGTGTTGCCGCAAGTACTGGCGCCCACAGCGCAGTTCCCGGCCAGTACCTGGGCCAAGCTAGCTTTGCCCGCGGCTACCTGGTCCATGAGCATATAGTTGGCTGGGATGACCAGATTGTCGCGCGTCGCTTCCGACACCAGAATGGCTGCCATGATGTTACCCAGCGCATAGGTGGATGGATCGTCGCCCGTTATGCCGCCACCGCCGCCATACACGGCCTTCACCCGGTCCAGCGTCAGCGGGTTTGACTTCAGCGAATTGGCCAATTCATACATCTCCGGATAGGTGCTGCCAAAGCAGGTACTGGCGTTGCCATCTTGCTTACCCCAGAAATAGATGTAGTTGTTATGCTCGCCACCAAGGCAAGAGCGGTAGTAGATTGCTTTGCCCATCGAAAAATAATGTGCGGTCAGACCGGTGCCGTCACAGGTCATATTGACCAGTTGGCGGAATTTATTCTTAGTTTTGAAGTCGCCAAAATAATTGCTTGCGCCGGGAGGCGTGTTCGGTATCTCTGTATTCACGCCGGTGCAACGTCGCGGGCTGGTAGGTAAAGCCTGGGGCTGGAGCGGGCTATCGTCTTTTTTTCTGTCGAGCGTTGCCTGCAATGCCGCCTGACGCAATACCTCGCCTGTCGCCAGCAAGGGTGGTGCGGTGGAATCGCTTGTCACTTTAACAGTAAAACAGCTTCTTCTTTCATCGGCGGTACTGCTTAGCGGCAGTAAGGCCGTGATGCACAGGGCTGCCAGTCCGGCACCGGCGCGAACGCGCCGGCTGCTGTGGTAAGTGGTTGACATATGATCGCCTCCAGTTGATAGCGCAACGCGACGGCCCCGGAATGGAAACCGCCATGCGTCAGATCACGATAAGGGCGAACGGCACAGGCCAGACTGACAGTTGCTGGCATTTCCAGCGCTGCCGCTTTTGCTTATTTTTCTTATGCGGGCGCAGTAGGCTGCATGCGCGACAAGCTGGCACCGGCGTTGGCGGTGGTGGCGGATGCGACCTCGCCGATATCGATGCCGCGCAGTTCGGCCAGCACTGCGGCGATGCGAGGAATCTGATCGGGGGAGTTGCGGCCAGGATGAACCCAGGCGGGAGAGATATCGGGTGCGTCCGTCTCCAGCACAATGGACGACAGCGGTAATTCGGTCGCCAGGCGGCGGATTTGCAGGGCACGCGTGAAGGTCATCGCGCCGCCGAAACCGAGCCTGAAGCCGGCATCGATAAAGCCCTGCGCCTGCTGGAAGCTGCCATTGAAGGCGTGGGCGATGCCGCCCGCTGGCGGAATCTGGCGCACATGCTTGAGCACTTGATCCTGCGATTTGCGCACATGGCAAAGCACGGGCAGGCCAAAGTCGCGGGCGATTTTCAGCTGCTCGCGCAGGAAATGGATCTGCTTCTCGCGTATCTCCGGTTCGCACAGCATGGGGATGAAGAAGTCCAGTCCAATCTCGCCGATCGCCACGAAGCGCGGATCGGCCATGGCCTGTTCCACCTGCCGGCGCATGAAGACCAGGTCGTCCTCGCTGGCCTGCGGCACGTAGATGGGATGGATGCCCAGCGCATAGCAGGCGTTCGGCGCTGCATCAGCCAGCTGTTTGACGATGGAGAAATTCGCCTTCTCCACCGCCGGAATCACGATCATGCTGACGCCCTGCGCAGCCGCCTGCGCGGCCACGGCCAGCGACTCAGCGCCGAACTCGTGGGCATCCAGATGGCAGTGGGTATCGATCCACATGGCGTTCTCCTAGCCCGCGCGCAAACCTTCTTCGCTCATGCGCATCATGCGGTCGCAGCGTTTGGCCAGCTCGGAATCGTGGGTGACGATGACGAAGGATGTGCCTGAGGTACGCGACAGTTCCAGCATCAATTCGAAAATCTGTTCGGCCGTGGAGTGGTCCAGATTGCCGGTCGGTTCGTCGGCCAGCACACAGGCGGGTTGGGTGACGAGGGCGCGGGCCAGGGCCACGCGCTGGCGTTCGCCGCCGGACAGTTCGCCCGGCACGTGGGTGACACGTTTGGCCAGGCCGACGCGCGCCAGCATCTGCTGCGCCTGTTCCTGCGCCTCGGCGCGTTTCACGCGGCGTATCATCAACGGCATGGCGACGTTATCCAGCGCCGTGAATTCGGGCAGCAAATGGTGGAACTGGTAGACAAAGCCCAGCGACTGGTTGCGCAGATCGCCGCGCGCCGTTTCGTTCAGGCTGGCGAAGTCCTTGCCCAGCAGGGATACGCTGCCGCTGGTCGGCGTATCGAGTCCGCCCAGCAGGTGCAGCAAGGTGGATTTGCCCGAACCCGATGCGCCGACGATGGCAACACGCTCGCCGCGCCGCACCTCAAAGTCGATGCCGCTCAGGACCGGCACCGAATAGCTGCCCTGGGTGAAGGTCTTGCCCAATCCGCGGCAAGCCAGCACCGGCGCGCCGTTCATCATTTCATTACTCATAGCGCAGCGCCTCCGCAGGTTTGACCCGTGCTGCCCACCAGCTCGGGTAGATGGTTGCCAGGAAGGCCAGCGCAACCGACACCACGCCAATCACCCCAACATCGGGCCAATGCATGTCCGACGGCACAGTGCTGATGTAGTAAATATCGCTCGACAAGAACTGCACTCCCAATAATTTTTCAATAAACGGCACGATAACATCGATATTCGTGGCAATCAGCACGCCGCCGGACACGCCAATCAGCGCGCCCAGCACGCCCACCAGCGCGCCTTGAATCACGAAGATCTTCATGATCGAGCGCGGCGAGGCGCCCAGCGTGCGCAGGATGGCAATATCGGCCTGCTTGTCGGTCACGGTCATCACCAGGGTCGATACCAGATTGAAGGCGGCCACCGCCACCACCAGCGTCAGCACCACGAACATCATGCGCTTTTCGATCTGCACGGCGCCGAACCAGGTAGCGTTCAGCTGCGACCAGTCGCGCACCGTGAGGCTGGACGGGACCATGCGCTGCAGTTCCTGCGCCACCTCCGGCGCGCGGTGCATATCGGCCAGGCGCAGGCGCAGCCCGGCCGGCGCATCGATGCGCAGCATTTTCTGCGCATCCTCGATATGGATGAAGGCCAGCGTGGCGTCGAATTCAGGATGGCCGGCGCGGAACAGCGCCGCCACTGTGAAGGAACGCATGCGCGGCACCAGGCCGGCCGGCGTGACCGTCCCCTTGGCCAAGGCCATCGTCACCTTGTCGCCCACCGTGACATGCAGAGCGCGCGCCAGATCGACACCCAGCACGATATTGAACTCGCCCGGACGCAGAGAATTGAAGCTGCCCTGCTTTACCTGCCCTGCCAGGTCGGAGACATTCGGTTCCTGCTCCGGCAGTACGCCGCGCACCACAGCGGGACGCAGCTCGGAGCCGCCGTGCAGCAGCATGGCCTGGGTCTGCACGAAAGGCGCGTAACCCTTCACTTCCGGATGCTTGCCCAGCGTCTTGGCCTGCTCCTGCCAGTCCGGCATGCTGCCATCCTTGCTGAATACCTCGACATGGGCCAGCACCGACAGCATATGGTCGGTCACATCCTTGCGGAAGCCGTTCATCACCGACAGGATGATAATCAGCGCCGCCACGCCAAGCGCGATGCCGCTCATCGAAATCAGCGAGATGAACGAGATGAAGCTATTGCGGCTGCTGCGTTTTCCGGCGCGCGTGTAGCGCAGGCCGACCAGCCATTCATAGGGAAGATTGCGGATCATGCTCATGGGCTTATGCCTCTTTTATTCGCTTTTTATTCATAGCGCAGCGCATCGGCCGGCTTGACGCGGGCAGCGGCCCAACTGGGATACAACGTGGCGACCAGGGACAGCGCAACGGCCGTCACGCCGATCACGGCGACATCGGGCCAGCTCAGCTCCGAAGGAACGGCGCTGATGAAATAGATTTCCTTGGACAGGAACTTGAAACCCAGCGCCTGTTCGATCAGCGGCACGATCACGTCCACGTTCGCGGCCAGCAGCACGCCACCCGCGACGCCGAAGAAGGTCCCCAGTACGCCCACCATGGAACCCTGCACCACGAAGATCTTCATGATGGCGCGCGGCGAAGCGCCCAGGGTGCGCAGGATGGCGATGTCGGCCTGCTTGTCCGTCACCGTCATCACCAGCGTGGCGACCAGATTAAAGGCCGCCACCGCTACAATCAGGGTCAGAATGATGAACATCATCTGCTTCTGCATGCGCACGGCCGCAAACCAGGTGGCGTTCACCTTGGTCCAATCGCGCACCATGAAGTCGCCGTTCAAGGTCTGGCGCAGCTCAAAGGCCACTTGCGGCGCGCGCTGCAAGTCGGCCAGGCGCATGCGCAGAGCCATGGGACCGGGCGTTTGCAGCAGTTGCTGGCCGTCTTCCAGGCTGATGAAAGCCAGGCCGGAATCGAATTCATTATGGCCGGCCTCAAACACGCCAGCCACGGTAAAGCTGCGCATGGCCGGCGCCGCGCCGGACGAAGCCATCGCGCCTTGGGCCAGCGCCATGCCGACCTTGTCGCCGATTTTCACTTCCAGCGCTTTCGCCAGTTCCGCGCCCAGCACGATATTGAAGGAACCGGGCTTGAGATCATTGAAACTGCCCTGCTTTACCTGGCGCGTCACTTCGGACACGGTGCCTTCCAGTTCGGGCAGCACGCCGCGCACAATGGCCGGCCGCAGGTTATCGCCGCCATGCACCAGCATGGCCTGCAGTTCGACGAAGGGAGCGGCGCCGCGCACCTCGGGATGTTGTTTAGCCTGGCGCGCCACGGCCTGCCAGTCCGGCATGGCGCCGCGCATATCGTAGGCCTCCACATGGCCCAGCACCGACACCATGCGTTCCGTGACTACTTTCTGAAAGCCGTTGTACACCGACAGCACCACGATCAGCGCGGCCACGCCCAGGCCGATGCCGCTCATCGAGATCAGCGAAATGAAGGAGATAAAGCTATTGCGTCCGCTGCGTTTTCCGGCGCGCGTATAGCGCAGGCCGACCAGCCATTCGAAAGGCAGATTGTTAAAAATACTCATGAATCAGAGCCAGCTGAAGACGCGAAAGCCCGCAGTGTGCCATATAAATGTCTGCCCATGGCTTAAAGTATAAAGTTTCGTTCGAGAAACCCTGAGAAAAGCGGTTTTCCGGTCAGGTGCTATCCACTACAATGGCGGGATGGCTTCTACCACCGTCGTACTTCCCTTCGCGCTTCCTCCCCCGGAACTGGCAGCTGATCTGACCCGCGTTTTGCAGGCGCCCGCGCTGGCCGCCCTGATTTCGCGCCACAGCTTGCGTAAATTACACGCTTTCGACCCGGCCGACCGTGTGCTGCCGCACGAAAGCTGGCTGGCGCGCGCGCTCGGCTCGGGCCAAAGCGCGGCGCCGCTGGCCGCTGCCGCGCTGCGCGGTTTCGGGCTGGAGCAGAGCGAAGGCTATTGGTTCATCGTCCACCCGATTCATATCCAGCTGGCGCGCAACCATCTGCTGATGGCCGATCCGCGCCAATTGCGCCTGGACGAAGCCGATTCGCGTGCCCTGTTCGACGCGGCCCGTCCGTATTTCGACGAAGTGGGCAAGACCCTGCTGTATGGCGACGCCGAAACCTGGTTCATGCGCGCCGACGAATGGAGCGTTCTGCGCACCGCCTCGCCGGATGCCGCCGCCGGCGTCAATCTGAGCGACTGGATGCCGGAAGGGCCGAATACCCTGGCTTTCCGCAAGCTGCAAAATGAAATCCAGATGCTGTGGCACGAGCATCCGGTCAACCAGGGGCGCGAAGCGCGCCGCCTGCCACCCGTGAATTCCTTCTGGATGTGGGGTGGCGCCGCCGCTCCCGCACCGCAAGCGCCGCTGAAACTGGCAAGCTGCGAATGTCCGGCATGGCTGGCCGCACTGGCGCCGGCCGATGCGCGCGCCGCCTCCGCCTCCGCCCTGCTGGCCGCGCCCGGCAGCGTAACAGTCCTGGGCCAGCTGATCGCGCCCGGCCTGGGCGGCGACTGGTCCGCCTGGCTGCTGGAGATGCAGCGCCTGGAACAGGAGTGGTTCGCGCCGCTACTGCAGGGCGTCAAGGATGGCCGCATCGGCAATCTGACCCTGATCCTCGGCCAGCGCGACCGCTGGCTGGAAGTCCGCACCAATAAAATGGCGCAGCACAAGTTCTGGTGCGCGCCCAAGCTGAAGAATCTGCACACATGACCCGTATCGCCATTCGTCCCTGCCCTTTCCGCGAATCGGAAATCCTGCGCCAGGGCGGCATCCATCCCGTGCTGGCGCGCCTGTATGCGGCGCGCGGCCTGTACGACCCAAAAGAGCTGTCCAGCGAACTGGCGGCCCTGATCGCCCCGGCCGGCCTGCTGCATATCGATGCCGCAGCCGCCTTCCTGGCCGATTCCATCGCCGCCAACAAACGCATGGTCATCGTGGCCGACTACGACTGCGACGGCGCGACCGCTTGCGCCACCGCCTTGCGCGGCCTGCGCGCTATGGGCGCCGACGTCGATTTCATCGTCCCCAACCGCTTCGAATACGGCTATGGACTGACGCCTGAAATCGTGGCCCTGACCGCGCGCGAGAAGACGCCTGACATCATCATCACCGTCGATAACGGCATTGCCAGCATCGAAGGCGTGGCCGAGGCCAAGCGGCGCGGCATCGAAGTGGTGATTACCGACCACCACTTGCCGGGCGACTCGCTGCCCGATGCGCGTGTGATCGTCAATCCCAACCAGCCGGAATGCGGCTTCCCGTCCAAGCACCTGGCTGGCGTGGGCGTGGTGTTCTACGTGCTGCTGGCACTGCGCGCCGAACTGCGCCGCCGTGGCGTCTTCGACGCGCAAACCCAGCCCAAGCTGGACAGCCTGCTCGATCTGGTGGCACTGGGCACCGTGGCCGACGTCGTCAAACTGGACCCCAACAACCGCATCCTGGTGGCGCAAGGTCTGAAACGCATGCGCGCCGGCCGCATGCAGCCCGGCGTGGCCGCCCTGTTCCGCGTCGCGGGACGGCAGGCGCGCAGCGCCAATCCATTCGACCTGGGCTTCGCCCTTGGCCCGCGCCTGAACGCGGCCGGCCGCCTGGAGGATATGTCGCTTGGGATCGAATGCCTGGTCACGGACGACGAAGACCGGGCCTGGCAACTGGCGCAGGAACTCAACGAGATCAACATCAAGCGGCGCGAGATCGAGGCGGACATGCAGGACACCGCCATGCTGCACCTGGACGATTTCCGTCCGGCCGACAACAGCACCATTTGCGTCTTCGACGAATCCTGGCACCAGGGCGTGATCGGTATCGTCGCCTCGCGCCTGAAAGAGAAGTTTTACCGCCCCACCATCACCTTCGCTCCGGCGGGCGATGGCTGGATCAAGGGTTCCGGCCGCTCCATCCCCGGCTTCCACCTGCGCGACGCACTGGACCTGGTGTCCAAGCGCGCGCCCAGCCTGATCGACAAGTTCGGCGGCCACGCCATGGCCGCAGGCTTGAGCATCCGCGCCGATGCGTTGGATGCCTTTACCCAGGCCTTCGAAGCCGTGGGCAGCGCCTGGCTCAGCGAACAGCAGCTGGAGCGCGTGGTGGAAACCGACGGCCCGCTGGAAGACAACTGCTACACCACCCAGTTCATCGAACTGCTTGATGGCCAGGTTTGGGGCCAGGGCTTCGCGCCCCCCGTGTTCTGCGACGAATTCCGTGTGGTCAGCCAGCGCATCCTGAAAGAGCGCCATCTGAAGCTGCTGCTGGAAAAGAACGGCACGCGCTACGACGCCATCTGGTTCGGCCACACCGACTCGCTCGGCGACCGCGCCCGCGTCGCCTTCCGCCTGGATGCCAACGAATACAACGGCGTCACCAAGGTACAGCTGCTGGTCGAGCATGCGGAACAGGCCTAGTCATAACGAACCTAGAACAATACCGCAGCAATGCCGATGCCATTGCCGAAGCGAGCTCCGGCCCGCTTGGCGATGCTGCACAATAGCCGCATCGGCGAATTGCTGCCGTATCACCGGATATCGGCAGGCTAACCTGATGAGACAAAATGTCCCAGCTGAGAACCATGCAAGGTGAAAATTTACCAATCTGGTTGCCGCGATTGGCCGTGCACGGCGGGCCACGTTTTTTACAGATTGCGGATGCGTTGCAGGCGGCGGTGGCAGACGGATCGCTGAAACCGGGCGACCGTCTACCTCCGCAGCGCCAGTTGGCAGCACAGCTGGACGTCGACCTGACGACGATCACACGCGCATACGACGAAGCCAGACGCCGCAACTTGCTGGAGGGCCGCGGCGCTCGCGGCACTTATGTCGCGGCGCCGAAAGTCGAATTGACCTCGATCCTCGACCTGAGCATGAATACCCCACCACCGCCGGATGGCGTGGACTTCGACGACATGCTGAAACAAGGTTTGTCTCAAGTACTGATGGGGGCAGATAATGCATTGCTGATGACTTACCACTTGGCCGGGGGAAGCGACTCTGACCGTCAGGCTGGAGCCAAATGGCTCGAACCGATGTTTGGACATGTGGACGCTCGCCAGCTTGTTGTCTGTCCGGGTGCGCAAGCGGCGATCGCCGCATTGATCCTTGCGCTGACGAAGCCTGGCGATGTTATCCTGGCAGAGCCAACGAGTTATCCCGGCTTGCGTGCCGCGGCAACCCAATTCGGCCGGCACATCATTGCGGTGGAAGTGGACAAGCACGGGATGGTGCCTGGGATGCTTGAGGAAGCGTGCCGCCAGCACAAGCCTGGGCTGGTCTACCTCAATCCGACATTACAGAACCCGACCGCCATCACCATGCCGGAACGCCGGCGCAAGGAGCTCGCCAGCATCGCGCAGCGCTGCAAGGTACGCATCGTCGAGGACGATCCTTACTGGCTCCTTGCCGATGCCCCGCCGCCACCTATTGCCACGTTTGCCCCGGAACAGGTGTACTACATCTCAACCCTGTCGAAGTGCCTGACGCCCGGCTTGCGTGTCGCCTTCGTGCTAATACGCGACCCGCACGAACGCGAGCGCTTCCTGGCCGCGCTAAGAGCATTTGCGCTGATGGCCGCTCCCCTGACGGCCGCACTGGCCACCCAGTGGATCCTCGACGGTTCGGCTATCGGATTGATGGAAGGCGTACGTAACGAGGCGCGCCTGCGCCACCGGATGGCTCGGGATATTCTGGCGGGACGGTACAGCGGCGCCGGAGACGGCCTGCACGTGTGGCTGGAGTTGCCGGCGTATTGGAACTCTTCACAGCTTGCGCGTGCAGCCGATAGCGAGGGCATCGCAGTCACGCCGGCGGAGGCATTCGCAACTGGCAGCGTATCCGTGAATGCAATTCGGATCTCTTTGGGTAGCATCAAGGACCGTGGACGCTTACAGGCGGGTCTTCAACGGCTGTCTCATCTGCTTGCAAGGCGGCCCGAGTCGTTCAGCGCCGCTGTGGTTTAACTGCCCAGGAAACACCCTGCTTCATCAGGAGGTTTCCTCAATGCGGTCGCACATTGGTTTGCCGCCTCAGTGCAGACTGGAAGAAAAGTCAGGTCAATAAGTAACGGAGCTGTCCGCTTTCTCCATCTGTTTCTCCGGGAAGGAAAATGTCGAAACCCAGACGGCGACCATCTCCAAGCGCAGCATTGGGTAAATCCTGGCGTCTTAAAGTCAGGCACACTTCGCAAGCCAGTAGACCCAATGGCAATTGGCTTATCAGCGCCCGCAACGCATCCGCACCATCGCTGCCCGGCAGGAAACGATTGAAGCCATCATGCGTCAGCGGCCCGGCATGCAGCAGTATGCGCTGGTCCCGGCGCCAGATACGCTCTCCCAATGCGGCGTTTTCTCCCAGGGCGCAATTGCGCGTGCCAAGGCCGTTGCACGTCTCAAGGTGCAGGACTTCCCAACTGCCGGCAAATTGCTCCACACGAATAGGAATGCCGAAATGCGCGCTCAGCATCCGGGACATTGATGCGCCGGAAATGGATGGCCTGCGTAGAATGGCTGCGTAAAAAGCCTGGGCTTCGTCTTCCTCGGTGGCGGCAGCGAGCGCCAGCAGCATCTTCAGAAAGCTTGTGTCGGATCGCGCTTCCGGGCGGTAGCTGCTCCAGGCCTTGAAGAAGAGCGGTAATGCGCGGCTCGAAAATATCTCGATAAAGGCCTGTGCGTCTTCGTCGTCGGCCACGGCACCCCGTCCAGCGGCGAGACGCTCGGTGTAGTGCAGCGGCAGCGCACCGCTCACACCCAGCATCCCCATAAAAGCTGCGCTTAGTTCCAGGCTGCCATCGTCTGCGCGTTTCAGCGCTTCGATTTCCGATGCCGGGAAGGCCAGCGACCTACTGCCCTTGAAGCGTGGTGGAGGCATGGAAGAAGCGCCGTCACAGCGCTTACGCGCCTCCAGCAGACGCATGGCCTGGCAGAATTCGTAACGCTGCGGCTCGCGCAACAGGTGTTCAATCAGCATAGGCTCAGGTTTCCATTGCGGGGTGGGCATCGCAGCAGCTCCTCTCCGGTAGTGGCAGATACAACGGTCAATTGTGTAAAGCTGTTCAGGTGTACTTGCGAGGCGAGGAAGTGTTCTATTACCTGCGCGAATAAATGCAGGCCGCTGCCTGCATAAGCGCTCGGATCAAGCGCCATACGGATAGCGAAACCTTGCACCGGCCAGGCGCCGTGGTTGTCGCTCAGGGAAGCATGAGCTGGCTGCCATTCGATACTGGCGATGCCTTCCACCTGCCTTCGCGTGCTTGGCGATTGAACGGGATCGAATAGGGACAACATGGCGCAAAGCTGCTGCGCATCCATCCGCTGCAAACTGCGTCCGCTGCGGCTTAACAAGGCCAGCAAACGCCATTCGCTTTGCGCCTCCGGTGGCGCCGGACGCCGGGGTGACGGCTGGTTGAGTAGTTGCAGGTGCTGGCCGGTATCTTCGTGCAGATCGCAGCTAAGCCTTTGCGGCAGATCCGCATTGCAGCAAAGAAGATCGATGGAAGCAGCCGTGCAGCCCTCCTCTTCGAGTTCGATACTCCCGTCGGAAAACGCAATCCGCATGCCGGAGCGGTTTGCGCTACGGTGAGCAATCCAATAGCGTCCTTGCGCCTCTTCCTCGCCATAGCCTTGGCGGAAGAATGGGCGGTAAGCATCCACCTTGCCGCTGGCTGTCACCATGCGCACAGCGTCAATGGCGAATATCTCGCCGGCCGATGGCGGCAATCCGCTCGGTTCCAGCTCGTACTCGCTGCGCATATGGGTCACGCTGATTGGGTTTGCCGCATGTGGAAAGAGATTGACGACAGGCGTAGCGCCAATCCTCAGATTATCGGCCGACAAAGTTCCAAGCACCTGCGCCAGGCTCACCTCGCGCTGTGCATCGGGCAGCAGCAGGTGCAGGGTAAGGCGCCGGCCTGGGTAGCGGCGCAATGCGGCGATATCGATATCGATAAAGTTGAACTTCTGAGGGAAGGCAAAGTATTCTTTCAGGAGACGCTCACCCTCATCCTCGCCGGGGCAGCGCGGCAGCAAAGCATCGTGCTCCGCGAAACCCGCCGCACGCAGAGGGATGGCTTGCAGCGGATGCCAAAGTCCATCCTGGGTTTCCACGTAGGCCTGACGCACCCTAAGGAAGAAGGTATCGCGCAAAGCTGCGCAGAAGGATGCCTCCCCATCCAGATAGACGCGCAGCCACTCGTGCCCTCGCTCTAGCAGCTCCTCGATAGTGACGCTGATGAGAGACGAAAATGCGGGTAAACCTGGCTTGTCCGGTCGGGCCACGTAAGCGGCGCAAGCGATGCGCAACGGTGTGGTGCAGACATCATATGCAGTCCGAAAGCGGCAAGCCACGCCGTCCACCGGCGCCGACTGCAACCCCGCGCCACGGGGAAGCGCGATGCCCTGCCCATCCATGCAAGCGATGGCGCAGGAGGGAAATGGGCGCCAATGCTGGGGATACAGCATCTGAAACAAGGCACTGATAAACCGTGGGTAGTCGTCATCGAGACGCTTGCAGATGCGGGCATTGAGCAAGGCTACAGCTTGCGCCAGACGGCCGGCATGGGGATCGGCGGCGGCACCATCGTGCGCCAAAGCGCCAGCCGGGCCGGGATAATGCGCGCCGAACAGTGGGCTGGCGCGGCGCAGCGCCAGCAGTTCGCGCTCCAGATATGGCAGAAGTTGCTCCATAAGACGGCCTCGAAAGATGTTCTGAGTCAACATCCTCATACTGGCAGCAGGCGGCATTTAGACTCTTGATTTACAGCAACGAGACACGCTTGCAAACACTCCGGAAGTGGAGTATAAAGAATTCAGAACCGGAGAAAATCATGTATTCTGCCTACTCCTACCCCAAAAGCAGCTTTGAGCCCAGCTTCCCGGTGGATCTGAATGCCCGGGAAGAGCGCGAAAGGCTGTCCAAGACCGCGCTGAAAGGCTTTTTCAAGCTGGTGGCAGCGTGGAAGCTGCGCGACGAAGATGCGCGCGAATTGCTGGGCGGCCTGTCCAGCAGCTCCTTCTACGAATGGAAGAAGAATCCCGACCGGGTGCTCGAAGTGGACCGCATCACCCGCATTTCCTACCTGGTCGGCATCTATAAATCGCTGCACATCATTTACGGCGACAAGCTGGCCGATGAATGGGTCGGCCTCGCCAACAAGAATACGATTTTCGGCGGCCGCACACCGCTGGCCTATATGCTGGCCGGCGGCCTGCTCTCGATGCAGACGGTGCGCAAGCTGCTGGATGCGCGGCGCGGAGGGCTGTAATTGCTGCCCGCCACCACGCCGCCCCTACGCCTGCTGCGGCAATTCGATACCTGCCGCCTGATCCCATCGCGCTATGCCGATGTGGAGGATTCCGTTCTCAGCCCGCTGGCCGAGAGCGACGCCGAACTACAGGACCTGTTCGACCTGGATAATGCCACCAATGCGCGCCTGCTGGCCGAACATGGCGGCGCGCCCGGCATCGGCGTGGGCGAGCTGGTGGACCGGGTGCCCAACTTCCGCATCATCAACGCCGCCTTCACCTACGCGCGGCCGGAAGGCAGCCGCTTCAACGACGGTGAACGGGGCGCATGGTATTGCGCGTTCGAGGTGGAAACGGCGCTGTCCGAAGTCATCTTCCACAAAACCGTGGAGTACGCCGAGATCGAACGCTTCGACGACAGCGTGCGCTATCAGACCATGCTGGCCGATTTCACCGCCGAATTCCATGACATCCGCGGCGAGAAAGCGTATGCCGCCTGCCTGTCGCCGGACAGCTATATCGATTCCCAGCATCTGGCGGCACAGCTGCTGCATGCCGGCTCGATGGGCATTATTTATCCCAGCGTGCGGCGCGAAGGCGGCATCAATCTGGCGTGCTTCCGTCCCGCGCTGGTGGGGAATGTTCGCAAAGGCATCTCCTATCGGTTAACATGGGAAGGTTCGCCGACGCCGCGCGTCGAGGCGATTTAACCGATTCAAGAGCAAGCAATGCAAACCAAGCCAGAAAAAGACACCGAACTCCGCGACAAAGTAAACCGCGAAACCGCCCGCCTGCCATGGTCGGAGCTGATCAAACATTTCGCCGCCGGCACGGTGGTGTGGGTAGCCGATGAGCTGGACCTGGTCGATGTCGCCGTACGCATCTCCCACGACGACAAGCAGAATATCGCCACCTGGATGGCCGAAGGCAAAATCGCCAAGGTCAACGACCAGCAGGCGCAAACCTGGCTGGAGACCAATGCCAACCTTTGGGCTTGCGTGGTCAGTCCCTTCATTCTGGTGCAACAGGAAAAGCGCAAGGTGCATTAATACCTACGGCATGCCGATAAGCGTTCGCCGGTTGTAGATATGCCGCCTATTAGAAGACCGGCGGCTTTCGCCCCAAATGAGACCTTCGCATTACGTCGTTAAGGATCAATCTTCCCAGTAGAAAACAGCATCGAAATTATTATATGCCCTGTCTGTAAGGATGGTCGGCACTTTGAATTTTGGATTAAGGGGGGGTATCCAGTATTGAATGGCTCAAGCGAATCATTCCATGGCTCTCTAGAATCGGCTGCACCTGCTCTGCGAGTTCGACAACTGCTGGGGTCGGAAAATCATCGATTGCATCGAAGTGCGGCGTGTAACTGCTTCCGCCATCACCACCCAGCTTTTCTCACCTTCCATCAAAGCGAAGTACGGTGAAAGCCGGCTCAATAAAATCACTAAGCCGGTGTAAGACTTCCCTTGAGCGGGCCTGTACTTAGTATCGAAGTCCGAACTTTCCCGATAGAGCCAGGCATCTACGAAAGAAGCATACCCGGAGCCATAATTACCCCATTCAACTCTAGACCTAACGTGGGACTTTCGTTCGAGTTCTGGAATCACGAACTTGAAAAAATTCTCGATCTCCCTAGAATCGTTCGTTGACCAAGGATATTGCTGTGATATCGCTTGTTGCGCCAACAGATTTGCGATTTCGCTGTCAGAAATTTTCAAAGTTTTACCTCTATCAAAACCTAAACCGGTTCCGCTCTTGGCCGGTTCAGGCCATCAGTCGTCAACACTCCATAGCGTTAGGTCATCAACCGGTTTCGGTAGTCTTTCTTCAAGCCATTTTGCCGCCGTGCCGGGCTTAAACTCTTTATCTGAACACTCAATGACCCAAGATAAGAATTCTCGCGGCCCACCGTTCATGTAGGGCGGAGGCGATACAGGAACAAATGACGTGGGGAGCCGCTCGTTTATCGATAAGTAATTTAGCACGTGCCCAAGCTCCTGTACGACATGCCAAGCCAGCGGATTGTCAATGTCAATCGCGAACTTTATCCACCAGCTACCGTCATCTTCGATGCCAGTACCAAAGGGTTGCACAATCGCTGGGACTCTGGCTAGATAGCTTTCTAGAGTCTGGAAAGCCAGTTCCTTCTTCATCTAATTCCTTGTTCTGGTGATCGGGATTCGTCCGCTTCTGGCCGTACTCGGTCTACGACACGTGAAGTAGCATCTAGCTGGTCTTGTTATTGTTTTGGAAGATTCCGCGAGTATGATTCTAATTCATCCGTCAGCCGGGCTATTTTCCCATCAGCCGCGGGCGACTCGCGAATGACTTTGACCATCGCTTTTACATCATCACAATACCAGTAGGTCGTCTTGGACTGTTTGACATAGCCACCCTGTGGCTCTGCAACCCCAGGATAGGCGATTTCAGTAACAATTCGCTGAACCTGAATCTTAACTGCTTGATATTTTCCGGCGGGAACAATGACTTCTTCAACCCCTCCAACGCTGAACCGCTCTTGCGTTCGCGCTAGTGAGGTGGTTTCATCTGTCGACCACGTATCGCCATCTTTCAAGCGGATTTCACAATTTTTAGTAATTCCTTCGTGCGCAGTGACATCGAATAGGCATACCGTGGGCGAAGTCTGTCCAATTAATTTCCAGGCAGCGCTAGTGATGTCATGGCGTTTCATTGCCAGTACAAATTCGCCAGCTTTACTTTGGGATAGAACAGAAAAATAAGGGGCCAAGACTGATACGGGTGCCGCGCCGGGTTGCTCGCTAGTCTGCCGATAACGCCATGTATCGCCGACTTGAAGCGGACGTAAAGTCTGGGCATGCGAATCATTGATGCAATTCAGGAAGAGAAAAAAAGCGCTAAAAAAATAAGCAAATCGATGCATTCGATGATTCTCCGGTAATCCAAAAAACAACATAACTGCTTACCACTAGAGTGTCTAAGGTGTAGTAGTCGCGATCTGATCTGACAGTGGCCCGGTCTGACGTCGATACTGTCAGGTCAAATTCCGCCGTTCAGTACGTTGATTTTATCGCGCCACGCCTCCTTTCCGTCGATAAGAGTCTGCAATGGGGTGCGGCCGCAGCACATCTTGCCTTGGTGGGTGCGTTCGGTGTTGTAGTGCTGAAGCCATTCGTCGAGGTCTGCCTGCAGCTCGATGATCGTGAGGTAGATCTTGCACCGGAAGGCGATCTGGTAGAACTCGTTGAGGATCGTTTTGTGGAAACGCTCGCAGATCCCATTGGTCTGTGGATGCCGCGTCTTGGTCTTCGTGTGCTCGATATCGTTCAATGCCAAGTACAATTGATAGTCATGCGCTTCGGGCCGGCCACAGTATTCCGTGCCGCGGTCCGTTAGCATGCGGATGACGCCCATGCCATGCTCTTCGAAGAACGGCAGCACTCGGTCGTTGAGCAGGTCGGCCGCCGTGATCGGCGTCTTGGTCGTGTAGAGTTTTGCGGTGGCCCACTTCGAGTAGGTGTCCACGAAGGTCTGCTGGTAGATACGACCGACGTCCTTGATTGTCCCGACATAGAAAGTGTCCTGGCTGCCCAAGTAGCCGGGATGCGCAGTTTCGATTTCGCCATGGTCGACATCGTCGTCCTGCTTACGTTCTAAGGCTGCAATCTGGGATTCAGTCAGCACATCACCAGTGGCCGCTACATGACGCTCCAGATTGGCCAGCCGCTGCTTGAAGGATTCGAGGCTGCGGCGCAGCCAGATGGAACGCACACCAGATCGCGAGACAAAGATGCCGCGTTTGCGCAGCTCGTTCGATACCCGCACCTGGCCGTAAGCAGGCTGCTCCAGGGCGAACTCTTTGACCGCTACTTCGATGGCTTCATCGACACGATTGCGCAGATCTGGTTTTCTGCGGTTGGCATCGATCAGCGCGTCCACGCCGCCAGTTTCCACGGCAGCCTGGTAACGGCAGAAGGTATCCCGAGAAAAGCCCATTACCTTGCAAGCCTTGGACACATTTCTCAGTTCGGCAGCCAAATTCAACAGACCGACCTTGTGCTTAATGACGTTCTGAGGAACACTACGCATAGGGTTACTCCCGCGCTCACGCGCTTGGTTGATACAGATTCGCACCTATATCAACCCGGGTAACCCCACCCTTGGGCAAGGCCCATCTGTCAGATCAAGTCGGAACTACTACAAATTAGAAGACCGGCGGCATCCACCCCAAATCGGACTATCGCCATTCTTACGACGAATTGTTCCTTTTGGATTTGGATCAAGTCCAGTTGCCTCTCCCCTCCGGTCCGAACCATAAAACCTCATATTCCTCAGATGTCATTGCATCCGTCCGATATCCTTTAATGCAACCAATTAGGGACCCCGAGTTTTTTTCTATGTAAACTCCAACCTGTAAAACACCTTTTAAGACGTAAGACACTTGGATGATAACGTCGTTCGGAGAAAGCTCTTTGATGACTTCGTATATCTCTCGACACCTTATATTGACGTAGGAATTATGTTCGGTTGCTGCTCTACGGCTATTGATTCTGAAATAGCCCTCATTGGAAAACATAAGATCGGCGCATGTCCATTCCTGAACGGAAAAGCTTTGAATTTCCCCCTGCTCGATCAACAATATCTCTTCGGGACACGGCTGGGGAATTTGGTAGCACAGGGGTTCGAAAATGTGAATCAATTGTTAGGCTTTCTTGGAATCCAGGTCGTCGTTGAGGAAAAACCAATAAACCACAGGCGGCTCCTGGCCGAATTCAGCCGGGTAAACGCACACTATGATGTGGTACCGAATTATCCCCAGAAACAGGCACACGGGTCATTGTCAATCTCGGCAATCACCTCTTCAATTGATCGCACCGCCGGCAACGGCTCATAACTGTGCCATTTCAAGTCTCTGCGCTGCCAATACAATTGCCAAACACCGCGTGTTCTGACGAACGTCGCTTTCGCGATAGGAATTTCATGCATTTCTCCGTTCCCTTGCCAAACAGGGCGAATCTCAAAAATTTCTATGCTCTGCCTGGCAATCCTGAAATCAAGATCAACATCTTTTCGAAGGTGAGCGGGCGGACGTCGCCTTGCGACGAAGGCTCCGACAGCGTTTTCAATCTTCTTTTTCTCCAGGTCGTTCAGCACTAGATGTTCCTCGAATTCCTGATATTTTAGTGGACAGCTTCTGGCCGTTTGCGTTCGTCACCGCGATGAGCCGCCTCTTTTCACTGATGCCGCATCCTCAACCGCGCTGCTTCGCTTCTTCGCCATGATCGGATGAAGCGTCTCGTGCCGAGCCAGCATGGCTGCATACTCCTGCGCCTTGCGTACCTTGGTCTCAGGCTTTATTGCTGTCTGCACCCGGAACAACACTGCATAGCGGTTTTGCGAGTTGAGTGTGGCGAAAAATTCAGCTGCCCCGGGGTGGTCAGCGAACGCGGCCTGAAGTTCCAGCGGCACGCTCGCCATGCTAGACGAATCGTACGCTGCATCCCATCGACCATCTTTTTTCGCTCGCTCGATTTCAGCCAAGCCACTCGGCTGCATCTTACCCTCTTCAATATACCTAAGCGCCTTTTCACGATTGACCTTGGACCATAGACTGCGTGGCCGACGCGGTGTCCAGCGCTGCAAGTAGTGATGCTTGTCGAGCGAACGCTTCTGGCCGTCGATCCAACCGAAGCACAACGCAACTTCCAATGCCTCCTGATAGCTTACGCTAGGGATCGGAGCCCCTTTCTTCGCGTGCTGCAGCCACACCCCGTCAGAGCCATCGTGGTGGGCTGCGAGCCACTGCGCAAATGCGCCCTGGCATGGGAACAGCATCATCTCAACATCTGCTGCCATCGAATCACTCCGAATTTGTTCTTGGTAGGGCTTCCGAGTCTAACGGATCTGACGGTCCGCTCTTGGCCGAACCAAGACAAACTGCAATGGGCTGATATTGTGCTCTATTAGCCCGGTAGTGCTGGCCGGCACCAAGTTTCATTCCGGCGCTTCGACCTTATAGCCTTTGGCCTGCAGGCGGGCGATCAGGCCGTTGGGCGACAGCACGTCCTGCATCGTCAGCACGGCGAAGGTGGAGGTATTGCTTTCCAGCGCCTTCTCGGCATTGGCTATCCACATGTCGCGCGATTTGGCGCGCATTTCCAGCAGATCAGGACGCGACTGGAAGGCCGTGCTGGCTTCCACCGCAGCCCGGCAAGTGCCTTCGCGGTCGGCGAAATTGAGCTGGCGTATCAGTTCGATGTCACCGTTGGCCCAGGCATTGGCGCGCAGGCGCATATTGTCGATGTCGGTTTCGAGCTGCGCCAGCGTGGTGGCAAAGCAGCTGCCGTCTTCCAGCGTGGATTTGCTGAAGTCCTTGAGCAGCTTACTGGCGTCGGACATGTCCACGCTCACGCTGGATGGCGTGACCTTGAGTTTGTATTGCTTGACCAGCTTGTCGATGGTAGGCAGCACCTGTTCCTTGTTGGACAAGCCGATCTGCTTCAAACCATGCTCAAACAGCGAGGATGCGGCAAAGATAGGCCGGTAACGTTCCACCTCCTTGTCCCCTGCCATGTATTTTTCCTTGAGGGCCAGCCAACGTTCATAGGTATCCGCCGGAACCACTTCCCGCAGCGTTGCGCCGTTCGGATTGTTCTGCATATTCCAGATCGATGGCAGTGCGGCTACCAGCTTAATGCTGCCCCAGACGCCGGTACTGGCATGGGAAGTCGGCGATGGCAAGTATTCCTGCGACTTGGCGAGGACAGCTTCCACCTCATGCGACCGCCACTCCATCTTCATCGGCAGCGGGCCATACTTGGCGAATACCCACAGCACATGGTCGTCCTTCGAAACTCGCCACATGCCGGGGCCAGGGCGCTGGCCGACGATCAGGATTTTTTCACCTTCAGGTGCTGCATCGGGCGTAGTCGTTTCCGTTTGTGCCCAGGCGCTGCCCGCCAGCAGGCAGAATGCCAGAGCGGGAATAAAGCTTCGTTTGGTACATGTCATCTCTTAGTCTTCGATAATGGTTAAGAGGATGACAATAGTAGCTCAACTTTTGGTAGTCGTCGAATACCAGGGCATCGGCTTGCCGAGATGGGCCGCGTGAATGTCTGCCAGCGACTTATGGTTCGGGCATCTGGTGGCGCAAGGCATGCGCCGCTTCCTTCATATAGATCTCGTACTGGGCTTCGTCGCGCTCGAAGCCCATGCTGCCTTCGCGCAGGGCAAGCGCCATTTGCAGCATGGCGCCAGGATGCTCCAGCGCTGCCGCTTGTTCGATCCAGCGCCGCGCAGTTGCTTCATCGCGGGCGGCGCCTTCTCCGTTCAGCAGCATATTCGCATACAGGAACATGGCTGGCGCCACCCTACCCTGCGCTGCTTTGCACAACCAATGCGCGGCCAGATTGCTGTCCCGCGCCACGCCCATGCCGTTGCGGTACATCAGGCCCAGATAGTAGGCTGCCGCCGCGTTCCCATCTTCCGCCGCAATCTTGAGCAGGGAGAAGGCGCGCGGCCAGCCTGCGGGCGAGGCCGCCGGACCGCGCAGCAGCTCCCGGGCTTCATTCAGTGCAGTTATTCCGCTTGCGGCACCAGGAGCCGTGGGCGCTGTGGCATGAGCCAGGCCTGCGCTAGCGGCAAGCAACAGCGCTGCGATGCGGTCTTTCATTTCGACAGGTCGATGGCGTACAGCGCGAAGCCTTTGCCCATGCCGTCGTCGGCTTGCAACTGGGTGATGTTGTCCAGACCTGCGGCGCGGGCCAGGTCCAGCTTCTCAGGTGCGGAATGGAAGACGACCGGACCTTTGGTTTGCAGCTTGCTGAAGCGCCAGCTGCGCGAACCGCCGTTGCGGGCGCGGCTCAAGCCTTTCGCCGCCTGGATATAGGCGATCAGGATTTCGCGGTTGTTGTCCGGCGCGGCAAAGATGGTTTTGCTGCCATCCAGACCGGGGAAGCCGCCACCGCCGCTGGCACGGTAGTTATTGGTCGCCACCAGGAATTCCTGCGATGGATTGAGCGGCTGGCCTTTGTAGCTCAGCTTTTTCACGCGCTGGCCAACGGGCTGGCTCAGGTCGATCTCGTAGCTCACATCGGGGCTGCTCAATACGTCGAAGTTATAGCTTGGGTAGCCGGTGTTGACCAGCTCCTGAGGCGTTGCCAGCTTGGGATCGATGGAGTTGAAGCGTTCGGCGGAGCGCTCCAGCCATGCTTTCAGCCCCGCGCCATCAACCTTCACGCCGTACAGCGCGTTTGGGTACAGATACAGGTCCGCCGCGTTGTTCAGCGCAACGCTGCCTGCCTTTACGTCGGTGTAGTCGCTAACGCCCGCCGTGCCGGCCTTGAACGGCGAGGACACCGACAGCACCGGCAAGTGCGCCAGTTCCGGCATGTTCGCCTTCACATGCTTTTCCAGATAGGCAGCCTGCGCCTGATTCACGATCTGGATCGCACTGACATCACCCGCGTCGGCGAAATAGGTGCTCATGCGGAAATCGGTGGTGCCGACTGGCGTCTGCACATATTTGATGGTGGCCGCGTGTTCGGCGGCAATCAGCGGTGCGACTGCGGGATCGGCTTCCACATAGCGCTTGTCACCGGTCTGGATCGGACGCGCTTCCACCGTGGTGGCGTTACGCTCGACGCTCCAGCTCTTGCCGTCATGACGCAGGCGCAGGGCGATCACGCCCAGATGCTTGCCCCACAGGTTCGCCATCACGGTCGGCACGCCATTCACCGTGCCTTTCACCTTGTCCACGCCCGGCAGGTTAAATTGCGGCACGGTGCTGGTGGCGTTGGGGAAGACCTGGTGCGAATGCCCGATCAGCATGGCGTCCACGCCCGGCACTTGAGACAGATACCAGTTGCCGTTCTCCATGGTAGGCGAATAGGGGCTGTTATCCAGGCCACCGTGCGAAATCGCCACCACCAGGTCAGCGCCTTTGGCGCGCATCTCGGGAATGTATTTCTGCGCCGTTTCACGTACGCCCTCGGTATAGATGCGGCCTTCCAGCCAGCGCTTGTCCCAGGTCAGGATGGTGGGCGGCGCAAAGCCGATGATCCCCACCTTCAGCGCCAGCTTGAGCGGTTTGCCATCCGGGCCGGTGGCCGTGATCTGCTTATCGATGATGTGATAGGGCTTGAACAGCGGCTGGCGCGTTTTCGCGCTGTACACATTGGCCAGCACCTGCGGGAAGGCAGGACCGGCGCAGCGCGGCTTGGCCGGGTCTACGCTATCCACTTCAAAGCGGTTGCCCGTCACTTGGCTCAGATACGCCAGACCGTAATTGAACTCGTGGTTGCCGATGCCGGCGCCCTCCACGCCCAGCTGGTTCATCACCTTATAAATCGCCAACGTCTGGTCGCAGGCCAGCGGCGCGACCAGCGCCTGGTAATCGGCCAGCGCCGTGCCCTGGATGGTGTCGCCATTATCGAGCAGCAGGGTGTTGGCGAATTCGGTCCGCGCCTGGCGGATCAGCGTAGCGGTGCGTTCCAGGCCGATCGATGGCTCCGGCGCCAGCTTGTAATAGTCGTAGCTGGCCACATTGGCGTGCAGGTCGGTGGTTTCCAGCAAGGCCAGTGTGGTTTCGCTGCCGGCGGGAACCGGCGATGGCGTCAGCGTCGAGCAAGCTGACAGGAGCAGGGGCAGAACGGGAAGGCAGGGTAGGAAGCGCATGCTTAATCAATAACAGCCGGTTACAGGATGGTCAGCATGATACGCAGGGCTGCGGGCCAGAACAAGGCGTCAAGGCCAGGTCCGACCGACAGTCAAGTATTTGGCCCCAGAAACTACCATTTCTTACAGGTTTGATTCCGGCTGTCGGAAAATCTTACATTTTAAATGCAGGAAAAAATTACATTTTTATAAGTAGTTGATCCTAAAAAAGAGGTGAGCATATGGCACGCCTCTTGCTCGGGAGGTCATCCGGCGTGTTGCCTAAAACGCCATCTTTCAGGCACTTCTATTTCCGAGAGGGCTTCTTGTGACCATACTTAATCTATTACGCAAAAAGGCTTGTAACTATCTTTTACCAGCCGCGCTGATGGCTGCCGCCTTGCCCGGGCAGGCGGCGGTGATCAATCTTTCCTCCTCCGCCAGTTCCGTAGCAGTGGGACAAAGCTTCAATGTGGACTTCCGCATCAGTGGTTTGAGCGGAGCCGCCGACGACTCGCTCAGCGGCTTTGACCTGACAGTGATGTTTGACTCCAGAGTCCTGCAACTGACCGGCTTCAGCTTCGCTGACGCCAACGGCGTAAATCAGCTCGACCTGGCCGAAGCCGCATCCTTCGGCTTCCTCGGCGATGCGAAGGCATCCGGCAGCCTGATCGACGTCTTCGGCTTGTCGGGCAATAGCGCCACGGTGCTGGATGCAGCCCAGACCGATGCCTTCCGCTTTCTGAGCCTGAATTTCAAGGCCCTGGCGCCAAGCGCAGGCGCGTTTATCAATCTCGACAAATTTGATCCTGAAATATTGTTCGTCAATAGTGGGGCTGGCGGCCTGCCGATCAACTTCGGCAGCGATGGAGTGCAGATCGCCATCGGTCAGAACACGCAGGTGCCGGAACCCGGTACTTTGCTCCTGCTACTGGCCGCCCTGCCCGCACTGCTCCTGGCGCGCCGCCGTGGCGCGGCTGCCCTGGCCTTGAGCGCCGGTCTGGCCGCCACCCTGCCGGCATCGGCCCAGCAGCCGGCGCCGGCCCAGGCCAGCAAGGACGCCTCCGCCCCGACCGCCAAGGCCGGCGATGCCATCAGCGGGCAAATCCTGGAGATCAAGGGCCAGCGCGCCCAGATCCGCATGAACAATGGCAGCGTGCAATGGGTGTCGCTGGATACCCCGGTCAGCAATCTGCTGGTCGGCGCCAAGATCAGCGGCAAGCTGGTACAGGGCGGCGACACGCTGCGCCTGACCAATATCTCCATTTCCAACTGACGGCCATCCTTTTCGGAGCTAATAATGCGATTCAATATCACAGCGCTCTGGTTGGCGTTGGCGGCATCGTCCGCCGCCGCGCCGGCACTGGCGCAGACCACTTCCCCCTTCACGCCGCCCGAGGAAAAACTAGGCATCTATGTCGCCAATTCCGGTCCCGGCCTGGATACCGGCTGCACCTACCGCAGCGGCGGCCCGCTGGTGATCAAGATTCCGGTGCCGAAGGTCGTCAACGACAAGCAACTGAATCCGGACGGCACCCTGGCCGACGCGGCCAAGCTGGTGAGCAATGGCGTGCTCTCGGCCCAGGCCACAATCCGCTTCCCTGTGTACGATATCGACGATAAAGCGCAAAATCCCGGCATCGCGCCTGAACTGGACCGCGTCAGCTTCAATGGCAAGTTCAAGAAAACGCTGGAAGGCTTCAACAATACCTGGACCGACGACAGCATCATCGTGCCGATCGAGGAACTGAAATTCGGCAAAGACAATGAGCTGCGCATCGATATCGACACCGGCAACAGCACGGAGGAATGGTGCATGGCGGTGGACTGGGTTTCCATCGAATTCGAAGCCACGCCGCCCTATGTGCTGGCGCATGGCATCTGGGCCGGCCGTGGCACCTGGGATGAAGGCGAGTCGCCCGGCGTACTGGCCGCGCTGGAAGAGCGCGGCGTGCTGGTCGACCGCTGGTCGCTGGGCGTCGCGCAGAACGGCAACGGTTCGGTGGCGGCCAACGCGGCCGAGCTGAATACCCATATCATCGACTACCTGAAGCCGCTGAAGGCCGACAAGGTGCATATCATCGCCCACAGCAAGGGCGGCCTGGATTCGCAGGGCTTGCAGGCGCTTGGACCTGAGTTCGAGATCGTCTCCCTCTCCACCCTCTCCACCCCGCACCGCGGCAGCGTGGCGGCCGACCTCTCCATCATCCAGAAAACCACGGCCGACGACCTGGTCGCCCGGGGCGACGATCCCGGCGGCCTGGCTGCCGCCTACATTGACGGCTGGACTTTTGGCCAGGGACCGCAACTGCCCGGCCTGCGCGACCTGACCACCTATGCGGCAACGGCCGCCATCTCCACCGGCCAGCGCGGCAATATCCCCGGCACCTATACCTTTGGCGCCAACGCCGACCTGAATCACGACGACCAGCTGACCGATAACGAGATGGATCCCTACCCCGGCCTTTCCCACCGCGCGCTGGAGCGGGCATGGCGCGTGCTGCGCACCTTCCAGGAAGCGACCATGACGCTGACCACGGTGCCTGGCCATATCTGGGGCACGCGCACGGTGCTGACCTACACCACCGTGCTGACGCCCGAGCCGCAGGCAAACGATATAGTGGTCACGGAGAATTCGGCCAATCCCGGCTACGGCACGCCGCTGGGCAATAGCGGGGCCAACCACAATACGGTACGCAGCGTGGGCAACGTCAACACCGCCCTCGACACCACGATCCCACTCAAATGAAGAGAACCGCGATGAAGACATTTATCACCTTGCTGTCAGCGGCACGATCGGCGCTTAGCCGCTTGTGGGCGCTGCTTTTCCTGTTTGCGCTGGCTTGCGGCGTCCCCGCCGCCCATGCGCAAAGCGTGCCGGTGGCGGTGAATACGCCGGTCACGGTCACGGGCAATATCGCGCCTGGCGCCACCACGCTGGATATTCCCTTTAACGTCGGCGGCGCCGACGGCCTGCGCTTCGACCTGATCGTGCCGGTCAATGGCGCCTCTCTCAGCCTGATCGACCCGAGCGGCAAAGTCGCCATCGGCCCGCAGGACCCGCGCCTGAGCTTCGAAGCGGGCAGCGGCCGCACGCCGCCTTTGCCGGGCGGCGTGTTTACCGGCACCGAACTGGCCAACCCCGCCGACGGCGTGTGGCTTCTGCGTGTGAGCTTCCCGGCCGCGCCGGTCAAGACCGTGGCCCTGGGCACGGTGTTTGCCCGTTCACGCTACCAGGTCGGCATCGCCATCGAGCGCAACACCCTGCTGGCGGGGGAAGACGTGGGCGTGGGCTTGCTGGTGCTGGACAACGGCCAGCCGATCAAGGCGCTGACGCCAACCATCGCCATCGGTACAGGTGCGCCGCAATCTGCGCTGGATAATGGCCAGGGCGCGGATGGACTGGCGAATGATGGCGTGTATAGCGTCGACCATACTTTCGCCGCGGCCGGCACGTTCGACATCGTCGGCAAGGTAACCATTCCCACCGCGAAGGGACCGATCCAGCGCAACGCCAGCGCCCAGGTCAAGGTGGTGCCGCCGCAGCTGCAAAGCCAGGGCATCGACCTGTTGACCCAGCGCGGCGCGAACAACTGCGTCACCGGCCTGCAGGTGAACGCCGGCTTCAATGTGCTGAAGGCGGCGCGCTATTCGACCCTGGTGCGCTTGACCGCGCCCAACGGCAAATACATCGACGTGCGCAAGGCTGGCAGCTACCAGCTTGGCCCCGTCACCGTATCGGCCAGCTACGGCGCGGCCGACCTGAAGGCCAAGCTTGGCAGCGACGGTCCTTTCCGCGTCAGCCAGATCGATACCCTGGAACTGGGCGCCGACGAATTCACGCTGGCCTTCCGCAAGCGCGATGCGGGCGTGTTCAACGTGAATCTGTCCGACCTGTGCGCGGGCGCCATCGAACTGCAAAAGCAGCTCAGCGTGACGCCGGTGCTGCAGGACGGCTATATCGCCTCCTTCAAGCTGGCCTTCCCGGTCAAGGTGCGTTCGGCCGGCTTCTACCAGATCTCCTTCAAGGTGGTCGGTCCGAACGGCGAGGATATCGCCCTGCTGAACGCCTCGCGTTCGCTGCAGGCTGGCGACAATCTGGTGGAGGCGAACCTGGCTTCCGACAAGTTCCAGACCGTCGACGGTCCCTACCAGGCGATCTCGCTGGTGGTAGTGCAAGGCGCCAACAGCGCCCGCCTCACCAATATGGGCAGCACCGACAGCTATTCCCGCTGGCAGTTCTATCCGAAAAAGGCCGGCGATCTGGATGGGGATGGCGTGGTTGGACCTGCTGATGTAAGCTTGATCACACAGCAGCGCGGCGCCGCCGCCCTGAAACCAGGCGACCGCCGCGATATCAACCGCGACGGCGTGATCGACCTGCGCGACGCCCGCGCATTGCAGCAACTGCGCTGAAAGAATGAATGAGCCGCCGACATGCTCCAGCCATGGCCGCCATCGCCACCGCGGCCTATTTCGTGCTCAGTATCGGCGCGCTGCGCGCCTTCGCCTTCGATTTGCCGGCGGAACTGGAGCAGGTACTGAGCATGCTGGCGGCTCCCGCCATGGTGCTCCTGCTGGTGTGGAACCCGATTCTGCACCCGCTGGGGCTAACCTCCGGTGAATGGGTGATGGCGCCCAACGGCGCCGTCACCCTGCTCATCATCGCCCTCTACTCCGCCCTCGCCTACGGCCTGGTGCGCCTGCTGTGCGGCCCGCCGCCATCGCGCTGACCTGGGCCGTCCTCCCTCTCCCGATGTCTTTTCATGGCCGGCCGCAATGATCGTCCGGACAACATGGATTATTTAGCAATCGCCATAGCATAGCCGCCACGGTCGTTTGCAGGCTGCGCAGCCTGCGGCGCTAGGGTATAATCCAAGGTTTGATTTCACCATAGAAGACTAGAAGATCATGGAAGCTGAACGCATCAATTCCCTCTCCGCCCTGCTCGCCGATCTGACGACGCGCGAAGCCGAACTTCGGAGGTATCTTTGACTTCGATAAGAAGTCGGAGAAACTCGAACAACTGAACGCCGAGCTGGAAGACCCGGCGGTCTGGAACGACCCTAAACGCGCCCAGGACATGGGCCGCGAAAAGAAAGCGCTGGAAGGCGTGGTCCTGACCCTGATCAAGGCCGATAACGACCTGCGCGACATGAACGACCTGTTCGCCATGGCCAAGGAAGAAGGCGACGGCGATACGCTGGAATCGGTCGCGGGCGACGTGTCCGAAATCCAGAAAGTCATCGAATCGATGGAATTCCGCCGGATGTTCAACAATCCGATGGATCCGAACAACTGCTTCATCGACATCCAGGCCGGTGCCGGCGGTACCGAAGCCCAGGACTGGGCCTCCATGCTGCTGCGCCAGTACGTGCGCTATTGCGAGCGCAAGGGCTTCAAGGTCGAGATCATGGAACAGTCGGACGGCGAGGTTGCCGGCATCAAGACCGCGACCCTGAAAATCGAGGGCGAGTACGCTTACGGCCATCTGCGCACCGAAACCGGCGTGCACCGCCTGGTGCGCAAGTCGCCGTTCGACAGCGCCAACGGCCGCCACACCTCGTTCACCTCGCTCTTCGTCTATCCCGAAGTGGATGATTCGATCGAGATCGAGATCAACCCGGCCGACCTGCGCATCGATACCTATCGCGCATCGGGCGCCGGCGGTCAGCACATCAACAAGACCGACTCCGCGGTTCGTCTGACCCACGGCCCATCGGGCATCGTGGTGCAGTGCCAGAACGACCGTTCCCAGCACCGCAACAAGGCCGAGGCGATGGAAATGCTGAAGGCCAAGCTGTATGAGCAGGAACTGCGCAAGCGCATGAGCGAGCAGCAGAAGCTGGAAGACTCCAAGACCGATGTGGGCTGGGGCCACCAGATCCGCTCCTACGTGCTGGACCAGTCGCGCATCAAGGATCTGCGCACCGGCTTCGAAACCGGCAATACCAAGAACGTGCTGGACGGCGACCTGGACGATTTCATCTCCGCCTCGCTGAAACAGGGCGTTTAAACGATGAGCCAGACCGTACGCGCTTTCGTTTTCGATATGGATGGCACGATCGTCGACAATATGGCCTTCCACACCCAGTCGTGGCTGGCCTTTTTCGCGCGCCGCGGCCGCGAAGTCGACGCCGACGAGTTTTTCCGCACCACCGCCGGCCGCCAGGGCGGGGAAATCATGCGCAGCTATCTGGGCGAACACCTCAGCCACGAGGAAGTCGCCCTGCTCTCGCATGAGAAGGAAGAACTGTACCGCGAGCTGTACGCGCCGCACCTGGCCACCGTGTCCGGTTTCGATGCGCTGACCGGCGCCGCCCGCGCCGACGGCGTGAAACTGGCCGTGGCCAGCGCCGCGCCGCCGTCGAATATCGACTTCACGCTGGACGGTCTGGATCTGCGCCACCGCTTCGACACCGTGGTCTGCGCCGCCGACGTGGAACGCGGCAAGCCGCATCCCGATGGTTTCCTGCTGGCGGCCCAGCGCTGCGGCGCCGCGCCCGAGCACTGCATCGTGTTCGAGGACGCGCCGCTGGGCGTGGAAGCGGCGCGCCGCGCCGGCATGCGCGCCGTGGTGCTGACCACCACCCTGCCGGCCGAAGCATTTGCGGAGTTCGACAATGTGATCTGCATTGCGCGCGACTTCAGCGAACTGAATATCGCCGAGCTGTTTGCCAGCAGCCCGGCCACCAACTAAATAACACCCCTCAACACCAGACTAGATCATGACTACGGAAATCCAAGAACAGGCAGCAGGCCCGGACGACAACAAAATCATCGCCGAGCGCCGTGCCAAGCTGGCAGCCATCCGCGCCCAGGGCGTGGCCTTCCCGAACGACTTCGTGCCGCAGCATAAGGCCGCCGACCTGCACCTGCAATACGGCGAGAAGACGCGCGAAGAGCTGGAAGCCAATCCGGTGACCGTGGTCCTGGCTGGCCGCATGATGCTGAAGCGCGAAGCCGGCAAGAAAGCCGCTTTCGCCACCCTGCAGGATTCCTCCGGCGCCAAATGCGACGGCCGCATCCAGATCTACGCAACCATGGACCTGACCGGCGAAGCCGCGATGGAAGCGCTGCACCACTACGACCTGGGCGACATCCTGGGCGTGCGCGGCACCCTGTTCAAGACCAAGACCGACGAGCTGACCATCAAGGTTACGGAACTGCGCCTGATCACCAAGTCGCTGCGTCCGCTGCCGGATAAATTCCACGGCCTGGCCGACCAGGAAACCAAGTACCGCCAGCGCTACGTGGACCTGATCATGAACGAGGAAACCCGCCGCACCTTCAAGGCGCGCACCGCGGCCATGTCCTCGATCCGCCGCTTCATGGAAAAGAACGATTTCATGGAAGTGGAAACCCCGATGCTGCACCCGATTCCGGGCGGCGCGGCGGCCAAGCCTTTCATCACCCACCACAATGCGCTGGACATGCAGATGTATCTGCGTATCGCGCCTGAGCTGTACCTGAAGCGCCTGGTGGTGGGCGGCTTCGACCGCGTGTTCGAGATCAACCGCAACTTCCGCAACGAAGGCGTGTCGGTCCGTCACAACCCTGAATTCACGATGATGGAGTTCTACGCGGCCTACACCGATTACAAATGGCTGATGGACTTCACCGAAGCCGTGATCCGCCAGGCCGCCGTCGACGCCCATGGCAGCGCCGTGCTGACCTATGGCGGCCGCGAGCTGGACCTGTCCAAGCCCTTCCACCGCCTGACCATCGTCGGCGCCATCAACAAGTACGCGCCGCACTACACCGAGGCGCAGCTGAACGATATGGACTTCCTGAAGGCCGAGCTGCTGAAATTCGGCGTCAAGCCTTTCGCCACCGCCGGCCTGGGCGCGCTGCAACTGGCGCTGTTCGAGGAAACCGCGGAAGCCCAGCTGTGGGAACCGACCTATATCATCGACTACCCGGTCGAAGTGTCGCCGCTGGCGCGCGCCTCCGACACCCGTCCAGGCGTCACCGAGCGCTTCGAGCTGTTCATGGTGGGCCGCGAAATCGCCAACGGCTTCTCGGAGCTGAACGATGCGGAAGACCAGTCGGCCCGCTTCCTGTCGCAGGTTGAGGCCAAGGACGCCGGCGATGAAGAGGCGATGTACTACGACGCCGACTACATCCGCGCGCTGGAATACGGCATGCCGCCAGCCGGCGGTTGCGGCATCGGCATCGACCGCCTGATGATGCTGCTGACCGATTCGCCGAATATCCGCGACGTGTTGCTCTTCCCCCACCTGCGCCGCGAAGACTGATCCCGCAGCGCAGCAAGTGTAAAAAAGCCGCCCGGCCCCGTGCCGCGCGGCTTTTTTCATGCCGTTCGATTAAGCTCAGCTGACCTGAAGTGAAGCGGCTGATCGAACGCCGCAACGCGTCCGGCCAGCCGCGCCAAGGCTTACTGCACGATGCGGTAGCAAGGCGTGTAAGCCTTGCCAGCCAGCTTCATGCGGCTTTGCGCCACGAAGGAAGCCAGCAGCGCATCCATCGGCCCCATGATCGCGGCATCGCCATGGATTTCGAAGTGGCCGTACTTCTCGATGGCGCGGATGCCGTCATCCTTCACATTGCCCGCCACCACGCCCGAGAACGCGCGCCGCAACTGGGCCGCCAGCAGGTGGGTCGGCTGGTTCTTGTGCAGGCTCAGGTTGCGCATATTCTCGTGCGTCGGCGTGAAGGGACGCTGGAACTCCTCGTCGATCTTCAATGCCCAATTGAAGTAGTAAGCATCGCTGCGCGCCTTGCGGAACTCGCGCACCAGCTTGATGCCGTCGACCATTTCCTTCGCCACCAGCTCGGGATCGTCGACGATGATCTTGTAGCGCTGCTGCGCCTTCTCGCCCAGCGTGCGGCCGATGAAGTCATTGATCTGCACGAAGTACTCGCGCGAAGATTCCGGTCCGGTGAAGATCAGCGGGAAAGGCAAGTCCTCGTTATCCGGATGCAGCAGGATGCCGAGGATATACAGGATTTCCTCCGCCGTGCCCGCGCCGCCCGGGAAGACTACGATGCCGTGGCCCGTGCGCACAAAGGCTTCCAGCCGCTTTTCGATGTCCGGCATGATGACCAGATCGTTGACGATGGGATTGGGCGATTCGGCCGCGATAATGCCCGGCTCCGTGATGCCCAGATAGCGTCCGGCGCCAAAGCGCTGCTTGGCGTGGCCGATGGTGGCGCCCTTCATCGGCCCCTTCATTGCGCCCGGCCCGCAGCCGGTGCAGATATCCAGCCCGCGCAAGCCCATCTGATACCCCACCTCTTTCGAGTAATTGTATTCGGCGCGGTTGATCGAGTGGCCGCCCCAGCACACCACCAGGTTCGGATTGAGCTGCGGCTGCAGCACATTGGCATTGCGCAGGATATGGAAAACAGCATCGGTGATGCCTTCCGAGCGCCCCAGGTCGAACTTGGGATTGTCCGTCACCTCATTGCTGACAAAAACGATGTCGCGCAGCACGGCAAACAGGTGCTCGTGAATGCCCTTGATCATCTTGCCATCCACAAAAGCAATGGCCGGCGCCCCCTTGATCTCCAGCTTGATGCCGCGTTCGCGCTGCAAGATATTGATGTCAAACGAAGCGAAACGCTCCAGCAACTCCTTTCCATCGTCGATCGTGCTGCCGCAATTGAGCACCGCCAAGGCGCAGTTGCGGAAGATGTTATACAGCCCGCCCTTGCCGGAGTCGAGCAGCTTATTTACTTCGGCCTTGGACAGTACTTCCAGCTTGCCTTCAGGCGAAATCAGGGTATCGACAACGTCATGTTCCATGGTGCGAATAATCCTTTTTTGTTGCGGGGCACAACAGCTGTGTCCACAGCACCAATATACGACATCTGAGGGTTTCGTGGTGGAATGTATATATTGCAAACGAGTTAATAAAAAGTTCACAATGCTGCAGGGCAGCATGTGAATTTGGTGACATTTCCAAATGGTGGATTACAATGGCGGCTTTTTTGCAGGAGAAGCCGCATGAGCGGTGCAAGCAACCCTACCACGGAAGTCGCAATCCCTGAGTTCAAGCAGATCATGGGTCACCCCAGTCCGCTCTGGATGTTGTTCATGTCCGAATTCTGGGAACGCTTCGCGTTCTACGGCATTCGCTGGGCCTTGGTGCTCTACATCGTGTCGCAGTTCTATGGCGGCGATGCAGCGGGCCAATCGGCAGCCAACCTGACTTACGGCTCCTACCTCGCACTGGTGTATGCGGGCGCCCTGTTCGGCGGCTTCGTCGCCGACCGCGTGCTCGGCTACCAGCGTTCGATCCTGGTTGGCGCCAGCTTCATGGCGGCCGGCCTGTTCATGATCGCCCTGCCCGATCCGAATATCTTCAAGCTCGGTCTGGCCACCATCATCGTCGGCAACGGCATGTTCAAACCGAACATCTCGACCATGGTCGGCAAGCTGTACGCCATCCATGACACCCGCCGTGACTCCGGCTTCACCATCTTCTACATGGGCATCAACGTCGGCGGCTTCCTGGCCCCGATCTTCACCCAGCTGCTGGCGCAGAAGATCTTCGCCACCGGCGACACCCCGGCCTACAAGATCGTGTTCATCTCGGCCGGCATCGGCATGCTGATCAGCCTGTGCTGGTTCTACGTCGGCCGCCGTTCGCTGAAAGGCATCGGCGAACCTGCGCCGGAAGCGCGCAGCCCGATGCGCATCGTCTACGTGGTGCTCGGCTCGCTGGCCGTGATCCCGCTCGTATACTCGCTGCTGGCCCTGGGCGCCGACGCCCTGCAAGGCATCCTGACCGTGATGTTCGTGATCCTGGCTGTCATGCTGATCGTCGAAGGCGTGCGCAACGGCAAGGTGGCGCGCGACAAAGTGATCGCCATGATGCTGATCTTCGCCTTCAACATCCTGTTCTGGTGCTTCTTCGAACAGGCAGGCAGTTCCTTCACCTTCCTGGCCGAGAACATCGTCGACCGCAAGCTGGGTGAATTCGTCTTCCCGACCGCCTGGTTCCAGAGCGTGAACTCGATCGCCATCATCTTCTTCGCGCCGGTCGTGGCCGCGATCTGGGTGATGCTGGGCCGCCGCAATATGAACCCATCGATCCCGCGCAAATTCGGCCTGGGCCTGCTGGGCAACGGCCTGGCCTTCGGCCTGCTGATGTTCGCCCTGTCCTCGCTGGTGGACGACAGCGGCAAGGTGCCGTTCTGGACCCTGTTCATGGTCTACGTGATCCAGTCGATTGGCGAGCTGTGCCTGTCGCCGATCGGCCTGTCGATGGTGACCAAGCTGGCGCCAACGCGTCTGGTCGGCATGGGCATGGGCGGCTGGTTCCTGTCCACCGGCATCGGCAACAACCTGTCCGGCATGTTCGCCTCCCACGTCAGCGGCGAAAGCGGCATGTCGGTGGCTTCGGCCCTGTCCGGCTACACCTTCGGCTTCTACTCGCTGGTCGGCGGCGGCGTCATCCTGTTCCTGATCGCACCGCTGATCCAGAAACTGATGCACGGCGTGAAATAAGCGCAGCGCGCAGCGCAAACAGTAAGGGCAGCCTGCGGGCTGCCCTTTTTCATTGCTGAGTCCGTGTCCGGTTTTGGGGCCAGACCCCAAAATCGGACACGGGCTCGGCTATGCGAGCATTAAGTCAGGCAGCAAAGCGGACGGGACGGCCATCCGGCAGCCTCGGCCATGGTTAGCGGATGGGAGGCTGGGCGGTGAGCCAGGCGTCGAGGCGGGCTTCGGCGCCGGGGGCGAGGTGCAGGCCAAGCTTGGAGCGGCGCCAGAGGATGTCGGCGGCGCTGATGGCCCACTCATAGCGGCGCAGGTAATTCACTTCGGCGGCGTAGAGGCCGGGCAGGATTTCTTCGCCCATGTCGGCCATGGCGTGGCAGTCGGCCAGCACGGTGTGGATGCGGGTGCCGTAGGCGCGGGCATAGCGCGCGACCAGGGCGGGCGCGAGCCAGGCGTATTTGAGCTGGCTGGCGGCGATCCATTGGCTGAATTCGCGCACAGAGCGGTTTTGCGGTTCGGCCCCATACAGGTCGCCGCCGGGCAGACAGACCTTGCCGGTCCAGCCGCGCTGGGGACTGCCCAGGCTGTGGCATATCTTGTCGACCGCTTCTTCGGCCAGCTTGCGGAAGGTGGTGATCTTGCCGCCGAAGACACTCAGCACCGGCGGGCCATTGCTGTCGATCTCGAAGCGATAATCGCGGGTGACGGCCTTGGCATCGGCCGCCTCGTCTTCCACCAGCGGGCGCACGCCGGCATAGGTCCACACCACGTCGGCAGGCCGCACAGGTTCGTTAAAGTAGTGACTGGCGACCTGGCACAGGTAGCCGATTTCGCTTTCGCCGATAGCGACCTGGCCTGGGTCACCTTCGTAGGTGACGTCGGTGGTGCCGATCAGCGTGAAATCGCGTTCGTAGGGAATGGCGAAGACGATGCGGCCGTCGTTATGCTGGAAGATATAAGCGTAATCGTGTTCGAAGATGCGGCGCACCACGATATGGCTGCCTTTGATCAGGCGCAGTTGGCCATCCATCGGCTTTTGCAGCACGTCCTGAACCAGATGCGCGGCCCAGGGACCGGCAGCATTCACCAGATAGCGCGCGCTCACGGTCTGCTCGCTGCCGTCCTGCAGGCGCAACCTCGCTTGCCAGCGCTCGCCCGCGCGGCGCGCGCCGAGGAAGGTGGTGCGCGTCATGATGCGCGCGCCCTTCTCGCAAGCATCGCGGGCGTTCAGCACCACCAGGCGGGCATCGTCCACCCAACCGTCGGAGTATTCAAAGCCGCGTGTGAATTCTCGCTTGAGCGGACGTCCGGCGGCGTGGCAGGAGAAGTTGATGCCGCGCGAGCCAGGCAGCAGCTCGCGCCGCGCCAGCGCGTCATACAGCATCAGGCCCGCCCGAATCAGCAGCGCCGGACGCTGGCCGCGCGCATGCGGCATCACAAAACGCATCGGCCACATGATATGGGGCGCGCTGCGCAGCAGGACTTCGCGTTCGATCAGGGCTTTGCGCACCAGGCCGAATTCGTAGTATTCGAGATAGCGCAGGCCGCCGTGTATCAGCTTGGTCGAGGCCGACGAAGTATGCGAGGCCAGGTCATCCTTTTCGCACAGGACGGCGCACAGCCCGCGCCCCGCCGCATCGCGCGCAATGCCCACACCGTTGATGCCGCCGCCTACGATCAATACATCGCAATCGATGTCCTGTTCCGCCGCCATACCTTCCCCAGCACTGTCAATACGCACAAGATACGCTAAATTGTATGCAGTAAGCAACTATCATCCCTGCGCCACGTCCCATTCGTTGAGCATGACGCCCATGGCGGCCATCTCTTCCTCCAGCCACTCGCGCAGCCGGCGTATGCGCGGCGCGGCCTCCTTGCCGCGCGCCGTCAGGAAGCGGTAGCCCGAGGCGTAAGGCGCACTGCGCGCCCGCAACAGGCGCAGGACGCCGTTTTGCACATCCTCATGAACCATGGCGAAAGCCACCACCGCCACGCCCTGCCCCGCCGCCGCCGCCTGCGCCAGCAGGCCGGAATGACTGAAGCTGCGGGCGAACTGCAGGCGCGGATTGCGCACGCCGTTGGCCTGCATGAAACGCATCCATAGCTCGCTGTCGCCTTCGCACAGCAGCGGCAGCTGCGCCAGGTCGCCCAGCTCCAGGCTATCGCGGCCGGGCGGCAGCAGGCCGGGGCTGTACACCGCCACCAGCCTTTCGCTGAAGATCAGATCGGGATCGCCAGGCTGGAAGGGACCGTGGCGGATGGCGACATCGATGCCGCCCGCATCCAGGTTCACCTGCCTGTCGTTGGAGTCGATGCGGATGTCCAGCTCGGGATGAAGGCGGGTAAAGCGCGGCAGGCGCGGCACCAGCCACTTATAGGCAAACGAGTGGGTGCAGGAGATGCGCAGCAGCGCGGCATCTTCATCCTCCTGCAAAGCGGCACACTTGTCGCGCAGCTCGGTCAGCACCTGGGCCACGGTGGCGGCGAATTCGGCGCCCTTCTCCGTCAGCTGAACCTGGCGCGTCTGGCGCACGAACAGGGGAAAGCCCAGCTCCTCTTCCAGCGTTTTGATCTGCTGGCTGATGGCTGCTGGAGTCTTGTGCAGCTCTTCCGCCGCGCGCTTGAAACTGCCCCAGCGCGCCGCGCTATTGAAGTCGATCAGCCCCGAGAGGCTGCGCAAAGGCCTGCCCATGCAATCCTCGTAAATTAGAAAAACTTACTTGTTACCGGCAATATTTCTCGTTTGCCGCCATCCCGCTCCCACAGGAACAATACCAGCATCTAACAGGAGGATAGCATGACAAAGAATATCTTGATTATTGGCGGTACGCGTTTCTTCGGCAAGCTGCTGGTACGCCGGCTGCTGGCCGAGGGCCACCAACTGACGCTGGCGACGCGCGGCAGGACCGGCGACGACTTCGGCGGCGCCGTACAACGCATCCACGTCGACCGGCGCGACGCCGCCGCCATGCGCGCCGCCTTCGCCCGCGCCAGCTATGACGTCGTGTATGACCAGATGTGCTACAGCCCTCTGGATGCCGCCATTTCCAACGAAGTCTTTGCCGGCCGGACTGCGCGCTACATCATGTCCTCCACCATCGAGGTCTACCGCCACCTGTGCGGAAGCGGACGGGCGCCGTTTGCCGAGGCGGCGCTGGACCTGGGTGCGGAGCGCATCGACATGGCCTACCCCTGGCACGATCCAGCCTATGCGGAAGAAAGCTACGCTCCCGGCAAGCGCCAGGCCGAAGCCCTGCTTTACCGCGCCGCCGCCCTGCCCGTGGTCAGCGTACGCATAGCCCATGTGCTAGGAGGCCGCGACGATTTCACCGGCCGCCTGCGCCACTATGTTGAACTGGCTCGCCTCGGCCAGCCTTTGCCGCATAGCCGCAACGCCGCCGCCAGCTCCTTCCTCCATCCACAAGCGATCGCGGACTTTCTGGCCTGGACCGGCATGCAGGACTTTCTCGGGCCGGTCAATGCGGCCAATATCACGCTGTCGGCGCCCGCGCTGCAGCAACGCATCGGCCAGGTGCTGGGGGTCTCAGCGCATGCGCGGGCGGCAGCATCCAGCGCAGTGCAGCCCGGCCCCTTCGACTATGCCCTGCCCTACACGATGGATACGGCACGCGCGGCGGCTCTGGGCCACCATTTCGAGGGCGACGGCGTCTGGCTGGACGCCTTGATACGCGAGCATGCGGCGGCAGCGCAAGGAGCGGCGGCATGAGCGGCCTGGTTCATCTCCCGGCCTTTATTGCCGCCGCCCTGATGGTGATTTTCTCGCCCGGTCCCGGCACGCTGTATGTGGCAGGCCAGGTCCAGCATTCGCTGCCGCGCGCCTGGCAGGCCACGGCGGGCGTGGTGATCGGCGACCTGCTGCTGATCGCCTTGTCGGCACTCGGCTTTGCGGCCCTGATCGCACGCTGGCCTGTGCTGCTGGATATATTCAAGATCGGCGGCGCCCTGTACCTGCTGTGGCTGGGAGTTGCGATGTACCGTACGCCGCCACGGCTCGATGGCGGCAGCGCGGCGCCGGGCAGCCTGCTGCGCGCCGTACTGATTACCGTGACCAATCCCAAGCCCATCCTCTTTTTCGGCGCCTTCTTCCCGCTCTTTATCGACCATGGCGCCGGCGGCACGCTGCGCAGTTTCATGCTGCTGGGCGTGCTGTTCGAGATCATGAATGTGCTGTACTTCGCGGGCGTGATCGCGCTGGTGGCGCGCCTGCGCGGCTTGCGCGCGCCGGGCAGGCTGCGCGGCCTGCCCTTGCATAGGCTCAGTGGCGGCGGCCTGATGCTGTGCGCCGCCTTTGTGCTGCTGGCTTAGTCCAGCGTGCCGGGACGCTTGTAGACCACCCCGTCCTTCATCACGAAGTGCACCTGCTGCAGGACGCTGATATCGCGCAGCGGGTCGCCGCTGACGGCCACGATGTCGGCCGCGAAGCCCGGTTCCAGCGAGCCAAGACGGCTGGACTGGTTCAGCAGTTCGGCCGCCGACAAGGTGGCGGAACGGATCGCCTCCAGCGGCGGCATGCCCGCCTCCACCATATAGGCGAACTCCCTGCCATTCAGCCCATGCGGGAAGACGGCGGCATCGGTGCCAAAGGCGATCTTCACACCAGCCTTGTAGGCCTTGGCGAACGTCTCCAGCATATGCGTGCCGATGGCGGCGGCCTTGGGACGCACCAGGGGCGAATAGTAATCCGCCTCCTTGGCCTTCTCGGTCACGTACTTCCCGGCCGAGAGGGTCGGCACGTACCAGGCGCCGGTCTTCTTGAACAGGGCGATGGCTTCGTCGTCCATGAAGGTACCGTGCTCGATCGAATCGACACCGGCGCGCAGGGCGCGCTTCATGCCTTCCGTGCCGTGGGCATGGGCGGCGACGCGATAGCCGTAGTCCTTGGCGGTGGCGACGATGGAGCGCAGTTCCTCATCCGAAAACTGCGAGTTCTGGCCGCTGGCGGCCTGGCTCAGCACACCACCGGTGGCGGTGATCTTGATCAGGTCCGCGCCTTCCTTGTAGCGGGCGCGCACCGCTTCGCGCGCTTCCTGCGGGCTGTTGACCACGCCCTGCTCCGGTCCCGGCACACCTTTCAGCCGGCGCAGCTCGCGCGACAAGCCATTGGTGGGATCGGCATGGCCGCCCGTGGTGGCAATGGCCTGGCCGGAAGTGAACATGCGCGGTCCCGGCACGTGGCCGGCATCGATGGCGCGCTTCAGCGCAATATTCAGGCCATCGGATGCGCCCATATCGCGCACGGTAGTGAAGCCCGCCTTCAGCGTGCGCTCGGCAAAAGGCACGGAGCGCAAGGCCTGGTCGGCCACGTCGCCGGTCAATTGGGAGCGCAGTTCCTCGATCTGCTTGCGGCTTTCGCCGCTCATATGCACATGCATATCGATCAGTCCGGGCAGACAGGAATAGGCGCTCAAGTCGACATCGCCCTTGCCCTGGGTGGGCGCCAGCGATTTCACGGCGCCGTTTTCGATGGCAACCGTGACCTTCTCGCGCCATACGCCTGCCTTCACATCCAGCAAACGGCCGCAATCGACCGTTTGCGTCGCAGCGCCAGCGCTATTCACAACCAGTAACAGACCTGCCAGGGACAGCTTATGCATGCACTCCTCCTTGAGTTTAGGTTTGCTTCTTCTCCCTTGCCACCCACAACAACAGACCCATGATAAACGCATACGGCAGCAGTGACAGCGCATCGGCCGATGCCCCGCTGTAGAACGGATTGCTATGCTCCGCCCAATTGCCCATCATGGCATCGAAATTGGTCAGCACGCCCGCCGTGATGGCGATGACGATACCGGCCAGCGCGCCGCCGGCGATATAGCCGGAAGCCAGCAGCACGCCTTCGCTGCGGTCGCCCGCCGCCTGTTTTTCCTCCTCGTTCAGCTTCGCGTACTGCGGCAGCGTGTTGTTGCGGCGGTCGGCCAGCCAGCGCAGCACGCCGCCGATCGCCACCGGCAGCGTCGCCGACAGCGGCAGATACACGCCCACCGCGAAAGACAGCGACTGAATGCCCGCCAGCTCCAGCACCACGGCCGCCATCACGCCCAGGATCACCAGCGTCCAGGGCAGTTGCTGATCGAGGATGCCCTTGATAATGTAAGACATCAGCACCGCCTTGGGCGCATCGTATTTTTTCACCTCGGTGCCGTCCGGGCGCTTGCTGTGCGTGCCATTGATGCCCGGATCGACCAGGTACACGGCCTTGCCCTGCTCATCGATCAGGTATTTACCAGCCGGGCCACCCTCGGCATCGGTCTTCTGCCACACCTTGTACACCTTGCTGTCGCCGGCAGCCTGCGGGCCATGCAACTGCGCCGTCGCGCTCAGCTTCGAAGCATCCGTGCTCAGGCCCGGCGCCACCTGGGCCGCAGGCACATACACGGTGCTCGATTCATTCAATTGCAGCAGGATAGGACCAAGCAGCAGGGCCGAAGCCAGCGAACCGGCCAGAATCGCATACTGCTGCAGGCGCGGCGTGGAGCCAACCAGGAAGCCGGTCTTCAAATCCTGCGAAGTGGTGCCCGCATTGGCCGAGGCAATGCAGACGATGGCGCCGACGGACAGCGCCGTCACGTAATACTGGCCGCCGGTCCAGCCCATGATGAGGAAGATCAGGCAGGTGAACAGCAGGGTCGCCACCGCCATGCCGGAGGTAGGATTGGACGAGGAACCAATCTCGCCCGTCAGGCGCGAGGACACGGTCGAGAACAGGAAACCGAATACGAGAATCAGCAGCGCGCCCAGCACATTCATATGCAGCGGCGTGGCGGCCGTGATGACGGCGATGATGCCGAGGCAGCCGATCACCACCCATTTCATCGGGATATCGCGTTCGGTGCGCTTGCTCGTATCGGCCTTGCTGCCTTTGCCGATGCCGGCCAGGCCCGCCGCCAGGCTGTTCCAGATCATCGGCATGGCGCGGCACAGGCTGATCAAGCCGCCCGCCGCCACGGCACCCGCGCCGATATACAGGATATAGGCGCTGCGCACCTCATTCGGCCCCATTTCGGAAATCAGCGTGCTGCCCGGCGCCAGGATGGTGGTCAGCGGGTCGCCGAAGAATTTGATCATGGGGATCAGCAGCAGATAGGACAGCACGCCGCCCGCCGCCATCGTCAGCGCGATACGCGAGCCGATGATATAGCCAACGCCCAGCAGCTCGGGCGACACTTCAGCGCCCACGGAACCGCCCTTGAGCGGCGCGCCGAACACCACTTCCGGCGTATCCTTCCAGCCTTTGAAGGAGACGTTCAGCGCCTTGTACAGCAGACCGATGCCAAAGCCGCCGAAGATGATGCGCGCGCGGCGCTTGGCATCGCGCGCCGCTTCCGATTCCGCTTGCAGGCTTTCGCCCGCGGCCAGGCGCGAACTGTCGGTGGCGGCGGCCTTCAGCACTTCGGCGCACGCCGTCCCTTCCGGGAATTTCAGCTCGCGGTGCTGGTCGACGATCATGGTGCGGCGCATCGGGATCATCATCAGGATGCCGAGCAGGCCGCCCAGCACGCCCACCAGCATCACGCGCGAGATTTCCAGGTCGAAGCCGAGAATGAGGATGGCGGGCATGGTCACGCCCAGGCCAAAAGCGATCGACTCACCGGCCGAGCCGGCGGTCTGGGTGATGCTGTTCTCCAGGATGCTGGAATCCTTGCCGCCCAGTTTCTTGGCCAGGCCGAAGACCGTAATGGCGATCACCGCCACCGGAATCGAAGCGCTGACGGTCAGGCCGACTTTCAGCACCAGATACAAGGAGGAAGCGCCAAACACCATGCCCAGCAAGGTGCCGAGGAACAGGGCGCGGAAAGTCAGCTCCGGCAGCTTGGCCTCATCCGGGATATAGGGGCGAACCGGCGCGGGGTGGGGATCGAGGGGCATTACGGGAATCCTATAGAGACATTGCTGCAAAAATGCAGCCGGAACTATGGCACAAAGCGCCCCGCCGTGAAAAGTATTTTTCCCGCCCTGCCACGGCGCGGGGGCGGCTTGGCGCTTGGTCTATAATTGCCCGACTTTGCCACCGTGAGAACGCGTCTTGACTGCTCCCTCCCCTGCTTCGCCCAAGCTGCTGAACCGCCGCAATCTGAAAATCGCACTGATCGCCACCGCTGTCGCCGGCGCGCTGGGCGCAGCGGCGGTGGCCGGCTATATGGCCCTGTACATCGCCCCCAACCTGCCCTCGCTGGAAGCGGTCACCGATTACAAGCCCAAGATCCCGCTGCGCATCTACACGGCGGACAAAGTATTGATCGGCGAATTCGGTGAAGAGCACCGCGATTTCGTGGCCATCAAAGACGTGCCGGCAATGATGAAGAAGGCGCTGCTGGCCATCGAGGACACGCAGTTCTACGAGCACGGCGGCATCAACTGGAAGCGCGGCCTCGGCGCCGCCGTCGCCAATCTGAGCGGGGGCTTCCGCCAGGGCGGCTCCACCATCACCATGCAGGTGGCGCGCAATTTCTTCCTGACGCGGGACAAGATCCTGTCGCGCAAGCTGAACGAGATCATGCTGGCCTATAAGATCGAAGCGGCGCTGAGCAAGGACGAGATTCTGGAGCTGTACATGAACCAGATCTACCTGGGCCAGCGCTCCTATGGCTTCAGCAGCGCGGCGCGCACCTACTTCGGCAAGTCGCTGAAAGAGCTGTCGATTGCCGAGACGGCGATGCTGGCCGGCCTGCCGCAGAACCCGGCGCGCCATAACCCGGCCGTCAATCCCAAGCGCGCCAAACAGCGCCAGCACCAGGTGCTGAAACGTCTGCGCGACCTGGATTACATCACCGAAGCCGACTATCAGAAAGCACTGCACGAGCCGCTGCACGTCAATACGCGCGGCCAGGAATACGACACCCACGCGGAGTATGTGGCCGAACTGGCGCGCCAGGCCGTGGTGGCCGAGTACAAGGAAGAAGCCTACACGCGCGGCATCAACGTCTACACTACCATCCTGCACGCCGACCAGGACGCGGCCTACGAATCGCTGCGCCGCAACGTGATCGCTTACGACCAGCGCCACGGCTATCGCGGCCCGGAAGCCTTCATCGAACTGCCAGCCGAAGAGGAAAAGCGCGACGAAGCGATCGACGAGGCCCTTGCCCGCCGTCCGAATATGGACCGTCTGATCGCCGCCGTGGTGCTGCAAGCCTCGCCCAAGTCCGTGAAGGTGGAAACGGCCGACGGCGAGGAAGTGGAAATCAGCGGCGACGGCCTGAAACTGGCCGCAACGGCGCTGAGCGACAACGCCAAGCCGGCCATCAAGCTGCGCCCGGGCGCCGTGATCCGCGTCGCTCGCAACGAGAAAAAAGCCTGGGCCATCAGCCAGGTGCCGAAAGTGGCGGCGGCCTTCGTCTCCCTCGACGCCAATACCGGCGCCTATCACGCCCTGGTGGGCGGCTTCGACTTTGGCCAGCAGAAATTCAACCACGTTACCCAGGCCTGGCGCCAGCCGGGATCGGCGATGAAGCCCTTCATCTATTCGGCAGCGGTGGAAAAAGGCTACGGCCCCGCCACGCTGATCAACGACGTGCCGCTGGAAATGCCAGGCTCGGAAACCGGCGGCGAACCATGGCGTCCGCAAAACGACGACGGCAAATTCGATGGTCCGATCAGCATGCGCCGTTCGCTGGCCGTATCCAAGAACGTGGCCTCGGTACGCCTGCTGCGCGCCATCGGCGTGCCGTATGCCCATGAATACATCGGCAAGTTCGGCTTCGATGGCGCGCGCCAGCCGAAAAACCTGACCATGACCCTCGGTACGGGCTCGGTCACGCCGCTGCAAATGGCCGGCGCCTATGCCGTCTTCGCCAACGGCGGCTACCGCGTCCAGCCCTATCTGATTGCGCGCATTACCGACGCCAAGGGCGCGCTGCTATCCGAAACCAAGGTCCCGGCGCCAGCCCAGGAAAGCGCACGCGTGCTCGATGCGCGCAATGTCTTCATCACCGACAGCATGCTGCGCGAAGTGACGCGCAGCGGCACCGGCGCCGCCGCCACGCCGCGCGTGGGCCGCAGCGACCTGGCCGGCAAGACCGGCACCACCAACGATGCCGTGGACGGCTGGTTCGCCGGTTATGGCGGCGGCATCGTGGGCGTGGCCTGGATGGGCTACGACGATCCTAAATCGCTGGGCGGCCGCGAATTCGGCGCCACGCTCGCCATGCCGATCTGGATCGACTATATGCGTGTGGCCCTGGCCAAGCGGCCGCCGGTGGAACGCGCGGCGCCAGAGGGCGTGGTGCAGCTGAACGGCGACTGGATCTATGAGGAATACATGAACGACACCACCGCGCGCGGCATCGACCTGGAAGGCGAACCGCCCGGCGAGGCCGCGCCGGAAACGGCGCCGGAGTCCCCGACTGCGCCGCCTACAACACCAGCCCCGGCTCCGGCGGGGACTTGACTAGACAAGTCCCACCATAGCGGTGATAGAATCCCGGTAAATACTCACAAATAATCACCGTTGCAATTTTGACTAGCCTGGCCGGGACCGGGAAATGAGAAGAAGAACAATCCTTCATAGCGCAGCCGCCGCCATGGCGCTAGCCGCCCTGCCGGGCGCGCTGGCCCAGGTGCGTCCGCAGCGCGTCTATATGATCCTGTACCGGGGCGAGACCGGCGTGGAGCGCGGCTTCCGCGACTACTTCACGCTCAACCGCATTCCGGTCGAATTCATCATCCGCAATGTGGACTTCGACGCCAGCAAGGTGCCGGCCCTGATTGCCGAGGCGCGCGAACTGAAGGTCGATCTGGTCTACACCTATGGCACCGCCGTCACCATGGCGGTGGCAGGCCGGGAAGGCAGCGCCGATCCAGCCCGCAATATCACCAATATCCCCATCGTGTTTACCATGGTGGCTGCGCCCCAGGCCTGCGGCATCGTCAAGTCGCTCGCCTCCTCGCGCCGCAATGTGACGGGCGTATCCCATGTGGTGCCGGTACGGCAGCAGATGAACGCCATCCGCGCCTACCGCCGCTTCGAGCGCATCGCCGCCCTGTACAACCCGGCCGAGCCGAATGCCGTGGTCAATATGCGCGAGTGGCGCGCCCTGGCGGCACAGGAGCATTTCCAGCTGATCGAAAAACCGGTGCCGCTGGACGATCAAGGCAAACCGCTGGCCGAAGCCCTGCCCGGCATCATCGAGGAGCTGGCGCAGCAGGCGGACCTGCTGTACCTTGGGCCGGACAGCTTCCTGATGGCGCACCGCAAGCAGCTCACCGAAGTCGCGCTGGCCCAGCGCCTGCCCACCTTCAGCGCGGTGGAAGCCGGCCTGCGCGAGGGCCGCGCCCTGTTTGGCCTGGTTTCCGGTTACGAGAACCTGGGCCGGCTCGCTGCCCACAAGGCGGTGCAAATCCTGCGCCACCGCGTCAAGCCGGCCGCCCTGCCGATCGAGACCCTGCCGCGCTTCAGCTATCTGGTGAATATGTCGGTGGCCGAAGAACTCAAACTCTACCCGCCGGCCAAGGTGCTGCAGTACGCGGAGCAAATACGATAATATTTAACTTTTTGCTTGAGTATGGACCTGCAAAAAGGACAGATTATCGAATTCGATGGCCTGCCGGCCGTAGTCGTTGGCCTTGCTGGCGATCCCGACGTTCCCGAGGACCATGTAGCCCTATGGTTTGGCTGCCCTGACGCCATTCGCAAATCTCGCGGCGGACACGGCGGAATTATTCCCGAAGTGTGGACGGTGCCGATTGATCTGTGCGATCCCGGAGTGACGCCCGTGTTTAAGCATTAAAATGGCATTTTAGGTGCTTAAATATGCTTGATACTCAAATCGTTGAAGATCTGAAATCCCGCTTCAATAGCGGCGAGAAATTTAAATATGTATTCTTCTGGGGCCATCAACCCGGAAAGAATGGGGTTACGGCTTCCTGCTTCAGCCAATGGTATGAAGCTCCGTTCACAGTGGATGGGGAGCGCTACCTCACCGCCGAGCATTTCATGATGGCCGAGAAAGCCAGGCTGTTCAATGACCAGGCGATCAGGACTCAAGTCTTGAATGCCGCCACCCCGGAAGAGGCAAAAGCGCTTGGCCGGCAAGTGCGCGGCTTTGACGAAGCGGTCTGGCTCGCACAGCGATATGCAATCGTCGTCCGCGCCAATGAAGCGAAATTCGCTCAAAATCCGGACCTTGGCCAGTTTCTACAGCAAACAGGGAAGCGCATTCTCGTTGAGGCCAGTCCGGTCGATCGGATCTGGGGTATTGGCCTTGCCCAGGATGATGAAAAGGCCTCCAACCCCAATAAATGGCGCGGACTGAATCTCCTGGGCTTCGCTCTCATGCAGGTACGCGACCAGCAAAACGCTGCTTAACTTGAACCCTTTCCATGACATCGCAAATCCAGTACCAACTTCAATACAAGCAATGGGCGGATAAGCGCACGCTCGATGCGGTCGAACTAATCGATTCCGTGCAATTCCCATCGGAGATTGCATTCGCCCGCCAGCAGTTGAACCATATGGTTCGAGTGGAAGAGGTTTTTCGCGCCAGGCTGCTCGAAAAACCTGAGCCGCATTCCACGTCCAACACTGAAGTGGTACCCGAGCTGGCGGAATTAAGGGAACGCTTGTCGGCATCAAATGACTGGCTGCTGAAGTATGCCGAATCGACGCCATCCGAAATCCTGGCCGGGAAAATCCACTTCCAATTTCTTGACGGGCTGGATGGAACGCTGAGCCGCGAAGAAATACTCTTCCATATGGTCAACCATGGCACCTATCACCGCGGTGCAATCGGCCGGGCTTTGGACCTTGCCGGCGGACTGCGTCCAGCTGATACATACACCGTCTTCATTCACGCCATGGAACCAAAACGGCGATTACCTCCCGGCAACTAAACAGTGTCGCTTCGCGATTGACCCCGAGGTTCCAGGCCAACGTTCAGATAGCACCTATGGAAAGCTGTTATTGGAGAATAAACAATGAACTCACCAGGAACGTTAGCCGGCCAACAGCAAACGCCAAACATGCTTGAATTTGAGAAGCAAGAAATCATCGAGGTGCTCAGAAACATCGAAGGAATTGTCGTTTCCTTGGACCGCCTTACGATGGCCCACGCAGATATGCCGGAAGACATGTGGAAAGAGGCGGTGTTTGAATACTTCCTGAAGTCCAAGGCGCTGATGTCCCTTCCATCATGCCGAGAAATTCTGTCAGCTCCGTTTTCTACGGAACTGGGAGATGACGATATGGGTGAGCTGGAACGTGCTATGGATGGCGTAGAGTATTGGTCCTACAAGGACTTCATGTCTAAGCATTCAGCAAAGTCCGAGCCATAAAAGGTACTAGTCCAGACGGTATCTGACATGAACTGTTAGATGAGTTAGAGTTCTGAGATGTCGCTACCGGCAGCAGCAGACAGTCACTAGCTAGCCAGCCTGGCATCCTTGGCTTAATACCTTAGTGATAATGCATAGCAAATTTCGACATAAATGACACGTTGAGCATAATGGATACGAATCAGTTGAAAAAAATGAAGCGACACCGTCGGACCTATCGCTTCATGGGCTTTACCTGGGCATTGGTTGGTGCGAAGCTCTTGTTTAGTTTTGTCCCTTTGCTGTTTGATCCAGCCAGCACTATTTCATCAAACGGTGTACTTACTAGCGACATGGGAACCAAGGTTTCAGCAGTTGTCTTTTGCGGAGCATTCGTTGTTGCTGGGCTTTGCTTCCTTTTTGTACCAGATCGGCTATTGGATCGCCTGTTCATTTGGCGGCAGTCAATGCTTTCCCAATTTACGTTCTGGCGCAAATAGAATGGCTGCATCGTTCCAGCCCCAACAGCTCAATCAAACAATCAACCGGACGCGCTGTCGCCCGCCGGTTATCGGTCACGTTGTGGCTGCCAGTTCGCAACGGATAACAATGGCTTGCGATAAAAATGGAGGATGACCTTAATTGAAACGCTGGTATTTCGCGACCCTGCTCGCGCTCATTGCTCATCAAATTGATGCTGCATACTGGCATGAATGGAACATGTTTGGAGTGCCTGGAGGAATACAAGGATTCTTGGTCTTCAACGGATGCGCAGTCGGTGCGCTTCTATGGGGTTATCGCAGCGTGTTATTGCAACGACGTTCGGCAAGAATTTGGTCCAAGGTTTGCGGAATGGTGGGGTTAGGCACACTCGCCATACACGCTGCTTTTGCTTTCACCGGCAGGCATGAGTTCGCCTTGCCGCTTTCGATATTTTGTATTGTTGCCTCCGGCGCGCTAGGCTTGTTCTTGCTTACGAAAACGAAGGTGTAAGTTCGGCCAAAAGCGGTCTGGCGCGGAAATTTTTTAATAGGATTTGGTTTGGGTATCGTCAAGTTAGTACCTCTGTTTTTCATAACAGCTTTGGCAGAAATCGTAGGTTGCTATCTACCGTGGCTGGTGCTCAAACAGGGAAAGTCAATGTGGCTCCTCATACCTGCCAGTTTTTCGTTGGGACTATTTGCATGGTTTTTAACCCTGCATCCCTCTGCTGCTGGCCGTACCTATGCAGCCTACGGCGGCGCTTATATTGGCGTGGCTCTGCTATGGCTGCGATTTGTCGATGGCGTTCAGTTAACCCGCTTCGACTTCTTTGGAGCTGCTCTTGCTTTGATTGGGATGGCCATCATTGCATTGCAGCCGTAATCGGTCAACAGCAGACATCGCTGAAAGAAAGACATAGCGTCATATGGAAAAAGTCACAGCGGAAGCACTGGAGCCTAGGTTTGCGTTTCCAAAAGGGACTGAAATCGGTCGTATAGAACAATTTCAATGCGTGTTGAAAATTCACGTCGCTGATGTAAGCGGAGAACTTGGATGTTTGGTGACTTTTGAAAACCCGCTCGGCTTTAGAGTTGTTGACGAGCGGAACCTTATGGAATATTGGCCAGTGTGCTCAACCCGAGTGGGCTGGCTGTTTCGTGTTCTAAGCGGTGGCTGGTTGGACCAAGAGCGTACCCGCAGAGGAAGCCTTTTGCTTGATATGTATCCGGATGTGAAAGAATATTTGATTGCCGGGATAAATGATTGCGTCTCTGTATTTAGTGCAGAGATGCCGAAACTGAGCGCTTATCAGCGGTAGTCTTCTGACGGCCAACAGCCGACACCCATAAATTGATATTGTTTTAGGAGTTCTATGTGGCCGTTTTCGAAGCGATCTGAGAAACCTAGGCAGCCCGACATGCCGACACCAGAAATGGTTGCAGAGGCCAAGCGCAACCCGAATGGTTGGGTATATAAGATTGAAGGCAAGTTCGGCCCCAATGATGCCGTGCCTCCCGAGAGTATTGTCGGCGCATACAAGGTGGATGAGAATGGACAGCTGACCGGTGAGTTTCAGGTCAATCCGAATTATCGGAAGGCGTGATGTCGCGAGTCGGCCATTAGCAGACGTCATTGCTTAAACCTACATTCACAACCAAGAAGTCAATGAATCTGCCAAATTTCTTTCATCTATTCGATGACGCCACTCGAAACTGGGATATGGTAAAACTGGGTCTCAGTACATTTGCAGGTGCTGGCACTGCAATCTGGGTAGCACGTCACAATGAATCACGAAAGCTCCACCGAGAGAGTGTCGCAGCTGGAAACCTTGCTCTGTTAGCGCTACGGGATCAGATTAATGATTTCCTAGTGTTTCGAAAGAGGTTCAGACACGACGTGGCTAACCCAGCTAGAGGGCCAGTGGCACCAGTGTATATGCTCGTGCAGCCAATGTTCTTTCAATACGCTGAATCGGTCGTAGATTTTTCCTCGCTAAGTTTTTTAATGAAACAGCGGAACAACATACCAAAGTTGAACCCGCTCGTCTTCAGTGCAAAGTTATATCGCGACCTAGTGAAACTGGATACCTTTCGCAATGAAACGATTCGTGAAATGCAGGAGAAGCTTGCTGAGGTCGAGCACACGAACCCAGCACGTACTGAGAAAGAAATCGAGCGCATCGTAGGGCCATTCCTGATTTCCACAGCAACCTACGTGGTCGTCGGCCTGGCACTGCATGCTCGGGACGATGAAAAAGTATATAGGCAAGCAGTCAAAGAACTTCGGGAGGCATTAATTCACACGCTGGGGCCGTGGTGGTGGCCAGATCGTCTACGGAAGCGCTGGCCTAAGCTAGTTGGACCCGCATTAATTGATTTCACGGATGGCGATCCTGATATTCAAGAAGACGCTTTACCTGCTCTCCCGCAGCAGCTGCTATCGGCCATGGAGGCGCAAGAAAAGGGAGAGCTCACTACGTCGCCAACAAACATGCCACCGTGGTACGGTTCTGCATCTAACTACTCGCAAGTGACCATCTATTTTATCCTTGCCAAACGGTAGCTGGGCATTGCCCCCTGTCATTCGCCGTTAGCTGCGCAATGAATACGAGGGGCGGCTTTGGGCGGTTGCTGCCGCTCACCGGACATCATCTGTTAGCTGAAGTCTAAGCCCGTGCACATAAAAAAAAGGCCGCTTGCGCGGCCCTTAAAAGCGCTCCCTGTGCGCTCCCTTAAAACTCTTCCCATCCATCTTCCGAAACGGTGGCTGCCACTTTTGAAGGGGTTTTGCTGCCTGCCGACAGGTCCGGGCGTTTCAGTTCGGCGCGCGCCGCAGCCGGCTTAGCTCTGGCCGCAGTGGGCTTGAACGCTGCTGCGGCCGGTGCTTTCAATGCGGCGACAGGCGCCTTGTGCACGGCCACCGGCGCGGCCGTCACAGCATTCTGATCGAGGCGGAAGACGCTGACCACCTGCGCAAGCTTGCCGGCCTGCTCTTCCAGCGAGGCGGCAGCAGCAGCGGCTTCCTCCACCAGCGCGGCATTCTGCTGGGTCACGGTATCCATCTGGCTGACCGCGGTATTAATCTGGTCGATGCCGCTGCTCTGCTCCTTGGTCGCCATCGTGATTTCGGTCATGATGTCGGTCACGCGCTGCACGCTGGTGACGATCTCACCCATGGTCTCGCCAGCTTCCGCCACCAGCTTGCTGCCCGCGCCCACGGTTTCCACCGACTCGCTGATCAGCTGCTTGATCTCTTTCGCCGCCGCCGCCGAGCGCTGCGCCAGATTGCGTACCTCGGATGCCACCACGGCAAAGCCGCGTCCCTGCTCGCCGGCGCGCGCCGCTTCAACGGCAGCATTCAGTGCCAGGATATTGGTCTGGAAAGCTATGCCGTCGATGACGCTGATGATGTCGACGATCTTGTTGGAGGAGGCGTTGATCGATTCCATGGTCTGTACCACGCGCGATACCACTTCGCCACCCTTCATCGCCACGCCGGAGGCCGACGCCGCCAACTGATTGGCTTGCGATGCGTTATCCGCGTTCTGGCGCACGGTGGAGGTCAGCTCTTCCATCGAGGACGCGGTTTCTTCCAGCGAGCTGGCCTGCTCCTCGGTTCGCGAAGACAGATCCAGATTGCCGGTGGCGATCTGCGAGGAGGCGCAGGCAATCGTATCGGTGCCGGAACGCACCTGGCCGACAATGCGGATCAGGCTTTCATTCATATCTTTCAGTGCGCCCAGCAGCTGGCCGGTTTCTTCGGTGGTCTGGACTTCGATGCGGCTGGTCAGATCGCCCGAAGCCACGGTTTTCGCCACTTCCACCGCCTCGTTGATGGGACGGGTGATCGCCAGCGTGATATACCAGGCGCAGGCCACGGCCACGGCGATTGCCAGCAGAGCCGAGATCACCATCGTGCGCTGCGAGCTGACAGTGGCGTCCTGGCCGGCTTTTACGGCGTCGGCCGCCACATGCTTGTTCAGGTCGAGGATTTTCTTCAGCGTGGTTTCCGCCTTGGTGAACAAAGGACCGGCCGCATCGAACTGTGAATAGAACTCCGCGAACAGTTTTTTCTGCCCTTCTTCATCCTTGTTGGCCGCCAGCGCGCCAATGGTGGTGGCCAGTTTCTGGTCGGCCGCCTTCCAGGCATTCCACTCTTCGCTGAATTGCTTCCACAGCACTGCCTCCTCGGCGGTCTGCGGCAGCGGCTCGTAAGTCTTCAGACCCGCCTCCGCGCTGGCCCAGGCCTTCTGGCGCAGGGTCAGCACCTCGGAGAAGCGCGCCTGCGACTTGTAGTCGTTTTCCCAGATCGCGGTGCGCAAGGTGGCCAGGGCCACGGCGGTCTGGCCCTCGCTCATCACGAGCAGGCCTTCCACGGAAGGCATGCGCACCTTGCCGATTTCTTCGACCGAGTTGCCGACCTTATTAATGCCGCTGTAACCGCTGATGCCGATGATGCTTAAAGCTACCAACATAATAGCGACAAGGGTTGCCAGCTTCCATTTGATCATCAAGTTCTTAAACACGGGAGCCTCTTGCAGTAGGGAGAAAGGGATTGTGATAATTGGTGAGTATTTCCACACGGCCAGAATAGGTCTGCGTGCTTTACTGCGTCAATTGTTTTCTGCCTGTTCTGCACAAAGCGTGGCGCAAAGCACTACTCGACAGCAAGAATGCTTGGCAAGGCGGAATGATTACGCGATTTCGGCTATAGTCGCAGGAGAAAGTTGAATCAAAAACCAAGCAAAAAATGGCCTATCCGATTGAAAACAAGCTGGTGATCGGCATCGCCTCCAGCGCCCTCTTCGACCTGAGCGAATCGCACCGCGTTTACCTGGAAGAAGGCGAGGACGGCTACCGCAGTTATCAGGAGGCGCATGCCGGCACGGTGCTGGCGCGCGGCGTGGCCTTCCCCTTCATCCGCCGCTTCCTCGCCATCAACCGCCACTTCCGCAAGCAGTCGCCGGTGGAGGTGGTGCTTTTATCGCGCAACTCGCCGGAGACTGGCCTGCGCGTGATGCACTCCATCGCCCACTACGGCCTGGATATCTCGCGCGCCGCCTTCCTCACCGGCAGCGCGCCTTACACCTATCTGCCTGCCTTTAATGCTGCACTCTTCCTCAGCGCGAACGAGGACGATGTGCGCAAGGCGCTGGCGGCCGGCCATCCCGCCGGCCTGGTGCTGCCCGCACCAAACAGCGAACAGCTCGACGACACCGGCGACGCCGAATTGCGCATCGCCTTCGATTTCGACGGCGTGCTGGCCGACGATGAGTCGGAAAGCGTCTTCAAACGCAATAACGATGTAGCGGAGTTCCATGCCCACGAGCGCCGCAACGCGGACGTGCCGCATCAACCGGGGCCGCTGGCTAATCTGTTCCGCCAGCTGCATGTGATGCAGCGCTTCGAAACCCTGCTGGCCCGGCGCCGTCCCGGCTACCGCAAGCTGCTGCGCGTGGCCATCATCACGGCCCGCAACGCACCTTCGCATGAGCGGGTGGTGACCACGCTGAAGAGCTGGGGCGTCTCGGCGCACGAGACTTTTTTCCTGGGTGGCATGGACAAGGCGCGCGTGCTGGCCATCTTCAAGCCGCATATCTTCTTCGACGACCAGCTCAGCCACCTGCAGGCGCCCGGTCTGAGCACGCCCATGGTGCATGTGCCCTTCGGCATTGCCAATCTGATTACAACGGCGTCCGACGTCCCGCCATCGCTTGGACTATAATGCGTGGTCTGATCGTTTCCCCCAGCGCTCCAGCACCGCATGTCATTCGACTTAAAAAAATCCCTTCCCAAGTCAGGCAACCGTTTCGTACTGCCTACCCTGTACGGCTCTTCGGATGCCTACGCCCTCGCGCAAGCCGCGCTTGAACTGAAACAGCAAGGCCAGATGCTGGCCGTGATCGTGGCCCAGGCCAGCGATGGCCAGCGCCTGCTGGACGAATTGCCCTGGTTCGGCGGCGCGGAACTGCGCTGCCACCTGCTGCCCGACTGGGAAACCCTGCCTTACGACGCCTTCTCGCCGCACCAGGATCTGGTGTCCGAGCGCTTGGCAACCCTGCATGAAATCCAGAACGGCCAGTGCGATGTGATGATCGTGCCCGCCACCACAGCCCTGGTGCGCATGGCGCCGCCGTCCTTCCTGGCCGCCTATACCTTCTTCTTCAAGCAGGGCGAGGTGCTGGACGAGGCGCGCCTGAAGTCGCAGCTGACGCTGGCCGGCTACACCCATGTGAACCAGGTCATGTCGCCCGGCGAATACTCGGTGCGCGGCGGCCTGATCGACCTGTTCCCCATGGGTTCGGCCCTGCCCTACCGCCTCGACCTGTTCGGCGACACCATCGAAACCATCCGCACCTTCGATGCCGATACCCAGCGTTCGCTGTATCCGGTGCGCGAAGTGCGCCTGCTGCCGGGCCGCGAATTCCCGATGGACGAGGCAGCGCGCTCCACCTTCCGCAGCCGCTGGCGCGAGACTTTCGAAGGCGATCCTTCGCGGACCGTGATCTACAAGGATATGGGCAGCGGCATCGCCTCGGCCGGCATCGAATACTATCTGCCGCTGTTCTTCGAAGAGACGGCCACGCTGTTCGACTATCTGCCGCAAGGTTCGACCCTGGCCATGGTGGGCGATATCGATGCCGCCATCAAACGCTTCTGGGCCGATACCGAGTCGCGCTACAAATTCCTGAAGGCCGACCGCGAGCGCCCGATCCTGCCGCCGCAGTCCATCTTCCTCGGCGACGAGCAGTTCTTTGTCCTGGCCAAGCCGCATGCGCGCCTGGCGCTGAGCCGCGAGGGCAATGGCGAGGCGTCCGAATTGTCGGCGCCGGTGCCGAATATCGCCGTCAACCGCCATCTGGACGATCCGCTGACCAATCTGCGCGCCTATCTGCTGCAAACGGGTAAGCGCGTGATGATCTGCGCCGAATCGGGCGGCCGCCGCGAAACCCTGCAGCAGTATTTCAGCGAATTCGATCTGGCGCCCGCGCCGGTGGAAGGCTTCGAAGGCTTCCTCGCCAGCGACGCCAAAGTGACGCTGGGCGTAGCCCCGCTGCATGCGGGCTTCGAACTGGCCGCGCCGCAGGGCCAACTGGTCTTCATCACCGAAACCGAGCTGTATGCCGGTTCCGGCCGCCGCGTCGGCAAGAAGAAGCAGGAGGCCGTGACCCAGGTCGAGTCCATGGTGCGCGACCTGTCCGAGCTGAAGATCGGCGATCCGGTGGTGCACATCAACCATGGCATCGGCCGCTATATGGGCCTGACCAGCATGGACCTGGGCGAAGGCGAGACCGAATTCCTGCACCTGGAATACGCCAAGGACACCAAACTGTATGTGCCGGTATCCCAGCTGCACGTGATCTCGCGCTATTCCGGCGCCTCGCCGGACGACGCGCCGCTGCACACCCTAGGTTCCGGCCAGTGGGAAAAAGCCAAGAAGAAGGCCGCCGACCAGGTGCGCGACACCGCCGCCGAGCTGCTTAATCTCTACGCCCGCCGCGCCGCGCGCCAGGGCCACGCTTTCGAATACTCATCCCAGGATTACGAACGCTTCGCCGACAGCTTTGGCTTCGACGAAACGCCGGACCAGGCGGCCGCCATCATGAACGTGATGAAGGATATGACCTCCGGCAAGCCGATGGACCGCCTGGTGTGCGGCGACGTCGGCTTCGGCAAGACCGAGGTCGCGCTGCGCGCCGCCTTCATCGCCGTCATGGGCGGCAAACAGGTCGCCATCCTGGCGCCCACCACCCTGCTGGCCGAACAGCATGCCCAGACTTTCGCCGACCGCTTCGCCGACTGGCCGGTGCGCATCGCCGAAATGTCGCGCTTCCGCACCGGCAAGGAGATCGGACAAGCCATCAAGGGCATGGCCGACGGCACGCTCGACATCATCATCGGCACCCACAAACTGCTGTCGGACGATGTGAAATTCGAGCGCCTGGGCCTGGTCATCATCGACGAGGAACACCGCTTCGGCGTGCGCCAGAAAGAGGCGCTGAAATCGCTGCGGGCCGAGGTCGATGTGCTGACCCTGACCGCCACGCCGATCCCGCGCACCCTGGGCATGGCGCTGGAAGGCCTGCGCGACTTTTCGGTGATCGCCACCGCGCCGCAAAAGCGCCTGGCCATCAAGACCTTCGTGCGCGGCGAGAACGACTCCATCATCCGCGAAGCCGTGCTGCGTGAACTCAAGCGCGGCGGCCAGGTCTACTTCCTGCACAACGAAGTGGAAACCATCCAGAACCGCATGGCCGCGCTCACCGAGCTGCTGCCCGAGGCGCGCATCGCCGTGGCCCACGGCCAGATGCACGAACGCGATCTGGAAAAAGTCATGCGCGACTTCGTGGCGCAGCGCTACAACATCCTGCTGTGCACCACGATTATCGAAACCGGCATCGATGTGCCGACCGCGAACACCATCATCATGCACCGCGCCGACAAGTTCGGCCTGGCCCAGCTGCACCAGCTGCGCGGCCGCGTCGGCCGCTCGCACCACCAGGCTTACGCCTATCTGCTGGTGCATGATGTGCAAAGCCTGAGCAAACAGGCACAGCGCCGGCTGGAGGCGATCCAGCAGATGGAAGAGCTGGGCAGCGGCTTCTATCTGGCCATGCACGACCTGGAAATCCGCGGCGCCGGCGAAGTGCTGGGCGAGAACCAGTCCGGCGAAATGCTGGAAGTGGGCTTCCAGCTGTACACCGATATGCTGAACGAGGCGGTACGCTCGCTGAAGGCGGGCAAGGAGCCCGACCTGGCCGCGCCGCTGGCTTCCACCACCGAAATCAATCTGCACGTGCCGGCCCTGCTGCCGTCCGACTTCTGCGGCGACGTGCATGAGCGCCTGTCGATCTACAAGCGCCTGGCCAACTGCGGCACGCAGGATGCTATCGACGGCTTGCAGGAAGAACTGATCGACCGTTTCGGCAAGCTGCCGGAAGCGGCCAAGGCCCTGGTGGAAACCCATCGCCTGCGCATCGCCGCCAAGACCGTGGGCATCATCAAGATCGACGCCCACAGCGAAGCGGCTAATCTGCAATTCCTGCCCAAACCGCCGGTCGATCCGATGCGCATCATTGAGCTCATCCAGAAAAACCGCCACATCAAGCTGAATGGACAGGATAAACTGAAGATCACGGCCTCCATGCCGGATCTGGCAGCCCGCGTCACCCAGATTAAAACCGCCATTAAACACCTGACTTCCTGAGAATGAAAGCCGACGATTACACGATGAACCTGGTCCTGCAGGGACTGGGCGACTGCCAGCCGCGCCTGGAGCGCATTGCCGCCCTCACCGCGCCGGAACGCGTGGTGCAACTCTCCGCCACCGCGCTGCGCTGCGAAGGCATCAGCTATTCTCCGGCGCTGCGCCAGACCATCGAAGTCGCCGCCCATGCGGCCCAGCTGGACGCCACCTATATGATGGGCATCCACAAGCTGGATGAATTCAAGCTGGTGGCGATGGATATGGATTCCACCCTCATCACCATCGAGTGCATCGACGAAATCGCCGATATGCAGGGACTGAAGCCGCAAGTGGCCGAGATCACCGAAGCGGCCATGCGCGGAGAACTGGATTTCTCGGAAAGCCTGAAACGCCGCGTGGCGCTGCTGGAAGGACTGGAAGCGTCGGCGCTGGAACGCGTCTACGAGGAACGTCTGCGCCTGTCGCTGGGTGCCGAAGACATGCTGAAAGCGGTACAGGCCGCGGGCCTGAAAACGCTGCTGGTATCCGGCGGCTTCACGTATTTCACCGAGCGCCTGAAACCGCGCCTGGGCCTGGACTACACCCGCGCCAACGAGCTGGAAATCGTCGACGGCAAGCTGACCGGCCGCGTGCTGGGCGAGATCGTCGATGCCGACGTCAAGAAGCAAACGGTGGAGCATGTGTGCGCTGCCATGGGCATCCGTCCCGACCAGGCCATCGTCATGGGCGACGGCGCCAACGATCTGAAGATGATGAGCGTGGCCGGCATATCGGTCGCCTTCCGCGCCAAGCCCGTGGTGCGCGAACAGGCCAGCGTGGCGCTCAATTTCGTCGGCCTGGATGGCGTCCTGCATCTGCTGGGCTGATACACTATTCTTTTCAATAACGGAATTAAGGTTCCACTTTGACCCAGAACAGCTCCTTTGCCGGCATTGTCGCCCTGCCCGAACCCGGACAGGAACGCAGCCGCCAGGCATTGGAGCGCCTGCTGCTGGCCAGCGAAAAACTGCTGGCCGAGAACCGTTTCGAAGATGCCGGCGTAGCCGAGCTGGCGCGCCTGGCCCAGACCTCGGTCGGCACTTTTTACCGCCTGCTGGGTGATAAGGAAACCTTGAGCGGCCTGCTGCTACAGCGCTTTTTCAGCGATCTGGCCGAGCGCATCGAAGCGCTGACCGAGCTGCGCCAGTGGCAAGACCGCAGCCTGGAGGATTTCGTGCGCGCCGCCGTGGCACTGTTTGTGTCGATCCACCGTGGACGCCAGGGCGTACTGCGCGCGCTGATCACACGCTCTTCGCGCGACCTGCCATTCCGCGACCGCGTCCACCGCGTCAACCAGCTGATCTCGCAGCGCACCATCGCTGTCCTGGCCAGCAAGTCGTCGGAAATCCGCCACCCCGATCCGGCGCAAGCCATGATGGTGCTGCCGCCCGTGCTGCTGGGCATACTCAATCACCACACCCTGACCGGCTCCCTCTCCTTCCTTTCCGATGCGGCCCTGGAAAGTGAACTGACGCGCATTGCCATGAAATATTTACAATGACAGCTTGAAATCGGAATTCTGATTCCGTATTATGTCTTCCAGAGCGAGGGCGAACGACCCGCGCCGCGACCACCCGTGAGGAGATGGAATGCGTACACTGGAGACAGGCCGTGGCCTGCATTGCCTGGACATCGGCCAGGGCGAAGCGGTGCTGCTGCTGCATGGACTGGGTTCCTGCGGCCATGACTGGGAACCGCAGATTCAAACGCTGGCCCTGCATTACCGCATCATCGCCCCCGATCTGCGCGGCCATGGCCTGAGTCCCGCGCCGCATGACGGCCAGCCATGGCGCATGGCCGATCTGGCGCAGGATGTCGCCGAGCTTTTGAGCGCGCTGGAGCTGGACAGCGTGCATATCGTCGGCTTCTCGCTGGGCGGCATGGTGGCGCTGGAGCTGGCCCAGATAAAGCGCTCCAGCCTGCCCCGCATCGCCTCGCTGTGCCTGATCAATTCCCTGCCGCTGGACGCGGCGCGCCCGCCCTCCCTGGTGTTCACCTACTGGCTGCGACGCACCGTCATCGCCCTGTTCGGGCTCGGCACCGTGGGCCGCATGGTGGCCGGCAAGATCTTCCCCCGTCCCGACCAGGAACGCCTGCGCAACAGCTTCATCACCCAGATGCAGCAGATGTCCAAGTCCGCCTACCTGGCCGCGCTGGACGCCATCTATCACTGGCATTGGCGGCCACGCGCCGATGCGCTCTCCCTGCCGGTACTGATCCTCGCCGCCGATCAGGATTACACCCCGGTCGAAGCCAAGCGCGCCTTTGCCGCGCAGCTGCCCGACTGCCGTCTCGAAGTCATTGCCGATTCCCGCCATGGCACGCCGCTCGACCAGGCGTCCAAGGTGAACGCCTTGCTGTTGTCCTTCCTGCGTCAAAACATAACCAGTACGGAGACAAGATGAGACTCAAGCCCCTGGCATTCGCCATCGCATGCTGCTGCTCCCAGGCCATGGCGGCCGATCCCGCGCCCGGCGGCGAAGATGCGCCGATGGCCGAAAAAGCCGGCAATAACGGGCAAATCGAGTCCGTCACGATTTCCGCGCGCCGCCGCGAAGAGCGCTTGCAGGACGTGCCGGTGGCCGTCACTGCCTTCTCGGCCAAAGCCCTGGAAAACCAGAATATCCAGAACCTGGGCGACCTGCAGACCCGCGTTCCCAACCTTACCGTCTATGCCTCGCGCGGCACCAACAGCACGCTGACCGCCTTTATCCGTGGCGTGGGCCAGGCCGACCCGCTGTGGGGCGTCGATCCCGGCGTCGGCATCTACTTCGACGATGTGTATATGGCGCGGCCGCAAGGCGCCCTGCTCGATGTCTTCGACGTGCAGCGAGTGGAAGTGCTGCGCGGCCCGCAAGGCACGCTATACGGCAAGAACACCATCGGCGGCGCGATCAAATACGTCTCGCGGCCGCTAAGCAAGGAAAACGGCGGCAGCGCCGAAGTTGCCCTCGGCAATTACGACCAGCGCAACGTCAAAGGCGCCCTGAACCTGGCCAGCGCCAGCGGCGAACTGCGCGCCCGCATCGCCATGGCGGCACTGCGGCGCGATGGCTTTGGCCGCAATACCTTCAATGGCGAACCGGCCAGCGACCAGGATACCGATGCCGCCCGCCTCTCCTTCGGCTACTTCCCGGCTGGCCTGCCGTTCACCATTGTGGCCAGCGCCGATGCCGCCAACGACAACTCGCATATGCGCGGCTTCCAGCGCATGGGCGTCAGCGCATACGATCCGCTCAAGCGCCCGCCGTCAACCGACCGCTACGACTTCTCCAGCGCCATGCCCAGCCAGAACCGCACGCGCAACCGCGGCGCGGCGCTGACGGCCACCTATTTCGCCAGCGCCGACTGGACGCTGAAAGCCATCGGCGCCAAACGCCGCTCCTCTTCCGGCCAGACCATCGACTTCGACGGCCTCACGCTGCCGATCGGCGATGTCTCCGGCGATGCCCACGACCGGCAAAAAACCCTGGAACTGCAGGCGCTATACGCCGCCAGCGGCGGCATGTCCGGCGTGATCGGCGCCTACTACTTCGATGGCGACGCCGGTGGCCGCATCTTCAACAACTTCCTCGGCCGCCAGTTCACCGGCAGCGACAGCACCGTCTACACCAAGAGCACGGCCCTGTATGCCGACTGGACCCTGCCGCTGGCCGAGCGCTGGGAGTTGAATGCCGGCTTGCGCCACACGCGCGAGAAGAAACGCGCCGTGGTGCTGAACCGCGCGTTTGCCGATGCCGCCTTCCTGCGTCCCGCCATGACGCTGGCGAACTTCGACAAGGAACTGAGCGTCAGCAATACCGCGCCCAAGCTCACTTTGCGCTATCAGGCGCTGGATAGCACCAATCTGTATGCCAGCACCTCGCGCGGCTTCAAATCCGGCGGCTACAATATCCGCGCCAACAATGTGGCCGTACCCGAGTCCTCGCGCCCCTACCGCGACGAGAAGCTCGACTCGCTGGAATTCGGCGCCAAGTACGCGCGGGCCGACGGCAGCTTCGACGTCAATGCCGCGCTCTTCCTCAACAAATACAAGGATATGCAGCTTTCCGTCTTCACCAGCTATGTGCAGGCGGACGGCACGCCATCGTTCTATGGCGACTTCACCAATGCCGGCAAGGCCAAGGTCAAAGGTGCGGAACTGGAATTTGTGTGGCGTCCCAATCGCCAATGGAATGTCAGCGGCTTCGCCGCCTGGCTGCACGCGCGCTACGACGAGTATCTGAGCGGCGGGCGCAATATCGCCTCCGAACAAAAGTTCAGCAGCACCCCGCGCGGCCAATACGGCTTGAACCTCGAACGCATCGACCAGAATGTGGGCGGCGGCACGCTGCGCACCATGGTCGGCTACAGCTACCGCAGCAAGGTCTACCCCACCACCGACCTGAGCGAAACGCTCGCCCAGCCAGGCTACGGCCTATGGAGCGCCGGCGTCGTATGGGAAGCCTCGCGCCAATGGACCTTCAGCCTGCACGGTGCCAACCTGGCCGACAAGCACTACCGCACCGACGGCTACAACATCCCCGCACTCTACATCCTCGACGGCTTCTACGGGCCTCCGCGCCAAATCACCGCCCGCGCCGCCTACCGCTTCTAAGCCATCCCAGGCTCCTGCAGCGCAAGCCTGCCAGCCGAGTCCGTGTCCGATTTTGGGGTCTGGCCCCAAAATCGGACACGGACTCGGCTGTTCTTCGAGCTTGAGCGCGGTCAGGGCTGGCTGCCCAGCTGCACCGCGCCTTCGTCGGCCAGGCGCTGGATTGCCGCGGCATCCAGCCCGAGGCCGGCCAGGACTTCGGCGGTATGCTGCCCCAGCGTTGGACCTTGCCAGCGCACTGCGCCCGGCGTGTCCGACAGCTTGGGGACGATGCCGGGCATCTTGACCTGCACGCCATCCGGCAAGGTCGCTTGCAGGATCATCTCGCGCGCCTGGTAGTGCGGATCGGCCACGATGTCGGCCACCGAGTAGATGCGGCCCGCCGGCACCTCGGCCACCTCCAGCGCGGCCAGCACGGCATCGATGCCGTTGGCCGACGTCCAGCCGGCGATGGCCGCATCGATCAGGGCCGATTGGGCGGCGCGGCCGTCGTTGCGGGCAAATTCCGGATCGTCACCAAGGTCGGGACGGCCGATCACCTGCATCAGGCGCTTGAAAATCGGATCGCTATTCCCGGCGATCACCACATAGGCGCCGTCGCGCGTCGGGTAAGTATTGGACGGCGCAATGCCGGGCAGCGCACCGCCGCTGCGTTCGCGCACATAACCCAGCAGATCGTATTCCGGCACCAGGCTTTCCATCAGATTGAACACGCTTTCAACCAGCGAGACATCGACCACCTGCCCCTCGCCCTGCCCCATCTTCACGCGCAGCACCGACATCAGCGCACCGATCACCGCATGCAGGGAAGCCAGCGAATCGCCCAGGCTGACGCCGACGCGCGCCGGCACGCCGCCCGCCTCGCCCGTTGTATAGCGGATGCCGCCCATGGCCTCGCCGATGGCGCCAAAGCCGGGGCGGTCCTTATACGGTCCGCTCTGGCCATAGCCTGAAATACGCACCATGGTCAGCTTCGGATTCAGCGCATGCAGCACATCCCAGCCCAGCCCCAGCTTTTCCAGCGCGCCCGGCTTCAAGTTCTCGATCAGCAGATCGGCATCGGCCAGCAGGCGCTTGGCGATGTCGATGGCAGCCGGCGATTTCAGATTCAGCGAGACCGATTTCTTATTGCGCGACTGCAGATACCACCACAGCGACGTCCCCTTATGCAGCTTGCGCCATTTACGGATGGGATCCCCTTCGCCCGGCGCCTCGATCTTGATGACCTCCGCGCCAAACTCCGCCAGCAGGCGCGCCGCGAACGGCGCCGCGATCAGCGCTCCGATTTCCACCACTTTGATGCCCTTCAACGGTCCACTCATGCCACGGCTCTCCTTTCAACGGCCTATCAGCATAGTAAAACGCAGGGCAGCAGTCCAGGGCCGGCACGGAAATCATGCTAAAGTCATACATATAATTTTCTTATAAGGAGACACGCTGATGAAATATCGTGGAAGCTGCCACTGCGGCCATGTGGCGTTTGAAGTGGAAGGCGATATCGGCACCGCCCTCGCCTGCAACTGTTCCATGTGCCAGCGCAAAGGTTCGCTGCTGTGGTTCACGCCTTACGAAAAACTGCACCTCCTCACGCCGGAAGAGAATGCGCAGACCTATGAATTCAACAAGCATGTGATCAAACACCGCTTCTGCCCGAAATGCGGCATTCATCCCTACGCCAAAGGCGTGGACCCGCAGGGCAATACCGTGGCTGCCATCAATGTGCGCTGCCTGGAAGATATCGATCTGGCGACGATCCCCGTCCACAACTACGACGGCCGCAAGATTTAGGAAGGAGACTGTATGGCGCAAGAACTGGTTTTCGATGAACGCACCGATGCCCAGAAGACCTGGGTTCGATGGCTCTACCTGCTGCACGCAGCCAGCTTTGTTTTCTCGCTGGGCGCGTTTTCCTTCATCCCGCTGATTCTCAACTATGTGAAGCGCGACGAAACCGCCGGCACTTTCCTGTACAGCCATCACGGCTGGCAAATCCGCTCCTTCTGGTGGTATCTGGTGTGGATGGCGGTCGGCTTTGCGCTTTTCCTGACCATCATCGGCATTCCGTTCGCGTGGCTGATCTGGTGCGGCGCCTGGCTGTGGAAGGCATACCGCCTGATCCGCGGCTTTGTGGCGCTCGGCAATAACGAACCTGTGTGAATCCAGCGCCGGGACTCTCCCTCGGAAAGTCCCGGCAAGCGCAGTTACAAGGTGCGCAGGAAGGCCACCAGATCGGCCTTCTCCTTCTCATCCAGCTTCGTCTCCAGCACGAGGTTGAAGAATTCCACCGTATCCTCCAGCGTCAGCAGGCGGCCGTCATGCAGATAGGGGGGCGACTCCTTGATGCCCCGTAGCGGGAAGGTCTTGATCGGACCATCGCCCACCATGGTGTGGCCGGCAATCGTGCGCGGCTTGTAGAAGCGCTCCGTTTTCAGGTTGTGCATCAGATTGTCGGTATAGAACGGCAGCGCGTGGCAACTCACGCATTGGCCCTTGCCGTGGAAGACGGTCTGGCCGCGCAACTCCGCCGCCGTCGCCTTCTTCGGATCGAGCTTGCCGAACACGTCCAGCTTGGGTGCCGGCGGGAAGTCGAGCAATGACTGGAACTCGCTCATGAAATGCACCTGGCTGCCGCGCTCCAGAATATTCACGCCCTTCTTGGTGGCAATCACCGGATCGCCGTCGAAATAGGCGGCGCGCTGTTCGAACTCGGTAAAGTCTTCGATGGTTTTCAGGCCGCGCTGTGAGCCGAACAGGCGCTGGATATTCACCCCGCGCAAAGTCGGCGTTTCGATGCGGTGGCGGAAAGGCTGGGGACGGATGTCGCCGACCAGATGGGTCGAACCATTCGTATGTCCGTTCGCATGGCAATCGAAACAGGCCACACCACGGCTGGGCTTCGTTGAGCGCCGGTCCTCGGTCTGGTTGAACTGCTGCTGCGGGAAAGGCGTAAGCAGCAGGCGCAGGCCTTCCAGCTGTTTGGGATTCAGCGTGCCGTTGAAGATATCGTAGAAATTATCGATGGTCAGCTGCTTGCCCTTCGACACATCGCCCAGATCCGGCCGCGTGGTCAAAAAGATCGGTGCCGGGAACTCGGGCAGGAAATGATCCGGCAGATCGAACTCCAGATCGAAGCGATTCAGATCGCGCCCTTCCTGCTTGAGGATTTCATCGATATGGAACTGCGGGAAAAGCATGCCGCCTTCCGGATGGTTGGGATGCGGCAGCGGCAGGAAGCCGGTCGGGAACAAGTCGCGGTTGCGGACCTCGTCGGGACTGAGCGCCGCCAGCTCGGCCCAGCTGGTGCCGCGCGGCAGCTTGACGCGCACGCCCTCCTGCACCGGCTTGCCACGGAACATGGTCACACCGGGCGCAGCCTTGTTGGACAGGTCATAGCGCCCCGCTAGCAGCTCGGCCTGGCGCCGCATCAGCCCCGCCTTGGCGGCCTTCATGCGCTGGTAAGTGGTATTGAAATCTTCCTTGGCCACCACCGGCATATAGCTCGATGGCGGCGGTTGGCCCTTGTCCTGGGTATGCACCAGGCCTGGAAGGATGGCGATTGCGACGGCGACACTGATGCCTACAGCGGTCTTGCGGGTCTTCTTCATGGAAACCTCCGCGCGCTACTGATGAGTTATCAATCTTGTCAATATGCCCAACCGCCATTAAAGCATAGAGTTCAACTAAATCAACAACTGCACGCGATTGGTTTGCGCAATCGCAAAAATAGCGCACAACTATGGCATTACTACGTGTTCAAATGCAGACGCTATCAATGAAATAGCCGAGGCCGTCAGATACTGGCGCCTGCCACCGCTTAAACACGGTGCATCACCACCATAGCCTGCTCAATATCGGCGATCAGATCGTCCGGGTCTTCCAGACCGATATTGAAGCGCACCAGCGTGCCCTCTTCCTTCCACTGGCTGCGCATGGCCTGGATGCGGTACGGCACGCACAGGCTGTTGGCGCCGCCCCAGCTATAACCGATCTTGAACAGCTTGAGCGAATCGACGAAACGGTCTGTCTGCACCTCGCTGAAGCGGGCGTCGAACAGCACCGAGAACAGGCCGCCCGCGCCGCTGAAGTCGCGCTTCCAGATATCGTGGCCAGGGCAGTCTTCGAAAGCCGGATGCAGCATCTTGTGGATTTCGGGACGCGCCGCCAGCCAGCCGGCGACTTTGCGCGCAGCCGCGTCGTGCGCGTCGAAACGCAGTTTCATGGTCGGCAAGCCGCGCAGCACCAGATAGGCATCGTCCGCGCCTACGCCCAGACCCAGGCGCATATGGGCGGTGCTCAGGCGTTCGTGCAGGCCGTCATCACGCGTGATCAGGGCCCCCATCAGCACATCGGAACCGCCGGACTGGTACTTGGTCAGCGCCTGCATGATGATGTCCACGCCCAGATCGAAGCCGCGCAGGGCAAGGCCGGCCGACCAGGTATTGTCCAGCGCGACCACCACGCCCCGCGCATGCGCGGCGGCGCAGATGGCGCGCAGGTCGGGCACCTCCATCGTCACCGAGCCAGGGGCTTCGGTCCAGATCAGCTTTGTGTTGGGCTGGATCAGCTGGGCGATGCCGGCGCCGATCATCGGATCGTAGTAACGCGCGCTGATGCCGAAGTCACGCGCCAGCCAGCGCCCCAGTTCCCGGTTGGGGTTATATACATTGTCCGGCAACAGCACATCGTCGCCCGATTTCAGCAACGCGAAATCCACCATCGAGATCGCCGACAAGCCGCTCGGCGCCAACAGGCAATGCTTGCCGCCCTCGATTTCGGCCAGGCGCGCTTCCAGCGTGAAGGTGGTGGGCGTGCCATGCAGGCCGTAGGTATAGGCGTTCTTCTCTTTCCAGTCGCCCGAACGCATGGCCGCCACATCCTTGAACAGCACGGTCGAAGCGTGATGGATGGCGCTGGGGAAGGCGGCAAAACCTTCGGGGGCCGTGTAGTCGGTGTGGATCAGGGCAGTTTGCAGGGACTTGGTCTTGTTCATGGGCGGGGAAAAAGAAAAAGGCGGACCGGCCATATGCCGATCCGCCTTTCATTGTACTGTCTCCGGATGGAGAAGCGCTGCTTAAGCTTCGCCCCACAGATCGTGGGCGTCGGCCTTGGTGATTTCCACATCGTAGAACTGGCCCACGGCCAGCTTCTTATGCGGCTCGTAAGGCTTCTTCACATAGACCACGCCGTCGATTTCCGGCGCATCGGCGGCGGAGCGGCCGATCGCGCCGCTCGGGGTCAGCTCGTCGATCAACACCTTGACCGTCTTGCCGACCTTGGCCTGCAGGCGCTTGCGCGAAATTTCTTCCTGCAGCAGCATGACGCGGCCGCGGCGCTCTTCGCGCACTTCTTCCGGCACCGGATTTTCCAGCTCGTTGGCGGTTGCGCCTTCGACCGGCGAGTAGGCGAAGCAGCCCAGACGGTCGATCTGCGCTTCCTTCAGGAAGTCCAGCAGGTATTCGAATTCAGCCTCGGTCTCGCCAGGGAAGCCGGCGATGAAGGTGGAGCGGATCACCAGATCCGGATTCATCGCGCGCCAGGCCTGGATGCGCTCCAGGTTCTTCTCACCGGAGGCAGGACGCTTCATGCGCTTCAGCACATCGGGGTGGGCGTGCTGCAGCGGCACGTCGAGGTAAGGCAGGATATGGCCGCCGCTCATCATCGGAATGATTTCGTTCACGTGCGGATATGGATACACATAGTGCAGACGCACCCAGGCGCCATACTGCTTGGCCAGCTGGCCCAAGGCTTCCGTCAGCTGGGTCATATGGGTTTTCACCGGACGGCCATTCCAGAAGCCGGAGCGGAATTTCACGTCGATGCCATAGGCCGAGGTATCCTGCGAAATCACCAGCAGCTCTTTCACGCCGGCCTTGAACAGGTTCTCCGCTTCCAGCATCAGTTCCGCGATCGGGCGCGACACCAGATCGCCGCGCATCGATGGGATGATGCAGAAGGAGCAGCGGTGGTTGCAGCCTTCCGAGATTTTCAGATAGGCGTAATGCTTGGGCGTCAGCTTGATGCCTTGCGGCGGCAGCAGATCGATGAACGGCTCGTGCGGCTTGGGCAGGTGGGTGTGCACCTCGGCCATCACCTCGCCCACCGCGTGCGGACCGGTCACGGCCAGCACTTTCGGATGGACCTTCTGGATCAGGTCTTTGCCATCGGCATCCTTCTTCGCACCCAGACAGCCGGTCACGATGACCTTGCCGTTTTCCGCCAGCGCCTCGCCGATGGCATCCAGCGACTCCTGCACCGCGGCGTCGATGAAGCCGCAGGTATTCACGATCACCAGATCGGCGCCGTCATAGGACTTGGCGGTTTCATAGCCCTCAGCGCGCAGCTGGGTCAGGATCTGCTCCGAGTCAACCAGAGCCTTGGGACAGCCGAGGGAAACGAAACCGACTTTTGGCGCGGCGCCAGCGGATGCTGCCTCGGTACCGGCCTTGGGAATACGGGAAATGGAGTGCATGGCAAATTGCAAAGAAAATTCGAGCGAATCAGTAATTATATCAGAACGCCCGACTGCCGAGCCCATGCCCACCATGGGGTCAGCCCCCAATCAAACACGGTCTCGGCGGTAGATGAGATGTAGGCGCGGCGAAAACGCCGTCGATACAGTCCAGTCCGTGTCCGATTGGGGTCTGCCCCCAATCGGACACGGACTGGGCTATGGGGAATTATTTTTTGTCGGTGGGAGGCACAGCGAAGGGGAAGGCGGCGCCGAACAGGGTCTTGCTCTGGTTTTGCATCTGCTCTTGCATCTGCACGAACAGGCTCTTGCTCTGGTCGATGTAGTTGTTCATCATGCCCTGCATGATCGGCGCTTGCACGTTCATGAACTGGGTCCACATTTCGGGACTGAAGGGCTTGCCGTCGAAGTTGGCGGCGCCGGCCGTGAACTTGCGCTGGATTTCGGCGAAGGCCTGGATATTCTTTTCCAGGTAAGAACCCATCATGCCCTGCATGGCGTGGCCATAGTAGCGGATGATCTGGGCCAGCACGTCGGTCGAGAACATCGGCACGCCGCTGGCTTCTTCCTCCAGAATGATTTGCAGCAGAATGCTGCGCGTCAGGTCTTCATTGGTCTTGGCGTCGACCACGGTGAAGTCTTCGTTATCGAGCACCAATTGCTTGACGTCGGTCAAAGTGATGTACGAACTGGTCTGCGTGTCGTAAAGACGGCGGTTAGGGTATTTCTTGATCAAGCGTTCAGCACTTTTCTTTGCACTACTCATCACAAGTCCACTTATTGCGCCGCAGCGCGTACTTTGTTAATCCGAAAAAAAAGCGAACAGAGGTTCGCTTTTCACAAGCCTGCGACCCTATTATAGAGTGAAAAAATCGCGGCGGGCAGTTCACGTTATAAGTTTTGCGCGAATATTGATGTTTATTGCAACGCAACTCTAATAATTGCATTGTAATAATATGTATATCCGCACAGCACCACCGCCGCGTTTCACTTATTCCGCCTTGGCTTTGACGTAACGTCCCGGCGCGGCTTCGATGGGCTTGTATTTGGTATTACCCAGTTTGCTGCGCGCCTTGACGCGCTTGCCGCCGTGCTCGGCCAGGAAGGCGGCCCATTCCGGCCACCAGCTGCCGGGCTGCTCGGTAGCGCCGGCAAACCAGCTGTCGGCATCCTGTCCCAGCTTGCCATCATTGGTCCAGTAGCTGCGCTTTTTCTTGGCCGCCGGATTGATCACGCCGGCAATATGGCCCGAGGCGCCCAGGACGAAGCGATTGGCTTCGGGCTTGTCCGGATTCAGCAGCGGCACCGAGCCGTAAGCCGATTGCCAAGGCACGATATGGTCTTCGCGCGAACCGTAAATGAAGGCGGGCGCGTCGATATTGGCGAAGTCGATCTTTTCGCCGGCCACGCTGAGCTTGTCCGCCACCTTCAGATTATTTTCCAGATAGGTATTGCGCAGATACCAGCAGAACATCGGCCCCGGCAGATTGGTCGAGTCGGAATTCCAATATAGCAGGTCGAACGGCGGCGGCTCATTGCCTTTCAGATAATTCGACTGCACATAATTCCACACCAGGTCATTCGGACGCAGGCTGGAGAAGGTGCTGGCCAGATCGCGTCCCGGCATCAGACCGCCTTCACGCAGGGTCTGCTCGCGCAGCTGCACCTGCGCCTCGTCCACAAACACATTCAGGATGCCGGTGTCGCTGAAATCGAGGAAGGTGGTCAGCAGAGTCAGGCTGGCGGCCGGATGTTCGCCGCGCGCGGCCAGCACGGCCAGCGAAGTCGACAGCAAAGTGCCGCCGACGCAGAAGCCCAGCATATTCAGCTGGTCCTGCTTGCTGATTTCGCTGGCGACGGCGATGGCGCGCAAAACGCCCTGCTCCACATAATCGTCCCAGCTGGTTTTCGCCAGGCTGCGGTCGGGATTGCGCCAGGAAACGAGGAAGACGGTATTGCCCTGCTCCACCGCATAGCGCACCAGGGAATTTTCCGGCTGCAGGTCGAGAATATAGTATTTGTTGATGCAAGGCGGCACCATCAGCAACGGGCGCTCGTGCACCTCGGCCGTCAGCGGCGCATATTGCAGCAACTGGAACAGCTCGTTTTCAAACACCACCTGGCCTTCGGTATTGGCCAGATTGCGGCCTACCTCAAAGGCTTTTTCGTCCGACAGCGAGATATGGCCTTTCTGGATGTCGCCCAGCATATTCGCCAAGCCTTTGGCCAGGCTTTCGCCCTTGGTCTGGATCAGTTTTTCCTGCGCTTCGGGATTGGTCGCCAGGAAATTGGCGGGCGACATGGCATCCACGATCTGCTGCACCGTAAAGCGGATTTTCTGCTTTTGATGGGAAGTCGTTTCCAGGGCATCGGCCATGGCGCCCAGGAATTTCGCGTTCAGCAGGTATGATGCGGCGTGGAAGGCGGAAACCGGGTTGCCCAGCCAAGCGGGCGAGGAAAAACGGCGGTCGTTCACGGCAGGCGCTTTGCCCGCCAAAAATTCCTGCCACAGGAGGCCGAATTCCGCCATGTACTCGTTTTTCAACTGGTCCATCACGTCGGGCCGGATCACGGCGCCGGCGTCGCGCAGCATGGCTGCGCCGGGAATGGCATCCATTTCCGGCATCATTTTGAACCAGGATTGCCATTGATTAGGATCGCTGAATTGCGCTAACCAGTCGGTGGCAATGGCTTGCGGATCGGGCACATTCATGTTTAAGTCCATTAAAAATAAGTTTTCAACCTAGTTTTTTCACTCTTAACCAAGACTGCTTTATGCTGATTGTTGCTGCTGCGTGGATCTATGTCGTGCTGCTGATGGCGTTTACCGAACCAACCATCGTCGCCGGCATTATGACCTTTACATTGTATTGCGTGTTGCCATTAGGGATACTATTTTACTTAACAGGCGGGAAGCGCCGCAAACTGCGCCGCGCGGCCCAAGCCGAAGCCGCCCGGGCCAAGTCCGCGCCCAAGAGCGAAGACTAGGCCCGCGGCCGCCGGCCTCATTTGATCCAGATCAGACTCGCCTGGCGCCCGGTAATCCCGTCGCGCCGGTAGGAATAGAAGAGAGAAGGGTCGGACACGGTGCATTGCTGGCCACCGCTGACCTGCTCCACGCCCACCCGGCGCAGCACGCTGCGTGCCAGGGCGTAGATATCGGCCAGGAACTTGCCGGGCTGTCCCGGCACCAGACGGAAAGCTGCTTCCACTTCGCGCCGGCTCGCCTCATCCCCTGCCCCATCCAGGAAAGCCTCGCGCACTTCGGCCCCGACTTCAAAACGATCCGGACCAATGGCCGGCCCCAGCCAGGCCATCACTTCGCCCGCGCCTGCCGCGCGCATGGCCTTCACCGTTTCCTGCAAGACGCCACCGGCCAGACTGCGCCAGCCCGCATGGGCCGCGCCGATCACCGTACCGCGCACATCGCAGAACAGCACCGGCAGGCAGTCCGCCGTCAGGATAGCGCACACAGTACCTGCCTGGCGCGCGACGCTGGCGTCGGCCTCGGGGACGGCCTGGGCGGCCGCATCCGCGTCAGCCACGGCAATGCCATGCACCTGCGACAGCCACACCGGCTCGGCCGGCAACTCGGCGCGCAGCACGGCGCGGTTGCGCGCCACGCTGGCCGGATCGTCGCCGACATGCACGCCCAGGTTCAAGCCGCCCGCCACGCCATCGGCCAGGCCATAGGGCGCCACGCTGACGCCGCCGAGACGGGTTGTGCACAGCACACCAATATTAGCCGGCAAGCCCGGCCACACGGGCCGCAGCCAGGCGCCATCGCGGCGCACATCGCTCGCAGCATCGTGCGCCAGGGCCGTCGCAGGGCCGCCCGCGGAGCCGGTCACGGCATGTGCCGGGCGGGCGTCGCTCTGGCCGCTACTCGGGCGGATGTCGTTCGGGCGGGATTCGCTCATTCCTCGTCGTCGCCGTAGTCGTCGTCGAAATCGTCGTACTCCTCGCCATAACCTTCCTGGCCGGCGTTTTCGTCCGGCTCAGGGATGCCGGCCTGCTCCAGCAGTGCGAGGAAGTCGTCGGCCAGCGGCACCAGCCATTCACACGCCTCACCCGTGGCCGGATGCACCAGACCCAGGCGGCGCGCCTGCAGCGCCTGGCGCGGGAACACTTCGGTCAGGTGCGGTTTGCCGTACACATAGTCGCCTACCAGCGGGAAGCCGAGGTGCGCCATGTGAACGCGGATCTGGTGGGTGCGGCCCGTCTCCAGGCGGCATTGCACCAGGCTCACCGGACGGCGGTCCAGATCGCCCGAATCCAGGCGCAGGTAGTGGGTGATGGCCGGTTTCGAGCCGAGGCTGGTGGACACCGCCATCTTCACGCGGTCCTTCTGGTGGCGGCCCATCGACGCATTGATGGTGCCCGAACCGCGCGGCGTGCCCCACACCAGCGCCAGGTATTCGCGCTTGACGGTGCGCGCCTGCAGCTGGCGCACCAGGTCGGTCTGGGTCGCCAGATCCTTGCCGACCACCATCAAGCCGCTGGTATCCTTGTCCAGACGGTGCACGATGCCGGCGCGCGGCACGCCGCCCAGTTGCGGGCAGTGGTGCAGCAGGCCGTTCAGCAGCGTGCCGGTCCAGTTGCCGGCGCCCGGATGCACGACCAGGCCGGCCGGCTTGTTCACGACGATCAGGTGATCGTCCTCATACACAATGTTCAGCTCCATGGCTTCGGGGGCGAAAGCCACGTCTTCCGGCGCCGCCTGCGGCAGCACCAGCACTTTTTCGTCGCCGTAAACGGTGGCGCGCACCTTGGCCGGTTTCCCGTCCACCGTCACGAAACCGTCTTCGATCCACGATTGCAGGCGCGCGCGCGAGAACTGCGGCACCAGGCGGGCCACCACCTTGTCCAGGCGTTCGCCGCAGTCGGACGGGCTCAAATGCAGTTCGATCGGGGCCAGCGGATCGCCCGCCTCGGCCAGGAACTCGCCTTCGAAATCGGCGTCAAAATCAGTGTCGGACAGTTGTTCTGCCGAATTCGGCAAAGGATTCAATATCACAGCATTCCCATCGGCTATAATCAGCCTAGTGTAGTATTTTGGTTAAACGTCTTCTTGCACAACAACATGCAAAAAAAATTATCGGTAGTTGCAGCAACAGTCGTACTGTTCGGTTTATCCGCTTGTAGCCTGTTACCAGAGAAAATCGATGAGACCAAAGGCTGGTCTGCTACGAAATTATACTCGGAGGCCAAGGATGAAATGGCCGGCGGCCACTACGAGCGCGCAATTCAGTTGTACGAGAAGCTCGAATCGAGCTATCCGTTCGGCACCTACGCCCAGCAAGCGCAGATGGAAATCGCCTACGCTTACTACAAGTCGCAGGACCAGGCGCAAGCCCTGGCCGCCGTCGAGCGTTTCATCAAGCTGCACCCGAACCACAGCCACGTGGACTATATGTACTACCTGCGCGGCCTGATCAACTTCAACGATTCGATCAGCTTCCTGAACTTCATCTACGAACAGGATCCGACCGAGCGCGACCCGAAAGCCACGCGCGAAGCGTTTGCCGCTTTCAAGGCCCTGGTGGACAAGTTCCCCAACAGCCAGTATGCGCCGGATTCGATCGAGCGCATGAAATATCTGATCAACGCCATGGCCGCGTATGAAGTCCATGTGGCGCGCTATTACTACCGCCGCGGCGCCTACCTGGCCGCCGCCAACCGCGCCATGGATGCGGTCAAGGATTACCGCGACTCGCCAGCCATCGAAGAAGCGCTGTTCATCATGATCCGCAGCTACGAGAAGCTGGGCAACACCGTGCTGCGCGACGACGCCCTGCGCGTGTTCAAGCTGAACTTCCCGAACAGCAAATTCCTCGACGAGAACGGCGTCAAGGAAGAGCGCAAGTGGTGGAAATTCTGGAGCTCGGCTCCGGCACCGGCGCCGGCCATTGCGCCAGCGCCAGCACCGGCTTCCGCGCCGGCGCCCGCCAAGGGCTGATTCAGTCGGCCAGACGGCGGCGGAACACCCAGTTCCGCTCGCCGGAAGCCTGCGGCTCGAAGGCGTAGCCGTCCACATCGAAATCCTTCAACTGTTCCGGATCGCTGATATTCTTTTCCGCCGCATAGCGCGCCAGCATGCCGCGCGCCCGTTTGGCGTAGAAGGAAATGATCTTGTACTTGCCGCCCTTCCAGTCTTCGAAGGAAGGGGTAATCACCGGCATCGCCAGCTTGCGCGGGCGCACCGACTTGAAATATTCCGTGGAAGCGAGATTCACCAGCACGTTGGCGCCCTGCTCCTCGGCCATGGTGTTCAAGGCTTCGGTGATCGTGTCGCCCCAGAAGGCGTACAGATCCTTGCCGCGCGGATTGCTCAGGCGCGTACCCATTTCCAGCCGGTGCGGATGGATCAGGTCGAGCGGACGCAGCATGCCGTACAGGCCGGACAGGATGCGGATGCGCGACTGGGTGTAGTCGAGCTGCTTGGGCGTCATGCTGCGCGCCGCCAGGCCGTCGTAGACGTCGCCGTTAAAGGTCATCACCGCCTGGCGCGCTTCGGCGGTATCCTTGGTCCAGGATTCGTAGCGTGCCACGTTGAGCGTGGACAGGGCGTCGGACAGCTCCATGAGCTCGCCCAGCTCGGCCGGCGAAAATTCGCGCAGGCGATCGATCAGCTGGGCCGAGTGGTCGAGAAAAGCGGGCTGGGTTTGCAGGGTGGTGGTCGGCGGAGTGTCGAGGTCGAGACTTTTTGCGGGCGAAAGCACTATCAGCATAAGATTCCAAAAACATACTTCTAATCAAGATTTCCGACATGATACCTGTTTCACCGAAACGCATCGTCATCGACACCAATGTCTGCCTCGACCTGTTCGTGTTCAAGGACCCGCGCTGGGCCGGCCTGCTGGCCGCCATCGAGAGCGGCGCAGTGGAAGCGATCACGCGCGCCGACTGCCGCGAAGAATATCTGGTGGTGCTGCATTACAAGCACCTGCCGCTGGACGAAACCACGCGTCCGCTGAGCGCGGCCCGCTTCGACGCGCTGATCAAGGTGGTGGCGCCGCCCGAATCCGGCGTGCGCCTGCCGGTCTGCACCGACCGCGACGACCAGAAATTCCTCGAGCTGGCGCGCGACGCAAAAGCCGACATCCTCATCACCAAGGACAAAGCCCTGCTCAAGCTGGCCAAGCGCCTGGCGCGCGAAGGCATGTTCAAAGTCATGCTGCCGGAGAAGTGGTCGCTGGAGGCTTGATAACTTAGCTGTTTTGCTAATATTTATATGCGAAAAAATTCTACGCGCCGGGGCAACACCCGATTTTGCTGCCTGCGCTAGAATTGGAAAAAACACCTTTTTCCTTTCCACATGAACAGCCCGCAAATACCGCTCCTCACTCCCGCCCTGACCACCCGCCTGCCCGCTGTGGGTACCACCGTCTTCACGCGCATGTCGGCGCTGGCGGTGCAGCATGGCGCGGTCAATCTGGGCCAGGGCTTCCCCGACTTCGCCTGCGAACCGAAACTGGTGGACCTGGTGACGGAAGCGATGAAGGCGGGCTTCAATCAATATCCCCTGCTGGCCGGTGCGCCCGTGCTGCGCCAGGCCATCGTCGACAAGATCGCCGCCATCTACGGCCACCAGTACGACGTCAACAGCGAAATCACCGTGACCTCGGGCGCAACCCAGGCACTGACCACGGCCATCCTGTGCTGCGTGCATCCGGACGAGGAAGTGATCGTCATCGAACCGGCTTACGACAGCTATCTGCCCGCCATCGAGCTGGCCGGCGGCGTGCCGGTGCTGGTGCAGATGGAAGTCGGTGCGGACGGCTACAGCGTGCCGTGGGATAAGCTGGCGCAGGCGGTGACGCCGAAAACTCGCCTGATCGTCATCAATACGCCGCACAATCCGACCGGCTCGGTGCTGCGCGCCGCCGATATGCAGGCGCTGGCCGACATCGTGCGCGGCACGAATATCCTGATCCTGTCGGACGAGGTGTACGAGCATATGGTCTACGACGGCGAGCGCCACGAGTCCATGAGCCGCTATCCCGAACTGGCGGCGCGCAGCTTCGTCGTTTCCAGCTTCGGTAAGACTTACCATGTGACGGGCTGGAAAGTGGGCTATGTGGCCGCGCCCGCGCCGCTGATGGTGGAGTTCCGCAAGGTCCACCAGTACAACGTCTTCACCACGAATACGCCGATGCAGCACGGGATCGCCAGTTATATGGCCGATCCCAAACCTTATCTGGAGCTGCCCGCCTTTTACCAGCGCAAGCGCGACCTGTTCCGCGACGGCCTGAAAGGCAGCCGCTTCGAACTGCTGCCGGCCGACGGCACGTATTTCCAGTGCGTGCGCTATGATGCAATTTCCTCGCAAAGCGAGGCGGAGTTCGCGGAGTGGCTGACCAGCGAGATCAAGGTGGCGGCGATTCCGGTATCGGCGTTTTACCAGCAGAGCAAGGAATCCGGCATTGTGCGCTTCTGCTTTGCCAAGAAAGATGAAACGCTGGCGCTCGCGCTGGAGCGCCTGGCGCGCGTTTGAGCGGTCTGAAGACAATTAGATCCACCGGGCGGCTCGCCGCACCGGCGGACGTGGAGCTGGGTGGGGACCATCATGAATCAGCAATTAAGCAGCCTGAAAGAACTGGTGCTGGGCGATGCCATCGGCCTGCCGGTGCCAACCTCCGTTCTGCATGAACTGAACCACGCCAACCGGCGCCTGGAAAAGCTGCTCCAGCAACTGCGCAACGAGCATAACGCCGACGCGGAAATCCGCAGCATCGCGCGCGACGTGATCCATGCCGTCGAACTCAATCCCGAAATCGCCCTCGCCTGCATTTACCTGAACCAGATCGCCGGCACGTATGCGGTGCGCCATTGCATCGAGGTGGCAGTGGTCGTGGTGCTGGTGGCGCGCGGCATGCAGAAACAGCAGCGCGACATATTGACCATGACGGCGGCGGCCCTGACCATGAATGTGGGCATGCTCAAGCATCACGACCGCTTCCAATCCAAGCCTGGCGCGCTGAATTCGGAGGATATGGCCATCGTGCGGCGCCACCCGGAAGACAGCGCCGAACTGCTGAAGTGCGCGGGCATCGATGACGAGGAATGGCTGTCCTGCGTGCTGCTGCACCACGAGAATCACGACGGCAGCGGCTACCCTGCCGGCAAATCCGGCGAGGACATCACGCTCAACGCGCGTCTGCTCAGTTATGCCGACCGCTATTGCGCCCAAGTCTCGGCACGCAATTACCGTTGCTCGCTGCTGCCCGATGAGGCGCTGAACAGACTGCTGGAAGAACTGGCGGCCGACGCCGACGCGCCCCTGCGCGAGCAGTTCCACCGCCAGATCGGCAAATATCCGCCCGGTTGCCTGGTACGGCTGGAGAACGGCGAGATCGGCGTGATCGCCCACCGCGATACCAGCGGCGAGAACGGCGACGGCGTGCTGACGGTGCATTGTCTGCGCGATACGGCGGGCAAGCTGCCATCGGCCGTGATCCTGCGCAGCAGCAGCGATGGCGGCTGCGGCATCGCCGAGGTACTGAGCGAAGATCAGGTCGACCTGCGCTTCAGCATGAAACAGATCTGGGGCGCGCAGGCCAGCCTGTAAGCGGTCTGACGGCCATGATGGCGTCCGCGCAGACCGGTGGATAAGCGCAACAAGCGGCTGGCGGCCGGAATTGGCCGGTGGTGCTAGTTCGGCAACTGCTGCAGCTTGCGCTCGACGAAGGTCTGCAGCTCCGGTGACAGGCGTCCGCTGTTTTTGGCTTCATTGAATGCGGCGCGCGCTTCGGCATGGCGCTTGAGCGCCTGCAGCGATAGGCCCAATCCCATCCACCACACACTATTGCCGGCTTGCAGACGCAGCGCGGCTTGATAGTGCTCGGCCGCTTCCGCGTGGCGCTGTTCGCGCTGCAAGGCGCCGGCGAGGAAGGCGCGGAAATCGGCGTTGGCGGCTGCATGCGGCAAGGTGCGCTGCAAGGTGTCGATGGCGGGGCCGTTGCGCTCCATTTGCAGGCGGGCCAGCAGCATCGCCATCTGCGCCTGGGCCGGGTCGAGGGCCAGGGCTTGCTGCATATGCTGCATGGCTTCATCGCTGCGCTGGTTCTCGATCAGCAGACCGACCAGGGTCTGGCGCGCCGCCTCGTGGCGCGGATTGTTCGCCAGCGTCTGCTCGAAGCGCGCGATGGCGTCGTGGACGCGGCCTTCCTGCATGGCTGACAGGCCACGGCGGTATTCGTTCTCCGCCTGCTGCGCCTTGCTCAGGCCTGCGTCGCCGCGCAATCTGGCTTCCTCCTTTTCGGCGCTGGCGTTGCGCACCGGAGCGGGGCTGGCCCGCAATGCCGTCTCGATCCTGCGCTTTTCCGCCAATCCGGCTTTCGCCGATGGTTCGGCAGGCGCTGTCCCAACAAGCGCCGGCTTGGCCTTCGGCTCCCGCGCGGCCGCAGCCTGCTTCGGCGCCGGCTCCGTGGCTGGTGCAGGCGTTTGCACGCTAACAGCAGCAGCAGCGGACGGAGTGGCAGAGGCCGGAGCCGATGCCGTGGCGGCATGGGTAGGCACCGACGTTGCAGCGGCGGCAGGCGCTGGCTCGCCGACCGGCGCCGGCGCCGGCGCTTGCGCCTGGGCCTGGGCCTGGGCCTGCGCTGGCGTTGGCGTTGGCGTTGGCGTCGGCACGATACTGCCTGCCGGCGTGGCCGCAGATGCCGAGGCAGCGGCTTTGGCGCTGGCGCTGAGCGAGGATGGCGACGGCCGCGTCAGTGCGCGCCAGGCAAAGATCGCGGCGGCGACGAAAATGACGACACCTGCCACGGCGGCCAGCATCAGCAGCGTTCGCGGCATGGGCCGCACCGCCGCCGTGACGGGACGCACGGCGGATGAACCGCCCTGGCTGGCGGCGGCACCGCTGCTGCGCGCGTCCAGGTCTTGCAGCATTTTATTAATCAGACTCATTTGCTCAATGCCCAGGCTAATCCACCGGCTGTGGCCAACAAGGCCGCGGCACCCACCAGCCATGGCCAGATGCGGCGGCTCTTGATGGCGCCGGTATCGCGCGCAGCCAGCGCCATATGCTTGCTGCTGACGGTCTGCCGCCCTTCGCCGTAGCACAGCATCAGCGCCTTGTGCGCCAGAATATTGATCAGGCGCGGAAAGCCACCGCTGGCCGCGTACAGCTTCGACACGGCGCCACGGCTGAACAGGCGCGCGCCGCCAAAGCCGGCCACGCGCAGCCGGTGCGCCAGGTAAAAGTCCAGCTCATCGCGGCGCAGCGGCCCAAGGTGGTAGTGGAAGGTGATGCGCTGCGCCAGTTGGCGGATCGAATCCATGGCCAGATGCTTATCCAGCTCCGGCTGGCCAAACAGCACGATCTGCAGCAGCTTGCGTTTTTCCGTTTCCAGATTGGTCAGCAGGCGCAGCGCTTCCAGACTTTCGACCGGAATCGCCTGCGCTTCGTCCAGGCACAGCACCACGCGCTTGCCCTCCCCCGCCAGCTGCATCAAGCGGCCGGTGATGGATTTCAGCAGATGATGCTGGTCCACGTCCTTTTCCAGCGCGATCTCCAATTCATCGGCCAGGGCCAGCATCAGGGTGCGCGGCTCCAGATAGGGATTCGGAATGTAGGCCGTGACCACGCCCTCGCCCAGCATGGCAAGGAATTTGCGGCACAGCAGAGTCTTGCCCGTCCCCACCTCGCCGGTGATCTTGATAAAGCCCTCGCCATTTCTCACCGCCACCAGCAAGGTGTTCAGCGCCTCCTGCGCATGGGGGCTGGAAAAGAAAAAGCTGGTATCCGGCGTGATGCCGAAGGGGACTTCGCGCAGGCCGAAGTGGGATTCGTACATATCAGTTGCGTCCCCCGCCCAGCGGCGCCATATCCTTGATGCGGCGGCTGGCATCGATCATGTCCTCGTTCCAGTGCGAATTGGCGTCGACGATGGTGGGTTTAATCAGCACGACCAGCTCACGCTTTTGCATGGTGTCGGCGGTATTGCCGAACAAAGTGCCCAATACGGGAACGCTTCCAAGACCTGGCAACTGCGTGCGGTCACCGATCGCGGCTTGCCTCATCAAACCGCCAATCGCCACAACCTTGCCGTCCTGGCCCCGCACCATACTGTCCATCTCCGAAGTCACCGAAGCCGCCAGCGGCAGACTCAACTGTCCCAGCGTGCCGAGATTGACAATTTTGTTAACCGTGGACACTTCGCTGACCGAGGGATGGACATGCAGGATGATATTGCCGCTATCGTCGATCTGCGGCGTGACATCCAATACCACGCCGGAGAAGAAGGGCTGCAAGGTCACATTCGGCGTTACCGTGCCATTGCCGGAGGCATTGGTCGTCACCGTGGTGCTGACACCGGTAACGAAGAATTCGTCGGTGCCGATTTTCAGCACGGCCTTTTGGTTATTCAGCGTGGCAATGCGTGGACTGGACAGCACGTGCACCGTACCTTGCGACTCCAGGAAGGAAATCAGGGCGGCAAAATTACTGGTCTGGAATGCCAAGCCGAACATCGACCCGGCCGAGTTGACCGAAGTACCGATCGCCCCGCCCGTGATGGCCGCCAGGCCGCTCTTCGGGCTGCTGATTGAACCGCTGCCCAGGGGGCCCAGCATGGTGCCCGGCTGAAATACGCCGGTCGAAATCCGGCTATTGCCATGGGTGGCAAACGCTGCCCAATTTATCCCGCTTTGAAAGCCACGGCTCAGTTGCACTTCAAGGATCTTCGCCTCCAGGATCACCTGGCGCTCCACCGCCAACTGGGTAGCCTTCAGATAATTGTCAACGCTGCGCAGCTCGCCGGGCATGGCGCGCACCAGAATCACGCCCGAATGCGGCGTAATGACGACGCTACGGCCTTTCTCCTTGCTGCCGACAATGGCTTCCAGCGCCAGCGCCAGCTCCGCCCAGAAATCGCTTTTCGCCACCGTCAGCACATTGCTGGCATCGCGCACGTTGCGGTTGCGGTTGTTGTTGTTGCCATCCTGCTGATTGTTATTCCCGTCGCCTTGGTTGTTGCCATTCTGGTTGCCGCCGGAATTATTATTGTTGTTCCCGGAACCACTCGGCGTGGCGACATCGGCCACCGAGGTGGACGACACCCGCAGGTTCGACAGTCCCATGCGCTGCAACGTCAGATAATTAATCTGGAACATGCGCGTCTGCATCGTCAGCGGCCTGATATAGATGCGCGTGCCCTCGATCCGGTAATCGTAACCGTACAGCTCGCGCACGGCATCGAGCGCCTCGGTCAGCGTAACGTCCTTCAGATTGGCCGAAATGACGCCGTCCACTTCCGGATGCACCAGCATGTTATAGCGGGTGCCCGCTGCCAGCGAATTGAAAAACTGGGCCGCCGGCACATTATTGAAGGCGACGTTGAAACGTTCCTCCAGCACGGCCCGCGCCTGCGGCAGCTGGTTGGCCAGACGGGATGCCGGCGGCAGCAGCGCCTCCGCCACCTCCGCTGTGGCGCCGGGCTGGGCGACGCTGGCGGCGGCCGTGTCCGCTTCCTTCCTGATCGCCTCATGCGCTTCGTATTTCTTGATCGTGCTGCAGGCCCCGAGCGCCATGGCTATGCCTATCACGCAAGCCAACTGGATATTTTTATTCATACTTGATCTCATTTCCGGTTTTCCTTGCCCGCAGTCTCAGGGAAGACGCGCAGCACCTGAGCTTTACCGTTCTTGCGCAGCACCACCTCGCCCGGTCCCACCTTTTCCAGCACCGCGCCGCGGAAGGTTTCACCCCGGCGCACGATTTCGCCATCAATGACAGCCACTTCGCGCCCGCGCCACGCTGCACCGACCAGTACCGACTGTAACTGCGGCCCGGCCGGGGCCGCCGGTACGCTCTCGGCACCGGGCGCCAGCATGGCCTCGGGTGGCGGCTTGGTCGGGTCGGTCAGGACCGTCTGCGCGCCGGCACTCAGCGTACCCGCCATCAGCGGGGCCGCGAGCCATAACCGCGCCAAGCCGGCAAAGCGCACGTACGCCTTCATAAGCTCATCCATTTCTCATCCAGACTGAGGGTATACAATGTCAGGCTCAGTTTCAGATCTGGATAGCCGGCCGCCTGCAAGTGCGCCTTGCCCCAGAAAAGCTGTACCGGTAGCTTCTCCAGTGCCTCCATATAAGTCAGCATGTCGAGATAACTGCCTTGCAGCACAAGCTCCACGCCATGCCGGTATAGCAACTCGCGCGGTTTGGCGGGCGCTGACACGGCGCCGGGAATGGCTGCGGCGGGAGCCGGCGCGCTAGCCGCTGCGGCCTGCGCCGCATGCATCAGTGTGGCAACCGCTTCCGCCTTCGTCTCAATCTGCCCCATCGGCACGACGGCGGCGGCCTGCGCCGGCGGCGGCGCCATCGCTGCCCCGCTCAGGCCACTGACCGGCAGCGAGCGCAGCGACACCAGACGCAGCTTGCCATTGGCGCGCAGAATCTGCTGTAGAACCGGCACCATCTGTTCCGGCGTTACCAGGCCCTGACGTACCGCGCGCAGGGCATTGCTGGCGGCCTCGGTCTGGCCGCGCAACTGGGCCAGCTGCGCCAGCGTGGCCTGGTCCGGGTCCACTTTGTAGGCGGCGATGCGCGCCGCGATATCGGCTTCGATATTGCGGGACTGTGTCTCTTGCTGCCGCAGCTGGGCAGTCAGCGTTTGTCTTTGCGCCAACTGCGGCGCAATCAGGATCTGATGCAGCAGAAACCCCACTGCCGCCATAGCCGCCAGCAACACCAGCACGCGCTCGCGCAAGCTCAGCGCATCAATACGGGCCGCCAGATTCAGCCACTGCTGCTTCATCGGGCTTGCTCCTCAGCCTGCGATTGCAGTAAAAATTCGATATAGCGGGGCTGCGCCGCCACCCTTTGCACCGCGGGCGGCGTGCTTTGCAGCGGGGCCACGGCATCCGCCGCAGCCGGTGTGCCGTCACCGCCGGCCACGCCCAGCTCGGGCTGGCCGATTTCCAGGCGGGCGAACGTCTTGCCGCGCATGGACGCTTCATCCTTCAGGCGCGCGATATAGCTGGGCACCAGGGTCGCCTGCATCGCCCGGCCCTGCAGAGCAATCTGATTACCTGCACCGACAATCACTACGCCCGTCAGCCACAGTCCCGGCACGCTTTGCCGCGCAAAAGCGCGGAAATACTCGGCATAGCCTGCTGTGTTACCCAGCGTACCATGCCGCAGTAGCGCGTCTATTTCCTGCAACGACTGCAACTGGGTCTGCATGAGTTTCACTTCCTGTTCCAGCGAAGGGCTTTTGGCGCGCGGCACATACTGCCGAACCGCCTGCTCCAGCGCACTCTGATTCTGCAACAGCTGGCTGCGCACCACTTGGGCCTGCCGTTCGGTCCCGCTCAGCAGATAATGGGTATAAGCAGCCCAGGCCACCATCAGCAAGGCCAGCACGCCCAGGATCTGCACCATATGCACGGCCGTCAGCACTTTTTTCTGCTTCAGGAAAACCGGATTGAAGAGATTGATCTGCTGGCTCACAAAACTACCTCCTCCGTGCGCATGGCGGCGCCCAGCGCCAGGAAAAAGCGCTGCTGCTGCGCGGCCTCCGCCAGTTCCGGCACCTTCTCCAGGTCAAAAATGGCATCTAGATTCAAGGACTCGACCGGAATGTACAGATTCTGCGCCAGGAAGGTGTCGAGTCCGACCGCGGCACTCGGCGCCAGCAACAGCCGCGAGATGGTGATGAAATGGTATTGGCGTTCGAAGTGGTCGAGCGAGCGCTGCAGCTCAAGGGCAATCTTGTCGAAATAGATGGCGCGGCTGTTGGGATTCGGGTCCAGCAGTTGCTGCAGAGTGACCTCGATGCGGCGCGACAGATACAGCTCGCCCTGGCTGCTGATCGTCAGCAGGCCGCCATCCTCGTCGAAGGACAGCAAGCCCACGCCACGGCCTTCGGTTTCCAGCAAGGTGGCAATATTCCGCTGCGCCATTTCAGGAATATCGATCACGCGCAGCAGTAATCCGGCCTCGTCGAACAGGCCCTGGCGCGATTCGATCAGACTGTTGCGAGCGGCCACCGCAAACATCGAATGCGGCCGCCCTGCCGCCGCACTCTTGTCCATTGGGATATCGAGTACATCGATAGTGGCGTCGTCGATATGAAAGTCCAGCAAGTCCTTGAGGCGCCAGCGTACCGCGGTCTTGAGCTCGTTCTGCGCCACATTCGGCGCTTCCACGGTCAGCAGCTGGTACTCGCCGCCACCCAGCAAGGTCGCGCAGTAAAAGTGTTCGGCGCGCAATTCACGCCCCAGCCGCTGCAACAATTCCGGCGAATAACTGGGCTGGCCTGGATAGAAGGCCGCGACCTCCACCTTCGGCCGGCCATTGGCCGCGCGCAACATCTCGACCACGCAAATGCCATCGCCGAGAAAGGAGATCGTCAGCCAGCTCTCTTTTTTCTTTGCTTTAGAGAAAAATCTCATGCCGACAGTCAAATAGTTAAGAAGGCCTGAACTTTACGCTCTAGCGGCTTGATTATATTAAAGTTTAAAAGCTTTCCGGCAGCAATTTTGCATTTACTGCACAAAAAACGGAGAATTTCGTGGTCAAAGCGGTTCGACTTCCCCCTGGCTTGACATCTTCCTTGTGAGCATGATCTGATGGCGCATGATTTCCCGCCTCCTTCTCCTGCTGCCTGGACGCGCGGCACTGGCGCCGGCGCTGCTGTTCAGCCTGGCGGCGCCGCTGGCACAGGCCGATACCTATAATCTACCGGCGGATCTGGTCAAAGCGCCGTTCAACTGCACGCTGACCTCGGCCCCCTACTATAGTTGCAGCGGAAACATTGATCTGGACAAGGATGCCGTGCTGAATTTGACCGCCCCGGTCAGCCTGCAAATCTCCGGCAGCTTTTCCACCGATAAGAATCTGCTCAGCGTGAACAACGGCCATGCCCTGACCATGACGGTGGGCGGCAATGTCAGCATGAAAAAAGATGTCGATGTCGCCATGACCATCACCGTCGGCGGCAGCGTGGATATTGCCAAGGATGCGCGCTATCTCGGCGACATCACCGCCGGTGGCAATATCACCTTCGACAAGGACTCGATTTATTACGGCAACGTCACGGCCGGCGGCTATCTGAACGTCGGCAATAACACTTATATCACCGGTACCTGCAAGGCGGGCGCCACCAATTACAGCGGTTGCGGCAAAAAGCCGCCGAGCAGCGGCCTGCACCATGTTCTCCTCAGCCACAACGGCTCGGGATTGACCTGCACCCCTTCCAGCATCACCATTTATGCCTGCGCCGCCGCCGATGCCGGCGGCAGCTGTACAGCGGCAACCACCGGCGTCAGCGGCAATGTGGTCGCCTTGAATGCCGGCGGTTCGACCGCAGCCACCGTCCCGTTCAGCATCGCCGCCGGCAGCAGCTCGACCACGGTGGCGCTGAGCGTGGCCACGGCCGGCACCGTGACGCTCGACGTCACCGCCCAGAGTCCCAGCACCAGCGCCGACGCCACCTGCTGGGCCGGCAACTCGGCCAGTTGCGCCCATACCTTCGCCGATACCGGCTTCGTTTTCGACGTGCCGGACCATGTGGCCCAGAGCGAGCAAACCGTCAGCCTGCGCGCCGTCAAGAAGCAGGCCGGCACCAGCACGACCTGCGGCGCCGCCTTCGCCAGCGTGGCGCGCAATATCGTGTTTACCTGCAGCTACGGCAATCCCGGCAGCGGCACCCTGCCGGTGTCCATCAACAATACCGCATTGGGCTCGGGTACGAACCCGGTCTGCGACGCAAGCGGCAAGGCGGTTTCGCTCAATTTCGATGCCACGGGCACCACCTCGTTCAAACTGCTCTACCCCGACAGCGGCCGCATGACGCTGAACGCCGCCTACGCCACGGCCAACATCAGCGGCAGCGACAGCTTTGTGACGGCACCGGCCCGCTTCGTTTTCAGCAGTACCACGGCCTCAAACGCGCTCAAGGCGGGCGTCGCCTTTAAGACCACCGTGACGGCCGTCAACGCCAGCGGCAACACCACCCCCAATTTTGGCAAGGAAACGCCAGCTGAAACCGCCACGCTCAGCCTCAGCAAATGCCTGCCGAATAATGCCACGGCACAGAACGGCGTCTTTTCGGGCACCCTGGATGCTTTCAGCAGCGGTGCCGCCAGCGCCAACAATCTGCAATGGTCCGAGGTCGGCAAGGTCGATCTCGTTGCCACCAACGACGACTACCTGTCCAGCGTCCTCGATATCAGCGGCAATACGGCGTATCCGGCCGCCGCTTGCGGCAACAGCGGCAATGTCGGGCCTTTCGTGCCGCACCATTTCGATACCGCAATCACGACAACACCGGCCTTCCGCTACTCCGGCCAGCCGCTGGCCACCATTACCGTCACGGCACGCAACGCCGGCGGCGGCACCACGCAGAACTATGACAGCGCTGCCGCTTACTCCAAAAATGTCGCGCTGAGCGCTGTGGACAGCGTGACCTTGAACACCGCCTCCGGCACCCTGAACCCGCAAGCACTGGCATCGACCGCCTTCACACTGGGGGTCGCCACCACCGCCACTCCCGTGTACACCCTGCCCACACCGAAAACAGCACCGCAAACCATCCGTATTCGCGCCGCGGACAACGACGCCAGTTCCGCCACCACCGGCGCCACCGAGGCGACCATGCTGATCCGCAGCGGCCGCCTGCGCCTGTCGAATGTGTTCGGCAGCGCCAAGACGGACCTGAAGGTGCCCGTGCGCGCCGAATACTGGACCGGTCAGAACTGGAGCCTGAACGCGCTCGATAATTTCACCGCCATTGCCGCCAATACCGTGGCGCTGTCGCCGCAAGGCCCCAGCGGCAGCAGCATTTCCGGCACGCTCACGCTGGCCAATGGCCAGGGATACCTGAATCTGCTGAAACCATCTTCGGGCAGCGGTTATATCGATCTGGCGATCAATCTTGGCGCCAGCGCCCAGGACCAGTCCTGCCTGAACGCCCACCCCGCCAGCACGGGCGCGGCCCAGGTCTGGCTGCGCTCGCAATATGGCGCCTGCGCCGCCACCTTCGACCGCGACCCTTCGGCACGCGCCACCTTTGGCGTCACGCCGCCTGAAACCAAGGCCACGGTCTATATCCGGGAGATGTTCAATTGAGGCGCCGCCAGTCCGGCTTCACCTATATCGAACTGGTGACGGTGATCATCCTGCTCGGCGTGCTGGCGGCGATCGCCGTGCCCCGCCTGCTCGGCAACACCGGCATGGCCGGCACCGTGTTTCGCAGCGATGTCGTGACTGCCCTGCGCTACGCCCAGAAAGTCGCCGTCAGCCACCGCCGCCTGGCCTGCGCCACCCTCGGCAGCAATAGCGTGACGCTGGCCATCGCCAGCGCCGCCGGCGCCACCGCCTGCGACACACAGCTGGCAAGCCCGGACGGTTCGGCCTATACCAGCACCAATACCGCCATTACCGCTGCGCTCAGCACCATCAACGGCAGTGCGGTACCCCTGCCCGCGCTCTTCTTCTTTCAGCCGAATGGGCAAATCAGCAGCGACGGCGCCGGCACCGCGTTCGGCATCTGGCAAATCACGGTGAGCGGCGAAACCGCGGTCCGCGTCGATGGAGATACCGGCCATGTGGAGTAAGCGCGCGCGCGGGATGACGCTGATCGAACTGATCGTCGCCGTCGTCATCATCAGCGTCGGCGTGGCGGGCGTGCTGCTGGTGTTCAGCCGCAGCGCCATCAGCAGCACCGACCCGCAGATCCGCAAGCAAATGGCGGCTTTGGCCGAGGGCATGATGGAGGAAATCCTGCGCATGCCTTTCGCCATCGCTAGCAACGGCCCGTCCAGCAATAGCTGCGCGCGCGACAGCTTCAACGATATCCGCGACTACGCCGGCTACAGCCAGACCAGCATCTGCGACATCAGCGGCAATGTCATTCCCGGGCTGGCCGGCTACGGCATCCAGGTCGCGGTGGGGCAGCCGGCAAACCCGGCCCTGTTTGCGCCCCTGGCCGCAGCCGATCTGCTGGAAATCACCGTGACCGTCACCCGCACCGGCGCCAGTAACTATCAGCTGATCGGCTGGCGCAGCAATTACTCAGCAGCACAACCGCCATGAAAATACGCCAGCCAGGCTTTACCCTCATCGAACTGATTGTGGTCATGGTGGTCACCGGCGTGCTCGCGGCCAGCCTCGCCATCTTCTTTCGCCCGGCCATGGACAATTATGTGGCAAGCGGCCGCCGTGCCACGCTGAGCGATCTGGCGGACGGCGCCATGCGGCGCATGAACCGCGATATCCGCATGGCCGTCCCCAATTCTCTGCGCCAGCCCAACACTCAGTGCTTCGAGCTGGTGCCCGCCTCCAGCGGCGGCAAATTCCGCACCGCGGAAGACGCCGTGAATACGGCAGGCGCCAGCAAGGCGCTGGATGCGAACAATCCCGGCACGGTGTTCGACGCCATCGTGTCGCTGACGGCCATTCCGGCCGCCGGCGATCTGCTGGTCATCGGCAACCAGAATGCCGCCGACCTGTATGCGCAGACGACGCTCAACACCATTCAGAGCACGGCGCGCGCCGGCGCCAGCGGCGGACCGCCCGCCTCCGCCAACAGCGGTACCGTGATCGGCACCGACCGCATCACGCTCGGCGCGACGGCAAAAATACCGCCCGGCTACGAGGGTGGACGCTACTTCCTCGTATCGCCGACGCAACGCGCGGTAACCTATGCCTGCGTCAATGCCGGCCTCGATGCGCGCGGCACCGGCACCGGCACCCTGTACCGTTTTTCCAATTATGGTTTCAATGCCGCCATCAGCAGCTGCCCGACGCCCAACACCGCCACGCCGGTCCTGGCCACACGCGTTGCCTCATGCAATTTTGCGTATGACCCGAATCCCGGCGCCATCCAGGGCAGCGGCTATATGCGCATCAGCCTGGGGCTGAGCGAAGCAGGAGAAACGGTCACATTGCAATACGGCGCCCACACGGACAATTACCCATGACTTCCTTCTCACGGCAGGCCGGCTTCGGCTATATCGCGGCGATCCTGGTGCTGGCCACGCTGGCCACGCTGGCGGCAGCCCTGGTCCGCACCAATACGGCCCAGCAAGCGGCGTCGGCGCTGGATACCGGCGCGGCGCGGGCCCTGATGGCGGCACGCGCCGGCACGGAATGGGGCTTGTTCCGGGTGTTGAACAACAATGCGGGCAACAACTGTTTTGCGACGCAGACGCTGAACCTGAGTTCGCTTAACGGCTTCGCCGTAACGGTCAGCTGCACGCAAACGGTGTTTTATGAAGGACAGGACGCCAATGGCGCCGCCGTGACGAAAGCCATTTATGCGATCAACGCCGTTGCCTGCAACAGCGCCGCCTGCCCGGATACGGCGGCGAACGCCGTTCGGTCCAACTATGTGGAAAGCCGGCGGGTCGCCACGGCTTGCGCGACGACCGCCCCGGTGAGTGGAGGAGCTTGCTACTGAGCCGGCTTAACAGCCGTTGGTGACCTGCGCCACCGTAGGCGTCCCCGTTGCCGTTGCCGGCGAGGTGTAGCTGCCATAGCAAGTCAGCCCCTTCGGCGAATTCGCGACGCTGTTGGGGATGAAGGCCACGGTCGTGGCGCTGGTTGCCGGGCTGTTTGCCGTGGCGGCGCTGCCGGCGGCGATGATCGTGTAATCCGTCGCGGTGATGCCGGCCACGTTCAGGAAATTGGAATCGGCCTGCGGATAACCGGTATTCGTCCCGCCCACCGTTGCCATGGTGACGGTGGTCCCCTCCACCGTGTACGTGGCCGCCGGCGTCAGCAGATAGCGGCCGCGCAGCATGGCCGACGAGGACTGCACGGCACCACGTGCCGCGCTCAGGCTGGCGATACGGGCGTCGCCCCCCATATCGATGAAACGCGGCAGTGCGGTGGCCGCAAGAATGCCCAGGATCACAATCACAACGATCAATTCAATCAAGGTGAAACCCGCCTGGCCCTGCTTCTGAATCGCGCTCATTGCCTGTTTATTCATTGCTTTCTCCTAAAAACATCCCATAACAGAAATTGCACAGAGGATACAGAAACGTACCACAAACGTCATCAGTTATCTAGGACTTGTTCCAAAGAAAGGCCATCAATACCGCCCACTACACCGGCAGGCGCTGCTTCTTTGCCAACAGCGCTACCCTGCAACACAATCCTGAACCGTAACGGAGCTGCGCTGCCCGAACCGAACAAGCCGCCCTGACGCGGCATATAGACCAGAACTTTTTCCGCCGGGTCGAAATACCAGCTGCCTTTCAGCAGACGATCGGACCGCACCTCGGACAGTTCGCCGGCATAGTTCGGCGGCGGCCGAGCCAGCCACAGCATAGGGTTCTGCAGAGTGAAAGCTGGTAATTCCCGTTCGCGGCCCTTGTAGCGCCATTCTGCCGATCTCGCTTGCAGCGTGGCGCGCAACTGGGCCAGCACCTGCGCCACCGCCACCCGCTCCGCCTCGTCCTGATAAAACAGCACCCTTTGCAAAAACACCGCGGACAGAATGGCGATCACGGCCAGCACCACACCCAGCTCAAACAGACTGAAACCCCGTTGCGCGGCGGCGACAGCCTGCCCGTCCGCGCGCCTCGCTTTCATTTGTGCAGGGCCGCCTTGCCCAAATCCCAGATCGGCAGGAAGATGCCGAGCGCCAGCACCAGCACCATGATGCCCAGCGCAACGATCAGGATCGGTTCAATCTGCGCCGACAGCGTCTTCAGTTCGTAATCGACCTCGCGCTCGTACATTTGCGCAATCTCGTCCATCAGCTCATCGAGCGAGCCGGACTCCTCGCCGACGGCGATCATTTGCAGCACCACAGGGGTGAATACATTCGCCGCCGACGCCGTGCGCAGGATGCTTTCGCCGCGTTCCACGCCGTCGCGCATCTGCTCGACGCGCGCGCTCAGATAGCTGTTGTCGACCGTCTGCGCCACCACCGTCAGCGCCTGCACGATCGGCACGCCGCTGCGGCTGGACAGGGCAAAGCTGCGCGCAAAGCGCGCCAGCGTGGCTTTACGGATAATCTTGCCGGCAATCGGCAGATCGAGCTTGAATTTGTCCCACTTGTAGCGGCCCTGGGCCGTGCGCACATAGCGGGTGAAGGCGACGATACCGCCCGCCAGCAGGCCCGCCAGCAACGGCCAGTACTGCACCGTGAAATTCGATGTCGCCAGCAGGATGCGCGTCATCAGCGGCAGTTCGGCGTTGAAACCGGCGAAGACTTTGGCAAAGGCGGGAATCACGAACATATTCACCACCGTCATCGCCGCGATGATGGCGACCACCACGAAGGTCGGATAGCGCAGCGCGGTCTTGACCCGCTCGCGCATATCGCGGTCGAATTCCATATGGTCGAACAGGCGCAGGAAGACTTCCTCCAGCCGCCCGGTCATCTCCCCGACCCGGACCATGGACAGGTAAAAGGCTGAAAACACTTCCGGATGGCGGCGCATGGCCGAGGACAGCTCGCGTCCCGCGTCGAGCGACTCGCGCAAGTCCTTGATCACGCGGCCGAAGGATTTGCTGACCGCCGATTCCTGCAGGCCGGCCAGGCCGCGCATGATGGGCACACCGGCCTTGAGCAGCGTGTAAAGCTGGCGGCTGAACAGCTGCACGTCCATGCCCGTGACTTTTTTCTCTGTCAGCCGCGCCCACCAGTGCTCGCCCTCGGCGCCCTTGTCCACTTTTTTGGTGGTGACGGCGATCTCGATGGGCGTGACGCCGGTGCTGAACAGCTGGTCGGCCACGGCGCTGCTGTCCGCGCCTTCCAGCACGCCCTGCATCAATTCGCCGCGCGCATTACGTCCCTTGTAGCTGAAGAATGGCACCTCAATCCTCTTGCTGGTTGCTGATGCGCATGGCTTCGGACACGGTGGTGCGGCCCTGCACCACCAGCGCCACCGCGTGGCGGCGCAGGGTCATGCCCGCCATCTGGGCCGTCGCCACTTTGACGAAATGGCCCATATCATGATGATTGGCGGCGTCCACCACGGCCGAGGTCATTTCCAGCAGCTCGTAGACGCCGGTACGGCCGCGATAGCCCATGCCGTTGCAATGCGAGCAGCCCTTGCCCGCATGGTAATGGCCGCTGGCGGTGCCTTCGCCCAGTTCCAGCTTCAGCCACTCGGCTTCGGTAGCGCTCGGCGTATACGGCGCGGTGCAGCTTTCGCAGATCACCCGCACCAGGCGCTGGGCCAGCACGGCTTGCAACGAGCTGCCCACCATATAGCGCGGCACACCCATGTCCATCAGGCGCAGCGGGGTGCTGACGGCGTCGTTGGTGTGCAGGGTGGAGAGCACCAGGTGGCCGGTCATGGCGGCGCGCAGGCCGATGGCGGCCGTTTCCTGGTCGCGCATCTCGCCCACCAGCACGATGTCCGGGTCCTGCCGCAGGGCCGAACGCAGCACGCGGGCGAAGTTCAGGTCGATCTTGTCGTTGACTTGCACCTGGTTGATGCCGGGCAGGCGGTACTCGACCGGGTCTTCCACCGTGATCAGTTTCTTCTCGACCGAATTCAGTTCGGACAGGGCGCAGTACAGCGTGGTGGTCTTGCCGCTGCCGGTCGGTCCCGTCACCAGCACCAGGCCGTTGGGGCGCTGCACAATACTGCGGAAGCGCTCCAGCAGCTCGCGCGGCATGCCGATGGCGTCCAGCTTGAGCGGGGCGCCGCCCTGGTTCAGGAGACGCATCACCACCGATTCGCCATACTGGGTCGGCATGGAGGAGATACGCACATCGATGCGCTGGTTGCGCACGCGCACGCCGAAGCGGCCGTCCTGCGGCAGGCGCTTTTCCGAAATATCCAGGTCCGACATCAGTTTCAGGCGCAGCGCCAGGGCCGGTGCAATCTTGATATCGGCCTCGGTCTGCAGGTGCAGCACGCCGTCGATGCGGAAGCGGATCTGCAGCCGGCTTTCCTGCGGCTCGATATGGATGTCCGAGGCGCGCACCTGCACCGCGTCGTCGAACACCGATTGCAGCAGTTTGACCACCGGGGCCTCTTCCAGGCCGGGGTTGGCGGCCAGCGCGCCGAAGTCGATGGAGACGTCGCCGATATCCTGTTCCAGCTCGCGCGCCAGGTCGGTGATGTCCTCGGTGCGGCGGTAGATGCGGTCGATGGCGGCCAGCACCTCGGTCTCGTTGACCACCGCCAGCTCGACGGTGCGGCGCACCAGGCGCGCAATCTCGTCATAGGCAAACAGGTCGGTGGGGTCGGACATGCCGACCAGCAGCGAGGTGGTGCGGTCTTCCAGGATCAGGGCGCGGAAGCGGCGCGCCTGGGTTTCCGGCAGCTGGCGCACCAGTTCCGGATTGATATTGTAGAACTTGAGATTGATATAAGGGATGTTCAGCTGGCGCGCCAGCGCGCCGGCGATCTGCTCCTCGGTCACATAGCCGTTCTCGATGAAGACCCGGCCCAGCTTGCGCCCGCTGCGCTTTTGTTCCGTGAGCGCGAGGCCCAGCTGTTCTTCGGACAGCAGCTTTTGCTGTACCAGGATCTCGCCCAGCCGGACTTTCTCGGGCCTTGCCATGCTCACTCCACGAATATCACAGTTGGGGCATTGTAAGCCGAATGTCAGTCTTGCCGCTAGCTAAACAAGGCCATTCTTGCTACAGTATGCCTCGCCCGAACTCTGCCCTGATACATGGACCAAGCCGCTCTGCGCTTTCGCAATGTCACCAAACGCCATGCGCACAGGCCGGTGCTCGATGGCGTCGATCTGACGGTGGAGCGCGGCGAGTTCTTCGGCCTGGCCGGGGTGAACGGGGCGGGCAAGACCAGCCTGCTCAAATGCCTGCTCGATTTTTGCGCACTGGACGGCGGCGATATCGAGATTTTCGGCGCCAGCCATCTGCGCCCGGCAGCGCGCCAGCCGCTGGCCTATCTGCCGGAACGCTTTACCCCGCCCTACTATCTGACGGGCGACGATTTTCTGCAATACGTGCTGAAATTGCAGGGACAGGCTTACGAGCCGGCTGCCGTGGCCGCCATGCTGGCCGCGCTGGACCTGGAGGACACCGCCTTGAAGCGCACCGTACGCAGCTATTCCAAGGGCATGACCCAGAAACTGGGTCTGGCCGCCTGCTTCCTCAGCCGCAAGCGCCTATACGTGCTGGACGAGCCGATGAGCGGCCTCGACCCCAAGGCGCGCGCCCTGCTCAAACAGCTTTTGCAGCATTTGCGCAACGATGGCGCCAGCCTGCTGTTCACTTCGCACGCGCTGGCCGATGTCGAGGAAATCTGCGACCGCATGGCCATCCTGCACGGCGGGCGCATCCGCTTCGCCGGCACGCCCGAGCACTGCCGCAGCCGCTACGGCGCTTCCACGCTGGAAGCGGCCTTCCTGCAAGCGATCGCATAGCGCCATGTACCAGTCCCATTTCGGCCTGAACCAGGCGCCCTTCAATATCACGCCCAATCCCGCCTTTTTCTACAGCGGCAATGAGCGTGGCGCCATGCTCGGCGCCTTGCTGTATGCGGTGGGCAGCGGCGAAGGCATCATCAAGGTCACGGGCGAAGTCGGCAGCGGCAAGACCATGCTGTGCCGCATGCTCGACAGCCAGCTGCCGCCCCATGTGGACGTGATCTACCTGGTCAACCCCAGCCTGGGACCGGAGGAAGTGCTGTACGCCATCGCCGGCGAACTGGGGCTGAACGCGGAAGGCTTGCGCGGCAACGAGGTGCTGCGCCTGCTGAACGCCGACCTGATCGCACGCCACAGCGCCGGCCGCCAGGTGCTGCTGCTGGTCGAGGAAGCCCAGGCCATGCCGCTGGAAACGCTGGAAGAGGTGCGCCTGCTGACCAATCTGGAAACGGCCCACCACAAGCTGCTGCAGATCGTGCTGTTCGGCCAGCCGGAGCTGGACGAGAGCCTGGCCCTGCCGCGCATGCGCCAGCTGCGCGAGCGCATCACGCACAGCTTCACGGTGCCGCCGCTGGCGCCGGAACTGCTGCCCGACTTCCTCGCCTTCCGCCTGCAGGCGGCCGGGCATCACGGGCGTCCCCTGTTCAGCAAGGGCGCGGTCAAGCTGATCGCGCGCGTCTCGCAAGGCATTGTGCGGCGCGTGAACATCCTGGCCGACAAGGCCCTGATGGCGGCTTTTGCCGACGACGCGGCCACGGTGCGCCCGGCCCATGTGCGCCAGGCCATCCGCGACAGCAGCTTTGCCGCGCCGCCGCGCGCGCTGCCGGCCTGGCTGCTGTTCGGCGCCGGCTTCGTGCTGGCCTTGCTGGTGGCGGGCACCTGGCTGGTCTGGCAGCAGTCGCTGGCGCCGCCGGACGGCTATGGCAAGGGCCGGCCAGCGGCGCGGCTGCAAGCCGGCCCCGCATCCCGATTTGCAGGATGAGCGCTTTTATAAGATTATGTCAACTTTAACCCCCGGACCAACCTCGCTCCCGCGGACTACAACAATGAAAAAACTCGCGGCTCCCCTGCTTTCCACCGCCTGCGCCTTGCTGGCCGGCTGCGCCGCGCCGCAATTGCCGGTCTCGACCTCGCATGTGACGGAAAGCCCGCGCCCGGCCGGCGCCATTCCCGACCCGGTGCAGCAAAGCCCGGCCCTGCCGCCGCCGCGCCCCGGCCCGCGCGTGGAAACCTATAGCGTCACGGTGCACAAGGTGCCGGTGCAATCGGTGCTGTTCGCGCTGGCGCGCGATGCCGGCTTGAACGTAGACATCCACCCATCGATCGACGGCATGGTCACGCTGAATGCGCTGGACCAGACCCTGCCCCAGCTGCTGGCGCGCATTGCGCGCCAGGTCGACATGCGCTATGAGATCGAGGGCAATAACCTGATCGTGCTGCCGGACCAGCCGTATTGGCGTAATTACAAGGTCGATTATGTGAACATGGCGCGCTCGACGCAAAGCAGCGTCAGCATCGCCACCCAGATTTCGACCACGGGCGGCTCGTCGGCCACGCAGACTGTCAACCCGGCCACCGGACAGACCTCCACCACCACGCAGGCAGTGGGCGGCGGCACCAATAACTCCACCACGTCGGTCGCCAACCGTTCGGATAATAATTTCTGGTACAGCCTGGAGAAAAATATCCGCGACATGCTGCGCCCGACCAATCTGAACGATCCGCTCACCGATCCCCTGGCCCAGCTGCGCGAGCAGACAGCCGGCCAGCAAGGCCAGGCCAATCCCTACGGCCAAGCCGGCCAGGCGGGCGGCGTGGCGGGGCAGCCGGGCGTGAATCCGGGCGGCTATGCGGGCAGCGCGGGCTATCCCGGCGCGGCCCAGCCTTACGGCGTGCCTCAGCCAGGCTATCCGGCGGCGGGCGAGCAAGGTTATGGCGTGGCGGCGGGCGCCACCGGCGCCCAGGGCGCGGGCGGACGCAACGCGCCGCGCAACAACAATACCGTGGTCGTCAACCAGGAAGGGGGCCTGATCGCGGTACGCGCCACCAGCCGCCAGCACGACAAGATCCAGGAATTCCTCGACACCGTGCTGGCCACGGCCAAGCGCCAGGTGCTGATCGAGGCCACCGTGATCGAGGTCAAGCTGGGCGACCAGTACCAGCAAGGCATCAACTGGTCGCGCGTCAGCAGCAATGGCGAATCGACGCTGATACAGGGCGGCGTGGCGGCAGGGGCCAACCCGCTGCCGAACACCACCGCGCCGGGTTTCATGCTGTTCAAGTACAACAATCCCACCACGCGTCTTGGCAATATCACGGCCGCCGTGCAGTTGCTGGAATCCTTCGGCAAGGTCAAGGTGCTGTCCAGCCCCAAGATCAGCGTGATGAACAACCAGACCGCGTTGCTCAAGGTGGTGGACAACAATATCTTCTTCACGCTCAAGGTCACGCCCGCCGTGATGACGTCCAGCGGCACCATCGCCACGCCCGCCACCTACGAGTCCAAGGTGGAAACCGTGCCGGTCGGCTTCGTGATGAGCGTGACGCCGCAGATTTCCGAGAGCGACGAAGTGACGCTGAACGTGCGCCCCACCATCACGCGCGTGGTCGGCTTTGTGCAGGACCCGAACCCGGAACTGGCCAAGCAGAACGTCATCAGCAAAGTGCCCGTGATCCAGGCGCGCGAGCTGGAATCGGTCATGAAAGTGAGCAGCGGCCAGGTGGCGGTGATGGGCGGCTTGATGCAGGACTCGGTGGACAACACCAAGGACGGCCTGCCCGGCGTGAGCAGCGTGCCGCTGCTGGGCAATCTCTTCTCCTACCGGAACGAGACGGCCAGCAAGACCGAGCTGGTGATCTTCATGCGCCCCATCGTGGTCAAGGACGCCAGCTTGAATGGCGATTACAAGGATTACCGCTACCTGCTGCCGGACCAGGTGCCGCTGAACGCCCAGCCCTATCCGCAATCGGTCCCGCCCCAGGTGCGCAACCCCGCTTTCGGATCGGGTGAACAATGAGCCTGCTGATGCAAGCATTGAAAAAGGCCGAACGCGCCAAACAGAGCAATCTGCCGGACGAAGAGCTGGAGCGCCCGTCCGAGGCCTTCGACGATATCCTGGCGCTGGAGCCGCAAAGCCCGTCCGCGCCAAGCGCCGGCGGGCTGGAGCTGTCACTGGAACCGCTCGATGCACCGGCCTACACGGCACACGGCGGCACCACCGAGGACACGGCGGCAGCCGCATCCAGCCCTGCAGCGGGCCCTGCGGGCGGCATTGAACCCAGTTTGGCGCCGCTCGACTTCTCCCCTGCCGGTTCCGGCGCAATCCCGCTGGTGCCGGCCACGGAAGCCATCCACGACCCGGTGCCGCCACAGGCGCGCCAGGAGGCGGCACGGCCCCGTCCCGCGCCGGTTCAGCGCGGCGTTCACACACAGGCTGCCGATGCCAGCCGCATTGAGGGCAACGCTGCCTTCGGCGCTGGCGCCAGCCCGGCGGCGGCCACCCAGTCCACGCCGGCGCACAGAGGCGACGCGGCCGCAGCTGACGGCCATGCCGGTGCTGCAGGTACCGGTGCCACTACCGGTGCCACTCGTGCCGCTGGTGCTGCGCGCGCGGTAGAAGGCGCAGCGCAAGGCGGTCCGCGCACCGCAGCCGCGCCGCGCACGCAGGCGGGCCAGCAATCCGCTTATGCGGCATCCGGCCGCGCTGGCGCGCAGCAAGCGGGGCGCCAGCGCGGCCAGGACAAGGCGGCGGGACGCATCGATCCGGCCCATCTGCGACTGGGCATCCTGGGCGGCATTCTGGCCCTGATCCTGATCGTCTTCGGCCTGATGTACTGGCGCGCCCTGACCGCGCGCCCCGGCGCGGCGCTGCCCATGGTGGCGATGCCGGGTCAAGGCGGGGTGCCGCAGACGGCTGTCGTCGTGCCCGCGCCGCCCGTTGGCGATGCCGGCGCCGCCTCGCCCGGAGCCGACAGCAGCACACCGGCAGGCGCCTCGGCCCAGCCAGGCGCGCCAGCCGGCACCGCCGCGCAACCGGCGCCGGTGGAGCAAAAAATGTCGCAAGAAGAAGCGCAGGCCGCGATCCGCGCCGCCACCGAGCGCGAAGCTGCCGAGCTGGCTGCCCGCCTGGCGCGCGAGCGCGCGGAAGCACGCCGGCAGGCGCAGGGGCTGCCGCCCACACCCGCCAGCGGCAATCCATCCCAGCCCACTGCTGCCGCTGCGGCCACCGGCCAAAGCGGCGCCAGCGCATTGACGCCGATGGGCGACAGCGGCGAGCTGCGCATCGTGCGCAATAGCGCGGCCCAGCAAGTGCCGCCCGCCATCCAGGCGGCTTACCAAAGCTTCCAGGCGGGCGATATGGCGGGCGCGGGCCAGCAGTATGCCCAGGCGCTGCAGCAAGACCCGAACAACCGCGACGCCCTGCTCGGCAGCGCCGCCGTGGCCCTGCGCGAGCAGCGTCCGGCCCAGGCCAGCGCCGCCTATCTGCGCCTGCTGGAACTCGATCCCAACGACGGCGAAGCCTTGGCCAGCCTGAGCAGCCTGCGCGGCGGCGATGCGGGACAGACCGAGAGCCGTTTGAAAACCATCCTGCAGCGCGCGCCGGATTCGGCGCCGGTACACTTCGCGCTCGGCAATCTGTATGCGCGCCAGGGCCGCTGGCCGGAGGCGCAGCAAGCCTTCTTCCGCGCGTACACCGGGGCGCCGTCCAATCCCGATTACGCCTTCAACCTGGCAATCGGGCTGGACCGCCTGAACCAGGGCAAGCTGGCTGCCAGCTATTACGAACGCGCCCTGGCGCTGGCCCAGTCCACGCGCGCCAGCTTCGACCAGGCGGCCGTGCGCCGCCGCATGCAGGAACTGGCCGCCACCGCGCGCTGAACCTAACGATACATGGCAGAACAAGCAAAACTCCCGCTGGGCAAGCTGCTGATCCAGAAAGGCGTGATCAGCGAAGACCAGTTGCGCATCGCGCTGATCGAGCAGAAACGCAGCAATGAGCCGCTGGGCAAGCTGCTCATCACGCTCGGTTTCGTGACCGAGGCCACGGTGCGCGAAGCGCTCAGCGAAAACCTGAAAACCCCGGCCGCCGACCTGAACAGCCTGGTGGTCGACGCCATCGCGCTCCAGCTGATTCCCAAGGACGTGGCAAAGCGCTACCGCGTCTTCCCCATCGTCTACGAGCGCCACAGCGACAACCTGATCCTGGCCATGTCGGACACCAGCAATATCGTGGCGCTGGACCAGATCAGCGCCATGCTGGTCAAGGGCATCACGATCACGCCGCTGCTGGTGAACGAATCGGACATCGCGCGCGCCATCGACCAGTACTACGGCTTCGAGCTGTCGATCGACGGCATCCTGCACGAGATCGAAACGGGCGAGGTCAATTACCAGAGTATGAGCTCCACCTCGGACGAGTACAGCCAGCCCATGGTGCGCCTGATCGACGCCCTGCTGGCCGACGCGGTGCAGAACGGCGCGTCCGACATCCACTTCGAGCCGGAACAGAGCTTCCTGCGCATCCGCTACCGCATCGATGGCATCCTGCGCCAGATCCGCAGCCTGCACAAATCCTACTGGCCGGCCATGGTGGTGCGCCTGAAGGTGATGAGCAATATGAATATCGCCGAGACGCGCGCGCCGCAGGACGGCCGCATCAGCATCAAATTCTCCGGCCGCCAGATCGACTTCCGCTCCAGCGCCCAGCCCACCACGCACGGCGAGAATTTCGTGCTGCGCGTGCTGGACCGGCAGAAAGGCATTGTGCCGCTGGACGGCCTGGGCCTGGCCGAGGCCGAACTGCAGTTGCTGAAACTGATGATCGCCCGTCCCGATGGCCTGATCCTGGTCACCGGTCCCACCGGCAGCGGCAAGACCACCACCCTGTATTCGATCCTGAACCATATCAATACCGAAAGCGTCAACATCATGACGCTGGAAGATCCGGTCGAATACCCGATGTCGATGATCCGCCAGACCTCGGTCAACGAATCGGCCAAGCTGGGCTTCGCCGACGGCATCCGCTCCATGATGCGGCAAGACCCGGACGTGATCCTGGTAGGCGAAATCCGCGACAAGGAAACGGCCGATATGGCTTTTGCCGCCGCCATGACCGGCCACCAGGTGTATTCCACCCTGCACACCAATTCGGCCGTCGGCTCCGTGTCGCGCCTGCTCGATATCGGCGTGCTGCCCGACATCATGGCCGGCAATATCATCGGCGTGATCGCACAGCGCCTGGTGCGCAAGCTGTGCCTGCACTGCCGCGAACCGCTGCAGGCCGACGACATCGAGCGCCGCCTGCTGGGACTGGACGAGGAGCAGCCGCCCGCCACCATTTACCGCGCCGTGGGCTGCGAACGCTGCGCGCACCAGGGCTACAAGGGCCGCCTGGCCATCATGGAACTGCTGAAGATGAACGGCGAACTCGACGAGCTGGTGGCGCGCCGCGCCAGCAACCGCGAACTGCGCGCCGCCGCCAGCGCGGCCGGTTTCCGCACCCTGGTCGACGACGGCATGCGCCGCGTGCTGGAAGGCGTGACCACGCTGGAAGAAGTTTCGCGCGTGGTCGATCTGACGGACAGGTTGAGCTGATGCCGCAATTTATCTACCGCGCCATGGATGCCGCCGGCCAGGTCGTGCCGGGCAATATGGACGCGCTCAACGTGCCGGACCTGGAACTGCGCCTGGGCCGCATGCAGCTGGACCTGATCGATTGCCGCGAAAGCCGGCAAAAGGTGGTGGCCGTGGGCCGCAAGCCGGTGCGGCGCAGCGATTTGATCAACTTCTGCTTCCATATGGAGCAGATGGCGAATGCCGGCGTGCCGATCCTGGAAGGCCTGGCCGATCTGCGCGACAGCATGGACCACGCGCGCTTCCGCGAGATCATCACCGACCTGATCGAAAGCATCGAGGGCGGTCTGCAGCTGTCCGATGCGCTGGCCGCCTATCCGGAAGTGTTCGACCTTACCTTCACCAGCCTGGTACGCGCCGGCGAAGCGAGCGGCAAGGTCAATGAAGTATTCCGCAACCTGGCCGACAGCCTGCGCTGGCAGGACGAGCTGGCGGCGCAGACCAAGAAGATGGCAACCTATCCCGCCGTGGTGGCGGCCGTGGTCATCGCCGTGACCTTCTTCCTGATGATCTACCTGGTGCCGCAGCTGACGTCCTTCATCAAGAACCAGGGCGGCGAGCTGCCGCTGCATACGCGGGTGCTGATCGCGGTCTCGAATGTCTTCATCGCCTACTGGTATCTGCTGCTGGCCGCGCCGCTGCTGGCCTGGTTCGGCCTGCGCTACTGGCTGCGCCGCAGCGAGGCCGCGCGCCATGCGGCCGACGCCTTCAAGCTGCGCGTCTGGCTGATTGGGCCGGTGCTGCACAAGATCATCCTGGCGCGCTTCGCCACCTTCTTCGCGCTGATGTATGCCTCCGGCATCACCATCCTGGAATGCATCCGCCTGTCCGAAGGCATTGCCGGCAACCGCGTGGTGGCGGCCGCCCTGCGCCGCGCGGGCCAGCAGATCTCCGATGGCCAGAGCGTGACGCAAGCCTTCCAGAGCACCGGCATCTTCCCGCCGCTGGTGGTGCGCATGCTCAAGGTGGGCGAGGCCACGGGCGCGCTGGACGGGGCGCTGCGCAATGTCAGCTACTTCTATAACCGCGAAGTGAAGGAGCAGATCGAGAAGGTGCAGGCCATGATCGAGCCGGCCATGACGGTGATCCTGGGCCTGCTGCTGGGCTGGATCATGCTGTCCGTGCTCGGGCCGATTTACGACACGATCAGCAATATCAGGATCTGACCATGTTGCGCAAACAGCTTTTTTATCTCAGCAGCGAAGGCCTTTGGGCCAGCCTGTGCCAGCGCGGCGCCACGACGGACAGCAGCTTCTTCGCCGCCGATGCCGCCGGCCTGCAAGCCTTCGCCGCCTGGCTGGAACAGCAGGGCCAGACGCCGGCCTGGCTGCTGGCCGACCTGGTGGAAGAGGATTTCCAGGTCCAGCAACTGCCCCACGTGGGCGGCAAGGCGGGGCGCAATCTGCGCGAACGCCGCCTGTCCCAGCTCTACCGTGAAACACCCTACCGCCGCGCCACCATTCTGGGCCGCGCCGCCGATGGCCGGCGCGACGACCAGGTGCTGTTGTCGGCACTGACCAATCCCGCCCTGCTGGCGCCGTGGCTGGAAGCGATGGAAGCAGCGGCCACGCCGCTGGCCGGCATCTATTCGGCGGCCCTGCTCAGCAGCGAACTGGTACAGCGCCTGCTGCCGGAACACGAACATCTGCTGCTGGTCACGCCGCAGCCGGCGGGCCTGCGGCAAAGCTATTTCCGCAATGGGGCGCTGAAATTCTCGCGCCTGACGCCCGCCGTCGGCGGCGAACACCTGGCCAGCGGGGTGGCGGCGGAAACGGCCCGCGCCCAGCAATTTCTCACCAGCGTGCGCCTGATCGGGCGCGGTGACGTGCTGCACACGGCGATCCTCGCGCCCGCCGCGCAGATTGCGGCGCTGGCGGCGCTGTGCCAGGATGGCCCGGAAACGGCGTTCAACTTCCTGCCGCTGGAAGAAGTGGCGCCGCAGTTCGGTGCCGATCCCGCCGCGCCGCTGGCCGATGGCTTGCTGCTGGCGCGACTGGCACGGGCGCGCCAGCCCGGCCACTACAGCCGGGGCGAGGTACGCCGCCACTTCCAGTTGTGGCGGGCGCGCATCTCGCTGTATGCGTCGAGCGCCGTGATCGGCGTGGCGGGCCTCATTTGGACGGTGGCCAACCTGATCAGTTACGGCACGGCCGAAAGCCATGCCGCGGAGCTGCGCGCGGAAGCGGCACGCAAGGAAAGCGCCTACCAGGCCAGCATGTCCACCATGCCGCCGATAGCCGCGCGCACCGTCAATATGAAGGCGGCGGTCAGCATCGAAAAAATGCTGGCCGAGCAGGGGCCGGCACCGGAAGCCATGCTGCAGCTGGTCAGCGCGGCGCTGGAGCAGTCGCCGCAGATCCGCCTGACGCAGCTGGACTGGCAGGTCCAGGTGGCGGGCCTGCCTGCGCAGACGGACAGCGCGGCCACGGCCGGTGCGGCCGCCATGCCCGGCTTCGGCGCCGACGCCTCGGCGCAGGCGGTCGCGCCCATGCCCGCCCTGCTGCTGGGCATTCCGCGCCGTCCGCCGCAGACCCTGCGGCTGGAAGCCGAAGTACTGGTGCAGCAGGACGATTACCGCGCAGTGCTCGACAGCATGAACGGCTTTGCCCAGGCGCTGGCGCGCACGCCGCGCATGGCGGTGCAAATCGGCAGTCTGCCTTTCGACGTACGCTCCAATGTGAAGCTGAGCGGGCGCGCGGGCAGCAGCGGCAATACCGTGGAAGACCGCGCGAAATTTACCCTGAACCTGGTGTGGAACCCATGAACGTCCAGCCAAGCAAGAAGAACCCCGATGCCGGCGTGCCGCTGCCCTTCTGGCTTAGCGGCTTCGCCCGCATCCGCAAGGCCGCGCTGACTTTCACCGCCACCGCCGGCGTGGCGGTGGCGGCCGTCGCCCTCAGCTACTGGTATAAGCAGGATGCGCTGGAGGTGGAAGCGCGTGCCCAGCGCGCCCGCAACGATGCCCATTCGCGCCTGACCTATGCCGAGACGGAGAAGGAGGAGATCCGCCGCTTCCAGCCGGCCTTCCTCGAACTGCGGCGCAAGGGCCTGGCGGGCGAAGAGCGCCGTCTGGACTGGGTGGAAAGCATCCGCCAGATCCAGGAGCAGCGCCGCCTGCTGCCGCTCACCTACCAGATCGACCCGCAGCAGCCCTACCGGCTGGAGCAGCCCCTGCCCACCGGCGACTACCAGCTGCGCGGCAGCCGCATGAAGCTGCATATGGACCTGCTGCACGAGATGGACCTGTTCAATTTCCTCGCCGACCTGCGCCAGCGCAGCTATTTCGCGGTGCAGGATTGCAGCTTGCGCCGCACCGCCACCGCCACGCCAGGCGTGCAGTCGCCCGCGCTGAGCGGCGACTGCACGCTGAACTGGCTGACCTTGACGCCCCAGCCTGCGGCGCCGTCCGTGCCATTGCCCGGCGGCGGCAAACGGCCCGCGCTCGCCGTGCTGGGTTCCGCCGCCGCGCCGGCCGGGAGCGCGCCATGAAACGCATGCTGCTGGCGATCGGCCTGAATCTGTGCTGCGGCCCGCTGCTGGCCCAGGCTGCGGCGCCCAACATCGGCCGCTTGTTCACCACGCTGGAAGAGCGCGTGCAGCTCGATGCCCAGCGCAGCAGCACGCCGCTTGGAACTGCGGGCATGCCCGGCATGTCAGCCGGCTTTGTGCCGCCCGCACCGGCTCCCGCGCCGGCGGCTGCCAGCGAAGCCGCGCCGCCGGCGCCGGCCGAACCGGTACAGCTGAATGGCGTGATCCGGCGCAGCGGCGGCAAATCGGTGGTCTGGGTCAATAACGTGCCGTTGGAAAGCCCGGCGGCACGCGCGAAAGGCGGCGCGCTGTCCGTTCCCCTGCCCACGGGCGGCAGCGTCAAGCTGAAACCGGGGCAAAGTTTCAATCCGGCCGATGGCAGCGTGCACGAAGCCGGCCGCTGAGCGCCCGGGCCGGCGCGCGGGCGCCCTGGCCGCGCGGCATGGCGCCCGCGCTGACAGCATGCCTCCGCCAGCCACCGAGCGACGCGTGCCCTGGCGGCCGGCGCGCCAGGCCGGCGCGGCGCTGCTCCTGCTGCTGGCTGTGGCCGGCCTGGGCGCGGCGACTTTGCTGATCAGCGTCTTCGGCAAGCAGAATCTGGAAGCGCTGCGCGAACGCCGCACCCAGGCACGGCTGGCACAGGCTTCGGATGCGCTGATCGGTTTCGCCGCCCGCCATGGCCGCCTGCCGCGCCCCGCCGTCTCGGCCACCGATGGCCGCGAAAGCACCGAGCCCTGCGACAGCGAAGCCGCCTGCAGCGGCTTCCTGCCCTGGGTGGCGCTGGGCGTGGAAGGCGCCGACAGCTGGGGCAAGGTGCTGCGCTACAGCGTGACGCCGGAATACACGCGCGCGCCGCTGCTGCGCATTTCGGCCGTCGCCACCAAGCGCGTGCTGACGCGCGACGGCCATGGCAATCCTTTGTACGCGGTCGGCCAGGACGTCTGCCTGCTGTATGCGCAATGCGCGCCGGCCGTGGTGTTCTCGCAGGGGCGGAATAATCTCGGCACCAGCGTGGCCGGCGTGGCGCAGGCCAACGGCACGCGGGACAATGTGGATGAACAAGGCAACGACGGCGCCGTGCTGAGCTTCATGCAGCGCGCCGCCAGCGACAATCCGGCGGCTCCCGGCGGCGTCTTCGACGACCTGCTGCTGCCGCTGCCGCTGCCAACACTGTATGAAAGGATGGCAGCGGCACGCGTCCTGCCCTAGCATGATGAAGACGAAGAACGCAGGTTTCACCCTGGTCGAAATGGCCATCGTGCTGGTGATCGTAGGCCTGATGGTGGGCGGCCTGCTGGCGCCGCTGAGCAGCCAGCTGGAACAGCGACGCACGGCCGATACGCAAAAGACGCTGGAGGAGGCGCGCGAAGCCCTGCTCGGTTTCGCGCTGCGCAACGGCTACCTGCCCTGTCCCGCGATTTCCGCCGCCAACGGCCTGGAAGACCGCGATGGCAGCCGCTGCACCGGCGAACGCCGCCAGGGTTTCCTGCCCTGGGCCACGCTCGGCCTGCCCAAGCTCGATAGCTGGGGCCACCTGTTCCGCTACAGCGTGACGCCGGCTTTCAGCGACAGCGCCGCGCCGTTCCGCCTGCAGACGCCGCGCGACATCACCATCGCCACGCGCGACGCGGGCGGCAACCTGGTGGCGGCCACCGGCGTCAACGATATCCCCGCCGTGGTCCTTTCGCATGGCAAGAACGGCTACGGCGGCTTCAGCGAGCAAGGCGTGCGCGCCGCCGATGCGGGCAGCGGCAACGTGGACGAGAAAGCCAACCAGAATCCATCAGGCACCGCCTTCATCACGCGCGGCGCCAGCGACAACGCCAGCGCCGCCGGCGGCGCGTATGACGACATCGTGGTCTGGGTCTCGCCCAACATCCTGTACAACCGCATGGTCGCCGCCCAGCGCCTGCCCTGAGCCATGCTTGCGCCCATCCTGACCATCGCCCGCTACACGCTGCTGGAAGCGCTGCGCAACCGCCTGCTGTGGGTGCTGGCCGTGCTCGCGCTGGCGGCGCTCGGCCTGAGCGGCTTCCTGCATGCGGTGGCGCTGACCGAGAGCCGCCAGATCCAGGCCGCGCTGCTGGCGGCCCTGCTGCGCCTGAGCGCCGTCTTCCTGATCGCCACCTTCGTCGTCACCAGCATGGCGCGCGAGGCGCACGACAAGGGCAGCGAGCTGCTGCTGGCCCTGCCCCTGCCGCGCGCCGCCTACCTGCTCGGCAAACTGGGCGGCTTCTGCCTGCTGGCGCTGTTGCCGGCGCTGCTGTTCGGCGCGTTCGGACTGTTCTTCGCGCCGCCGGCCCAGGCCGCGCTGTGGTGCGCATCGCTGCTGTGCGAACTGTGGCTGGTGGCCGGCTTTGCGCTGCTCTGCATGTTCACCCTGAACCACGTGCTGCCCGCGCTGGCCGCCACGCTGGGGTTTTATCTGCTGGCGCGCAGCGTGGCGGCCTTGCAACTGATCGGCCAGCACAGCGGCGCGGCCGATGCCGGACAGCGCGCCATCGCCGCCGGCATGGACTTGCTGGCCTTTGTGCTGCCGGCGCTGGGCCGCTTCACGCGCAGCGAGTGGCTGGTCTATCACGACGGCGGCTGGCTGCAACTGGCGCTGGTGCTGGGCCAGACCGCCATCTACCTGCTGCTGCTGGCCGCCGCCGCGCTGTTCGACCTGTATCGCAAGGAATTCTGATGGACGGCGGCGCGCATCCCACTGCAGCGGCCAGGCCGCGCCGCCGCGCCGCGCCCTTGCCGCTGCAGCTGCTGCTGGCCGGCGCGCTGGCGGCGCAACTGGCCTGGCACACCATGCAGCCCTTCGGCATCGGGCAAGGCGTGCAGACCGTGCCCACCCTGCCGCCGCCGATGCCGCTGGCCGGTTTGCGCCTGGCCAGTCTGGGTGAACCGCTGGCCCTGTCCAAGCTGCTGATGCTCCACCTGCAAAGCTTCGACGACCAGCCCGGCCAGAATCTGTCCTGGCGCGCGCTGGATTACGGCCGGCTGGCCGGCTGGCTGGAACGCGCCCTCGATCTCGATCCGCGCGGCCAGTATCCGCTACTGGCCGCCAGCCAGGTGTACAGCGCCGTCAACGACGCGGCGCGCAGCCGCCAAATGCTCGACCTGGTCTACCGCGAATTCCTGCGCGACCCGCAGCGGCGCTGGCCCTGGCTGGCCCACGCCGCGCTGGTGGCGCACCACCACCTGCACGACCTGCCGCTGGCGCGGCGCTACGCGGCGGCTATCCGCACGCAAGCCACGCAGGCGCCGGACTGGGCGCGCGAGCTGGAAGTGTTCGTGCTGGAGGATATGAATGAGCTGGACAGCGCGCGCAAGCTGATTGGCGCCCTGCTCTCCAGCGGCCAGATCACCGATCCCGGCGAGGCGCGCTTCCTGGCCGGCCGCCTGGAAGCGCTGCAGCAGCGCGCTTCCGTCCCCGGTGTGGACAGGCCCGGCGCCGGGCTTGTAAGATAGGTTGAAATGAAAGGAAACGCCATGCCCCATCCCCGTCCGGTTTTACAAGCGCGCCGCCAGAGCGGTTTCACGCTGGTGGAAATCGCCATCGTCCTCGTCATCATCGGCCTGCTGCTGGGCGGCGTGCTGAAAGGCCAGGGCCTGATCGACAGCGCCAAGGTCAAGAACGTGATCCAGCAATCGAACTCGCTGCAGGCGGCCGTCAACGCCTATCAGGACAAATTCCGCGCCCTGCCCGGCGACGATATCCAGGCCATGCAGCACGTGCCGGGCGCCTCCGGCAACGGCAATGGCGATGGCCAGATCACCGAGTACCAGCTCGCGCCCCAGCACCTGGCGCTGGGCGGCTTCATCACCGGCGCCTTCAACGGCAGCAGCGACTTCATGACCAGCGCCCAGGGCGGCGCCGTCTACATCTATAACGATGTGGTGGGCGGCCGCGGCGGCAACGGCATCCGCTTCGACAATCTGCCCGACAGCTTCTCCGAGCAGATCGACGCCAAACTCGACGACGGCAAATTCGACAGCGGCTCGGTGCGCGCCACCAACCCGTATACCAATAACGGCAGCATCATCACCCGCACCGCCGTTTTCTTCTGAGCCATGAGCCATCCACTCCAGCAGCGCCGCCGCGTCTATCTGATGCGGCATGGCAGCGTGACCTACTTCGACGCCGCCGGCAAACCCTTCCTGCCCGAGAGCGTGCCGCTGAACGACGCGGGCCGCCTGCAAGCCACGGCCGCCGGCCAAGCCTTCGCCGCCCAGCAGCTGCGCTTCGACCGCGTCATCGTCTCCGGCCTGCCGCGCACGGTGGAAACGGCGCAGCGCGTGCTGGCCGAAACGGGACAGCAGATTACGATTGAAGCGTGGCCGGAACTGGCCGAAATCCGCGGCGGGCGCCTGTCCAGCATCCCCGACGCGCAGCTGCATGAGGCATTCACCGGCGCTTTCGACGGCGTGGTGGCGGAAGAGCGCCAGTTCCTCGGCGGCGAAAGCGTGGGCGAACTGATGGACCGCGTCCACCCCGCCCTGCGCCGCCTGCGCGACGACGCCGGCTGGGACACGGTGCTGCTGGTGCTGCACGGTGGCGTCAACCGCGCCATCCTCTCCTACGCCTTGACCGGCCAGCGCCTCTTCCTCGGCAACTTGGCGCAGACGGCCGGCTGCATCAACGCGCTCGACGTCGGCGCGGCCGAACAGGATTGGGTGCTGCGCTTCGCCAACTACTCGCCGCCCGCCCCGCTGCAAACGGCCAAGCGCAGCACCACGATGGAACAGCTGCTGGAACAGTACCAAAAATCGCGCCAGCTTTCGCAGCAAAATAAATAGCACACGCGTTCTTTTTCTGAGCTAGAATTGCCTGCAGCCGCATAACAGGAGATTCTATGTTCGAAGAGTTCATGGGCACCAAGGCTGTATCCGAGCGCCACAAGTTCGACGTGGCGGCGCTGGACGCGCATCTGCGCCAGCATATCGCAGACTATCCGCCAGGCGAGCTGCAGGTCGCGCAGTTCAAGGGCGGACAATCCAATCCCACTTTCAAGTTAAGCATCGGCGGCCGGCATTATGTGCTGCGCACCAAGCCCGCCCCCGCCGCCAAGCTGCTGCCCTCGGCGCACGCCATCGACCGCGAATACCGGGTGATGGACGCGCTGCACAAGGCCGGCTTCCCGGCCGCCCGCCAATACCTGCTATGCACCGACGAGGCGGTGATCGGCCGCGCCTTCTACGTGATGGAGTTCGTCGAAGGGCGCGTGCTGTGGGACCAGGCCCTGCCCGGCATGACGCCGGCCGAACGCGCAGCCATCTACGATGAGCAGAACCGCGTGATCGCCCAGCTGCACAGCATCGACTACCAGGCCATCGGCCTGGGCGACTACGGCAAGCCGGGCAACTACTTCCAGCGCCAGATCGAGCGCTGGACCAAGCAGTATCTGGCCTCGCAGACCGAGACCATCGAAGCGATGGACCAGCTGATCGCCTGGCTGCCGGCGCATATTCCGCCCGGCGACGACACGGCCATCGTGCACGGCGACTACCGCCTCGACAACCTGATCTTCCATCCCACCGAACCGCGCATCCTGGCGGTGCTGGACTGGGAACTGTCCACGCTGGGCCATCCCTTCGCCGATTTTTCGTATCACTGCATGAGCTGGCACATCCAGCCCGGCCAGTTCCGCGGCATCGCCGGTCTGGACCTGCAGGCGCTGGGCATCCCCTCGCAGCAGGAATACATCGAAAAATATGCAGCCCGCACCGGCAGGACCATCCGCCTGCAGGACTTCAATTTCTACCTCGCCTTCAATATGTTCCGCCTGGCCAGCATCATGCAAGGCATCATGAAGCGCTATGTGGACGGCACGGCGGCCAGCGCGCAAGCCCTGGAATCGGGCAGGATGGCACGGCCGATGGCGGAATTGGGCTGGTCTTACGCCAGCGGCAAAACAGTCGTTTAAGGGGAAAGCATGGATTTCGACTATTCAGAACGCTGCAAGCAATTGCAGACCAAGCTGCTGGCCTTCATGGACCAGCATATCTATCCGAACGAGCAGGCGTTTTACCAGGAAGTGGAGCGCAACGGACGCGAACAAGGCAACCGCTGGATTCCCACCGAAATCATCGAGCGGCTCAAGCCCCTGGCGCGCGAACAGGGCTTGTGGAATCTTTTCCTGCCCAAATCGGCGCGCGCGCCGGACAGCCTGTCCAATCTGGACTACGCGCCGCTATGCGAAATCATGGGCCGCGTGGGCTGGGCTCCGGAAGTGTTCAACAGCTCGGCGCCCGATACCGGCAATATGGAAACGCTGGAACGCTACGGCACGGAAGCGCAGAAGCAGCAGTGGCTGGAACCGCTGCTGCGCGGCGAGATCCGTTCGGCCTTCGCCATGACCGAGCCCGGCGTGGCCTCCTCCGACGCCACCAATATCGAAACCCGCATCGAGCGCGATGGCGGCGACTATGTGATCAACGGCCGCAAATGGTGGATTTCCGGCGCGGGCGACCCGCGCTGCAAGGTCTTCATCGCCATGGGCAAGACCGACTTCGACGCGCCGCGCCACCAGCAGCAGTCCATGATCCTGGTGCCGGCCGATACGCCGGGCATCACCATCGTGCGTCCGCTGCCGGTGTTCGGCTACGACGACGCGCCGCATGGCCACTGCGAAATCCTGTTCGAGGATGTGCGCGTGCCGGCCGCCAGCATCCTGCTGGGCGAAGGCCGCGGCTTCGAAATCGCCCAGGGCCGCCTCGGCCCGGGCCGCATCCACCACTGCATGCGCGCCATCGGCGTGGCCGAACGCGCGCTGGAGCTGATGTGCCGCCGCCTGCAGGCGCGCGTGGCTTTCGGCCGCCGCCTGTCGGAACAGGGCGTGTGGCGCGAACGCATCGCCGAAGCGCGCATCCGCATCGACACGGCCCGCCTGCTGACGCTGAAAGCGGCGTATATGATGGACACGGTGGGCAACAAGGTGGCGCAGGCAGAAATCGCCATGATCAAGGTGCTGGCGCCGAACGTGGCGCAGCAGGTGCTTGACTGGGCCATCCAGGCTTATGGCGCGGCCGGCGTGTCCGAAGACTTCCCGCTGGCCTGCCAGTTTGCGCTGAACCGCACCCTGCGCCTGGCCGACGGCCCGGACGAGGTGCACCGCAACGCCATCGCCAAGCTGGAACTGGCGCGCTACAGCTGAACGCGCACCGCCCGGCCGGCGCCGGGCGGCTTAGGCTTTCTTGCCCGCCAGGTGATGGGCCACCAGCGCATTCGCGTGGCCGTGGCCCAGGCCATGCTCGGCCTTCAGCCAGTTCACCAGTTCCATATGCTTCATGCCGGCGCGGCCGGCCAGCAGCGCCAGCCAGTGTGCGATCGGCTGGCCGTACTTCTTCTCGATCGAGGGGAAATACGAGGCTGGGCCTTTGACTTGATCGCTATCGCTCATTCTTGTCTCCTATGTTCGGGGGGTGGAAAAACGCCGTTGCCGGCCTTGCTATCCCCACGACGGCCCAGCCGCGGGAAAATCGACACGTCCGGCAAATATTTTTTGCATGCGCGCAGCAGGCAACGCTCGGCAGGGCAAAATACTACCGTTTTCGCGCCGCTCTGGGCTATCATCCTTTCACCATAGTGCCGGAGGCCCAGCAGAGTGAGCGCAGAAACCAGCGAGCCCCTACCCTCGATCCGTTCGCAGATCACGCTGCTGGTACTCGCTTGCATACTGCCAGCCCTGGTTGGACTGGGCCTGCTGGTCTTGCATTTTTACCATCTTGAGCGCAGCCAGGTGGTCGGCAATGCCCAGCGCATGGCGCGCGCCTTGGCCGCCGCCGTGGACCGCGACCTGCAAACCGGCCAGAGTGCAGCGCGTGCCCTGGCCTCCTCGCCCAGCCTGCAGAACAACGATTTCACCGCCTTCAGCAGCCAGGCCGCGCATTTGCTGCTGCCCGACTTTCCCGGCGCCCGCATCCTCCTGAGCCGGGCCGACGGCAGGATCCTGGCCGATACCGGCGCCCCGGCCGATGCGCCCGAGCTGTACGCCAATACCAATGCCAACCGCCTGCACTACCTGTTCGCCCATGGCCAGCCCGGCCTGAGCAATCTGGCGGCGGCGCGCGGCCAGCCGCCGCTGTTCGCCATCGACGTGCCGGTGCTGCGCGACGGCGGCACGGCCTTCGCGCTGAGCGTGGTGTACCGCGCCGAACGTCTCAAGCGGCTGCTGGAGGAGCAGCATCTGCCCGACTACGTGATCGTCGGCCTGCTCGACCCCAAGGGCGTCATCATGGCGCGCAACCGCGACGCCGAGCGCTACGTGGGCCAGGCCACCAGCCAGGAGTTGCGCGAGAAGATGCTGCAGGCCAGCGAAGGCCAGATGCAGACCTATACCCTGGAAGGCACGCCGGTCTACGCCAGTTTCAGCCGCGCCCAGCACAGCGGCTGGACGGTGGCCGTGGGCGTGCCGGAAGACTATCTGATGCAGGATCTGATGCAGTTCATCACCTTCATCTCGGCCGGGGTGTTGGTGCTGCTGATCGCCGGCTTCGCGCTGGCCTGGGGCGTGGGCGGCAGCATCGGCCGCTCGGTGCGCGCCCTGAGCGGCCCGGCGCGCGCCATGGCCGCGGGCGAGGCGTATGAGCTGCCGCCGCTGGCCTTCCGCGAGGCCGATGAAGTGGCCGGCGCGCTGCGCCAGATGAGCGAGGACATCCTGCGCTACCGCCAGCAGATGCAGACCCTGGTGGACGAGCGCACCGCCGAACTGCAGCAATCCAAGGCCTTGCTGGAAAACCTGTACGCCACGGCGCCGGTGGGCCTGAGCTTTGTCGATCCGGCCCTGCGCATCGTGATGATCAACGACTATATGGCGGCGGTGAACGGCGCGCCGGTGCAGGCGCACCTCGGCCACCGCTTCGATGAGCTGATCGAAGATCCTTCGCTGCGCGCCGCCGTCGACAAGGCGTACCGCCAGGTGCTCGACAGCGCCCAGCCCATTCCCTTCGCCGAATTGAGCGGCGTCACGCCCTCCGCGCCGCAGCGCATCAGCCACTATATGGCGGGCTACTTCCCCGTCTTCGACGCCCAGCGCGAACTGGTGGGCATCACCGGCGTGCTGCTCGACATCACCGCCAGCAAACAGACCGAGGCCGAGCTGCAGCGCCAGCGCCAGCTGTTCAGCTCCGTGGTCGAAAATATCCCGGCCATGATCTTCGTCAAGCGCGCCAGCGACCTGCGCTACGAAATGCTCAACCGCGAAGGCGAACGCCTGCTGTGCCGTTCGCGCACGGCCTTCCTCGGCAAGACCGATAGCGACGTCTTCCCGCCGGAGCAGGCGCGCGCCTTCAGCGAGGCCGACCGCAAAGTGCTGGCCTCGGGCCAGATGATGGATTTGCCGGACGAACAGGTGAGCGCCAGCGGCGGCGAAGTGCGCTATGTCACCACGCGCAAGGTGGCCCTGCTGGACCAGAACGGCGAACCCACCCACCTGCTCGGCATCTCGCTCGATATCACGGAGCGCAAGCGCGCCGACGCGGCGCTGGAAAGCACCTCGCTGCGGCTGGCGCGCAGCAATGCCTTCATCCGCACCGTGACCGACAACCTGCCCGCCATGGTCGCCTACTGGGACGCGGGCCTGTGCTGCCGCTTCGCCAACCGGCGTTTCCTGGAAACCTTCCACCTGACGCTGGACCAGTGCCTGGGCGCCACCATGGAACAGGTGCTGGGGCCGCGCCTGATGGAGCTGACGCGCGAGCAGGTCGCCGCCGCGCTGCAGGGCGTGCCGCAGAACTTCGCGCGCGAGCTGCAGCGGCGCAACAGCCCCGGCCAGCATGTCTGGATCAACTATCTGCCCGATTTCGACGAGGAAGGCGTGGTGCGCGGCTTCTTCGTGCTGGCTTCCGACGTCACGGAATTGAAACAGCGCGAGCTGCAGCTGCAGGAGCTGAACCAGCAGCTGATGCACGAGCGCGACCGCGCCGAGGCGGGCAGCCGCGCCAAGAGCGAGTTCCTGGCCAATATGAGCCACGAGATCCGCACGCCGATGAATGCCATCATCGGCCTGGCGCGCCTGCTGGAAGAGTCGCCGCTGGAACGGCGCGAGCGCAGCTACGTCGGCAAGATCCAGCTGGCCACCCAGGCGCTGCTGGCCGTGGTCAACGACGTGCTGGATTTTTCCAAGATCGAAGCCGGCCAGCTCAAGCTGGAGCGCGCCCGCTTCAATCTCGACCACATCCTCGGCAGCACCTCGGTACTGGCCTGCAACGCGGCCTGGGACAAGGGCGTGGAGGCGGTGTTCGACGTGGCGTCCGACGTGCCGATGGAGCTGGTGGGCGACGCCATGCGCCTGCAGCAAATCCTGCTCAACCTGATGAGCAACGCCGTCAAGTTCACCGAGCGCGGCGAAATCGTGCTGGCCATCCGCAAGCTGAGCGACGACGACAGCGGCATCACGCTGGAATTCCTGGTGCGCGACACCGGCATCGGCATCGACCCCGAGCACCAGCTGCGCATGTTCGAAGCCTTCTCCCAGGTCGACACCAGCACCAGCCGCAAATACGGCGGCACCGGCCTGGGACTGGCGATCTGCCGCCGCCTGGCCGACCTGATGGACGGCACCATCGGCGTGGAAAGCGTGGTGGGCCAGGGTTCCACCTTCCGCTTCATCTATCCGATGCAGCGCGCGCCGGACGTGCCGCTGCATCCGCTGCTGCCGCCCGCCCTGCAAGGCCTGCACGTGCTGCTGGTGGACGATAACGCCGCCTCGCGCGCCGCCCTGCAGCGCGCCGGCGAGGCTTTCGGCTGGACCGTGTGGAGCGCCGCCAGCGGCCAGGCCGCCTTGGCCCAGCTGCGCAAGGCGGCGCAGGCGCCGCGCGCCCTCGACCTGCTGCTGATCGACAGCGCCATGCCCGAAATGGACGGCGTCACCGTGCTGATGCTGGCGCGCGCCGAGGCAGGTCTGCGCCTGCCCAAGGTGGTGGTGATGGCGCCGGAGCAAAGCAGCGAGGAACTGGCCCTGCTGGCCGAGGGCTTGCGGCTGGACGCCATCCTGTCCAAGCCGGCCACGCCGCACCGCATGCAGGTGGCGGCCCTGGCCGCCCTCAGCGGCGCGGCCGCCATTCCCGCGCCGCCGCCACCGCAGCCGCTCGCGGGCCGCCTGAGCGGCATGCGCGTGCTGCTGGTGGAGGATAACGAGATCAACCAGGAAATGGCGCAGTATATTTTGCTGCATGCCGGTGCACGCGTGGAAATCGCCGCCAACGGCAAGCTCGCCGTCGAGCTGCTGCAATCCGATCCGGCACGCTGCGACGCCGTGCTGATGGACCTGCAAATGCCGGTCATGAACGGCTACGAAGCGACCATCGCCATCCGCGCCCTGGGCCTGGTGCAGCTGCCCATCATCGCCATGACCGCCAACACCCTGGAGGAAGACCGCAGCCGCGCCCTGGATGCCGGCATGGACGCCCACATCGGCAAGCCTATCGACGTGGATGAGCTGACCGCCACCCTGACCCGGCTGGCGCCCTTGTCCGCCGCCCGTCTGGGCGCGGCGACGGCGCAGCCGGCGGCCATCGCGGCCGACATTCCCGCCAGCCTGCCCGGCATCGATCTGGCTGCCGCGCTGAAACGCCTGGCCGGCAACTACCCGGCCTTTGTCGGCCTGTTGAAACGCTTCGAAAATTCCCAGGGCGATGCCGTGACCGAGGTGCGCGCCCTGCTGGCCCGCAGCGAGCGGCGCGCCGCCACCCAGGTGCTGCACCGTCTGCGCGGCGTGGCCGCCAACCTGGGCGCCTCCGACGTGGCGCGCCTGGCTTCGCTGGCCGAGTTGATGCTGGAGGAAGGCCGCGATGCCGAGCTCAATGCGCTGCTGATTTCCCTGAGCGATGCGATCGATATCGTCACCGGCGCCGCGCGCACCCTGCCCCTGCCCTTGCAGCAGGATGGCGAGTCGCCAGCGATGGACGCCGATCTGCCGCAGGCGCTGTCGGAACTGGTATCCTTACTGCAAAATAACAATCTGAAGGCGCTGAGCGAATTCAACGCCCTGCGCCCCGCTCTGGAGCGCCTGGGCGTGGACGATCTGCCCGCCGTAGCCAACGCCATCGACACGCTGGATTTCGCGCTCGCCGAAAGAAAGCTGCTGGAAATGCTGAAGCGGAAGGAGAACCAATGAGCTGGACCGATCTGGCCAGGAACGGGCGCATTCTGGTGGTGGACGACGCCATGGAAAACATCCAGATCCTGCATCACGCCCTGCGCGAGGAGCACGACGTGCTGTTCGCCCTGAGCGGCGAAAAGGCGCTGGAAATCGCCAACCAGCAGCAGCCCGACCTGATCCTGCTGGACGCGGTCATGCCCGGCATGGACGGCTACGAGGTATGCGCCGCCCTGCGCGCCTCGCCGCGCGCGCGCGACATTCCGGTGATCTTCGTCACCGCACTCACCCACCCCGAAGACGAAACGCGCGCCCTGGAAGCGGGCGCGGTGGATTTCATCAGCAAGCCTTTCAATGTGGCCGTGGTGCGCGCCCGCGTGCGCACCCAGCTCACCGTCAAACGCCAGGCCGACGCCATGCGCGAGCTGACGCTGACCGACGCCCTGACCGGCGTGGCCAACCGGCGCAGCTTCAACGAAGCTATCGACAGCGAATGGCGGCGCTGCATGCGCGCCCATGTTTCGTTGTCGGTGATCCTGATGGATATCGACCATTTCAAGCTGTATAACGACGCCTATGGCCACCAGGCCGGCGACGCCTGCCTGCAGCAGGTCAGCGCCGCCATGAAACGCTGCGCCATGCGCCCCTCCGACCTGCTGGCGCGCTACGGCGGCGAGGAATTCGTGCTGCTGCTGCCGCAGGAAGAGCAGGAAGGCGCAGAGAAAGTGGCGCGCCGCATCCTGGACGAAGTCTCCGCGCTGCACATCGAGCACCGCGCTTCGTCGGTCAGCCACCATGTGACGGTCAGCATGGGCTCGGCCAGCATGAAGCCGGGGCCGGAATCCTCGCCCGAGCTGCTGATACGCTCGGCCGACACCCTGCTCTACCAGGCCAAGGCCAGTGGCCGCAACCGCTACCTGGCCTCCTCGTTCTGACGCCTCTCAGGGATAGCGCCGCATCAGGAATTCCGCGACGCAGACCGGCTTGCCGCCCTCCACGGCTTCCATGCTCACGCCCCACTCCACTTGCGCGCCGCCGCCTTCCAGCGGCGCCACCGAAAGGATGCTGAAGCGGCCGCGCACCCGGCCGCCCGCCGTCAGCGGCGCCGGAAAGCGCACCTTGTTCAAGCCATAGTTCAGCCCCATGCTCACATCTGCCATGCGTATCGAAGACTGCAGCATGGCGGGCAGCAGGGCCAGGGTCAGGAAGCCGTGGGCCACGGTGGCGCCATAGGGCGACTCGCGCGCCGCCCGTTCGGCATCGACATGAATCCACTGATGGTCGCCAGTGGCCTCGGCAAAGCGGTCGATGCGCTCCTGCGTCACCTCGATCCAGTCAGACACCGCCACTTCCTGCCCGGCCAGGGCCTGCATTTCCGCCAGATTGGCAAACACCCGCATCGGCTACTCCCCCGCCGCCGGACGGAAGCCCGGCTGGGCGATAAAGCGCTCCAGATGATGGTCCGCATCGCCCAGCGTCAGCTCGATCATGCTCAGGCGCTTGAAGTGATGCGCCGCCGGCAGCTCGTCGGTCACGCCCATGCCGCCATGCAGCTGCACCGCCTGCTGGCCGACGAAACGCGCCGCCTGGCCCACCCGCGCCTTGGCGGCGGAAACGATGCGGCGCCGCTCCTCCTCATCGTCCGACGCCACTTTGACGGCCGCCAGCATGGCCATCGAGCGGGCCTGCTCCAGATGGATGAACATATCGGCCATGCGGTGCTGCAAAGCCTGGAACTTGCCGATCGGCGCGCCGAACTGCTGGCGCGTTTTCAGGTACTCCAGGGTGGCGGCGAAGATCGCATCCATGGCGCCCAGCGCCTCCGCGCACAGCAGGGTGGCGCCGTAATCGGTGGCCGCCTCCAGCACGGCCCAGGCCTCGCCCTCGCGCCCCAGCAGCTCGCCGGGCGCCTTGTCGAAGACGATGGTGGCGGCGCGCTGCCCGTCCAGGGTGCGGTAGCCGCTGATGCGCACGCCCGGCGCATCCGGCGCCACCACGAACAGCGAAATGCCGCGCCGGTCGCGCTGGCTGCCCCCGCTGCGCGCCGAGACGATCAGCGCGCCCGCTTCGGCGCCGTGGATCACCACCGTCTTGCTGCCGCTCAGGCGGTAGCCGCCATCCTCCTTGGCCGCCGTGACCGCGATATCGGCCAGGTCGTGGCGCGCCTGCTGCTCGCCCAAGGCGCAAGCCAGTTTCAGCGTGCCAGCCGCGACCTGCTCCAGGCGTTGCTGCTGGCCGCCGGCCAGCTTCAGGAACTGCGCGCCCAGCACGGTGGCGAAATACGGTTCCACCACCAGGCCGCGGCCCAGCTCCTGCATCACCACCAGCATATCCACCGCGCTGCCGTCGAAACCACCCTGCGGCTCCGGCACCGGCAAGGCCGTCATCCCCAGCTCCACCAGCCCCGCCCAGGCCTGCTCGGAGACGCCGGCCTGCGAGTGGACGATGCGGCGCCGCGCCTCGAAGCTGTAATCGCGTTCGGTCCAGCGCCGCAGCGCATCGGCGAACTGCTGCTGTTCTTCCTTCAGATTGAAGTCCATGCTGCCTCCCTCACAGGCCCAGAATCATCTGGGTGATGATGTTCTTCTGAATTTCGTTGGAGCCGCCGTAGATCGTGGTCTTGCGGGTATTGAAGTAGTAGCCCGCCAGCGGCGCGGCAGCGTCGTCGCCGCCCGCCGCATGGGGCGCCTCGCCGTCCAGGTAGGCCGGATCGAAAGGCAGCGCGGCGGGACCGGCCGCTTCCAGCATCAGCTCCGTCAGCATCTGCTGGATTTCCGAGCCGCGCACCTTCAGCAGCGAGGCCTGCGGACCGGGCGCCTGGTCTTCCTGTGCGATGGTGCGCAGCACCGTCACTTCCAGCGCCATCAGCTCGATCTCCAGATTGGCCACCTTGGCGGCGAACAGCGGATCTTCCAGCAGGGGCTTGCCGTGCTTGAGCTGGCGCATGGCCAGCTTCTTCAGCGCTGCCAGCTCGCGCTTGGAGACGCCGACCGCGGCAATGCCGGTGCGTTCATGGCCCAGCAGGTATTTGGCGTAGGTCCAGCCCTTGTTCTCCTTGCCCACCAGGTTCCGCACCGGCACCTTGACGTTGTCGAAGAAGACTTCGTTCACCTCATGCTCTTCGTCGAGCATGATGATGGGACGCACCGTGATGCCCGGCGTATGCATATCGATGAGCAGGAAAGAGATGCCTTCCTGCTTGCGCACCGTGGCATCGGTGCGCACCAGACAGAAGATCATGTCGGCGTACTGGCCCAGTGTGGTCCAGGTCTTCTGCCCGTTGACGATGTAGTGGTCGCCCTCGCGCACGGCGGTGGTTTTCAGCGAAGCCAGGTCGGAGCCGGAACCCGGTTCGGAATAGCCCTGGCACCACCAGTCCTCGCAGCTCAGGATGCGCGGCAGATAGTAAGCCTTCTGCTCCGCGCTGCCGAACGCCATGATCACCGGCGCCACCATATTCACCCCGAAAGGCAGGATGCGCGGCGTGCCGGCGCGGGCGCACTCGTCTTCCCAGATATGGCGCTGGGTGGCGTTCCATCCCGGCCCGCCATATTCGGTGGGCCAGGCCGGCGCGGCCCAGCCCTGGCGCGCTGCGATGCGGTGCCAGCGCACATAATCGTCTTTCGTCAGGCGCAGATGCCGGCGCACTTTGGCTTGCAGGTCGGGCGGCAGTTCAGCGTCGAGGAAGGCGCGCACCTGGTCGCGGAAAGCCTCATCCTCGGCGGAATAGTTCAAGTCCATGCTGTCTCCTTTTTTGTAGAGCCGGGCAAAAAAGCACGATCGTTCGAACAACCTTCCGGCCGATTGTACAGCACTTGCGCGCTCGCGGGGCGCGGGTGTCGCGTGGTGGCAAAGTGTGATGTTTTTGCGCGCCAGCCGGGCTATATTCATGAGCTGGTGCGCCGCGCCCGCGCCACCCCAAGGAGACAATATGCCCGCGCCCACGCCGCAGTTCAGCTCCCGCCGCCGCCATCTGCTGCGCCTGATGGCCGCCGGTGCCGCCCTGCCCTGGCTGCCCGCCTGCGGCCCGCTGCCGCTGCAGCAAGGCGCGCCCCCTCTATTGGAGGGCGATCTGCTGGTCGATGTGCACTGCCACGCCTTCAACGCCGCCGACCTGCCGGTGCGCGGCTTCATCCAGCATGTGGCCCTGCATGACGACGAGGAGCAGGTCGTCTTCGCTACCATGGAGCGCTCCCTGCTTCCCTGGCTGGCCGCCCTGCTGATCGAGTTTATCGGCAGCGCCGCCAAGAGTGCGCGCGTGGAGCTGGAGGAAATCGATAGCGGCGCGGCCGGCGCAACGAAGGCCGCCAGCGGCCAGCGCATCGAGGATGAGCTGGTGCGCGCCCTGCTCGCCGTGTTCGGCATGCCCAGCCTTGGCCTGAAAAACCTGCGCCCCCAGGACCAGCCCGAAGACGAAGAAGGCCGCAAAGCGCTGCTGCGCGCCATCCGCGCCGAAACCGGCGGCGACAAAAGCCTGCCCGGCATCCTCAACGAGGACGAAGCCCGCGCCACCGCGCGCAGCCTGCTCAGTGGCCTGGGCGTCATCGCGCGCTATATCCGCTGGGGCGCCACGCTGCTGCTGGACCGGCGCGACATCGTGGCGCGCCTGCTGGGCCTCTACACGCCGCCCAATGCCAAAGCCCTGTTCACGCCGGCCCTGGTCGATCTCTCGCTCTGGCTGGACGACGAGCCGCAGTCCGACCTGGAAAGCCAGATCCGCGTGATGGAACGCATCCAGCGTCTGCAGACCACGGCCGCCTTGCACTGCTTCGTGCCGCTCGACCCGTGGCGCCAGCTGATCGACGTCAGCTCACGCCAGCGCCGCACGGCGCTGGACCTGGTGCGCTGGGCCATCGAAGAGATGGGCTTCGCCGGCGTCAAGCTGTACCCGCCGATGGGCTTCCTGCCCGCCGAGAATTCGCGCTTCAATCTGAGCTATCCGGAACGGGCCAGCGAGAATCCGCTGTTTCCCCTTTACCTGGACCATGCGCTGGATCAGCTTTACCGCTACGCCGCCGCCGCCGGCGTCCCCATCATGGCGCATGCGGCCGACAGCAATGGCGCGGCCACCGGCTACTCCGTCCGCGCCGCGCCACGCTTCTGGCAGCCAGTGCTCAAGGCCTATCCCGGCCTGCGCCTGAATCTCGGCCATTTCGGCGGCTTCGAACATAGCCTGATGCAGCCGCCCGCCGAGGACTGGGAGGAAATGGTCGGTCAGTTGGGCGCCGCCTGGCCGGACGATCGCGTGTTTGCCGATCTGAGTTATCTGTCCGAACTGCTACCGGGCCGCGACGCCGCCAAGGCCAGGCATGTGCGGCGCCAGATGGCCGGCTTCCTCGCCCGCCACGATCCACAACTGCGCCACCTGATGTACGGCAGCGACTGGGTCATGCTGGGCAAGGAAAAAGACCACGAGCGCTACACCGAAACCATCAGCAGGGAGCTCGCCGCCCTCGGCCTGGATACGGCGCGCAGCAAGCGTTTCCTGGCCGGCAATGCGCTGCGCTTCCTCGGCCTGCACCAGGGCCAGGCCGGCCGCCGGCGCCTGGAAGATTATTACCGCCGCCACCAGCTCGATGCGGGCTGGCTGCAACGGGTCGACCAGTACCGCGACAGCTGAAGCACAGCCGGCAGCTCCCGCGGCCTGCTGGCCCGCGCCGCTAGACAGGGTATGGTCCGTCCGCGAACACCTGGTCGTGATAGCCCTTGCTGCCGATGATCCGCGCCAGCGGGCTGCGGATATCCGCGTCCAGCGGCAGCGCCGCCAAACCTTGCAGCAGGCCGGCGAAGTCATGGCGCGGCTGCCAGCCCAGTTCGTGCCGTGCCAGGCTGTTGTCGTACACCCGGTCCAGTTGCGGGAACAGCGACCAGCCGCGCCGCGCATATTCGTCCGCCACGGCGGGCACACGGGCGCGCACCACGACGGCGGCATCCACACGCAAGTCCGCCACATCGGCACGCTGCAAAGGTGTGGTGGCGCTGACGACGTAGCGCCCGAAGCCGATGCCGCGCGCGCGTTCCAGCGCGCAGCGGTGGGCTTCCACGATATCCTCGATATCGCAGCGGCGGTTCAGGAATTCATTGACCTTGATATTCGCATCCGCATACCGTTCGCGTACGCCGCGCTCGTCGTCGGCCTCGGGGAAGAAGCGCGAAGTGCGCAGGATCACCACCAGCAGGCCGTGTTTGCGCGCGAACAGCTCGCACAGGTTCTCCGCCGCCAGCTTGCTCACGCCATAGATATTCTTCGGCACCGGCTGCAGCGTCTCATCCACCCAAACGGCCGGCTGGCCGGGCGCGGGCGACATGGCTGCGCCGAACACGCTGGTGCTGCTGGTCATGACGAAGGCGCCCACCCGCGCCTCGCGCGCCGCCTCCAGCAGATTCAACGTGCCCTGCACATTGGTGGCGATGAAGTCGGAATACGTATGCGTGGCCACATGCGGCTTATGCAGCGTCGCCGTATGCAGCACCGCATCCGCACCGCGCATGGCATCGCGCACGAAAGCCGCATCGGCGACCGAGCCTTGCCGCTGGGTGTAAGGCGAGGCCAGGATATCCAGCCCCACCACGTCGGCGCCCGCCTTACCCAGCACGCGCATCAGCGCCTCGCCCAGATGGCCCGCGCTTCCCGTTACCAGTATCTTCATACAGCCGCCTCCTGTATCGACCAGATGCCCTGCAAGCTGACCTGCGCCTCCAGCTTGCAAATTTCATAAAACGGCAAGCATAAGCCAGACGTCCGCCGCCATCAATGAAATTTACGTTTACGTTAACGTAAATTGATGTTATTTTTCCATGCATCAGGTGAGCCGCTCCATTCCGGGGCCGCTTTAAACGGGAAAGCGGTGCGTTTCAAAACGAAACCAAGCCGCTGCTGCCCCCGCAACGGTAAGCAAGTGTGGCTGCATCAACCATGTCACTGGCCGCAAGGCTGGGAAGACGGTGCGGCAAGTCTTGCGAGCCCGGATACCGGCCTGATGATCTTAAGCGAATGAGCGCGGGCGGCGCTCCGGCTCATGGCCGGTTGACGTCTGTCCCCTTTTGGCTTTCAGGTCTCGTTTGTGCGCGGTGGGCGCGCAAGCGGGTGCGCATTGAATCCAATGCTGCGCCGTCCGCCGGCATCCGGCCGAACGCGCGTCACAGAGCCTGCGTCGGCTGGTGCCTTTTATCGTTTTGCCCCGGCGCGTGCGCCGGGCCGATTTGAGGAAGATGACCATGACCACCGCAGCACACAACTCCGTTCCCAGCGTAAAGCTTCTGATCAATGGCGAATTCGTGGAATCCGCCACCCAGCAATGGCGCGACGTCGTCAATCCGGCCACCCAGCAGGTGCTGGCCCGCGTGCCCTTCGCTACGCCGGCGGAAGTCGAGGCAGCGGTAGCCAGCGCCAAGCAGGCCTTCCTCACCTGGCGCCGCACGCCGATCGGCGCGCGCGCCCGCATCTTCCTGAAATACCAGCAGCTGATCCGCGAGAATATGCAGGAGCTGGCAGCCATCCTCACCGCCGAACAGGGCAAGACCCTGCCCGATGCGGAAGGCGATATCTTCCGCGGCCTGGAAGTGGTGGAGCATGCGGCCAATATCGGCAATCTGCAGATGGGCGAGCTGGCGAATAATGTGGCGGGCGGCGTGGATACCTACACCCTGCTGCAGCCCATCGGCGTCTGCGCCGGCATCACCCCGTTCAACTTCCCGGCCATGATTCCGCTGTGGATGTTCCCCATGGCGATCGCCTGCGGCAATACCTTCGTGCTGAAACCCTCCGAGCAAGACCCGATGGTGACGATGCGCCTGGTGCAACTGGCCCTGCAGGCGGGCGTGCCGGCCGGCGTGCTGAATGTGGTGCACGGCGGCGAAGACGTGGTGAATGCGATCTGCGACCACGCCGACATCAAGGCCATCTCCTTCGTCGGCTCGACCAAGGTCGGCACCCACGTCTACAACCGCGCCACCCTGGCCGGCAAGCGCGTGCAGTGCATGATGGGCGCCAAGAACCACGCCGTCATCCTGCCCGACGCCAACAAGGAACAGACCATCAACAGCCTGGTGGGCGCCACCTTCGGCGCGGCAGGCCAGCGCTGCATGGCCGTTTCCGTGGCCGTGCTGGTGGGCGAGGCGCGCAACTGGATTCCCGAACTGGTGGCCACCGCCAAAACGCTGAAGGTCAACGCCGGCACCGAGCCGGGCACCGATGTCGGCCCCGTGATTTCCTGCGCGGCCTACGACCGCGTCAACACCCTGATCGAACGCGGCGTGGCCGATGGCGCAAAGCTGGAACTCGATGGCCGCCACCCGCGCGTGCCCGGCTTCGAAAAAGGCAATTTCATCGCGCCCACCATCTTCTCCGGCGTGAAGCCCGGCATGAGCGTCTACGACCAGGAAATCTTCGGCCCCGTGCTCTGCCTGGCCGAAGCGGACAGCCTGCAGCAGGCCATTGAACTGATCAACGCCAACCCGAACGGCAACGGCACCGCCATCTTCACCCAGTCCGGCGCCGCCGCCCGCAAATTCCAGGAAGAGATCGACGTCGGCCAGGTCGGCATCAATGTGCCGATTCCGGTGCCGGTGCCGCTGTTCTCCTTCACCGGCTCGCGCGCTTCCAAGCTGGGCGACCTTGGCCCCTACGGCAAGCAGGTGATCAGCTTCTACACCCAGACCAAGACCATCACCCAGCGCTGGTTCGACGACAGCACGCTCTCGGTGGGCGTGAACACCACGATCGCGCTCAAGTGATGGGGGCGCGTCATGGATTTCGAACTGACTGAAGAGCAGCTGGCTTTCCAGCAGACGGCGCGCGCCTTCGCCGAAGGCGAGCTGGCACCGTTCGCGGCGCAGTGGGATGCGGAGGCCATCTTTCCGGCCGAGGCGCTGGCCAAGGCCGGCGAGCTGGGCTTTTGCGGCATCTATTCGCCGGAAGACGTGGGCGGCCTGGGCCTGTCGCGGCTGGACGCCACCATCGTTTTCGAGGAACTGGCGGCTGCCGACCCGTCCACCACGGCCTATCTGACCATCCACAATATGGCGACGTGGATGCTGTGCACCTGGGGCGGCGAAACACTGCGCCGGGAATGGGGGCCGCTGATGACCAGCGGCCGCAAATTCGGTTCCTATTGCCTGACCGAACCGGGCGCCGGCTCCGACGCCGCCTCGCTCAAAACACGGGCCGAACGCGTGCTGGACGGCTATGTACTGAACGGTGCCAAGGCCTTCATCTCCGGCGCCGGCGTAAGCGATATGCTGGTGGTGATGGCGCGTACCGGCGGCAGCGGCGCGTCCGGCATTTCCGCCTTTGCCGTGCCGGCCGATGCACCGGGCATCGCCTACGGCCGCAAGGAGGAGAAGATGGGCTGGAACAGCCAGCCCACGCGCTCCGTCACGTTCGACAATGTGCGCGTGCCGGCCAGCCACCTGCTGGGCGAGGAAGGCGAAGGCTTCAAGATCGCCATGCGCGGCCTGGATGGCGGCCGCATCAATATCGCCACCTGCTCGGTGGGCGCGGCCCAGGGTGCGCTGAACGCGGCCCAGCGCTACGTCACGGAGCGCAAGCAGTTCAACCGCGCGCTGGCCGACTTCCAGGCCATCCAGTTCAAGCTGGCCGATATGCTGACCGAGCTGGTGGCCGCGCGCCAGATGGTGCGCCTGGCCGCCACCAAGCTCGATGCGCGGGCGCCCCACGCCACCGCCTACTGCGCCATGGCCAAGCGCCTGGCGACCGACCTGGGCTTCCAGGTCTGCAACGAGGCGCTGCAGATCCACGGCGGCTATGGCTATATCCGCGAATATCCGCTGGAAAGGCTGGTGCGCGACGCGCGCGTGCACCAGATCCTGGAAGGCACGAACGAAATCATGCGCAGCATCGTGGCGCGTCATTTTCTGGCAACCACTTCAACAGGAGAGATTCGTTGAGCGACTACACCAACCTGGAGCTGGCCATCGAGGGCCACACCGCCCTTGTCACGCTGGCCAACCCGCCGGCCAACACCTTCACCCGCGATGGCCTGGCCGCCCTGGCCCGGCTGGTGCAGGACTTGAACGGCAACCCGCGCATCACCAGCCTGATCGTGACCGGCAAGGGCGAGAAATTCTTCTCCGCCGGGGCCGACCTGAAACAGTTCGCCGACGGCGACAAGGCCATGGCGCGCGAGATGGCGCGCCGCTTCGGCGAAGCGTTCGAGACCCTGTCGCGCTTCCGCGGCGTGTCGATCGCCGCCATCAACGGCTACGCCATGGGCGGCGGCCTGGAATGCGCGCTGGCCTGCGATATCCGCATCGCCGAAAGCCAGGCCCAGATGGCCCTGCCGGAAGCCACGGTGGGCCTGCTGCCCTGCGCCGGCGGCACGCAGAACCTGCCGTGGATCGTGGGCGAAGGCTGGGCCAAGCGCATGGTGCTGCTGGGCGAGCGCGTGAACGCCGAAACGGCGCTGCGTATCGGCCTGGTGGAGGAAGTGGTGGCCAGCGGCCAGTCGCTGACGCGCGCCTTCGAACTGGCGCGCATGGCCGACAAGCAAAGCCCGACCAGCATCGTCGCCTGCAAGCGCCTGCTGCAAGGGGCGCGCAGCGCGCCGCTGACCCAGGTGCTGCCGGTGGAGCGCGAAGCCTTCGTCGATCTGTTCGACAGCTACGACCAGGCCGAGGGCGTGAGCGCCTTCCTGGAGAAACGCGCGCCGAAGTGGAGCAATGCATGAGCGCAGCCGTCCTGTTTGAAGAACTGCCGGCCGGCGGCGGCAAGCGCCTCGGCGTCGCCACGCTGAACGCGGAGAAGTCGCTCAACTCGCTCTCGCTGGAAATGGTGCACGCATTGACCGAACGCCTCACCGTCTGGGCCGACGACGACGGCATCGCCGTGGTGCTGCTGCAGGCGGCCGGCGAAAAAGCCTTCTGCGCCGGCGGCGACCTGCAAAACCTGTACACCTCGATGCGCCAGCACCATTCCTCGCCCGAGCATGGCAATGCGGCGGCGAACCAGTATGCGGCCGATTTCTTCCGCCACGAGTACCGCCTCGACTACCAGATCCATACCTATCCCAAGCCGGTACTGTGCTGGGGCCATGGCATCGTGATGGGCGGCGGCATCGGCCTGATGGCGGGCGCCAGCCACCGCGTCGTGACCGGGCAATCGCGCCTGGCCATGCCGGAAATCTCGATCGGCCTGTTCCCCGACGTGGGCGGCAGCTGGCTGCTGTCGCGCATGCCCGGCAAGACCGGCCTGTTCCTGGCGCTGACCGGCGCCCAGGTGCGCGCCGCCGACGCCCTCTTCCTCGGCCTGGCCGACCATGGCATCGCACAGGAAAACAAGGCCGCCGTGCTGGCCACCCTGCTGGAGCAGCCCTGGAGCGGCCAGCGCGCCGACAACGACCGCCTGCTGACACAGCTGCTGCGCCGCCACGCCGATCCGGCGCTGGCCGAAGCCGGCCCGGTGCGGCAGCATTTCGAAGCGATCAACCGCCTGTGCGGCGCGGCCAGCCTGGCGCAGATCGTGGCGGCGCTGAGCCAGCACGCCAGCGACGATGCCTGGTTCAACAAGGCCATCGCCACCCTGCGCGCCGGTTCGCCCGGCTCCATCGCGCTGTCGCACGCCTTGCAGCAGCGTGTGGCCGGGCTGTCCCTGGCCGACGTGTTCCGCCTCGAATACATCGCCGCCCTGCACTGCGCGGCACGGCCCGATTTCGCCGAGGGCATCCGCGCCCTGCTGATCGACAAGGACGGCAAGCCGGGCTGGCAGCCGCCCACGCTGCAACAGGTCAGCGCCGACTGGCTGGAAGGCTTCTTCACCGCCCCGGCATGGCCGGCGCATCCGCTGGCCGATCTGGGCCGGCCGCTGTAAGCGGCATTATCAAGCATTCATAGAGGAGACTATAAGCATGAGCAATATTGCATTCATCGGCCTGGGCAATATGGGCGGGCCGATGGCCCTGAACCTGGTCAAGGCCGGCCACCGCGTCCATGTCTTCGACCTGTCGCGCGAGGCCGTGGGCCGCCTGGCGCAGGCCGGCGCGCTGGCCGCCAGCAGCGCCCGCGCCATGCTCGAAGGCGCGGAAATCGTCATTTCCATGCTGCCCGCCAGCCACCATGTGGAAGCCCTGTACCTGGGCCAGGACGGCATCCTGTCGCAGATCGAGGCCGGCGCGCTGGTCATCGACTGCAGCACCATCGCCCCGCACAGCGCCGTCAAGGTGGCGCAGGCGGCCGCCGCACGCGGCCTGGCCATGATCGATGCGCCAGTATCGGGCGGCACGGCCGGCGCGGCGGCCGGCACGCTGACCTTCATCGTCGGCGGCGCGGCCGAGGCGCTGGAGCGCGCCCGTCCCGTGCTGGCGCAGATGGGCAAGAACATCTTCCACGCCGGGGCCAATGGCGCCGGCCAGACCGCCAAGATCTGCAACAATATGCTGCTGGGCGTCCTGATGGCCGGCACGGCCGAAGCCCTGGCCCTGGGCGTGGCCAACGGCCTCGATCCCAAGGTACTGTCGGACATCATGTCCAAGAGTTCGGGCCGCAACTGGGCGCTGGAGCTGTACAACCCCTACCCCGGCGTGATGGACAATGTGCCGGCCGCGCGCGGCTACCAGGGCGGCTTCGGCGTCGACCTGATGGTGAAGGATCTGGGCCTGGCCGCCGAGGCGGCGCTGGCGGCGCGCGCCGCCATCCCGCTGGGTGAGCTGGCGCGCAATCTGTACGCCCTGCACAGCGGTTCCGGCGCGGGCGCGCTGGACTTTTCCAGCATCCAGCAACTGCTGCAAGCCCCACCGCGCGGCTAAGCCGGCGACCGGGAAAGACGCGCGGCCCGCGACACGCCGCGCGCAGTTCAGCCCCCGATTTTGACCTTTCGTCGCATTCCGTGGCAGACAGCTGGGCAAAACGCTAAAATTTCCATTCTGCAATCACGCCACAACCAGAAAAAGGAAAACCTCATGCGCTTGCCACTCGCCTTTGCCGCCCTGCTCTCTCTTGGCGGCTGCGTTATTGTCGTTCCCGAAAATGCCCAGTACAGCTGGCCCGCGTCCGGTTCGGGCATCAATGGCGATGGCGTGATCACCAAGGAAATCCGCCAGGTCAGCGGCGCCGCCGCGCTCGATATCGACGTGCGCCGCCGCATCGACCTCGACGTCGATATCCAGATCGGCAAGACGGCCTCGCTGCAGATCGAAGGCGACAGCAATCTGCTGCCGCGCGTCTTCATCGACGACAAAGGCCCGGTGCTGCGCATCTGGACCGACGACGACCTGCGCAGCACGCGCCCGATCCGCATCCGCTACACCGTACCGCAACTGCGCGAGGTGGAAACCAACGGTTCGGTGCGCGTCCACATCGATGGCCTGAACGGCGGCGCCTTGAGCCTGGCCCAGCGCGGCTCCGGCCGCATGGACTTGCGCGGCCGCGTCGACCAGCTCGACATCCACAACGCCGGCTCCGGCAACCTGACCGGCGAAGGCCTGGACAGCGGCGCCACGCGCGTCACCATGAACGGTTCCGGCAAGGTCGACCTGGGCACGGTGCGCGGCGAACACCTGCGCGTGGCCATCCACGGTTCCGGCCCGTTCAGCGCCAACGGCAATGTGCGCACGCTGGACGTCAACCTGCACGGCTCGGGCGGCGCCCGCCTGTCCGGCCTGCGCGCCGAAATCGCCGACCTGACCTGCAATGGCTCGGGCAGCATCGTCGCCTCCGTGTCCGACAAGCTGCAAGCTTCGACCAACGGTTCCGGCAGCATCACCGTCTACGGCAACCCGGCCCAGCGCAGCATCAGCGGCAAACGCACCAGCGTGGTGCAGTAAGTCGCGTCCGCGCCACAGTCCGGGATGGAAAAAGCCGGACTGTGACAATGTGCGTACATTTTCTTGCTTTTGCACAATATAGTGGCTGGCTTCTGTAACTTGTTGTCATTGCAAATGCATAAACGCCTGTCCCTGCGCCCTCTGTGCGCCCTCCTGCTGGCCAGCGCCAGCCTGCTTCCCGCCCACGCCGCCAGCAAGCTGAATCCACCCGGCACGACCGAACCGGCGCCGCTGGACATCAGCTGTCTCACCCCGGCCCCCATGCAGAAACCGCAAAATGGCGAATTGCGGCTGGCGGTGCAAATCAGCACCGATGGTCTGCTGCTGGAGACGGTGTTTCTGGCGCCAGGCAATAACGAGGAACAACGGCAACTGGCCCTGGCCAGTGCCCGCAGCTGCCGCTACCGGCCCGGCAGCTCGCCGGCAGGCCGGCCCACCGACGCCTGGACCGAGCTGGGCTTCCGCTGGGATATCGGCCCGGCGTCGGAAAATCCCGTACTGATCCAACAGCTGGCAAGCCAGCGCGCAGCGGCCGAGCAAGGCCAGGCCGCCGCGCAGTACGAACTGGCGCATATGCTGGAATATGGGCGCGGCACCCCAGCCGACCCGGCGCAAGCGCTGCGCTGGTATCGCGCCGCGGCCGAACAAGGTCTCCCGGCGGCCCAGTTCTGGCTGGGGAATGCCTATGCCAAAGGCCGCGCGGGTCTGGCGCGCGACAGCGCCGATGCCCTGCACTGGCTGCGCACCGCCGCCGCCAACGGTTCGGCGGAAGCGCAAAACTATCTGGGCGTCATGTACCAGCGCGGCGAAGGCGTTCCGCGCGACAGTGGCGTGGCTGTCGGCTGGTATACCAAGGCGGCGTATCTGGGTCTGGCCGTGGCGCAGAATAATCTGGGCGTCATGTACTGGCGCGGCGAGGGCGTGGAGAAAGAGCCGGCCATGGCTTTCGCCTGGTATCTGAAAGCTGCGGCGCAAGGCGAGGCTTGGTCCATGTACAACCTCTCCTACGCCTATACGCATGGCGTGGGCATCGGACGCAATGAAGCCGAAGGCAGGAAGTGGCTGGAGCGCGCGGCGGAACGCGGCAACAGCAGCGCCCAGGTGCAGCTGGGCTATGCGTTGATGCAGGCGGCCCGGAACGAAGCCGAACAAGCCACGGCCGCCGCCTGGTACCGCAAGGCCGCCGAGCAAGGCAATGCCTCGGGCCAGAACAATCTCGGCTACGCTTACGAGACCGGCAGCGGCGTACCGCGCGACTACGCGCAGGCGCTGGCCTGGTATCGCAAGGCTATTGCCCAAAACAACAGCCACGCGCAAAGCGCCCTCGGCAGCATGTATGAAGAGGGACGCGGCATGCCCAAGAACCTGTATGAAGCGGTGCGCTGGTACGGCATCGCCTCGGCGCAGAACAATCCCGAAGCCATGCGCAAGCTGGGCATGCTGTACGAGGCCGGGCGCGGGCTGGAAAAAGACGCTGTGCAAGCCTTCCAGCACTTCACGGTGGCGGCCGAACGCGGCGACCAGATTGCCGTCGAACGCCTGATCCGCGTCTACGAAAACGGCGAACTGGGACAGACGGCCAGCAAGGAGCAGGCCGAGAAGTGGCGCGGCAAGCGGCAAGCTTCCGCCGCACCGGCCGGCAATGGTGGCGCGCAGTAAGACGGCGCCGGGTGCCGCACTGCCCTACGCCGCACGACCTTACTCGATCGACACGCGCAAATCGCGGCCGGTGGTTGCCACATTGCCCGCGTAGTCCGAGGCCAGTATGCGCAAGGTGTACTGGCCCGGCGCGATATCCGCCACCTTCCACATGCCGGGCGTGATCTGCCCGTCGCTCAGCGTGTTATTCAACACATACGCAAAGCGCGTGGTCTTGTTGCCGTGGACCGTGATGCCGCTGTTCGGCGCATACGCGTATTTGACCGCCTCGCGGTTGCGCGGCAGGCGATCGTAGACCTGGGCCATGCGCGGCTCTTCATAACCGGGCGCCGGCTTGCCGTCGGCCAGCAGCAGCTGGTAGCCCAGCTTGTACAGGCCAAGGCGGCGGCGCGCCAGGTTGTCGTCCATCTGGTCATATGCCTCGACCACGATACTCAGCTCGCCCAGCTCGCGCGACACGCGCACCGGATTGCCATGGCCCAGCGGCAGCTTGCGGTCCTTGCGGTCGTACAGCATGATGCTTTCGATGCGCGGCGCCACCGTGTCGCGCAGGCCGATGAACGGCAGGCTCAGCGGATTGCGCGCGCCGCCGTTGGGGAAATAGTCCAGGTGCACATGGGCCATGCCGTTGACCGTGCCCAGGGTCTCGCCGGTATCGAAACGGGTGCCGCGCCGCACGCGCACGCGCTCCGGCTTGCCCTTCTCGTCGGCCAGCAGCTGGAAGCGCGCATCGACCGTCTTGTTGGCAGGCGTGCGTCCCACCCGCATATGGATATAGGACAGGTAACCAAGGTGCAGGCCTTCCGACAAGGAACCGAAGCCCCAGTTCGGCAGCGGATCGCTGACCTTGGCCGGCGCCACCGCCAGCACCGGCTGGCCGACATCGGCCTGGATATCCAGGCCGGCGTGGAAGTGGTGCCGGCTCTCGCCTTCGAAATCGCCGCGCACCTCGCCCATCAAGCCGACCACCTCATGCGGTTCGTTCTGCGGCGCCACGGGCCACAGCATCGGCTCCTTGCGCGCCGGCGGCGCGGGCTGGGCGATGACCGGCGCGGACTCGCCCTTCTCGGCCACAGCCAGGCGGTGCAGGCGGAAAGTGCGCGCATCCGACACCAGCAGTGCGCCGTCTGCCGCCAGCGCCACGCCACGCGGCGCGTACAGGTGTACTTTGCCGCCGCTGCCGTAGCCCGGCTCGGGCGCATGGTCGAGGTCGGGCAGCGCGTCGTATTCGCGGTCCGGCGCGATCTGCACCACATGGCCTTGCGAACCGCTGACGACGTAGAGGAAGCCGTCATGCGTGACCGTGAGCGCCATCGGCTTTTTCAGGATATGCTGGCGCGCCTCTTCCGGCGCGCTGACGATGGTGCTGACCAGGCCATCGGTGCCAAGCTTGCGGATGGCGTCGTTCAGGCTGTCGGCGATATACAGATTGCCCAGGCCGTCGAGCGCGATGCCGCAGGGCGTATCGAATTGGGCCGAGGCGGCCGCGCCATCGTTGAAGCCTGGTTTGCCGCTGCCCGCGACGGTGGTGACCACGCCGTTCGGCGCGATGCGGCGGATGCGGTCGTTATAGGTATCGGCCACGAACACCGCACCGTCGGCGTCCACCGCCACGCTCAGCGGCCCATTGAACTGGGCTTCGGCGCCCTTGCCGTCGGCGTAGCCGGCGATGCCATTGCCCGCCAGCGTGGAGACGGTGCCATCCGGCGTCACCTTGCGGATCACATGGTTGCCGGTATCGGCCACATACAGATTGCCTTGCTTGTCGATGGCAAGGCCGGACGGCGTATTGAACGCCGCCTGCGCGCCCTTGCCTTCGGCATAACCCTCCACGCCACCGGCCAGGGTGCTGACCTGGCCATCGGCGCCGATCTTACGGATGCTGTTATTTGCGCCGCCATCGCTGATATACACATTGCCGGCGCTGTCGGCCACGATCCCATACGGATCGGCAAAGCGCGCCTGGGCGGCCGCGCCATTGGCATTGCCCGCCACGCCGTCGCCAGCCAGATTGTGCACGCGCGCCGTCCACAGCCTTGGCGTGCGGCGGATGCTGGCCGCTTTCGGCGCCGGCGCCTGGGCCGTTTCACCCGAGTGCATCACATAGTAGACAGTACAGGCGCTGGCGAGCGCAGCGCTGACGGCAATGGCCGCCACGGTAAGGGGCAACTTGGATTGGGACATCGGCAATGCTCGCGAGAATCGAAGCTGGAAGCTTACCCCATTAGCAATCTCGAAACAATTTCTATTTGGAAATTATTTACTTTGCAGAATAAGATGCCCGTATAATTTTTATTCAATTCAGCAAGGAGAGGCAATGGCGGGTTCAAATATCCTACACACCCATAGATTCAAGCCTTGGATACTCTTTGCCTTGCTGCTGGCAATGGCAAACAGCGCCTGGGCGGCGGCAAAGCCGGCCGGCTGGGTACTTTCCTATGAGGGAAAATCGAGCAACGCCTTTATCTGGGATAAGCGCACCAAGGAATTAATCAAAAATAGCGTTCCGCCCAAGATCGCCGACGAGTTGCTGAGCGCCCTGGGCGGCCCACCCGATCCGGTTGTGGTTCTTCAGCGGCGCTACGTCAGCGTTTCCGCCTGCGTCGCCCATGCCTGCATGGTGAAGGGCTTGTTCTGGTTCGACAGCCAGAACGGCGTGGGCATCGGTGCCTATCTGGACGAGGATTCCTTGACGCTCGCCTCCAGCGGCCTGCTGCCGGAAGAGGTTCCCGCCGTTGCGCGCAAAGCCATCACGAACTGGCTGAGCGACGTCGATGTCCAGCCCAAGCAGGCGCAGTACCTCGCGCCGAACGGAGAAGTTTCGCCAATCTCCCCAGCCCAATTCATCCGCCCGAGCTACCGCGCCAGGCCGGAAGGCCCATCCTTTGACTGCCGCAAAGCGGCGACCGCGATGGAACGCACCATTTGCAACGACGCCCAGCTGGCGAAGCAGGATCTGGCATTGGCCACCCTGTTCAATGAAATCCGGCGCGGCAACGATACCGTCGGCGGACGCGACGAACTGCGCGCGTTCCAGCTCGAATGGCTCAAGGGTCGTGACGCAGCCTGCAAAACGTCGGCTGCCATGGCCGCCTGCCTCAGCGAGCAGTACCGGCAGCAACATGACCGGCTGATGCACTGGGTCCCGAAGCCATAACGCGCTCCCCTGCAAACTCCGTGGTGTGATATTGAACTCATGAACAGCGCCGTTTCCATTGACGATCTTTCCGTAGTCGCCCGGCAGTGCATTGCCGTCACCTGCCTTCAGCGTTTCTGCCAGCGCTATCAGATCAAGCATCCCGCCCTGACACAATTCATCGACCATGTCTGGAAGGTCGGCCAGGCCAACGGCGATTCCTTTGTGGCCTGGGACGAGGGCTTCAGCACGCTGCCGATTACCGGCCTGGGCGATGAATGGCCGGAAGCGGTCCGCGCCGCCATCCCTGCGGACATTTGCGACACCCTGGTGGAACTGGTCGAGCAAGTGTTGGAAACCAGCGCCAGCACCTGGTATGGTGGCGACCTTCCGGCGACGAAGCGGCACCTGGAGATCGTGCTGAACATCTGCAAGCAGCATGGTGTCGCCCAACCCGATTTTCGCCAATACACCCAGGCGCAAGCGCAACTGCGCGGCGGCTGGGGGCCGGTACTGACGGATGAAGAAACAAACGCCTGGCGCCGCCTGGCTTAAAGAATGGAAAAAGGAATGGATATGGAAGTCGGCATTCACGCCAATATGGTCGATCAAACCACAGCCGAGTTGGCACGTGCCATGCGCCCCCTGCTTAAAGCGCTGGAGGAGCGGCTGCAGGGAGAGTATGGCGGACAGATGGAACATTTGTGGATCGATCTTGAACTGCTGAAGAGTTTTACCCGGCCGGACGGCAAGCCTTGCCATCCCTTCCGCTTGCAGAAACGGGTATCCGGGCGGGCGCGCATGGGCCTTCCCGCCATTCCCGACAGATTTAATGTCGGCCATTTCAGCGTGCTGCCGGACTTTGCGCTCCTGGCCTCCTTGCCGGAGGAACAGGCGATTCCCTATGTGCTGAACCTGATCCATGAAACCTCGGCTCTTCTGCTGGACAAACAGAAAAAGCTGGGCGGCTTCGATGCCGTCAAATTCCGGGCGCGCTTCCTTGAAGAATGCGCGTCCCTTGGTTATACGCTGGCAGGAGAAACCGCAGTAGACGCCTAAGGCAATGACCCGGATTCAGGGCCAGCCAACTCCCCTTTTCAAGGAGAAATAGCATCCGTATCGCGGCCTATCTTCTGCTGCTCGCGAGCTGTACGAGCGCGGCTGCGCTGGCGGAGCACAATCCGGGCGCGCACTGGCCTGCCGTAGCGGAGGCAAGCCCGGCTTGCCAAGCCAGCCTGGCCCAGGTGCGCAGCCAGCTGTCCATGCTGCCAACCACGTCGCTGATGGCGGTGCGCGATGGCGAGGTACTCTTCAGCTATGGCGCCGTGGACCGTGCCAACCAGGTCTACTCCGTGCGCAAAAGTGTGCTGGCCATGATGTATGGCCCTCCTGTCGCCGCTGGAACCATTTCCCTCGATAGCAACCTCGCATCGCTGGACATTGACGATGTCGGCGGCCTGTTGCCGCTCGAACGCAGCGCAAAAGTCGGCGATCTGCTGGCGGCGCGTTCCGGCGTCTATCATGTGGCAGCCAATCCCGGCGACGATGCGGAGGCTGCGCCGCCGCGCGGCTCGCAACGGCCCGGCGCCTACTTCTTGTATAACAACTGGGATTTCAATGTCGCCGGCACGGTCTATGAACAGCTGACGCGGCGCGATATTTACCAAAGCTTTGCCAGCGACTTGGCGCAGCCCCTGCAGTTTGAAGATTTCGAACTGAAGCAGCAGCGGCGCAGCGGCGATCCCAAACGCTCGCGCCATCTGGCCTACCATTTCCATCTCTCGACCCGCGATATGACCCGCCTGGGCCAGCTGATGCTGCAGGAAGGCCGCTGGAATGGCCGCCTGCTCCTGCCCGCCAACTGGCTGGCGCGCATCGCGACGCCGCTGACGCGCGCCGCCGATATGCATCCGCCGTCAGCCGCTCGGCGCCAGCTCGACTACGGCCTGATGTGGTGGATACCCGCCCTGCCCACTGGTTCGCCGCTGGCCGGCGCCTATATGGCCTGGGGCTATTATGGCCAGTTCATTCTGGTGGTTCCGAAACAGCGCATGGTCATCAGCCACCAACGCGTGGTGACGGCTGCAGAAGGAAGCGCGCCGCGCAAGGTCAGCCCCGCCGAATTTCTGCGCATCGCCAATATGCTGGTGCAATCGCCATGCCTTTAAGGATCGTTGGGGGAGGACTTATGTGTTGGTGGGATAAAAACACAGACCTTGGACATGAATCTCCAGACCCGCGCCGACGGTGGGAATGAATCCGCCAAGCTCACTTGATTCTATGGTGATGAACTCCGGGCCGGTTCGCAGATGGAGGTCGATTACCGACGACTCAGAATCAACCGGAAGGACATTGTGAACTCGGCCACGAACGACGACGGCATTCCGAATGACCGCGCTGGCCTGAATACAGGAGTCTTCGTCTTGAAAGTCTGGAAGTTCTCGCCAATCGGCTACATCCTGAAATGACATCTCCACCAAGGTCTGGCATCCAAGAAGCGGCGCCAAACTTTCCCTGCTTCCATTCACGAGCGCTGCAAAGACATGGGTGCCGTGCTGTACCTGGGCATGCGTTAAAGAGCCATGCTCAACACCGAGTTGTACAACCGTAATCGACATTCAATAAACCCCATACGGCATGGGCCAGTAACTTAGCCCTTCTTCGCCTACCTGTCGCAGATGGGCATCTTCACTGCGAACCATTTGTTCGAGTGCCGCGAGAGATTCATTCGTGCCAATACGAGCCAATGCAAAAGCACATTCCCTTTGGAACCTGCACCAACGATCCCATTCGACCAGGGACTTGAATTTCGTTCTCGCCGCGCTGGCGATGGCGTCTACAACGCTTGGATTTCCTATCAAACCCAGCTCGAAAACGATGTTTTCATGCGAGCGATGCCAATCCTCTAAAAGAATATGCGCCAGCAGGGGCGCCGCAGAGAAATCACGATTTACCGCGCAGACCGTCTCGCTAAGTTCGTCAGCGTCTCGACTAGCCGCAACTTCGGCCAAAATACTCAAAATACTCATATTAGGTTCAATCCCAATGTTGACAGCCTCCTGGGCCGGCTCACCAAACAAGTCCGGTCTGACTGTTTAGCCGGGACCAGACTTGGCGCCCACAAGTGGACGAAATATACACTCAAGTAATAGTGAAGTTCAATGCGGATTCATCGTGGCGAAAGTTTCATCATACCGGCCATCCCGTTCGGCCCAGCGGCGGGCGCGGTCGCGCTCGACCAGCACTTCGCCGCGCGGATGGTCGCCAGTCTGCAGCAATTGCATGACCTCCGCCACATAGGCCGCAAGCGGCATGGCGCGCAGGTCGCAGGCTTGCTGGCTGCCCGTCAGCGCGGTCTGGACATAGGGCGGCGCCAGCTCCAGCACTTCGACCGGAATAGTGCGCAGCTGATGGCGCAGCGACTGCAGCCAGGAGTGCAGGAAGGCCTTGCTGGCGCAATAGGCCGGGAAGTCGGCTCGGGGAATGAAGGCGAGATTGGAACTGGTTGCCATGAGCGCGGCATTGGACTGCCGTTTCAGCAGCGGCAGGAAGGCGGCCGTGACGCGCAGAACGCCCATGATGTTGGTTTCGATGATCGCCTGGGCGGCGGACGCGTCCCAGCCGTCGGCCCGCATATCTTCCGCGCGCGAAATGCCGGCATTCGCCACCAGCACATTCAAGCCGGGAAAACGCGCGCGGACTTCTTCCTGCAGATGCGCCAGGGAGGCCGGCGCATCCAGGTCCAGCGGCATAGCCACGATGCCGGGCCGCTGCGCGCTGATTTCCTCCAGCAGGGAGAGGCGCCGCCCGGTGACGATAACGCGGTTGCCGCGGTCGTGGAAAGCTTCCGCGAGGGCGCGGCCGATACCGCTGCTGCCGCCCGTGATCAGGATGGTGTTGCCCGTCGTTTGCATGATGTTGTCGCTCCATAGTTCGGTTAAGGCCGTAAGCTGAGGGGGCGAGCGCGCCGAATCGGCGAAAAAGACGGATCTGCTCGCAACCTCAGATTCCTGGCGCAGCCATTGCCAGGAATAGTTGAGGCCATCAAGCAGCGGATGGGAATGGGAAGAACAGCAGCGAACCAATGGCCTCAGTATCGAGAACTCCCCGCTGGGACCTACTCGATAAAGGGCGCGTTGGATGACGGTAACGCCTACGACAGTCTGTGCCAAACAACTGTGGCCCGCAGTCTGGCGTGGAAGACCGCTGTTGTCAAGCCAGAATGAAAAACCAAAAAAAAGCCCGCTACGAGAGCGGGCTAAGTCTATTTCCTTGGAGGAGAATAGAGGAGACAGGTGAAGTATGCTGCGCTGCGCAAAACTCGTCTACTTTATTATAGTGATACGAGATATTGCCACAGCGCATAACATGCGGAATGATGGTTATTTGTCATTCACGTATGGCAACACGCGCGAGGCCAGCCGCGTATCTGTCTTCAACAAGCCTACCTCGTCGGCCAGGATGTGGACGGCTTCGTTCAGCAGCACATCCTTGGCCGCCTTCGCGGCCTTTTCGGCGTCCAGCTCGGCCGCCAGGCTGCGTTCGTCGGCCTGCAGGCCGTCGTCGGTGCGGATGGCGCCCTTCATCGCGGCAGCTTGGCGCGCGGCTTTGGCGCCGGCCGGTTTGGCCGCGATGGCCTTGTTCAGCGCGTCTTTCGGATCGGGGACCAGGATCGGATCGTCCGGCGACGGGGCGGCCGTCAGGCGCGCTTCGCGCAGCTTGGCGCGGGCTTCCTGCTGGTCGCGCTCCTTGCGGCGCGCCGCTTCGTTCAGGGAAATCAGGTTTTCCTTGCGCTGTTTCTTCACCAGCGCGATTTCTTCCTGCAGGTACTGGAAGTCCTTGTCCTTGGCCACGCGGGCTTCGTGCTTTTTGTCCAGCATCGGCACGATTTCCTTGAGTTCGCCGGCCGGGATGTAAACCGCCGGCTTGATGACGGTATAGGGCAGCGCGTTGTCATAGCTGGATTCGCCGAAGTTTTCGGCATCGGCCATGCTCGGCAGCTTGATGTCCGGCGTCACGCCGCGCAGCTGGGTGGTACCGCCGTTGATGCGGAAGAACTGGGCAACGGTAATCTTCAGCTCGCCATAACGCGGTTTCTCGCCCTGGCCGAAGCGGTCCAGCTTGTACAGCGACTGCACCGTACCCTTGCCGAAGCTCGGTTCGCCAATCACCAGGCCGCGGCCATAGTCCTGCAGCGCGGCGGCAAAGATTTCGGAAGCGGAGGCCGAACCACGGTTGATCAGCACGCCTACCGGACCGTCCCAGGCCAGGCCGGGATTGGTGTCGCTTTCGACTTCGACGCGGCCTTCGGCATTGCGCTGCTGTACCACCGGGCCTTTGTCGATGAACAGGCCGGTCAGTTCGACCGCTTCGTTGAGCGAGCCGCCGCCGTTATTGCGCAGGTCGATTAGCACGTTCTCGACCTTGTCCTTCTTCAGCTCGGCCAGCAGGCGGGCCACGTCGCGCGTGGCGCTCTTGAAGTCGCGGTCGCCTTTGCTGCGCGCTTCATAGTCCTGGTAGAAGGTCGGCAGCGAGATCACGCCGATGCGGCGCTTGGCCGTACCGTCGCGCACTTCCATGATGGTTTTCTTGGCCGACTGCTCTTCCATGCTGATTTTCTTGCGCACCAGGGCCACGGTCACGGGCTTGGGATCGGTGCCGGCATCGGCCGGCAGCACTTGCAGGCGCACGGTGGAATCCTTGGTGCCGCGAATTTGCGCCACCACATCGTCGATGCGCCAGCCCAGGATATCGGTCACGGGGCCGGATTCGCCCTGGCCCACGGCGACAATGCGGTCGCCCACCTTGAGCTTGCCGGACAGGCCGGCCGGGCTGCCCACCACGATTTCGCGGATCACGGTGTATTCGTCGCGGGTCTGCAGCACAGCGCCGATGCCTTCCAACGACAGGCGCATCTGGATATCGAAGTTTTCCGAGGCGCGCGGACCCAGGTAGTTGGTGTGCGGCTCGATCGACATGGCGTAAGCGTTCATGAAGATCTGGAACACGTCTTCATTATTGAGCTTGCGCGAGCGGCTCAGATAGCCCTCGTAGCGCTTGTCCAGGGTTTCGCGGATGGCTTTCTCGTCCTTGCCGGCCAGTTTCAGGCGCAGCCAGTCATTCTTCACGCGCTTGCGCCACAGATCCTTCATTTCGGCTTCGGTGCGCACCCAGTCGGCCTTTTCGCGGTCGTACTGGTAGCTTTCTTCGCTGGTGAAGTCGAACTTGCCCTTCAGCAGTTCACGGGCATAACCCATGCGCTCGCTAAAGCGCTGCTGATAGAGGTTGTAGATGGCGAACGGCACCGTCAGGTTTTCGCTGATGATGGCGTCGTCCAGGCGGCTCTTGGCGTTGGCGAACTGGTCGATGTCGGCTTGGGAGAAGAACAGCTTTTCGCCGTCCAGCGATTTGAAGTAGCGGTCGAAGATTTTCTCCGACATCGCGTCGTCCAGCGGAGTGGCCTTGTAGTGGATGCGTGACAGCACGCGCGAGGCCCACAGCGCCGCTTGCGGCTGTTGCGGCGCCGGCTTGAGCACGGCGTCTGGGGTCTTGTCGGTTTGCGCGGCGCCCGCGTGGGCGGACAGGACTGCCAGTGCCATGGTGGCCAACAGCATTTGCTTCTTCATCGGCTAACTCCGGAACGTAAATAAACTCAAAGTAATTCTACAGTATGAAACGCCAGAGTGAGCCTGATGACTTAAGAGTGAATTAAGCGCATGCGTTCTCCCGGTCAAATAGCAACGCAAAGTGGCCGGTTTGACATCGTTGACGCCTGATCTTGAGCAACTTTTCCAGCAATCAAGGTGATGACGCGGTCGGCGCTGGCGATGGTTTCCGGCCGGTGGGCAACAATGATGCGCGTCATGCGCAGGGCTTTGACGGCCGTATTGACCTGGTGTTCGCGCGCGATATCCAGGTGGCTGGTGGCTTCGTCCAGGATCAGGATACGCGGCCGCTTGTACAGCGCGCGCGCCAGCAGCACACGCTGCTTCTGCCCGCCGGACAGCACCGTGCCCATATCGCCCACCAGGGTGTTGTAATTCATGGGCATGGCGGCAATTTCGGTGGCGATGGCGGCCATTTCGGCGCATTCGCGGATCCAGGCCATGTCCGCCTGCGGGTCGAAGAAGCTGATATTGTCGGCAATCGAACCGGCAAACAGCACATCGTCCTGCAACACCGTGCCGACCATGGCACGCAGCGGCCCCAGACCGACCTGGCGCAGGTTCTGGCCGCCCAGCAGGATTTCGCCGTCGCCCGGCGGCAGCACGCCCAGCAGCACATTCAGCAAGGTCGATTTACCGCAGCCCGAGGGGCCGGCAATGGCGACCGACTCGCCCTCCCCGATCTTCAGCGAAACGCCGGACAGGACATAGGGTTCGTGCGGCGCATAGCGGTAGTGCAGATCGCGCAGCTCGATGCTAGCCGGCACGCTCTCGCTGTGCTCGGGCGCCAAGCCGCTGGCCAGCGATTCCGGCTCGGCATGTACGATGTCGGCCAGGCGCTCACCCTGCAATTGCAGCATTTTCAGTTCATACAGCTTGTCGATCAGCGAGGCGACGCGGCTGTCGAACTGGCTGCGGTAGGCGCTGAAAGCCATCAGCGCGCCCACGCTGAAATCGCCGTTCAACACCAGGCGCGCACCGAGCCAGATGATCAGGGTGTTTTCCAGGCCGAACAGCAGGCCATTCAAGGTCTTGTAGAACAGCTGCAGCTTTTGCGTGCGCAGGTCGGCATTGATCTGGTTGACCAGCAAGGCCAGCCAAGTGGCGCGCCGCTCGTCCTGGCGCTGGAACAGCTTGATCGCCTTCACGCCGCGCACGGTTTCCAGGAAATGCGTCTGCTGCCGCGCCGCGTGCACGATTTCCTCCTCGGTCGCATTGCGCAGCGGCCGGTACCAGATCCAGCGTCCCAGCGCATACAGCAGCATGGTTCCCACGGCCACCAGGCCCAACTGCACGCTGTAGACGAACATCATGAGCAGGATGATGCTGGTCATCAGCCCGTCGAGCACAGCTTCCAGAAAGGAATTGGTCAGGCTTTTCTGGATCTGGTCGATAGCGCTGAAGCGCGATACCACATCGCCCAGATGGCGTTTTTCGAAATACTGGACAGGCAGGCGCAGCAGGTGCGAAAACACATTGGCCCGCCACTGGATGCTGAGCGTGGTGCCAAGATACAGGATGACCCAGGAGCGCACGCCGCCAATCGCATGCTGCATCAGCACCAGCAGGCCAAAGCCCAGGGCCAGCGTGCTCAGCAGGTCGCGGTTGGCCGTGACCAGCACATTGTCGACCACCCATTGCAGATAGAAGGGCCCGACGATGGCGAACACTTCCAGCGCCAGCGCCAGCAGCAAAATCTGGAACGCTGAGCGCGCCAGCCCCGTCACCCGGCCCACCAGGCTGCGCAGCTTGACGCGCGGCGCCGCCTGCTGCGGCTGGAAGGCACTGCCGGGCCACAGTTCCAGCGCCACGCCGGTAAAGCAGCGCGACACCTCGTCCATCGCCACCACGCGGATGCCGCAGGCCGGGTCGTGGATGGTCAGGCTGTTCTTGCCGACCTCCTTCAAGACCACGAAATGGTTGAAATTCCAGTGCAGGATGCAAGGCAGGCGCAGCTGCGGCAAACCCTCCAAGTCCAGCTTCAGGGGCCGTGCCGCCAATTCCAGCTGCTGGGCGATCTGCATCAGATGCGAGAGATTGACGCCTTTCAGCGAAATCGGAAAGCGCCGCCGCAGCCCGGCCAGATCGCAGTGGTGGCCGTGGTAGTTGGCCACCATGGCCAGGCAGGCCAGGCCGCATTCGGTGGCCTCGGTTTGCAGCATCAGGGGCAGGCGCGCACCGAAGCCGAAAGCCAGCTTGTCGGAAAATGACATGGACATCCTTTCAGAAGCGGCCGCTCAGGCTATATAAGGGTTCCAGCGCCCACTCATACAGACGGCGGCTTTCCTGCAGCACGTCGGCATCGACCAGCATGCCGGCCTGCAAGGCTTGCTGCGCGCCATAGGCCTGGAAAGCTTGCGAGGCGAGTTCGACCGTGATGCGGTACTGCGCCTCGCCGCCCTGCCCGGCCATGACGGCGACGGCCTCGGCGATCTCGGACGGCGGCAGCGCGGTGCGCGTGACCGAGGCCACCACGCCCTGGGCATGGCCGAATTTCTGGTAAGGGAAAGCCTGGTAGCGCAGCAGCACCACGTCGCCCGGCTTGACGAAGCCGATGGCGCGGCTCGGCGCATATAGGTGGGCTTGCAGCTTGGCGCCATCGGGCACGATGCTGAGCAAGGGCTTGCCCGGCTCCACCGTCTGCCCCGGCGCCGCCACCACGGCGGTGGCAATGCCGCTCTGCGGCGCGGTGATGACGAGGCGGCGGCGCGCCTCGTTCTCCGCCAGCTCCACACCGGCCGCCGCGATATTGCGCTCGATCTGGGCCAGCTGGTTTTGCTGGCGCAGCGGCACGCTGCCGAGTTCCGCCTCGGCCGCCGCCAGCTCGCGGCCGGTGTTGATGCGCTCGCGCTCCAGCTCCTGCAAGCGCAGCTTCTGGTCGAGGAAATCGGCCTGCTTCAGCTGCAAGGTTTCGCGCGCAATGTATTTTTGCGCGAGCAAACCTTCATAGCGTGCCACCGCCTCCTCGCTGAGCCGGACCCGCGCGCGCTGGCTGTCGATCTGGCTGTCGAGCTTTTGCATCTCCGACTGGCGCGCGGCGATGCGCTTGACCAGGGCCACGCGCTCGTCCTGCTGCACCAGCCGGGTCTTCTCCAGCTCGCCGTGCAGGGAATCGAGGCGCGCGCCCACCTGGCCGCTGATGGCGGCGTGGGTCAGGCCCTGGGTGCTGCTCTGGCGCTCACCCGACAATACATACAGCACCTCGCCGGCGCGCACATGCTGGCCTTCGCGCACGCGCTTTTCCGTCACCACGCCCGCCTGCGGCACCTGCAGCTTGAGCAGGCCGCTGTCGGGCACCAGTTGGCCCAGCACGGCCACCGAGCGCGTGTAGCTGCCGAAGGCCAAAAGAAGCAGCGCCGCAGCCGCGCACAGGGCAGCGGCAGCGCTGAGAACCGTAAACGAGAGCGGCCGCACCAGCACCACCTCGCCCAGCCATTGCGTCTGCTGCGCGTTGAGCGCAACGGGACGGAAGATCTGGTGCGTGGCCATGGCCGCTCACGCCGTCACGCGCACGCCGAACTGGTAGGCTGGATCGGCCAGCACCGGGTCGGGCGCATACACATGATGCTCATTGTCTTCCTCAAACATGCGCTCGTAGTGGCGATGCTTGACGATGGCGTCCATCTTCACTGCGCCACGGCGCGGCTTGTAGACGAACTCGGCCGAGGGCGCCACCAGGAATTCGGTGAAGGAATCCAGCAGCGGCAGCTCGGGGCACAGCTCTTCCAGCCAAAGGAATTGGCCTTGCTCGTTAATTTCCAGGAAAACGTAGTCGCCGGAGGTATCGACGATAAAGTCGAAGCTGCCGAACAGGATGTTCAGGCTCTTCATCATGGCGCGGCATTTTGCCACCACCTCGCGCGGCAGGATGCAGGGCCGCGTTTTCAACTGGGAGGTGGGAATACTGCGGAAATCGTCGGTGCCGCGCGCATCGGATTGGGAATCGATATGGATCGCGAAATAATGATTACCCATGAAGGTGGCGCGTATTTCGCATTTCTTGCTGATGCGTTCCTGGAAAATACCGGGAACCATCTGCAGCATTCTGTCCGAAGCCAGCGCTTCGACATTAATGGTCTTGGTATTGGCTTTATATAAGGTATCGCCATCCACCCAGCGCATGGGGAAGAAGGTTTTAAAGATGGCGCCTTGCGGCATATTCGCCACGAAATTGCGGATTTTGCCCGCATCATTACCGAACAGCGAGCGCGGAATACGCAGGCCGGCTTTTTTTGCCTCGCATAACTGCACGATCTTGTTATTCGCGCGTGCCCGCGATTCCCAGTGGTTGATCCACACGGATTCCGGGCCAAACAGATAAGGGAAGGATTGCCAGAACACTTCGCTTTCGCGGCTGGCGGCTGGCACATCGTCCGGATGCAGCCAGGCGCTGGGCGCCACCGGCCGCGCCGGACGGCGATACCACACGGTGTCGAAGTCGAAACGCTGCAGGCGGATACCAGGACCGCGGATGCTCAGTGCCAGATCGGCTTCCGGCCCGATGGTACAGCACACCGCTTGCAGCGCAGGGAAATCCGAACCGAACCAGCGGCAGCTCTGGTGCCCCTTGTTCTGCAATGCGGTTTCGACAATGATGGCATGTTCGTCCATCGCTCTCGTCGCAATAAATACCTTGGCCATGCTGTTCTCCGAGTAAAAATAGGTGGAGAGGAAGCTTGGCTTCCCCTCGCACTTTCACGCTGAATCAGGCATCGCAAGCGTCGGGCACACCGTTGCTGCAAGTGCAGCGCGGACGCTGGCCGCCAGCCACTTCCTCGATTTCCTCCAGGCTCAGCTCCACGGCCATTTGACGGCCCAGAATGCGCTCGGCTTGTTCGACGTTTTTATCAGTGGCTTTTTTGATTTGTTCCATTTTGATTCTCCTGTAAGTCGGGTTTTAAACCCATTTAATTTAGATTTGCCAGATATTGACAATTCCCAGATCGCCCCTCAATTCACCTTTTGATTTCAGCGCTGCGAAGCGATGTGTGAATCATACGAGTCCAATTTCACAACAATGTCCCGATAATGTCACCAAAGTGTCATAATCCAGGGTATACAGTATTTCTACTGCAGTATTTCTACCATGGTTAAATATCAGGATAAAAGAGACATTCATTGAAAATGGAAATAGATATTTCCTTTCCCGTCTAAATGTTTCCGGGAATACGCAAAAAAAATTCACGAATGTATTAATTCTCAAGGAGGCGGATCATGGAGGTGATTTACTTCGATATCGGCGACACGCTGGCAAAGGCCGAGTTTGCAGGTGACGGCAAGCTGGTGTTCCATCCCCTACCCGGCGTCATCGAGGCGCTGGAAACGCTGGCTGCGCATCGTAAGGGCATCATTTCCAACCCTGGTGAAGGGCAGGCAGCGCAGGATAAGGCGAAGGCGGCACTGCAAGCCGCCTTCGGAAAATATTTCAGCGAATCCGCCTTAATTCATTGGGGAAGCAAAAAGAGCACTACCATCTTCGAGAAAGCGATCAAGGCCAGCTGCGTGAAAGGAGATGCGTGCCTATTCGTCGGTGAAAATGCCGAGGAACGCCAGTACGCCAAGGACGCCGGCATGCGCACGGCAGCCACGCCGCAACAGGCTGCCCAAGAAAGTGGTGACGGCGCCGAGGCCGCAGTCCGAAAATAAGCGGGAGCTCTGAGGTGTTGGTCATTCTTTCGAGAATGCCGTCTATTTGGTCTAAAACGCGTCGTTTTAGTTCTAAAGCCGTCCAGAATTGGTATCGCAGCCGTTTTTTTTTGGACCGTATTAGACTTGGGCCGCGACTTTATGGACGATTTTAGCCCGAGGGGGCTTCTTTCGCTATTGCGCAAGACCATGCTAGTAGCAGGCCCGGCAAACCGATGGTCCGCAGACTCACGGTGCTGACGCAGATGCCGGCCCCATCGCTTGGCGCATCTGGTGTTCAGCGATAGCCCTGATAATGCTGCCGGACTCGGCCAACTCGCGGCTGGCAAGCGCACGCAGCTCATCGGACTGGAGGCCGCTCAGCGCGGCGGTACGTAACTGCTCCGCCTCGGCATCCTTGCCCAGCCCCTTCAGCGACTTGCTGAGCAGGACGACGTCGCCCATGAATATCCCCAGCTCCGCGCCCAAGCGTGGCGCACTATTGGGCACGGGATACAGCGGCAGCTCGCGGGCGAGGCGATTCAAGTCATCGAGGCGATTGAGTGGATTGGGGATGTACTGAACGGCAAGCGCATAGTCGCCGGCTTCCACAATGGCCGGCATGGCCCGCTGTATCTCTCTGCGCGCAAGGGCTGGGTTGCTGTCCAGAAGCTGCATCAGCAGACGATAGGTGGCACGGCTATCCTGCAGGGACTGGTTCATCTCCATGACGACGCGAAAGCGGGTAATCGGCAAGAAGTCGTCGGCGCAGAAAATGATATCGCCTTCGAGCAGGCGGCGCACCTGCTCATCGCGCTCGCTGATCAGCGCCATGCGGGCCGTCACGTGTTCGGCCGCCAGATGCTCCCATTCGAACATCGTGATGAAATACTCCCGGCGGGTCTCCTTGGCGCCGCTCGCCATCCGGTCGAAGCGCTGCTTCACGATCCTCAGCGCTTCATCGTAGCGTCCGTCGCGGCGCGCTTCGATGGCCGCCTGCATCTCCGGCTGGTCTGCGGGGCTGGCACTGGCAAGGAACGGCACGACAAGGCATGCCAACAGCAGGCGCGGCATTTTCATAGCATCCACGGTTCTAGTATTTAATGAAACAAATATACCGTGTTGCAAGCGCAGAAAATGCGCGGACTGTCACATCTTCGCCGCCAGCCCGCTCTCAACCTTGGTAGAAACAGCGGCCGCAAGCCTGGCGGTAGCTTTCGTTGCCGCCGATGCTGATCTGCTCGCCGTCGCGGATACGCTTGCCGCTCTCGTCGACGCGGATATTCATGGTCGCCTTCTTGCCGCAGGTGCAGATATTCTTGAGTTCTTCGATATCGTCGGCCAGGGCCAGCAGGTAGGCCGAGCCGGGGAAAGGCATGCCGCGGAAGTCGGTGCGCAGGCCGTAGCAGATCACGGGTACGCCCTTGACCTGGGCCAGCTGGTGCAGTTGCCCCACCTGCGCGGTACTGAGGAACTGCGCCTCGTCCACCAGCACGCAGGCGACCTTGTCGATCTCGGTGAGGAAATTGGTGTCGGGACCGAAAGTTTCCACATCGCGCTGCGGTCCCAGGCGGGACGTGACCTTGCCGACGCCATAGCGGTCGTCGATGGCGGCCGTGAACAGGCGCACCTGCTGGCCCTGCTCCTCATAGTTGTGCGCGACCTGGAGCATCGCGGTCGATTTGCCCGCGTTCATCGCGGAATAACGGAAGTAAAGTTTTGCCACAGTTGCCTCTTGTGATTGGGGCTTATTGTCCGCCAGCCAATCCGGCGGTATGCGATTATAAAACGGTATGAACGGTATAGGCCAAAAAGCATTTTGAGTGGAGGTGGACAGATGAGCGTCGAGATCGCGGAATTACCCGAATTCAAGCTGGCCGGTCTGGCATTTGCCGGCCCCTTCCCCATGCTGGGCGCGGAAATGCCCAGGGTCTGGGCCGACTTCCTGCGCCGCGAGGGCGAGCTGGGCGGCGAACGCCGCCTGCGCTACGGGGTCAGCCTGCAGCAGCATGGCGGCATCATGCTCGAATGTATCGCCGCCCCGCTCGACGACCTGAACACCCTGCCCGCCGGCATGGTCGCGCTGCGCATCCCGCCACGGCGCTACGCCATCTTTACCCATGTCGGGCCGATGACAGCCGTGCAGGCCAGCTATTTGGAAGCCTTCCGCGCGCTGGAAGAGTCCGGCCTTCAGCTCGACCGCGAAGCGCCGCGCCTGGAACGCTACGACAGCCGTTTCATCCCCACGGTGGACGAGGCGCAGCGCGCCGCCAATGCCTACGACATCCTGCTGCCACTAGCGTAATGCCAGCCACAAGCTCCCGTGCACAAGCAGGAAAATCGGCGCATACTTGTTATGCAGTCATCAAAATTTGCATAACGATAGGTGAAATGATTCCTTCCCCCTGAATGGCAGGCGCGCCTAAGATGCGCGCTTTTCACGACGCTGGCGGACACAATCCGCCGCGCCCGCTTGACGCAAGGAGACAGCATGCAACGCAAACAGCAGGCCGCACTGTACAGCTTGATCGGCAACACGCCTCTCGTCGAGGTTACGCAGCTGGATACCGGCCCCTGCCGGCTCTTCCTTAAACTTGAATCCCAAAACCCCGGCGGCTCGATCAAGGACCGCATCGGCCTTTCCATCATCGAAGCCGCCGAACGCGACGGCCGCCTGAAGCCGGGCGGTACCATCATCGAAGCGACTGCGGGCAATACCGGCCTCGGCCTGGCGCTGGTGGGCCGCATCAAGGGCTACCGCGTCGAGCTGGTGGTGCCGGACAAGATGGCCACCGAGAAAATCCTGCACCTGAAAGCGCTGGGCGCCATCATCCATACCACGCGTTCCGACGTGGGCAAGGGCCATCCCGAGTATTACCAGGATTATGCCGCCCGCCTGGCGCGCGAAACCCCGGGCGCCTTCTTCGCCGACCAGTTCAACAACCCGGCCAATCCACTGGCGCATGAAACCAGCACCGGCCCAGAAATCTGGGAACAGACCGGGCATGAAATCGACGCCATCGTGGTTGGCGTCGGCTCGTCCGGCACGCTGACCGGCTTGACCAATTTCTTCAAGAAGGTGCAGCCCGGCCTGGACTTCGTGCTGGCCGACCCGAAAGGCTCGATCCTGACCGAGTATGTGGAAACCGGCCACCTGTCCGAGACCAGCGGCTCCTGGGCCGTGGAAGGCATCGGCGAAGACTTCATTCCCGCCATTGCCGACCTCAGTGGCGTGAAAAAGGCTTACACCATCACCGACCAGGAAAGCTTCGACAGCGCGCGCCAGCTGCTGCGCGCCGAAGGCATCCTGGCCGGCTCCTCCACCGGCACCCTGCTGGCTGCCGCGCTGAAATACTGCCGCGAACAGACTACGCCGAAGAAAGTCGTGACCTTTGTCTGCGACACCGGCACGCGCTATCTGTCCAAAGTCTATAACGATGGCTGGATGGTGGACCAAGGCCTGATCCAGCGTCCGCGCACGGGCGACCTGCGCGACCTGATCGGCCGCCGCTTCGACGAGGGCGAGGTGGTCAGCGTGTCGCCATCCGACACCCTGCTGATCGCCTTCAACCGCATGCGCGCCGCCGACCTGGCCCAGCTGCCGGTGCTCGATAACGGCAAGCTGGTGGGCATCATCGACGAATCGGATATCCTTCTGAAGGTCGACAATCAGGCCGAGCAATTCACCAGCCCGGTCGGCGCCACCATGACCGCCCGCCTGGAAACGCTGCAGCCGAACGCCAGCCTGCAAGCCTTGCGCAGCACGCTCGACCGCGGCCTGACCGCCGTGGTGGCCGACAGCCAGCACTTCTACGGCCTGATTACGCGCTTCGACCTTCTCAACCATCTTCGCAGGACCATATCTTGAGCCAAGCCAACGACCGCAAATTCAAATCCCACCTGGCCACGCGCGTGATCCACGCCGGCCAGTCGCCCGACCCATCGACCGGCGCCATCATGCCGCCGATCTACGCCACCTCCACCTTCGTGCAGGAGAGTCCTGGCGTGCACAAAGGCCTGGACTACGGCCGCTCGCACAACCCGACGCGCTGGGCGCTGGAGCGCTGCGTGGCCGACCTGGAAGGCGGCGCACAAGGCTTCGCCTTCGCCTCCGGCCTGGCCGCCATCTCGACCGTGCTGGAAATCGCCGACGCCGGCTCCCACATCATTGCCGGCGACGATATGTACGGCGGCACTTACCGCCTGTTCGAACGCGTGCGCCGCCGCAGCGCCGGCCACGAGTTCAGCTATGTCGACCTGACCAAGCCGGAAAACCTGCTGGCCGCCCTGCGTCCCGAAACGCGCATGGTGTGGGTGGAAACGCCGACCAATCCGATGCTGAAACTGGCCGACCTGAAAGCGATCGCCCAGATCTGCCGCGAGCGCGGCATCATCGCCATCGCCGACAATACCTTCGCCAGCCCGCTGGTGCAGCGTCCGCTGGAACATGGCTTCGACATCGTGGTGCACTCGGCCACCAAATACCTGAACGGCCACTCCGACATCATCGGCGGCATCGCCGTGGTGGGTGGCGAAGAGCGCCAGGCCAAATGGCGCGAACAGCTGGCCTTCCTGCAAAATTCCGTGGGCGCCATCGCCAGCCCCTTCGACAGCTTCCTCGCCCTGCGCGGCGTGAAGACGCTGGCGATCCGCATGGAACGCCACTGCCGCAGCGCGCTCGACTTGGCGCAGTGGCTGGAACAGCAGCCGGAAGTGCGCAAGGTCTACTACCCCGGCCTGGCCTCGCATCCCCAGCACGAGCTGGCCAAACGCCAGATGGACGGCTTCGGCGGCATCATCTCCATCGACCTGAAAACCGATCTGGCCGGCTCGCGCCGCTTCCTCGAACGCTGCGAAGTGTTCGCCCTGGCCGAAAGCCTGGGCGGCGTGGAAAGCCTGATCGAGCATCCGGCCCTGATGACGCACGCCACCATCCCACCCGCCCAGCGCGCCGAACTGGGCATCGGCGACGGCCTGATCCGCCTCTCCGTCGGCATCGAAGATGTGGAAGACCTGCGCCAGGATCTGCGCCAGGCGCTCGACGCGATCTGATTTAGGTAATGCCATGGTGCGCTAGACGTTGCGCCGGTACGCGCAACGTCTATCCACCTCAGCGATTGCAAGGACTGCCTATACTAGACAGGTGTGCGCCCTAGGCGTATATTCGACCATGCTCACAGTCGTTGAAACCTTGTTGTTCCAGCGCCAGTGGCCTCACTACTGGACCGAAGACGAGCGAGGAGCCTTCGCGGCTTATATCGCAGAGCACCCAAGTGCAGGTGATGTTGTTCCTGAATCAGGTGGGATTCGCAAAGTGCGATGGGGTCGTGCAGGCTCAGGTAAGTCCGGCGGTGTTCGAGTTATTTACTATATACGTTCGGCAGAGGGTGAACTCATCTTACTCACCTTGTACGCGAAGGCCGAGACAGACAACCTTACCGGCCATAAGTTGAAGGAGATCCGTCGTGCCCTCGAAGAATAGACCCCTGAGCAAATCCGAACTGGACGCCTATGAGTCCTCGCGCGACTTGGCGGCGGAGTTGCTACAGTCCGTGCGAGAAATGAAGGCCGGTCGTGTTCAGGTGATTTCGTCGCCGGTTATCGAAGCTCGCAAGAAAACGGGACTATCCCAATCCCAATTTGCGACGCTCTTGGGCGTATCACTGCGAACCTTGCAAGGCTGGGAACAAGGCCGGAAACAACCTAGCGGCGCTGCCCGTACTCTGCTGGCAATTGCCAGCACTAACCCTCAAGCTCTTTTAGCTGTTGCGGGCTATCCACGTAACTCGCTCTGAGTGCGGAATTGCTTGCGGTAGGCCGAGGGAGAAGTGCGCAGGGAGGCCTGGAAGTGCTGGCGCAGCGAGAGGGCCGTGCCGAAGCCGGCTGCCTGGGCCACGACTTCAATGGCGGCGTCGCTGCCTTCCAGCATGCGCTGGGCGTGTGCCAGGCGCTGGCTCAGCAACCATTGCTTGACCGAGGTGCCTGTCACCTGGCGGAAGTGGCGCGTGAAGTTGCGGCGACTCATGGCGGCGCGCACGGCCAGGGCGTCGATGCTCTGCTCTTCGCCGAGGTTGGCTGCCATCCAGTCCAGCACTTGCGCGAAGCGTCCTTCGCTGTTCGATACCGGCAGCGGCCTTTCGATGAACTGGGCTTGCCCGCCCTGCCGGTGCGGCGCCACCAGCAGCCGCCGCGCCACGCTGTTCGCCAGCTCCACACCCGCCAACTGGCGCACCAGGTGCAGGCAGCAATCGAGACCCGCCGCGACGCCGGCCGAGGTCAGGACGTCGCCATCGTCGACATACAGCACTTCCGCATCCACCTTGACTTTGGGATAGCGCTGCACCAAGCCATCGGCGAAGGCCCAGTGGGTGGTGACCGTGCGGCCGTCGAGCAGCCCGGCCTCGGCCAGCGGAAAGGCGCCGAGACACAGACCGACAATGCGCGCACCGCGCCGATGGGCGCGGCGCAGGGCTTCCAGCAGCACGGGCGGCGCGCTACGGCAGTCGTCGTGCCAGGCGGCCATGACGACGATGTGGGCCGCGTCCAGCAGGCTCAGATCGTATTCGGTGGCGATGGCAAAACCGGCGGCGGTGCGCAAGGGGCTGGCGTCGGCGCTGCAAACGCGCACGTCAAACATGGGGGCATGGCCTTCCGGCACGGTGCCGAACACCGCGCAGGGTGCGGCGACGTGGAAAGGCGTGATGCCGTCAAAGGCGATCACGGCGACCCGAATAGGCTGCGAAGGCTGCGACGGGCGAATTGGGCGGGTTTTGCGGGCAGTTTTGGGCATGGCCCGATTATATCGAAGATATGCCTTAAGGCCACTTTTCGCATGCGCCGCGCGGCACGAGAATGCTGTTCACCGGGAACGCAATTCCCTGACCATCATCTGATAAAGGAGAACACCATGTCCGCCAACCCTCGCCGCGCCCTGCTCGTGATCGATGTGCAAAACGAATACTTCAGCGGCGATATGCCGATCGAGTACCCGCCGGTGGCTACTTCACTGCCCAATATCGTGCAGGCCATGAAGACAGCCAAGACCCAGGATATTCCCGTGATCGTGGTGCAGCACGATGCGCCGGAAGGTTCGCCGATCTTTGCCAAGGATTCCGAAGGATGGCGCCTGCATCCGCAGATCGCGGAACTGCCCATCGACCATCACATCAACAAGACCATGGCGAGTGCCTTCGCCGGCACCGGCCTGCGCGAATGGCTGGCCGCGCGTTCCATCGACACGCTGACCATCGTCGGCTATATGACGCACAACTGCAACGCCACCAGCATCTTCCAAGCCGCCCATGAAGGCTTGACGGTCGAAGTGCTGGACGACGCCACGGGCACCCTCTCCTACCAGAATGCGGCGGGCAAGGTCAGCGCCGAGGAAATGCACCGCGTCTTCAACACGGTCTTCCACTCCAACTTCGCGGCCGTGGTCAGCACGCAGGACTGGGTCGCGGCGGCGCGCAGCGGCACGGCGCTGGAACGCGATAATCTGTACGCCTCCAACCTGCGCACGCGACGCTAAGCTCAGGTTTTCTTGGCCGGATCGCTGATGTTGAAAACGCGCCGCACCAGGCTTTCCAGCGCCAGGAACACGCCTTCCACACCAAAGCCGGCGATAAAGGACAGGGCCGAGCTGCTCAGCGCCCAACTGCCCAGCAGCCCTGCCTCCTTGCCGTTCGCCTGCGACGATGGGCTGATGAAGAGGGCGATGCAGGCGCCGATCGTCGCACCCAGCGCCAGTTGCAGCAGCGCCAGCGAGTAATCGCGCGGCGACAGCAGGCTTTCGCGCATCTTGGCCCACAAGTCGCGCACCACGGCGGCGCCCGCACCCAGCACACCGTAGAACAGCGGCAGCACGGCGGTGCCGACCACCATGGTCACGATCTGGGCCAGTTCCTCCGTATTGCTTTGCGCCAGAGCGGCCGGGTAGAAAGCCTGGCCGCCGCTGAACCAGCCGCCCACCTGCTGGTAGAGGTCGACCCAGGGTCGCAGCCAGTTGCCCAAGGCGTCATGGGCGATGGCAATGCGCTGGTCGAGTTCGCGCTTGCGGCTGCACAGCTGGTATTCCTCGGTACTGCGGTACAGCGGCGTGGCATCGGGCGCGAACAAGGAACAGAACTGGACCGGACGGGCTGCGGCGCGCACCTTGGCCTGGCCTTGCGCTTCGGCCTGGGTCTGGGTCGCGGTCGGCGTGGCGGCGGGGGCGGCAGCGCCGTTCTGGCGCTCCTGCTCGTCGCTGGCGAATTTCAGCTCGGCTTCGGCGATGGTCTTTTGCAGGCCGGCATCCTGAATCTTCAAGGCTTCCAGATGCTGCAAAATCACATTGCCGCCGGTGATATGCCAGGAAATCACGCAGGTCGTCGCCAAGCCCAGCAACAGCAAGCTGACGATCAGGAAGATGCGCCGCTTGAACTTGGCCGCCACGCTGACCAAACCAGGAAACGCGTGGCGGGCCAGGGTCAGGCGCGTGGGCTTGTCCCAGTAGCCATTATTGCTGCGGCGCGCCTGCAGCGGCATGAGGGCGCGGTCCGCCGTGCCGGCGCCAGTCGCAACGGACTCGAAGGAAGTCGCGTCTGCCGGTCCTGCGGATTTCGCCGCTTCGGCCGGCGGCGGCGCGCTGCCGCCGTCGCCGGCCAGCAGGCGGTCGGCCGTGCCGCGCGGCCGGGTCCAGCGTTGCCAGAGATTGCTCATGCCGTTGAGCCAACCGGCCCAGCTGCGCCGGTTTTCCTCACCTACGACGAGCAGGGTAAAGGCGATGGTCATGCCGGTGGCGGGACGGGCCGCTGCGTTGAGCTTGTCCTTGGCGCACAACAGCTTGACGGCTTGGTCGACCTTGCTTTCGCTGCTGCCGTCGGCCGCCAGGCCGATCGTACACAGTTCGCGCACCTTGGGCATGTGTTCGTCGGACGCGGCCATGGGCGGCGCGTACCAGCTCTTGTCCCAGCGGCCGGAAATGTGGTCGAGCAGCAGAAAAACTTCGTTGAGTTCGCGGGCGAAGATGAAATCCTCCAGCCTTTGCGCATCGGGATTGGGCTTGCCGCTTTCTTGCGTGGTCATGATGTGCTCCCGCAGCCGCGAAACGGCGGCCGATCAGCACATTCTGCGCCGCCACCCTGGCGGCGCAGCGCTGGCAGCAGCGGGAGCTTTGCGCCAGCGCAAACGGGGCTTTATTCGCCGGGGTGGTACTTGCGCTCCAGATTTTTTTCCACGTCTTCGCGGTAGAACAGCACTTCCTTGAACTCGCCGCGCGCATACATTTCGGCCTGGTCCATGAAGTGCGGCGAGGCCGGGTCGCTGCTCTGGCCGCCCGCCAGGATGCTCTTGGCGCGGATGCGTGGACCGAACTCGACCGCCGCCACGAAGCTGTTGCCGCGCTCGCCGTAAATGCGGCGCGTTTTCGGCGGCGTCAGCGGGCCGTAGGCGGCCAGCGCGCCCCAGTTGCCGGAGGCATAGGGCACGGGAATGCTGGGCTTGTCGTCGTCGAAGGATTGCACGATGTCGCCGTTCAGGCGCTGGAAGCGGTTGATCTCGCCCCAAGGCGTCTTCCAGCTGCCAAAGTCCGACTCCAGGCGCGCCGAGGCACGCGTCAGCGCTTCCAGGCGCTGCTGGGTGGTGATCTGGCTGCCTAGGTAATCGAGCACCGGCATGCGCTTCTCGCGTGCCGCCGGGCCGTGGGTCTTGACCAGTTCCTGCAGCCAGTAGATGGCGAGCGAGGTCGGCACGGAGTTCAGGCTGTAGCGCATATTCCAGTCGCGCAGCAGGGAAATCTGTTCGGTCAGGCCGGCTTTCAGCAAATCGCTGGCTGGCGATTCGTCATAGGCGCGCACCAGCTGCGGCAGCAGCGGCTCGAACGCCGTCAACTGACTATCGTAGGCGGCGGCGATCAGGCTGTCGAGCGTGAAGTCCTGCTGGTTTTGCAGCACGCGCACGGCGTGGATGCCGCGCGCATTTTCCGGGTACACCGACATATAGGCCGGATAATCCTGGCGCCGCGGGCTGTAGGCGCCGGCCGCCGAGAACGGCCAGTTATTGGTATTCTGAATCCAGCCATTCTTCGGATTGAAGAGCTGGATGGTGTCCTTCACCGCATGCAGGCCCTTCCAGTCGGTGGCGGGATTGCTGCCGTCGACCGGCTTGGTGTAATCGAAGGCCGGGTCGCGCACCGGCACGAAATTACCGTGGAAGTAAGCGATATTGCCGTCCGCATCCGCATACACGGTGTTGTTGGACGAGTTGGTGCGCAGCTCCATCGCCTTATAGAAGGCGGCGTAATTGCGCGCCTTGGTGCGCACATAGGATTGCGTGAGCGCCTTGAGCGGCTCGTTCATCAGCGCCACCGCCACCCATTTGCCATCCTGTTCGCGCACGATGGGGCCATGATGCGTGAAGTAAGCGGTGACGGTTTTCTCGGCCATGCCTTGCGCCGTCTTGTACGGCAGGCGGATCGCCACCGCCTTCACCGGGCGCTGCTCCTTGCCATACTGGTAGACCAGCTTGCCGTCCTGCTCGGCGATGCTTTCCACGAACTCGTCGATCACGTCGGCGCCGCCCGAGGTGTGCATCCAGCCCAGGCGCTCGTTAAAGCCCTGATAGACGAAGAACTGGCCCCAGGTCACGGCGCCATAGGCATTCAGCCCCTGGCGGCTGACCACATGGATCTCGGGCCGGAAATAGAAGGAGGTATGCGGATTAATCATCAGCAGCGCATGGCCCGACTTGCTCAGGGCCGGCGCAATGGCGAAGCCGTTGGAACCGCTCGGCTCCTTTTCCATCGCGAGCGCCGGCAATACCTGCGGCCGCTGCGGCGCCTTGGAATAGAAGGCTTCCAGCTGCTTGAGGTCGATCGATTCGATATCGCCGCCGATACTGCCTTCGCTGAAACTAAGCGCCATCCACGGTTCGAAGCGGGTCAGCAGACGCGGCTGCACATCGGGATGCGTATGCAGGTAGAAGTTCAAGCCATCGGCCCAGGCGCCCATCAGCTTCTTCAGCCAGGCCGGGCTGGCCTGGTACTGATTCTTCAACAGCTCGGGCGTGACGAAGAGCTTCATGCGCAGGTCCTGGTACAGCGCCTTCTCGCCCTCGACCTCGGCCAGGCGGCCCATGGCGTTAATGTAGTTCAGCTCGATACGCTTGAAATCATCCTCGGCCTGCGCATACACCATGCCGAACACGGCGTCGGCGTCGGTGTTGCCATAGACGTGGGCGATGCCCCATTTATCGCGCAGGATGCTGACGCGCTCGGCAGCCATTTTCAGGCGCAGCGCCTCGATCGCGCCGACGCCGCCCGCGCGGACGGGCGCGGCCGGGGCGGCGATGACGGCCAAGGGCATGGCACAGGCTATTGCAAGCGCAGAACGCGACAATCTCGGCATGGGGCTTTTCTCCGGTATATTTTTATGTGGCGCGCACTCAGGACGCGTCGACCAGCGTGGCGATGCGTTCGCGCAGCTCGGCGTTTTCGGCACGCAGCGCGGCGTTCTTGTCTTTCAGCTGGGCCACTTCCAGGCGCAGCTGTTCGACTTCGCTCAACGGGGCGCGCTCCTCGGCGCCGTACTCGCCCTCGCCTTCCGGCAGGGCTTTCGGTACTTTCGGTGGACGCGAAGCGGCGCGCTGTTCGCGGATTTCGCGGGCGGCCTGCTGCAGGAACTTCTTGCCGCCGGCGACCGCGGCCACCTGGTCGGCATCCGGCAGCGAAGCGACGGTGGCGGCGGCATTGATCGAGATGGTGCCGGCGCGCACTGCCTCCACCAGCTCGGGCGTGGCTGTCTTCTGGATTTTCTCGATCTGGCTGATGGTATTGCTGCTCAGGCGCGCGGCGCGCGCGATGTCCTCGCGCGAAGTGCGCACCTTGGGCGCCGGCGCGGCCTCGGCTTCCGGCTCAGGCGGCGCGATGCTCGCGTCCTCGGCCTGGATGCGCGCGTTCTCCTCCTCGGCGCGCTGGGCCAGGATGTCTTTCTTGCGCAGCGCCAGCACGCCGCGCTGGAAGTCGGACACGCTGCGGCGGCCCAGGTGGTTATCGATCATCCACAACATCACGTCTTCCATGCTCTTGAAGCTGGTGTTCTGCGTGACCTTGAAGGGAATGCCGTGCTTCTGGCAGATCGCATAGCGGTTGTGGCCATCGACCAGCACGTCGTCCCACAGCACGAGCGCATCGCGGCAGCCTTCGGCCAGCAGGCTGCGTTCCAGCGCGCTATGCTCCGCCTCGGTCAGCGGCTCGATATAGTCGCGCAGCATATCGTTGATCTTGATTTGCATTGATTTAATCCTTGAATAACCGTGGCGCGGCGCGCTGCCGTTCGGGGGCGCCATTTTCGCCGTCCAGAATCCTACACCATTTTTATGCGGGTTTTAATATGAGAGCGGGCGGGAGCGCACTGCGCGCTGCGCGGAACAGCGCAGATGAAGAGAGACATGGTGCCCCGGGCCGGAATCGAACCGGCACGCCCTTGCAGGCAACGGATTTTAAGTCCGGTGTGTCTACCAATTTCACCACCGGGGCACAGCCCGCTATTATGACATGGCTGATCAATAACTTCCAGAGCGGGGCTGGAAGCCTGATGGCTTAAGGGGTTTGCGGCACCAGGCGGGCCAGCACGTCGGCATTGAGCAAGGCCAGCATGTCGTGGCGCTTGCGCATCTCCGAGCGTTTTTTGGAAGGCACGGCTTCCAGTTCGGGCGGCTGCAAGGCGCTGCAAGCGAGTTCGTAATCGCCATCGGCGCGCGCGGTAGCGCCCATTTCCAGCCACAGGCTGTCGTAGCAAGCCTTGATCTTGCCGTCGCGCTGGGCGGTGCGCGCCGCCGTCCGGTTCTTATTGCAGACCAGGACCATGCGCACGCAACCGCTGGCGTGGCCCAGATGGCGCAGCAGGCGCACCAGCAGACTCTTGGGTCGCAGGCCGTGCAGTTCGCGGGTCGCTTCGCGCATCAGTTCCAGGCCGGCGCCGCAGGATGGTCCCTGGATACAGCCGACGCCGATCTGCATATGCGGACCATCGTTGAGGAAGGAAAAGGCCACCGAGCAGACCAGCGTCCCGTCGCGCCGCAGTTGCAGCACCAGCTCGCCTTCGCGTTCCATCGGCACGATGGCACAGAGTTCGATGCTGTATGGCGTGCCGCTCTTGCCGGCAAAGGCCGCCAATTGCACCGGACCGCGCGCGGCCTCGGCTACCAGCGCGCCCAATCCCTGGCGCAGGATGAAGCGGTAGTGGCCGACCAGGGCCGCCAGACGCTCGCGCCGGTTCATGCGCTGGCTAAGCCAGGGGCGGTAGACCTTGTGGATCAGGCGCGGCTGGGCATGCGCCAGTTCGCGCAGCATCTGGTCGGAGTTGAGCACGCCGAGCCAGTGACGCGTCATGCGGAAATGCGCCAGCGCGCGCGTATGCAGCTTGAGCGCCGCCGCGAAATGCGAGAGCGACGATTTCTTCTCCAGACCGATGGTCAGGGTGATGGGCCGCATGGTTTGTCTCCCGATTATTTGTTTCTTTTTCAGAAACATTGTTATACATTCCCGCAACAATACGTTACAAGGCCACCGATAGTATCGGCCTCTCGGAAGGGTAGCAATTGGTAAGCCGCGTAAGGTTTTTACGTAATTCTGTAGGGCAATATAAAAAGAAGGTGGGCCATGAAAGCTGACGTGTGGAAATTGCGACAGTACGCAATACTTGCCGGCTGAAGCATTGCATAATGCTAATTATAATTTCTATTTGGAAATTATTTTGTGGTCACTAGATCCTAAGCCTTGCCGGTGCTACGGCAAGCTCATCCATAATCAGGAAGACAGATGAAGAAACTGACGACGCATGCCGCCGCGATTGCGTTGGCCGCCGCCACCGTGTTGGCCGCCCCGCTAACCCAGGCGGCTACCAAATGGGTTGAGATCACCGCACCGAAGACCAGCGGTTTTACCGTGGGTTCGGGCAAAGTAAGCTATGGTCCTACCGCCGCCGCCTCGGTCTGGGTGTATGACGGCGAGAACATCAATCCGCAAAACGCTGCGAATATCGAATCCCTGGTCGAAGGCCTGTTCAAGCTGCCAGCGACCGGTAAAGGTTCGCTGCAACTGGTGGGCGAGAAAAACCTGGCCAACAGCAAATCCGGCTCGTTCAAAATCGGCGCCAGCTTCGACTACCTGGCCGTGCACTATGGCCGTGGCGAGCTGGTGTTCCACTGGGATAAGCCGCTGGCGGCCGACACCCTGTTCACCTTCAGCGGCCTGCCGCGCGGTTCGAGCAACTACCGCGCCTTCAGCAGCATTGCCGCCGTACCCGAGCCGGCCACCTACGGCATGCTGCTCGGCGGCCTCGGCTTGATGGCCTTGATCGCCCGCCGCCGCAAGCAAGGCTGATCCCCTTCCCTCTGCTCAGGCGGCAGCGCCGCCTGAGCCAGCGCAAAGTCCGCGTTCTCCGCTTGTCCGACACTGGTGCTTTCAGTAGCGTACTCGTGCACAAAGGAGAATTGACATGGCCCCTCACGAAAACTACGATGAAGGCATGGAACATCGGATCACAAATCAGGAAGCATTTGCGGTGGAGACGCGCGAACGTCTAGCCCGGATCGAGGCGACCCTGGTCACCAAGACCGAGTTCTACGAAGCGATCTCCTCCCTGCGTGCCGAGATGCACAAGGGTTTTGCCGATACAATCAAATGGGTAATCGGCATGTCGCTGGGCATCGCCATGGCCGGCATTACCGTCATGACCTTTGTGCTCAACAATGCCACGTCCAAGGCCGCCCCTGCCCAGCCAGCGCCGGTAGTGATCTATCTGCCAACGCCCCTGACGCCGCCCCCAGCCGCACCGCGCTAAGCATGCGCCGCCCCTCCGCCAAGCTGCCTATACTCGGGCATGGCGAAAATCTCCATCGGCATTTCGGGATGGCGCTATCCGCCCTGGCGCGGCGTCTTCTATCCCACGAAGCTGGCGCAGGCACGCGAACTGGAATTCGCGTCGCGCGCCCTGCTCTCAATTGAGCTGAACGGTTCCTTCTACGCGCTGCAGCGTCCGGCCAGCTACCGCGCCTGGTATGAAGCCACGCCGCCCGGCTTTGTCTTTAGCCACAAGGGCAACCGCTACTTGACCCACATCATCCGCCTGCGCGAGCCACGCGAAGCACTGGCCAATATCTTCGCCTCCGGCGTATTCGAGCTGCGCGAAAAACTGGGACCATTCCTCTGGCAGCTGCCGCCCAGCCTGCGCTTCGACGCCGATACCGTCGAAGGATTTCTCAGCCTGCTGCCGCATGACACGGAACAGGCGCTGGAGCTGGCGCGCCATCACAGCCCGCATATGAAGGGCCGTACCTCGCTGCAGAGCGATACCAAACGCAAGCTGCTGCATGCCATGGAAGTCCGCCACGACAGTTTCATCGACGCGCGCTTCATCGCGCTGCTACGCAAATATAAAGTGGCGATGGTGGTGGCTGATACGGCAGGCAAATGGCCCGATTATGAAGACCTCTGCGCCAGCTTCATGTACCTGCGCCTGCACGGTGATAGGGAGCTGTACGCCAGCGGCTATACCGATGCGGCGCTGGAGCGCTGGGCGCAGCGCATCCGCGCCTGGAGCGGCGGCGGCCAGCCGGACGATGCGAAACTCATCTCCGGCCACAAGGCGCCACAGCGCGCCAGCCGCGATATCTACTGCTACTTCGACAACGACATCAAGGTGCGCGCCCCCTTCGATGCGCGCCGCCTGATCCAGAAACTCGGACTGAACGAAGGGCTGGCGGATATCGGCGGCGGCTAGCGCGGCGCGTCCTCACCCATCGCCGATTTCAGCTGCTCCAGGCGCTGCGAGCGATAAATGCCCGCGTGTCCCGAGAAGAGGTAGGCCACCACGCAGCCCAGCGCCGCATACGGCCCGATTTGCGGGCCAAACAGCTCGATCGCCATCACCGTGCAAGCCAAAGGCGTATTCGCCGCCCCTGCGAACACCGCCACAAAGCCAACCGCCGCCAGCAGCGCGAAAGGCTGGTGCAGCAAGGGCGCCAGCGCATTGCCCAGGGTCGCACCGATATAGAACAGCGGCGTCACCTCCCCGCCTTTAAAGCCGCTGCCGAGGGAAGCCACGGTGAACAGGAACTTGCCGGCAAAATCCCAAGGCGCGACTGGATGCTGGAACGCCTCCACAATGGCAGGAATCCCCAGCCCGATATAGCGCTGAGAGCCAAGCAGCCAAACCGCCGCTGCGATCAGCAAACCACCCAGCAAGGGCCGTAAAGGCGCATACCCCACCCACTTCTTCATGAGCGACGCAGCCAGATGCGTGCCGCGCGCGAACAGCATGCCCGTCACGCCGAACACGATGCCTGCCGCCAGAACGGCCGCCACGCCCATCGCGCTCACCGCCGGCACCGCGCCCAGCGCGTACTGCGTATGATGCACGCCCCAGGCCAGCGTAATCTGATCGGCGACGATGGCCGCCACCATGCAGGGAAAGATCGCATCGTAGCGCATGCGGCCGATCACCAGCACCTCCAGGCCGAAGATGGCGCCCGCCAGTGGCGTACCGAAAACCGAGGCGAAACCCGCGCTGATGCCCGCCATCAGCAGGATGCGCCGGTCCTCATGGCGCAGGCGGAAGACATGGGTCAGCTGGTCCGCCAGCGCCCCGCCCATCTGCACTGCCGTCCCCTCGCGCCCCACCGAAGCGCCAAACAGGTGCGACACCACCGTCCCGAACAGGACCAGCGGCGCCAGACGCAGCGGCACCACATGCTTCGGATCGTGGATCTCGTCGATCAGCAGATTATTACCGCCCTCGACCTTGCGTCCGAACTGCAGATAAATCCAGCCCACGGCAAAACCCGCCAGCGGCAGCAGCCAGATAATCCAAGGCGAAGCCTCACGCCGGGCCGTCACCGCATCCAGCGCCATCAAAAAGAAGGCCGAAGCACTCCCCGCCAGCGCCGCCACAATGCCCGCCAGCCCGCACCACTTCAACAAATAAGGAAGCAGCCGCAGCTGCTCAGGAAGCCTCTTCATCATCAAATCCCAACAGAATCAAGAAGAGTACCCCACCCTTGGATCCCGATCAACAAATGTCCCACTCTGGCGTCAGGCGGGCTACCGAGGCACCAAGATGGGACATTTGTTAAGGAAGGTCAAACGCCTAGTGGCGGTGGGGGGCGTTGCGCTTGACGCTTAGCGGGGCGGCGGCTTTGGTTACGGGGACGTTCGGGGCGGTGCTGGGGGGCGGGAGCTCGCCGGTCCATTCGCGGGCAACGCTGCCTTGGGGATGCTTGTACCAACCCGGGTCGCTGTAGTCGCCTCGGGCCTGGTTCTCGCGCACTTTCAGCAGGGTGAACATGCCGCCCATTTCGATTTCGCCGTATTGTCCGGTGCCCGTCATCATGGGCAGTGTGTTTTCGGGAATGGGCATCTGCATGCCACCCATGCTGCCGCCCTTTTCGCCCATCACCATATAGCCGGGGACCAGTTTGTTGATCTTTTCGGCGACGCCGCGGTGGTCAACGCCAATCATGGTGGGGACGTCGTGGCCCATGGCGTTCATGGTGTGGTGCGATTTGTGGCAGTGGAAGGCCCAGTCGCCGGGATTGTCGGCGATGAATTCGATGGCGCGCATCTGGCCGACGGCAATGTCGGTGGTCACTTCGGGCCAGCGCGCCGCCGGCTTCACCCAGCCGCCATCGGTGCCGGTCACTTCGAACGTGTGGCCGTGCAGATGGATGGGGTGGTTGGTCATCGTCAGATTGCCGGCGCGGATGCGGACGCGGTCGCCCTTGCGCACCACCATGGGATCGATGGCGGGGAAGGCGCGGCTGTTGAAAGTCCACAGATTAAAATCGAGCATGGTGTTGATCTTGGGCGTATAGCTGCCCGGCTCGATGTCGTAGGCGCTGAGCAGGAAGACGAAGTCGCGGTCCACCGCATGCAGGGCCGGATCTTTGGGGTGCGTGACCCAGAAACCCATCATACCCATGGCCATCTGCGCCATTTCGTCGGCGTGCGGATGGTACATGAAGGTGCCGGCATGCTTGGCGACGAATTCGTACACAAAGGTTTTGCCGGGCGGGATAGCGGGCTGGGTGACGCCGCTGACGCCGTCCATGCCATTCGGCAGAATCTGGCCGTGCCAGTGCACGCTGGTGTTCTCGGGCAGCTTGTTGGTGACGAAGATGCGCACGCGGTCGCCCTCCACCACTTCGATGGTCGGGCCGGGCGTCTGGCCGTTATAGCCCCACAGATTGGCGAACATGCCGGGCGCGATTTCGCGCACCACGGGTTCGGCAACGAGGTGGAATTCCTTGACGTTGTCCTTCATGCGCCACGGCAGGCTCCAGCCATTAAGCGTGACGACGGGGTTGAAGGGACGTCCGGTCGGTGGCGGCGGCGGAACGGCGGTGGCGGCTGCCGGCTGCAGCGGTGCTTCGGGCAGGCCGGCGGCGCCGGCGCGGCTTACCATGCCCGCGCCAATCAGGGCGGCTCCGGTCAGAAAGGATCGGCGGTTGGTCATTGATGTGCTCCGTGATTCGAGTGGTCGTGCGCCGGGGCGTCCTTCTGCGGGGCCGGCGCGGCGGCGGGGGCGTTGTTCAAGCGGGTGCCGGTGGCGGCTTCCAGATTGGCGTGGGCGATCCAGAAGTCCTTCAGCGCTTCGATATAGGATTTGACGGCGGCGGCCTGCTCGCGCGAGTCGGCCAGCAGCTCGAATACGCTGAGCAGCATGCCGTTGTAGCGCAGCAGGGTTTCGTCCGACAGCTGCTTGCGCAGCGGGATGACGACGTCGCGGTAATGCTTGGCGACGTCATAGGAGCTGCGGTAATCGAGATAGCTCTCGCGCGCTTCGCTGCGCGCCTGCACCGCCGTTTCGGCCAGACGGTTCGCCGACTGCATATACACCGCTTCGGCGCGGGCGACGCGCGAGGAACCCCAGTCGAACAACGGGATTTCCAGCGTCAGCTCGTAGCCGCGCATGCGTTCTTCGCCTTTGCGTTCGCGCACCACGCCCAGTTCCAGCACGTTGATGAGGCGCGTAGCCTTGTTCAGGCCAAGGGTGCTGGCGGTATGCTGGGTTTCCAGCGTGGCGGCCTGGATATCGAGACGGTTGCGCAGGGCGCCCTGTTCCACATCCTGCAGCTCGGCGGCGGATGCGGGCAGCTCGGGCAGGCGTTGCGGCAGCTTGAAGGCGGTATCAGCGCCCCAGAGTCCCATCAAACGCGTCAGCTTTTCGCGGCTGGCGGTGGATGCCTTGCCGGCGCGCGCCACTTCGGCCATGGCTTCGGCGTAGAAGGCTTGTTCGCGCGCCAGGTCGAATTTGCTCCAGTTGCCTGCCTTGCGCATGCGTTCGGCCAGTTCGGCGCTGGCGTCGGCCGCCGCGGCGATCTGGCGGGAGTATTCCACGCCCTGCTCCGCAGCCACCGCTTCATAATAAGCGCGGCGCGTTTCGGCGGCCAGCTTGATGGCGTCTTCGGCCACGGCAAGCTTGGTCTGTTCGAAGAGGCGGCCTTCGATGCGCTGGGCCAGCGGCACGGTGATCAGGTTCACCAGATTGAAGGTGAAGGTGCGTTCGATTTCCAGCTCGCCGCCGCCGTGGCTGCGCTTGAAGCTGAAGCCTGGATTCTGCAGGCGCCCTGCCTGCACCAAATCGGCTTCGGCGACGCCCAGCTCCCAGTAGCGGGCCTGCAGTCCACGGTTGTTCAGCAGTGCGATCTGCACGGCATCATCGGCGCTCAGTTCCTGCGCGAGTTTGTCGGCAATCAGCTTGCCCAGGGCACGCTGGTCGTCTTCATTGCGCAGCAGGCGGGCTTCGGCGCCGGTGCGGCTTTGCACGGCGGGCGAGACCACGCCGAAGCCGCCGTCCGGCGAGAACGAGGCGCAGCCGCTGAGCAGTAGCGCCAGCAGGGCCAGGCCGGCATGGCGGGGCTTGAGTCTTTGCAGTGCGCTCATTGCTTGTGCTCTTTCATATCATGGCCGTGATGGCCGCTGTGCCCATGCTTGCCAGCGTCCTGCGGCTTGCTGTGCTGGTGCGCGGCGTGGTCGTGGGCCGCCCCCTGCTTCTGCGTAGCGTGCATGCCGTGCATTTGATGGCCGCCGTGGGCCATGCCCTCCTGGCCGGCGACGATACGGTTGGACTCGCCCCAGGCGGCGGCGGGCGTTTTGTCGAGGGATGCTTCGGCGCGGTAGGCGTCCAGCACCGGGACGTAGCGCGTGGCCGGCACGGGCGCGTCGACGCGCACCGGGTCTCCAGCCTGCGCGCAGGTAGCGGCCAGCGTCAATACGCCAACCGCTGCAAACAGCTTATTCATGTTGTACCTTTTGAGATTCAGTTTGGCGCAAGCCGCGTGGGCTTGTGCCGGGATATGCCAGCCGCGCGGCTGGTCCGAAAATCAGATGGCGAGGGATTTGGGCGGGCGTTCAAATGCCGCCAAGTCGGCGCTCGACTGCGGTGCGCCGTGGAAGGGAATGGCTTCGGAGGAGGATGGCAAACCTGGCAGGGCATCAGGCATGGCCGGTGCCAGCGCGGCGCCTACGCAGCAGGCGGCGGGCGTGCCGCAGCGGCCTATATCATGGTCCTGGTGGTCCTGGTGGTCCTGGTGGTCCTGCGGATCCTGGCCATGGGCGCTGTGATCCTGCATTGCATGCTGGGCATCGGCCGATCCGCCAGCGGCCAGCATGGCTGCATGGTCATGCCCGGCATCGGCCTGCACGCGCGTGGCCGCCTGCGCCAGCATGGCGGGCGGCGACATCGGTGCGCACAGCAGCATGCTGGCCGACGCGAATCCCTGGAAGGGAAGCGCCAGCAGCATCAGCCAGACGAGCATGGATCGGAACAGAAGCTTCATGCGCGGAATCTTAGCATAATGATTCCGGCGCCGGCTTAGGGAAGATTTAAAAACGCTTGCTCAGACCGAGATACACGGCGCGCTTGATGACCGAACGCGTTTCGATGGGCGTGAACTCGCCATGATCCGGTCCGATCAGATTGGTGCCGGTCAGCGACAGCTCCAGCGTGGGCTGGATGCGCCAGCCGAAACGCATATCCAATGCACGATAAGCCGGCACGTCGGGGCTGGTCAGCTTGCCCACATGGCGCAGCGCGACATCGAATTCGCGGTCGTCGCCAATCTGCCATGAGGAGCGCAGCGTCGCCGTATGGCGCGGATCGTGTCCCATGCGGCTGACCGAGGCGGCCGTGTCGATGCTGCCCGGTTTGAGCCAGAAATGTTCATGCAGCGCGGTGAAGGCGGCGCTCAAGCGCCAATCCTTTTGCACCTGCCAGCTGGCCCAGGCTTCCAGGCCGCGCGTGGAACCCTTCATGCCGTTGCCGAAAAAGACCGAGGTGCGGCTGGGCGCCAGTTCCTGGGTATGCAGGTCGTCGTACAGCGCGCGGTAGAGGTTCACTGAATAGCTGAAGTCCTGCCCTAGCCTGCCGCGATAGCCGAGTTCAAAGAAGCGCGCCACTTCGGAACGGAAACCGGGTCCGCCGGCCAGGATAAAGGGCGGCTTGGACGGAAAGAAGACTTCCACATCAAGCCGCGATGGCGCGCGCACCGTGCGCGACACGGCCGCCCACAGCAGATGGTCGTCCGCCACCTGCCAGGCCAGACGCGCATTGGGCAGGAATTCATTGCCGGTATAGTCGTTGCGTTCAACACGCGCGCCCAAGGTCAGCTTCCACACGGAGCTGAGCGCGATTTCATCCTGGGCGTAAAGACTGGTCCAGCTCTTGCTGTCGTCGGCCGGCAGGAAGCCGATGATGGCGCTGTTTTCCAGGCTGTCCTTGGATCTGCGGTATTCGGCGCCGAAGGTCGGCGCGTGGCGGCCAATGGGGGCCATCGCGTACTGCGCCTGCAGACTCACCGTATCCAGGTTCTCGTTGAAGAAAGGCGGCAGATCGCGCTCGGTGCGGTCGTAATACGCCTGCACGCTGAGATTGCCGCCGCCATCGAAATTGCGCGTCCAGCGCGCCATCAGGTTGCCGCCGCCCAGCACGACATTCCCCAGCGGGACATTGACGCCGGTGAGCGAGATATTGCCCGGCTTCGGCTGGCCATGGCGGCCCCGGTACGCGTCGCCCTGCAGCGTGAACTGGTCGCGCGCCTGCCGCCAGTCGGCGCGGAAGCCGACCTGGCTCTGGTGCCAGGCATCGTCCGCCACGTCGCCACTGGCCGTCTCCGTATGCTTGACGCGAAAGCTCTTGGCATACAACCGCCACGCACCATCCTCGCCGAAGCGCCCGCCGTAGCGCGCGCCCGCATCGGCGCGCAACGTGCCGCCGCCCAGCGCCAGCGCGCCGCCCTGGGTCGCACTGGCCGGCTTGGTGATCACATTGATGACGCCATTCACGGCATTCGTGCCCCACAGCGTGCCGCCCGGCCCGCTGATGACCTCAATGCGCTCGATATCGTCCAGCGGCAGATCCTGGGCATCCCAGAACACGCCGGAAAACAGCGGCGTGTAGACCGAACGGCCATCGATCAGCACCAGCAGCTTGTTGCCGTCGTTATTGGCGAAGCCACGCGCGCTGATCACGTAGCCGGAACTGTAGGCTTGACTGACTTGCAGATTAGGGGCCAGGCGCAGCGCCTCGGGCAGGCTCTGGGCGCCGGAGCGGCGGATATCGTCGGCGGAGATCACGAAGACGGCGGCGGCGGCATCGGCCAGCCTTTCTTCGCGCCGCGAGACGGAGGTGATGCGCACATTGCTCAACTCTTCGAGCGACATATTGCTCAGATTGTCCTGCACAGAGTCGGCGCACGCGGTGGCGGGAAGAAGCGCCAGCGCGATCCAGACTACACTTTCAGGCCATGGTTTTGCCATCGTTGCTCCCAGTGTGCCGCCCCGGGATTCATCATACTGGTTTTGCGCGCCGCACGAAAAGACTATCATTAAGCTAATCGCGGCGATGCCACACTCTGGCAAAAAACCTGCCAGAGCTGCCGGCCTTATGAACTTTCTTTATAATGGCGCCGCCCTTCGACTACTCTTAAACAGCCATGAAGCCTCAGATTCAAGCGTTTTTCGACCCGGCCACCGCCACCGTCACCTACATCGTGTATGAGAAGGATGGCGCGGACTGCGCAATCATCGATTCCGTGCTCGATTACGATCCCAAGTCCGGCCGCACTGCCACCGCGTCGGCGGACAAGGTGGTGGAGTTCGTGCTGGCCCACGGTCTGAAAACCGTCTGGCTGCTGGAAACGCATGCCCATGCCGACCACTTGTCGGCGGCGCCGTATCTGAGGGAGAAGCTGGGTGGCCGCATCGGCATCGGCGTCGACATCCGCACCGTGCAGCATGCTTTTGCCAATGTCTTCAACCGCAAGCCGGCGTCGATGGACGGCTCGGAATTCGACCATCTGTTCCAGCCGGACGAGGTGTTCGCCATCGGCGCGCTGCAGGCGAAGGCGCTGCATGTGCCGGGCCATACGCCGGCCGATATGGCGTATCAGGTGGGGGATGCGGTGTTCGTGGGCGACACCATGTTCATGCCGGACGTGGGTTCGGCGCGCTGCGATTTCCCGGGCGGCTGCGCCAGCCTGCTGTACAAATCGGTGCACAAGCTGCTCTCGCTGCCCGATGAAACCCGCCTGTTCATGTGCCACGACTATCCGCCCAACGGCCGCGAGCCGCGCTGGGAAGTAACGGTGGCCGAGCAGCGCGCCAGCAATATCCACATCCGCGATGGGGTGAGCGAGGACGATTTCGTCTCGATGCGCACCAAGCGCGACGCCACGCTGGCCATGCCGACGCTGATCCTGCCTGCCATCCAGGTCAATATCAACGCCGGCCAGTTGCCGGAAGCCGAAGAAAACGGCGTGCGTTATCTGAAGATTCCGATCAACGCGATTTAAGGCCTTTACAGGCCTTCAAGGTTTATTGCTGCTGCTCCGGCGCGCGGCCGATAGGCTGGTCCATGTTCGCCAGATACCAGGACAGCGCCGTCATCAGCGCCACGTGGCGGCGCAGATGGTCGGGATTGACCTTGTCGAAGGTGTCGGCGGCCGTGTGGTGGTAGTCGAAATAGGCGCTGCCGTCGGACAGCGGCTCGAACAGCGGCACGCCGTCGGCTTCCAGCAGATATAGGTCGGCCGCGCCCAGCGCGTCCTGGCGCGCGAAGTGGCCGGCGCCGATCGGCAACAGAGCCGCCTGCAAAGGCGCGAACAGCTTGGCGTACTGCGGTTTCACGCTGCCGCGGATGCCGAAGGGACGTCCCGCGCCGCCGTCGCTTTCAATGGCGGCGAACTGCTTGTCCAGACGGCCCTTGTTCTCGGCGTGGTAGGCGGCACCGCCGCGGGTGCCGTTTTCCTCGTTGGCCCAGGCGATCACGCGGATGGTGCGGCGCGGCTGCAGCTTCAGCTTTTTCAAGGTTTCGATCACGGCCATGGAACTGGCCACGCCGGTGCCGTCATCGTGCGCGCCGGTGCCCAGATCCCAGGAATCCAGGTGGCCGGACACCACCACCACCTCATCGGCCTTGTCGCTGCCCGGCAGGTCGGCGATCACATTGAAAGTGTCGGCATCCGGCAGGGTTTGCGGGGTCAGGGTCAGCTTCATGGTAACGGGGCCGCGCTTCATCAGGCGGGCGATCAGCATCGCGTCTTCCGAGGTGATGGCGGCGGCCGGGATGCGGTCGTCGGCACTCAAGCCGGTGGCGCCGGTATGGGCCAGGCGATAGTCGGCACCGCCGATGGAGCGGATCAGCACCGCCGCCGCGCCCAGTTTGGAACCCAGCTTCGGTCCCTGGGTGCGCATGCGCGACAGGCGGCCATAGGCGGGACCGGCCAGGCCACGGTCGGCCATGCCCTGGTCGAAGGGTACGTCGAACAGCACGATGCGGCCTTTGACTTCGGCGGCGCGCGCCTGCAGCTCGTCCAGGTCGTGCACGATCACCACTTGCGCATTCAGGCCGACGGCCGGCGTCGCGCCGGAGCCGCCCAAGGCGGTCAGCACCACGCGCTGGGTGACGCCGGCGGGACGGCCGGCATAGTCCACCAGTTCGCCCCTCTCTTCGCCGCGCACCCAGTGCGGCACTTTCACCGGCTGCAGCGTGACTTTCGCCCCCAGCTTGCGCATGGCGTCGGCCACCTGCTCAACAGCGGCGGCAGCGCCGGCCGAACCGGAAAGACGCGGGCCAACCAGATCGGTCAGGTCTTCCAGGCGTTTCAAGGCCCAGTCGCTCTGCATGGCGGTATCGCGGATCTGGTTCAGGGTGGCAGGTTCGTTGGCTGGCGCGGCCGACGCGGCGTTCAAAAAGCAGGCCGCCAGCGCGGCGATGACTGGCTTGCGAAGAGCGAGATTCATGCAGATCCTATGTCCGGTGAATATGGATGGGATGGAAAGATTAGCCTATTTCACAATATTGTGCAGCAAGTCGCAGAAATTGACCCATTCGGCAGCGCGGGCTACCATGCCTGCTCCATCCGGCGGAAGGCAATCATGTTAAAAAGTTTACGCTGCACGGTGCGGCATCTGCTGAATACCGATCTGAATACCTTTATCGCCCTGGTCAACGACCTACCTTCGCGCGGCGATTACTTTTCCAGCCATTTCAAGTCGCCCGAGGCGATGCGCAAGGAATTTCTGCAAAACGGTTTTGTCAGCGAGGACAGTGAGCTGTTCGTGGTGGAAGACCAACTGCACCACATCGTCGGCGTCATCACCCATTTCAAAAGCCGCACCCCGGTCAGCCGCGAGATCGGCTACCGCCTGTTCGACCCTTCTCTGGCCGGGCAAGGCTATACCACGGAGGCGCTGCGCCTGCTGTGCGACTACCTGTTCAAGGTGCACACCTGGCACCGGCTGGAGGTGCTGACCGCTCCGCAGAACGAAGCTTCGGTGCGGGTTGCGGAGAAATGCGGCTTCATTGAAGAAGGCACGCTGCGCCAGGCCTTCTTCATCAATGGCCATTATCAGGACGTCAAGATATTCAGCCTGCTGCGACCGGAGTGGGAGCGCCTGCACAGCGCCTAGGCTGGCCGACTTTGTAAGAATCTGTATATGGTGTGGGTGGTTTCCGGTAGCTCCTATATAGTACAGCCATAGAGAACGGCGCGAACCATCCCGGTCGCGGCGCCAAGCATAAGGGGAACGCCATGCTGAACCAGAAATTCATCGCCGTGCTGCTGCTGGGCGCAGCCGCCGCCAGCGCGCCGGCCTTCGCTGCCGGCGACCGCGACTTCAACACCGCCGCCGGCGCCGTGATCGGCGCGGCCATCGGCAACCATAGCGGCGGCACCGAAGGCGCCGTGGTGGGTGGCCTGATCGGCGCTGCCGTCGGCAATGGCCTGAGTTCGGACAACCGCCGCTACCGCAACGACCGTTATGTGGAAACCCGCGTCTACACGCAGCCGGCGCCGGTCTACTACGAGCCAGCCCCGGTGTATTACGCGCCGCCGCCACCGCGCTACTACGCCCCGCCGGAAGTGGTGTATGTGGAGCGCAGCCGTCCTTACTACCGCGAGTACTACCGCGAAGAACGCCCCTATTACCGTCACCACCACCATCATCACGGCCGCTGATTTCAAGCGGTCCCGCCTTCCACGGCCCGGCATGCGCAAGCTGCCGGGCCGTTTGTTTTTCCCGTCCCTCGGCTAAGTTCCCGCGACGGCATGCCGCCGCTGGGAGAGACTATGTTAGCCAAAGACGCCGTGCTGCCACTGGAACTCGGCCATTACCGCCTGCGCGAGCAGCTGGGCGGTTCAGCCTATGGCGTGATCTGGCGCGCCAGCGCCCCGCATACGATGCGCGAGGTGGCGCTGAAGCTGGTGAACGAGGAGCAGATGGTGCGCGCCCTGCCGCAGCAGCGCGCGCGCTGGGCCGCCAGCGCCGACGTCGAAATCGCCTTCCTGCAATCGCTGGAACCGTGGGACGAGCGGCATATCGTGCGCCTGCTGGACAAGGGCTGGCATAACGGCCTGCCGGTGCTGGCCCTGGAGCTGATGGATGGCGACCTGGCCCAGCATCTGGCGGCGCTGAAGCGCGACGGCGGCGTCCTGCCGTTGGCGCAGATACTGGACTGGATGGCGCAGCTGAACCAGGCGCTGGCCAAGGTGCACCAGTATGGATGGCGCTACCTGGACCTGAAACCTTCCAACATCCTGGTCGACAAGCGCCTGGGCATCGTCAAACTGGCCGATTTCGGCACCAACCGCGCGCTGGCGGACCTGCATGCCCACTCTTACGCCGGCACGGCGAGCTGGCAGGCACCCGAGCAGTTCTTCCCAGTCGCCGGCGGCCACTACGCCACCGCCGCGCAAAGCGACTATTTTGCGCTGGGCGCCCTCTTCTACTTCCTGGTCTGCGGCGGCACGCCACTGCGCTTTTGCGCGGCTTGCGGCCAGTCCTACCGCGACTACAGCACGGCCGGCGCACAGCGGCTGCGCGAGCAGTCCGGCGGCGCCATTCCCGCGCCGCTGTCGGCGGACGAGGAGACGCTATTCCAGCAGCGCCTGCCGCAGGCGCTGGCCGATCCGGCGCTTGCGCTGCTGCGCGCCCTGCTGCATCGCGAGCCGGGCGAGCGTCCGCGCCATGCGCTGCAAATCAGCCGCATGCTGGCCGCCATCCGCAATGCCTCGGACCAGGCCATGGATACGCCGTATTCCCTGATGCTGGGCCAGATGCATGCCCGGAAAGGCTGGTCATGCGCGACAGCGGCATAAGCATGGACCCGCGCAAGCGGCAATCCGGCGGCGAAGCGACAGCCCTGCCCTCCGTGCGCCCGGCCAGGACGCGGCCAGGTGCGGAGCGTACAGGAACGGCGTCCGGCACAGCTGGCACCATGGGCAAACCATCGGTCCTGCGGCAAGCAGCCTTCCGTGACGGCATGCGCATCGCGGCCGGCGTGCTGCTGGCCGGCCTGCTTGGCCTGCAATTGCTGGCCTTGTGGCGCGCTCCGGCCATGTGGCAAGCGGCGGAAATCCTGGTCAAGCCCAGCGCACAGCCGCTGGTATTGGGCCGCCATGAGCTGGCCGCGCCGCATGCCGAGCGCCGCCAGTTCGCGCTGCGCAAGGATGGCCGCCAAGGCTGGATGCTGCGCAATCTAAGCAGCAGCGTGCCTGTCACCCTGGTCCGCCGCGAAGGTGAGCTGCGCAGCGGGAGCGCCTTGCCTGGCGCCGGCAAGCAGATGCGCATCGGCGCGGCCGTCTTCACCATCAGCCATGCGACGGATGATTCACTGTCCTTCAGCGGGGCCGGTCATCATTGGCACTATGACGGTGCCACCTTGTCGCGCGATGGCGCTGCTCAGCCGCCATGCGCCGATGCCGGTCTGGCGGCGCGCGCGCTGGGCTGGTGGAACCGGCTAATGCCGCTAGCCCTGAGCGCGGCGCGGTCCCTGAACTTTGGCGGCAATGTCCATTGCGGCAACCGGCTTGGCCTGGCCGGCGAGGAGACCGGTGCCGCCCTGCTTTACCGCGACCACGGGCGCCTGCGCCTTGCCGCCGGCGCGGAGGGTGCGCATACGGCGCTGCTGCTGGCCTCCGGCCGGACCGATGGCGGCGGCAACGATATCCGCCAGCAGGAATATGCACTGGACGGCGTGGAGGCGCTGGCGCTGGGCGGCACACGTTTCCATGTTGCAGTGCGCGGCGAATCCCTGGTCCTGCAGCCGGGCCGCAAAGTCGCCTTGCATGGCGCGCCGGAGATCCAGCTGCCGCCGGGCGTGGAATGGCAATGGCGGCAGCGCGCGCTCTGGGCCGCGCCGCAATCGCCCGCCCTGTGGTTTGGACTGGCCATCGCGCTCTGCGCCCTGCTGCTGGCAAGAATGCTGGCCTCGCCCATGCTGCCGCGCCTGCATCTGGCCGGTGCGCGGCAGTCCATGGCGCGTCCCGCCCTGTGCGCGCAAACGGCCCAGCCATGGCGGACAGTCCTGCTTGCGCTGGCCGCCGCCGCGCTGCTGGCCAGCGGCATTGCCAGCATCGTCGCCCAGCGCATGGGGCAGGCGCCCGGCGCGGGCTATGCGCTGCTGCTGGCGGGCGGCGCTTGCGCGCTCTGGCTGTCGATGCCGGGGCGCCTGCCGCTGGCGGTGGCCGCCGGACTGACGCTGGCCGCCACCGGCCTCCTGACGCAGCTGGAACTGGGACTGGCGGCCGGCGACAGCTCGTGGCTGCGCTATTACCTGAAAACCGCCGCGCTGCTGGCTGCCGGTTCCGGCGCCATCCAGCTGTTGCGCCTATGGGCCGGGCGACGCCAAGCCGCGCCGGCCTTGCTCGCCATGCGTGGCATTGAATGCCTGCTGGCGCTCTTCGCGGCCCTGGCCTTGCTGGCCCTGGCGGCGCAAGTGCTGTGGGGCGACGAAACCGGCGTCTTCGACATGCAGCCGGTGGAACTGGCCAAACTGGCGCTGGCGGCGCTGAGCGCACACTGCCTGGCCCTGCGCATGGGCTGGCACAGCGCGGCCGGCGATGGCGCTGCGCTGCGCCTGCGTTGGCTGCAGCTGATCGCGCCGGTGCTGCTCTTCCTTTCCCTGCTTGGCCTGGCGCTGGTGCAGGTGGATGACTATTCGCCGCTGATCCTGCTGCTGGTCTGGAGCATGGGCCTGGCCCTGGCCTATGCCTGCGCCGCGCGCCAGCGCTGGCTGGCGGTCCTGCTGCTGTGCATCGCCGCTGCCGGCGCGGGCGGCATCGTACTGCTGCGCCAGGCCGGACCGGAGCGACTGGCACATCTGCCGGTGCTGCGCGCCTTCTATGCCGACCGCTTCCAGGTCTGGCTCGATCCGGCGCGCCACCCGCATACCGGACAGCAGATGCTGCTGGGCGCCCAGGCCATCGCGGAAGGCGGCTGGCGCGGCAGCGACGGCTGGTTCGGCCTGTCCACGCTAGGCAAGGCCGCACCGGGGGCGCTGGCCATCCCGGCCGTGCAGGACGATTTCGCCCCCTCTTTCTTCCTCAACCGCCACGGCCTGACCGGCGCGCTGGCACTGTGGACGATGCAGGCGGCCTTGGTCGGCGGCCTGCTGCTGACGGCCTGGCGCTGCCATGCGGCCGGCCACGCCGCGCGCGACTTTCGCCAGGCCTGGCGGGCGCGCTTCCGCTGCTTTGCGCTGTGCGGCGGCGCGGCCTTTGTGCTGGGCCATCTGCTGCTGTCCTGGGGCACCAATCTGGCCATCTTCCCCATCATGGGCCAGCCCATGAGTTTTCTCTCGGCGGGCGGCAGCCACCTGCTGTTTTTCCTGCTCCCCCTGCTAGCACTCGATGCGCTGAGCACCGCATCTTTTGAGGAGTAAGCACCATGCCGATCTATGTCCAACACGAAGTCCTGGGACGCATTCCCGATGTTTTCAACGCCGAATCGATCTGGCAGACACCCGGCTTGGCGCTGTTTGCGCGCCGCCCGCTGCTGCGCGACCTGCTGGAACGCTGCCCGCGCGAACAGCGCGGCCGCGCCGCCACGCGCTGCTTCTCCCACGTGGCGCTGGCCCTGCCGCAGGAAGACGTCGACGACGACTACCACCTCACGCGCGGCGCGCGCGCCCGCGAGCTGGCCGCCACGCTGGCCAGCCTGCACCAGAAGGATTTCGGCGACCTGCTCGGCAGCGACGAAGTACGGTATGACGTGATGGGCAGCGAACATCTGGCGGCAGGGGAAATCGAGGTGCGCTTTGGCCATGCCGTCTACCTGCCCGCCAGCGGCGAAAAGGCGCTGTTCATGGTCAGCGCCTCGCGCGACAGCGCGGTGTGGAAACCGGTCTGCCCGGTGTACGCCAACCAGCGCCTGGTGCTGCTCGGCGGCGAAAACGGCCCGGCCAGCTGCGCCGTGCAAGGCTGGCCCTTCGGCGGCGACGGCGCCATCCTGCTGCTCAACGACGGGCCGGACGCGCCGCCCGTGCTGCATATGCGCCCCAAGGATGTTTTCGATTGCAGCTTCGACGCCGCCAACGGCTACTACGTCATCAAATCGGCGCGCGGCGGCGGCGGTCCGCAAGGTCAGACCCCGCGCCTGCTGCTGAAGATCACGCCCACGGCCGCCGCCACGCGCAGCGCACCGCCCGCCGGCGCGGTTCGCCCCGGCAGCGCGCTGGATGGCGCCAACGATATGGCACTGCAAGGCAGCCCGCGCGCGGCGGCAGCCAACCATGCCGGCGGCGCGGCGCCGGAATGGACAGCGGCGCGCGCCGCCGTCTGGCAAGCGCGCGCCGGACGGCCCGATAACCCTGAAGAACGTACCGCCGCGCCGCTGCCCTCCAGCCAGCGGCCGGCGCCGGTCACGCCGGAAAGCGATGCGACCTATGCCCCCAAGGCGCAACAGCGCCTGGTACTGGCCGCGCTGGCCCTGCCGCGCTTGAGCCGCTACCGCGACACCGGCGCCACGGCACTGCAAATCCCCTTCGACAGCCAGCTCGCGCTGGCGCCCGTGCCCGGCAATGGCAATCTGCTGACCATCACCGTCAGCGCCAGCGACGAAATGTTCGCCATCACCGAAGCGGGCCGCCAGCGCATCAATGCGCCCGCCAAATTCTCGCCCGTCGACGGCCGCAGCATCGAACTGTTGCCGGCTGCCGGCGCGCTGGCGGACCGTTACTGCGCCCTGCTCGCCCTGCCGCATGCGGCCAGCGCAGCCATCGCCGGCGGCGCGCGCTTTATCTTCGGCCGGGGCATGCCCGCGCTGAGCACCTTGCGCGTGCTCGACTCGCCGCGCTATCTGCGTTGCGGCGAGCCCTCGGCCGCGCCAGGACAGAACAGCTCCAGCCCCGACCGCATCGGCCTTTCGCGCAACGCGTTCAGTTTCGAAGCCAGCGCCAAAGGTCTGCTGATCGGACGCCTCTCGTCGAGCCAGGCCTTATATCACCTGGATGAAAAGCTGCATCCCGTCGCCCGCATCGACGAGGCGGCCGGCGACGCGCCGTATCTGCTGCCGCCGGGCCACCACCTGGTCGCCGGCCATTACGTGCTGCGCTACGAAGCCTAGGACTGGGCCGAGCATGGACTTCGCCTCCTACCACGGCGCCTTCGCCTATCTGGCCGGACTGGCCATGACGCTGGTGCTGGCCTCCTACCTGACGCCGCGCAGCTGGTGGCGCCGTCCCACCGCACGCGGCCTGTTCATCCTGGGTGCGGGCAGCTGGGCCTTGGGCGGCCTGCTGCTGTATTTCTTCCACGCCTCGCCCCTGCCTTTCAGCAGCGCCGTGGCCAACGCCAGCGCCACGCGCATCCAGCCCAGCCGCCCGGCGCCGGTGCCGGCAGCACTGACGGCGGGGCCACCGGCCGAGCGGATAGCAGCCGGGCCCTTCTACCGCGTCCACCGCGACCTGAATCTGCGCAGCGCGGCCAGCGTGGGCGCATCGCGCCTGGCCACCGTGCCGGCTGGCGCCAGCGTCACCTTCACCGGCGTGCGCCAGGGCGACTGGTGGCAGGTGCAGGCCAAGGTGGATGGCAATATATACACCGGCTGGGCCAGCAGCCTGTGGCTGCGCAAGGCCGATGAGTAAAGCCGCCGCAGTCGCCAGTGCGCCCGCTTCGCGCTACACTGGGAGCACAATGACAACATTGCCTGCCCCGCTCAATTTCGGTCCGCTGCTCGATGTGGCGGCGCGCAGCAATCCCTGCGCCATCGCCGGCGCCGCGCTGCGGCTGGAGAATCAGGACAACTATGTGCTGATCGACGCCAGCGGCCAGGCCGTCATGCTGCACCAGCAAGTCCCGCGCCGCCTGCAACTGCCGCACTGGCCGGCCGGCCATCTGCGCCTGGCGGTGATGGATGGCATGGGCGGTCATGGCCACGGCCGCGAGGCGGCGGAAGCCACGGCCGCCGGCCTGCTGCGCATGCCGCCCTGCACCACGCTGGCGCAACTGTCGCAGCAGCTGGACGCCCTGCACGCCGATCTGCAAGCCCAGTTCAACCCACCTGACCTGCCCCATAACGAACGCCGTCCCGGCACCACGCTGACCCTGGTGGAGCTGCCGCCCGGCCAGGCGCCGCTGCTGTACCACGTGGGCGACTCGCGCCTGTACGAGATCACGCCGCAGCAGGCGGCCCCGCTGACGGTGGACCACGTGCCGGCCACGATGTTTGCGCTGCACGGCTTGCTAAATGAAAGTGAATGGTGGCAGCAGGTGCATGGCGAACACCGCGCGCAGATCTCGCAAGCTTTCATCCTTGGCAATGCCTTCGACAATCCCCTGCACCTGGAAGACCAGCTGCGCGCCCTCGATCGCGGCTGCCTGCCGCCCTTCCTGTGCCACCTGGGCGACCGGCGCGCGTTGGAGCTGCGCCGCGACGCCCTGTACCTGCTGGCCAGCGACGGTTTCTGGGCCTGCCGCCACCCGCAGCTATGGACGGCGCGCTGGCCCGAGCTGCTGTCGCACGCCAGCGCCCAAGGTGCGCTGGATGCGCTGTTCGGCGAATTCAATGCCCATCCGCCGCCCGGTCTGCACATTGACAATTTGACAGCGATCGCCTTCCGCCTGGCCTGAATCGAGACGTCCCACTGTTGCAGAAGCGGCGTGCCTTGAGCATACACGGAAAAACTGCGCTATTCATCCTAACGGCAGGTTGCCAAAACGATGAGAAAGCGCGTAAGCTCTCGTCTATCCCTTCTTCCCGTCTGCCATGAAAAAATGCAGTAACCCCGACCATCCGCATTGCACTTGCTGGGTCACGCCCGGCGAGAGCAGCTGCACGGCTGGCCATAGCCAGGCGGCGTCCGCGCCGACCAGCTATGACCTGCTGACGGCTGTGCGCAGCGCGCGTTCGGGTCCGCAGACGCCAGCGGCCACGCAGGCCGCCACGCAGGCGGCGGCGGAAATGGTTGCCAACTATGCCACGGCCATGCGCTCTTCCGGCGCCCGGCCGCAACTGCATATCAGCGGTTTCGATCCGCGCGCGGCCGGCGGCCGCCAGACCTTGAAGATGGAACTGCGCGGCATGCCGCAGGACTGCGCGCCGCAGCTGGCTATCCATCTGCAATCCGAATTGATACCGAACGGCGCCTCGCGCCAGCAGTTTTCCCGCGTGCTGCAGGGCGGCTGGCGTCCGCTCTTCGTGGAGTTTTCCTCGCGCGGCAAGGAGCACGGCCAGTACCAGATCCGCGCTGAAATCCTGAGCCAGGCGGCGGGCCAGCCCGCGCGCAAATGGGAATGCACTTTTGTCATCCTGGTGCCGCGCCTGGACGCCACGCTGACCGACATCCACCGCATCTTCCTCAGCACCCACAAGAATGTGCGCGTGATGGCCGACGACGCCTCGATCGCGCGCGTGGCCGCGCAAGGCGGCGCCAGCATGGACATCGACGTCACCGCGCGCAATGCCGGCATCGCCCATCTCGACCTGGGCGCGCCGCAGGGCAAGGTGGACATGGGCTTCACCACCATCGCCTGGGATGAGGATCTGATCGAAATCGACCTGCCGCATGCGGGCGAAAGCCATCCGCATCCCAGCACGGCAGCCAGCATCGTCAACGCCGCGCCGGAAGGCGGCGCACAGCGCCAGATCCGCCTGTTTGCGCTGGAAGACTGCGTGCTGGGCCGCTACGAGCTGGTGGACCCGGAAGCCGATGTGCTGCTCACGCATTTCGGCGAGAACGGCCAGGACACGGGTGGCCTGACGCGCCGCCTCTCGGGCCGCCACGCCGTCATCCGGCGCAGCAAGCAAGGCTTCGAGATCGAGGATGTGTCGCGCTATGGCCTGCTGCTGGACGGCGTCTGGCCCGGCAAGCATAAGCCGGTAGCGCTGCGCCAGGGCATGCGCATTGAAATGAGCGCCAGCATCAAGGGCATCGTGGTGCTGACGGTGAGCGCCGTCATGCCGCATGGCGTGATCCTGCACCGCCTGGATCATGGCGCCCCGGCCGAGTGCTTCTACCTGCTGATGCCGGACACCCATCCCGGCTACCCGATGCCGCGCTTTACGGCCGCGCCGCATGCGGCGGCGCTGCCGCTCATCATGCACCACAGCGGCGGCTTCTGGCATCTGGACCAGCTGACCGGCAAGGAAACCGCGCTGGCGCCATCGGCCTCGCTGGAGCGCCTGAGCCGCCTGCCCAAGCATACGCGCTTCGCCAGCGAGCCGTACCCGGAATGCTGGATCATCCGCACCGGCAGCGCCGGCCAGCACGGCACGCTGCCGCTGCACGATATGCAGACTGCCTGAGTCAAGGCAGCCGGGCCGCCGCAGCGGCCCGGCTCATGTCCCGCGTCAGGATGCGCGCGGCGTATTCTGCGGCAGAGGAATCCACTCCGTTTCGCCCGGCACTTTCGGGAAGCGCTGCGCCTCCCAGTCGCTGGCCGCCTGCAGCAGGCGTTCCTTGCTCGACGAAACAAAATTCCACAGCATGAAGCGATGGCCGTCCAGCGGTTCGCCGCCGATCACCACAAAACGCGCCGTGCTGCGCGCCAGCACGCGCTGCGAGCTGCGCGTGTCGAGCAAGGCCATGCTGTGCAGTGCCAGCGGTGCGCCGTCGATTTCCAGCTCGCCGGAGATCGGATACACCGCCGCCTCTTCCGGCAGGCCGCTCAAGCCCAGCTCCTGCCCTTCCTGCAACTGCACATCGAGGTAGAGGGTCTGGCTGAAGGTAGCCACCGGCGAGGTGCGGCCGAAGGCGCTGCCGATCAGCACGCGCACTTTCGCACCCTGTACTTCCAGTTCGGGAATCTCTTCGGCCGCCGTATGCACGAAGGCCGCGTCGGTTTCCTCATGCGCCTTGGGCAAGGCCGCCCACAGCTGCAGGCCGTGGGTGCGGTGCGGCTTGCCCACCAGGTCTTTCGGCGTGCGCTCGGAGTGCACCACGCCGCTGCCGGCCGTCATCCAGTTGATCGCTCCCGGCTCGATACGCTGCAGGGAACCGATGCTGTCGCGGTGCTCGATCGCGCCTTCGAACAGATACGTGACCGTGGCCAGGCCGATGTGCGGATGCGGGCGCACATCGTGGTTGTCCTCGGGTTTCACGTCGACCGGGCCGAAATGGTCGAAGAAGATGAAGGGGCCGACCGCCTGCTTGACGACGGAGGGCAGATAGCGGCGCACCATGAAGCCGCCGCCCAGATCCTTCTCATGGCCTTTCAATACATGGGAAATCGTCATCGCATCACCCCAGCACGGTGCTCACTTCGGTGGTGACACTGGTCATCAGCTTATGCACCGGGCATTTCTGCGCCACCGACAGCAGCTCTTCGCGCTGCGCCTCGGTCAGGTCGCCCGTCAGATGCAGGGTGGTGGCGAGGCGGTACACGCCCTTGCGTTCCTCGCTGTCGTCGCGCTCCGTGCTGACCTGCACATCCTCGACCGGAATACCTTTACGGTTGGCGTACCAGACCACGGTCAGCGCCTTGCAGGCGGAAATGGCAGCGTCATACAGATCGTGCGGAGCCGGACCAGCGTCATTGCCGCCCTCCGCCACCGTGCCGTCCACCGAAATCAGGTGGTTGCGGACGTGGGCGATATGGCGCATGGGCAGGGATTGATCGCGGATTACTTTGATGGTCATGGCTGTTTTCCTTACTGGCGAATTGCGAATACCGCAATGTACACCCTTTGCCGCCATCAAGCCAACTTGCGCGCCACCCGGAAGCCCACCACATCGTTGGCCAGCACGGCGGAATAGCCATTACGCAGCGCCGAGCGCAGATAGCGCGGGTTGTACAGCCAGGCGCCGCCGCGCAGGATGCGGCGCGCCGCATCGCCGCCCTCTTCCCAGGCGCGTCCGTCCAGCGGCGCGCCCTGGTAATTCTCATGCACCGTATCCTGCACCCATTCCCACACATTGCCATGCATATCGTACAGTCCCCAGGGATTGGGCGGGAAGCTGCCCACCTTGCAGGTGCCGTTGCGGTGCGTGCCGCGCGGCCCGCCGTTGTAGGTGAAGTTGCCGTCGTAATTAGCCTGCTCGGTGCTGATGGTATCGCCGAAGCTGAAGGCCGTGCGCGTGCCGGCGCGGCAGGCGTATTCCCATTCCGCCTCGCTCGGCAAGCGGTAAGTCTGCCCGGTCTTGTCGCTCAGCCATTGCAGATACAGCTGGGCGTCGTTCCAGCTGACGCAGACCACCGGATGCTGATCGTCCTGGGCGAAGCCGGGCGCCCCCCAGTCGACGTCGAGTTTCGATTCCCAGCCAGTGGCGCGCGCGAACTGGCGCCATTCGCGCACCGTGACCGGATAGCGGCCCAGCGCAAACGACTGCTCGATGCCGACCCAGCGCTGCGGCGTCTCGCGTTCCAGCCACGACTGCTGGGAGCCGGCTTTCAGCGCCACCGCATGTTCGTGCGGCGCACCGCCCATCTGGAATCGGCCAGTCGGGATCAGCACCAGCTCCGGCCCCTTGCCGCTGCCGTCGGCGAAACTGTCGCGCAGCACGCCGCTGGCGTCGGCCACCGGGCTGTCCGGCGTCGGCAGAATGGCGCGCAGCTCGGCCTCGTTGCGCGCCGCCTGTTCCTTGCGGTGGCGTTCCTGCTCGGCGCGATAGGCCGCTTCGGCCTTGATCTGCGCCGCCTTGCGCTGCTTCTCCTCAAATTCCTGGCGCGCCTTTTGCGCGTCGGCCTCGCGCCGCGCCAGCAGTTGCTGGCGCAGCTGGTCCTTGCGCTGGCGCGTCGCTTCTTCGGCGTCCAGGCGGCGCTGTTTTTCCTGGTCGCGGCGCTGCTGCTCCAGCTTGAGCTTCTGCACGGCCAGCGCCTCGGCTTCGGCCTTGCGCCGCGCCAGCGTCTCGACACGCTGCTGCGCTTCCATCTGCGCCTGGAGCAGACGTTCCTGTTCGGCGCGCGCGGCGCGCTCCTTCTCCTCGGCCTGCTCGCGTTCGCGCTGGCGCTCCAGATCGCGCTGCTGCTGGCGCGCCTGCTCGGCTTGCGCCGCCAGCTCCTCTTCGCTGGGACCGGCGGCACGCTGCAAGGCGTCCAGCAAGCCGCCCACCGAGCCGGGGCGCTCTTCATGGTCGAATGCGAAGCCGCGCTGCAGCACCTGCCATTGCAGCGCGTTCAAGGCCTTGGGCGCATCGGGCTGGACCTGGGCCGAGCGGTTCTCGCCGAAAGGCATGCTCCCTTCCAGCATCTGGTAAATCATCACCGCCACCGCGTACACGTCGAGCTGGGGCGCGGGCTGGCCCTGGTTGGTGCCGGCTTCCGGCGCGCGGTAGCCTGCGGTGCCGGCATTCGGCGTTTGCAGCAGGCCCAGGGTGCTGCCCGAGCTGCGCACGCGCGAAGCGATGCCGAAGTCGAGCAGCTTGATCTCGCCGCGCCGGGTCAGGAAGACATTGCCGGGCTTGAGGTCGCGGTGCACCAGGCGGTGCTTGTCCCAGGCGTATTGCAGGGCGTTCGCCACGGGGCGCAGCAGCTGCACCACCTGGTCCAGCGTGGCGGCGCCGGTTTCGGCCAGCCAGGCATCCAGATCCTGGCCCTCCAGGCATTCCATGATGATGAAATAGCTGGCCGTGGCCGGATCCTGCGCCCATTCGTAGACGCGCACGATATTGTCATGCGCCAGGCGGCGCGCTTGTGTCGCCTCCTCGATCAGCAGCTTGGCGTGCACCGGATTTTGCGTCAGCTGCGGCGGTAGGATTTTCAGCGCCACCTGCTCGCTGTGTCCCAGCTCGGCGTGCGTGGCCAGGTCGGTGGCCTGCCATACCTGGCCCATGCCGCCCATGCCAAGCAGGCGTTCCAGCCGGTAGCGCCGGTTTTGCGGGCCGATTTCCTGTCCCGCCATCAAACCCAGCTCCGTGCCCTGCCGCACAGGCAAAGGCGCGGCGGCGTGGCCCGGCGGCGCATACTCGGCGTCCAGGATGGCGTTCTTGCGGCGGTCGAATTCCGCCAGGCTTAACAGACCGTCTTCATGAAGGGCGCGCAGTTCGCGGATCTTGTCTCTTGCTGTTTGCATCATCGGAGCGGCACGCCGCATTCGGCGCAGAACTTCGCATTCGGGGTATCTGCCGGAACCACGTGGCCGTTGATGCAGCAGCGCGGGCCCGGCGCGGCGGCGGCGTGGTGGTGATGCACCGGCGCGCCAGCCTGCGCCACGCCCACGCCGAGCTGCATCTGCGACGCCAGCGCGTTGGCATGGGTGGCGTTTTGCAGTTTGAGCAGCTCCAGCTGGTGCGCACGGTCCTTGTCGGCCTGGCTGTCGGCGTGGCTGCGCTCCTGCTGCGCCCTGTCCTCGGCCAGGCGCATGGCCTCGGCCGGCGTCATGCTGTTTTCAGCGGCGACCACCGCCGCCAGCGCCTGAATCTGTTCGGCGCTCATGCCCGCCTGCGCCTGCACCTTCAGCAGCTGGGCCAGCGCTTGCGCATTGGCGGTGGGCGCCAGCGCCACCTTGGCCGTGTCGCTCAAGCTGCCGATGGCCTGCGCCTTCTCGATCTCGATGCGGGCCAGCGCGGCGGCGTGCTCCTGCTGCGCCACCATGCTGTCGTATTCATGCTTCCAGCGCGCATAGCTTTCTTCGCGCTGCTGGGCCATTTTCTTCAACTCCTGCTGCCACTGGGCTTCCTGCTCCTTCTGCTTCAGGTGCAGGCGCTGCTCCTCGATCACCACCTGGTCCAGCATGCCCTGGGTGCTCAATTCCTGGGCCTTGCGCTGCTGGATGGCATCGGCTTCGATGGTGCGCAGCAGTTTCTCGTACTGGAGCACGGAATCGGCGCCGGCGCCGGCACGCTTCAGCTCTTCCAGCTTGGCCGTGATCTGGGCCAAGTGCACCTGGCCTTCCGCATCCTTGGCTTCTTCACCGCGTCCCAGCTCGCGCTGGCGCGCCACATGCAGCTGCTCTTCCCATTCCTGCACGCGTTCGGCCTCGCGCTGGCGCGCGGCATTGGCCAGGCTCAGTCCCTGGAAGCGCGCCTTGTGCTGCTCGGCTTCCATGGCCGCCTCGCGCCGCTGCGCCTCCTCCTCGGCCTGGCGCAGGCGCTGCAACTGGGCGCGGCGCAGGGCTTCGTCCTCGATGGCGAGGGCTTTTTCGATCTGGTTGCGGATCTGCTGGACATGCAGCTGGTGCGAGAAGCGCTGGCTGGCCAATTGGCGCTGTTCCTGCATTTCCTGCTGCGCCACTTCCAGCTCGGTGCGCATGCGGATCTGCGCCAGCTGGCGCACATGCTCCCATTGCGCCGCCTCGCCGCCGCGTGCCGCCTTCTTCTGCGCCAGATCGTGTTCCAGCTCGGTCAGCACCGCGCCGGCGCCGCGTTCGAAGGCCAGCTTGCGCGTCTTGGCATCGACGATGCGGCCGTACAGTTCCACCTCGCGGGCGCGGATGGCCTGCACCCGTTCCGCTTCCTGCTGCGCCAGCTCGGCCTTGTCCACGGCCACGTCCACGCGCAGCTCGCCGCGCCGGTATTCGCTGCGGCGCTTCTGTTCCTCGCGCCAGATGGCTTGCCACTCTTCCTCGTCATAGAGCTGGTCGAGCTGCTTCACATGTTCCAACTGGGCGTGGCGCTCGTCGGCCACCAGCCACAGGCTGCCGACGCGCTCGCGGTTATTGTCGAATTTATCATGGTGCAGGGACAGCGTTTCCACCTGGGCCACGGCCAAGCCGAATTCGGCCAGGCGCTGTTTCAGCAAGGCTTGCAGGCGTTCGTCCAATTGCACGCGCAAATCGGGATTGCCGCTCATTTCGCGCAGCGAGCGCGCGCCGATGAATTCGGCCGCGATCTGGCGCACCGAGGGCGCCAGCAGCTCATGCAGCTGCAGCGCCGTGACCGCGCCCGGCGCCAGCATGAAGTGCTGCGCAAAAGCCGCCACATTCTCGACCTTGAGGCCGACGCTGAAGCGCGCCACCACCTTCAGGTGTTCGGCGCTGGGCAGATCGCCGAAGTGGAACTCGACCGGCAGCGGCGAGGTGCGCGTGATGAGGATTTCGGCATGCTGGTCGCGCAGCAGATTATTCAGGCGGGTGAAAAATCCTTCCAATTCATACTCGCCCTGCGGCACTTCGGTGGCCTGGCTGCCTTGCAGGATGTAGGCGCGGGTGGTGGGCGGCACGCGCAGGGTCTTGCTGAACAGGCCGGACAACTGGCGCACGCCGAAATACACGGCCAGTTCGTCGTTGGCGGGAATCCAGCGGTTATCGCGCAGCACCGGCTCGTTGCGCACCGCGCCCAGCGACAGGCCGCACTGGGCGCAATAGGCCGCCGCCTCGGCATTTTTATGCTCGCAACGCGCGCACTTGCTGCCGCCAAAACCAAACATCTTGAACATGCCAGACTCCTATAAACTCTTTCTTCTTGTATCGGCTGCTTTGCCGATTTTAGCAGGGGCAGGCGCGCCGCATCGCCCGCATTGCCCCGGACCTGATTCAGATCAGGCCAATGCGTTCAATACAGGCCAGCGAAGCGCCTTTCGCTTTCAGCGCCGCCGCCAATCCAGCATAGGCCGCGTCTTCCCATTCCTGGCGCCAGGCGTGCGGCAGCAGCACGCGGTCGCCCGGCGCCGCTTGACGGAGTATCAACTCCGTCTTGGCTTCCCTGCCCTCGACCGTATCCACGCGGCCCGCATGCCATGCGGCTGAGCAGCCGCTGGCGATCAGGCGGCCGCGCGGCACGAATTCACGGCCGCGCGCCAGGCGGTCGGCCATCACCAGCGCCAGCTGGTACGAGCTGCCCTGGAAGCGCGTCTGGCTGAAGCGCACCACGGTGCGCCAGCGCCCCAGCGCCCGGCCATCGAAATGGCGGGCGCCGACCAGGGCCTGGCGCACCGCCTGCTGGGCGGTCAGATCCAGGCCCGGCGCGGCGATCGTGTCTTCCTCTTCGCAAGCCTCTTCGACTTGCAGGGGACGCACACAAACCTCGACCCAGGCCAGGCTGTCGTTGATGCCGCCGCTATGCAGCGGAAACCAGGCACGCGCGCTGGATAGTGCACCCGCCGGATCAGGGTGGCCGTGCAAGGCGCCGATATGGCTGAGTAGCAGGGCTGTGCTGTCCATCACATCGGCACTGCCGCCCAAGACCAGCTGGCATCCATCCTGTATTTTGGGCTGGCGGCCGGCGTTTGCAAGCCGCTGTCCGCCGTCCAGCCGTCCCCGATGCCAGGCCTCGGACCAGCCATACGCCGCCACCCCGCCCGCTGGCGCCGGCCACACGCCGCGCACCATGCGGTCGGCCAGCACGGCGGCCAGCTCCCAGCCGCGCTCCCCCGCCGGCGGCGCCGGCTCCAGGCTGAGCACCACCTGCTCGCGGCTGTCGAACAGCGCTTCGGTATGGCGCGCCAGCCGCACCACTTCCTGCATGCGCTCACTCAGCAAGGGGGCGCCGGCCACCACGCATTTGACTTCGGCGCGGTTGGCGCGCGAACGGCGGGTGGCGGTGACCCGCAGCAGGCGGCCATCCGGCAGCGGGCAGAAACACTCGGCGCTGCCTAGCGCAGCGTTCGAAATGGGGGGGGACAGGGTGGCGGAGATGGTCATAGCGAAGGTTCGATACGCGGCAGTTCGTAGACGCTGGCGGCACCCGGCGCTTCCTGCCCCTCGTGCGCGGCGCGGCGCCGCTCCAGGCTCAATTCCATATTGGCGAGGATGCGGTCGGCGTCGTCCAGCAGAGCGGGCATGGCGTCGGCAGCGGCCAGTTTCAGGCGCGCCAGCAGGCCCCAGGCTTCGTCCAGCGCGGCCACCGCCTGCAGCGTGCTGCCGCTGCGTCGCTGCTGGCGCGCAGCGGGCAAATGCTGGCCCGGCGCGGCCAATGCCAGCGCCGGCATGGTGTTGACGTCCAGCGCCAGCAAGGCCAATCTTTGCAGCAGGCCTTGATGGACCAGGAACAAGCCCTGGCCTTGCGGCAGGTCGAGCATGCGCAGGCCGCCGCTCAAGGCGGGCAGCTCCAGGAAGAGACGGCGCAGCGCAGCCGCATCGTCGTCCGCGCTGCGCACCTCGGCGGGTGCGCGCGGTGCCGGGATGGCAGCGGAAACCGCGCTCATTGCGCGGGGCGCTGCCGAAGCGGCGGATACGGGATCGGCAGGCGCGGCTGGCTCCTCCCGGGCCGGCTCTGGCTGCGGCTCGTGGATTGGCGCCGCATCGCCCTTGGCGCGCGCGCGCAAGATCGCGGCAAAGTCGATGCTGCCGCCCAGATCGACCGGCATGCAATCCTCTACCGTGATGCCGAAGCGGGTGTACAGCAGCTCATTCAGGCCGGCACGGAAAGCCGTCCATTCCTGCGCCGAGGTACAGGGCGGCAGGTCCAGCCTGCCCTGGGCCAGCGCCAGGCGCAGGCTGTCTTGCACCGCGGCGGCGAAAGCCTGCACGCTCAAGCTCTCGCCCGGCCCGCCCTCGCTGGACAGGAACAGGTCGAACCGCTGCTGGCTCACACGCGGATCGGGCGCGTCCACCACAAAACCCAGGCGCAGGCCCAGCTCCGGCGCCAGTGCGAAAGGCGCCAGATCGGCGCTGTAAGGACCGGGATGGAAACACCATGCACTTTCCTTCTCGCCGCAAACCAGGCGCTGCGCGGTGCCGCTGGCGCGAAACTCGGGCAGACGGCGCGCCTGACCGTTCTCGCCGAGGATCACGGCGGTGCAGTCCGGCGGCACGACGCCGCCATTGACCAGGCGCCGGGCCAGCACATCCCGGCCCAGCTGCGCGAGCGCATCCTGGTCATCATGGGCGGCACGGCCGCGCCGCAGGCGCTGGAGCAGGCTCATAGCGCCGGTTCCACCGCTTCGATGGCAAAGACCGCGCCATGGCGCTGGAAGTGTTCGGCCGGCGCGTCGGCATGGGGCCAGGCACGCTCGCATTCGCCGTCCGCGTCCAGCCGGCCCTGCAGCAGGACCGCGCCGCCGCCATCGCTCACGCGCAGCAGCGGCAGTTCGCGCATGACGCGCGGCGCAAAAGGCGCGTCGGCATGCAGTTTCAGGATCACCTGCCAGCCCGCTCCCTGCGCCAGGAAATGCAGCGACCAGCAACCGTCGTCCGTCACCAACTCGTCGAGCGCGGCGGCGGTGGCGGCAGCGCGCAGCATGCCGTGGCTGCGGCTCCATACCGGATCGTTGGCGGCCACCGGGCCAGCGCTGCGTGCGCGCCGTTCCAGCGCCAGATGGCGGAAACGGCGCAGCGTCAGCGGCGACGCCTGCAAGGCCGCCAGCTCGCCCGGCGACAGCGGCCGGCTGCCATCCAGCGCGGCCAGCAGCACCGAGTCGGCCAGCAGCAGCCGGTCATCCTGGACGGTGCGCGCCAGCATCAGGCGTTCCTGCAATTTTTGGTCCGGCGATTTCGTGTCCAATTGCTTCTCCTTCATGGCTGCCGCGCGCCGTGCGCCGCATACAGCCGGTCTATCGCTTCATTGCGCCGCTTGCGCAGCGTGGGGACCGAAACCTGGTCCAGGGTGGCCAACTGGCCTAAAGTGGGCAGCTCGCCGGTTTCCGGATCGAGCCATTCGTCCGGATAGCTGTCGTCGGCGGCGCCCAGCAGCTTCTGATACACCGCCAGGCGCACCGGCAGGCTTGCGCCATCCAGCAGCCGGCTCAAGGGACTGCCGCGATCCTGCGCGGCACCCGCCAATTCCATATAGCGGAGGGGCAGGGAAAGCGCCGCGGCCGCGGCCTCCCAGGCGGTGCGCACAGCCTGCGACAACACCGGGTCGGGCGCGGCATCCCCGCCCGCATCCGTGTCCTGCGCGCCGTCCTCCTCTTCATCCTCCTCGGCCGGCAGCAGACGGTCAGGCTGCGCCAGCGCGCCCTGCGCCTGGGATTCGGCCACCACGCGCCAGTAATCCTCCAGCCATAGCGCGGCTTCCTCCGCATCGCTGGCCCAGACGGCCGTGTCCTGATTCGACGACAGCTCCGCGTAGTCGCCAATCTCGGCCAGCATGGCGCCGATCTTCTCCGGATTGTTTTTCAGGCTGGAGAAGCGCTTGGACTTGGTATGCAGCGGTCCCGGCGCGCCGCCAAAACGCTCCAGCGTTTCGCTCCAGCGTATCAGCCATTCGGGACGGCAGCCGCCGATGCTGCGCATCTGCCGCACCTCGATCGGGATACCCTCGCTGGCGCGGCCCAGAATCGCGCCGACCTGTTCGGCATTCTGTTCCCAGTTGGCGAACAGGCGCTCGATCTCGCCGAAGGCGGTATCCAGCATGCGGTAGGTATAGATCTTGTTGGGCGAACAGGAGCGGCCGGTCGCCACTTGGTAATTGTCGGCGTCCACCTTGTCGCGCAGGGTGGCAAACATATCGTTGACCTTTTTGCGCAGCATGGCATCGCCCGCCGCGCTGGCCCAGAAAGCCGGCGCGCGCCCATGTTCGACCGCCACCGCGGCGGCAAAGGCGCTCCAGAACGCGGGCTGGACCTGCAATTCATACAGCAGGCTTAATGACAGTTCGGCCACGCTGTCGCCGTAGCTGTTGCCGGCCACCTCGCCGCGCGCGCTGCGGGCGGCACGGCGCAGCAGGACGGCCACCGCATCGATGTACCAGTCCAACAGCGCAGCCTCCTGCGCGCGATCGAGCAAATGGTGCATTTCGCAATGCTGGAAGGCTTGCAGCGAGCAATGTCCCAACAGCTTACGCACCTGTTCCCAGCCATGCTCCTGATACCGGGTTCCTGGCAGCCGCATACTATCCTGTTAATAAAAATACCATCATCGGTCCATGGAAAATCGCATGGCTGCCGACGGTCGTTTGCATAGCATGGCACAGAGCAGGCCATTTCATTCGGCGCGGCACAGGCTTATTTCCCCCTCTTTTCCACGTTCTGATTCGCCAGGCTGGCCAGGATGGCGGCCAGCACCGGCGCCGCATGCTCGCCGCCGCTGCCCGGCGAATGGCTGACGAAGACAGCGAACGCCAGCCGGCGCTGCTGTTTCGGCAGGCTACCCGGCTCCAGCCAGCCGGTAAACCACACCGTCCCTTCCTGCTCCGAGACCGGCGCGGTGCCGGTTTTGCCATACAGTCCAGGCTTCAGCGTGGTCAACGCGGCGCCGCCAAACGCCGTGGCGGCCGTGCCGCGTTCCACCACGCCCTTCATGCCGGCGCGGATACGGTCCAGCCGCATCTCCAGCCGCGCACCAGCCTCATTGTGCGCCTCCTTGCCATCCAGCTGCAGCAGCAGGCGTGGAACGACGACGCGGCCCTGCCCCACGGCGGCCGAAGCGAGCGCCATTTGCAGCGGCGTGGCCTGCATGCGCAAGCCGATCGCCATCTGGCGCAGCTCGTGCCTGGTGTGGATCGGGTCCATATGCGCAGGCGTGGACTGCAAGGCATCATACGCCTGCCAGTTGAAGTCCGGCGGCAGCAGGCCGCCATCCAGGCGCAGGGGCTGTTCGAAGCCGAGCAGGCGCGCCGCCGCGACGATGGGGCGCACGCCATCCAGCGCACCCGGCTCCAGTGCCTGCAAATCCGGCGCGCCGCCCTCGGCGCGGCCGAACAGGCTGCGGTCGCTCAGTTCGGCCGCCCAGGCAAACCAGGTATTCAGGCTGTAGGTCATGGCCTGCGCCAGACCCAGCCTGCCTTCCTGGGCGCGCCGGTCCAGCCCTTGCTCGCGGTAGTTGGTGATGCGGGCCTGGTGCGCCGAAGCTGCAGTGGCGGCGGGATAGCTGGCGGCGCTGGTTTCAAAAGCAAAACCGCGCTGGCGCGCCACGCCATTCAGCGCCGCCAGCGGCAGCCCGCCCAGCATGGCGTCCATCTGCCCATCCTTGCGCGCGGCCATTTCCAGGCCAAGGGCCGTCACCACCTTGAAGGTCGAGCCGGGACTCTGGTGCGCGCCGCCGTCATGCTGCAAGGCGGGCAGGCGCAAAGGACTGCGGGCCGGATTGGCGCGGTCGAAATCGCGGATCTCCGCCCAGTTGGCGCCATTCGCTTCGCCCGTCCCCGCGCCGGCGGCGGCCAGAATATCGCCGTTTTCGGCATCCAGAATCACCAGGCCGGCGCGGCGGCCCGCCGGAATTTCGCGTGTTGCGCTGCATGTGGCGCCGTCCCAGCGCCCATGGCGCATGCCGGCGCAATCGAGGATGCGCTGACTCAAGGCCTGCAGAGGAAGATCGAGCGTCAGACGCGCCTCGCCGCCTTGCGGCAGGCGCGCCAGCATGCCGGCGATGCTGCTGGCGTGGCCAGGCGCCAGTCCCAGCATGGTCGCCAGCCCGGCGTCCCTGGCGGCGGCGGTGGACGCGCCATCGGCCCACAGCAGCGTGCCGTTGCGGTCTTGCAGGCGGACGGCGGCAATGGCAGCGCCCTGCCCCTTGTTAAACGCCGCAGCACCGGGATTTGCCCCCATGCCCGCCACCTGCACGGCCGCGGCGGCGGCATCATTGCGCGCAGCCGTCCCCACCGGCGCGCGCAGCGGATCGGGCAGGCGCTGCCAGACCATGCGGCCGGAGTTCACCCGGAGATGACGGTACTGCTGATCAGCGGCGGCGGCACTGCTGGACGGGATAAGCGGCTGCACGTCCAGCGCCACGCTGCGCGCGCCGGCCTGCAATGTCAGCGTCAGGATTTGCGCGTCGTCCGGACGGCTGCATGCGCGGCCGCTGCAGGCAGGATCAGCGCGCAAAGCAGCGCCATTGGCGGCACTGGCCCGGCCCAGCAGCATCAGCCGCAAACGCTCGCCACCGCTTGCAGGTCCAGGCAAGTCCAAAGTCAGTCGCAGCGGCTGGCGTGCCAGGGCTGCCGGCCATTGCAGCACGCGCGACCACGGTGCCCAGCCCTGAGGCAGATCGGCAAACAGGCGCGCAACCAGCGGCGGCATCGACGGCCCCGCAGGCAAAGGACTGCCGCCCGCCGATGCGCGCCATTCCAGTCCGCCATCCGCCGCCGCGCCCTCGTCCGGAACGCGCCAGGCGAGCAGACGGCGCTCGCTATTGAAAATATCGATCTGCTGGCGCACGTAGACGCCATCGGCCTGGCGGTAAAGGCGTTTCAGCAGGCTGCGGTCCTCATCGTCGAGCCTCACAAACTGCCAGCGCGCCAGATCGGCGGCACGCGCGGAATCGGGCGCGGAGCGCCACAGTGCCAAATCGCGCGGAGCGGCCTGGATGCCGCCATCGGCATCCAGTTGCACCAGCCCCCGGGCCAGCAAGGCATCGAACAGGCTTTCATCTTCCAGCGCGGGCCCGGCCTTGGCGGGAATCGTATAGTCGCCGGCCGGCAGCCATGCGCTGACAGCCTTGCCGCGCGCGGGGAAGGCCACCACCAGCGATTTGCCGGCGCCGGGCGTGGCCGCCGCTCCGCCAGCGCCACCGTTAGTCTGGAACAGCTGCACCACCAGCTCCCCCGCCTGCGGACAGGCGCCACTTGCGCGCCGCTCGATGCGCAAGGCCTGCGTGTCCCACATCAGCCAGCCCTGCTGGCGCAGCCCCGCCTCGCCGCTGACGCCTTCCGCCGGCTGGCCCAGGCTCGCGTCGCTGAGCCAGCGCACCGTGCCTTGTCTGCCGCGCCAGCTCAGTTTCAGCGGCTCGCCCAGCGGATCGGCGAAGTCGGCGCGCGCCGTACCGCTGAGCTGCACCTCGGGCATCGCGTCAGAAGCCCCATCCGATACCAGCAGCACATTGCGCAAGGCCACCGGCACGCCCTCGTCCCGGCCGCGTCCCACCCAGCGCGCGACATCGGCAAAGCGGTAGCCGATCCGCACAGGCAGCAAACGCCCGCTCTGCGCATCGCGCATCTGGTGGCATAGGTCCACGCGCTGCGCCGGCCCCGCGCGCAAGCCCGACACCATCAACAGCGCCCCATTGGCTTGCAATTCAATAGAAATCCCCTTCGTTGACGGTACGCTGAAGCGCGCCCCCGGCAGCGCCGCCTGATAAACATGCGCCGCCTGCTGCTGTGCCGCCGCATCTACCGTGCTGGCACTGGCCTCCCCCAGCCGGCGCGCATGCCAGACCAGCAACGCCGCCCCGCCCAGTACCAGCAGCAGCGCCAGCGCGCCCGCCGGCCATCGCCCCCAGTTCCTTGCCGGCGCCACTTTCATTCCGCGCCGCGCCGGGTTCCCAAGCTGGCGACGGCCCGCGCGCAAATTGGCGTGGCGGTGCCATGCGCGACCCGCATGGCCCACCCAGCTCAAGGCCTGGCGCAAAAGTGTGAAGAAACCTGGCATACCGCCCCCGCGACAATGTACTCGGCAAGCCATAGCCGGGGGATGGGCAAATGTGGCGAAAGCGGCATCATTCGTCGCTGTCTTTTTGCATCTCGCACCGCAAAAACCACAGCTCGTCGCATGCGCGTGGCGGCCGTCCCCAGGTTTGGTTACAGTGAGCACATAGCAAAACCACTCACAAGGGAGAAGTAATCAAATGAATACGCTAAAAAACTTTGAAGCCATCTTCGTCATCGCCCTCGGCCTGGCCTGCGCCGCCACCTACGTTTTCGATGCGAAGCCCGTGGTTGCAAGTGCCCCGGCCCGCAGCCTGCCAACCCAGGTAGCCAGCGCGGCCCCCGACATGCAGGTTGTCGTGGTCAGCGCCAAGCGCCTGAACGCCGAGCAAAAGAAGCAATTGCTGCAAGATGAGCGCAAGCCGCTGAGCAACAGCACGATCTGAACACGGCCGCATGCGGCAACGCAGCAAAACTCTGTAGCAAACTCTGGACATTTGTAAAAAACTGCATCAGATTTACCTTCCGCCGCTAGCGCTTGATATAGTGAATTCAGCGCACTAGCAACTGGAGAGTGAATCATGATCAAGCCGACATTTATCGCCGCCGCCCTGCTTCTTGGCTCGGCCGCAATGGCGCCCGCCGCGATGGCGCAGGTCGACGTCAGCATTGTTGTCGGCAGCGCGCCGCCACCGGTGCGACTGGAAACGATGCCCCCGCCGCGCTCCGGCTATATCTGGGCGCCCGGCTACTGGAACTGGGACGGCTACCGCCACGTATGGCTGCCCGGCCGCTGGGAAACGGAACGCTACGGCATGTACTATCAGCAGCCGGTCTGGATTCACACCGGCTCCGGCTGGCGCCTGGACCGTGGCGGCTGGGTCGCCAACCGCATCAGCGGCCGCAGCTATGTCGCCCTGCCACCGCCGCCACCGCGCTATGAACCGGCGCCAGGCTACTGGGACTATCGCGGCAATACCCAGGTCTGGATCGACGGTAACCGGCGCCCGCACAACGGCGGCCACTGGAACGACCATAACCACGGCCGCGGACATGGACGCGATGGCTGGCGCGACAGCGACCATGACGGCATCCCCAACCGCTACGACCGTGACCGCGACAACGACGGCATTCCCAACCGCCGCGACCGCGACCGCGATGGCGACGGCGTGCCAAACCGCTACGACCGCCGCCCCGACAATCCGAACCGCCGCTAAGCCATACCTGGCGGCATAAAAAAGGGCCATCGTTGGATGGCCCTTTACCGTTTACTTCGCCAGCGGCAGTCCCGGCTTCAGATACTTGTCGAGGAATTCGACCATTTTGGCGTTTGCCTCGATCTGGTTCTTCTTCTTGCTGAAGCCATGGCCTTCGTCGTCGAAGACCACGTATTCGACCGGCACCTGGTTCTTCTTCACCGCCTCCACGATCTCGTCGCTCTCCGGCTTGATCACGCGCGGATCGTTCTTACCCTGGATGACCATCAGCGGCTTGCGGATATGCTTGGCGTGGAACAGCGGCGACGTCTCGATCAGGAACTCCTTGTCCTTCACCGGATCGCCGATTTCCGCATACAGCGCTTTGCGCTGCGCTTCCCAGTAAGGCGGAATCGATTCCAGCGTGCGCACCCAGTTGCTGACACCGAAAATATCGATGCCGACCTTGAAGGCCTCGGGACGGAAGGCCAGCGCCGCCAGCGTCATATAGCCGCCGTAGCTGCCGCCCATGATGCCGATGCGGTCCGGGTCGATGTAGCCAAGGCTGGCCAGATAGGTTTTCGCCTCCACGCAATCCCACAGCGGCTCGCGGCCATGCTTGCCGTCGTCGGCGGTGTAGAAGGTCTTGCCGTAGCCGCTGCTGCCCCGGTTGTTAATGCCGAGAACCGCATAGCCGTTATTGGCCAGGTACTGGAACAGCGGGTTGTAACCGCGCCGCGTCTGCCCGCCAGGACCACCATGCACGAACACCACGGCCGGTACCCTGTTCGTCAGCGAAGCGCCCTTCGGCTTGAGGAAGATCGATGGAATTTCCACGCCGTCGAAGGACTTGAAGCGCACCACTTCCGCCTCCACCAGGTCGTTGGCGTCGATTTCCTTGTTCAGGCTTTGCGTCAGCTGGTTCAGCTTTTTCGAGCGCAGGTCGTAGACGAAGAGATTACTGGGCGAGCGGTCGCCATTGACGTAGAAGGCCAGCAGATTGCCGCTGTCCGAGAAGGTCGCGCCGCGCATTTCTCCGCCTTGCAGCTTGGGCAGGGCCAGCGGCTTTTCCTGCGCTCCTTCGACGATGCGCTGCACGATGGTGCCGTCCTGATTGATGGCCGTGACGCGGAAACGGCCGTTGTGCGAGAAATCGGTGCCCATCACGTCCCAGCGCGCCTTCTCATGCTCGCTCACCTTGCCGCTGGCCAGATCGTAGCTGCGCAGCGAAGTGAATTCGCCGCCATCGTTGGAGGTGAAAAACAGTTTGCTGGACGTGGGATCGAAGGTGGCGCTGTTATAGCTGGCCGTGCCCTGGTGCGGCGTGATGTGCTTCGTTTCCTGGCTGGCGACGTTGTACAGATAGATGTCGCTGTCGGCCGTGGTGTTCGGCTTGTCCAACGCGATCCATTTCCCGTCGCGGCTCACATCGATGGGCCGCAGGCTGTTTTCGGTTTTGTACAGCAGGCTGCGCTCATAAGTCTTGGCATCGTAGCGGTACAGGTCGAAGTATTTGGGATCGCGCTCATTGCTCTGCACATAGAAGGCTTTGCCATCCTGCGACCAGCCGGCGAAGGCCGCTTTCAGCTTCTCGCCCGGCGTCAGGTCTTTTTCCGTGCCATCCAGCTCGCGCACGAACAGGTGGTTCTGTTCATCGCCACCCTTGTCGCGCGTGAACAGGACGCGGTCATCGTGGCGAAAATAGCTCACCGCGTAATGGCTGTCCACGGTGGACCTGGTCAGCGCCACCGGCTTGCCACCGCCCACGGGGATCGAATAGACGTTGAAAATACCGCTCTCGTTGCTGCTGAAAAGGATGTTCTTCTCATCGTGGCTGAAGCTTGCGCCCGAAATGGAGGTGGTCGCCATGAACTGCTCGATGGTGTACTTCTTGGGAGTCTTCTGGACAGAGCGGGCCACGGAGGCGGCCTGGGAGCTCATTGGGGCAAATGCACACTGCAGCAGCAAGGCCAGCGCAGTCATACGCGCGGCGCGGTGGATTAAGCGCATAAACAATCTCCTGTTAGGATACGGGTGAAAGCGCTTCATAGTCTTGCAAGATCGAATACTGTTGTCAATAAACTTATCAGCATGACCTTATCCGTATTACCGCCCAATCCGCGCCGCCTGGCCGCCGCCGAACGCGCCCGCGCCGAAAAGCTGGCGCGCCAAAAAACTGCATTGGATGCCTCCCCCACCGCCTGGCACGCCTGGTTCGACGGTTCCGCCCATCCGAATCCGGGCCGCATCGGCATTGGCGGCCTGCTGGCCGGCCCCGCCGGCGAACGGATCGAAATCAGCCGCCGCGCCGGCCATGGCAGCAGCGGCGACGCCGAATATCTGGCCCTGATCGCGCTGCTGGAAACCGCCGTGCAAATGCGGGTGCCGGAGCTGCTGGTGCATGGCGACAGCCAGGTGGTGATTTACGATGTGCTGCAGCAGGCCGCCAATGCCAAGGGTCTGGAAGCGCACCGCGCGCGGGCCACAGAGCTGATGAGCCTCTTGTCGCAAGTGGCCTTGCGCTGGATCCCGCGCCATAAGAACGGCGAAGCGGACCGCCTGTCGCAGCAGGCGGCCGGGCTTGGCGACTGACTTACCAGGGCAGCGGCACCGCTTCCCCATTCGCATGCTCACCGTAGTACAGCGACGGCAGGAAGCGGCTCAGGTAAGTGAACTCGGTATAGCAATGGCGCATCAGGCTCAGGCCCAGATTGTCGGGCACCTCGTCCACCGGCTGGGCGGCCGATAGGCCAAGCAGGAAGCGGCTGCGCAGCACGCAGCCAAAGGGCGTGTCGCTGGCGATGTGCAGCATATGCCCGTCCTGCGGGTCACCGTCTTCATCGAGCTGGATATGGTCGCCGAAGCCGATGCGGGCATATACCGCAGCCGCCACATCGCCCTGAGCATAGGCCAGGCGCAAGCGGTCGGGCGCGAAAGCCTCTTCCGGCGCGTGGAATTTCAGCTTGGCCGCCACCGGCGGAATATCGGACAGCGATTCGACGGCATGGATCGAAGCGCCGATATAGCTCTCCCCTTTCTTCCATTTGCTGTCCCAGCCGCGATGCTCCACATGGTCATGCGGATGCCACCATTTGATGTGCTGGGTGGTCTCGAAATACTTGAACCACCAGTCCAGCATGCGGCCCTTGCAGCCATGCATATCGGTGCGCACCGCCACCACCAGCTGGCCGGCCGCGTTGCGCGTGATGCCAGTTTCCAGCCGCACCGGCCGGCGTTCCAGCAGTTGTTCGATTTCAGGCAGATCCCATTGTGCTGCAGTGTGATTCGGTTTCATAACAATGCTCCTTCGCTTGTTGGGAAGCCCATTATATATTAAGGAAACGTATTTCGTTTCCTTAATCAACGCTGGGGTAAAATACTGGCAAGACGATTCAGGAGGCAGGAATGAGCGAGACATCCGCGAAACAACGCGGCAGGCCGGCGCGGCCCGAGGAAGAAGTCGTGGCGGCGATGCTGTCTTCCACCATCTGGCTGCTGCTGAACCAGGGCTATGCGGCGGCCACCATGGAAGCCGTCGCCAAACACGCGGGCCTGGCGAAGAAGACCCTCTACCGCCATGCCGCCAACCGCGAGGAGCTGGTGGGCCTGGTGGTGCGCCATATGACGGATGCTTTCGCACCGCTGCTGCTGGAGGACGTGGGCAAAACCGATCAGGTCTTTCCAGCCCTGGAACGCATGCTGCTGGCGATTGCGCGCAGCGTGCTGTCGGCCGACGCGGTCGGCCTATTCCGTTTGCTGACCACGGAGTTTCCGGGACGCGCCGACATGCTGGCCATCTACCAGCGCAACGGCATCGAGCGCGGCACGGAAATGCTGGTGGACTGGCTGGAGCGCCAGCGCAGCCGGAAGCTGATCGTGATCAGCGAACCGCGCCTATTCTGCGAACTGCTGCTGGGGATGGCGATCGGCGAGCCGCTGCGGCGCATGGCCCTGGGCTTGATTCCGCCGATGCCGGAATGGGATGCGGCCGCGCATATCCGCACCGCCTTGCAACTGGTCCAACGCACCGTTTAAACGGGTTCCGAAAAATGCCCTCTTCCGCTCAAAACCATCTTGAAATCCAGGCCTTTCCCGGGGCGCTGTCGGCTTACGCACCTGAACTGCTTTCCATGCTCAATGAAAACAGGCTCTGCGCGCCGAAACACTCATTTCAGGTCTATCTTGACGGAGAAACCCTGGTCATCCCCGGCCGCGTTTACTATCGGGCGGAAAATCTGCTCACTCTCGCCGTCAATTCCCAGCCTTCGCAAGCCATGGCGCTTTGCCTGGGTACCCGCCATGCCGACGGCCACGTACGAGAAGCGTGCCTGCGGCACCTACTCACACAGAGTGAAAACTGGATAGCTCCCTACGTCATTCAACTGGTGGGCGAATACGTTATTGAAATTGTCCAGGTGATCGAACAAGCCCTGCCCCAGCTCGACCAGTCTATATATGCCAGATATCTGGCTCAGAATCCCGGCCATTTCGCGACCACCGCGCGCCGCGTGCGGAGCTACTGGTATTGCTATTATCGGGATCGCTATCCCGTATTCGAGAATTACCCCGCCACCCGTGTACTACAAGCCTTCGGCAATATGCGCGATGGAATTCATTGGGCGCAGCGCGAAGGATCCTGCGGCGGCAGATAAGCCCAGCGCACGGTGCGGTGCTGCTTCATATCGTTGCCCCAGGCCAGCTGCCAGGTGCCGGTGGCGGCGGCGCCAGCGATCAGCGCCAGCTGCTCGGGCGGATTGACAGGACCGGCACGGCCATCCTTGCTCTGGTCGTCCAGCACCATCGCGCCGCAGTTGCGCACGTCCTCGCGCCGCACCCAGGGGGATTTATGGTGGCTGCCATCGATCAGCACCGCGATGTCCGGCAAGCCGAAGGCGCGCAAATTACCACCCAGCCAGATGTCGGTGGCCACGATGCGCAGCGGCGCCGAAGTGTGCGTGCGCCAGGCCTGCTGCGTCGCCAGCGCCAATTCGGCCGCCGGAAAGTTGGCGCGCGTGGTGCGGCCGAAGTGCTCGGCCACCATGGATTTGCCCAGCACCAGGCCGGCGCACAACAGCACGTGCACGGCCACCGTCAGCACCGTAATCAGTTTCAGCAGACCCGCCGTCGTCACGGGACGCAGCAGCATCACTGCCAGCAAGCCGCTGAGCAGGAAGGCATTCGCGCCCCAGCGCGCCTCCAGCCGGGTGCCCGAGGCAAGGCCAAACAGGATCGTCACGACCAGAGGCGACAGGGCGGCAATCCAGATAAACAGACGGTCGCGCTGCTGCAGCGGCAACGCCTCCTGCTTCTCGCGCGGACGGCGCCATGCCATCAGCGCAAGCACCAGCAGCAGCGGCAGCAAGCGATAAAGCTGGGTGACGAGGAAGGAGCCGACGCTGCCCAGCTTCGTGCCGAAGCCTTGCAACGGCAGCACCACCGACTGCGCATATTGGAAAGGCGCGTAATCGTTCTGCTGCAGCCAAAGCAGGTGCGGGCTAAGCGTCAGCAGGCAGACGGCGGCGCCCAGCAGCAGGCCAATCAGCGTGCGGCGGTGATGCAGACTGCGGTCCAGCAGCAGATACAGCAGCAAGCCGGCCAGCGGCATGACGGCCACATACTTCACCAGAATCGATAGGCCGGCGAAGAAGCCCGCGCCCGCCCAATGCAGCAGGCTGTCGCGCCGCGTCGCCAGGAAGAAAGCCAGGGTTGCCGCCGCCTGGAACGGCAGCAGCGCCGTATTGTGGTTGTAACTGTCGGCACCCGCGTTGTGGTACAGGATCAAGGAAGTCAGCAACACGGACAGCGCAGCCTGCGCCGGCGGCAGGAACTCGCGCGCCAGGCGCCAGCTCAGCGCCAGCGCGATCACGATGGCCGCCTGCGCCATCATCAGCGGCAGCGCGACCGAGGGATTGGTAAACCGCAGCACGCCGTGCATGATCCACGATGGCAGCGGCGGATGCTTCCAGTAGCCGCCTTCGATCGCCGCGCCCCACACCAGCTGCTCGGCCGAATCCAGCTCGGTCGAGCTATACGCCAGCCCTCCCGCCACGCCCCAGATCAGGATCTGCGCCAAACCGAGCACGATCAGCAGATTGGAAAGGCGGCGGCCGGAAGGCAGCGCTATGGTGGAAAGAAACATTGATTGCATATTGCTCAAGCATGGGAGGATTTCGCATGTATCGTAATGTATCAATCGCGTAGATGCCAGAAAAAAAGGCACTACGGCGCCTTTTCTTCATCGACCGTTAAGCCAGATCCACGATGACACGGACTTGCAAATGAGTTAAAGTTTCAATAAATATCTTCAATATTTGGCAATACCCATCATGCTGCCCACCCTGCTCCGCACGCAAAGACTGGTTCTGCGCGAACCGCGTCCCGAAGACGCTGCTGTGATTTTTGAGGCCTACACCCAGGATATGGAAGTGGCGCGCTATATGGTCTGGCGGCCGCATAAAACGCTGCGCCAAACCAAAAACTTCATCGAAGGCTGCATCAACCGGTGGGAGAGCAATCAAAGCCGCCCCTATATCCTGGCCTTGGCGGAACGTGAGGATGTCCCGATCGGCATGCTGGATGCGCTGGTTTTCTCGCATACCGTGGACATCGGCTATGTGCTGGGCCGCCAATACTGGGGCGCAGGTATCATGCCCGAGGCCATCCTCACTTTCTGCGACGCCGCTCTCGCGCTGCCGGAGTACTTCCGCATTCAGGCTACCTGCGATACCGAAAACCTGCCCTCAGCACGCACGCTGGAAAAAGCAGGCTTCAAACGCGAAGGCCGGCTGGAACGCTATATCGTCCACCCCAACCTCGGGCACGAACCACGGGCATCGTTCATGTATTCGCTCTGCAAATAAGCCAGCATCGGCTCACGCCTCGTATTGGTCCTTCAGCTCAAGGTAGACGCGCTTGCAGTGCTCGAAGTATTCCTTTTCATCGCGCTGCCTCTGCGCGGCCTCCTCTCCGCTACTCGGCGCATCCGCAGCCGAGGTTTCGATGAGCTGGACTTTGACCGTGTCGCCTACCTGAAGCGGATGCATCGATAGCCATCTGAGATGCTCGTCGGCCGCATCGTCTTTTCGCGCAGTCAGGCCACCAATGCTCAGATGCAGATCAACGGCTTGCCCCGCCCCATCCGGCTTGGTTTCCGCCCCAAGAGTGCCAACGCAATTGATAATCGCATTCAGGACCGCCAGATCATCGGCACCAGCCACAATCGGGGCACCATCGTTGATGCGGACCTTTAGAGCGTACATTCCCGGCCCCTCCATTCCATTTTCTGCACCTTGATGTTCGGATGGCTGTCTAGCGTTTCCCATTCCGGCAAAAAGGCGAATCCCTGCCTTTCATACAGGGCCACGGCCCGGCTGTTTTCCGGAGAAACGGTCAGCACAATCCGCTGATGCCCTTGCGCACCCGCGCCGGTCTTGACCGCTTCCACCAGGCCGGCGGCGATATTCTTGCCACGGAATGCGGGATTGACCCACATGGCGATCAGATTGCATTCCGCTGCGGCGCTCAAGCCATAGCCGATCAGTCCCACGGCCTTATCGCCGGAAAAAGCCAGCAGATACGTCCTCGGCGTGCGGCCTGCCGCGTTGTCGCGCCACAGCGCTTCATCACTGGCGGCGGCGTCCGCGTAATTCCATCCAAATGCGGTGGGCGACTCAAGCAGGGAGGCAAGCCGCAGTTCCTTCAAGGCTTCCCAGTCGGATTCAGTAGTGGTGCGAATAGTGATTGTGGACATAGTTATTTAAACAGGTTGGCGCCAAAGAGCGCATCCAGCGCTTCCGCATCCAGGCGTACTTCCGGGCTGTCTGGATACGACAATATTTCACCAGCCTTCAGCATTTCCCGCAACCGGCTCCTCAAAAAATCACGGTGACCTGGGGCCATCGTTTTTGATACTGCTTTTGCTCGATCCGCTGGCGGTAAGTTTCAAGGCTGACGCGCGCCGGATTGCGCCGTATCGTCATGGAGAAGAGGTCTTCCAGGCCGTGCGGCGCGATGATTTTCAGAGCCGCGCTGGAATCGAGGAAAATGCCGACCGAGGTGGCATATTCCGGCCATGACGCCACCGCCTCTTCCAGCGAAGTCAAAGCCTCCACCGGATGGTCAAAGTACTGCTCGAACCAGAGGTGGACGCGGGCCTGGTTGGCTACTTCCCACTTTTGCGATGGCATCCGCTGCGACAGGCGCCTTTGCAAATCGGCCTCGCGCTCGCCGTCCAAATTGGCGGCATCGAAGTAAGCAAGGTCGATATCGGCAAGCTGGCTTGGCACCGCATAGCCATGCAGGTGGTCCCAGACCAGATTGCGCACTGCGCCCGCGCCAATGCACCATGAATCCAGCCCGAGGCTGGCGGCAGCGCGCAAAGCATCCATAAACCATGGCGTAGCGGCCGCGATGCCGGCCAGGCGCTGCTCCAGAAACAAAGTCATTTCATCCCAAAATAGTGACGCAATTGCCCTTGGCCTGCTTCATGGGAGGTGGGCCAATTCCGAAACACCTGCGTATTACCTAACACTTGACACCCAACAATCCGCAGTCACAATCGGTCATCGAAGAAAGCGGCGGCAAACTAGTACCTACCAATATCCAGCACCGCACCAATATTCCTAAGTACCGCCATTAAGACCATCAAGAATGCGAGAACTGGCCAAATTTTGGAACCCTGGTACTTTTTGCCTGCATTCCAAACTGCTGCCAGCAAGATGCATTGATAGACGACAAGGCCGGTACCAATCCAGTACGCCAAAGTATTCGAAGACACCGTTCGCACGGTAATGCCTGCAAAGAAGGCAGGTACGACACCGCATACCCAATACGTCTTCGCCAGACCAAGTTCTCCTTTCAAAAACCTTTCATAGAAACTGCGGCGAGGAATCTCGGTATACATAGATGGCGATTCGTTTGTTGTTTCGTTAACAACTTCCTATTATTGCGTTTGGCAAGCCGCTACTGTCCGGTAACGGTTCTTTAGAACTTTAACTCATCTGACAGTTTATGTCAGATACTGTTTCGGTTTTCAAGTGAGGTATTGGCACCGGTAGCTAGCCTTCGAAGATAGAACGATTCCGCTCCAAAGCAGACCTCGTACCGTTTAATCGACAAGGTATTTTTTGTATGTGTCGCTCAACTGGGCAGCTTGCTCAATTGCCTTGCGAACAGCGACCTCCTCATTCTTCGAAAATTTTCGTCGGCCGAGATATGAGTATTCTCCCCCGGGGTCAATATGGGTAGACAGCAATCCGAACATATCCCCATCGATCTCCTCCACAAGGAGCTCCATTTGAGATTCTGTGGATGTGTTCGCGCAAATATACTTGAGGCCATCAACCTCTGCGCTACCGCACCAAGAAGCCTCCTCCCATAGAAAAAAAGTCCTGTTTTGAATGGTGTCCACACATTCCTCTAACGTCCAATCTCCGCAAATAGCCCTAATTTTCGGGCACATTGGCTCACAAGAGATAACTTCGAAATCATATCGATATAGAAAATGACAGCGTTCCCAAGCGCAAGTTATTTTAACGGCTACGATATAACTCATTACAATTTCAGTTGGTTGCTCGCTCCAACCATTGATTGCCGTGAATGGCGGCTTCCAAAGAATATTCACCGCCTCATCAACTTGTAGGTCGTCAGTACCGAAGAAGGCGTAAGTTTGTTGGCCTGCTTGGGGTAATATCTCGGCCAGACTGATTTCTGCAGAATAGTCCACTCCTGGCACTTGCGGCCAAGACTCCGGGCAATATATTCTCATTTGTGAATTTAGGTGCATACTCGATTGCCTTTATTGACTAACCATCAGCTTCTGACCGGAATGCATCATTGCTGCTCTTATCAAGGCGGCGATGCACCTAACGCCTTGCCACTGTAACCGTCGCTTCCAACTGCGCTGGCTGAGTAATTCTTTCACTTGCAGGCTGAAAAAAAAGGACGCCGCAGCGTCCTTTTTTTCAAGCGGTAGAACGTATTACCGTCCCAGGCGCAGCGCGGGTTTGCCGCCCATCTGGCCGACGTTGAACACGCTGACCACCTGCGCCAGGCTGTGCGCCTGATGCTGCATGGATTCGGCTGCCGCCGCTGACTCTTCCACCAGGGCTGCATTCTGCTGCGTGACCTGGTCCATCTGGCCGATGGCGCGCGAGACTTCTTCGATGCCCACGCTCTGCTCCGAGCTGGCCGCCGTGATTTCGGAAATGATGTCGCTGACGCGGTGCACACTGGCGACGATTTCTTCCATCGTGCTGCCGGCTTCGGCCACCAGTTTGCTGCCCTGGTTGACCTTCTCCACCGAGTCGCCGATCAGTTCCTTGATCTCTTTTGCCGCCGACGCCGAGCGCTGTGCCAGATTGCGCACTTCCGACGCCACCACGGCGAAGCCGCGGCCCTGTTCACCGGCGCGCGCTGCCTCCACGGCGGCGTTCAGCGCCAGGATATTGGTCTGGAAGGCGATACCGTCGATGACCGAGATAATGTCCACGATCTTGCGCGAGGATTCGTTGATCGACTCCATCGTGCCCACCACATTCGTCACCACGCTGCCGCCGCGCACCGCCACCGAAGCGGCGGCGCTGGCCAGCTGATTGGCCTGACGCGCATTGTCGGCATTCTGGCGCACGGTCGAGGTCAGCTCCTCCATCGAGGAGGCGGTTTCTTCCAGCGCGCTGGCCTGTTCCTCGGTGCGCGAGGACAGATCCTGGTTGCCGGCCGCGATTTCGGAGGACGAGGTATTGATGCTGTCGGTGCCGTTGCGCACTTCGGTCACGATATTCAGCAACGACTGGTTCATATCCTTCAGCGCCTGCAGCAGCTGGCCGGTTTCGTCGCTGCCCGCCACGTCGATTTGGCCGCTCAGATCGCCCGAGGCAACGCGGCGCGCGGCGTCCACGGCGCGGCTCAGCGGCGCGGTGATGCCCACGGTGAGCAGCCAGGCGCAGACGGCACCAAAGCCCAGCACCAGCACCGACAGCACCAGCAGCAAGGTGCGGCTGTTGATGGCGATGCCCTCGATATGGCGCGCGGTCGCGTCGATCTTCTCGCGCTGCATTTTCAGCAGGTCCTGCACCAGCGACTGGTATTTGGCCGCGCCGGGCACGAAGGTTTTCTCGAACACTTCCTGCGCCGGTTCCAGTTCGCCGGCCGATTTCAGCTTGGCCACCTGGTCGCGCGAGCTCAGATAAACCTTGCGCTGTTCCATGGACTTGGCGAACAGCGCCTTTTCATCCTCGTCCTGCAGCAGGTCTTCGATTTTCTTTTGCAGTTCGGCCGATGCGGCGCTGGAGGCTTTCGACTCTTCGGCAAAATAAGCGCCCAGGCTCTGGTCGCTGCTGCGCGCGATGGCCGTGGTGCGGCGGATGGCGCTATCGATGCGGCTGTGCCAGTCGCTGATCATGCGCTCCTTGGCCAGCGGGGTTTCCATCATATCCTTGGTCGCTTGCGCCACCTGCTGCAGGCGCCACATGCCGATGCCGGTGATCAGCATGCAGAAGGCGAGAATGACGGCGAAGCCGATGGCCAGGCGTTTGCCGATGCTGATGTGATTGAGTGCGTTCATGGTGGCGGCCCTCTTAGGCGACGGCGCTTTCGATCAGTCCCATGTCTTCGCTCGACATCAGCTTGTCGATGTCCACCAGGATCAGCATGCGCTCTTCCAGCGTGCCCAGGCCCACGATATGTTCGGTGTTGATGGTCGAACCCATTTCCGGGGCCGGCTTGATCTGCTCGGGTTCGAGCGTGGTCACGTCGGACACGCTGTCGACCACCATGCCGACCACGCGCGAGCCGATGTTGAGGATGATGACGACGGTGAACTGGTTGTAGTTCGGCGCGCCCAGGTTGAACTTGATGCGCATGTCCACGATCGGCACGATCAGGCCGCGCAGATTGACCACGCCCTTGACGAATTCCGGCGCATTGGCGATACGGGTCGGCGTTTCGTAGCTGCGGATCTCGCTGACTTTCTGGATGTCGATGCCGTATTCTTCCTGGCCCAGGGTAAAGGCCAGGTATTCGGCTGCCGCGCCGGTCGATTGCACTTGTGCGTCTTGGGACATGATGATTCCTTATCGTGGGCGATTTACCGCGCCGCTGTATCACTTGCAGCACGAAAGTTCGTTAGTAAATATCAGCCCTCAATGTTACCCCAAGCCAAGTTTTTTGGGCAGCAAATTTAATGCCACAAGGCAATTAAGGCCTACTTCCCCACAGTAAACATCGCGTGAAGCAAGAACTTCTGCGAGCAAGGCTGTCCCTTGCACAACGCCGGTTTATATTTGGTCCTCATCAGCGCCATGGCGATAGCTTCATTCGCCAGGGCTTCCGGCGTGCGGAAAACCGTCACGTTCTGCGCATTGCCTTCCGGGTCCACCTCTACCTCCATATCAAGTATGCCTTCTTTCAAAATTCTTTTTTGTACTTCATACAGCACTTTATAGATCCCCGCCATGCCTTTTTCCGGATATGGCGGCTCATCCCCCTCGCCCATCTGCTCGTATCGTGCTTTTACGATTTCTTGCTGCTCCGGCGTAAGCTCGTGATAACTCTTATAGGGCGGCAACGGCGAAATGGCGATATCGTCCTTAATGTGGCTTCCCGTCCTTGGGTACTCGTCCCTGATTGAAAAACGCTCCTGCGAAACAGTCTCTTGCGCGGCGGCGTTCGACCAATGGCTTGCCAGCAGAATGGTTGACAATGCCACGAAAATTGCATGGTGCATGTTGCCTCCAGTTAATAATTGCCAAATAAGCCATTATTACCTACTGACAATGAAATAACAATGTAAGTTGCAACGGCGCTGCGGCATTCATGCCACAATGGCGTGCTTCCCCGAACCCGAAACAGAAGAGCAAGAATGAATGAACTGTTGAACAGCTGGCAGCCGCGCCTGATCGCGCTGGCCAGCGCGGCGAGCGACAGCGATGGCGCGCACGACACCAATCACTTGCATCGCGTCTGGCGCAACGCCTCCCTGCTGCTGAACGATTATCCCGAGGCCGATGCGCTGGTCGTGCTGGCAGCCTGCTATCTGCACGATCTGGTAAACCTGCCCAAGAATCACCCGGAACGCCATCTGGCTTCGCGCCAGGCGGCCGTCCTGGCGCAGCAGCAGCTGGCCGCGCTGGACTTCCCGGCCGAACGGATGGCCGCCGTGGCGCATGCGATTGAAACGCACAGCTTCTCGGCCGCGCTGCCGCCGCACACCATCGAAGCCAAGATCGTGCAGGACGCCGACCGTCTCGACGCGCTCGGCGCCGTCGGCCTGGCGCGCCTGTTCTACACCGCCGGCCGCATGGGTTCCGCCCTGGCCCATGCCGACGATCCGCTGGCCCAGCGCCGCGCGCGCGACGACAAGGCCTATTCCCTCGACCATATCGAGGTCAAGCTGGCCACCCTGCCCGACATGATGCAGACTGCCGCCGGCAAGCGCCTTGGCATGGAACGCATGCAGCAGCTGTATGCCTTCCGCGATCATTTCGTGGCCGAATGGGCCGCGCTTCCCGCCAGCGAGACGCCATGAGCCAGCCTGACATGCAGACTTCCGCCGGCAACGGCCCAAGCGCGGCCGATGCCAGTGGCGCGGCCCAAAGCGGCCGCCTCGGCTTCGTACTGGTCTCCATCTTCATCGACATGCTGGGCCTGGGCCTGGTGGTGCCGGTGCTGCCGCTGCTGGTAGGCGAATTCGTTCCGGTGCGCGACCAGCAGGCGCTGTGGTACGGCATCATGGGCGCCATCTTCGGCCTGATGCAGTTCTTCTGCATGCCGATACTGGGTGCGCTCAGCGACCGCGTGGGCCGCCGCCCGGTGCTGCTGTATTCAATGGCCGGCATGGGCCTGAGCTTCCTGATCACCGCCTGGGCGCCCAGCCTGGCCTGGCTGCTGCTGGCGCGCGTGGTGGGCGGCATGTCCTCGGCCAGCATGGCGGTGGCCTCGGCCTACGCTTCCGATATCTCGACGCCGGAAAACCGCGCCAAGAGCTTCGGCAAGATCGGCGCCTCCTTCGGCCTGGGCTTCATCTGCGGCCCGATGCTGGGCGGTCTGCTGGGCGATGTGAGCCTGCACCTGCCCTTCGTCATCGCCGCCGCGCTGTCGGCCGCCAACTTCATCTACGGCTGGTTCTTCGTGCCCGAATCACTGCCAGCCGAACGGCGCGGCAAATTCAATCCGTCCAAACTCAATCCCCTGGCCGGCCTGGCGCGCCTGGGCCGCCGCCGCGACATCCGCGGCCTGCTGTTCGCTTACGGCTTCATGGTCCTGGCCCAGGTCGGACTGCACAGCACTTGGGTGCTGTACAACCACTTCCGCTTCGGCTGGAATCCGACCCAGAACGGTATCTCCCTGTTCTGCGTGGGCCTGATGGCCGCCGTGGTGCAGGCCGGTCTGCTCGGCATGCTGATCAAGCGCTTCGGCGAAGTGAAACTGGCGCTCATGGGCCTGGGTTCCGGCTTCATCGTATATATGCTGTATGGCATGGCGACACAGGGCTGGATGATGTACGTCTTCATCTTTTGCAATCTGCTGGCCTTTACCACCGGACCGGCCATGCAGGCGATCTTCTCCAAATCCACGCCGCCGGCCGAACAGGGCGAGTTGATGGGGTCTCTGCAATCGATCAACGCGGTCGGCATCATCTGCATGCCCCTGATCGGCAGCGCGATCCTGGGCGAGGTGAGCCACCTGCCGGCCGGCGACTGGCGCATGGGGGCCAGCTTCTTCATGTGCGCCATCCTGCAGGGGCTGGCAATTGTCGTGGCAAGGCGCTATTTCGCCCGCAGCGGCTTGGCTTTTCAGGCAAATTCATAGAGAATGAAGCCAGCCAGGACGCCAGCCTGCGGGGGCGGGCAGCGTCCGGCGTCTTGAGCGAGATGCCATGAAGAGCAGACTTTCCCATCGCTGGCCTGCCTGGAGCCGGACCGCGGCACTGCTGTGGCTGGCCTGTGCCGCCGCCCCAGCCATGGCCAGCGGCTGCTCGCGCGACATCATCGTTCCCGTCGCCCCCATCGGCGTCAGCGTCGTCGTCAACGGCAGCAGCGTGGAAGGCATTTACGCCGACATGCTGCGCAACCTGGGCGCCAAGGCCGGCTGTAATTTCGTCTTTTCCGTGGTGCCGCGCGCGCGCCTGGAAGTCATGTTCGAAAGCGGCAAGGCCGACCTGCTGCTGCCCGCCAACCGCACGCCGGCGCGCGACCAGCTGGGCCACTTCATCCCCATGATCGGCCACCGCGCCACGCTCATCACTCTGTCCAGCGAACGCCCGCCCATCCGCAATGCCCAGGAACTGCTGGAAAAGCACGAGCTGCGCGTGGCCGTGGTGCGCGGCTTCGACTATGGCGAGCAATACCAGTCCATCGTGCGCGAACTGACGCGCCAGGGGCGGCTGTTTCTCGAAGTCGACGCCAACGCCGTGGCGCGGCTGATGAATGTCGGTTCGGTCGACGTCACCATCATGGGGCCGACCATCCTGGCCGCCGCCATCCGCCGCGAACCGCGCGTGCAGGGGCTGATGGAGAAGCTGCGCATCGAACCGATCCCCGAACTGCCCTGGGGCCATAGCGGGGTGTACTACTCGCGCCGTTCGCTGAACGCGGAAGACCAGACCATCCTGCGCGAGCTGCTGGAAAAGGCTGCCCGGTCGGGCGTCGTGTATGAAGGCTTCCAGCGCTACCACCGTCCCGACGTGATGTCAGAAAGCGTTCGCCCCCGTTGAATCCCACCGTTGTCGCGATTGTCCTGCTGGCGGCTTTTCTCCACGCCGGCTGGAACGCTCTTGTCAAAGCCGGCAAAGATGCTTTTCTGACCAGCGTGCTGGTCGCCTCGGGCGCGGCCCTGATCTCGCTGGCCGCCCTGCCCTTCCTGCCGGCACCGGCGCCAGCCAGCCTGCCCTATGTGGTGGCGTCGACCATTATTCACTTCTTCTACTACGGCCTGCTGTCCGCCGCCTACCGCCATGGCGATATGAGCCTGGCCTATCCCCTGATGCGCGGCAGCGCCCCGCTGATGGTCGCCATCGCCAGTCGCCCTCTGCTCGGCGAAGTCCTGAATCCCCGGCAATACCTCGCCATCGCCTGCATCTGCAGCGGCATTTTCGGCCTCTACCTCGCCGCCCGCCGCCCCGCCATAGCCGGCCTCGTATCCACCTTGGGATCAGACCCCAATCGGACACGGGCTCGGCTGATAGAAGCGCCATCTGCGGCCGGGCCGGTGCACTCTGCCGGGAGGGCGACGCTGTTTGCGCTGCTGAATGCGGTGGCGATCACGGCATACACGCTGGTCGATGGGATCGGGGCGCGCAAGTCAGGGGCGCCGGCGGCCTACACGATGTATCTGTTCGTGCTGACGGCATGCGGGTTGCTGGCGTGGACGCTGGCGCGGCGGCCGGTGGCTTTGCGCGCTTACGCCCGCCGGCATTGGCGCGTGGCTTTGCTGGGCGGCTTTGGCACGCTGGCTTCCTACGGTCTGGCGCTATGGGCGATGACGGTGGCGCCGGTGGCGGCCGTGGCGGCGCTGCGCGAGACGGCCATCCTGTTTGCGGCGGCCATCGCGGCGCTCTTCCTGCGCGAGAAGATCGGCTGGCGCCGCGCCGCGGCGATCGGTTTCATCGCCGGCGGCGCGGCCTTGATGCGCTTCGCCTAGCCGGAACCGGTCAGCAGACCTGATCCGCTGCCGCCGGCATCGGCGCTTTCGGGCAGGACGATGGCCGTGCGGATGGCGTGCGCCAGCGCGCTGGCGCTATCGTCCTGGCCATCGGATGAAACCAGGCTGACGCGAATCTCTGCGCCCACTTCCCGCCGCAGCCCTTCCGAAATCGCCGCCACCGCCGAACGGGTGGCGCAGTAGACCGCTGCTTCAGCGCCGACCTGCTGGCCATGGCTGCCGCCGATATTGACGATCTGGCCCACGCGCGCCACCTGCATCAGCGGCAGCACCGCCGCAATGCTGTGCAGGACGCCGCGCACATTCACATCGATCATGCGGTCCCATTCGCGGATCTTCATCGCATCCAGCCGCGACAGCGGCATCTCGGCATGGCTGTTCACCAGCACATCCACGCGGCCGTGCTTGCGGTGCGCGGCCAGCGCGAAGCTTTGCGCGTCGTCGGCGTCGGTCACGTCCAGCAGATGCAGATCGGCCTGGCCTCCGGCGCTGCGGATCTCTTCGCCCAGCCGCTCCAGGCTGCGGCGGCAGGAACCGCCCAGCACCAGGCGGTGGCGCTCGCGCGCCAGCAGCCGGGCCGCCGCCGCGCCGACTTCGCCGCAGGCGCCGGTAATCAGGATTACCTTGGATGAATGACGTTTTTTCATGCTTGCCTCCTTACTGTTGGTCGATAGCGGAAAGTCTAGGCGGCGCAGCGCGCGCGGACATGCACGAAAATATGCAATTCTTGCCTAATCCTCTTCCCACTCGCGCGCGAACGGTAAAATGGCGCAAAATAGCTGCCTGAATCTATTGCCACCCGCAGATGGAGCCGTATGAGCGCATCCCCCGATCCCAGCCTGGCGCGCCAGGCCCGCATGGCGCAGCTGATCGACCGCCTCGCGCCCGACGAGGGCTACACCCTGTGTGCCCTGCCCGGCCTGCGCTTCATGCGCGCCAACCGCTCGGTGCCGCGCACGCCGGTGCTGTATGAGCCGAGCATCGTGGTGGTCTGCTCCGGGCGCAAACGCGGTTACGTGGGTGGACGGGTATATCACTACAACGCCCAGCAGTTTCTGGTGCTGTCCGTGCCGCTGCCGTTTGAAGGCGAGACCGACGCCAGCGAGGCGGAGCCGATGCTGGCGATGTCCATTCCCATCGATCTGCAGGTGGCGGCGGAGATAGCGATGGAGCTGGACCAGGCCGGCGTGCGTATCGCCGAAGCGCCGCTCGGCATCATGTCGTCGCCGCTGGACGATCGCTTCGGCAATACCCTGCTGCGCCTTCTGGAAGCCCTGCTCTCGCCGGTGGAGGCACGCCTGCTCGGCCCCGGCATCCTGCGCGAAATCCTGTATTGCGTGATGACCGGCAGCCAGGGCGGCGCCTTGCGCGCGGCGCTGACCCACCGCAGCCAGTTCGGCAAGATCAGCAAAGCCCTGCTGCGCATCCACCGCGACTACACCAAGCCCATTGACGTCGCCACGCTGGCGCAGGAAGCCGGCATGAGCCTGGCCGCCTTCCATGCCAGCTTCAAAGCCGTGACGCTGACTTCGCCCATCCAGTATTTGAAGACGACCCGCCTGCACAAGGCGCGCCTGCTGATGGCGCAAAGCGGCCTGAATGCGGCCACCGCCTCCAGCCGCGTGGGCTATGAAAGCAGCTCGCAGTTCAGCCGCGAATTCAAGCGCTACTTCGGCCGCACGCCGCTGGAAGAGGCGCGCCAGATGCGCGGCCTGCTGACGCAGGCGCCAGGCGCCTGCGAATCGCCCTTCGTCAGCGCGCAGTAGGGTTCACCACCGGCAGCTCGATGAAGCTGTCGTGGTAGACGCGCTGCGTGGCCTTCTTATAGTCCCCAGGCTTGGCATAAAAGATGTTCGGCACATAGGTCTGGGGGTTGCGGTCGTACAGCGGGAACCAGCTCGATTGCACCTGCACCATCAGGCGGTGGCCGGGCTGGATCACGTGGTTCACATTGGGCAGGGCAAAGCGGTAAGTCTGCACCTCGTTGGCCGGAATGGCGGACGGCTTTTCCAGGCTGTCGCGGTAGCGGCCACGGAAGATGTCCATGGCCAGTGCCAGCTGATAGCCGCCCAGCTCCGGCTGCGCAGGCACTTCATCGGGATAGACGTCGATCACCTTGACCACCCAATCGGCGTCGCTGCCGCTGGTCGATGCCGCCAGGTGCACCTGCGGCGCGCCGGACAGCGTGAGCGGCGCCTTCAGCGGCTCGGAGACATAAGTCAGCACGTCCGGCCGGTCGGAGGCGAAGCGCTGGTCGCTCACCAGCCATGGCCGCCACGTATTGGCGTCGCCCATGCGCACCGGGCGCGGCACGAAAGGCACGGGCTTGGCCGGATCGGCCACATATTCATCGTAGCCTGGAGCCGCGCCAGCCTTGGGCGCGTCGAAGCCCAGCTTGAAGCCTTCCTTCAGATACACGGGACGCGCCGCCGATGGGCAGCCTTCGGCGCAGGACAGCGGCCAGCGCGGCAAACGCTGCCAGCGGTTGCTGCCGGTCTGGTAGAACCACACGGGCGGCGTGTCGGCGGCCGGCGCGCCATCCTTCAGATATTGGTTGAGGAAGGGCTGCATCACGTCGTGCCGGAACTGGTAGGCTGTATCGCCATTGAATTTGAGCACGCCCAGGCTGGAGCCTTCGTAATTGACGCCGCTGTGGCGCCATGGCCCCACCACCAGGAAGTTCATGCGGTTGTCCTTGTCCTGCGGTTCCAGCGCGGCATAGGTGGCGTAGGGACCGTAGATATCCTCCTGGTCCCACTGCCCCACCACATGCATGGTCGGCACACTCAGCTTGCGCGCGCCGAGAATGCGGTCGAGCGCCTGCTCCTGCCAGAAGCTGTCGTAGGCCGGGTGCTCGAACAGCTTCCTGGTGAAGTTCAGCCGCTCCAGGCCAAAGCGCTTGGCATAGCCGTAGGCGGAACCGGCGCGCAGCATGCTCTCGTACTCGTCGAAAATGCCGGTCGCCAACTGCTCGCCACCGCCGCGCGCCGCGGTCTGGCTGGCGATATAGGACATGGTGGGCATGCGGAAGGCGCCGTTGTGGAACCAGTCGTCGCCGCGCCAGCCATCGACCATGGCGCTCATCGGCACCGCCACTTTCAGCGCCGGATGCGGGTCGGCCAGCGCCATCAGCACGGTAAAGCCTTCGTAGGAAGAGCCCAGCATGCCCACCTTGCCATTGCTCTCGGCGACATTTTTCACCAGCCAGTCGATGGTGTCCCAGGCGTCGGTGCCGTTGTCGGTCTTGCTCTTGTTGAGGGGACCGCGCAGGGGCCGCGTCATCACATACTCGCCTTCCGAGCCATGCTTGCCGCGCACGTCCTGGAACACGCGGATATAGCCCTCGTTGACAAACACCTCGTCGCCCTGCGGCAGCGTGGCCAGCATGCTGGGGCTGACGCTACGCTGGGCACGCTTGGCGGCGTTGTAGGGCGTGCGCGTCAAAATCATGGGCGCCCTGGATGCACCCTTGGGGATCACGATCACGGTATGCAGCTTGACGCCGTCGCGCATCGGGATCATGACCACGCGCTTGATATAGTCGGCGTTTTCGTCCGGCGCTTCCAGGCGCGGCCCGATATCGGGCGTCATCGGCGAAGTCTGGGCCAGCGCGGCGCTGCCGGCAAAAGCGGAAAGCAGAATCAGTCCGGACAGCCGGACGGACGGGGAAAGGCGCATGCGAAGTCTCCTGAATAGTCTGTTCTTCTGCGGCCCGGGACTGGATGCCTGGGCTCAGGGCGATACTAGCATGCCCGATAGTAAGAGCGTGCGCGCACAGATGGCCTTGCCTGTTGCGGCGACACTGGAGCGGCAACTATTAAAGAGGAGCTGATCATGAACAAGCTACTGATCGCAGTCCTGCTGGCGTTTGGCGGGGCCGTGGGGATGCTGCCGCAACCGGCCGCCGCAGCCGATATCATCGTGGTGCGTACCGAACCGCCGCCGCCACGCAGCGAGCCGATGCCCGATGCGCGCCGCGGCTATGTCTGGGCGCCCGGCTACTGGCGCTGGAGCGGCAACCATTATGTCTGGGTGCGCGGCAAATGGATGCGCGCGCGCCATGGCTACCACTGGCGCCCGTCGACCTGGGAGGCGCAGGGCGACCGTTGGCAGATGCAGCATGGCGGCTGGGTGCGCGGCGATGGCGACCGCGATGGCGACGGCATCCCCAACCGGGTAGACCGCGACCGCGACAACGACGGCGTACCGAACCGCTACGACGCCCGCCCCAACAACCCTGAACGGCGCTGAACGGCCGTGGCGGCGCTGCGACTTGACAGCAGGCCGCCAAACTGCAACCATAACGCCATGAAAGCAATTCAATCACATCCTTCTAGTCAGTACTGGTGGCGCCGCTGACAGCGAGCGGCCACTGCAAAGTGATGTGATTTTAATATCAACGCCGCCTCAGCCAGGTGGCGTTTCTTATGGCGCAGCTGACGGGGGCAAGTACAAGGAACCCCGATGAGCAAGCCCTCCACCCCTGACGTGATCCTGACCGGCGACCGCCCGACCGGCCCGCTGCACCTCGGCCATTACGTCGGCAGCCTGCGCAACCGCGTCACGTACCAGAACCAGTACAAGCAGTTCATCATGCTGGCCGACTCGCAAGCGCTGACTGACAATATGGATGACACCAACAAGGTGCACCGTAATGTGGTCGAAGTGGCGCTGGACTATCTGGCGGTGGGCATCGATCCCGCCAAGTCCACCATCCTGATCCAGTCGCAGATTCCGGAGCTGGCCGAACTGACCTTCTACTACCTGAATATGGTGACGGTGGCGCGCCTGGAGCGCAATCCGACCGTGAAGGCGGAAATCGTGCTGCGCGGCTTCGAACGCGATATCCCGGCCGGCTTCCTCACCTATCCGGCGTCGCAGGCGGCCGACATCTCGGCCTTCAAGGCGTCCCTGGTGCCGGTGGGCGAAGACCAGATCCCGATGATCGAACAGACCAACGAGATTGTGCGCCGCTTCAACCGCATCGCCAACCGCGACATCCTGGTCGAATGCAAGGCGCTGGTGCCGGAAATCGGCCGCCTGCCAGGCATCGACGGCAAGGCCAAGATGTCCAAATCGCTGGGCAACACCATCAACCTGGGCGCCTCGGCCGACGAGATCACCGCCGCCGTGAAAAAGGTGTATACCGATCCGCTGCACCTGCGCGTACAGGACCCCGGCCACCTGGAAGGCAATGTGGCCTTCATCTACCTGGACGCCTTCGATACCGACAAGGCGGCGCTGGACGAAATGAAAGCCCACTATGTGCGCGGCGGCCTGGGCGACTCGATCGTGAAGAAGCGCCTGGAAGTGGTGCTGCAGGAAATGCTGGCGCCGATCCGCGCCCGCCGCGAGGAGTACGCCAAGGACAAGGGCTATGTGATGCAGGTGCTGAAGGAAGGCACGGCGCGCGCGCGCGAAGTGGCGGCCCGTACCGCCGACGAAGTCAAAGCGGCCCTCGGCCTGAGCTACTTCTAAACCGTGGCCGCAGCCGGCAAGGAAGGCCGCGATGGCGGCAAGGCCAAGGCTGCCGCTGCCGGCGCGTCCGGCCGTGGCAAGGCCGCTGGCAGCGCGGCGCGCGCCACACCTGTGCGCGGCAGCGCAGGCAAAGGCGATGGCGCAAACCGCGGCGCCAAAACAGGTGGGCGCGGCGCGCCGGCCAAAGGCGATTTCGTCAAGCGCGGCGGACGCGCCGATGCCGGCCAGGGCGGCGGCGCGGCTGGCGCCTGGGGCTATCTCGCCCTGCCCGCCTTCGCCCTGCTCTACCTTGTGGCCGTCCTCAAATGGCAGCTGGACCAGTGGCCGGCCGCCGTCTACGGCGCGGCCAGCGTGCTGGCGTTTATCTTCTACGCCATCGACAAATCGGCGGCGCGTTCCGAACGCTGGCGCACGCCCGAATCCACCCTGCTGCTGCTCGGCCTGGCCTGCGGCTGGCCCGGCGCCCTGCTGGCCCAGCAATGGTTGCGCCATAAAACCGTCAAAACCTCCTTCCAGCTGATGTTCTGGGCCAGCGTGCTGCTGAACATGGCCGCTTTTGCCGCCTATGCCCGGCTACAGGCCGGAGGGGTAAGTCTCGGACATCTCCTCGCGCTGCCATAAGGCGGTGTGCTCCAGCGGCGGCAGCGCCGTGCTGTGGTCGATATGGATCAGGGCATCGAACTGGCGCGCCGGGTCGGCATAAAAATAGTGGCTCTGGCGTTCCGTCTCCGGCCGGTAGACCACGCCGATGGCGCGCTGCAGATATCGTCCCGGCAACCGTTCCAGCGCGCTGTCATGGCCGCGTATCGGCAGCAGGAAATTGCCCTTGCCCGTGGCATGCAGCAGATGCTCGATACTGCCCGGCAACGAGGGGACGATATGCTTCAGCTGCGCCGGGCCATCCCACTCCGAGGCCGCCGTCACCGCCCCGGTGTGCGTGGTAAATCCCAGCAGGAAGGAATCTTCGCGCCGGTAGCGTTCGCGCACCAGCTGGCCCAGATTCAGCTGCCCCTGCCAACCCGGCTCGGTGGCGCGCGCATCGCCCAGATGCGAGTTGTGCGCCCACACCACCAGCCGCGCCGGCTTGCCGTTGCGCTGGGCCAGGTGTTCGCGCAGCGCCTCCAGCGTGTCCGCCATATGCGTGTCGCGCACATTCCACGACGCTTCCCGGCCCAGGAACATGGCGCGGTAATAGGCTTCGGCATTGCGCGCCACGCGCGCGTTCTGGTGCGCGTAAAACAGTTCATCGGGCACGCCGCCGGCAGGCGCCGCCGACAGCCGCAGCGCCGCCTGCCGGCTCAGTTCATTCAGCTGCTGCAGCAACTCGCGCGCGCGGTTTTCGCGCAGGCCATAAGCGGCGGCATAGCCATACAGCTGGGGATCGCCGCCCACATGGTCCATGCAGGCATAGCGCTGGCGCGCCCGCTGCGCCGCGTCCGGATCAGCCTGGTCCAGATAGGCCAGCACCGCCCGCATCGAGGCGTGCAGGCTATACAGGTCCAGGCCATAGAAGCCCGCGCGGCGCGCCGGGCTGACGGCATGGGTGTTGTGCACGCGCAGCCAAGTCACCAGCTGCAGCACTTCCTCGTTGCGCCACATCCACTGCGGGAAGCGCTTGAAATTGGATAGCGCCTGCTCGGCGCTCAGATCGCCGCCGCCATGCTGCACGAAGCGGCTGACGCGCAGCGCGTCCGGCCAATCCGCTTCGACGGCGATGGCGTTGAAGCCCTTTTCCACAATCAGGCGGCGGCTGATCTCGGCGCGCAGCCGGTAGCATTCGCGGCTGCCGTGGGTCGCATCGCCCAGCAGCACCAGCGCGGCGCCGCCAATGCAATCAAGCAGATAATCGAAATCGTCGCTGTGGGCGACGGATCTGGCCTCGCCGGCCAGCGCGTCAATACAGGCTTGCTCGCTCATGGCTCACCTCCTTGCTGCAAGTTCCAACTGCACGATAGTCCAAGCTGTGAGAAACTGTCGCAGCCTTAAAATCAGGAAAGAAACAGGAAGAAGCATGTGGAATGGGGTTCTCTGCGGCCTGCTGGCCGGCGCCATGTGGGGCATGGTCTTTATCGTGCCGGAACTGCTGGCCGCGTTCTCGCCGCTGGAACTGGCCGTGGGCCGCTATGTGGCGTATGGCGTCATCGCGCTCGGCCTGATGGCGCCGCGCCTGTCCGGCCTGCTGCGCCGGCTGGAGCGCAGCGATTGCAGCGCGCTGCTGCGCCATGCGCTGTCCGGCAATATCGTCTATTACATGCTGGTCGCGCTGGGCGTGAAGCTGGCCGGCGTGGCGCCGACCTCGCTGATCGTCGGCGTGCTGCCCATCTCCGTCACCCTGATGGGACGCAAGGACCACGGCGCCCTGCCACTGCGCCAGCTAGCCCTGCCGCTGCTGGTGGCGGCGGCCGGCATTGCCTGCATCAATATCGATGTGTTCGCGCACGCGCAGAGCACGGGGGGCCAGCTGGGCCGCACCATCGTCGGCGTGCTGTGCGCCACCGGTGCCTTGCTGTGCTGGAGCTGGTACACGCTGGACAATGCGCGCTACCTGAAACGCCACCACCATTTCAGCAGCGCCGAATGGTCGGCCCTGTATGGCCTGGCGACCGGCCTGATCGCCTTGCTGATCGGCACCGTGGCCTTCGCCATCTGGCAGCAGGACGTGACGGGCGCGGCCGGTGCGGCCAGCGGCCGCGACTGGACGCTGTTCTGGATCTGCAACAGCCTGCTCGCCCTGGGGGCCTCCGTCATCGGCAACCATTTATGGAATGTGGCCAGCCGCCGCGTGCCGGTCACACTGTCGGGCCAGCTGATCCTGTTCGAGACCCTGTTTGCCCTGCTGTATGGCTTTATCTACAAGCAGCAATTCCCGCGCCCGCTGGAAATTGCCGCCATCGTGCTGCTGGTCGCGGGTGTGCTGTGGTCGGTCCACGCCCATGCCCAGGAAGAAAAAGCCGTCAGCCCGGCCTGAAAACAGTTCGGCCCGCGCGAGGCGGGCCGAATCCTGCATTGCCGTACCCTGCCGGGCCGGCTTTTCCGAGGATTACTTGATCAGGAACTGGTTTTTATCTTTGCCTTCCAGCCACTTTGGTGCGCGGCCGCGACCGGTCCAGGTTTGGCCGGTAACGTCGTCACGGTATTTCATCGGCACTGGCGCGCGTGGCTTTACCGGTTTATTGCTGCGTGCAGCTGGGCCCAGGTCGGCCAGGGTCAGGCCATATTCACGCATGAGGCTGGCGATTTTCTCTTTAGCCTGGGTCAGTTCGTTTTTGCGCGCGTTATCGGCCAGATTTTGCAGCTCGGCGATCTTTGCCTGATATTCCTGGTAGGTGGTCATCTCGGTTTCCTTTATGGGTTACGGGGCGAATTTCGTGATCTGGGCTTGCATTAAACGGCAACAAAAACCCGTGGTGTGACAATCGGTGAGAATTCTAAGCGAAATTTACCACAAGTGCGACAGGATATTCTAGTTATATGTGTAATAAATCCTGCGGCGGAATGCAAGGTGATTTGATTCCACAACACTTTACGATGAATATATGCGACAAAAACAAGGCGGCGGCGGAAAAACCCACCATCCGCCAGGGAGAGTAATTCAGAAATGAAAGGTGCTTAGAAAGCGGCGCGCAGTTGCACAAATACTATGCGCAAGACACCGGGCAGCTTACCCAGATTGGTATCCGTGGTGCAGGTGAATGCGCGCTTGTTGCCGAGATTATTCACGCCGAGCTGCACTGCATAGCCTTTATAGCCCGGCACCAGCCGGCTGGCATTCGCATTCCGCTGGCGGCAGAATCAGTCCCAGCGCGCCATTCGCCCTTTCGGCCACGGTATTGGCGTCGTCGGCATATTGGTTCGGCTGGTGCGTGGTATTCAGGTCAAAACCCAGGCGCCGCGTAGAGCAGTCCCTCGCTATCGGTATGGCGCGAATAGAATGGCACCTCATTGGTGGAATATACCCCTTGTTTCTCATGGCCTTGGTATACGCATACGTGGCATCGGCGCGCAGGCCCGCCAGGGCACCGCCGCGCTCGAATGCGTAGCCGGTGCGGGTTTCAATGCCGCGGCGGCTGGTTTTGCCCAGGTTTTTATAGTAAACCGGCGGCGTATTGACATATACAATCTGGTTCGAGAAACTCAGATTGAAGGCGGCGCCTTCCAGTTTCCATTGCTTTCCGGCATAACGCGCGCCCAGCCCGGCTGTTTTCGCGCTTTCCTGTTTCAGGCTGCCGGCCGGATTTTACAAATTCAGCTGCAAGTGCTGGATACTGCCAAACGAGGTGTTGTAATTGGCAAACAGCGTCAATTCACGGTTCAGCAAATAGGCCAGGTTCAGCGAGGACAAGGCCTTGGTATTTTGACCTCTTCATGGAACACGGCCAGGCGATTATCGCGGCCCATTTCAATGTTCTCATAGCGCAGTCCCGGCGTCGCACGCCATTTGCCGTAGGCGATCTGGCCGTCGATATATGGGAACGGGCATCGGTGGTATTGGCCGAGGAACGCGCCAGGCGCGCCGCGCACCGGCCCGCCTTAAAACTTCATTTCCAGAGTCAACCGCACGGCGGCGCTGCCCGCCATGACGCTGCGCTGGCGCATGACGCCATTCTGGTCGCTGAAGCTGCTTTCGCTGCGATAATCCTGGTCCAGGATATTCGACAGCGCCAGGCGCAGCTGCTGCTTGGGATTGAACTTCCACAACGCGTACATATCGAGTTCGCGGCGCGCCGTCTGATAAGCACTCTGGGTCTCGGTGATGCGCACCGGGCCGCCGGCGCGGAAACTGAAGCTGCCGCCCGTGCTGAAGCTGCCATCCTGCGTCTTGTAGTCCATGCCCAGCGTGGCCGACAGCGGCACCTGCTGGTCCAGGCGGTTGTGCGGCCCCGGCACGGCTTTCACGCGCGACCAGTTGCGGCTGACGCTCGCGCGCAGATCCATCTGGGGCGCATCCTTCATCACGGCCTTGAGCGGGAACTTGGCTTCCAGCTCCAGATTGCGCACAATGGCGCTGCCGTCGTTGACCGGCATCGAGACCCAGCGCTCGCCTTCCAGCACCAGGCCCTGCCGCGTATAGCCATTGATATGGCGGATCGAAGCGGCCGCGCTGAGCAGCGCGCTCTCGGCCCAGTAATGCTCGAAGGAGAAGTCGAGGCCGGTCGCCAGTTCCGGCTTCAGGTTGGGATTGCCGTGGTAATCGGGCGAAGTCTGCTTATTGTCGGTCGAGGTGAAGCGGCGCGGCGACAGCATGGAAGTCGGCTGCGCCTTGTAGGTGCGGGTCAAGGCCAGGCGCAGCTGGTCCTGGGTATTCGGCAGTTTCCACAGGGTTTGCAGCAGCGGACTGAAGACGCTGGTGCGCGATTTCACCTCGTCGATGCCGCTGCCGCTGACGCTGGTCTGCACACCTTCCCAGCGCAGGCCCGCATACACCGACCATTGCGGCGTGACATTCCACTCGTCCTGGGCGAAGGCGGCCAGACGCGTAACCTCGGCGCGGAAGCCTTCATCGCCATTGATCGGGGCCGGCACCGGAATGCTGCTGTCTGCCGGGCGCAGCGGCCGCAGATCGGCGTCGCGCTGCTGGCGTTCGTCGTTGCGGCGGCTGATGCCGCCATCCCAGCCCATGGCGAGGGCATGGCCGGGAATCAGCGGCGTGGAGTATTTGCCGGTGCTGCTGAAGCCATGCTCGCGCGACTCGCGTTCCACACGGCGCGCCAGCTGCTGCACCGGGCCGTTCGAGCCCAACTGGCTAAGCTTGCTTTCATTCCAGTTGCCGTTGTAGCCCAGCTTGGCGTCCAGCTTGGCGCCCTCGGCCAGCTTGTGCACCCAGTTCACATCGCTGCGCAGGAACACATTGCGGCCGTCGCCGCTGCTGAGCATGCGCGGCGACAGGCTGCTGCGCCCGATTTTCGCACTCTCGTCGGCATCGCCGGTGTTGCGGAAGCGGTTGCCGCTGATGAAGCTCTGCCAGGTCACGCTGTCGCCATTGGCCAGCGTCCAGTTCAGGCGCGGACCGAGATTGAAGCTTTCCGAGCGGCCGATATCGAGCTGCTTGCTGTGCACCTCGCGGACCACGCTGCCGTCGGGTGCGGTGTCGAGCGCCTCCGTGGGCGACTGGCGGTGGTAGTTGTAGCGACCCATATTGCCGTTCAGGGAATAGGAGAAGTTGCCGTCGCGGTCGGACATGCTCAGATTGAACCAGGGCGAGGAAAAGTCCTCCCCCTTGCCCTGGCTGAACTTGAATTCGCGCGCCGCCGTCTTCACGGCTTTTTTCAGCACGATGTTGATGGTGCCGGCGATCGACTGGGTGCTGAACTCGGCACTGGCCGCGCGCAGGATTTCGATGCGCTCGATCGAGTCCGGCGTCAGCGAATCGATGGAGAAGCCGGCCGGCGCCTTCTCGCCATTCAGCAGGATCTGGGTATAACCATTGCCCAGGCCGCGCATGCGGATGTCGGCCCCGCCGCGCCCGCCACCGCCGACGGTGATGCCGGGCAGGCGTTTCAGCACATCGTTGATCGAGGTGTCGCCATAGCGCAGGATTTCCTCATTGCTGACGATGATCTTGCTCGCCGTATCGTCGCGGCGCGGGTCGTAGGCGGCGGCCGAAGCCTTGATCTCGACCTGCTGGATCTTCTTGCCGTCGGCCGCGCGGGCCGGCTCCTGCTTGGCCTCCTGTTTCGGCTCATCCGCGGTGGATAGCGGCTTCTCCTCGGCATAGGCGTGGCAAGCGGCTAAAATGGCGGCGGACAGCGTAAGGCGGACAGGCAAGCGATGGCGGAGCATGTTGGCTTTTGCAAAATTATTAAAAGAGCGCTATTGTCCATCAAATTGGGCTGAATTTGGTTTAGCTTTAAAGAAATATTTCTTATCGATTTGACGCCTTTGGCGCCGATCACGCCGCTATAATGCGGCATCGTAAAAAAGGAAGACTTGTACCGTGTCCGACCGACTTGCTGTATTGCCGCAATATCTGCTGCCCAAGACCGCCCTCACCAACTTCGCCGGCCGCGTGGCGGGCGCCAAAGGCGGCGCCATGACCACCCGCCTGATCCGCTGGTTCGTAGGCAAATACGATGTGAACATGGCCGAGGCGGCCAATCCGGACATCGCCAGCTACCACAGCTTCAACGATTTCTTCACGCGCGCGCTGAAGCCCGGCGCGCGTCCGTTGGCCGAAGCCGACCTGGTGTGCCCGGTCGACGGCCGCATCAGCCAGTTCGGCGCCATCGAGGACGACCAGATCTTCCAGGCCAAAGGCCATCGGTTCAGCACCACGGCCCTGGTGGGCGGCGACCGCGCGCTGGCGGCCCATTTCCAGCACGGCAGCTTTGCCAACCTCTACCTGAGTCCACGCGATTACCACCGCATCCACATGCCTTGCGACGGCAAGCTGACGCGCATGATCTATGTGCCGGGCGAGCTGTTCTCGGTGAACCCGACCACGGCGCGCGGCATTCCCGGCCTGTTCGCCCGCAACGAGCGCGTGGTATGCGTGTTCGAGACGGCCGTCGGCCCCTTCGTCATGACCCTGGTGGGCGCCACCATCGTCGGCAGCATGGCCACCGTCTGGCATGGCGTGGTCAATCCGCCGCGCCAGCCCGATGTGTGCGAGTGGACTTATGCCGACCAGAATATCGTGCTGAAAAAAGGCGAGGAACTGGGCCGCTTCCTGCTCGGCTCCACCGTGGTGATGCTGTTCCCGAAAGACACCCTGCATTTCAACGCGCAATGGCAGCCGGCCGGCCCGGTGCGCCTGGGCGAGTGCATGGCAAACCTGAAGTAAGCGCGCTCTTGCGCAATATCAGCGGCCGGCACCGGGGCTTTCGCCTAAACTGGGAAATACCCCGGAGGCCGGCATGACGATTTCTGACAAAGAGTATTTCGACGCGCGATTTGAAGGCGTGGACGCCAAATTTCAGGCCATTGACGCCAAATTTGACACCCTGCATGCCTATATCGATGCCAAGTTCGATCAGCAGCGCGCGGAATTGCACGCCATGATCGCGCAAACCGTCAAATGGGTGGCGGCCGTCTCGGCCTCAAGCCTGGTGATTTTCATCACCGTGGTCGCCTTCCTGTTCAATGTCACCACGCCGAAAGCGGCTTTGCCCACTGCCACGGCGCTGCCCGCCCCCACGCCGGTCGTGATTGTCGTGCCGGGCAGCGGGGGCGAACCGGTCAAGGTACTGCCGCGCTAAGCCAGCCTCAGGTCGGAATCATCTCGCCACGGTAGTGGCACTCCAGCATATCGAGGAAGGCCCGGGTCTTGGCCGGCATCAGGCGCCGGCCCGGGAATACCGCCCACCCCGTCACCGAAGGAAAAGCCCACTCGGGCAACACGCGCACCAGTTCGCCCGTTTTCACCAAGGCCGAGGCAAAGCGGTCGGTGCAGGTGGCGATGCCCAGGCCGGCGCTGGCCAGCTTGGTCAGCAGCTCGGGCGAATTGCCCGTCATGCGCGTCGGCACATCGCGCTCCCAGCTGGTTTTTCCGCGCAGCAGCGTCCAATGCGCCAAGCCGTTATGGGCGCGCGGCAGACTCAGCAGCGAGTGGCGGAACAGCTCGTCCGGATGCTCGGGCAAGCCGTGCACGGCCGTGTACGAGGGCGCGGCGTACAGCCCCCAGGTGCTGAGCACCACCGGCCGCGCCGCCAAGGTCGCGTCATCGGGCAGCGTGCCCATGCGCAGGGCCAGGTCGAAGCCCTCGGCCACCAGGTCCACGCGGCGCGGCGACAAGTCGAACTCCAGCGAAATACCTGGATAACGCGCCATGAAGCCCGGCAGCATATCGCTCATATGCACATTGGCAAAGTCGGCCGGCATCGACACCCGCAACAAGCCGCTGGGCGCCTGCTGGCGGTGCTGCGCCAGCGCGCCGGCCGCCTCGGTCTCTTCCACCACCTTGCGCGCATGCTCCAGCAGGCTGGCGCCGAACTCGGTCAGCACCAAGCGGCGCGTGGTGCGCTGCAGCAGGCGTTCGCCGAGCCGCGCTTCGAGCTGCGACAGGCGGCGCGACACCGTCGATTTCGGCAACTGCACGCGCTGCGCCGCCTCGCTGAAGCTGCCGCACTCGACGATGCGGGCAAACAGCAGCAAGTCACTCGGGTCCAGATCCATACAAAGCTCCGTAAAAACAGCGATTGTTCCACTGATGGATGAATGTTATCCATTTTACCGGCTTTTTCTTCGATTTTGGAATTGTTAAAGTTCACCCATCGCAGCAAACGCTGCAAAACGAAATCGAAAAGGAGCAACAAATGAACATCCTGCAAATCAACTCCAGCGCCCGCAGCACCGGTTCCGAATCCACCCGCGTGGCCGACGCCATCGTCGCCCGCCTGCGCGCCAGCAACCCGGACGCCAGCCTGAGCCGCCGCGACCTGGCTGCCCAGCCCCACCCCGTGCTGGACGAAACCACGCTGCAGGCCCTGTTCACCCCGGCCGACCAGCGCAACGCCGAGCAAGCCGCCCGCGTCGCCCTGGACGATGCCCTGATCGCCCAGGCGCAAGCGGCCGACGTGATCGTGATCGGCGCCCCGATGTACAACTTCGGCATCACCGTGCAACTGAAAAGCTGGTTCGACGCGATTGCCCGCGCCGGCGTCACCTTCAAATACACGGAAAACGGCCCGGTCGGCCTGCTGAAAGGCAAAAAAGTGTATGTGGCGATTTCACGCGGCGGCTTCCACAAGGACGGCCCGAGCGACGCCCAGCTGCCGCAGCTGAAAGCCTTCTTCAGCTTCGTCGGCCTGGACGATGTGCAATTCGTCTTCGCCGAAGGCATGGGCATGGGCCCGGATTCGGTGGCCCGCGCCCGCGCCTCGGCCGACGAACAAGTGAACGCAGTTCTGGTTTAATCAAGCAGTCCAGCAAAAGGAGAATGGCATGGAAACCACTATCAACACCGTTGCCAGCGAGCGCGTGCAGCAAGCGCGCAGTGTGGAGCGCATCGTCCACGGTCAGGCTGTGATGGATGGCGCCGGCGTCAAGATCAACCGCGTGCTGACCCAGGCACTGCAGCGCCGCCTCGATCCCTTCCTGATGCTGGACAATTTCGGTTCGGACGAAGCCAACGACTACATCGCCGGCTTCCCGTCCCACCCGCACCGCGGCTTTGAAACCGTGACCTATATGCTGAGCGGGCGCATGCGCCACCGCGACAGCGCCGGCAACGAAGGCCTGCTCAGCAACGGCGGCGTGCAATGGATGACGGCCGGGCGCGGTGTGATCCACTCCGAAATGCCGGAACAGGAAGAAGGCTTGATGGAAGGCTTCCAGCTGTGGCTCAACCTGCCGGCCAAGGACAAGATGCGCGCGCCCTGGTACCAGGACTTCGCCGCCGCCGACATTCCGCAGCTGCGCACGGCAGCCGGCGCTACGGTGCGCGTCATCGCCGGCAGCAGCCACGGCGCGGCCGGCGCGGTGCAGCGCGAAGGCACGGAACCGCTGTATCTGGACGTGGAACTGCCGGCTGGCGCCAGCTTCAGCCAGCAGATCCCGGCCGGCCACAACGCCTTCCTGTACGTGTACCGCGGCAGCGTGAACATCGGCGGCAAGGCCGTGGCGCGCGGTGCCATGGCCATCTTCGCCAATGCCGCCGAGGCGGACGGCGTGACGCTCGACGCCGGTGAAGCAGCCCGCTTCATCCTGATCGCCGGCCGGCCGCTGAACGAGCCGATCGCGCAGTACGGCCCGTTCGTGATGAACACGCAGGCCGAGATCTTCCAGGCCGTCGCCGACTTCCGCGCCGGCCTGATCGGCGAAGCGGCCCCGTCCAGCCCCGCCGCCGTTTGATCTGCCGCTAACAATGTCCAATCCTGGTGTCAGGCGGGCCGCCGAAGCACCGGGGTTGGACATTATTTGTTGGGCGCAGAGGGGATGGGGTGGCGGCCGGCAGGCTCGGCTACAATGCCGGCATGCCTATTCCTTTTTCTGACTTATTCGGGCGCTTGAGCCGGGCGCTGGGGTTTGAAACGGCGGAGAGTTTTCCGCCCGGCCATCCGCATGCGCGCACACGCTGGAATGGCGCGTATTTCGATATCGCGTCGGATGTGAAGCCGGACGAGATCGAACGCCGCATTTGCGCCGCGATTGCGAATACGCCGCTGGTGTTCGCGCATATCGTGAATCCGACACCGGCCATGCAGCGCGCGCTGTTCGGCGTGATCGAACAGCGCCTGCGCCACCGCCACGAACGCGAAGCGGCGCAGTACGCGGCGCTGCTGATCGCGGCTTACCGCAGCCCGGATGTGCCGGAGGCCATGCCCGGCCTGCGCCAGCTGATCGACGATACCAGCGAGGCCGAAGCGCCAGCGCGCATCCGCGCCGTGCTGGCCTTCCTGAGCGATGTGCAGTCGCCTTTCGACGTCATCGAGATGCCTTAAGGCCGGCGCACTTCTAGGGCTGGTAACTGAGATTGGCGCGGTAGGCCAGCAATTCGCTGCGCTTGCTGTGCACCATGCCCGCCAGCGCCGGCTCGATCTCCGGCAAGTCGGCCGCCGCGCCAAAACTGGGGACGGCGCGCATCAGCATATATTGCGGCGCAGAGCCACCCAGCTGCAGGCGATACAGGCTATAGCGCGCGCCACTGCCGGCCAGGCGGCTGCGCTGGCGCGTCCAAGCCTGTTCGAACGCACCACCCTGCCCCGGCAGCACCTGGTAGGTAATCAGAGCCAGATACGGCGAAGTGTCGGGCAATGGCGCGCCAACGCTGGCGCCATCCAGGCGCTGGAAGACGCCGTGGCTGAGGAAATCGGCATGCGGCTCGACGTGCTTTTGATTGTCGGCGCGGTCGGCGGCCGGCTGCACGGCGTTGTCGAAATTGCCGGGGGCATGGCCGAAAGTGCCGTCCATGAAGTAGCCGAGCCGCTCGCCCAGTACGAAGGACCAGCCATGCCAGGTCCAGCTGTCCCCGGCTTGGCGGTGCCATTCCAGATGTTTTTCGTAGCCCGCTTCAAAGGCGCTGTCCTGGCCAGGTTTGGGCTGGATCACCACCATGCGCGCATAAGGACCGGCCGGCGGCGACGCAAGGGCCGCGCCAGCCGGCATGAGAACCAGGGAGCCAGCCAGCAAGGGCCGCCACGGAAAACGATTCAGCTGCATGCCATCTCCACACTATTGCAGATGGCACAGCATAGCAATAAACGCCGCCGCCGGCAGCTGCGCCTTTTCAGATGCAGGCGCCGTAGCGGCCACTGGCCACCGCCGGCACCTGTTCCAGCCAGCGCTGCTCCGGCTGCGGCGGACGCGGTTGCGGCACTTCGGGCAGCTGGTAGCTGCGGATATGGCGTTCGACGATGGGCAGCTCGCCCACCTCGCTCAGACGGCTATAGTCGCCCAGCGCCGCTACCGCATCCTGCTCGCCGCGGTTTTCGGCATACTGGGCCAGCGCCAGCATGCGCAGGCTGTCGACGCTCTGCAGCACGCCGGCCGGCGTATTGCGCTTGGCTGTCTGCACCGGTCCGCCGGCGATGCCGCGCCCATCCTCGCCGGGCATGCGCGGGGCGCTGCGCGTGAGGGAGCTGGTCTGGCCCACGGCGCGGCTATACCAGGCGGCTGCCTGGGCGAAGTCCTGCGTCACGCCATGGCCGGTTTCATAGCAGTAGGCGAGGCTGATCTGGCCGGCCAGATCGCCCTGCTCCGCCGCGCGCCGGTACCAGTAGACGGCCAGCTCGCGGTCCGCCTCGCTTTGCACATACTCCATCAGCATATCGCCCAGACGCACCTGGGCGCGCGTGAAGCCTTGGGCGGCGGCGCGTTCCAGCCAGTGGCGCGCCTGCTTGCGGTCGGCCGCCACGCCCAGGCCGCGCTCATAGGCGACCGACAGGTTTTGCTGGGCCCAGGCATTGCCTTGGGTGGCGGCCTTGCGGTACCACTCGACGGCGATGGCCGGATTCTGTTCCAGGCCTTGTCCGCGCCAGTACATATAGCCCAGATTATTCTGCGCCACATCATAGCCCTGCAAGGCGGCCAGCAGATACATGCGGGCCGCTTCATCGAAGTCCTTGGGCACGCCGTCGCCGCGCTGGTACATCAGACCCAGGGCATTCTGCGCCTGGGCATTGCCGTCGTCGGCGGCGGCCTGATACCAGCGCAAGGCTTCCACCTTATCCTTGGGCAGCAGCACGCCGTTGAAGTAGCAATTGCCCAGCCAGAGCTGGGCGTCGGCGCTGCCGCTTTGCGCCGCCTGGCGATACCAGCGCAGTGCATCGTCGGGATTGGGCGCCACGCCGCGCCCCTGTTCCAGCAGGCGCGCCAGCAGCAGCTGTTCAGCGGCGCCGCCCTTTTCGGCCGCGGCGCGCGCCTGCACGTATTCGCGCACCAGTGCCGGATCGGACACCAGATCGGTCGGCGTATGCACGTAGCGGAATTGCAGCCAGGCGGCGACGGGTTTGCCATCCACCGCGGCGGGCTGGAAACGGCAGGCGCGGCCGGCGGCCAGCGCGGCCTGATCGAAGGCGGTCGAGCCGCTCGATTGCAGCAGGCGGGCGGCCAGCAGCTTGCCATCCACGCCAACTTGATATGCCAGGGTCGCCGCCGTCTGCATTTCAACGTCACCCACGAGCTGGGGCCACTCCGGCTTGAAGCAGTGGGCAAAATCGATGATGGCGGGGGTAGCTGCGCCGGCGGCAGGGGGTTGCTGGGCAGAGGCGGCAGCCGCCATGACACAGAGAACTGGCAAAAGCGAAAGCTTGTTCTTCATGAGAGTAAGCCTGATAAACAGTCGAGGTAAAACCGTTTTTGCATCATGAACGCCTATGCAATCCTCCACTATAGTCCATAGCAGCTTGGAAAACTTACACGGATTATCACTATGTGTCAGACTTGCCACTCGGCGGCAGGCGCCGGACGCGCCGCGCGCGTGCCGGCTTCATTGCTGGGCACATAGCGCTCGCGCAGCTTCATGAAGGGCGTTTCGACCAGCAGGTAAAGCAGCCAGCCCGCCAAGCCGCTGGCAAGCAGCATGATAGCGATGCCGCCCGCCGATTCCGGTCCCATGCCGTGCTTGAGCAGCTCGGGCTTGAGCAGGATGCAGAGCTGCTTATGCGTGAGGTAGATGGCGTAAGACCAGATGGCGATGGCCGAGGCGCCCGGCACGCGCAGGCGGCTCAGCCAGGAGGCCGGACTCAGGGCCGACAGCAGCAGCAGGGAGAAGCCCAGTCCCAGCAGCGGATAGCCGGCCACGGTCAGGGCCTGGCCATAGTGGTCGTCATGGAATTCGTTCAGTGCCAGCACGGTAATGAGCAGACCCGCCGCCAGCGTCCAGTTGCCGTACGCCGTGCAGCGCGCCCACAGCGGCCGATGGAAATTTTTCAGCAGCGCCAGCGCCACGCCCGCCACCAATTCATCGAAGCGGCACAGGGTCGAGTAGTAGATACTGGTATAGAAGGCGGCGCTGCCGTCGGGCGGCGGCTGCACCTGCTGCCACAGCCAGCCGCGTATCAGCATACCGGCCGCGAAGCTGGCGAGGATGGCGATCCAGGCCCAGGCCAGCGAACGGCGCCAGCTGGCGATCAGCAAGGCCAGGGCCGGCAGCAGCATATAGAACTGCTCTTCCACGCACAGCGACCAGGCATGGGAAAACAGGGTGCCGGGGATCAGCTGGAAATTCAGGGTAAAGCTGAAATACTTCCACCACGGCGCCGGTTGCGCGGCACCGGCGAAATACGGCCAGAAGGCATACAGGGCCAGCACCACATAGTAATTGGGCAGGGTGCGCAGCAGGCGGCGCGCGTAAAAATTCTTGAGCGAGAAGCCGCCGCGCCGCAGGCTGCCGAAAATCTGGTTGCCGATCAGGTAGCCCGACAGCGCGAAGAACAGGTCGACCCCGGCCCAGCCTATCTCGCTGAAAAAGCCGAAGGTAGGTTTGTGGCTGACGAAAATCATGTAATGGTTCATGAACACCAGCACGATGGCGAGGGCGCGCAGGGTGTCCAAACCGTGGAGGCGGGAGCTTGGCTTCATCCCGGCATTTTACCTGCCGCGCTGGCCGCGCCGGGGAATCCCGCTAGAATAGCTGCCACTTGCATAATCTTGAGGAACCGGCATGACTTCGGCAGACGCGCTGCAATTCAAATCCATCAACTACACCGGCCAGGGTCCGGGACCGCGCCTGATCGTCACCGGCGCCGTGCATGGCAACGAGGTGTGCGGCACCCAGGCCATCCTGCGCGTGCTGCAGGAGCTCGACGAAGGCCGCCTGCGCATCCGCAACGGCAGCGTGACCTTTGTCCCCATCGTCAATCCGCTCGCCTATGCCAAGGGTGAGCGCGCGGGCGAGCGCAATCTGAACCGCAACCTCTTCCCCAAGGAACAGCCGCAGGATTTCGAAGACCGCATCGGCAACTGGCTCTGCCCCCTGCTGGCCAGCCACGACGTGCTGCTCGACCTGCACTCCTTCAATGCCGCCAGCCAGCCCTTTGTGATGGTCGGGCCGCGCAATAACGAGGGACCGCTGGAACCCTTCCGCCACCAGGAACAGGAACGCGCGCTGGCGCGCCGCCTGGGCGTCAAGCGCTTTGTCGATGGCTGGCTGCGCACTTACGGCGCGGGCGTGCAGCGCCGCCTGCGCGGCAGCAGCGAGCTGCAAACCGTGCTGCGCTACGGCATGGGCACCACCGAATACATGCGCAGCACCGGCGGCTATGCGCTCACGCTGGAATGCGGCCAGCACGCCGATCCGCAGGCGCCGCAGGTGGCTTACCGCGCCATCCTGAACACCCTCGCCTTCCTCGGCCTGATCGAGGCGGAGGCACCGCAGCCGGTCGATCCGGCCGTGGTGGAAGCGCTCAGCATGGCCGAGGTGTACGACAAGCTGCATGCGGACGATCGCTTCAGCCGCAACTGGTCCAGCTTCGACCGCGTGGCCCGGGGCGAGGAGATCGGCCGCCGCGCCGACGGCACGCCGGTGCTGGCCGAATACGACGCCATCATGCTCTTCCCCGACAGCGGCGCGGCCGCCAACAGCGAATGGTATTACCTGGCCAAGGTGAACCAAAGCTTTTAAATCGAAAGTATGTGGTTTGTACGCACACAAGCTGGCAGCGGGTATTAGGTAAGAATAAAATCTCCTTACAAGGAGACAACATGAAAACGCCGCTGCTCATCTCGTGCGCCGCTGCCGTCCTGGCCGGCCCGCCCCATGCCGCAGCCGAGCCGGAACCGCAATACACCTTGCGCATCGTGGCGCAGGAAAGCGTGCCGCCCAAATGGCTGCCGCGCGAAGGCAGTCTTCCTGCCGGGGTTTGCCCCGACATCCTGGCCGCCATCGAAAAAATCCAGCCGCGCTTGCGCTTCACCGGCATGGAGGAAGCGCGCTCGGTGCCGGTGATCGAACAAGGCCTGGAAAGCGGCGGCGTGGGTGCCGCCTGCGCCTTGCTCGACACGCCGCGCCGGCGCCAGATCGCCAGCGTGGCCGGCAAATCCCTGTACACCGTGCGCCACCGGCTGGCCGCCGCCGCCAGCGACAAGGTCAATATCGAAACGCTGGAAGAGCTGGTGCGCCTGCGGCCCTTGATCAACACGCCGCGCGGCGCCGCCTACTCCGACCAGCTGCGCATTCTCGGCCTCGAAGTCGACGACAGCACCGGCGACAACCTGACCAATCTGCGCAAGATCGCCGCCGGCCATGGCCGTTTCATCTACATGAACGAACTGACACTGGCCTGGCTGATCCGCGAGCACAATCTGCAACACAAAGTGCGTCTGCTGCCGAATATTCTGAAGGAAGAGCCGATCTACTTCTGGATCAGCAAAAAGGCCGATCCGATGGCCACGCGCCTGGCCGACCAGGCTTTGCACCGCCTGCACAGCAGCGGCGAGCTGGCGCGCATCTACCAGCGCTGGTCCAGCCAGCGCCAGCCTTGAACAGGAGCCGCAGGCAATGCGCCCCGCCGCTCAGACACTGCAACCGGTACGGCGAAGAGAGCTGGGTACTCAGCGCTCCGGCCGGCCCAGCGCGCCTTTTGCGGCGGCGCTCAGGATGCGGCGGAAGGTGGGGCATTCCAGGTGGCTGGCGGCGCGGCAGGCGGCGGCATGGCGCAGGCCGTCGCGCATGGCGCCCAGCTTGCGGATGGTGCGCTCCAGCTCATCGGCCTTGGCCAGCAGCAGCGCGCGGTCCATTTGCAGGCTGCCGTCGCCGGCGAACATGCGCCCGATCTCATCCAGCGTGAAGCCGGCGCTGCGCCCGAGGGCGATCAGGGCCAGACGCTCCAGCACCGACGTGTCGAACAGACGGCGCAGGCCGCGCCGGCCGGCGGCGGCGATCAGGCCTTTCTCTTCGTAGTAGCGCAGCGCCGACGGTGCCAGGCCGGTGCGCCGCGCCACTTCCGCTATATCCAGTTTTTCCATGCTTGACTTCAAGTGGACTTGAAGTTGCAGAATAACAGAATCAAGCCAAGGAGACTGTCATGACGCATATTCATCAAGTAAACCAAGACCAGGTGCAGCTGTGGAACGGCCATGCCGGCCATGCCTGGGTCGAAATGCAAAGCGTGCTGGACCAGCTGTTCACGCCCCTGGAGCGGCGGCTGGTGGAAGAGGCGGCGGCGCTGCGCCCTGAAACGGTGCTCGACGTGGGTTGCGGCACCGGCGCCGTAACGCTGGCCCTGGCGCGCCGCCTGGGCGGCCAGGCGCAATGCACGGGCGCCGATATTTCCCGGCCCATGATCGAGGCGGCCCAAGCGCGTGCCGCGTGCGCGGACACGCCGGCCAGCTTTGTCCTGGCCGATGCCCAGACCCATGATTTCGGCCAAGCCCGTTTCGACCTGATCGTCTCACGCCTGGGCGTGATGTTCTTCGACGATCCGGTGCGCGCCTTCGGCAATCTGCGCCAGGCGGCGGCCAAGGGTGCGGCGCTGCGCTTTATCGCCTGGCGCGGCCCCGAAGAAAATCCCTTCATGACTGCGGGCGAGCGCGCCGTGGCCCACCTGCTGCCGGCGCTGGCACCGCGCCCGGCGGACAAGCCGGGCCAGTTCGGCCTTGCCAGCCGGGAGCGCGTGATCGGCCTGCTCGAACAAAGCGGCTGGCAGGATGTCGAAGTGGCGCCGCTGGACCTGGCCTGCGCCATGCCGGAAGCCGACCTGGTGCCGTATCTGAGCATGCTCGGTCCTGTCGGCCCGATCCTGCCCAATGAAAGCGCGGCGCGCCGCCAGGAAATCGTCGGCCTGATGCGCGCCGCCTGCGAATCTTATGTGCAGGACGGCGAGCTGCGCATCAACGCGGCCTGCTGGCTGGCCAGCGCCCGTAACCCGGGCGCATAAAAGCCCTCCTCCGCGCTGGCCGCCCTCAGTGCGTGGCCAGCAGCTTCAAGCCGGCGATGCCCAGCACGATCAGCGCGATGCAGCCGACGCGGGCCGCGGTGGCCGGCTCGTTCAAGACCATGATGCCGAAGATGACGGTGCCCACGGTGCCGATGCCGGTCCACACCGCATAGGCGGTGCCCAGAGGCAGTTGGCGCAAGGCGAGACCCAGCAGGCCGACGCTGGCGGCCATGGCGCCCAGAGTGAGCACGGTCGGTAGGGGTTTGGTGAATCCGGCGGTATACTTGAGGCCTACTGCCCAAGCGACTTCCAACAAGCCAGCCAGAAAAAGAATGAACCAGGACATGATGTCTCTCCCAAAGTCATGGCAGGGCCGTCCCTGCCTGGCTCCCTTGCTGCGGCGGGGTCGTCCCCGCGGGAGAAGCGCCAGCAGTATACCACCTCCGTTCCCGGCGTGTTTTGGAACGGCTTCAGCAACCCTTGAAATTATATCGTAGAATACCGATATGCGAATCGGAAGTATCCGATATTCGTATCGTTAAAACCCGAATTATGGACATCGACGCAATCCACAAAGCCCTGGCCAATCCCGTCCGGCGCCAAATCCTGGCCTGGTTGAAAGAGCCGCAGCAGCACTTCAGCGAGCAGCACCACCCGCTCGACATGGGTGTCTGCGCCGGCCAGATCGACAAGCGTACAGGCCTGTCGCAATCGACGGTATCGGCCCACCTGACCACCCTGCAGAACGCGGGCCTGGTGACGGTGCAGCGCATTGGCCAGTGGAATTTCTTCAAGCGCGACGAGGCCACGATTCAGGCTTTTCTCGACTATATGAACAAGGGGCTGTAGCCGGCCCATACACTGCAAGGACAAAACATGAGCACCCTCTTCGAGCCGTTTACCGTAGGCGATCTAAGCCTGAGCAACCGCGTCATCATGGCGCCGCTGACCCGCTCGCGCGCCGTCGGCGCCGGCCGCGTGCCGAATGCGCTGATGGCCGAGTACTACGCCCAGCGCGCCAGCGCCGGCCTGATTCTGAGCGAAGCCACCGCCGTGACCCCGCAGGGCGTGGGCTATGAAAACACGCCGGGCATCTGGTCCGACGAACAGGTGGAAGGCTGGAAACCGATCACCGCGGCGGTGCACGCCAAGGGCGGCAAGATCTTCCTGCAACTATGGCATGTGGGCCGCATTTCCGATCCCAGCCTGCTGGACGGCCAGGCGCCGGTGGGGCCGAGCGCCATCGCGGCCAAGGGCAATGTGAGCCTGCTGCGTCCCGTACGTCCCTACGCGGTGCCGCGCGCGCTGGAAACGGAGGAAGTGCGCCAGGTCGTCGCCGCCTACCGCAAGGGCGCCGAGAATGCCAAGAAAGCCGGTTTCGACGGCGTGGAAATCCATGGCGCCAATGGCTATCTGCTTGACCAGTTCCTGCAGGACAGCACCAATCTGCGCACCGATATCTACGGCGGCCCGCTGGAAAACCGCGCCCGCCTGATGCTGGAAGTGACCGACGCCTGCATCGAAGTCTTCGGCGCCGGCCGCGTCGGCATGCACCTGGCGCCGCGCCGCGATATTCACGATATGGGCGACTCCGATCCGGCCGCCACTTTCGGCTATGTGGCGCGCGAACTGGGCAAGCGCAAAATCGCCTTTATCTGCGCGCGCGAAGCGGTGGGCGCAGACAGCCTGGGGCCACTGCTGAAGAGGGAATTCGGCGGCGTGTACATCGCCAATGAGAAGTTCGACCGCGCCGGCGCCGAGCAGCTGATCGCCTCCGGCCACGCCGACGCCGTGGCATGGGGCAAGGACTTCATCGCCAACCCCGACCTGCCGCGCCGCCTGCAACTGAATGCGCCGCTCAATCCGCAGCGCCAGGAACTGTTCTACTCGCCGCACGCCGAAGGCTATACGGACTACCCCGCCCTGGCCTGATCGGCCAGGCCAGGAAGGCGGTTCCGCCTCAGCGCGGAATCGCGTAGTTCACGGGAATGAACTGATAGCCTTTGCCGTTGCCGCGCAGATGGCCCACGCCAGGGAACGGCAGGTGGGCCGCGCCGATCAGATAACCCTGTTTGGCGGCGGCGGCAAAGGCGGCCTTGCGTTCCGCCAGCGCGGCCTTGCTGTCGGTGTCGAAGGCGATCACCACATCGGGTTCGGCGATCTGCACCGCCTCCACATGCAGCAGGTCGCCGATCAGCGCCAGCTTCTGGCCCTTGCTCTCCACCAGATACGTCGTATGGCCCGGCGTGTGGCCGAAGCTGGACGCGGCTTTCACGCCCGGCACCAGATCGGTGTTGCCTTCAAACGGCAGCAGCTTGCCCGCATTCGCATAAGGCCCCAGCACTTTCATCGCACCGGCAAAGAAACCCTTGGCCTCGGCCGGCGCTTTTTCCATCTGCACCTTGCTCAGCCAATAGTCGGCATCGCGCTTGTCCATGCGCACCACGGCGTTCGGAAAGGCCGGCTGCTCGGCCGCCATCACGCCACCCACGTGGTCGGGATGCAGGTGGGTGATGTAGATCTCGTCGACCTGCTCCGGCTTGTAGCCGGCCGCTTTCAAATTATCCAGCATCTTGCCCAGCGTCGGGCCGAACAGGGCGCCCGCACCGGTGTCGACCAGCACCAGCTTGCTGCCGGTATTGATCAGGAAGCTGTTGAACGAGGTTTCCAGCGGCGAGTGCAGGAAGGACTTGGCCAGCGTCTTTTCGGTCTTGCCCGGCTTGTCCTTCAACAGCTGGTGCACCGGCAGGTCGACGGTGCCGTCGCTCAGCACGGTCACCTCGAAGTCGCCCAGCATCATGCGGTAATAGCCGGGTGCCTGGGTCTTGACCATGGGCGCGGCGGCAAAAGCGGCGCTGGCGGCGAGTGCCAGGGCGCCCAGCACGGCGGCGCGGCTGGCGGAGAACTTGAAAGCGGTCATGGTTTTCCTTCTTGTTGGAGAGTTGCCAGGACCGCTAAGATAGCGCAAAAATCAATACCGCGTAGACGTCCCCTCAGAAATTCATCGGCACCCGTATCGACAGCGAGACATCGGGCGTGTCGCGCGTCAGGCCGGCGCCGACCGAGATGTTCACCGAGCGTTTTTCGTTGAAGCGGTAGGTAAAGCCCATCAGCAGCGTGCCAAGCTGGGTACGCACCGAGCCCGGCACCGCCTGCCCATTCTGCCTGGTGCGCGCCACCGACTGGTGATCGTAGCCCAGGCTGAGCGACGCCTTCTCGTTCAGCGCCAGGCCGATGCCGAAATTGGCGCCGATCACCGCGCCCGGCGCCACCGTGCCCAGCTCCTCGCTCTCGCCATTGAGGATGCGGCGCGTCACATTCTTGCGCTTGAAGTTGTGCAGATAACTGACGCTGCCGAAGAAGATGGCCGGATCGGAGGGGAAGAGCCAGGTCAGGCTGGGCTGGACCGCATAGAAGCCCGAGCCGGTGGGCAGGGTCAGCGGCAGGCCGGTGCCGCTGGCGTTCTGTCCCACGCAGCGCTGGCTGCAATCGGTCACGACTTCGAAAGGATCGCGCCCGGTGCGGCTCTTGACGCGCAAGCCGGCCACATAAAACGGCTTGTCCGCGCCGCCGTCGTTGAGCTGGCGGCGCAGCGCCAGCTCCACATCGCCGATGGCGCGGCCGCTGGTTTCAAACACGCGTTCGACCGAGGTGCCGGTGAAGATTTCGCGGCTGACGGTGGAATCGGAACGGTAGACATACGGCACGCGCATTTCGATCTCGGTGCGGCTATTGATGCCATAGCGTCCCGTCAGCGCGGCGGTGAAGGTGTTGCGCTTGATCTCGCGCACGTCGACCAGGCCGATCAGGATGGCGGGAATAATCGTATAGCCGACCAGGGCCACGCGGTTGCTGGACGAATAGCCGAACTGCACCGAAGGCTCCAGCACATAATGGCCTTTCGGCGTCAGCACGCCCGGCGCCTCGAAGATGGGCGCCACTTCAGGCGGACGCGAATCGCGTTCCGGCGCCTTGCCCACCGCGCCGCCCTCCTGCGCCACCTCGCGCCGCGCGCCCGGTGCCGCCGCCGTTGCCGGCGCGCCCTGGGCGGGCGTCTGTGCCGGTGCTGTCTGCCCGGCTGAACCGGCTTGCAGATACGGTCCGCCCGCGCCGCGCCGGCTTTCCAGTTCGGCCGCCGACGCCGCCGGCCGCATGGCTTGCAGCTGCTCCATCTCCGTCTTCAGGGTCTTCAGCAAGGCTCGCTGTTCGGCCAATTGCTGCTTGACGGCCGCCAGTTCCGCCGCCAGCTCGGTCATGCTGCGTTCATCTTGCTGGCCCTGGGCCAGGGCACTGCATAACAGGAGCGACAGGCCGGCCGATCCGGCGCGCAGGGTGTGGGCAAGCTGCATGCTTCCTCCTTCCGAAGAGTATGGAACTTAACGCGGCGTCAGCGCGCCAGCCAGCGCCTGCCGCATGCTGCTTTCCAAATTAATGCCTTTCAGGATTTCCAGACTGTTGACAGCGGTATTGATGGTGGTCTGGCTGCGGATCAGCTGGTCGTTGGCGCTGTTCTGGATCAGCAGCGCCGAGACGGCGGCCGAACCCATGGCCGCCGGTGCGATATTGCCGTCGCCGTTCTGCACCAGCTGGAATGGGTTCAAGGCGCTACGCGCCATCTCCGCTTCGGCGACGCTCATGCGCGCCACATCGGCAATATTGAACTGGCTGCTCGACACCACGGCGCCATTGATCGACACCATGCGCTCGATGCCAAGCGACACCACCAGGCCGCTGCCATTATCGAAGCCGCCGCGCGCCGCATCGAGTGCGCTGTCGGGCAGCGCCACCCAATCGGCATCCAGGCTGTCGGCACAGGCCAGCCACGTCACGCCGCACAGCAAGGCGGCGCTCCAGCGAAGAATGCGCATCACTCGCTCCTTAGAATTCGCCTCTTCCCAGCTTGGGCAACGTGATGCGGGCCAGGCCATCGCGCTCGATGACGTCGGCCGGCATGGCCTGCGGCGCCACGCGCCAGTCGGCCAACTCATTGAAGCGCGGCTTGCCCGGCCGGTCGTGGATCACAAACAGCAGATGGTTCTGCCATACGGCTTCGAAAGCGGCGCGGCTCATGGCGCGCGTGCCGCCGGCAGGATCGCCCAGCAGCACACGTTCGCCCTGCAGGCCTTTGACCACGACGAAATGATGGTAACCCTTCTCCGCAATCAGCACAATCGCGGGGAAGCCCGCCTTGTGCAGCTTTTCCAACGGCAGTTCAAAGCCATCGGCAATAAAGCCGCGCGCGGCCAGGAAGCGCTTCATGTCCAGCAAGGAGAAGCCTTCGCGCCGGATCTTCTCCTGGTCGCCGTTCTGGAACATCTCCTGGAAGGCTTGCTGTTCGCTGACCGGATAATCATAGTGGTAGCTTAACAACGTCGCCACGGCCGCCGAGCCGCAACTGAAGTCGAACTGCTGGCGCACGGTGGCGCGGTAGCGCAGTTCCTTGATGCTGGTGACTTTGAGGTGGAAAGGCGCGCCGCCGACGCTTTGCACGTCGGCGGCCAAACCCGCTGCCGAACAAGCCAGCAGCAGGATGCTACCCACACAGCGATGGAGCTGCGTTTTCATTTGAGCTGCACATTCACGATGGTGGCGTTCTGGATCAGCACATTGGCGCCGGAATTCTGGATCACCATCGGCAGGCCGGAGGCGTTCGCGAACGAGCCTTCGGTGATGGTATTCGACCCGGTCAAGACCTGCACCGCCTTGTTATTGCTGACCGCTCCGCTCAATTTCATCTCGCTCCAGGGCGTATCGCTGCCGCCGCGTAGCTGCGACAGCTGTTCTTCCCCGAGCGGCGCCGGCAGGATGCCGCTTTCATCCCGCGCTGACCGCACGCCGCTTCCATTCAGCGCGGCGGCGGCGAAGGCCGCCACCACCGGCAAAATGGGCTTGTCTGCTGCCGCTTCGGCAGGTGCCGGCACTACCGCCGCCGGCTCGCTAAGGGGGCTGGCCGCCGGCTGCGCCTGGAGATCCAGGCTCAGCAGGCAAAGCGTCAGGGCCAGTCCCTGCATGGTATCGATCCGCATCACAGCCTCCAAGGCCTTGTGAGCAAAGCTGTTTTCCGCATGCCGGCGGCGTGGCGTGAACCTGCCAGCGCCGCCGGTCCTGGCTTATTTACCCACTTGCAAATTAGCCTGCACGTTCACGCTTTGCTGCACCAGCGAGGAGAAGCCGTTGTTCTGGCTCACCACCATGATGCCGGCGGCCGACTGGCCAACGGTGGTCATGGTATTCGACATATTGAAGTCGCCGGCATTCACGGAGATCGTGCCACCCGCGCCGCCTGCGCCGCCCATGCCGTTGCCTGCGGCGGCATTACCCGCCGTGGCCGTGCCGCCAGCACCGCCGGCGCCGCCGTTATTGCCGCCGCCGCCGGCACCGCCAGCACCGCCGGTATTGCCGCCGCCGCCAGCGCCGCCAGCGCCACCGGTATTGCCGCCGCCACCGGCGCCGCCCGAGCCGCCGGTATTGCTGCCGCCGGCCGCGCCGTTGCCGCCGTTGCCGGCCATGGAGTTACCGTTGGTGGCGCTGCCCGAATTCGCTGCGCCGCCGTTCGAGCTGCCGCCTGCCGCGCCGGAACCTGCGGTATTGGTCGCCGCTCCGCTGCTGCCGCCGCCACCGCCGCTGGCGCCCGCCGCGCCGGCGCCGCCCGAGCTGCTGCCGCTGCCGCCGCCGGCGCCGGCGCCGCCGGTGCCTGCCGTTGCCGCCGCACCTGCGCCGCCGCTATTGCTGGCCGCTGCACCGCTGCCGCCGGCGCCGGTGGTATTGCTGCCGCCGGCCGCTCCCGCACCGCCTGCATTCGAGGCGCTGGCGCCGGAACCGCCGCCGCCGGCCGTACCGCCAGCCGCGCCGGAGCCGCCACCGCCCGAGGTATTGGCGCCGGAAGCTGCCGAATTGGTGCTGGCGCTGGCTGCGCCGCCCGTGCCGGTGCCGCCGGTGCCGGAAGCCGCCTGGTCACGTCCCACGAATGGGGTGGCCGGGTCGCCGCTAGTGCCGATATTGGCATTCACGCCAAGGGCTGCGCCGTTTTTCGCGCCGCCGCCACTGGCCGTCTGGGTGGCGCTGCCATCGCCGCCGTTCGCTTTGCCGCCAGCTGCGCCGCTGCCGCCATAACCGCCGGCGCCGCCCATGCCGCCGTCGCCGCCGGATGCCTTGCCGGTGCTACCGCCTTTACCGCCGTTCGAACCGTCGGCATAACCGGAAGCGCCGCCGCTGCCGCCTTTGGCATTACCGGTCAGGCCGCCGTCGCCGCCAGCGGCCTTGCCACCGGCACCGCCATAACCGCCGGCGCCACCGGTACTGCCGCCCGCTTTGCCGCCAGCGCCGCCGGCGCCGCCTGCTCCGCCCATACCACCATCGCCGGTGCTGGCATTTTTCGCCGCGCCGCCATCACCGCCGCTGCCGGCCTTGGCCATGCCGCCGCTGGCGTCACCGGTCGATGCGCTGCCGTTTTTGGAATTGCCGCCGGAAGCGCCATCGCCGCCGTTCGCACCTTTGGCCCAGGCGCCGTCGCCGCCACTGCCGCCTTTGGCCAGGGCGCCGTCACCGCCGCTGCCGCCTTTGGCCGATGCGCCATCGCCACCGCTGCCGCCTTTGGCCGATGCGCCGTCGCCGCCGCTGCCGCCTTTGGCATTGCCGCCGGTGGCATCGCCACCGTAGCCGCCCTTGGCGCTGCCGCCATTGGCATCGCCTTTATTGGTGGCGATATTGCCGATGTGCGAAATGGTATTGCCGCTGACCGAGCCACTCAGCTTGCTGATGGCGCTGGCCGAGGACTTGTTGAAAGAGTTGGTCATGTTGGAAGTGGCCGTGGCGCCGTTGTTGGCCGCCGCGGCAGCGTCGGCGGAAGCCTTGGCCGTACCATCGCTGTTATTGTTGTTCTTGTTGTGGGTGCTGGAATCGGTACTCGAATCGTTGTCGTGGTTGGTACTGCTATCCTGAATGATTTTGGCTTTCGCTGCCGCATTCACTCCGTCACCCGACTGATCGACCGTCGGGTCCGCAGCTTGTGCAAATGCGCCGGTGCTGAACAGCAGCGCAATGGCAGTAGCTAATATGCTTTTTTTCATTTTCCGTGCCTCACCAAAGTTTGGTTGAACGAGTGTCCACCGGGAATGCTCACTCCGGGCAGCCAAGTCCTACGCAAGCTTGATGCCAGCTCAGCGTCCCATCGCTAAGTGGCTGAATCGGCGGACCTTTTGCCGCAAGGGGGAAAACACGGCCTCAGCGCTACGGTCACAGCGTTGTTACAAAAAAGCAGCGGCGCCGAATGGCGCCGCTGAGTTTCCCTACCGAGCGTCACAGTAACAAGGCTGTGACGCGGCTGTTTCACCGTTCGCGCCGGCGTGACGGCGGTTCGATGCCGTGGCGCGCCATCAGGCGGTACAAGGTCATGCGCGAGATGCCCAGCTCACTGGCGACCTGGGTCATGTTCTTGCCCGAAGCCAGCCGCTCCTCCAGCGCCGTGCGTTCGGCGCGGTTGCGCGCGCCGCCCAGCCGCTCGCATGGCGGCGCCTCGTGCGCGGCAAGCGCCGGCGTCTCGCTCAATCCCAGATCGGATGCCTGGATCAGCTTCCCTTCCGCCATCACCGACGCGCGCCGCACGCGGTTGACCAGCTCGCGCACATTGCCCGGCCAGTTGTGGTGCCGCAGCGCCTCCAGCGCCTTGCTGCTGAAACCCCGCACCTGGGCCGCGCGCTCGGTGGCGAACGCGCGGAAGTAGTGTTCGGCCAGTGCCGCCACATCGTCGCGCCGTTCGCGCAAGGGCGGCACGTCCAGCGCCAGCACGTTCAGCCGGTAGTACAGGTCTTCGCGGAAGGCGCCCCTTTCCACCGCCTGCGACAGCCTGACGTGCGAGGCGGCGATCACGCGCACATCGACCGCCAGCTGGCGCGTGCCGCCCAGGCGGCAGATGGTCTTCTCCTGCAGGAAGCGCAGCAGGTTCGATTGCAGGTCGAGCGGCAGGTCGCCGATTTCGTCGAGGAAAAGCGAACCGCCGGCGGCCGACTCGATCAGCCCATGCTTGTCGCGCGCCGCGCCGGTGAAGGCGCCCTTCTCGTAGCCGAACAGTTCGGACTGGATCAGGCTGGCGGGCATGGCACCGCAATTGACCGGGACGAAGGGGGCGCCGGCGCGCGGCGAGTTCTCGTGCACGGCACGCGCCACCAGTTCCTTGCCGGTACCGCTCTCGCCCCAGATCAGCACCGGCGCATCGGCCAGCGCCACCTTGCGGATCTGCTGGCGCAGACTGAGTATGGCGTCGCTATTGCCGGTCAGCGGCATGCTGGCGGCGCCGCAATCGCTGGCCGTGTGGCCGGCCAGCGCCGCCAGACCGTGGGCATGGCCCAGGGTATGGTTCAGGCGCGTGCCGTCAATGGGCCAGGTATGGAAATCGAAACAATGATCGTGTATCAGCTGCCGCACCGGCGGCAATTGCAAGGCGTGCGGATGGAACAGGGCCACCCACTTCAGCCACCAGTGCTCACACAAGAAGCGGTCAAGCGCCTCGAGCGGACTGCATTCTGCATCAAGCAAGAGCATTCCCACCATATGCTGGTGCGAGTGCAGTGCATCGCGGGCCTCATTCAGGCCAGCGACTTGATTGATTTCCCAGTCCCCGAGTGCCGCGCTTAACTCCTCTCTTGCGCTCCGACCTCCCACGGTCACGCATAAGAGTCGTTTAATTATCATTTTAAGGCTTCATCTTAGAGTTCTTATAAGGGGTGGCGATGAACCTGGGCCGCCCTGAGTGGTGTGGCGAATCGGACAAAACAGCCAGCTTCGTGGCTGAAAGCTTGCTGGCCCCGCGGCGCAACGGATAGAATGCGTCCGGATTTTTCAGCAAGTGAAATGCCGTCTTGTCAATACTGCATAAACTGCATGGAACAAGATGCGATATGGAGAAAGTTATGAATAACTATAGGCTACAGCCTGAGAAACTGCCAACTTGGAAGCAACGAGTGTCGCTACGCGTACTCATGTTCTTCGGCTGGCAGCTACGGTACCGCCCCCTGCCCGGCCCGCGCGGCATCGCCGTGATCTATCCGCACACCTCGAACTGGGACTTTTTCGTGGGCCTGTTCGGCAAGTGGGCGCTCGACCTGCCGTTCCGCTGGCTGGCCAAGGACTCGCTGTTCCGCATTCCTGTCCTGGGCAGCTGGTTTCGCGCCCTCGGCGGCGAGCCGGTCGACCGCAGCGCGCCGAACGGCATGATCAAAAGCCAGGCGGCGCGCATGAACGCGGCCGACTGGTACTGGGTCGGCATCACGCCGGAAGGCACGCGCGGCTACCGCCCGCACTGGAAGAGCGGCTTTTACCACCTGGCGCTGGAAGCCAAGGTGCCGCTTTGCCTGGTCTATATGGATTACCCGAACAAGACATTGAGCCTGGTCGACCACGTGTACCTGACGGGCGACAAGGAGCAGGACATGGCCGCCATCCGCGCCGGCTTTGAAGGCCATCTGGGCCTGCACCCGAAAGACATGGCCCCCATCCTGCTGGGCGAACGGCGCGAGAAGCCGCGCGACTGAAAGCGGGGCGGAAGGAAAAAGCGGCGCAGGATCCTGCGCCGCTTTTGCGTTTACTGCACTGGCTTCGAATAAGGACCCTGGCCGCCCTCGGCAATGAAGCTGTCGATGCGCGCCTGCAGCACCGGCAGCGGCACCGAACCCAGATGCAGCACCGTGTCGTGGAAGGCGCGGATATCGAATTTCTTGCCCAGCGCCGCCTCGGCCTTTTTGCGCGCTTCCATGATCGCCATCTCGCCCAGGTAGTAGGACAGCGCCTGGCCCGGCCAGGAGATATAGCGGTCCACCTCCGTTTCCACCTCGTGCGACGAGAGGGCCGTGTTCTGCATCAGGTAGTCCTGCGCCTGCTGGCGTGTCCAGCCCTTGGCGTGGATGCCGGTATCGACCACCAGGCGCGAAGCGCGCCAGGCCTGGTAACTGAGCATGCCGAAGACTTCATACGGGGTTTCGTAAATGCCCATCTCGGTGCCCAGGCGTTCCGAATACAGCGCCCAGCCCTCGCCATAGGCCGAGATATAGGCCTTGCGGAAGTCGGGACGGCCGCCCTGTTCCAGCGCCAGCGGCATCTGGAAGGCGTGGCCGGGCGCCGACTCGTGCAGCGTCAATGCCGGCAGGCTGTAGAGCGCGCGCGAAGGCAGGTTGTAGGTATTCACCAGATACACACCGGGACCGCCGCGGCCCGAGGTGTAGTAAGGCGCCTGTTCCGGCGGCACCGGGATGATGGCGAAGCGGCGGCGCGGCAGATGGCCGAAGTACTGGTCGGCCTTGGCATCGAACTTCTTGGCGATCCAGGCGGCGCGCATCAGCAGCTCGTCCGGCGTCTTGGCGTAGAAGCGCGGATCGCTGCGCAGGAATTGCAGGAAGGCCGGCAGGTCGCCCTTGAACTCGACCTGCTTCATCACCTCATGCATCTCGGCGCGGATCTTGGCCATTTCCGCCAGGCCGATCTGGTGGATCTGCTCGGCGCTCAGCGCGGTCGTGGTGTATTCGACGATCTTCGACTGGTAATAGGCCGGGCCGTCCGGCAGGCTGTGCGCGGCCAGCGCCTCGGTCGCCTGCGGCACATATTCCTTGCGCATGAAGTCCAGCAGCTCGGCGTGGGCCGGCACCACCGCTTCGCGGATGGCTTTCAGGCCGGCGGCGCGCAGGCTGGCCTGCTCCTCGGCCGGAATAATGGCCGGCATCTCCTTGAACGGCTGGTAGAAGGCCACGTCCTCCGGCTTGGCCGCGGTGACCGCGGTGAGCGAAGCGTCGCGCCCCTGCAAGGTCACGCGCGGCGGCGTAAAGCCGCGTTTCAGGCCGGCCCGCATATTCGCCATCTCCTCGCGGAAGTAGCGCGGCACATCGTTCAGCTGGGCCAGGTAGTTGCGGTAATCCTCGGCCGTGCGGAAGCTCTTGCGCGCCTCGCCCGCCAGATTCGACCAGAACGAGGAATCGGCATTCAGCGGCTTTTCGTATTCGCGGAAGCGCTGGTTGGCCAGCAGGGCGGCGATCTGGGCGCGGTAGACGGCGTAGTTGATGCGTTCAGCGGCGGACAGCCTGGCGGCGGGGATGGCATCCAGGCCTTTCAGTACGCCCTCCCAATACCGCTGGCGCGCCAGCTGGGTGGCGGGGTCGACGCGCGGCAGGCGCGGGCTGATGCCGTTGTCGTCATCCTCCTCGTCTTCCAGCTGCTGGCCCTGGCGCCACTTCCACTCCTGCGTGTAGAGCGCCTTGAAGCGGGCGTCGGCATTGAGCGGGGCGCTCGCCACGCTGGAAGTGCTGGCGGCCAGCAGGATGCAGGCAAGCGCTGCGCTGAAATCTCTCATACGTCTCCCTTATTGTTTTGCAGATGATCGCAAGCCATGGCCGTGCTGAGGAACACCGTGCCGTTCAACAGATCGAGCAGTTGGCTGTCTCTTAAACGGTCCATCACCGGACCTTTCACTTCCGCCAGATGCAGGCCGATGCCGCGCCGCTTCAGGCTTTGATTCAACTCCAGCAGGCCGAACAAGGCCGTGGTGTCGATCGAACTCACGGCCGACATCACCAGCACCAGCGCGCGCGCCGTGGGGTGCGCGGCCAGTTCCTCCTCCACGCGGTAAGTGACCGCCTCCACATTGCCGAAGAAGAGATTGGCGTCGATGCGCAGCACCAGCATGCCGGGCTGGGTCTCGGCCGAATAGCGCTCGATATTGCGGAAATGTTCGCTGCCCGCGATGCGTCCCAGCACCGCGATATGCGGCCGGCTGGCGCGCCAGATCAGGGCCGCCATCGACAGCATCACGCCCACCACCACGCCCGCCTCCACGCCCAGCAGCAGCACGCCGACGCCCGTCACCAGCCAGGCCAGCGCGTCCACGCGGTCGTAGCGCCAGGCGGTGCGCAGGGTGTCCAGCTCCAGCATGCCCAGCACCGCGACGATGATGGTGGCCGCCAGCACCGGCAGCGGCAGCAGCGCCAGCCAGCCGGTGGGCGCGATCAGGGCCAGCGCCAGCAGGCCGGCCGTGATGATGCTGGCCAGCGGCGTATTCGCCCCGGCCGCGAAGTTCACCGCCGAACGCGAAATGCTGCCCGTGACCGGGAAACCGCCCGACAGCATGCTGGCCGCATTCGCCGCGCCCAGGCCGAGCAGTTCCTGGTTGCTCACCAGCTTCTCGTTGCGCTTCAAGGCCAGCGTCTGCGCCGCCGACATGCTGATGAGGAAAATGATAAAGCCGATCAGGAGGCCCGGCTTCAGCAACGTCCCCCAATGCGCGGAGGACATCGCCAGATTCAATTGCGGCAGGCCGGCCGGCACGCTGCCCGTGGTCGCAATGCCATGCGCGCGCAGATCGAACAGCGCCACCAGCGCAATCGACACGAGCACCAGCAGCATCGGCGCCAGCTTGGAGCCCGTATCCGCCATGCTGGCCCGCATGCCGCAGGCGCGCAGCAACGCCGCGCCCCAGCGCCGCGCCAGCACCAGGAACAGCAGGGAAGCCAGTCCCATGGCGGCGCTGGGACCGTGCGCATGCGGGAAATCGGCCCCCAACAGCGGATGCACCTGTCCCATCGCGATGACGATGGCCGAACCCACGGTGAAGCCGCTCATCACCGGCCGCGAGAAGAAATTCGCCAGGAAACCCAGGCGCAGCAAGCCGCACAAAATCAGCACCGCCCCGGCCACCAGCGCCAGTTGCGCCGCCAGCACCGCATACAAGGCCGAACCGGCTGCCGCCAAAGGCGCGATGGCCGCCGCCGTCATCAGCGACACGATCGCCATCGGGCCCACCGACTGCGTCATGCTGCTGCCGAAAAGCGCATACACGACAGGCGGCAGAATGCTCGCGTAAATACCCGCCACTGGCGGCAAGCCTGCCACCAGCGCATAAGCCATCCCCTGCGGGATCATCATCATCGCCACCACCAGGCCAGCGCTGACATCCCCCGCCAGCGCCGCGCGCCGATAGCCTCTCAACCAACCCAGCATGCGCAAACCACCCACCCCAAAAGAACAAAGCGCAAGCCTACCACGATCCCTGCCATATTTGATATCGATCAAATATGGCGGCCCGCTTGGCGCCAGGCGGGGGCTGACTTAGCTGGCCATGGCGAGTTCGACGCAGTTGCGGCCGGCGCGTTTGGCGCGGTGCAAGGCGGCGTCCAGGCGGTCGAGGGCGGATTGGCCGCCCTCCTCCGGCGCGACCTGGGCGACGGCCAGGCTGATGGTGACGGTGTCGCAGCCCGGCAGCTCGGTGCCGGCGATGGTTTCGCGCAGCTTCTCGGCAAGCTTGAGGGCGTCGATGGCGACAGTGTGGGTGGCGAGGATGAGGAATTCTTCGCCCCGCATGCGGGCCAGCACGTCGGAGCTGCGCAGGCGGGTGCGCACGGTCTGCGCGACCACGCGCAAGGCCTGGTCGCCTATCGGGTAGCCATAGAGGTCGTTCACCGAGCGGAAGTTGTCGATGTCGAAGGAGATCAGGGCCAGCGGCAGCCCGTATCTGCGGGCGCGCCGGATTTCCTGGTCGAGCAGGGTTTCGCCCTGGCGCCGGTTGCTGGCGCCGGTCAGGGCATCGTTGATGGCGATCTGGGTCAGCTTGCCGGCCAGGGCATCGTTTTGCTGGCGCAGCTCGCTCATGGCGAGGCCGAAGGCGATGAACTGCGCCAGGCTGGCGAAGCAGGCGAATTGTTCGCGCGAGAATTGGATCAGGCGGTCGAACATCAGGCAGACGGAGCCCAGCACCGGGCCTTCCGGTTCGCTGCGCAGCGGCAGGGCCAGCACCATGCGCACATCACGGTCATGCAGGCTGACGGCCATTTCCGGATCGCCCGCCTTTTCGGGCGCGTCGAGCAGGACCAGCTCTCCGGTGCTGACCGCCAGCAGCGGCGGGAAGACCTGGTTCAGCGGCGATTCCAGCAGGCGGTTGTGGCGCTGCATCAGGCGCGCCAGGTCGAGGTGGTTGCGCGCTTCCTGCGCCACCAGCTGCAGATTGCCATGCTCTTTCATGTGCAGCAGCGCGGTGTGGCGCACGCCGGGGAAACTGCATAGCGCCAGGCAGATTTGCGCCGCCATCGTGCTCACGTCCTCGGCGCCGGTCAGGGCGCGCTGCAGGCTGCGCTGGATCGTGAGCAGGTCGCGCAGCTCGCGCTCCTTGTCCAGCAGCTGTTGCTGCATCTGGGCTTGCGGGTCGAGCGGCGGGGTCAGGGTCTGTTCGATGGTCTGCGCCAGCTCCTCGTTGAGGATGGGGCAGATGCGGTATTGCAGCGGCCCGCTGGCCATCAGCTCGGGAATCCAGGCGGTATTGGTATAGGGGCAGAGCAGCAGAACCGGTTCGCCCGCGCGGCCGCGCACCAACCCTGCCATGGCCGCCAGGTCGTGGCTGTTGGCACTATCGTAGCCATTCAGATCGATGATCAAGAGATCGATGCGGTGGCGTTCCAGCTGTTCGCGCGCCGCATGCACGCTGTCGGCCAAAGTCAGGCGGTCGAACTGCTCTCCGCAGCAGCTCTGGAAATCGGCCCGCCGCTCGCCGGACGGATTCAGGAACAGGCCAAATCGGGTGGGGCGTCCCGGCGCATCTGCAACCATTTTTGTCTCCCTGCGACTATGTACTTTTTGCTATTGTTCGCTTGCCTTGGTGCGGCTTATTAAGTGTGCCACAAAGTTCACGAACAACAATATTATTTGTGTCAACAACATCGGTTTTATGTGCGTGCGCGCACCGTCTGCAACGTTCGGCCTGCCAATACTGGGGTCTTGTGCGAGCAAGGAGAGCACCATGGCCAACAGCAAGCAGCCGCCGGCCACGCAGGCCGGCAATCAGCAGCGCGGCATCCAGCACCAGCAGGATGCGCGCGACCAGGCCGGGAGCGGCCGACAGCAGCCGCGCGGGCCGGTGCAGGCCGGCGATCACGACTTTCCCGCGCCGCCGCTACCCAAACAGCACCTGGAAAAACCCGGCATCGAGGCCGGGATGGCGCTCAAGCCGCAGTTCCAGGCGCCCGCCTACTGCGGCAGCGGCAAGCTGCATGGCATGGCGGCCATCATTACCGGCGGCGATTCCGGCATCGGCCGCGCGGTAGCGCTGCTGTATGCCCGCGAGGGTGCCGACGTGGCCCTGGTCTATCTGGCGGAAGAGCAGGAAGATGCGGAGGAAACGCGGCGCAGCGTGGAGGCGGAAGGCCAGCGCTGCCTGCTGCTGCCGGGCGATGTGCGCGAAATGGCGTTCTGCCGCCAGGCCGTGGACAGCACGCTGCGCGAATTCGGCCGGCTCGATATCCTGGTCAACAACGCGGCGTTCCAGGAGCATGCGGCCAGGCTGGAGGAACTGTCCGAAGAGCGTTTCGACCTGACGATGAAGACCAATATCTACGGCTACTTCCACATGGCCAAGGCCGCCCTGCCCCATCTGAAGCGCGGCAGCAGCATCATCAATACCGGTTCGGTGGTGGGTCTGCGTGGCTCGCGCCATCTGCTCGACTACTCCGCCACCAAGGGCGCGATCCATGCCTTCACCATGTCGCTCGCATCGAATCTGATGGAGCAAGGCATCCGCGTGAACGCCGTGGCGCCCGGTCCGGTGTGGACGCCGCTCAATCCGGCCGACCAGACCGGGGAGAAGATCGCACAGTTCGGCGCGGACACCGATATGCGCCGTCCGGCCCAGCCGGAAGAGCTGTCGCCGGCCTATGTCTTCCTCGCCGCGCCCTGCTGTTCCAGCTATATCAGCGGCATCGTGCTGCCGGTGACGGGCAGCGTGGGCGGGTAAGGCCATGGCGCGCGCATTGTGGAAAGGGGCCATCAGCTTTGGCCTGGTGCATATCCCGGTCGAGATGCACACGGCCGTGCGCGAACACGACCTCGATCTGAGCATGCTGGACAAGCGCGATTTTTCCCCGGTCGGCTTCAAACGCTATAACAAGGGCAATGGCAAGGAAGTCAGCTGGGAGAATATCGTCAAGGGCTATGAATACCAGGACGGCGAGTATGTGGTGCTGTCGGAGGAAGACCTGCGCCAGGCCAATGTGAAGGCCACGCAGACCATCGATATCCTGGCCTTCGTCGATGCCGGCGAGGTGCCGCTGATCTATTACGACACGCCCTACTATCTCGCGCCGGGACGCGGCGGCGACAAGGTGTACGCCCTGCTGCGCGAAACCCTGCGCAAGGCCGGCAGGATCGCCATCGCCACGGTGGTGATCCGCGTGCGCCAGCATCTGTGCGCGCTGGTGGCGGCGGGCGACAGCATCATCATGAATACCTTGCGCTATGCTGAAGAGATCCAGGATGCCGAAGATCTGCAGCTGCCCGCCAGCGGCATGAAGGCGGCCGGCATCAGCGACAAGGAATTGAAAATGGCCCTGTCGCTGGTGGAAGGCATGAGCGAGCCATGGGCGCCAGAGCAGTATCGCGACACCTACAAGGAGGATGTGCTGGCCCTGGTGAAGAAGAAGATCAAGGCCAAACAGACCAAGACCATCACCATGCCGTCCAAGGAAGGCGCCAAAGCGCCTGCCGGCAATGTGATCAATCTGGTGGCCTTGCTCAAGCAGAGCCTGGGCGCGAAAGGCGGCAAGGCCGCCAGCGCAAAGGACGCGGAAGACGAGGAAGAGGCCGTGCCGCCTGTCAGTCCTCGCCGCTCGCGGCAAAGCGCTCCGCCAGAAAGTCGAGCAAGGCGCGCACGGACGGGATCAGCCCCCGCCGAGAAGGAAAGGCGGCATAAATGATCTCGCGGCTCGGCGCCCATTCGGGCAGGAGCCGCACCAGCCGCCCGGCATCCAGCTCGGCGCGCACCATCATCAAGGGCAGATGCACCACGCCGACGCCCGCCACGGCGAGATGGCGCAAGGTCGTCATATCGGTCGTCACGAATTTCGGGCTATGGCGCTGGACCGCCTGCGCGCCGCCCGCTCCCTGCAGACTCCACACATGGCCATCCATCGGCACGCCGTTGGCCAGGCTGGGCCAGTCCGCCAGGTCGGCCGGCGCGGCGGGCATGCCGAAGCGCTCCACCAGCTGCGGGCTGGCCACCAGGATTTGCGGAGCGTAGGCCAGGGTGCGCATGGTCAGGCCGCTGGTATCGTTGAGCGGCAGCGGACGCACGCGCAAGGCCAGATCCAGCCCTTCGCCGATCACGTCGGCCACGCGGTTCATGCCGTGCAGCTGGATACTCACACCGGGATACAGGACCGCGAATTCGGCCAGCATCCGGTCCACCTTCGCATGCAGCAGGCCGATGGGACAGGACAGCCTGACCGTGCCGCAAGGCTGGGCGTGGCTCGCTTCGATCAGCGCCTGCGCCGAATCGGCCTCCACCAGCATGGCTTTGCAGCGGCAGTAGTAAGCTTGTCCCAGCTCGGTCACGGCGAAGCTGCGCGTGGAACGCTGCAGGAGCCGCACATTCAGCCGTTCTTCCAGCAGCGCGATGCGCCGGCTCAGTTTCGATTTCGGAATGCCCAATACCCGGCCAGCCGGGGCGAAACCGCCGTTCTCCACCACCTGCACGAAGTAGTACAGGTCATTTAAATCTTGCTGCATGCCGCTTATCGTTCTAACAATGGAACACTGAAACCAAATTTTACTATCTACCGGCGACTTTCTCCCAGCCTTATTCTGTCCTGCATCGGAGCGCAGCCAGGTGGCTGCGCACGTCATACCTGGAGAATAAAATGAGCAAACCCTACATCCGCCTGGACAAAAACGACGCCGCCGTCCTGCTGGTCGACCATCAGGCTGGCCTGCTGTCGCTGGTGCGCGACATCGGTCCGGACAAATTCAAGAACAATGTGCTGGCCCTGGCCGATATGGCCAAGTACTTCAAGCTGCCGACGATCCTGACCACCAGCTTCGAAAACGGCCCGAACGGCCCGCTGATGCCGGAACTGAAAGCCATGTTCCCGGAGGCGCCATATATCGCGCGCCCCGGCAATATCAACGCCTGGGATAACGAAGATTTCGTGAAGGCCGTGAAAGCCACCGGCAAGAAGCAACTGATCATCGCCGGCGTGGTGACCGAAGTCTGCGTGGCCTTCCCTGTGCTGTCCGCGCTGGAAGCGGGCTTCGAGGTCTTCGTCATCACCGACGCCTCCGGCACCTTCGACGAGATCACGCGCCAGGCGGCATGGGACCGCATGAGCCGCGCCGGCGCGCAGCTCATGAGCTGGTTCGGCGCGGCCGGCGAACTGCACCGCGACTGGCGCAACGATATCGAAGGCCTGGGCGCCCTGTTCGCGGCCCATATTCCGGACTACCGCAATCTGATGACCAGCTTCAGCGCACAGACGGCTAAGGCGTAAAGCCCAGCGCTTTCATGGCCGGGGCGACGCCGCGCGCGCCCGCGCCATATCCGGACCAGGGCGTATTGCCCTGGTCCAGCCGCGTGTGGACGTTATGGATGGTCCACTGGTCGGCGCCACGCAATGCCGCCAGCTCGTCCCAGCCGCAAGGCACGGAAATACCCAGTCCCGGACGGCTGCGTGCGGACCAGGCGCACACGGTGGTGGCGCTGCGGCCATTGCGCAGATAGTCGATGAAGATTTTACCGACGCGGTTTTTCGGTCCGCTCTTGTTGGCGAAACGCTCGGGCAACGTCTGCGCCATATGCTCGACGATGGCCTTGCTGAAGGCCTTGACCGTGTCCCAGCCGTAATACGGCTTGATCGGCACGACCGCATGCAAACCCTTGCCGCCGCTGGTTTTGAGGAAGGCCTGCAGGCCCAGTTCATCGAGGAAGGCATGCAGCAGCTGCGCCGCTTCCTGCATCTGCGGCCATGCCACACCCTCGCCGGGATCGAGGTCGAACACCATGCGGTTGGGCTTTTCATAGTTCCGGCCCAACGCATTCTGGGTATGGAATTCGACCACATTCCACTGCGCCGATTCCAGCAGTCCCCGCGCGGTGGCGACTTCCAGCATCGGCGCATGCTCCGGGTCCAGCTCCTGCGGCAGCGATTTGACGCCGGCCAGCTTGCCGCTTTCGGCATGCTTCTGGAAGAACAGCTCTCCACCCACGCCCGCCGGCGCGCGCACCAGGGCCACCGGGCGGCCTTTCAGATGTTCCAGCATCAGCGGCGCCACCAGGGCGTAGTAGCGCACCAGGTCGATCTTGCTGCTGCCGCTGGCAGCGTCGATCACGCGTCCGGGATTGCTGATCTTGAGCGATGCGGGCAGCTTGCCGTGCAGCGGTGCGGATGCGCCGCCCTCCCCTTGCGCGGCCCTCGCCTTGGCCTGCGGCTTGTCTGTCACGATATCCTCCGTATGCGCGGGACGCTCGCGCCGGACGGCGCTGGCCTGCTTGTCGCTGCGCAGCCCCTGGAATACGGCGTGGCGCACCGATCCGCTGCGCGTCCATTCGCCAAAACTGACTTCGGCCACCAGTGCGGGCTTGACCCAGTGCGCTTTCTTTCCGATGCTGCGGCTGGCGGCGAAAGGGCTGTCGGCGGCATGCAGCCTTTTCAGCCTGGCCTTCAGTTCGCGCAGCGCGCTTTCGTTGAAGCCGCTGCCCACATTGCCGGCATAATGCAGCTTGCCCCCTTCGTCGAAATAGCCGAGCAGCAGAGAACCGATGCCGGTGCGCGCGCCGCGCGGATCGGTATAGCCGCCGATCACGAATTCCTGGCGCTGCCCGCATTTGAGCTTGATCCAGCCGGCCGAACGGCGCGATACATAGGGCGCATCGCGCCGCTTGCCGATCACGCCTTCCAGCCCCAGGCTGCAGGCGGCCTTCACGATATCGGCGGCTTGGGCATCGAGTATGGCGCTCAGGCGCACCTTGTCCGAGCGGCTTTTTTCCAGCACGGTTTGCAACAGCTCGCGGCGCTGTTCGAACGGCAGGTGGCGCAAATCATAGCCATTCAGGTAAGGGACGTCGAACAGGAAGTAAGCGATGCTTTCCGTGCGTTCGCCATCGAAAGCCTGCTGCAGCAGGCCGAAATCGGGCAAGCCGTTTTCGTTGTGAACCACGATCTCGCCGTCATACCAGCCCGCCGGCAGTTTCATCGACGCCAGTTCGGCGCGCAGCAGCTCCAGCTTGTGGGTCCAGTCGTTGCCGTTACGGGTCATCAGGCGGATCTTGCGGCCATCGACGCGCGCCAGCAGGCGGTAGCCGTCATATTTGACTTCAAACAGCCACTGTTCCGGCTCGGTGGGCGGCGCATCCACCAGCGTCGCCAGTTGGGGAGCAAGCTCGGTGGGCAGCGCGGCGGCACGGGGCACCGCCTTGTCACCGGTGGACGCCGGCATGCCCAGGTCTTTGACGCTGTCCGGCATCTCATCGACCACGCTGAATTCCGCGGCCGGCCGCGCATAGTCGTCGTTTTCCTTGATGAGCAGCCAGGGTTCCTGCTTTTCTCCGCGCCCCTTCATGCGCACCAGGACCCAGTGCCCATGCATCTTATGGCCGCGCAGCTCGAACTTCAGATTACCCTGGCGGTAGCCCTGCCGCGGGTCGCCAAGCGGATGCCAGCTGCCCTTGTCCCAGATAATGACCTTGCCCGCGCCATACTGTTTGGGCGGGATGGTGCCTTCGAAATCGTTGTAGGAAATCGGATGGTCTTCAACATGCACGGCCATGCGCTTGTCGTGCGTGTCGTAGCTAGGGCCTTTGGGAACGGCCCAGCTTTTCATGGCGCCGTCCAGTTCCAGGCGGAAGTCGTAATGCAGGCGGCTGGACCAATGCTTCTGGATGACGAAGCTCAGCGCTTCTCCCTGCACGCCACCTTCGGCCGGTTCCGGCGTGATGGAAAAATCGCGCTTGGCTTTATAGGTCTTGAGGGAGTCCTTCATGCTGGCACTGTAGCGCCGCGACTCCACGCGGCACGGTACGCCAGCTAACACACAGCGGACAAATGTAAGCAGATTGGCGGACTTGTAAGCGCTTGTAAAAGCCGTCAACTGGCTCAGCCAAGGCCGCGTTTTCAGCTCAAGGGCACACACTGGTGCACCGGATAGATAAACCCCAACATGGAGCTTCAAATGAAAAAAGTCATCGCAACCCTGATCGCCGGTCTGTTCGCTTCCGCTGCTTTCGCACAAGCTCCGGCACCTGCCGCCTCCACCCCGGCCGCTCCCGCCGCCAAGGCTGAAGTCAAGGCCGAACCGAAAGCCGAAGGCCACGTCAAGCACGCCAAGGCGCACAAAGCCGAGAAAGGCGAGAAGGCCGCCGCCGAATCGAAAGACGTGAAAACCGAGGTGAAAGCCGACGCCAAGGAACAGAAAACCGAAGTGAAGGCCGATACGAAAGTGGCCAAGACCGAAGCCAAAGCCGATGCCAAGGCAGCGAAGACCGAGACCAAGGCCGATGCCAAAGCCGCCAAGCCTGAAGCCAAGGCCGAGCAGAAACCAGCCACCGCTCCCGCCAAATAATCCCGCCCCGCTTCCGTCCTGAAAGCCCGCGCCGCGGCGCGGGCTTTCCACAAGATCGAGCGCACCGCCAACGTGTTGCGTATCAAGCGAAAATAATGCACCTGGCTGTCAACCGCCGTGCAAGCGGCTGCGTTTTTTAAGCCGTGAGACACAACTGTGCATCACTAACATAACCTTATTTAGGACTACGCCATGAAGAAAGCTATCGCAACCCTGATCGCAACCCTGTTCGCTACCGCCGCTTTCGCACAGGCTCCTGCTCCAGCAGCCGCTACGGCTCCTGAAGCGCAAGCTGCCGCAGCGCCTCACGCTGCCAAGCACACCAAGGCTAAACACCACAAGCATGCCAAGAAAAGCAAGGCCAAAGCAGCCAAATAATCAACAATAAAAATACGCTTGTGAAAACAAAAAACCCGCGAAGCACTTCGCGGGTTTTTGCTTATTCGGACTTGCTTACCGGACCGGCTTGTAAATGCCGCTGGCGAAGTACAGATCCCCGACCCTTTCCACATAAGTGCTCTTCGGTTCGATCTTGCCGCTCAAGCTGTTCGGCCAGCGGTAATCGACCCAGCCCTTACCGTCCTTGCTGTTGGCGACATCGCGGAATTTCTGCATGAAGCCCACGCCATCAACATCGCGCAAATCGTACAGCCGCTTGCCGACCAGCTTCGCATTGCCGCCGTGCGCAATCACCGGCCCTTCGTCGAGCGGCATGATGAAGACGTATAAGTCCTTCTCGCGTAGCAGCGGCGTGCGCAGATTGACTTCGGCGGCAACCTTGTCGCGCCCATGCTGCTTGTAATACGCGATGGCTTTTTTCACCAGGGCCACCGCCTCATCGGCCGTGCCACGTTCATAGTCCTGCGCGCCGGCCAGCATCGTAACGCTGCCGAGCACCATGGCCAGCATCCAAGGCATTAATCTTTTCATACGCTCTCTCCTGCCAGACCATCCTAGCCCGGCACGGGGTGAATGTGCAAGGGGGATGGGAACTATTGTTTCGCATAAGCAACACATGCCGTGGTGACTGGAACCGCCGCGCCGTCGATAAAAAAACGGCGGCCTGGGGAGGCCGCCGTAAAGGGCAATCAATTCCGGTAAGCGGCGGCCCGGAAGCCGCCGCCTTCATCTACTGCAGTTGCCTACTTCAGTTGCTCGCCTGCGCATTGCTGGCCGGCTTGTCCCAGCCGCCGCCCAGGGCGCGCACCAAGGCCACCGTGGTGACGGCGCGGTTGCCGCGCAACTGCACGGCGCTGCGCTCGACGGCTGCCAGATTGCGCTGCGCGTCCAGCAGGTCCAGATAGCTGGAACGGCCGGCGTCGTACAGCTTCTGCGCCAGGTCGGCGGAGCGGCGCGCCGAGACCACCGCCTCGTCCAGCTGGGCGGTCTGGCCGGACAGGATGCGCAGGCCGGCCAGATTGTCTTCCACTTCGGCGAAGGCCGTCAACACGCTCTGGCGGTAACTGGCGACCGACTCTTCCAGCGCCGCTTCGCTGCGCACCACGTTATTGCGGTTGCGGCCACCGTCGATCAGCGGCATGGACATCAGCGCCCCCAGAACCCAGGAGCGGGTGCTCCACTTGAACACGTCGGAGAAGTGGTCCGCCACGCCGCCGCCACTGGCGCTGATATTCAGCGCCGGGAACATGGCGCTGCGCGCCACGCCGATGCGGGCGTTGGCCGCCTCCATCGCACGCTGGGCCGCGACGATGTCGGGGCGGCGCTCCAGCAGTGAGGACGGCAGGCCAGCCGGGATGGCCGGCAGCCTGACCGAATCTTGCAGCGGGTTGACGCTGGCCGAATACGCAGCCGCCGGCTTGCCCAGCAGGACCGCCAGGGCATGCTCGGTGGTCACGCGCTGGCGCTGCAGGCCGATCGCTTCGGCACGCGTGGTGGCCAGCTCGGTCTTGGCGCGCGACAGGTCGAACTCGCCGATATCGCCCAGGTCGAAGCGGCGCTGGTTGACCTTCACGCTCTCTTCGCGCAGGCGCACGGTCTGTTCCACGGTCGCCAGCTCGGCGTCGGTGGCGCGCAGACGGAAATAGGTCTGCGCCACGTCGGCCTGCAGCGCCAGCAGCACGGAGCGGTAATTCGCTTCCACGCCGGCGGCATCGTTGCGCGCCGCCGAGACATTGGCGGAAACGCGGCCGAACAGGTCGACCTCGTAGCTGGCGGTCAGCTTGGCCGAGTAGCTGGTCTGCAGCGGCATATCCGTGCCTTGCGGGCGGCCAGATTCCACGGCCGATGGACGGCTGCGCTGGGCGCCCACGCCGACGCCGATCTGCGGAATGCGGTCGGCTTCGGCCACGCCGGCGATGGCGCGCGCCTGCTTGACGCGGGCGGCCGCCACGGCCAGGTTGGCATTGGCCTTGGTGGCTTCGGCGATCAGCTCATTCAAGGCCGTATCGTTGAAGGCCAGCCACCATTCGCCGCGCGCCTGCTGCTCGGCAGGCTGCGCCTGCTTCCAGCGCGTGCCATCGGCCGCGGTTTTCACTTCGTTGGCCGCCGGAGCCTGCGACTCCTTGAAGGCGGCTGGCGTTTCGATCTGCGGCTGCTTGAACTCAGGCGTCGCGCAAGCCGACAGCAGCAGCGCGGCCATCAGCGGCGCCACGCCTTTTGCAATCATGTGCAATTTCATTAGTGAGTTCCTTCCAGTTTGACGGCGGCGGTTTCGGCCGCCGGCGATTTTTTCTCCAGGCGTTTGGCCAAGGTGCGCAGCAGGACATAGAACACTGGCGTCAGGAACAGACCGAAGAAGGTCACGCCCAGCATGCCGGCGAACACCGCCACACCCATGGCGTGGCGCATTTCGGCGCCGGCGCCAACCGAGAACACCAGCGGCACCACGCCCATGATGAAGGCGATCGACGTCATCAGAATCGGACGCAGACGCAGACGGCAGGCTTCCAGTGCGGCTTGCACCACGCTGCGGCCATGGTCTTCCAGTTCGCGGGCGAATTCCACGATCAGGATCGCATTCTTCGACGCCAGGCCCACCAGCACGAACAGCGCGATCTGGGTGAACACATTGTTGTCGCCGCCGGTCAGCTTGACACCCACCAGGGCGCACAGGATGGACATCGGCACGATCAGGATCACCGCCAGCGGCAGGGTCCAGCTCTCATACTGCGCGGCCAGCACCAGGAACACCAGCAGCACGCACAGCGGGAACACATACTTCATCGTGTTGCCGGACAGGATGTCCTGGTAGGTCAGCTCGGTCCATTCGTACGAGATGCCTTTCGGCAGGGTCTCTTTGGCGATCTGCTCCAGCACGGCCTGGGCCTGGCCGGACGACATGCCCAGGCCTGGCGCGCCATTCATATCGGCCGCGACGTAGTTGTTATAACGCTGCACGCGATCCGGGCCATAGCTGTCCTTGACGCGCATCAGCGAGGACAGGGGAATCATCTCGCCCTTGTCGTTGCGCACCTTCAGCAGCGCGATCTGGTCGGCCTGGGAGCGGTAAGGCGCATCGGCCTGCACGCGCACCTGGTAGGTACGGCCAAACTGGTTGAAGTCGTTGACGTACATCGAACCCAGGTTGATCTGCAAGGTCTGGTAGATGGTCGCCAGCGGCACGCCCAGCTGCTTGGCCTTGGCGCGGTCCACATCGGCGAACAACTGCGGCACATTGATCTGGAAGCTGGAGAACACGCCTTGCAAGCGCGGGTCCTGCCAACCCTTCATCTGCATCGCCTGCACCGCCTTATACAGCTCGTCGAAGCCCAGGTTGTCGCGGTCCTCGATCATCATCTTGAAGCCGCCGATGGTGCCCAGGCCACTGACTGGCGGCGGCGGGAATACCATCACAAAGGCGTCCTGCACGGCGCCCATGCGCTTGTTGATCTCGGCCGCGATGGCCTCGCCCGACTCGCTCTTCGATTTGCGCTGATCGAACGGTTTCAGCGTGACGAAGACAATGCCGGCGTTCGGCGCATTGGTGAAGCCGTTGATCGACAGGCCCGGGAAGGCCACCGATGCTTCCACGCCAGGGATATCCTTGGCGAGGTCGGACATCTTGCGGATCACGGCCTCGGTGCGCTCCAGCGAGGCCGCGTCAGGCAGCTGGGCGAAGCCCACCAGGTATTGCTTGTCCTGCGCTGGCACGAAGCCGGCCGGCACCAGCTTGAACATGAAGGCTGCCGCGACGGCCAGCACCAGGTACACCAGCACCGAAGCCGATTTGCGCTTCAGCACGCCCTGCACGCCGGTTTCGTAGCTGTGCGAGGAGCGGTTGAAGAAGCGGTTGAACCAGGCGAAGAAGCGGCCGAAGATCTTGTTCATGAAGCGGGTCAGCGCATCCGGCGGCGCGCCGTGCGCTTTCAGCAGCGATGCCGACAGGGCCGGCGCCAGCGTCAGGGAGCTGAAGGCCGAAATCACGGTCGAAATGGCGATGGTCAGCGCGAACTGGCGGTAGAACTGGCCGGACAGGCCGGACACGAAGGCGATCGGCACGAACACGGCGCACAGCACCAGGGCGATGGCGATAATCGGACCACTCACCTCTTTCATGGCCTGGATCGTCGCATCGCGCGGCGACAGGCCGTTCTCGATATTGCGCTCCACGTTCTCCACCACCACGATGGCGTCGTCGACCACGATACCGATGGCCAGCACCAGACCGAATAGCGACAGCGTGTTGATCGAGAAGCCACAGGCCATCATCACCGCGAAGGTACCGACGATGGACACCGGCACGGCCAGCAGCGGAATCACCGATGCGCGCCAGGTCTGCAGGAAGATGATCACCACGATCACCACCAGGGCGATGGCTTCAAGCAGGGTGTGGATCACGGCCTTGATCGATTCACGCACGAACTGGGTGGGGTCGTACACGATGTCGAATTTCACGCCTTCAGGGAAGTCCTTGGACAGTTCCTGCATTTTGGCGCGCACGTCGGACGACAGCTGCAGCGCGTTGGCGTTCGGCGCTTCAAAGATGCCGATTGCCACGGCTGATTTGTTGTTCAGCAGTGAGCGCAGGGCGTAATTGTTGGAGCCCAGCTCGATGCGGGCCACATCCTTCAGGCGCGTCAGCGCGCCGTCGGCATTGGTCTTGACGATGATCTCGCCAAATTCCTCGACGGAGCTGAGACGGCCCTGGGTGTTCACGGTCAGCTGGAACTCGCTGCCCTTGGCAGGCGCCTGGCCCACGACACCGGCGGCCACCTGCACGTTCTGCTCGCGGATGGCATTGACCACGTCGCCCGCGGTCATGCCGCGGCCGGCCACTTTCTGCGGGTCGAGCCAGATGCGCATGGCGTAGTCGCCCGAACCGAAGAAGTTGACCTCGCCCATGCCTGGAATACGGGCCAGCTGGTCCTTCACATTCAGCACGCCATAGTTGCGCAGGTACAGATCGTCGTAACGGCCATCCGGCGACACCAGGTGGACCACCATGGTCAGGTTGGGCGAGCTTTTCACAGTGGTCACACCGATCTGGCGCACCTCTTCCGGCAGGCGCGGCAGCGCGCGCTGCACGCGGTTCTGCACCGCGGTTTCAGCCTGCTCCACATTGGTGCCGATCTTGAACGTCACGGTCAGCATCAGCGCGCCGTCCGAGGTGTTCTGCGAGGTCATATACAGCATGTGCTCGACGCCGTTGATCTGCTCTTCCAGCGGCGCGGCCACGGTTTCGGCGATCACCTTGGGGTTGGCGCCGGGATACTGAGCGCGCACCACCACCGAAGGCGGCACCACGTCAGGATATTCGGAGATGGGCAGCTTGAAGATCGAGATCAGCCCGGCCACGAATATGATGATGGAAAGGACAGCCGCGAAAATCGGCTTGTCCACGAAGAAGCGGGAAAAATTCATCTTTATTATTCCTTGGAAGTGCCGGACTTGGCGTCAGCGGCGGCTACTTTGGCGTCTTTCTTTTTGTCTTCCGGTTTGGCGGCCGGGGCCAGCGGGTCGTAGTCCATCGACACCATCTGCGGCGTGACAGGCGCGCCAGGACGCACGCGCTGCAGGCCGTTGACGACGATCTTCTCGCCGGCTTTCAAGCCTTCGCGCACGATGCGGAAACCTTCGATGGTCGGGCCCAGCTTCACAGCGCGGTACTCGGCCTTGTTGTCGGCGCCCACCACGTAGACGAATTTGCGGTTCTGGTCCGTGCCCACGGCGCGGTCGTTGATCAGCAGCGTTTCGTTCTGCGCCTTGCCGCTGCTCAGCTGCACGCGGGCGTACAGGCCGGGCACCAGCACATGGTCGGCGTTGGCGAAGGTGGCGCGCATGCGCACGCTGCCGGTCTGGGTGTCGAGCTGGTTGTCCACGAATTCCAGCTTGCCCTCATGCGGGAAGCCGGTTTCGTTGGCCAGGCCCACTTTCACCGTCACGGCCTCGCCCTTCTGCGCCTGGCTGCCCACGCGCAGGAAGGTGTCTTCGTCGCCGTCGAAGCTGGCGTAGATGCGGTCGGTGGAGACCACGGAGGTCAGCACGGCCGAAGCATCGACCAGGTTGCCCAGGGTGATTTCCGCTTTCGAGACGCGGCCATTGATCGGCGCCACCACCTGGGTGTAAGTCAGATTCAGTTTCGCGGCTTCATAAGCGGCTTGCGCAGCGCGGGCATTGGCGTCCAGTTCCTTCTGGCTGGAGGCGCGTTCGTCGAATTCGCGCTGGGCGATGGCTTTATCGGCCAGCAGCTTTTCAGCGCGGTTCAGTTCCAGGCGGGCCAGGTCGGCACGGGCGCGGGCCGAATGGGCCGCCGCTTCGGCGCGGTTGGCTTCCGCCGCGTAAGGGCGCGGATCGATCACGAACAGCACATCGCCTTTTTTCACTTCGCTGCCCGGCTTGAAGTTGACGGCGGTGATAAAGCCGCTCACGCGGGAACGGATCTCGACGCGCTCGATCGCCTCCAGGCGGCCGGAGAATTCCTGGGTTTCCGACACGGTTTTCTGGATCACGGCCGCTGCCGAAATGGGCGGGCCGCCTGCGGCAGGGGCTTCCGCGGTTTTACCGGTGGCGTCTTCGCAGCCGGTCAGGGCGGCTGCCGCCAGACCTGCCACTGCCAGGGCGGCGACCAGCGGTCGCGCCAAAGCCGTCAATTGATTCTTGCTTTTCATGGTTTACCCCTTTTGGTATGAAAATTATGGTGACGCAGGTACATCCCAGCCCGCATCCGCAAAACTGAAGGAAAATACTCGCCCAGCCGTGTCGATTGACACAGTTTTTCTTGTGAAGCTAATGGAAATGAGTCGTTTACAAATATACTGCTGCCAGCATAATATGTAAACTATTTTGTTTATTTAAACCATTATGCGGATGGGGTTTCCGTCCCATCCAGGCTCGCCATAAAACCGGCGATTTCGCTGAGTGCAAATACCTTGCATGCACATTCGTTACGGGCACCCGGTTCTTCCAGGCGGGAGGGGGGCAAGCGTCGCACGGTGGTCTTGATACCGCAGGAAATCAGCTTGGCGCCATATTGTTCGGCCTCATCCCGCAAGGGATCGTCTTCCGCCGACAGGATCAGGGCCGGCGGCAGGTTCTTCAGCCGGCTCGATTGCAGCGGCGAAGCGTAAGGATGGGTGCGGTCGGCCGCATTCGGCAGATAACCGCGGTAAGCGGCGGCGCAGGTATCGACCACGGACGCCTTGTCCGGACAGGTCGGCATCTCGCGCATGGAGCAGGTGGTCAGGCCCGGATCGAGCATCGGCATGATCAGGATCTGGCCCGCCAGTGCCGGGCCGCCCCGGTCGCGCGCCATCAGGGCGCACACGGCGGCCAGATTGGCCCCTGCCTCGATGCCGGCCGACAGCAGCTTTTTGCCGCTCCAGTTCAGCTTCGTCTTGTTCTTCTTGGCCCATTGCAGCACGGCATGAGCGTCTTCCACGGCGGCCGGAAACGGACTCACGGTCGCCAGCGTATAGTTCGAGGCCAGTACCACATGGCCGGGATTGCAGCTGACCAGGGCGCGCAGGAAGCCGTCAGCCTCCTCCAGATCGCCGCCGACGAAACCGCCGGCATGGAAGAACACGACCAGGGTGTCGCGCCGGGGACCGGGCGCGCCCGCCGCATACAGGCGGGCGGCCAGAGGACCATGGGCGCCGCCGACTTCCAGGTCGCGGGTCTTGACGTTCAACTCTTCCACTGGCTGCTGCACGATCGCGTTCATTGCTGGACTGGCTCCACGTCGGCCGCCGACAAGGTCTGCAGCGCCGCGTCATCGGCGCAGGCCAGCAGCTCGTGATTCAGGGCGTCGAAGCCGCGCGCCTCGATGCGGGCGGCGTGCGAGTACTGATCGGTGTACACCATGCCCGCCAGCGCCGCGGAGCTGAGCACCAGCGCGATCGTTGCCATGATTCCGTTCAGATTTCTCATCATCACCTCCCGTTTTTGCTTCAATAAATTCAATAATCTTTGTGCGATGCGTCAACTATAGACTTGATCTACAATCTGATAAATATTGCAAAGACGAATTGATTGTTCAGATTTTTGAACAATGGAGCGAAAGATGAATAAACTTCAAGCCATGGAAGTTTTTGTCCAGGTGGTCGACGCGGGCGGCTTCACCAGGGCGGCGGAAAACATGCAGATTCCGAAGGCGACGGTGTCCACTTTGATCCAGGGACTGGAAACGGCGCTCTCGGTCAAGCTGCTGCACCGCACCACGCGGCAAATCAACGTCACGGCCGACGGCGCCGCCTATTACGAGCGCTGCCTGCGCATCCTGTCCGACGTGCGCGAAGCCGAGGAATCGCTGTCGCGCACCCGGCTCAGTCCCAGCGGCCGGCTGCGCGTCGACGCGCCCACCGGCCTGGCCAGCGACGTGCTGATGCCCGCCCTGCCCGCCTTTTTCGACCGCTATCCCGACATCGTGCTGGAACTCGGTTGCAGCGACCGGCCGGTCGACCTGATCGAGGAAGGCGTGGATTGCGCGGTGCGCGGCGGCGCGCTGGACGACTCCACCCTGATCGCGCGCCGTATCGGCGTGATCAACTTCGTCACCTGCGCCGCCCCCGCCTATCTGGCGCGCTTCGGCACGCCCCAGCATCCGCGCGAGCTGGAACGCCACCGCTGCGTGAATTATTTTTCGTCCAAGACCGGCAAGACCTTCGACTGGAATTTCACGCGCGACGGCGAACGCGTTCAATTGCCGATGCCCGGCCTGATCGCGCTCAACGATTCCAACGCCTATGTGCAGGCCGGCCTGGCGGGCCTGGGCGTGGTGCAGATGACCGATTTCGCCCTGCTGCCGCTGATACGCGACGGCCGCATGGTGCCGATCCTGAGCGAGTGGGCCACCGACCCGCTGCCGATCCATGTGGTATATCCGCAAAACCGCCATCTGTCCGCCAAGGTGCGAGTCTTTGTAGAATGGGTGTCGGATCTGTTTGCCAGCCATCCGGGCATGCGCGTCAAGGCGCCGGCCGGACAGGCGCTACCGTCTTTGGAGAATGCCGCATGAAAATCGTCTTCCTCGACCGCGACAGCCTGATCGCCGATCTGCGCCGGCCCGCCTTTGCCCACGACTGGCAGGACTATCCGGCCACCGCGCCCGCCGACGCCGTGGCGCGGCTGCAGGGCGCGGCCATCGCCGTGACAAATAAAGTGCCGCTGCGCGCCGAGACCCTGGCCCAGCTGCCGCAACTGAAGATGATCGCGGTGGCCGCCACCGGCACCGACAATGTGGACCTGGCGGCGGCGCGCGAACGCGGCATCGTGGTGTCGAATATCCGCAACTACGCCACGGCCGCCCTGCCCGAACATACTTTCGCCCTGATACTGGCGCTGCGCCGCAATCTGCTGGCCTACCGCGCCGATATCGAGGCGGGCCTGTGGCAACGCTCGGAACGTTTCTGCCTGTTCCACCATCCCATCCGCGACCTGCACGGCAGCCGTCTCGGCCTGCTCGGCTACGGTGCGCTGGGCCAGGGCGTGGCGCAGCTGGGCAAGGCTTTCGGCATGGAAGTGATGGTGCATACGCGCTCGCCGGTCGAGGACGAAAGCGTGCGCAGCGTGGGCTGGGACGAGCTGCTGGCAAGCTCCGACGTTCTGAGCCTGCACGTGCCGCTCACGGAACAGACGCGCAATATCATCGGCGCGGCCGAACTGGCGCGCATGCGGCGCGACGCCCTGCTGATCAACACCGCGCGCGGCGGCCTGGTCGACGAAACGGCGCTGGCGCAAGCTCTGCGCTCCGGTGTGATCGCCGGCGCCGGCTTCGACGTGCTGTCCAAGGAGCCGCCGCTGCCCGACAATCCCCTGCTCAATCTGCGCCAGCCCAACTTTCTGCTCACGCCGCACTCGGCCTGGGCCAGCGGCCAGGCCATGCAGGCACTGGCCGACCAGCTGATCGCCAATATCGAAGCGTATGCCGCCGGCCATCCGGCCAATGTAGTCGCCTGAGGCGATGAACGCCGCGCGCTACCGCCCCGGCATCGGCAGCTATCTGGCCATGGCCTTCTGCGCCATGGCGGTGCTGCTCAGCGTGATCCTGTCGCAGGTGCTGGGCCTGATCGCAAGCGGCCAGGTCAAGGCCGATATCGGCGGCGCGCTCGCTGAACTGGCGCTGCAAACTTCGGACAAGCTGGATCGCGGCATGTTCGAGCGTTACCGCGAAATCGAACTGATGTCGCGCCGCCAGGACCTGCGCTCGTCCGAACTGGCGCCGGCCGGCAAGCGCGCCATCCTCAATGAACGCCAGGCCACCTACCAGTACTACGCCTGGCTAGGCATCACCGACGCCAGCGGCAAGGTGCTGGCCGCCTCGCAAGGCATGCTGGAAGGCGCGAATGTCGCGGCCCGGCCCTGGTTCGGCAAGGCTTTGCAAGGCACCCATGTGGGCGATGTGCACGAAGCGCTGCTGCTGGCCAAGCTGCTGCCCGGCGCCGGCACGGAGCCGAAACGTTTTGTCGATGTGGCCTTCCCTCTGCTGGACAAGGACGGCAAGGTACTGGGCGTGCTGGGCGCGCACCTGTACTGGCAATGGGCGCGCGATGTGGAGCAGTCGGTGATCGCACCGGTGCAGGCGCGGCGCCATGTGGAGGCGATGATCCTGGGCAGCGACGGCACCGTGCTGCTTGGTCCGCCCGCCCTGCAAGGCCGCCGCCTCGATCTGGAAAGCCAGCGCGCCGCGCACCGCCAGCGCAGCGGCCATGTGGAAGAGAACTGGCCGGATGGCGGCCGCTATCTGGTCGGCTACAGCGAGACGGCGGGCCACGGCCACTATCCGGGCCTGGGCTGGACGGTGCTGGTGCGCCAGGGGCTGGACGATGCCTACCAGCCCTTGCAGCAGATGCAGGCGCGCGTACTGTGGGTGGGACTGGGACTGGCCCTGCTGTTTTCCCTGCTCGGCTATCTGGCCGCGCTGCTGATCGCCCAGCCGCTGAGCTCCCTCGCCACGGCGGCCGAGCGCATACGCCAGGGCGAGGCGCTGTCGCTGCCGGCGGCCGCGCCGTATAGCGAGGTGCAGGCCCTGGTCCAGGCCTTGAACGCCCTGGTGGCCAATCTGATGCAGCGCAAGAGCGAATTGAATGAACTGAACCTGACGCTGGAGCGGCGCGTGGAGCAGCGCACGCGCGAGCTGGAACAGGCGCTGGCCCGCGTCAGCGCCAACGAGCAGCGCGTACAGACCATTATCGAAAGCGCGCAGGACGCGTTTATCGCCGTCGATCCGCAAGGCCGCATCATCGACTGGAATTCGGCGGCCGAGCGCATGTTCGGCTGGCGCCGCAGCGAGGTGCTGGGCCTATCCTATATCGAGGTGCTGGTGCCGCCGCGCTTCCGCGAACGGCAGGAGGAGGCCATGCTCAGCTTCCGCAGCTCGGGCGAAGCCAATCTGCCCGAGCGCCGCCTGCAGCGCCTGGTCCTGCGGCGCGATGGCGAAGAATTGGCGGTGGAAGTGACAGTGGCCCTGGCCGGCGCGCGCGACGAAAGCTTCTTCAGCGCCTTCCTGCACGATGTATCGGCGCGGCGCAAGGTCGAACGGATGAAGAGCGAATTCATTTCCACCGTGTCGCATGAGCTGCGCACGCCCATGACCTCGATCCAGGCCTCGCTGGCCATGCTGGCCGACGGCAGCGCCGGCGAGCTGTCGCCCGATACCCGGCATCTGCTCGATATCGCGCAAAAGAGCAGCGAGCGCCTGGTGCGGCTGGTGAACGATGTACTGGATATGGAGAAGATCGAAGCCGGCCGCATGGATTACCAGATGCGGCGCCAGTCCATCCTGCCCTTGCTGGAACAGGCTTTGGACGCGGTGCGCGGCGTGGCGTCGCAGCGTCCCGCGGGCTTGCAGTTGGAGGCCGCCGTCGATGGCCTCGAACTAAGCCTGGACCATGACCGCATCATCCAGGTCTTGGTCAACCTGCTGTCGAACGCCGTCAAGTTCTCGCCGCAGTTCAGCACCGTGACGCTGAACGCGGAACGCAGCCTGGATTGGCTGACCATCAGCGTCGCCGACCAGGGCGAAGGCATCCCCGCCGAATTCCAGGCCAGCGTGTTCGAGAAATTCGCCCAGGCCGATGGCTCGGACCGGCGTCGCAAGGGCGGCACGGGACTGGGGCTGAGCATCTGCAAGAGCATCGTCGAAGCGCATGGCGGGCGCATAGATTTTGAGACCCATCCCGGCAAAGGCACGGTATTCCGCGTCGAACTACCGCTGTAAACCAGGCTATTTCAGCTCGTGCAGGGCAATGCCGTTAAAAGACGGCCAGGCGGAGAAGTCGGCCTCCAGCGCGGGTAGCAGGCGCAGCAACGCAGCCGGATCGGTGTGAAAGGTGGTGGCGCTGCCGTCCAGCACGCGTTCGCTCTGCAGGCGGAACGACGCGCCATGCGGGTTGGCTTGTGCGCTTTTCAGCAAGACCAGCAGCGGCACGCCATCGAGCTGCACCAGCCAGGCTTCGCCCGCATCGGCACGCGCGTAACGGCGCTGCAATTCTGGCGGCAGGTAGCCGGCTTCGAGTGCGACCCTGACCTGCTTTTTATGCGCCACGCCCCAATCCAGGAAAGGCTGGGCAAAGCGGCGGATCTGGGCCGGGTCGGTACGGTAATCCATCACCGCGACGCCGCTGGCGTGTTCGGCCAATCCCGCCAGCAGCGCGCTCTTGCCGCTCCACCAGAACGGCACGACAAATTCCAGCGCCAGGCCGCCCGCCTCGCGCCGCAAGCCGCGCAGCAGCGCCAGATAGGCGCGGTCCAGCTCCGCGGCGGCACGCTCATAGCCGGGCAGCAGGTAGTGCTCGATATCGAACTGCACGCCGCGCAAACGGGCGGGCGCATCGGCCGCCGCGTTGTAGGCGGCATAAGCGCGCAGGCGTGCCAGGGTGGCCGCTTGCTCGTTCTCCAGCACCATGCGCGGATCGCCATCGACCGGCCAGATGGCAATGCCCTGTGCCGCCGCCCGCCGTGCGAAGGCGGCCAGGCGTTCGGGCTGCGCCACCGCCAAGCCATCCGCCGCTGCCGTCAGCGGCACCGCCAGGAACAAGGTGCGCAGGCCATGGCGCGCTGCCCACGCCAGCACACTGTCACCCTCCTCCATCCATTGCCTGGACTGCCATACCCAGGCCGAGCGTCCCGCCTCCTTGCCAGGCAGGGGCTGCAAACTCAGGCTGGCAAGCTCCAGCTGCGCCGCCTGCTCCGGACAGGCAATGCTGAAGTGCTGCCACGACGCGCCATCCAGCCGCGCCGGCAAGGCAAACGATGTTTCATTCCCGAGGGCGCCGATGGCTGCCGCGTCTTCCCGCGCCGCGCGCGCGGCATCGGCAACGCCAAGCACAAAAGCTGCACCCGCAGCCGATGAGGGCGACGCGGCGGCATGCAGCCGCATCGCCGCCGCCGGCAAATACCATGGGCCCGCCAGCAGCAAACCAGCCGGCTTGCTGCCGGCGTGGCAGTCGATCCGCAAACGGCCCTCCTTCAGTTCAGCGGTGAGCCGCTCTTCCACGCCATAGGGCCGCGCCGTCAGCAGCGGCAGCAGATTTTCCCGTACCGGCATGGCTTGCCTGTCCTGGCGCGGCGCTTCCGCGCCGCTCTCCACGGAGGCGATGCGTGCGCCGCCGGCATCCATCTGCACCAGCAGCGTGCCTGCCAGCGAAGCCGCTTGAGCGGACGTCAAGGCGTGGACCGCCGTGACTGCGGCTGGCGCCACCGGCAACGGCAGGCTGGCACAGGATGGCAAGGCGGCGGAGGCGGCACGCCATCGCACTTGCAGCAGCCTGCCGTCGGGATGGGTCAGCAATCCCTCCTGCGCAGTCGCGCCCTGCGGTGCCGCGCAAAGCTGCAAGACACTTCCCGCAGCAGCTGCACCGCCGGCATAGGCCTCGGCCGGCACGCCGGCAGCGCTCAGAATGGACAGGGCCGCCATGGCGCGCCGCATCGTCAGACCTTGCGCTGCCAACTGCCTTTGCGCGTCATCGCGCCCCAGCTGGCCTCCCCTTGCGTCGCCCAGCGGTACAGCCCGACCAGCCGCCACCAGGTATTCAGCTGGCGGTAGCCGAAGTTCTCGGCGATCACGATAAGGGCCAGCACCAGCAACTGGCGCGGCTTGGGATAGATGTGGAAAGAGATTTCTTCGAGCAGCAAGCCGGAAGCCGAAAGCAGGATGCCCAGGCCGATCGCCACGAACAGGAAGACGGCAAACGCCTCCCACGACACCCAGCCGAAATACCAGGCAAACACCATGAAGATATAACCGCCCAGCTCCACCAAGGGTCCCATCCACTCGAACAGCAGCATGAAGGGAAAAGCCAGCCAGCCCGGCACGCCGCCGCGCCGACTGAACATCAATCCCCAATTGGCGCTCAGGCTTTCCGACAAGCCGCGCTGCCAGCGGATGCGCTGATTGCGCAGCGTCGCCCTATCCTCCGGCGCTTCGGTCCAGCATACCGGATCGGGGATGAAGTCGATGCGGTAAGGCTGCTTTTTCTCGCGCAGCAGACGGTGCATGCGCACCACCAGTTCCATATCCTCGCCGATGGTCTTGGGCTTGTAGCCGCCTGCCGCCAGCACCGCATCCTTGCGGAACAGGCCAAACGCGCCCGAGATAATCAGCATGCCGTTGATCACCGACCAGCCCAGGCGTCCGAACAGGAAGGCACGCAAATACTCAACCACCTGGAACAGGGCCCAGGCATTGCGCGGCAAGCCGACCCGCGTCAGATAGCCGCCGCGCACCTCGCAACCATTCGCCACGCGCACCGTGCCGCCCGTCGCCACCACCGTGGAATCGGTGAGGAAGGGCTTGACCAGCCGCTGCAGGCTGTCGCGCTGCAGGATGGAGTCGGCATCCACGCCGCAAAACAGAGGATAGCGCGAGGCATTGATGCCCGCATTCAGCGAATCAGCCTTGCCGCCATTGGTCTTGTCGATCACGCGCAGATTCGGGTAGCGTGTGGAGCGGTAGAAGCCGCGCACCGGCTTGGTCTCGATCTGGATGCGGTAAGCCTCGGGAAAAGCCTGCAGGCCGAATTCCTGCTGCAGCACCTCCAGCGTGCCATCGGCGGAACCGTCGTTGATGACGATGATCTCCATCTCCGAGTAGGACAGTTGCAGCATTGAGCGCACCGAGGCGGCAATCGTCGCTTCCTCGTTATAGGCCGGCACCAGCACGCTGATTGGCGGCTCCAGGGCCGAATACACCTGCGGCAGATCGTCGAGAATGATTTCCTGGCTGCGCCGCCGCAGCGATATCATGGACAGGAAATTCAGCAGCAGATAGCCGCCGTTCAGCAGCACGAAGTAGCACAGCACAAACACCGTGGTGAAATGGACGATCAGCTCATGCGTGTTCACGCTGCCTCCTGTTCCGCTCTGACCTGCTTCAGCATATCGAGCGCATAGCGGTCCATGTCCTCCTGCTGGAGGGCGGCCAGATCGTCCGGCGTCAGAAACGGCAGGCCCAGCAGGGCTTGCGCGGCGCGGTAGCGCACCCACCACTGCTGGTCGCCCAGCAAGCGGCGCAGGCGCTCCACATCGCTATGGTCGCCCAGTTGCCCCAGCGTGCGCACCGCCTGCACGCGCACGCGCCAGTCGCCGTGACCGAGCTGGCGCCTGACCTCATCGAGCAGGTCGGGCGTGGCCGCCAGCCGCAAGGCGCAGGACACCACCTCGGCCACCGGATGATTCAGCAGGCCGCGCAACTGCTGCGCCGGCAGCGACAGGCGCAATGCCGCCAGCAGGCGCAGCGCATGCGGCAACTGTTCCTGGTCCGTTCCCGCCACGGCCTCGGCCAGCACCGGCTCCCACTCGGCGCGCGCATCCTTCAGGATATTCGCCAATTGCGACATGGCCCAATCCTCGCGCTGCAACAGCATGGGCGCCACCTCGCGCGCGGCGCGCGCGGCGTCGGCCTGCACCAGCGCCCACAAAGCATGCACGGAGGCCGCGCTGTCGCTGCCATGCACCACACCCAGCAGATCGTCCCAGGCGGCGGCATCGCGCAAATGGCCGAGCGCAAGGATCGCCAGCAGGCGCTGGGCGCGGTTCCCCTTGTGCAGCAGCCGGCGCGCATAGGCGTCGCAGCCGAGACGGTAAGCCACCTCATTCAGGCCGCCGCTCGCCTCGCCGCGTACCGACTGGTGCAAATGCACCCACAGCTTGAGGAAGAGGATGCGCTCCGCCGAACGCAGGCCTGGCAGCGTCATCTCGCTGACGCCGACAATGGCGGCGTTCAACGCCGGCCGCCAGCGCGCCGTCAGCGCCTGTTCGCGCCGTTTCAGGCTGCGCGCCGCCAGGCGCAGGTAGACGATCTGCACGGCGATCAGGAGCGTGAGCAGCAGCGCGCCGACACCGGTCCAAAAGGCGGCCAGCAGGTAAATATCAGAATGCAGCCTGGAGTCCAAGGCTGAACCCGTTGCGGATATAGAAATCGCCCTGGCGCGTGTGGCCCAGGCTGTAGTTGAGTGCCCAGTCCCTGCCCAGCCAATGGCGTCCGACCAGGGCCGCCGAACGCAGGCTGCTTAACCGCACGCCGCCGCCGGTATTCGCCGCCTCCTTGCCGCCGGCGACGATGATGCCGACCGAATCGCGGTCGCTGTAATAATAGCTGGCGCGCAGTTCCAGCCCGTGGGCCGTGGTGCCGAAGGCGCGCGCCGGGCGCCAGGCCAGGCTGGTGCTGAAATTGGAAAAGTAATGCTCCAGCATCAGCAAGCCCTGGTTCACGCGCACATCGTTATAACGCGTGCTGCGGCCGCCCCCATGCAGCAGCCAGCCGCGCGCAAATTCGTATTGCAGCGCGCCGCCCAAGGCATTCTTCGCCAGCACATGGTGGCTGCTGCTGGCATTCGCCTCCAGCGACAGCACCAGGGCGGCGCTCAGCGGCGTGACCAGGCCGGCATTGATTTGCGTATCGTTAAGACCAAAACGGCGCGTTCGGGTCAGGCCCAGGCCGACGCTCTGGCGCGGCGCCAGGCCATAATCAAGTTGGAGGCTGCTCTCGCGCCAGTCAGGCGAGCCGTTGCTCAAATGCTCCTTGCCGCCGGCCAGGCCAATGGTGCTGCGCGGCGTCTCGTCGGCTTGGACGCTAAAGTGAGCGGCAAAGACCGGCAGCACCAGGGCCAACCGGGCCAGCGCCGCCCGCCTCATTGCTGCTCCCGCAGGTAGCGCCGCACGCGCGCCAGCAATTCGTTCGGCTGGAAGGGCTTGACCACATAATCGTTGGCGCCCGCGTCCAGGGCGCGCACGATATCCTGTTCGGTGTGTTTGGCGGTCAGCATCAGCACCGGCACATCCTTCCACTCGGGGCGGGCGCGGATCAGGCGCACCACTTCAAAGCCATCGATATAAGGCAGCATCACGTCCAGCAGCACAAGGCTGGGCAGCTCGTCCGCGTCCTCGATGGCCTTGCGCGCGGCCAGGCCATCGGTCGCCAGCAGGGTGCGGTAACCCTGCCGTTCCAGCATATAAATGAGGATCTGGCCGATATGCTCGTCGTCTTCGATTACCAGAATCAGGGTTTGCTTGGCATCCATGACAAATCGTTGAGCTGGGATAAACCCATTCTACGGATATTTGCCGATGCACGCCAACGACTTAATGAGGCGAACGCGCGCAGCCTGCTGCCGCGCTAGCGCTTATTCCCCCGCGAATTCAGCGGCCGCCTTGGCCGACCACAAGGCCTTGTCGTAGCTATCAAAAGGAATGTCATAGCGTTCCGTCTCGCCGTCGTCGCCGACAAAGACGGTCCACCAGCCGGCGGCGTCGCGCACGATGGCAATATCGCCGGGATTGCATTGCGCAAGCACCTGCTCGCCTTGTTCCAGCGTAATGATACGGGTACCCCGGTGCAGTATTTCAGTGTTCATGTCCGGCTCCGCTCAGAAGTGATGCCGCCATTGTACCGCTGTCACGCTATGGCACGGCCTTCGCCAAGCAGGATTTTTCGGTCCACCTGGCGTACATCGCGCAAGCCGCAAAAAGCCATGGTCAGATCCAGCTCGTTATGGATGATTTCGAGACAGCGCGTCACGCCTTGCCCGCCCATCGCGCCCAGGCCGTACAGGAAGGGGCGGCCGATATACACGCCTTGCGCGCCCAAGGCCAGCGCGCGGAGCACATCCTGGCCGGAACGCACGCCGCCATCCATATGCACCTCGATCCGGCTGCCCACCGCATCCACGATGGCGGGCAAGGCACCGATCGAGGATTGCGCGCCGTCCAGCTGGCGTCCCCCGTGGTTGGACACGATCAGCGCATCGGCGCCGGAAGCGGCGGCCAGGCGCGCATCTTCCGCATCCATGATGCCTTTCAAAATCAGCTTGCCGCCCCAGCGCTGCTTGATCCATTCCACATCCTTCCACGACAGCGTCAGGTCGAACTGCTGGCTGGTCCACGCCGCCAGCGACGACATATCCGACACCGAACCGGCATGGCCGACGATATTGCCGAAGTAGCGCCGCTTGGTGCCCAGCATGCCCAGGCACCAGCGCGGCTTGCCGGCCATATTCAGCAGGTTGGCGATGGTCAGCTTGGGCGGAGCCGACAGGCCATTGCGCAAATCCTTGTGGCGCTGGCCCAGCACCTGCAGGTCCAGGGTCAGCACCAGGGCCGAGCAGCGCGCCGCCTTGGCGCGTTCGATCAGGCGCTCGATAAAGCCGCGGTCCTTCATCACATACAGCTGGAACCAGAACGGCTTGCTGGTGTGGGCCGCCACATCCTCGATCGAGCAGATGCTCATGGTGGACAGCGTAAACGGCACGCCGAACTGCTCGGCGGCCCGCGCGGCCAGGATTTCGCCGTCGGCGTGCTGCATGCCGGTCAGGCCGGTGGGCGCCAGCGCCACCGGCATGCTGACCGGCTGGCCGACCATCTCCGATTGCAGCGAGCGGTTTTCCAGATTGACGGCCACGCGCTGGCGGAACTTGATCCGCTCGAAATCGCTGCAGTTGGCGCGGTAGGTGGATTCAGTCCAGGAGCCGGAGTCGGCATAGTCATAAAACATGCGCGGAACGCGCTGTTGCGCCAGCCGGCGCAGGTCTTCGACACAGGTGATGAGGGACATGCTTGCTCCGCGTTTGTCTTGTTTCGACAAATCATCGGATATTTCGCGGCAATTGCCAACTGCTATCTCTGGGCCAAGTGTGCCCGCCGCAGCCAGATGCAATGATGAGGCAGATCAGACGCCGCCAATAAAGGTATACTATCGCCACTTATGCGATTCCTCCCGTCTTGTTGGCGGCGGCCCGTGGCGAGTCTGGTCGCGGCTGCCTGCCTTGTCCCAAGCGCGTTTGCGCGCGATGTCAACATCGGCGTCTTTGCCTATCAGGGCGAATACGCGGCCGTTTCCGACTGGTCGCCGCTGATCTCGTATCTGAACCACAGCCTGCCCGAACACCGCTTCCAGATGCACAGCTACGACGCGGCGGGCATGCGCAAGGCGATTGCCGACCGCCAGGTCGACCTGGTGATCACCAATCCCGGCTACTACGTCACGATGGAAGCCGAATTCGGCTTGAGCCGCATCGCCACGCTGGAGTCCATGCCTGGCGTGCGCGCCGGCCATGCCAGCGGCTCGGCCATCATCGTGCGCGCCAGCGATTCGCCGCTGCGCGAACTGACCGAACTCGATGGCAAGCGCGTGGCCGCCGTGGCGCCTGAGGCTTTCGGCGGCTACCTGGTGGCCGCGCGCGAGCTGCTGCGCTTCGGCATCGATATGGAATCCGATCTGCAGGAGCTGCGCTTTGTCGGCCTGCCCATGATGAATGTGGTGCAGTCGGTGCGCAGCGGCATGGTGGATGCGGGCATTGTGCGCAGCTGCTTCCTGGAGCAGATGGAAGCGCGCGGACAGCTGCGCATGGCCGATTTCCGCGTGCTCTCGCCACGCCGCGAAAGCGGCCTGCCCTGCGCCGTCTCGACCGCCCTGTATCCCGACTGGCCGGTGGCCGTCACGCGCCAGACCGACCCGGTGCTGGCCAAAGCCGTCGCCCAGGCGCTGCTGGCCATGCCCGCCAGCGCCAGCGGCATGAGCTGGTCGGTGCCGGCCGATTACCAGCCGGTGCATGAGCTGTACCGCGAGCTGCGCGCCGGCCCTTACGCCTATCTGCGCGAAATCACGCCAGGCGGCCTGGCGCGCCGCTTCTGGCCCTGGCTGCTGGGCCTGACCGCGCTGGTGGCCGCATGGATCGTGCATACCGTGCGCGCCGAACAGCTGGTGCACCGCCGCACCGCCGAGCTGCGTGAATCGCTGCGCGCGCGCCAGGCAGCCGAGGCGCGCATGCGCGACAGCCAGGAACAGATGGAACACCTGTCGCGGCTCTCCGTGCTGGGCGAACTGTCCGGCAATCTGGCGCACGAAATCAACCAGCCGCTGACCACCATCGGCAACTACGCGCGCAGCGTGCTGCGGCGCCAGTCCGACAGCAAGCTGACGCCGGAGGCGATCACCGAAGCCTGTTCCGAAATCGTCAGCGAAGCCGAACGCGCGGGCGGCATCGTGCAGCGCATCCGTCACTTCGCCAAGAAGCGCAGCGCGGTGCGCGAACCGCTGGCGCTGACGCCGCTGGCGCATGAAGCCAAGCGCCTGGTCAGCGGCATGCTCGCCAACGCGCCCGACATCGCGATCGAGAGCCGCACGCCGGGCGGCTGCTGCGCCCTGGCCGACGGTCCGCAGATCCAGCAAGTGCTGCTCAATCTGATCAAGAACGCCATCGACGCGGGCCGTGGCCTGCCCGCCGAACGCCAGGGCATCCGCGTCGAAATCGGCGCGGCCGACAAACGCACCCTGGTGCAGGTAATCGACCAGGGCGCCGGCCTGCCGGAGGAGCAGCGAGAGCAGCTGTTCCAGCCTTTCTTCACCACCAAGCCCGATGGACTGGGCCTCGGCCTGTCGATCTGCAAAACCATCATCGAGTCGCATGGCGGCCGCCTATGGGCCGAAACCAATCCGGACGGCTGCGGCATGCGCTTTATTTTCTCACTACCCTGCCATGAATCTTCCACCCCATCAGTGTCTTGTCCACGTTGTTGACGACGACCCCGGCCTGCGCCGCTCGCTGCGCTTCCTGCTTGAATCGGTGGGCTGGAACGTGCGCCTGCACGCCTCCGCCGAAGAATTTCTCGAAGTGTGCGACACGCTGGACCCGCCGCTGAACAAGCAGCCCTGCTGCATGCTGCTCGACATCCGCATGGCCGCCATGAGCGGACTGGAACTGCAGCAGGTCTTGCAGGAACGCGGCATCGAGCTGCAGATCATCTTCATGACCGGCCATGCCGACGTCTCGATGGCCGTGCAAGCCATGAAATCCGGCGCCGCCGACTTCATCGAAAAACCCTTCAAGGACCAGCTGATGCTGGACGCCGTCGCCGCCGCCGTGCGCCGCAGCGCCGAAACCCTGCAGGAAGCCCGCATCCGCCAGGAAGCGCTGGACATGCTGGCCGCCCTCTCGCCGCGCGAAAGCGAAGTTGCGCGCCTGGTCGCCCTGGGCCAACCCAACAAGCTGATCGCCGCCACCTTGGGCATCAGCGAAAAGACCGTCCACATCCACCGCCAGCACGTCATGGAAAAAGCCGGCCTCTCCTCCGCCGCCGAACTGGCCCGTCTCATGCTGCGCGCCGACCCCAGCGCCCTCAACTGACCCCACCGCTTTACGCCAATCAAAAAAGTCCACCCTGGTGCCAGGCGGGCCGCCTAGGCACCAGAGGTGGATTTTTTAAGATGGATCAAGCGGCGGATCAGGCGCGGCGCAGCTTGGCGGGCAGGCCGTTACGGACCGAGGTGCCGGAGATGGCGTCGACCCAGGGCGCTTTGTCCGGACGGGTGGGGTCCATGATGCCGATGTCGTTGAGGTTGACGCCGGCCGCCAGCTTGCGGTTTTCGGGCTGGCGTTCGCCGCCGATGCGGTGGGACCGCGCTCCCAGTTCGCGGTGGCCGAAGCCGTGCTCGAAGGCAGCGACGCCGGGCGTGATGCCGGCATGGATCATGACGCGCGCTTTCAGGCTGCCGTCCGGCGTGCTGATTTCAGCCAGGTCGCCCATCTGCAGGTGCATGCGCTCCGCATCGTCGGGGTGGATCAGCACCGGATTTTCGGGATGCACCGAGAGCAGGCGCGTGGCGCCGATCGAGTAAGGATTCTGCAGCGCCGATTTGTAGCTGATCAGCTCCAATGGCCATTCCTTCAGCGGGTAGAGCTTGCGCATCGGCGTGCCGTCGGCGAAGGCCGGTTCCTTCCACGTGCCGCAGCCGGTATTGCGCTTGCCGGACAGGCTGTTCTTCGAGCCGCCCACGTTCTCGTTCCATAGATGGCACATGGCTTTCATCGGGTTGCGCATCCACTCGGGATTCTCCTCGTCATACGCATCCTTGCCCGGCTGGTAGCGTCCGCCGCGGCTGTACAGGAAGCCGACCTTCGTCACCTCTTCCGGCTTCAACGTTTTCTCCAGCAGTGGACGCAGACGTTCCACACCCGACAGCAGCAGGTCTTCCGCCGTCGCATCCGGCACCGGTTCCTTGCCCAGCCAGGCCACGTTGGCGCCGGCGCGCAGGTACCAGTCTTCCGGTCCTTCCAGCGCATAGCTGTTGCCCTCGGCGTCGCTCAGGGCACCGGCGCCGAAACCGGGCAGTTTCATGGCTTTCGCCAGCGCGATGAAGAAGGTCTCCATGCCGACGGGACGGCCGTCCGGTCCTTTCTGCGCCTTCGGTTCGATCACCGGCCAGCGCGCGCCCATGGCCTTGGTCGGCACGCCGTTCCAGGCGGCGACCCAGCCCCAGCTCTCGTACATCAGCGAGTCGGGGATGATGTAGTCGGCATAGGCATTGCTTTCGTTGATGAAGGGATCGACCGAGATAATCAGTGGCAGCTTCTTCGGATCGGCGATGTCGCGCGCCAGCCGCGTGCGCAGACCCGGAATGCCGTACAGGGGATTGGAAGACCACAGCACCAGCGCCTTCAGCCCATACGGATAGCCTTGCATCGCGCCCGGCAGCAGCTCCGTGGTCAGGCCCGAGGCGTTCGGGAACCACGGCGCGCTGGCCGGATAGGGTTTGCCCTTGGCTTTGCCGGCCGCGAATTCCGAGGTTTTCTCATACGGGACATTGCGCCCCAGAGGCAGGCCGGAAGGCTTGACCTGTCCCGCGAAAGTTTCCAGGTTATAGCGCGGACCGCTGCCATCGTCCTTGAAGCCGCCCCCGTTGGCGACGAAGCCACCCTTCCAGTTCACATTGCCCAGCAGCGGGTTGATGCTCATCAGCGCATAGGCATTGTAAAAACCGCTGCCGCTCATCATGCCGCCGTGGGCGACCACCGAAGCGCGCTTGCCGTGCGAGGATAGTTCCTGCGCCAGTGCCGCCAGCGTCGCGGCCGGAATGCCGCAGGCATCGGCATATGCCGGCATCTCCTTGCGCATCGCCTCTTCGCGCAGCAGCTGCAGCGAGGATTTCACATGCAGCTCCTTGCCGTCCACCAGCAGGCGGGTGTCGACAAAGAGCTGGGCCGCCGCCTTGGCCTGATCGTGCAGCACGGTCTTGCCGTCCGCGCCGAGGCAGACGAAGGCATCGCCTTCCTTGTAGCGCTGCTCCTCTTCCACCGCCACACCCAGGTCGGAAGCGCGCAGCATGCGGCCCTGGCGCGCATGGCCCGGCTCCACCACCACCAGATGGGTGGCATTGCTGAACGATGGCTCGCCATTCTCTTTCGCCAGCGCCGCGTTGGGGAAGCCGAGGAAGCGGCTGTCGATGCGCTCGTTCTCGAACAGCCAGCGCATGATGGCCATGGCCAGCGCACCATCGGTACCGGGACGGATCGGCAGCCAGCGGCCACGGTCGCCGCTGGCGCGGTTGCTGGAGTGGTTCAGCACCGGATCGACCACCACATAGGACAGCTTGCCCTCGGTGCGCGCCTTGGCGATCAGCGTGCCCTGGCGCTTGAAGGGATTGCCGGCCTGGCCCGGCGCGGTGCCGACGAAGAGCACGAATTCGGCGTTGCTGAAATCGGGTTTACAGTGCGGCATTTTCTTCAGGTCGCCGAACAGCGCGCCGGAACCGGAGCGGTAAGCGCCGCCGCAATACGAACCGTGGCCGAAGAAGTTGATGGTGCCGTAAGCCTGCTGGAAGAAGCGGCGCGCAAAGCCTTCGCGGCCATCGTTCACGCTGGACAGCACGGCCACCTGGTTCACGCGCGGTCCCAGTTCCGGCTTGTCGGCATTGATCGGCGTTTTCAGGTCGCGCAGGCTGCCCAGGCCTTCCACTCGGCCTTCGCCGAACAGATCGCCGCCCTCCACCACTTCGCGCACCAGCTGCTCGAAGGAGATCGGTTCCCAGCGTCCGCTATTGCGCGGACCGACGCGCTTCATCGGCGTCAGCACGCGGTAGGGCGAATCGATCTGCTGGGCCACGGCATTGCCGCGGCCACAGGCGGTGGAACGGCCCGCCAGGCCCTTGCCTTCAAAGGCGGTCAGCGACTTGAAGCTGTCGCGCACACTGGCCTTCATCGGCAGATGCGGATCGGTGGACAAAGGACTGTAAGGATTGCCGGTCACGCGCAGCACCTTGCCCGAAGCGCGTTCGATGCGCACGCGCACGCCGCACATGGTGGTGCAGCCCAGGCAGGTGGTGTAGCTCACCTGCTGCGCCGGGTTCACCGACAGATGGCCTTGCGCATCGATGCGGAATTCCGGTTCGGGCGCATCACCGGCGACGCGGTGTTTCGGTTTGTCGTGGCCGGCCAGCTTGCCCACCATGCGGCCGGCGGTTTCGGAAAAGCCGGCGGCGAAGGCGGCGACACCGCCCGCTGCCAGGATGGTACGGCGTTTGCTGATATTTTTCATGATGCTCTTTCTCAGGCTTTGACTGTTTCGTCCCAGCGCATAAAGCTGGTCAGCACGATATAGATGGCGAAGCACAGGCCGGCGGTGCCGATGATGCCGACCAGGCTGTCGGGGCGCATGCTCAGCACATAGGGATAGCCGGTGGCGCCCAGTTTGGGGATGCTCTGGCCGCCCATGAAGACGATCCAGCGCAGCAGCCAGGCGCTGTGCAGCGCCAGGACGGCAGGCAGCAACAGGCTATGGCTGCGGTAGCGCGCCACCCACAGCAGCACCAGGACGCTGGCCAGCAGCCAGGCCAAGGTTTGCAGCCAGCCGCGCGAACCGTGCACGGCCTCCAGCGTGCCGGCCGCCGCCGGCGACAGGCCGCTGATGCCGGCGCCGAACCAGGCGCCCAGCAGCAGCAGGGTGGCCCACTGGCTGTACCCCAGCCAGCGGTTCAGCAGCGGCGCCGACGCGCGCTGGCGCGCCAGTCCTTCAAACAGGGCGATGATGCCCAGGCCGCCGGTGAAGGCGCTGAGGGCGAACAGCAGCGGCAGCAGCGCGCTGTTCCACAGCACGCGGGCGCGCACCACCATCACTTCCATGCCGGTGTAGAGCAGGATCAGGGCAGCACCCAGCGCGGCCACCAGGGCGGCCAGGCGGATGGCGCCCGCATTGTCATGGCCACCGTAGGCAAGCCAGCGGTACAGCGACGCCATGCGCGGCGGCGTGTCCGCTTCCGCCGCGATGTTCGCCAGCGTGGGACGCAGGCAGAGCCAGGCATACAGCGCCAGCCCGAACAGGTACAGGGGAATGAAGAAAGAACCCCAGGCCATCCACGATCCCAGGTTCGGGTGCAGATAGAAGTTCATGAAGCGGCCCGGCTGGTGCAGGTCGGCCAGCAGCGCGACCGGCGCGCCCAGGCCGCAGACCAAGGCTGCCAGCAAGGCGCGGCGACCGATGCCGCGCCAGGCGGGACGGTGCCACACCAGGCCTGGCAGCGAAAGGAAGAGGGCGGCCGTGGACAGGCCGATCAGGAAGAAGTACTGCACGGCCCAGGGCAGCCAGCCCGGCTCGCGCGCAAAGCCGAGCACTTCGACGATGGAATTCACGCTGCTGCTCATATTCATGCTCCTTGCATTTCGGGACGCCACATCATGTCGGCGGCGGAATCGCCGTCGACGCGGCCGGCCAATTCCTTATCCAGGCCGATGTAGAAGACGTGCGGCTTGGTACCCGCTTCCGGTTTCAGTACGCTGACCTGGCCTTCGGCTTCCTTCAGGCGGCGGCTGATTTCGCTGTTCGGATCATTCACGTCGCCGAAGATGCGCGCGCCGCCGACGCAGGTTTCCACACAGGCCGGCAGCAAGCCGACATCCACGCGGTGCACGCAGAAAGTGCATTTATCGGCCTTGCCGGTATGGTGGTTGATGAAGCGCGCCTCATACGGACAGGCTTGCACGCAGTAGGCGCAGCCGACGCAGCGGTCGCCGTCGACCAGCACGATACCGTCCTCGCGCTTGTAGGTGGCGCTCACCGGACAGACCGGGATGCAGGGCGGCTCTTCGCAGTGGTTGCACAGGCGCGGCAGCACGGCCAGGCCGGACTGGCCGGTTTCGCTGCGCACGGCATAGGTGGCGACGGTGGTGCGGAATTGGCCGATGGGCAGGTCGTTTTCCATCGAGCAGCTGATGGTGCAGGCCTGGCAGGCGATGCAGCGGCGGGTATCGACCAGCATGCCCCAGTGCGGCGTGCCCTGGCCGGCGGGCGCGGCTTCGGCAGTGGTGGCGGTGGCGGCCAGGCCCGCCGTCACGGCAGGCAGCGCGCTCAGGAAGAAGCGCCGGGAGAGATTGGCTTGATTGCTCATGTGAAGCTCCGTAGTTTTACGGCTTCACTTTATTCTTTTAAGCAATATTCAGAAATTGGAAGAAATATCGAGCAGGATAGGGAAAATTCCCTATGAAAAGTCACTGTGCTGAAGGCGAAAAGAAAAAAGGGCCAGCGTTTTCACGCTGACCCTTTTTTTCCTACTACTGGTGCGGCTGGCAGGAATCGAACCCACGACCCCTTGGTTCGTAGCCAAGTACTCTATCCAGCTGAGCTACAGCCGCAAAACTTTCACTTCCAACCCATCGCTCGACAGCGGCGGGTCTTACTACACAATCTGGTGCGGCTGGCAGGAATCGAACCCACGACCCCTTGGTTCGTAGCCAAGTACTCTATCCAGCTGAGCTACAGCCGCAAAAACTTCTCACAATAATAACAGGCGCTTTACAATACTTCAAACCCTGCTATTTTTACTTCAACCCGTCGCTCGACAGCGGCAAGTCTTACTGCAAATTCTGGTGCGGCTGGCAGGAATCGAACCCACGACCCCTTGGTTCGTAGCCAAGTACTCTATCCAGCTGAGCTACAGCCGCTTAAGCAATACTGCAAAACCACCTGCTTCTTGCTTTCTTTCGTAACGTTGTTCGCGAAAGAAGCAAGATTATAGGGAGGCTTTGCCCTCTTGTCCAGAGTGAAGTAAAAGAATTTTTCAACGGCAGAGTGGGTGGATTGGTGTACGATTTCCCTCAGTTTGCGTTTTTATAATGATGGAAGAATGACTGGAGAAGACAAACTGGCTGCCTGCGACTGGTCGCGCAGCCCCCTCGGCCAACCGGCCCACTGGCCCCACACCCTGCGCCTGAGCGTGGACATCATGCTCAACAGCCCCCAACCCATGCTGCTGATGTGGGGCCGGCAACGGGTCATGCTGTGCAACGATGCCTATATAGAGCTGGCCGGCCCGCCCTCGCTGCAGGCGCCGGGCGGCACGGTGCCGTCCATGCTGCCGGCCGCGTGGAGCTGGAATCCGGCGGCGCTGGAACAGGTGTGGGATGGGCGCGCCCTGGCCTTCCGCGCCCAGGCCCTGCAGCTGTGGCGCGGCGGCAAACCGGCCAGCGCCAGCCTCGACCTGTATTACACGCCGCTGCGCAATGCCGAAGGCGGCGTCGACGGCATTCTGTGCGCCCTGCGCGAAGCGGCGCCGCTGTCGGCCGCTGCCGCGGCGGCGCAAGCGCAGGCCAGCCTGCGCATCCTGGTGGTCGAGGACAATCTGGATGCGCAATACCTGGTGTGCGAAATGCTGCAAACCTTCGGCCACCAGGTGCAGGCTGTGGCGCGCGCCGAAGACGCCTTGCAGCGGCTGGACGCTTCCCGCTTCGACATCCTGTTCAGCGATATCAGCCTACCCGGCATGTCGGGCGTGGAACTGGGCCGCCTGGCCTTGCAGCGCCAGCCCGGCCTGAAAATCATGTTCGCCTCGGGCTACGGCCAGGCCCTGCTGCAACAACTGGACTTCCCGGCCCTGTCCCTGCAAAAGCCCTACGATATCGAGCAGTTGCAGACGGCGCTGGCGCGCCTGGCGCCGCCGGCGCGCTGAAACTGCGCCAGCTACCGCTTGTCGGTGTGTAACGGCCGCAACGGTGTGGCCCCTCTGGCAAGGCCGCAGCTACAATGGTCGCACGGCGCGGCGAAGAGAGCGCGCCGGTACCGCGTGAAACTGCATGAGCTACCGACCACGTCCACCAAGCCCATCCACCCGCCGCTCCGCGCCATCGTCGCCGCCCGCGACGGCGGGCGGCTTGCAGCTATCGGCCGCCCAGCTGCACACGGTGCTCGACAGCATTACCGATGGCTTGGCCGTGCTCGATCCGCAGTGGAATATCACCTATCTCAATGCGCGTGCCGAAGACCTGATCCAGGCCCGCACGCCGGAGCGTCCCGCGCCGCTGGGCAAGAACCTGTGGCAGGAATTTCCCGCCCTGCGCCACACCGTACTGGAAGAACGCTTCCGCCACGCGCTGGCGGCCCAGCAGACCGTCAGTTTCGAGCTGTACTACGGGCCGCGCGCGCGCTGGCTCGAGGTGCGCGCCTTTCCCTCCAGCGCAGGCCTGACCGCCTATATCCAGGACATCACCCGGCGCAAGGACGATGAACGCGCCCTGCGCGACAGCAGCAAGCGCCTGCAGGTGGCGCTCAGCACCGGCCAGCTCGGCGACTGGAGCGGCGATATGCATAGCCGCAGCGTCGTGCTCGGCCAGCGCGCCGCCGCCCTCTTCGATTTGCCCGAAGAAACGCCCATCCCCTGGACCGCCCTGCGCGAGCGCGTGCTGCACGAAGACTGGGATGCCGTCTGGCAAGCCTTCCAGCAAGCGCGCGCCGGCGCCAGCGATTTCCAGACCGAATGCCGGGTCCAGCACAGCAGCGGCGAGCGCCTGTGGCTGCGTGTGGCGGGCCGTTTCAATTATGGCGAGGGCGGCGAGCTGCTCGGCATGACCGGCATGGTGCAGGACGTCAGCACGCGCAAGGCGGCCGAGGACACGCTGCGCCACAGCCAGGATGAGTTGCGCGCCCTGGCCAACTCGATTCCCCAGCTGGCCTGGATCGCTCACTTCGACGGCAATATGGTGTGGTACAACGAGCGCTGGTATGAATACACCGGCACCACGCCCGACCAGGTCCTGAACCACGGCTGGGAACAGGTGTACGAACCGGAATCCCTGCCCGCCATGAAAGAGCGCTGGCGCGCCTCGCTGCGCAGCGGCACGCCGTTCGAAATGGAATTCCCGATCCGCGGCGCCGACGGCCATTACCGCTGGTTCCTGACGCGCGCCAATCCCGTGCGCGACAGCACCGGCCAGCTGCGCTGCTGGTTCGGCACCAGCACCGATGTCGACCAGGTCAAGCGCGTGCAGGAAGCGCTGCGCGAGGAAAGCAAGATGCTCGAAGTGCTGAACAGCACCGGCAATGCGCTGGCGCAGCGGCGCGAACTACGCCCCCTGCTGCAGGATGTGACCGCCGCGGCCGCCGACATCAGCGGCGCGCGCTTTGCCGCCTTCTATTACCGCGACGAAGGCGGTGCGCCGCTCTACACCGTGGCCGGCCAGGCGCCCGACGCCTTCCGCCGCCTGCCGCTGCGCCGCGCCGCCGCGCTGCTGGCGCCGGTCTTGCGCGGCGCCGCCATCATGCGCAGCGCGGATGCGCCGGACGACCCGGCCTTGCGCAGCTATCTGGCGCTGCCGGTGCGCTCGGGCAGCAGCGCGGTGCTGGGCGCCCTCTTCTTCGGCCATCCGGAACCGGACATGTTCGGCGCGCGTACCGAGCGCATCGTCGCCGGTTTCGCCGCCCAGGCCGGCGTGGCCCTGGACAATGCCCGCCTCAACGAAGCCATGCGCCACGCCGCCGAAGAGCGCCGCCTGCTGCTCGACAGCGAACGCAGCGCGCGCGCCGAGGCCGAGCGCACCAGCCAGATGAAGGATGAATTCCTGGCCACCCTGTCGCACGAGCTGCGCACGCCGCTGACGGCGATCCTGGGCTGGGCCCAGGTCTTGCGGCGCGGCAGCCGCGACCTGAGCGACCTGAACCGCGGCCTGGAAACCATCGAACGCAATGCGCGCGCCCAGGCCCAGCTGATCGAGGACCTGCTCGATATGAGCCGCATCACCTCGGGCAAGGTGCAGCTCGACATGCAGCGCATCTCGCCGCTGACCATCCTCGACGCCGTGATCGAGACCGTGCGGCCGGCAGCCGAGGCCAAGCAGATCCGCATCGAGCGCGATTACCAGGCCAGCGTGCTGGTGGCGGCCGATCCCAGCCGTCTGCAGCAGGTGATGTGGAATCTGCTCAGCAATGCGCTCAAGTTCACGCCCCATGGCGGCGCGATCAAGCTCAGCGTCGGCCTGGCGGGCGGCCAGGTCGAGATCGTCATCAGCGACAGCGGCATCGGCATCCAGCCCGAATTCCTGGCCCATGTGTTCGAGCGCTTCCGCCAGGCCGACGCCTCGACCACACGCCGCCACGGCGGGCTGGGCCTGGGCCTGTCCATCGTCAAGCACCTGGTCGAACAGCATGGCGGCACGGTGGCGGCGGCCAGCGCCGGCGCCGGCAGCGGCGCCAGTTTCACCGTGCGCCTGCCGCTCGCTTCCGGCCCGGCCCTGCCGGTGCGCCCGGCGCGGCCGCCGGCGCCGCAGCCGCCGGCCGCCCCGGCCTTGCCCGACAGCCGCGAGCTGGGCGGCCTGCGCGTACTGGTGGTGGACGACGAAGCCGATGCGCGCGAGCTGATCCAGCGTATACTGAATGATAACCATGCCAGCGTCACGCTGGCCGCCAGCGCGGCCGAGGCGCTGAAGCTGGCGCGGCGCCAGCGCTTCGACCTGCTGCTCACCGATATCGGCATGCCCGGGACCGACGGCTTCGAACTGCTGGCGCGCATCCGCGCCCTCGGCGCGGCGCGCGGCGGCCAACTGCCGGCCATCGCGCTGACCGCCTTCGCCCGCTCGGAAGACCGGCTGCACGCGCTGGAAAGCGGTTTCCTCGACCACCTGGCCAAGCCGGTCGAGCCGGCCCAGCTGCTGACCGCCGTGGCGCTGGCGGCGCGCCAGGCGGGACGCGCGGCGCCACCCGCCCTGGCTTGAGACGCCATAGCTTAATTACACGGCTTGTTATTAAATAATTTATAATTGTTTCTGCAGCTCCTACTCAAACACGCGGCAATGTCCTACAAGCAACTTGTTCACTCTTTGCTACACTGCAAAGACTGAGGTGCGCCGCCTGGGAAACCGGCGCGCTACACTTTGAGTTTCCCACCACGGCCTCGGCCGCGGTAGATGAAAGAAGCGATGCGAGAACACTATGCCCAGTCCAGATGAGATCCTGAACGCCAAGATCCTGGTAGTGGACGACTGCGCCGACAATATCGAGCTGATGCTCGAAATCCTGCGCGATGCCGGCTACACCAATGTCACGGCGACGATGCTGCCCGAGCAGGTGTGCGCCCTGCATCGCCAGCATTGCTACGACCTCATCCTGCTGGACTTGCAGATGCCGGAACTGAACGGCTTCCAGGTCATGAAGGGCTTGAAGGAAATCGAGCAGCAGGGCTATCTGCCGGTGCTGGCCCTGACCGCCCAGCCCAGCTTCAAGATCGCCGCGCTGGAAGCGGGCGCGCGCGACTTCATCAGCAAGCCCTTCGACCTGCTCGAAGTGCATAAGCGCATCCACAATATGCTCGAAGTGCGCCTCTTGTACAAGGAACTGGCCCAGTACAGCCGCCAGCAGCAGGAGCTGGCCCTGCACGACCCGCTGACGGGCCTGCCCAACCGCCGCCTGCTGGAAGATCGCATCGCTACCACGCTGCAGCACGCCGCGCGCCACCAGCGCAAGGCGGCCGTCATGTACCTGGACCTGGATGGCTTCAAGGCCATCAACGACACCCATGGCCATGCCTATGGCGACGAAATCCTGAAACAGGTGGCGCAGCGCCTGGTCGGCTCCTCGCGCAAGGAGGACACGGTGGCGCGCGTGGGTGGCGATGAATTCGTGATCGTGCTGGGCGAAGTGGGCGGCCTGGGCGACGCCCAGGAACCGGCCTCCAAGCTGATTGAAGTGGTGGCCGAACCGTACCAGGTGAATGGCCTGACCTTGAGCCTGTCGACCAGCATCGGCATCGCCCTCTATCCGGAAGACGCCGGCACGGTGGAGCAGATCATCCATGCCGCCGACAACGCCCTGTACGAAGCCAAGCGCTCCGGCAAGAACCGTTTCTGCGCCGCCTCGGCCCTGCACAAGGCCCAGGTGCATGCCCAGCCGCTGCCGGCCGCCAGTGCGCGCCACCAGGCGGCGCAGGCGGCCGTCGGCAGCGCCGCCTGATGCGACGCCCGCCTCGGCGCGGGGCGCGGCAACCCGTGGCCGCGCAGCGGATGGCGCCTCAGTGCGTGGCCGCCTCCTTGTCCGCCGCCTCCTCCATCTTGCCGGCATGCTGGTGGTCGCCTTGCGCATCGACCATCTCCGGCGCCACCTCGATGCGGGTGATGCCGGCGTCGACCGAGATCGGGTCGCTGGCCGGGAAGGTCATTTCCACCGCCTCGTCCAGCAGGGTTTCCTTGGCCTTGTCGGCGGGCGTGTCCTGTTCCTCGTCGGCCAGGGTGGCGATGGCGCAAGCCCATTTGACGAAGTTCAGATTGGCCAGGTCGCGCACGGTGGTCACATTGAAGGCTTGCTGCAAGGCTTTGGCGTCCTTGCCGCTGAGGCCGCGCAAGGCGCTGACCGGGGCCGATGCCAGGTCCTTGAAGCATTTGCCGACGTAATCCTTGTCTACCACGGTATCGATATTCATGATGCGTCCTTTCTCGGAGTGGGTTTCCTGTATGCACGGTGACACTATGGCATGCCCCCCGCGCCCTGTATGTGCGGAAGCGAACACCCGTTGCGCGCAATTGGATCGCCGTTTTTTTCTTTGAATCAGCCGTGCTATGATCGGCTCGATGCTTGTTCCTAAGCATCGTTGCGGCCGCAGACTAAAGTAGAACGATAAAGTGCCTAAAGCAGACAAACCCAAGATTCTGGTCGTCAACGACGACGCCAACAGCCTGTTCGCACTGACGAGCTTGCTGGCGCAATGGGCGGAACAGGAATCCTATGAAGTGGTGGCGGCCCGCTCCGGCGAGGAGGCGCTGCGCCAGGTGCTCATGCATGACTTCGCCGTCATCCTGCTCGACGTGAATATGCCGGGCATGGACGGCTTTGAAACGGCGGAAGCCATCCACCAGCGGCCGCGCTCGGCCGATATTCCCATCATCTTCATCACCGCCTTCGTGGCCGACGAACTGGACCGGCTGAAGGCTTACCAGCAAGGCGCCGTCGACTTCCTGTTCACGCCGGTGATCCCGCAGGTGCTGTTCGCCAAGATCGCCGTCTTTGTCACCTTGGCGATGAAGAACGAGGAATTGAAGAAACAGGCGCGCCAGCTGAGCCAGCGCACCACCGACCTGATCGCCAGCAACGAACGCCTGATGCGCGAAATCGAGGAGCGCAAGACGGCCGAACGGCAAAACCACGCCAAGGACGAGTTCCTGGCCATGCTGGGCCATGAGCTGCGCAACCCGCTCTCGGCCATCAGCAGCGCCGCCTCGCTGATCGGCCTGCCCGGCGTGTCGGTCGAGGCGGTCGGCCGCGCCAAGCAGATCATCCAGCGCCAGAGCGGCCACCTGGGCCGCATCGTCGACGACCTGCTCGACCTGAGCCGCGCCATGTCGGGCAAGATCCTGCTCAACCGCGCGCCGCTCGACCTGGCCGCGCTGGCGTCGAGCTGCCTCGACACCTACCGCACCACCGGGCGCAGCGCCGGCTACGAAATCACGCTGGCCGCCGAGCCGTGCTGGGTCGAGGGCGACGCCACGCGCCTGGAGCAGATCCTCAACAATCTGCTCGACAATGCGCTCAAATACACCCAGCCCGGCGGCCAGATCGAGGTCACGGCCGAGGTGGAAGACGAGGACGTGGTGCTCAGCCTGCACGACAGCGGGGTCGGCATCGCGCCCGAACTGCTGCCCCATGTGTTCGACGTGTTCGTGCAGGGCACCAGCACGCTCGACCGCGCGCAAGGCGGCCTGGGCATCGGCCTGGCCCTGGTGCGGCGCCTGGTCGAACTGCATGGCGGCAGCGTGACCGCCCATAGCGACGGCGGCAGCGGCGACGGCAGCACCTTCGTCATCCGCCTGCCGCGCACCGAACGTCTCCCTGTAGCGAAAGATTGCGATATGGACTCCCTGGAACAAGGCAAACCCGCCGTCCTGCTGATCGAGGACAATGAAGACGGCCGCGAAATGATGTCGATGATGCTGAGCTGCTACGGCTATCAGGTGCACCATGCGGCCGACGGCCCGCAGGGGCTGGCCGTGGCCGCCAGCGCGCGGCCCGACGTGGCCCTGGTCGACATCGGTCTGCCCGGCATCGACGGCTACGAGGTGGCGCGCCGGCTGCGCGCCAATCCCGACACCCGGCATATCCGCCTGATCGCCCTCACCGGCTACGGCCTGGCCGAGGATCAGCGCCGCGTGCTCGACGCCGGCTTCGATATGCACTTGGTGAAACCGGTCGATATCGATAACCTGATGCTGGCCATCGGCGGCGCGGCGCCCGCTGCGGCGCCCCCGCCGCCGGACGCGGCGGCCACGCAGCCCCCCGCGCCCCTCGCCGCCGGCGCCCCGGCCGCGCTCAGCGCCGGCCACTAGGCGGCACGGCCGGCTCAAGCGGACCGCGTCAAGCGCGCGGCTGGCTGCGCGCGGCGGCCCCGCCCGGCAACGGCCGCGGCGGCACAAAGTCGATCTCCTCCTTGCGCGCGGCGACCTGCCCGCCCAGCGCCACCAGGTCCAGGCCGGCCCGCTTGGCGCCGGGGAAAATTTCGCCTTCCTCTTCCTTGACGTGGTGCAGGATGTATTCGCTGAGCACCTTGACTTTGGCGTCGTACAGCTCGTCGTGCGGATCCGCCTCCATGATCTGGGCCATCAGTTCCTTGGCCGAAGCATGCTCCACGGTCGCCTCGTCGATCAAATCTTCGTTCTCACGCGCGGCGGCGCGGATGGCCGGGTAAAAAATCTCTTCCTCGGCCGTGGCGTGGCGTGTCAGCTCCAGGCAAATTTCCTCGGCCAGCTTTTTCTTGCTGGCAAAGGCCCGGTCGCCCAATTCCTCGTACTGCTGGAACATGGCTTTCACATTGGCGTGGTCTTGCTTGAGCAGGCTCAGGACGTCCTGCTGCTTGGCGGCGGCGCTCATAACAACTCCCGGAAACGGTGGAAAGAGCGCCCAGCTTCCCAGTTCCGGCCGGCGCTGTATGTGCGCGGACTAACTATTGCGCCAGTGCGACATTGCTTTCCAACCTCAGGTATCATCGCGCCATAACAACAAACCGGACTCACCTCCACTATTTTTGAGACCTATGTCCTTACCGGTACCCCCCCTCCCCCCGGAGAGCGCCGATGTGGCGCAGCTGCGCGAGCTGCTGGGCCACGTCCACACTTGCTGGGATAATGAAAGGCGCTTGCTGGCGCGCCAGCTGCACGACAGCATGGGTTCCTCGCTGACCGCGCTAACCATGCATCTGGGCCTGCTGGCGGCCAAGCTGCCGCAGGAACCCGCCCTGCTGGACCGGGCGGCGCAGATGAAGAACCTGCTGCACACCATCATCGACACCAACCGCCAGATGCAGCATCAGTTGTGGAACGACAAGCTGGAATTTCTTGGCGTGCGCGTGGCGTTGAGCGAGCTGGTCGAACAGTTCGGCCAGCAGCACCAACTGACGGCACGCTGCAGCCTGCCCGAGGAAGAGCCGATGTGCCCGCGCGGCCATAGCGTGGTGCTGCTGCGCACGCTCGAAGAAGGCCTGCGCAATGTGCTGGCCCATGCCCAGGCCAGCGAAATCGAGGTGATCGTGGATGACAACGATGAGCAGATCATGCTGACCGTGCGCGACAACGGCGTCGGCCCGCTTCCCGGCGACGGCGAGGACGACAGCGCCGTCCGCTACAGCCTGCGCGCCCTGCGCGAACGCGCCCTGTACCTGGGCGGCAGCCTGAACCTGCTGGCCGCCACCCCCGGCCCCGGCGCCTGCCTGACCGTGATCCTGCCGAAACCGGCGCCGGCCGCCTGAGGCCCGCCGGCGCCGTCCGGCAGCGGCGCTAGTGCAGCTTGACCAGCGGCGTGCTGCGCTTGATCAGGAAGCGCGCCAGCGCCAGCACGCCGGTGCGCACCGTGCCCAGCACCGCCTGGTGGTGCAGCAGGTGCAGGCTGACGTACATCAGCCGCGCAAACATGCCTTCCACGAACCAGTTCAAGCCTTTGAGCGATCCCATCAGGCTGCCCACCGAGGTGGATGGGCCGAACGACACCAGGGAACCGTAATCGCGGTAGGCATAGGGCGCCGCTGGCGGCGGCCGGCCCTCGGCCTGGCGCACAAACGTGTCCAGCAAATAGTCGGCCTGCTGGTGGGCGGCCTGGGCGCGCGGCGGCACCGGCTTGCCGTCAGCGCCGACGCAATGGGCGCAGTCGCCCAGCGCATAGATATTGGGGAAGCCCGGCACCGCCAGATCGCCGCCGACTTCGATCTGCCCGCCCTTGGCCAGCGGCAGGCCCAGCGCGCCGAGGAAGGACGGCGCCTTGATGCCGGCCGCCCAGACCACGATGTCGGCCGCGTAGTCCTGCCCGCCCTGCACCGTCACCTTCTCGTCCGTGATGGCAGTGACGCGGGTGTCGGTCGCCACCGTGATGGCGCGCTGCTGCAGCAGCTTGAGCGCGGCCGAAGACACCCGCTCCGGCAGCGGCGCCAGGATGCGCGGCGCGCCTTCGAGCAGGGTGATGCGCACGTCCTTGAGCGGATCGAGCTGGCCGAAACCATAGGCGGCATACACGCCGCTGGCCTCGCGCAGCTCGGCCGCCAGCTCGACGCCGGTGGCGCCGCCGCCGATGATCACCACGTCGACGCCACTGCGCGCGCGGCTGGCCTGCTCCAGCTCGGCCTTGACCAGCAGCTTGAGCAAGGTCAGGCGGAAACGTTCCGCATCCTCGGTGGCGTTGAGGGAAATCGTGTGTTCGGCCGCGCCCGGCACGCCGAAGTAATTGGAGGTGCTGCCGACCGCCAGCACCAGGGCATCGTAGCCGATCTGCCGCTGCGGCAGGATGGTCTCGCCGTGCTCGCCATCGATGGCGCCCACGGTGAAGCTGCGGCCGGCGGCATCGAGCGCCGTCAGCGGGCCGTAGACATAGGTGAAGTGGTTATCATGCGCCAGCATCTGGTAGGACAGGCCTTCCTGGTGGATGTCCAGGGTGCCCGCCGCCACCTCGTGCAGCGAAGGTTTCCAGATATGGTAAAGCCGGCTATCCACCAGCATCACCTGGCCGGGTCCGAGCTTGCGGCCCAGCTTGCAGGCCAGTTCCAGGCCGCCTGCCCCGCCCCCAACGATCACAAACTTGCTATGCAAACCTTGCTCCTTTCGTGTGGGTGGCCATGGCGGCGGCATCGGCTTTAGTCGCGATGCTTGCCGTGGCCCTTGTCGTGCTTATCGTGTTTATCGTGGCCCTTGCCGTGACCGTGACCGTGACCGTGGCCGTGCTCCGGCTCATGGTGCCGCTCTTCACGGTACTCATGGTGGTGTTCGTTACGGTAGCGCGGCGCGTAATCGTTCAGATACCAGTCGTCGCGCACGAAATAGACTTGGCGGCCGCAAGCGTTATAACGGCCGCAATGCTTGCTCCAGTGCTTGGCATGGCCGGGCGGCACGCGCAGGTATAGCGGCTCGCGGATCACCCGCACGGGGCGCTGGATGATGACGGGCTGGGCGTACAGCACGGGCGGCGGCGGCATATTGCCGATATCGATGCGGCCGTAAAAACCGGGCTGGCCGATATTGATGGACACACCCACATCGGCGGCGGCGGCCGGTACGGCGGAAACGGCGGCCAGCAGGCTGGCGGCGAGGATCAGGGTCTTCATGGCTATCTTACTAGTGGCTGGTTCAGGGGGCGTTCTCATCTGTGCACCCTTGTGACATTGTAACGAAAGCCCTTTTTGTCCGTATGTTCGCCAGCGCACATAGCTTCCTTAGCGGAAATTTGCCAGCGGGAAGACCACCCCGGCAAACATGGACCAGTCCTGGCTGCGCGCATTGAGTCCCTTGGCCACGCCGAAATCGAAGGCCAGGCGCGCATGCGGGGTATAGGCGGCGGCCAGCAGCAGCTGGGCCGTGCTGCCGGCGCCATGGCGCTGCGTGCCCGACAATTCCGCCGTCGCCCCCCAGCGTTCGGCCAGCGGCAGAGAAAAGGAGGCCGACAGGCCTTTCTGCAGCCGCCCCTCGCCCTCGTCCACCCGGCCCAGGCGCTGCAGGTTCAGGTTGGCATCCAGGTGCAGGCTGCCGAAGTCGCGGCTGTAGATGCCGTTCAAGCCGTAATCGCTTTTGCCGCTGCCCAGGCCATCGCGCGCGGTGGGCGCCTTGGCGCTCAGTTCCAGGCCCAGCACGCTGGCCTCGTCCAGGCGCAGCGCGCGCTTCAGCGTCGCCGTCAGGTCGCCAACGCCGCGCTGGCGGCCGCTGTCCGGCGTGCGGGCGCTGATCCAGGCCTCGCCGCCCAGCAGCACGCCCCATTCCTCATTGAACGCCAGCTTCAGCAGCATGGGCAGGCTGGCGCGGCGCGTATCCGCGTCGCGCGCACGCAGGCCACCCACTTCCATCTCCAGCTGGCCCGGCGCCGGCAAGGCGGCCGGACTCGATACCGAGGGCCGGTAAGGCAGCACCGGCGGCGGCCCGTCCTCGGCGGCCTGCGCCGGCCACGCCAGCAGCGCGCCGACGGCCATCAGCAACGCGGCCGCCAGCGGCCGGGAAGGCGCCGCCCCCCAGCCGGCGCTGTGGCGCGCAGCCGCGTTTCTACCCTGCGCTATCTTCTTCATTCTTCTTCTCTCTGATCGTGCGCCAGCCGGGACCAGCCGGACGACGCAGCGTATCTTATCAGGCGCGGGACAGGTCTGCTTGCAGCTGGCTGATGGCGGCCCGCGACTGGCTGATCACCTTGTCGGCGATGCGCTTGCGCATGCTCTGCACCCGCCCCGCCGCCTCTGCTTCCAGCAGCAGCGGCGTCAGCAGTTGCACCGCCGACTCGTGGAAACTGGCGGCAATGCGGTCGAGCTGGGCGCAAAACACGGCATCGGCATCGTTCAGGCGCTTGCGCAAGCCTTCCTCGAAGGCACGCCGTTTGTCCTGGATTTCCGAGCGCTTGCGCCGCCCGCCATCGTTGAGCCATTTGAAGGCGCCGGCCAGCAGCACGGCGCCGCCGACAAAGGGCGCCACCGGCGCCACGGCCGGCAAGACCACCGCCATGCCGAAGATGTACAGGGCGGTGCCGGTACCGGCCGCCGCCACCGCGCCGCCCATCAGCGTGACATTGGCAGCCGTGTCGACGCGGTTGGCCAGCCGGGTGCCGATGCGCAGGCGCGGCATCAGGCGCGCCAGGGCGGCGTGGTGCTGGCGCTCCAGCGCGTTCGACTGGCCGCCGCGGATATCGGCCTGGAACAGGCGCAGATCCTGGTTCAGCAGCTCCAGCGCCTCCTCCTTGCGCCGCACCACGCGGTCCAGGCGGCGCTCCATTTCCTGGCCGAACTGGTCGCGCGCGATGCTGTCCCACACATCCTCATCCTTCCACTGGTCGGTGTGCAGGCGCTCGGTGATGGCCAGCTCGATGGCGTTGCCGGCATCGTGCACCACATCGTCGATGTCCTGCCACAGCATGCGGCGCTCATAGGCCACGCGGGAATCGACCAGCGCCAGCCGCTGCTGCACCTGGCGCTTGAGCTGGGAAGCCGCCATCAGCAGGCTCGACGCGCCCGCCTCGCAGGCCAGCACCGGCCCGGCGTTCTCCTGGTAGACGGCGATCCCCTCGCTGATGGCCGCAATCGCCTCGCGCACCAGGGCCAGCAGCTGCTGCTGGTCCAGCATGCCGCCCTTGAAGCCGCGCGCATGGTCGAGCAGCTCGGCCTGGCCGGTGCTGCGGCCGAAATCGGCCACCGCGTCAACCAGGCCGCGCCCCATGACCAGCTTGCGCGCCTGGCTGCCCAGATTGTTCAGCAGGCGGCGTTCATCCTCGGGCGGCAGGCCGAACAGCTGGTCGGGCCGCAGGCGCAGATTCAGGGCGCGCGCGAACTTGTGGGCCAGCGGCCGCGCCTGGTTGCCCTGCAGCGCCAGCAGCGGTTTGACCAGGGCGAAGGCGCCGTCGCGCGCGGCGGCGTCGGTATCGGCGCTGGCGCGGCCCAGGGTGCCGAGCGCCCAGTCCACGGTGACGCCCGATTCGATGGCGTTCAGCACCACGGCGGTAAACAGGGCCGAGGCCTTGCCCTCGCCGGCGATATCGGTGATGGCGGCAAACTGGGCCAGGGTGAGCGTGCCATCGGCGGCGGCAACGGCGCCGACGGCGCGCGCCAGGCTGGCATGAAAGCCCAGGTCGGAACACAGATACTCGTCCAGCGAGCGGATGTCGATCGCATGCTCGGGGATGGCGGCAACGGCGGCGGGGGCAGCGCTGGCAACGGTAGCGCCAAAGATGCTGTTCACAGCTTTCTCCTTTCGCTCCAGAATGCGTCTCTGGCATTCTAGCCGAATCGCGAAAAAGCGGAAGGCCGTACAGGACAGTAGTTCAGGACAGCAGATTCATGGCCGTCAGCATGAAGCCCAGCTGGGTCAGGAGCATGACGAACATCCAGCCGAACATAGCGGCGCGCAACTGGGCGATCCGGGCGCTCAGGCGGCTCGCCATCTGTTCGATCTGCAGTTTGACTCAGATCCTGGATAGCCGGGCGTTGATGATGGCGCTTCGTGGCCTGGATTTCGGCGCGGGTGCGCTCGTCCAGGCCTGGCAGCTCGCTGCGCAGCAGCTTCATATCGGCTTCGTGCATGACGGGACCGGAACCGGCGTCGGGCATGGCCGGCGCCATGTCGAAACCCGTATAAGGCAGCGCCGCCGCCCATGGCATCCGGATCCGGCGCAAGGCTCAGGGCGCGGCTTCGGTCGACAGCACCAGGGTTTCCTTGATCTCTTCCATCACCACATAGCTCTTGGACTGCGCCGCGCCCGGCAGGTTCAGCAGCATATCGCCCAGCAGCTTGCGGTACTCGGCCATCTCGCGGATGCGCGCCTTGATCAGGTAATCGAAATCGCCCGACACCAGATGGCACTCCTGCACCTCGGGAATGCGCAGCACCTCGCGCCGGAACTGTTCGAACACCAGGGCCGATTTCTGGTTCAGCGTGATTTCCACGAAGACCAGCAGGGTCGCCCCCAACGCAGGCGGACTGATGCGGGCGTGGTAGCCGGTGATCACCCCGTCGCGCTCCATGCGCTTGACGCGCTCGATGGCCGGCGTGATCGACAGGCCGACCTGCTCGCTCAGGTCCTTCATCGAGATCCGCCCATCCTCTTGCAGGATGCGCAGGATCTTGCGGTCCAGCTTATCCAGGCCGCGCACGGATTCCTTTTGGGTTCTCATGATTTATTAATGAATATCACTAATTTTATGGTAACAAACACTGGAGAAACAAACTTATCATAGTAAAAATCCCCGCACAAGTAATAATTAATACATAGGAAGAGACATGCGCGTCGTCGTTCTTGGAAGTGGCGTCATCGGCGTCACCACCGCCTACTATCTGGCCAAGGCCGGCCACGAAGTCACCGTGCTGGACCGCCAACCCGGTCCCGCCCTCGAAACCAGTTTCGCCAACGCCGGCCAGATTTCCCCCGGCTACGCCTCGCCCTGGGCCGCGCCCGGCATCCCGCTGAAAGCGATGAAATGGATGCTGCAGCGCCACGCCCCGCTCTCGATCACCCCGGACGGCACCGTATTCCAGTTGCAGTGGATGTGGCAGATGCTGCGCAACTGCAATGCCGCCAGCTATGCCGTCAATAAAGAGCGCATGGTACGCCTGGCCGAGTACAGCCGCGATTGCTTTAAAGTGCTGCGCGCCGCCACCGGCATCGAGTACGAAGGCCGCCAGCAAGGCACGACCCAGCTGTTCCGCACCCAGAAGCAGCTGGACGACGCCGCCAAGGATATCCAGGTGCTGGAAGAAACCGGCGTGCCCTACGAACTGCTGACGCCCGAACAGCTGGTCAATGCCGAACCCGGCCTGGCGGCCTCGCGCCACAAACTGGCCGGCGGCCTGCGTCTGCCCAACGATGAAACCGGCGACTGCCAGCTGTTCACCACCCGCCTGACCGCCATGGCCGAAGAACTGGGCGTCAAATTCCGCTACAACGTCGATATCGGCAACCTGGCCATGAGCGGCGATGAAGTCAAGGGGGTGCGCTGCGGCGCCGAACTGGTGACCGGCGACAGCTTCGTGGTGGCGCTGGGCGCCTACTCGACGGCCTTCCTCAAGCCCCTGGTCGAGATCCCGGTGTATCCGCTGAAAGGCTATTCGATCACCGTGCCCATCGTCGATGGCGGCAAGGCGCCCACCTCGACCATCCTGGACGAAACCTACAAGATCGCCGTCACCCGCTTCGACGACCGCATCCGCGTCGGCGGCATGGCCGAAATCGCCGGCTTCAACCTGGACCTGAATCCGCGCCGCCGCGAAACGCTGGACATGGTGGTCAACGACCTCTTCCCCGGCGCCGGCAACACGGCCGAAGCCACCTTCTGGACCGGCCTGCGTCCGATGACCCCGGACGGCACGCCGGTGGTCGGCCGCACCGGCCTGCGCAATCTGTTCACCAACACGGGCCACGGCACGCTGGGCTGGACCATGTCCTGCGGCTCTGCCCAATTGCTGGCCGACCTGATCTCGGCCCAGCGTCCAGCCATCCGCGCCGACGACCTCTCGGTCAGCCGCTATCGCCAAGAAAGCGGCGCGGGCCGTCCCGAGCTGGTCAACGCTTAAGCAGCAACGCGGCAAAGCGGTGACAAAAGCGGGAATAGTGCCCGCTTTTCCCGAAATCTTTCAGAAAACCGGGGTCCATCCCCGGTTTTCTTCGTATAATTTTCGGCATGAATAAACTGGAAGCCTTCGGGCATATAGCCGCGCTGGCAATGCGCGGCGATCTGGTGTTCCCCACCAGCGTCAACGCCGCCCTGCGCGTCCAACTCGCGCTGGACGATCCCGATTGTCCTATCGATGAAGCGATCCGCCTGGTGCTAGCCGAACCGCAGCTGGCCGCGCGCACCGTGGCGCTGGCCAATTCGGCCATGTTCAGCCGCAGCGGCGGCGCCGTCGTCACCAATGCGCGCGCCGCCATCATGCGCATCGGCTACCACAATCTGTTCGCGCTGGCCGCCGCCATGGTGGTGCGCCAGTTCGGCAGCAAGATCACCGATCCGGAATTGCGCAATATGGCCGAGCAGCTGTGGGACCACACCATCCATGTGGCCTGCCTGTCGCGCATCATCGCGCGCGAGGTGACGTATGTGAATCCGGACACCGCGCTGTTCGCGGCCATCGTGCATGAAGTGGGCGGCTTTTATCTGCTCTCGCGCGCCGACGAATTCCCCGGCCTGCTGGAACCGGATCCGGAAAACTGGCAGCCGGCCAGCGAGGAAATCATCACGCGCGAGGTGATGCACAAGCTGGGCATCCCGGAACCGGTGGCCACGGCCATCGAGGGCTTGCGCGACGGCTTCCTGCAAATCCCGCCCGACACCCTGCTCGACACCCTGCTGCTGGCCAACCATCTGGCGCCCGTGGCCTCGCCGCTGCCGTCCGCGCCGCGCGAGGAACCGGCCCATTCCGAATCGATCATCGACCTCTTCATCGATGAGGAAAAGCTGGCGCGCATGCTGGCCGAATCGAAGGCCGATGCGGCCTCGATGAACGCCGCCCTGCTGGTGTAAATTCCTGCGGCGGCGCTGCCCCGCGCGGGCAGCGCCGCCGCCAGGCGCCTTAAGCGCGGGCGCGCGCCAGCGGGTTCGGCGTCGGCTCGGCCACCTTGTGCAGCAGGTTGCGGTCGAGATGGTGGAAAGGCTCGCTTTCCTTGCCGCGGATGAGCATCACCGTGTCTTCCTCATAACCCCAGCTGCCGTCCTCGTTCTGCGTCACCTTGATGCGGTATTCCACCGTCTTGAAACCGAATTCCAGGAAGGGATTGGAGCGGATGCCATAGGTGTCCGATTCCAGCTTGGCCACCAGTTCGAACTCCTTGGCGTCGGGCGCCACCGTGCCGGCCGCCATCGCGATCTGGCCGCGCGGAATGGCCAGGGTCTGGATCACGGTCTGGGTGGCCGGTTCCCACAGCCAGTAGCCGACCTGCTCGTGGTAGGTCTTCACATTGTCCGGCTTGTTGATGATGATCAGGTAGCGCAGGCCGTAGAACAGCTGCGGGCCGTTGGTCACGGGATCGATGGGCTGCAGCTCGATGCGCTCGACGAAAGCCTGCTTGCGCGGGCCGTCGGCCTTGGGCTTGATATCGAGGCCGCGCTGGCCTTCCCAGATGCCGGCCATGGCCGTCAGCGGGCCGAGGTTGGCGAGGGTGTCGATGTCGACATTGCTTGGTTCGGTGTAGATATCGTCGGAGAATTGTTGGCTCATGGCTTGGTCGGGCTTATCGGGCTGGGAATGCAGATAGGCAATTGTAGCCTAAGCCGCTCAAGCCGGTTCGCCCGCCATCACGCCAAGCAAGTGCACCAGTTTGCTGGTATCGAGCGGCTTGACGAAGTAGTGGTCGAAGCCGGCCGCCAGCGCGCGGTCCTGGTCTTCCTTGCGCCCATAGCCGGTCACGGCGATCAGCTGGCAGCGCCCGGTCTGCGGCAACTGGCGCAGGTGCTCGGCCAGTTGGTAGCCGTCGATATCGGGCAGGCCGATGTCGAGGAAGCAGATCTGCGGCGCCGTGGCGCGCGCCAATTCGATCGCTTCGGTGGCGCGGTGGGCGATGAAGACACGGTGGCCGGCCGCCTCCAGGAACAGGGCCAGGGTCTGGGCCGCATCCACATTATCGTCCACCACCAGGCAGCGCAAGCCATGCTGCGGCGGCAGGCTGTGTTCCGCCGGCTGGTCCAGGCCCGGCGCCACCTCGCCCTGCGCCGCCGGCAACTCGATGGTGAACTGGCTGCCGCGGTCCGGCCCGGCGCTGTCGGCGCGCACCGTGCCGCCATGCAGCAGCACCAGGGTGCGCACCAGGGCCAGGCCCAATCCCAGGCCGCCCTGCGAGCGGTCGGAGGTGCGCTCGCCCTGGGTGAACAGTTCGAACACCCGTCCGCACAGCTCGCGCGTCATGCCGATGCCGTCATCCTCCACCTGCAGGCGCACGCGTTCGCCGTCGCGGCGCAGGCGCACGTCGATCTGGCCGTGTTCGGGCGTGTACTTGGCGGCGTTGTTGAGCAGATTGGCCACCACCTGCACCAGGCGCTTATGGTCGCCGCTGACGGCCTGCGCCTCGTCCGGCAAATCCAGGTTGAGCTGCTGGCGCTTGCTCTTGAACAGCGGGTAGGTCTGCTCCACCGCATCCTCCACCACATGGCGCAGGTCCAGCACCTGGCGGTTCAGCTTGACCAGGCCGCGCGTCACGCGCGACACGTCGAGCAGGTCGTCGATCAGGCGCGTCATGTGCTCGACCTGGCGGCTGATGATGTCGGCCGTGCGCGCCACCGAAGGGTTGTCGCCATGCGCCATTTTCAGCACCTGGGCGCCGGAACTGATCGGCGCCAGCGGATTGCGCAGTTCATGCGCCAGCATGGCCAGGAATTCGTCCTTGCGCTTGTCGGCCGCCTGCAGCGAGGCGGCGGCGGCATCGCGCTCCCACTCCTTCTTCTGCAAGGCCAGGGCCATATCGTCCAGCGAACGCGCCAGGTCGCTGATTTCCTCGTTCTCGTACTGCATGCCGGTGCGCGTATCGAGCGAGCCGGAAGCGATGCGGTTGGCGGTGCGCGCCAGCGCCTGCACCCGGCGCACGATCAGCACATCGCCGCCGAACCAGGCCGCCAGCAGGGCCAGGGTGACGGTGGCCACCAGGCCGATGGTGGCGATCAACTGGTCGCGCTGGGCCGCCGCCACGATTTCTTCCTGCGGGATGCCGATCATCACGGTGTAGTCGGAAACCTCGTGGCGGCCGACGCGGGCGAAGGCGTACATGCGCTCCACGCCATCGTCGTCGGCAATCAGGATCGGCGCTTTGGGCGGATGCAGCAAGCCTTTCTGCAGCGGCGCCGGCAGCTTCTTGCCGAACCAGGGGCCGGGATCGGGACGGCGCGAAATGATGGTGCCTTGCGAATCGGCGGTCCACAGCACCGCGCCCGGCGAGAGCTGCACATCGAGCACGAATTTATCCAGCTCGGTCAGGTCCATGGCGGCGAACAGCACGCCCACCACCTCGCCCTTCTTGATGACGGGATAAGTCAGGTTGATCGTATGCTTGCCGATCACGCGGCCGAACACATAATTGCTGGCGACAAAGCGGCGCTCGCTGATGGCGCGCTGGAAGTGGGCGCGGTCGCCCAGATTCACCATGCCGATCGAGGCCACGGCGCTGCAGGTGACGTCGCCGTTCAGCCGGATCAGGCCGAAATTCACATAATCGAGATTCTTGGACAGGATGTCCGACATCAGCACGCTGCAATCGCGCTGGTCGCCCAGCACATCGGGCACGCTGGACAGGTCGCGCAGGATCTGGCGCGCGCCCTCCAGCGATTGCGCCTCGTTGGCCGCGGCCAGGTTGGCCACGCGCTGCAGGTTCTCGCGCGCCACCTCGATGGCGTGTTCGCGCTCGCGCACCCCGGTCAGCACCGTCATGGCGACCATCGGCGTAATCGCCAGGGCCACCAGCAGGATCAGGCGCCCACGCAGGCTGTTCAGGCGGAACACGCTCATCGGCATACGGCGCCTAGGCCGCCTGGCTGGCGGCGGCCAGCTTGTTGCCCAAGGCGATGATGGCGTCCACGCCGCGCTTCAGGGTGGCCACATCGTCGGCGATATAGCCGATGCGGATAAAACCGGCGCAGCCGAGCGCCTCGCCCGGCATGATGGCGACGCGGTATTGCTCGATCAAGGTTTCGGCAAAGGCGTTGGTGTCCATGGTCAAGCCCGAGATATCGCCCCACAAATAGGGACCGGAATCGGGACGCGTCATTTTAATCCAAGGCACGGCAGAAAACATCCCCACCACCAGATCGCGCCGCGCGCGGTAGTCCGCCACCAGCTCCGGCACGTCGCCGGTGGCGAAAGCCGCTTCGGCCGCCACCTGGCTCAGGGCCGGCACGGCGGCCGTGATCGGGCCTTGCAGGGCTTCCATCGCTTTCACCAGCACCGCCGGGGCCACGGCAAAGCCGGCGCGCCAGCCCATCATGGCATAGCTTTGCGAAGCCGAGAAGATGGTGACGACGCCAATCTCGGCCCAATCCCCGGCCAGCGCCGCCAGACTGTGGTGGCGGCCCTCGAAAATCAGCTTTTCATAGCTCTCGTCGACGATGCAGTGGGCACTGCGGGCGCGCAGCCAATCGGCGACGGCCAGCAGCTCGTCGCGGGTAAACACCTTGCCGCTCGGGTTGTGCGGGTTGTTGACGATCAGGACTTTGGCGCGCGGCAGCGCGTCCAGGAAGGCGGCGTCGATGCGCGCCGGCTGGTCGACCAGCACGATATTCAGTCCCAGCAGCTGGGCGGTGGCGACATACGCCGGCCAGTGCGGACGGAACACGATCACGGTATCGCCCGGATCGGTCATCACGTACAGGGACTGGTACAGCGCCTGCTTGGCGCCATTGGTGACGATCACTTCGGCCGCGCTGGCCGCGATGCCGTTTTCGGCGCCCACCTTGGCCGCCAGTTTCTGGCGCAGGGCCGCCGCGCCGCCCACCGCCGTGTAAGGCAGCAGCGGCTGCTGCACCGCCGCGGCCACGGCGGCGCGCACATGCTCGGGCGCCGGGAAGTGGGAGATGGCGATGGAAAAATCGATGACGTCTTCGCCTTGCAACTTCAATACATCAACGCGTTCGTGCATGGCCGTGGTGGCCAGCGGCCGGGCGGCCGCAATCCGTTTTGATACCTGCATGTCGGGGCATACCTTTCTTGAAAAGTTAGCCAAAACATTTTACCAAAATGCAATAAAATTGCACCCAGGTTTTTCTATCGTGCGACCGGCCGGCGCCCCTCAAGCGCCGAGCGGGGCGGGCGCCGCCGCCGGCGCTTTTGTAGCTTGCGGAATGGAAGCCGTTGCCGTTCCAGCCTGCAACAAGGCGGCAATGCCGTCGGCCGCGAGCGGCGGGCTGAGCAAATAACCCTGCAGCTCGTCGCAACCGTTGGCGCGCAGGAACTCGCACTGTTGCGCCGTTTCCACGCCTTCGGCGATCACCCGCAGCTGCAGCTGGTGGGCCAGCGAGATGATGGCGCGCGCAATGGCCTGGTCATCGGCGCTGTTGCCCAGGTCGCGCACGAAGGATTTGTCGATCTTCAGGCGGCCGATGGGGAAGGATTTCAGCGCCGCCAGGCTGGAATAGCCGGTGCCGAAATCGTCGATCGACAGGGCCAGGCCCATGGCCTCCAGCTCGCGCATCTTGGCCACGGCTTGCTGCACATCGCGCATGATCAGCGATTCCGTCACCTCCAGCTCCAGCCAGCGCGGCGCCAGGCCGCTCTGCTGCAAGGCCTCGGCCACGCGCGCCTCCAGGCGCAGGTCGTCGAACTGGCGCGGCGAGACGTTCACCGAAATGGTCAGCGGCGGCAAGCCGGCATCCTGCCAGGCGCGCCCCTGGCGGCACGCTTCGCGCAGCACCCATTCGCCGATGGCGACGATGGCCCCGCTCTCCTCGGCCAGCGGAATGAACTGGTCGGGCCGGATCGCGCCGCGCTCGGGATGCTGCCAGCGCAGCAGCGCTTCGACGCCGAAGATACGGCCGCTCTCCAGGTCCAGCTTGGGCTGGTACTCCAGGCGCAGCTGCCGCTCGTCGACCGCCTTGCGCAAGCCGTCCATCAAGGCCAGCTTCTCCTCCAGCGAGGCGTTCATCTCGCAGGCATAGAACTGGTAGTTGTTCTTGCCGCCATCCTTGGCGCGGTACATGGCCGCGTCGGCGTTCATCAGCAGGGTGCCGGGATCGGCGCCGTCGCGCGGATACATGGAGACGCCGATGCTGCAGCTGACCTGCACTTCCTGACCTTCCAGGAGCACCGGCCGGATCACCTCGGCGCGGATGCGTTCCAGCAGCGGCGCGATGCTGGCCACCTCGCCGCAGGCCTGCGGCAGCACCAGCACAAACTCGTCGCCGCCGAAGCGGCCCACGGTGTCCTCGCGGCGCAGGCACAGGGCCATGCGCTCGGCCACCTGCTTGAGCAGCTCGTCGCCGGCATTGTGGCCCAGGCCATCGTTGACCAGCTTGAAGCTGTCCAGGTCGATGAAAGCCACGGCCACGGCCTGCTTGTCGCGCCGCGCGCGCTCGATGGCCTGGCGCAGGCGCTCGCCGATCAGGCTGCGGTTGGGCAGGCCCGTCAAGGTATCGTGGTGGGCCATATGGTAGATGCGCTCCTCGGCCGCCTTGCGCTCGCTGATATCGCGCACGATGGCCACCACCCCGCCCTCCACGCCCACCACCTGCCAGTGCAGCCAGCGCGCGTCCACCTGGGGCATGATGTTTTCCATCTCTTCGTGGTGGGTGCCGCCCAGGTTGGTGATGCGCACCAGCTTGTCGAAGATGCCGTTATTGCGCGTCTCCGGCAGCCACGCGCACAGGGTCTGGCCCTGCAGCTCCTGCTTGCTCAGGCCCGTCATCTTTTCGGCGCGCGAATTGGCGGTGGTGATGCGGAAATCGGTGATCGCACCCTGCTCGTTGCGCAGGGCGCGCAGCACGAAGAAGGAATCCATATTCGCTTCCGAAGCGGCGGCATAGGTTTCCTGCGCCAGGCGGATGCGGCGGCGCGCGCGCGCGCCCTGCCAGCACCACAGCCAGGTCATGGCCATGGCCAGCAGCAGCACGGCGCTGGCCACACCGGCTTCCCACAGATGGTTCAGGCGGCGCTGTTCGACGCCGGCCATCACCTCGCTTTCGGCCAGGCCGGCCACCGCCGTCAGCGCGAAACCGTGCAATGGGCGTGCCGCCATATAGCGGCGGATGCCATCCCAGGGAGTGGCCTGGGGCTGGCCCTGGGACAGCGGCGCGCGCGCCAGGTTCTGGCCCCAGGAGACTTTTTCGCCCACGCGCAGCACGCGCAGCACGCCGTCCTGGCCCAGCAAGCCCTGTACGCCCAGCTCGCCCTGGCGCGAACGCTCGTAGCCGCTGGTGAAATAGGCGGGATCGACTTCGACGATGGCGATGCCGGCGAAATTGCCGCCGGCATCGTTCAAGCGGCGCGAGAAATGCAGGTGCCAGTCCTGGTTGGACTGGTCGCGCATGGTCTGCGCCACGTACACGCTATCGCTGTTGCGCGCCTTGTGCACCTTGAAATAATCCTGGCCGCTGACGGGAATATTGCGCGCCGCCGGACTGCTGGCGAGGGTATTGCCGCGCGCATCGGTCAGGCTGACCACGAACACCAGGCCGGAAGGCAGCAGGCCTTGCTGCGACAGTTCCTTGAGCGCCTGCTCCGGCCCCTTCTTCTCGGTCACATACTTGAGCAGCTTGAGGGTCTGGTCGATGCCGTTCAGGTTGCGCGCCACCTGCGCCTCGTAGGTGGCGATCAGCTCCTGCACCGATTCCACGGCGGCGGCGCGCGCGGCGGCGCGTTCGGCGTCGATGAAATGCAAGGTCACGCCCCAGATGGCCGCCAGCAGCACCAGGGTAAACAGCGGCAGGGACAGGAAGGCGTCCTGCCACCAGCGCAGCAAACGCATGCCGCGGCTTTCGCGTCGCAGTTGGCCCATCAGTGCACCACCAGCACCGGCTTGACGCTGGCATCCAGCGCGCTGCGTTCGATATAGCCGATCATATTGGGATTCTCCGCCACCAGCTTGCGCACGGCGGCGCTGCCCGCCATTTCGCGCGGCGGCTGGCCGCGTCCCGTAAAGATCATCTTGGTCCAGTAAGCTTTCATCAGGGCCGGGCTTTTCGCCGCCACCTTGCTGTAGAACTCATTGCGCAGCGGCGTGTTGATGGCCTGGTCGATGGCGACCGCCTCCCCGCCTTCGGGAAAACGGGCCACCTCGGCCAGGAAGATATCGGCCACCTGCTCGGCGCGCAATTGCGCCACCGGGCTGCGGCTGGAAACGATCACCACCAGCTCGGCCGCCACGGCCGGCACGCTCAGCGCGGCGCTCAGGAGCAGCGCTCCCAGTTTGCTTAGTCGCATGACGGCCTCCGTCAAAATACGAAATCGACCACAACGCTGCTGACGCCAAAGGCCTTGCCGGAGCGGAAGCCCGGCTGCACATTGATCAGCGTTCCCGAGGTGCCGCCGTGCGGACGCACGCGGTCATACTGCATTTTCAGGGCGACCGAGGGCGCCACATCCCAGCGCAGGCCGGCGGCCACCGTGTCCTGCACCGAAATCATGCTGAGCCAGGCGTTCAAGCCGCCGTTCAGGCGGCGCGCCCGCTCGGCCGCCTGCGGCCGCAGGCCGCGCATGGGAATGCCGCGCACCCAGGTCGGGGTATTCGCGTGCACCTTGCCCGCCACCAGGTAGGGCGTGAAGGCGCCGATGCGGTAGCCGCCGCTCAGATACATGGCGGTCTTGTCGCCCAGGAAGGAACGGGTGTTGATGCGGCCCGCCTCGCCCATCAGGAACCAGTCGCCCGGATCGTAGTTGAAGCCCAGGCTGACCACGCTGACCCGGCGTTCGCTGGCGTCGTAGCGGTTGGCCAGGCGCTCGCCGTAGCGGCCGAAGTGGCGGAAGGCGTTGAAGAAATCCTTGCCGTAATTGATGCGCAGGTCGGCGCTGAGCAGGCTGGCGCGCACGCTCAGCGCGCCGATGCTGGCCGTGTTGGAAAGGCCGGTCAGATCGCTCGCCTTGGCGCGGAAGGCGCGGCTGACGTCGATCTCGGTGCGGCCGTACAGCAGCTGGGTCACATTCTTGACGCCGCCCAGCTGCCAGCGGTAACTGGCGTCGACGCCGTCGCTGCTGCTGATGGGCAGGGTGCCGTACAGCTCGACCGGCGGCCGCACCCAGGGCAGCGCGTAACCGGCCTTGCGGTAGTCGGCGGTGACGAACAGCGGCAGGGCGATGCGGCCGACGCGCAGGCTGAGCTCGGGCGTCGCCTGGTATTTGATATTGGCCCACTCGACCTTGGGCTGCCAGGAATCGAGCAGGCGGCGTTCGGACACCACCTGCACCACGGCCGACCAGTTGCGGTCGAACTGGGCGCCGAGCTGCACGCCGAAGCGGCTGTCCACCGCCGTGCTCCATTCATGGCTATGGCCGGCCTGGCCGGGATTCAGGGGATTGGCCGTGAAGTCGGCCTGCTTTTCGCTGGAACGCACGGCGCCCAGGCTGCCGAAGCCGCCAAAGGTCCAGCTCGGCAAAGCGCTGGCGGGCGCCGGGTCCGCCTCCTTGGTGGCGGCACTGGTATCGGCAGGACTGGCCAGCACCGGGTCGGCGCTGTCCTGCACAGCCTGGGCATGGGTGGCGGCCATGGGTAGGGCCAGAGCCAGGCAAGCGAAGGGAATCAGATGACGCTGCTTCTGCATGAATATGTTTCCGATAAACTAATCGCAGCAGGAAAGCAGCACACAAGGCTGCACACGGCCTGTTCCAGCACCGCGGACACTTCCTGCAAGTGGTAAAGGTGGCAGCGCCGACTGCGGCTGCATGGATCAACGGATGCGCGCACGGCGCGCCTTGAATTCTCACACTTTATAACAGCCCCTCGGGACTGTCGATAAATTTCCTTAGAGAATCACTTCTATTTTTGAGGAAACATTTTCATTCTTGCCAAAGCGGGGCGCGCCGCGGCGCCTGCCGTACAATGGCGTTTTTGCACGAAGGGAAGGACAGGCGGTGAGCATGCAGCTTTCTTGCGGCACCTTGATTATCAACGCGGCGGGCCAACTGCTGCTGTGCCATGTGACCGGCACCGCCAACTGGGATATCCCCAAGGGCCTGCGCGATCCGGGCGAAACGCCGCTGCAGGCGGCGCGGCGCGAACTGCGCGAGGAAGCGGGCCTGGAGCTCGACGCCGCCCTGTTCCGCGATCTGGGCGAGTTCGATTACCGGCGCGACAAGCGCCTGCACCTGTTCCACGTCGCCGCCGGCGACGGCCTCTGCCAGCTCGACCGGCTGCATTGCAGCAGTTTCTTCCCCCACCACCGCACCGGCGAAGCCACCCCCGAATGCGACGGCTTCCGCTGGGCCAGCCGCGAGGACGTGCGCACCCTGTGCTGGCCGCGCATGGCCCAGCGCCTGCTGTCGCTGGACTGGTGAGCTACACCCCGCCGCCGCAGCGCATGGTGGTTGCCGTCACGTAGGAGGCGGCCGGGGACAGCATCCAGGCCACCGCTTCGGCGATCTCCTCCGGCTCGCCCGGACGCTGCATGGGAATGCGCGGCGTCACGCGCCGCACGCGGTCCGGTTCACCCGCCGCCGCGTGGATCTCGGTCAGCGTGAAACCGGGGGCCACGCCGCACACGCGGATGCCCTCGGTCGCCAGTTCCTTGCCCAGGCCCATGGTGAAGGCATCCACCGCCGCCTTGCTGGCGGCATACCATACATAATCGTGTGGGCTGCCGCTGGCAGCGGAGGTGGACGAGACATTCAGCACCACCCCGCCCTGCCCGCCGCGCCGGAAAGCGGCGATGGCGGCGCGCGTGCAATCCATCAGGCCGAACACATTGGTCTGGAACACCGCCTCCACCATGGCCGGATCGGCCTCGCTGAACGGGCCCAGACGGCCCGTGATGCCGGCGTTATTGACCAGGGCCGTGGGCCGGCCCAGCTCGCGCTCCACCGTGGCGAACAGGCGCTGCACCTGCTCCGGCACGGCGACATCGGCCTGCACCGCCAGCGCCTTGCCGCCGGCGGCCCGGATTTCGTCCACCACCGCCTCGGCCGCCACCGCGTTGTGCCGGTAGTTGACTGCCACCGCATAGCCTTCGCGCGCCACCCGCCTTGCCACGGCGGCGCCGATGCCGCGCCCCGCCCCCGTTACGATCACCACCTTGTCCATGCTGCACCCCGTGAGAAACAAACAGGGCAAGACAATATCATGGCGTGGACGGCAGTGCAGCGGGCGCCAGGCCGGCGGCGGCCGGGCCATGCAGCACCTTGCCGTCGACGCCGAAGCGCGAGCCATGGCAGGGGCAATCCCAGGACTGCTCCTGGCCGTTCCAGTGCACCGCGCACCCCATATGCGGGCAGGCCGCCGACAGCGCCAGCAAGCCGCCCTGGCGCGTGCGGTGCACGGCCAGCAGGCGCACGCCGTCGCGCAGCAGCGCACCCTGGCCCGGCGCGATCTGGTCCGCCGACTCCACCTGGCCCTGGCGCGCCCAGTCGGCATACTGGGCCATGGTATTGGCCTGCTCCAGCAGCAGCCCGCCCAGGCCGTGCAGCGGCGTGCGCGCCGGTTCGTACAGGCCGGCCCAGGGATTGGCGCGCTCCATGATCAGGTCCGTCACCAGCATGGCGCCGGCCGTGCAATACGTCATGCCATTGCCGGAATCGCCGGTGATGATGAAGACATTCTTGCCGTCCATGGGGTTGTGGCCCAGATAAGGCAGGCCGTCGGCCGGTTCCATCACCGTGCCCGACCAGCGCCACACCACTTCGCGCACCATGGGAAAGCGCAGCCGCGCCCAAGCCTCGATGGCGTCGTAGCGCGCCTCGCCGCGCGCATCCTGGCCCACCTTGTGGTCCTGGCCGCCGACGATCAGCACATCGTACGCCGTGTCGCTGGCATCGCCCGCCAGCCGCACATAGTAATAAGGCTGGCCGGTATCCCACAGCAGCATGGAGGGCAGCTGGTGGCGCGGCACGCGCAGGCCCAGCACATGGCTGCGGTAGGCGGCCAGCTTGGTATGCATCACCAGCCGGTCGTTGAACGGCGTATTGGTCGCCACCACCACGGCGCGCGCGCCGATCTCGCCCTGCGCCGTGGCCACGCTTTGCCACACGCTGTCGCCGCTGATGTCGTGCGCGCGGGTGGCGCCGTGGATGCGCCCGCCCAGGCGCAGGATGGCGTCGGCCAGGCCATTCAGATAGCGCAGCGGATGGAATTGCGCCTGCCCGGCAAAACGCAGGCAAGGGCCGGTATCCCACTGGCGCAGACCGGGCACGCGCGGCAGCTGCTCCACCTCCAGATCGAGCTGGCGCGCCGCCTGGTATTCGCGCTCGATCAGCGCCAGGTGCGTGGCGGCGGCGGCCACCAGATAGCCGTCCAGGCGCTGCCAGGCGCAGGCGATCTTTTCGCGCTGCACGATGGCTTCCACCAGGGCGATGGCGCTGCGGCAGCTGTCCGCCACCTGCTGCGCGGCATGGCCGCCGAAACGGCGCTGGATTTCGCAATAGCGCTCGTCGGGCGGGAAGAAATGGGCCGTGGTGCGGCCGGTCTCGCCCGCGCCCACATCCTCGGCGTCGATGACGATGACCTGCTTGCCCTCCCTGAGCAGCAGATAGGCCGCCGTCAGCCCGGCAATGCCGGCGCCGATCACGCAGACGTCGGTCTGGGCCTGGCCCGCCAGCGGCGCAAACGGCGGCGCGGGCGCGGTGGCGGTCCACAGCGAGGTGCTCGATCCTATGCCTTGCATGACAGTCTCCCTTGCGAGTGTAGGGATATGCGGCCGCCTCCAGCGCAAGCTACCATTCGTATGTTACGATAGGTAGGTTAATTCGGTTTCTTCAACCCAAGGAGGTTTTTATGGCTGCACCTGTACTCATTATCGGCGGTTCCGGCATTGTTGGCGCACGCGCGGCGCGCACCCTGCACCAGCTGCATCCCAGCCTGCCCATCGTGCTCGGCGCGCGCGATCTGGACAAGGCCGGCGCCGTGGCGCGCGGCATCGATCCCGCCACGGTCAGCGCCGTGCGCATCGACCTGGAACGCCCCGACCTGGGCCTGCCCGCCGGCGCGGCCTTCAGCGCCGTTGCCGTCTTCCTCAAGGACGATACCCTGAATTCCCTGAAATACGCGCAAGCGCACGGCCTGCCCTATATGAGCGTGTCCAGCGGCACCTTCGAAGTGGGACCGGAAGTGGCGCACTACATCCACCGCCCCCGGGCCAGCGCGGTCCTGCTGGGCAGCCAGTGGCTGGCCGGCGCCGCCACCCTGCCCATCCTGCATTTCGTGCGCGAATTCGCCAGCGTCGACGCCATCCGTATCGGGGTGCTGCTGGACGAGCAGGATATGGGCGGTCCGGCCGCCTATGCCGACTACGAACGCATCATCGGCAAATCGCCGCATACGCTGGTGCTAAACGGCGGCAAGTACAGCTGGATCACCAGCAGCGACAACGGCAGCACCCTGGTCAGCGTGGACGGCGTGCCCCTGCCCGCCCAGCCTTACGCGCCGTTCGACGTCATCAGCCTCGGCGCGGCCACCGGCGCGCGCGATGTGCGGCTCGATATCGCGCTGGGCGAATCGGCCAGCCGCCGCGCCGGCGCCGCCTTCTCCACCGAGATCATCGTCGAATTGCACGGTCGCGATGCCGACGGCACGGCGCGCCAGGTCAGGCATGAGCTGGTGCACCCTGCCGGCCAGGCGGCGCTGACGGCGCTCGGTGTGGCGCTCGGCATCGAACGGCTGCTGGGACTGGATGGACGCGCCGCGCCCGGCCCCGGCCTGTACTTCCCCGAAACCCTGATCGAGCCGCGCTACATGCTCGAACGCCTGCGCGAAAGCGGCGCCCGCCTGGCGCGCCAGGAACTGGCACCAGCCTGAGTCCGCAAGTGCTAAGGACCGCTTTTGGCCGGTACATACCACTTGAAACCAGGCCAAAACTGGTCCGCACCATTTAACAGATTTGTTATTTTCTTATGCGCGGATTAGCGCATTGCAGCAGATGTTTTCATAGGGAGACCCGAAAAGCAGCAACTTTAAAATTACAAAATTAACATTATTGGCATTTCGAAACTGGTATTACAGTGGATGAATTTAATGAAACCACTTGACTACCACTTTGAGCCACCGCATTCTCGTCCCTGCTTTTCCACGCGTAGGGGTTTACTTACAATCAGGAGACAATAATGCGACACGCTATAAGGGCGAACAGCCTGGTCATCGGCATCATCGGCAGCATGCTTGCTGCCTGCGGCGGAGGCGGCGGCGGAACGGACGCCGGCATCTCGGGAAAAACGCAAGCGGCACCCATGGCGGCAGCCGCCTGCGCCGCCTGGAGTTCCAGCCAGGTCTACACCGCAGGCGACTGCGTGACCTACAACGGCAAAACCTATAAAGCCAAGTGGTGGACCCAGAACAATGTTCCGGGCGCCGACCAGTGGGGCCCATGGCAGTTGCAGACCGACACGCCAACCCCGACTCCCACGCCTACTCCCACGCCAACCCCAACGCCGACGCCCACGCCGACGCCGACGCCAACCCCTACTCCAACCCCGACGCCAACCCCAACGCCAACGCCGGTCGGCCGCGAAATCGGTTCCTACTTCGCGCAATGGGGCGTCTATGGCCGCGCCTACGAGGTGGCCGACATCCACACCACCAAGACCCCGGTCAACGGCGTGCAGACCAGCATCGCCGACCAGCTCACCTTCATCAACTACGCCTTCGGCAACGTCTACGCCAAGAACGGCGGCTATGAATGCGATATGGTCACCAAGACCGAGACCGGCAACCAGTCGCCGCCACCGGCCGACGCCGGCACCGGCGGCGATGCCTGGGCCGACTACCAGCGCCAGCCGGCGCGCACCGTCAACGGCCAGACCGTGCCGTGGGACGCCAAGCTGTCCGGCAACTTCCTGCAGCTGAAACTGCTCAAGCAAGCCCACCCGAACCTGAAAGTCTTCATCTCGCTGGGCGGCTGGACCTGGTCGAAATACTTCTCGGCCGCGGCCAAGACCGACGCGCTGCGCAAGCAGCTGGCCAAATCCTGCGTCAAGCAATTCATCGCCGGCGACCTGCCGGTGCAGGATGGACGCGGCGGCCCCGGCACCGGCAAGGGCGTGTTCGACGGCATCGACATCGACTGGGAATACCCGGGCGGCGGCGGCCAGCCGTACAACACGGTGGACGCGGTGAACGACAAGCACAACTTCACGCTGCTGATGCAAGCCTTCCGTGAAGAACTGGATGCCCAGGGCACCAAGGACAACAAGCGCTACCTGCTGACCGCCGCCGTTGGCGCCGGCGTGGACAAGATCAACAACACCGAACCAGCCCTGTACCAGCAGTACATGGACTGGGTCAACTTGATGACCTACGACTTCCACGGCGCCTGGGAAAACACCACCAACTTCCATTCGCCGCTGTACCACGACCCGGCCGATCCTTCGACCGGCAACGTCGCCAAGTACAACACCCACGACGGCATCACCGCCCTGGTTGCCGCCGGCATGCCGAAGAACAAGATCCTGCTCGGCGTGCCATTCTACGGACGCGGCTGGAAGAACGTGCCGGCCGGCGCCAACGGCAACGGCCTGTACCAGACGGCTGGCGGCGGCGCCAACGGCGCCTGGGAAACCGGCATCGAGGACTACAAGGTTCTCGTAGGCAAGGCCGGCACCCGCACCTACCACCCCGTCACCAAGCAGCTCTTCCTCTACACCACCACCGGTGAATGGTGGAGCTACGACGACGCCACCGTGATCGGCACCAAGATGCAATACATGCGCGATCAAGGCCTGCGCGGCGCCTTCTCCTGGGAGCTGGACGGCGACGCCAGCGGCGCCCTGACCAGCGAAGTCTGGAAAGGCCGCTAAGCCGCTGCCGAGTCCGTGTCCGGTTTTGGGGCCAGACCCTATTTTCGGACACGGGTTCATCAATACGTCCGATCTGCTAAGGATGAGACCGTGTCCGGTTTTGGGGTCTGGCCCCATTTTCGGACACGGGCTCGACCATTCGAGGAGGCATCATGAAACGTCGTGCGACGGTGCATCAGTTGCGCAATATCGGGGATGACTGGCGGCGCTGGATTGGCGAGAACCTGATCCTCGGCACGCCCCCGGAGGCGCTGGCCGGCATCCTGCAGCAGAACGGCATCTCCAGCGTCGAGGCGCATCATGAGATCGAGGCGGCGCTGCGCAGCCCCTATCTGCAAGGTTCGCAGCGCCTGCGCAACCGGCTCGCCAAGCGCGATTGGGTGATCGGCATCCAGGCCCAGCTCAACCGCCTGGCGCCGGTGCATATTCCGCGCCGCGACAAGCTGTCGCGCGAGGACTTCCTGCAGCAGCACTATGCGCTGAACCGTCCCGCCATCATCACCGGCATGCTGGACGATTGTCCGGCGCGCAGCAAGTGGACGCTGGATTTCTTCGCCAGCCACTTCGGCGAACGCAGCGTCGAAGTGCAGTTCGGCCGCAACGCCGACCAGGACTACGAAATGAACAGCATCGCCCACAAGCGCCAGATTCCTTTCGGCGAGTTCGTGGAGCTGGTGCGCAGCAGCGGCCATACCAACGATTTCTACATGACGGCCAATAACGATTCGCGCAACCGCCACGCGCTGCGCGAGCTGTGGGCCGATGTCCCGGCCCTGCCCGAGTATCTGAAGCCGGCCGGCGAGCAGCAGGGCTTTTTCTGGTTCGGCCCGGCCGGCACCATCACCCCGTTCCACCATGACCTGACCAATAACTTCATGGTGCAGATCATGGGCCGTAAGCGCGTGCGCCTGATCGCGCCCTGCGACACGCCGCGCCTGTACAACCAGCGCCACTGCTTCACCCCGGTCGATGGCCGCGCCATCGATGTGCAGCGCTATCCGGACATGGCGGGTGTTCCGGTACTGGACTGCGTTCTGGAACCAGGCGAGATCCTGTTCCTGCCGGTGGGCTGGTGGCATTTCGTCGAAGGTCTGGATATTTCCGTGACCATCGCCGCGACCCACTTCCTGTGGGATAACGATTTCTACAGCAATTACCCGCCTAATCACGATTTCTAAAAAACGGAGACAGAATGAAAACCTACAGCACCTTACTCATGGTCTTGCTGGGCGGCGCCCTGGCGGCCTGCGGCGGTGGCGGCGGCGACAATAGCGCCAGCGCGCCCACCGGCACGCGCCTCGCCGCCGCCCCCGCGCCCGCTCCGGCCGCCGCCTGCGCCGAGTGGAGCGCCAGCCAGGTCTACACGGCCGGCGCCTGCGTCACTTATCAAGGCAAGACCTATACCGCCAAATGGTGGACCCAGAACAATGTACCGGGCGCCGACCAGTGGGGCCCATGGCAGCTGCAAACCACGCCGACGCCAACCCCGACCCCAACACCCACCCCGACGCCGACACCCACGCCTACTCCAACGCCAACGCCCACCCCAACTCCCACGCCCACGCCAACACCGACGCCCACTCCTGTGGCCTGCCGTCCCGACGGCCTGGTCTCCGGCGTCACCAATGTGCCGTACTGCGGCGTCTACGATACCGATGGCCGCGAGAAGCTGGCCAATGGCCTGCACCGCCGCATCGTCGGCTACTTCACCAGCTGGCGCACCGGCAAGAACGGCGCACCGTCCTATCTGGTCACCGATATCCCGTGGGATAAGCTCACCCACATCAATTACGCCTTCGCCGGCGTGGACAAGAGCACCTTCAAGGTCAAGCTGGGCAGCGGGCCGGATAATCCCGATACCGGCGTCACCTGGCCCGACATTCCGGCCGCCGCGATGGATCCGAGCCTGCCATACAAGGGCCACTTCAATCTGTTCAGCCAGTACAAGAAGCGCTATCCGGGCGTGAAGATCATGCTCTCGGTCGGCGGCTGGGCCGACAGCGGCGGCTTCTACCCGGCCACCACCAATGCCGACGGCAGCATCAACACGGCCGGCATCAATACCCTGGCCGATTCCATGGTGGCCGTGCTGCGCCAGTACACCTTCTTCGACGGCATCGACATCGACTACGAGCATCCGACCACCAACAACGAGGCCGGCAACCCGCTCGACTTCGGCCTGTCGAAACCGCGCCTGGCCGGCCTGATGAAGAGCTATAACCAGCTGCTCAAAGTGGTGCGCGACAAGCTCGATGCCGCCGCCGTGGCCGACCAGCGCTACTACCTGCTGACCATCGCCGGTTCCGCTTCGGGCTGGGTGCTGCGCGGCGAGGAAAACCTGTCGGGCCTGAAGCACCTGGACTACGCCAGCCTGATGTCGTATGACCTGCATGGCGGCTGGAACCAGTTCGTCGGCCCCAATGCCGCCCTGTTCGACGACGGCAACGACGGCGAACTGCGCGCCGCCAATGCCTACTCCTACGGCGGCATCGGCTACCTGAACGTGGACTGGGCCTACCGCTACTACCGCGGCGCGCTGCAGGCAGGACGCATCAATATCGGCGTGCCTTACTACACGCGCGGCTGGCGCGACGTGAACGGCGGCAGCAGCGGCCTGTGGGGCACCACCGCCCTGGTCAACGACACCGTGATCTGCGCCGGCACCAAGTCCTGCGGCACGGGCGCCATCGGCATCGACAACGTCTGGTTCGACCTCGACACCAACGGCAAGCCCCTGCCTGGCGGCGGCAACCCGCTGTGGCATGCGCTGAACCTGCAGAACGCCATCGTGCCCGACTACCTGGATGCCTACGGCGTCACCGAGAAAACCCTGACCGGCACCTACCAGGCCAATTACAACGCCACCCTGGTGGCGCCATGGCTGTGGAACGCCACGCGCAAGGTCTTCATCTCGACCGAAACCACGCAATCCATCGCCACCAAGGCCAAGTACATCGTCGACAACAATATCGGCGGCATCATGATCTGGGAACTGGCGGGCGACTACGACTGGCATCCGTCGAAGAACGGCGGCAAGGGCGAATACTTCATGGGCTACACCCTGACCACCAATGTCTTCAACGCCTTCAAGGCCGCCGGCCCGTATGGCCACAAGCGCGCCGAAAGCGCAATCCCGGCCACCAGCGCCAAGGTCAGCATCTCGCTGGGCAGCTGGGCCTTGGGCGACAGCAGCTACCCGATCAACCCGGTGATGACGGTGACCAACAACAGCGCCACCACCATCCCAGGCGGCTCGGTGGTGGAGTTCGACTATCCGGTGTCGGCGCCGGCCAATATGAGCGACCAGTCGGGCTATGGGCTGAAGGTGATCAAGGCCGGCTACACGGGGCCGAACAATATCGGCGGCTTCAAGGCCAACTTCAATCGCGCCCAGTTCACCATCCCGGCCTGGCAATCGATCGCGCCGGGCGCCTCGGTGGCGCTGACCTTGAACTACCAGCTGCCGATCTCCGGTCCCTCGGCCTACACCATCACGGTGGGCGGCGTGCGCTATGCGCTGAGCAGCGAGTATCCGGAACTGCCGGTGGGCCTGCAATAAACCGCGTTTGAAAATCCGCGCACCGTGGCCCAGACCACGGGCGCGCCAGGCGGAGCACCGGGGCCATCAACCCTGGCGCTCCGCTTCTTCCATCAAGGAGACAAACATGAAATACCCCTTCCCGCCTGCGGCGCTGGGCCGCGCCCATCCGTCCGCCCTCGCTTGCGCCGTGCTGCCCGCCCTGCTGCTGGCCGCCTGCGGCGGCTCTTCCTCCGACAATCCAGCCGGCGCCCGGCAGCACCAGGGCTTGCGCATGGCCGCCGCGTCGGCCGCCGCCTCCTGTCCGGCATGGAACAGCAGCCAGGTCTACACCGCCGGCATGTGCGCCATCTACCAGGGCAAGCAATACGAAGCCAAATGGTGGAACCAGGGCAGCACGCCGAACCAGGCCGATACTTACGGCCCATGGAAATACATCGCCGATGCGCCCGATCCGGACCCAGGTCCTGGTCCCGGCCCTGGCCCAGGACCGGGCGGCGTGCCGACCAAGGCCCAGGCCGAGGCCAAGGAAGTGGCGCTGACCGACAACGACTTCTTCCGCAAGGTGAAGGCTTCCATCCGCACCCTGGACAACGCGGGCGTGGATGCCGTGACGCCGGGCGCAGCCTCCAATCCGCTCAATGTGAAGCGGGTCGAACGCCTGCTGCCGGAAACCAAATGGGAGTTCTACTTCCCCATCCGCGAAGCCAGCTACACCTACCGCCGCTTCCTGCAGGCCATCGCCAAATTCCCCGCCATCTGCGACGACTATAGCGACGGCCGCAATGCCGACGCCATCTGCCGCCACAGCCTGGCCACCATGTTCGCCCACTTCGCCCAGGAGACCGGCGACCATAACGCCAGCATTCCCCTGCCACAATGGCGCCAGGGCCTGAAATATCTGCGTGAACTGGGATGCGAAGAGAATGGTCCGGGCTGCGGCTACAACACCGAGTGCGCCGATCCGGTCTTCAACACCGTCTGGACCTGCGGCCGCAATGCCGATGGCAGCTACAAGAAATACTTCGGACGCGGCGCCAAGCAGCTGTCCTACAACTACAACTACGGCCCCTTCTCGCAGGCCATGTACAAGGGCGACCAGTCGGTGCTGCTGAAAGATCCCGACCTGGTGGCGTCGACCTGGCTGAATCTGGCCTCGGCCACCTTCTTCTTCGTCTTCCCGCAACCGCCCAAGCCCTCCATGCTGCACGTGCTGGATGGCACCTGGGTGCCGAACCAGGCCGACCGCACGGCCGGCGCCGGCAATAACTTCGCCACCACCATCATGATCATCAACGCCGAGTGCGGACAAGGCACGGAGAAACCGGCGGCGCAAAACCGCATCGACTACTACAAGCAGTTCGCGGCGGACCTGGGCTGGAACATCGGCAGCGAACAGCTGTCCTGCGCCAGCATGCAGCGCTTCGGGCCATCGAGTTCGGCGGCCTATAACATCTACTGGGAGAAAAACTGGAGTTCGGGCGGCGATTACCAGTGCCAACTGGTGAGCTATCAAACGCCGTACAGCGCCCTCATCGCGGGCAACTATGTGAAGTGCGTGGAAAAGAACTGGAATGTCGTGCTGAAGTAAGCCTTGTTGGCGGGCGGGTGGGACGTCTATCTTGCCCGCCCGCTTCAGCAAAGGCCCGGGCTATGCAAGCTGCAAAGGAAAATCGTCTTCGCTCATCCTTTGCAGCGCCGCTTGCAGTTCCGTCTTTTGTTCCGGGCTTTCAAATGCAATCAGCAGCTGGCCAGCGACGTCCAGGAACTTCTTGCCCTTCTCATTAAGGCGGATGCGAAGTCCGCCAGCGTCCATCGCCACCGATGCAATGCCGCCGTAGCCGGAGCGGGCCTGGTCTTCGATCTCGATATGGGCCACGTCCATTCCCAGCGCCTCGTCCTGCTCGTCCGGCTCCAGGGTTTTCTGCAGCAGGACATATTTGTGCGGCTCTTCGCTTTCATCCAGGATGCCGATTGTCAGGCTGTATTCATCTTCCTCGATATTGATTTTCTTGGCAGCGATCTCGTAGTCCATCTTTACTTTCCTTTCCCGCCTAAGACTTGAATGCCCGGTTCATGCCGAACACCACACCGGACAGGCAGGTGGCCAGAATGGCCAGCACGGTCCAGGCGAAGGCGCCGGAGCCGGCGCGGTCGAGCAGGATGCCGCCCACCACGCCGCCGATGGCGACGGCGGTGTTCCAGCCGGTGGTGTACATGGATTGGGCCACATCGATGCCGTCGCCGGCGAAGCGCGCCAGCGCCGTCTGCGTGATGGTCGCGAAGCCGCCCACCGCCACGCCCCAGATGGCGGCAGCCAGATACACCATCCACGGCGCCGCGGCCCACAGGCCAAGCAGCAGCGCGGCCAGCGCGAATATCGCGATATTGATCACCCCCAGCCGGCGCACATGGCGGTCGACCAGCAGGCCGACGCACCACAGGCCGGCGATCGAACCCAGGCCGAAGACGAACAGCACCAGGTCAACCTGGGCCGACAGGCCCGCAGGCTGCAGCAGCGGCTCGATATAGATATAGAGAATATTGTGCGCGACCACGAAGCTGAAGACCACGAACAGCACCGCGCGGATGCCGCGCTTGAGGAAAACGCTGCCCAGCGTCTGGCGCCGCTCGCGGCTCTGGCCGGGGTAATCGGGCACGATGGCCAGCACCCAGGCCGCCAGCAGCAGCGCCAGGCCGCTCATCAGGCCGAACGCGCCCTGCCAGCCGATCAGGCGGCCCAGGACGGCGCCGAGCGGCACGCCCAGCACCAGGGCGAGGGTGCCGCCGGCGCCGGTCAGCGCGATGGCCCGTCCCGCCAGGTGCGAGGGCGAGATGCGCACGGCATACCCGGCCAGCAGCGACCAGACCACGCCGCCGAAGACCCCGGCGCAGAAGCGCGCCACCAGCGACACGGTGTAGTTGTCCGACAGCGCGGTCACGAGATTGACCAGCGCAAAACCGCAGATGGCGCTCAGCAGCAGCGGACGGCGGCGCAGGCCCTGGGTCAGCAGGGTCATCGGAATGGCGGCGGCAAAAGCGCCCACGGCATAGGCGGTGATGAATTGCCCGGCCAGGCTTTCGGACACTTTCAGGCCCGTCGCGATGGAAGAAAGCAAGCCGGCCGGCAGAATTTCGGTCAACAGTGTGATGAAGGCGGCCATGGCCAGGGCCAGCAGCCCGCTGACAGGCAGGCGATCCGCATCCCGTTGCGGGATGGCGGTAGTTACATGATTCATTAAACAATATCCTTAGTACAACGTTTTCTGCGCCATTAGAGGCACGGTTGCGCCATAGTAACAGCTCCCGCGCAAGTGAATAATCCGCTACGGCGAATAACGCTTATAACGCTGGCGCCATCCATGCCATTTTCATGATCCGGGCAAGCCCACGGGTTCTTCAAACACCGCAGGGGTATGCCGCACATAGCCCTGCTCGTAGATGAACTGCCAGTCCGAGTAATGCGCGCGTCCGGCGAAGCGTTCGTGGCGGTCGGCGAAGCGGGCCTGCTTGACGGGACGTTGCGGCGAACGGCTGTACACGCCCATGATGGCGCCGGACGGCGTGCGCACCAGCCCCCAGTCAGGCTTGCCGCTGAGCGGGTCCGCGTACAGGCGGCGCAAATGGCGCTGCGGCACGGCGTGGCGGCTGTCCCATAGCAGTTGCTCCAGGCTGGCGGGAAACTGCTTCACCTCACCCGGCGTGCTCTCGTAATAGCGCCCGATGGCGGCGCGCAACTGGTCGCCAACGAACAGCAGCTCGCGCTCTTTCTCGCGTTGGCTCTCCAGTGTCCACATGGCGGCACCCGCCCCCATGGCGATGCTGCCCAGGGCCACCGTGAACAGGATGGCGAGATAGGTAAAGCCCTGCTGGCGCGGCCGCATCACCAGTCCCGGTAAGCGCTGCCGTCGCTGCTGCGCGCGGACGAGCCGCTGCGCACATCAGCCACCACGCCCTGCTCGCGGCTGGCGGCCGGCACGATGCTCCAGCTGCTGTCGCTGCCGGTCAGTGGGTCATCGGGAATCTTGCGCAGATAACGCCTGTCGACCAGCTCCTGCAGGGTTTCGGGATAGACGCCCATATCGGAGTAGTAGCGGTCCAGCGTGGAGCGGATCACGTTGAGATTTTCGCGCAGCACCGATTCCTTGGTCTTTTCCATGCTGCGGAAATAGCGCGGCGCGGCCAGCGACAGCAGGGTGCCGATGATGGCCATCACCACCAGCAGTTCCAGAATGGTGAAACCGCGCGCGCGCCGCATCTCACCACTCCCGGTACGGCTGGCCATTGATGCCCTTGCCCGGCGCCAGCGAATAGATATCGAAGACGTCCTTGCCGGGCTGGGGATTCTGCTGGCTCGACGCATAGCTGCGCAAGCCCCAGTTGCGCAGGGGCGGCAGATCCGGCCGCAGCGGATCGCGCGGAATGCGGCGCAGGAAGCGGATCATGCCGCCCTTGGGATCCTTGACGTCGCGCACGCCCAGCAAGTCTTCCAGCGTGGGAGGATAGCCGGAGTCGCCCATCGAACGCGCGATATGGCCGCTGTCGCTGGCCTGCTTGTATTCGTCGATGGCCGCGCGCAGGGTGCGCAGGGTTTCGCGCAGTTCGCGCTCGCGCGACTTCTGCACCATCAGTTCGGCCGTCGGAATCGCCACCGTCGCCAGCACGCTGACCATGGCCACCGTCACCAGCAGCTCGATGATCGTGAAGCCGCCTGCACGCCTCATTGCGCCACCCGCACGGTATAGGGCGTGGCCGGCTCGCTGCCGCCGGCATTGACGATCTTCAGCTCCGTACCGCTGTTCGCGGCCAGCGCCTTCATGCGCAGGGTCAGGACATTGCCATCCAGGCTGGCGCCAGGCTGCTTGCGTTTGCTCAGATCGACCTTGACGCGCTTGCTGCCGCTATCGAACACCACGCCCGCCGCTGCGCCGCCCTCCCCGGCTGCCAGCTCGCCCTGCTGCACCTCGCTCACCTCCAGCACCGCCGGGTCATACAGGATCTGCATCGGCTGCACCTGGGCGTTTTCCGGTGCGCGCATACGCAGCGAGAGCTGGAATTCCTGCCCCACATTGACCTGGTTCGGGCCGCCCCAAACCAGCTGCAGCGGCTGTTCCGGCACACCGGCGGTGGCAGGCAGCGCGCCGGCCGGCGGTGCAAACTCAACGTTTTGCAGCGGCTTCGCCTCCTTGCCCTGCTTGTCGCTGGAAAGGCGCAAAGGCCGCGTGCTCAAGCCGTTTTCCGTACCCGACCAGAATTCCAGCGGCTGCGATTCCGGCCGCTGCGCACCGCGCACGATGCGCGGCGTGATCGACAGCACGATCTCGGTCTTGGTATGGCTGTCCTGCGGTGCGGAGAACAGGCGGCCCAGCAAAGGCAGCTGGCTCAGTCCAGGCACGCCGGTGGTGGACTTGCGGTCCTGGTCGCTGATCAGGCCGGCCAGCACCTGGGTTTCGCCATCCTTCAGCCGCAGAAAGGTATTCGCGTTGCGCGTACCGACCTGGTAGGCTGTGGTGCCGTTCGGCGTTTCCACCCGCCCCGAGACCGAGCTGACCTCCAGGTTCAGGCGCAGCGATACCTCGCCCGAAGCGTGGATCAGCGGCTCCACGCCCACTTTCAGCCCCACATCCAGATACTGCACATTCTCGGCCACGAAGCCGGTGGCGGTGGAGGTGGTGGTGACGATGGGCAGTTTGTCGCCGATCATCACCGAGGCTTTTTCGCGGTTGTGCACGCGGATGCGGGGATTGGCCAGCAGATTGCTCGATCCCGTATCCTGGCGCGCGGACAGCGATGGATTGCTGAAGTTGACGCCGACGCGGCGGGAATCCATCGTGCGCAGGTCGTGCAAGGTCAGATTCGCCCCGCTGGGAATCGGTACCACCGTCAGCTGGTTGGGCCACTGGATGCCGAGTTTGAGCAGGTCGTCGCGCTGCACGTCGATCACCTCGATTTCCAGCATCACCTCCGGTTCGGCCAGGTCATGCAGTGCCACCAGCTTTTCTGCCAGGCGCACCGCTTCCGGCGTATCGCGCACAGTCAGCAGATTGAGGCGTTCATCGATCACGATATCCTTCATGCGCAGCAGGGTTTTCAGCACGGTCTGCATCTGCGCCGCGGTGGCATCCTGCAGGTAGAAGGCGCGCACCATCAGCTCCTGGTAATCGCGCCGCTTCTCCGGCGTGTCGGGATAGACCTGCACGGTGGTGCTGTTGAGGATCTTGCGCCGCAGCTGGCTATTGCGCAGGATCAGATCGACCGCTTCGTCGATGCCGGCATTGCGCAGGAAGACCGTGGTGCGCAGATCGGCCGGCACATCCTTGTCGAAGATGAAGTTGATGCCGCTGGTGCGCGACAGCGCTTCCAGCGCCATGCGCACGCTGGCGTCGCGAAATTCCAGGTTGATCGGCTTGGCATAGCCTTCGCGCAGACTGGCCTCCTGCAATTGCCCGCTCAGCAGCGGCGTCTCGATCTCGCGCTTCAGATTGCGCGCGCCGGAATGCGTGCTGTCCTCGGCCAGGATCGCATTCAGCAGCGGCAAGGCGCGTTCGCCTTCGCCGGCGCCTGCGGCACGGCGCGCGGCCGTCAGCAATTCCCCATGCTGGCGCTCACGGCGCAGGCGCGCCAGGCCTTCGCCGGCCTGGGTATTGGCCGGATCGATGGCCAGCACCTTGCGGAAGCCTTCCTCGGCAGCTTCCGCATTGCCTTGCGCGGCCTGGGCGCGCGCCGCCAGCAGCAGCTGGTTGAGCGCCGCCATCTGCTGCACCAGGAAGTCCTTGCGATAACCGGCATGGCCAGGATCGGCCTGCGCCGCCTTGTTCAACTGGGCCAAACCCTCCTCGGTCCGTCCCTGGGCCAGCGCCGCCATGCCGTCCTGGTGCAAGGCGCGGGCGCCGCAGCCGGCCATGCCTGCGACAGCCGCGCATATCATCCACATCCACAATCGCTTCATCGGCTTCCCGTGATTATCAGAGTTTGTTTGCTGGACAGCGGCAGGTAGCTGATTTGCAGCGCATCCTCGCCGACCTGGTCCAGCCGGTACTGGGCATCGATGCTGTCGCCGGCACGCACCGAAAACATTTCACTGCCCCGGCGCAGATGAATCAAGCCACCGCCTGCCTCGCCCACCGTCTCGGTGCGCCCCAGGTATTCGAATGGCAGGGCCGGCGCCTGCGGCGGTGCCGGGGCCTGCACTACCGGTGGCGGTGCGGGCGGCGCCGGCGGGGTATCCCAATCGACGGCGGCAAACAGGTTGGCGATGGATGCCGCGGGATCGGCAGGCCCGTCCTGTGCATTGGCGCTTTCCGGCGTTGCCGCAAGCGATGCATCCTCGCGCTTGGACAAGGCGGCTGCGCGCGGCGCCAACCTGGCCTCCGCAAGTTCAGGGACATCGCCCTGCCGCCGCTGCAGATGGGTCCAGGCGGAAGCGGCCAGCACGAGCGCCAGCGCGCCATACAGCAGCAGGCTGCGCAAGGGCGGGCGCTTCATTCCGGTTTCCTGAAGTAGGCGGCGAATTCCAGCTGGGCCTCGACCTGCGCCTCTTCCTTGCTGTTGCGGTTGAAGCTGACGCGCTCCAGCACCAGGTTCGGCGCCTCCGCCAAAACCTGGCGGATGAAGGCGCGCAAGGCTGGATAAGCGCCTTTGACGGGCAGGCTGATACTGTAGCGCTGCACGCCCTGTCCACCGCCCGCCTGCAGCTGATAACTGCCCTTGTTAAGCAACAGGCCGCCCGCCTCGGACGCAGCCTGCATCCCTTCCAGCGTCCCGTTCACGCTGGAAGATGAAACCGGGGGCAGGCTCGCGCGCAGCCGGACCGCCATCAGCGGCTCCGCGCGCGGCCCGGCCGCTGCCTGCACCGCACGCCAAGCCGCCGCGCTTTGCATACGGGCCAGGCTGGCGGCGCGCTCCGTTTCCAGGCGCTGCTGCCCCGGCAGGGTGAGAGCAAAATGCAGCAAGCCGGCCAACAGCAAGGCCAGCACACCAACGGCCGCAGCCGGATTCAAACGGATCAGCCAGTAATGCACGCGCCATCTCAGCCCGCTCATGGCGTCCCTCCTGTCTGATGCGCTTGCCGCGTTAGATTGCGCCAGCTGGCGCCGATGGAGAAACGCAGTGAGCGGCGTGGACTCTGTGCATTCACCTCATGCGAGGCCAGGTATGCGCCCGTCAGCCCATCCGCCTCGCCCATGCGGCGGGCATAGCCATGCATGGCCGCCGCATCCACCGCCTCGCCAGACAGCACAAGTTCCCGGTTCTCCCCATCCAACGACAGGTTGAGCAGGGCCACCTGCGGCGCCGGCACGCCTTCCAGCACGCCGAACAAGGCTTCCCATGGCGCTTCCAGGCTGGCCTGGAGGCGCGCCGCTTCCTTCTGGCGCGCCTTGGCATTCTCGTCCACCGGAGCCGCCTGGCGTGGCTGGCCGGCCTGGCGTTCGGCAAGTTCCAGCTGCTCTTGCTCCCAGGCGGCCTGCTCGCTGCTGTAGGCGGCATAGGCCAGGCTGGCGGCCAGCAAGACCGCCAGCCCCAGTCCGGCCAGCAGATAAGCGGCCAGCTTGCGCCGCATGGGCTGATGCGCGAAGTCGATGCCGATCCTTTTCATGCGCCGCTCCCTGCCAAGGCCATGGCCTGGCTCAGACAAGCGCCGCCGCCCGCCACTTCCCCGTCCTGGCGCGCCGGCATCAATGCCTGTCCCAGCCGCGCCAGATCGGGCCGGTGGACTGCGGCGTGCAGCCACACCGGCAAATCGGGCGCCAATCCATGCTGGATCTTTTCACGGTGGATCGCGTCGGCCAGCGTCTGCGGCGCCGCATCGCACAGACTGGCGCGTATGCTGCGCCATCCCTGGCGGCCGAACCCGGCCAGTACCAGCTCATCGCCCGCCAGCACCGCCAGCATGCCCTCGCGGCCGTCGACACGGCCGCGCCAACGGTTCCAGCAGGCGATGAAATATGGCTGGAGCGAGATCAGATGGCAAGCGCTTTGCCTGCACAGCGCGCGCGCGCCCTGCGCCAGCGCAGCCGGCATGGCGCAGGCCAGACGCGCTTGGCCATGGCGCTGAGCTTCGGCCTGCATCTGCCATTCCATCATTTCGCCATATAGCTCGCCAAAGCGGGCGCTCAGCAAAGCGGCATCTTCGGCGGCGCGCAAGGGAATGGCGCTGGGCGGCAGCAAGGCATAGCGCGCATGGCTGTCGGCCAGAATCAGGCGGATGCGCCGACCGCGCACATCCTGCGCGCGCAGCCAGCGCTCCAGCAATTCCAGCGCAGCGGCGACGGCATCCGTGGCGGCATCGCCATGCAAGGTCTCCAGCAACTGCGGCACGCCGCGCCGCAGCCGCAGGCCGCCAACCTGGGTCCGCCCGAGCACGACGGTCAACGACTCACTCGGAAAACGTAACACGGTTCACCTCTTCCAGTGTCGTCATGCCGGCGCGCGCGGCGTCGAGCGCGGCATCGCGCAAAAAACGCGTGCCGCCTTTCAGCGCCGCCTCCTTGATGGTGCGGATCGGTGCGCGCGCGATGATCAACTCGCGCAGCTCGTCGTTCATGCGCAGGAACTCGCCGATGGCCTTGCGTCCCTTGTAACCGGTGCCGCGGCAATGGGCGCAGCCACGCCCGCGCGCCAGCGTGCCGCCGGCGCCCAGCTTGCCCACCAGGCCGCATTCTTCCAGCTCCTGCTGCGAAGGTTCGTACGGCGCGCTGCATGCGGGACAGACCATGCGCATCAGGCGCTGCGCCAGCACGCCGTTCAGCGCCGACACGAAGCTGTAAATATCCACTCCCATATGCAGGAAGCGGCCCAGCACATCGAAAACATTATTGGCGTGCACGCTGGTGAAGACCTGGTGTCCGGTCAATGCCGACTGGATGGCGATGCGCGCCGTTTCGGGATCGCGGATTTCTCCGACCAGTATCTTGTCCGGATCGTGGCGCAGAATGGAGCGCAGGCCCAGCGCGAAGCTCAAGCCTTTCTTCTCGTTGACCGGAATTTGCAGGATGCCGGGCAGTTGGTACTCGACCGGATCTTCGATGGTGACGATCTTGTCCTGGCCGCTGTTGATCTCGGTCAGCGCGGCATACAAGGTGGTGGTCTTGCCGCTGCCGGTCGGTCCGGTCACCAGGGTCATGCCATACGGTTCGCGCGCCAGCTGGCGCACCCGCGCCAGGATCGGCGCGTCGAATCCCAGGTGGTCGAGGCGCAGGCCCACCATCTGGTCGGCCAGCGCCTCCTTGTCCAGGATGCGCACCACCACGTCCTCGCCGAACAGGCTGGGCATGATGGAGACGCGGAAATCGATCTGCCTGCCCTTGACCTGCAGCTTGAAGCGCCCATCCTGCGGAATGCGGCGCTCGGAGATATCCAGCTCTGACATCACTTTCAGGCGCGACACCACCTGATCGGCCATTTCCAGCCCCGCCACGAACAGCACCTGCGACAGTACGCCGTCGATGCGGTACTTCAGCGCCAGCCCCTTTGCGCCCACTTCGAAATGCATATCGCTGGCGCCCAGCTTGAGCGCATCGAAGATCGATGAATTGACCAGCTTGACCACCGGGCTGGCGTCCTGCGAAATCGAGGCAAGCGAGAGATCGCCGCCAGCGCTGGCGGCTTGCTGCTCGCCGCCGAAGGAAAAGCTGCCGTCGATGGCGCGCAACTTTTCCTCGGCCATGGTGAAGAAGGCCCCGAGATCGCCGGGATGGGCCAGGCACCAATGCGCCGCCTGCCGCACCCTGGCTTCCACCCAGGTCTGCAAAGCGCTGTCGAAAGGATCGGCCGTGACGCATAACAGGCGCTCACCATCCCAGCCCGCCAGGCATTTGCGCTGCACCGCCTCGGCATAAGGCAACAGCGCGAAATCGGTGCGCAAGGCGCGCAAGCCATCCAGGTCCAGGACCCGCATGCGGAAGGCCGCCCCCAGTTCGGCCAGGCTTTGCGCCGGCGTCAGGCCGAGGCGCTCCTCCAGCAAGGCCCACAGCGATTGTCCGCTGTCCCGCCGATCGCGGTTCAATTCCGCCAGCAAGGCGGGTGGCAGCATCTCGTTCTGGCGGCTTGGGCTGGTCATTGGATGCTGTTCGCCAGTTCGAAAATGGGCAGATACATCAGGATCACGATGCCGCCGATGAGCAGGCCGATGAAGGTCATCAGCGCCGGTTCAAACAGTCGCGAAAACCAGTCCACTTCGCGCGCGATCTCCTCGTCGTAAAAGGCGGCGATCTTCTCCATGGTCTCGCCCAGATCGCCGCTGCGCTCGCCCACGATCAGCAGGCGCAGGCCCACTTCGGTCGCCAGTCCATGGCGGCCGAAGGCATCGGACAGCCCGCCACCCTCGCGGATCGCCTGCCGCGCCGCATCCAGGCCGGCACGCAAGGCAGGCTGCTGTAGCAGTTCACCCGTCATATCGAGCGCCGTCACCAGCGGCACGCCGCCCTTGACCAGCATGGCGACGGTACGCGTAAACCGCGCCAGCTGATAGGTGCGTATCTGCTCACCCAGTCGGGGCAGACGCCACAACGCTCTTTGCGCCGCAGCCGTCACGCTCGGCCGCGTGCAGACATAGACCAGCAGCGCCAGCATGGCTACCGACCCCGCCAGCAAGGCCGAACCATGTTCCGTCACCAGCTGGCCCCAGCGCATCAAAAGGCGCGACAGGGCCGGCACCTTGTCCTCGCCCAGATCGGCGTAGACGCGGCCAAAACGCGGCACCACGTACGAAAGCAGGAACACGATCACCAGCCCGCCCACGCCCAGCAGCAGGGCCGGATAGATCGAGGCCGAGACGATCTTGTCGCGCACCGCATTGAGCTGGCGGTAATAGGCCAGGTAGCGGCGCAGCGCTTCCGGCAATTCGCCGGTCTGTTCGCTGGCGCGCACGGTGGCGACAAACAAGGTGGGAAAAGCATGCGGCATGCTGGCCAGGGCGGCCGAAAACGTCTGCCCCTCGCCCAGCAGCACCAGGATGCGCTGCAGGCTTTGGCGGCTGTCGGCGTCGCGCGCGCGCTTGGCCAGCACCGACAAGGCTTCGATCAAGCCCATGCCCGCATCGAGCAAGGCCAGCAGCTCCTGGCCAAACAGCTGGATGCGCAGGCGGCCACGCGGCGCACGCCGCAAGTTCAAACCGGGACGGCGCAGCGACAGCACCGCATAGCCCTGCTCCCCGGCTTGGCGGCGGGCCTCGGCTTCATCCGGCGCCGCGTACTGCACATGGCGCACGCCTTCGCGCGGATGGTAGACCTTCAGCTCGAACTGCATGGGCGCGGCGCCGTCAGTTCAGGATATCGGCGGCATCGCCGCTGCCGCCCGGTTTGCCGTCGCGGCCATAGGATTGCAGATCGTAGTCGCTGCGCTGGCCGGGATGACGGTAAACATAGGCATGGCCCCAGGGATCGGGCGGCGCCGGCTTGGACAGATACGGGCCGCTCCAGTTGGCCGCCCCGGACGGCTTGATGGACAGCGCCGCCAATCCCTGTTCCGTGCTCGGGTACTCGCCCACGTCCAGGCGATAGGCAATCAGGGCTTTTTGCAGGGAGTCGAGTTGGGCCTTGGCCGCCTTGCTCTCCGACTTGCCGACCGCGCTGAAATAATTCGGCGCGACATAGCCGACCAGCAGGCCGATGATGACCATGACCACCAGCAGCTCCAGCAAGGTGAAGCCACGCTGGAGCCGTCCTGCTCTCACATGAAATCGCTCACGCATCGGGATTGCTTTTTAGACAAAGATAATCCGAGTCTGGAGCAAGGCTGTTTTTTTGCCAACTATCAGTTTTAGCAGTAGCGCATGGCGGCTTTTATGCCTGAACCGGAACAGGCCTGCCGTCCCCATGCCATAATGCGCGCCTTGATTATTGAGCACGCAGAGCCAAAACAAGCGTGTATAAAAACAGGAAGAACAATGACCGAAGAGCAACTCGAACAACAAGAGTGGGATATCGTCAGGAATTATCTCGTCGGCGCCACCAAGGCACAGCGGCATATCTTTGCGGCGCGCGCAAACTACGATGGCAATAGCGAGGCATTCCGTTGGCTCGTCGACAGTTCGGAAACCGATCAAGCGACAGCTTTGCTGTTGTACTGGAACCTCGGTGCCGCCTGGCATGTGCAGTTCGATTCCGCGGAAGCATCCTCGAGTCCAACCACTTACCAGCTGCTGCGCCTGCTCGAGCAACGCTACAAGGCAGGCTTCTATGAGACGGCCTCCATCTACTTCGACCCGCATCGGGGATCGGGAGCGCGACCGGGCGACTATCCGGACATTCCGGTCAAGTTGGCCATTCCCGACATCATGCTGCGCCCGGTCGAAGGCAGCGAACATGTCGCCATTGAAGGCGACCCCGAGGGTTTTGATGAAGGCCTTCCTTTCGACATTGCGGAGACAATCTACGCGCTGTACCGCTAACGGCTCAGCCAGCCATGCTCGGTCACGGCCTGGCATGCGGCCTTGGATCCTGGTCCGCTTTACGCAGGAAGTCGAAAACGGTTTTGGTAAAGATGGCGGCCGGCGCGAATTCCACCTTATCCCAGGTATCCGTGGTCTTGTGATAATCGGGGATGCCTTCAGCCTTGCCGAAGACACGGTTGCTGATGCCAATCTTGCCGAAAGGCCCGGCGTCATAGGAGAAGCTGCCTTCGTTCTCCGGCGGATACTCGTGCGAATACTCGTCGTCATCGTCGTTGACGCCGTTGTAGGCCTGCTTGAACCAGGTCTCGGCATAGCGGTCGCGCTGGGCCTGGGAATAGCTGCTCCAGCGCTCGAAACCCCGGCCGATCATATCGATGGAAATCATCAGCACGATATGCTTGTTGGGGAAGCCGGGGAGAGGATGGGCGACATGGTGCATGGAACCCATCTCCCCCTGCTCTTCCGCGCCGTAAGCGACGAACATCAGGGTGCGTTTATTGCTCCCCTTATAGTGGGCAAACATGCGCGCCAGCTCCAGGGTCGCCGCCAGGCCGGACAGATCGTCATTGGCACCCGGATAATGGGCGCCGCCCGGCGTGCGCCCCAGGTGGTCGCGGTGGGCGCTGATGAGGATGACTTCGCGCGCCAGCGCCGGATCGTTGCCCGGAATGATGCCGATCACATTGCTGGTCGCCATGCGTTTGCCCAGCAGGGGATTGGCCGGATTGCCATGGCTTTCGCCGTCCGGCTGGGAGATGGTGGTGTAAAAACGCTGCAGATAGCCGTCGCCGCCTGCCGCCTGCAGTCCGATGGCCTGGAATTCCCTGACGATGACATCGCGCGAGCGGCTGTCGCCCGCCGTGCCGGGCAGGCGGCCCTCATATTCCGCATCGGCCAGCTCTTCGACCAGATCGCTCATTCTTGCCACATCCACGGCGGGCGGCGGTTCCTCGTGGCGCCTGTCGGCAGCGTTCAGATTCAAGGCCAGCCCGGACAACAGGCCAGCCGCCAGCAGGCATAGCGCCCCTTGCCGCATCGAAAATTTCATAAGGCCTTTCATATGCGGCGAAAGTGATCTGACGCACAAGCAACGAGGTTTAAACGGCCGCGACTTCGTGCTGGCCGGCAGCTTACAGCCGCGCCGCGGCGCCCCATGCCGCTAGGCGCTTTGATACAGCCGCCATAGATACGCCAGCAGCAGCACGGCGCCCAAGGCCGCCAGGCGCACGATCCAGCCCTGGCGCTGCACGCGGCGCACCTGCTGGCGGCTTTCCACGCGCGCCGCTTCGATCAAGGGCAGGTCGTCGGGATGGGCATAGGTCAGGTCGGGCGTGCGGTAGGTTTCCAGTTCATCGCCGCGCACGCGCGCTTCCAGCTTGCTGGCCAATTCCAGCATCAGCGCAAGAAAGGCCTTGCCGGGATTCTTGGCCCACAGTTCACCATCCTGCAGGATCATGATTTCGCTGGCGCGGCCTTGCAGCGGCCGGTACAGGCGCAGTTCGCCGCCTTCACGGTGCTCTGCGGCCAGCTTGCCGTCCATGCCCGCCACAGCGGCATGGATTTCCTCGCGTGAGAGCGGATGCAGTTGTCCATCAATGGTACGCAGTATGGTGACGTGGTAGCCCATTTTGATTCGCTGTGGAACGATTGAACGATGTCGGCGATTGTAATCAGATTAATATCAGGCTGCAAACGTTCATTATTGCATTACCAATATTCATCTTGCTGCGCTACCATCCACCGGATGGCGCAAGATCAGATGGGCTTGATCAGCTTCAAGTCCATGGCGCGGCTGATCGCATGGCGGGTGCCATACACCTTGAACTTGGACGCCACTTTCTTCAGGTGGAAGTAGACCGTGTGCTGCGAAATGCCGAGGATCTGGCCGATTTCCTGGCTGGTCTTGCCGCTTGCACTCCACTGCAGGCATTGCCGCTCGCGCGTGGTCAGGCGCGGCACTTCGGCCGGCCAGCTGGCGCGCCAGACGCGGCAAGCCGCTTCGTGCAGATAAGAACCGAGCAGGAACAGGTCGGCGGTGGCGCCCTTGTCGGCATCCTGGTGGAAGTAGAAATCGATGCGGCTCCAGCCCAGGTCGCTACGCGCCGCCATGCTCAGGCCGGACACGATGCCGGCGCCCTGCAGCGACTGGTACACCGGTGCGGCTTCCCCGCTGGCGCACAGGGTGGCGGTATCCCATTCAAGCGGAATGCCGGAGGCGCCGATATGGCGGCTGACGGGATCGGCTTCGTCGCCGAATTCGGCCATGATGTGCGGCGGCAGCGAGCCGATCGCCTGGCGCTGGCCGGCCACACTCATCCTGAGCATGAAGCTGCTGGCCGGGAAATGCTGCAATAAGTCCTGCGCAGCGGTCGCCAGGTCGGGCCATTGCTGCGCTCGCAAAAGCAAGGCCAGTTGCGAGCGCGAAGGCCGCAGGTGCATGTCGGTGCCCAGGATAGCTCCCCTTTCTGTATGCAGGTATCGGAAAACTTCGATTAATTGTAAACATGACAACGCTGTATCATCAAGCATTATTTCCAAATTGCAAACAACTAGCCACTCTCAGTAGCACGACCGTGCTGATATTGCACCGCATCAAAATTATCTTTTCGGTAATTTTGCACTGAAGCGCTTGCTGCATGCCAGTGTTTTTACCCTACGAATTCTGATAGTTCTTTCAGCCTAAATCTTTGTGTCTAAGAAAGAAAAATTACTGATTTTGTAAATAAATGTTGCAGGCGCAAATGCGAATCAGTATCATTTACTTTTTTATTCAAAGTAGAAAACGGGTAGAAACTGATGTTCAATAAGAAAATTCTGGCAGTCGCTGTGGCAAGTATTGGCATGCAATCGGCATACGCGGCCGATGCAGCCGGCATCAACGATATCGATACCGTGCTGGTGACCGCCTCGTTGCAAAAGCACACGGTGGCCTCCGCCCCCGCCTTCGCCACGGTACTGAGCACCGAAGACATTGAGAAATCCCCGGTCAATAGCCTGGCCGACCTGCTGCGTGAAACCGTCGGCGTGGCCAACGTCACCGACGACAGCGGCCGCGACCAGATCTCCATCCGCGGCCTGGACGGCAAGTACACGCTGATGCTGGTCAACGGCAAGCGCGTCTCCTCCACCGGCGCCCTGTGGCGCGGCAGCGATTTCGACTTCAACTCCATCCCGCTGAGCAGCATCAAGCGCGTGGAAATCGTGCGCGGTCCGATGGCCGCCCTGTACGGTTCCGACGCCATCGGCGGCGTGGTCAACATCATCACCAAGACCCCGACCAAGGACTGGAAAGGCAGCGTCACCGGCGAATACCGCCAGATCGCCTCCGGCGACCAAGGCAATCAGCACAAGCTGAGCGCGAACGTCTCGGGCGCCGTCAACGACGCGCTGAGCCTGTCGCTCAACGGCGAAATCTACGACCGCGACCCATGGTTCGCGCCAGGCGCCAACCCGGCCATCCAGTCGCCGGCGCTGGAAGAAAAGAAATCGCATAACTTCGTCGGCAGCGCCACGTGGAAACTGGCCGAGAACCAGAGCCTGGACTTCGACCTGGCCTATGCCAACGACAAGCGTCCCTACGGCGTCTACTACTACTACTTCGATCCGGCCAGCAAATACGAAGCGCGCGATCTGCGCGCGCAGGAATCCAAGCGCACCACCTTCGGCGTGACCCATAAGGGCAGCTGGGACTGGGGCAGCACGCACGCTTACCTGAGCCGCGAAACCACCAAGATCGACGACTTCAACACCCGCTACAACGCGCCGCAGCAGCGCAATCTGAAGGAAGAGAACACCTACGCCAAGTTCTACGCCAACGTCAGCCTGGGCATCAATGCACTGGCCGCCGGCGTCGACCTGCGCCGCCAGGAAATCAAGGACGCGGTCAGCTTCGTCAAGACCGGCAAGGCCAAGATCGACAGCTCGGCCCTGTTCGTGGAAGACGAAATCACCCTGGCCGACAGCCTGCGCCTGACCCTGTCCGGCCGCGCCGACCATAACGACAGCTTCGGCAACCACTTCTCGCCGAAGGGCTACCTGACCTACGCGCTGAACAAGGACATCACCATCAAGGGTGGCGTGAGCAAGGCCTTCAAAGCGCCGGAAGCCTATCAGACCAATGCCGAATACGGCATCATCAGCTGCGGCGGCAACTGCATGTTGTACGGTAATCCAGCGCTGGAACCGGAAACCAGCACCAACTATGAAGGCGGCATCGAGATCCGCAAGAAAACCTGGGGCGCCAGCGCCGTGGTATTCAAGAACGATGTCGACGACATGATCCTCGCCGCCTATGATCCGGCCCTCAAAATGCGCCGTTGGACCAATATCAACAAGGCCAAGACCAGCGGCCTGGAACTGCAAGGCGATGTGCAGCTGCATCCGCAATTCTCGGTCAGCGCCAACTACACCCATCTGAACGCCGATGCGATCGATAACCAGGGTAAGAAAACCCAGATCGACAGCCGTCCGAAAAACACGGCCCACGTCAGCTTCGATTGGAAACCGCTGCCTTGGCTGACCAGCTCCCTGTCCAGCAACTACATCGGCAAACAGTTCTATGAACAGCACGAGCTGCCGAGCTACACCCGTACCGATCTGGCGCTGTCGGCCAAGGTGGACAAGGTGGTGCTGCGCTTTGGCGTGAAAAACCTGGGCAATGTGAACCTGGACAAGAAGGATAAAAACTTCCAGAGCAATGAACTGGGCCGCAACTACTACGCCAGCGCGACTTATAACTTCTAAGTCCCGCAGCTAGCGGTTTTTCGACCGATGCGCTCATGCCCTCTTGCGGGGCATGGGCGCTTACCGTTTCTACTATGCCGACTATTTTCTTTTACTTACTGACGCTGCTGGGCTGCGCCCTGCTCTATCTGAGCCACCGCCACCAGGCCTGGCTGCGCGCGCCGCTGCCCGCCTGGCCGGCCCGCTTGGCCGGTGCATGCATGCTGCTGCTGGCCCTGCCCTGCGGCCTGGGTTTCCTCGGCACTGCCACCACGGTCTTCGTCTGGCTGGTGTTGCAGATGCTGGCCTTCGGCCTGTTCCCGTTTATCGCCCTGCTGCTGGGGAGGGCCAAGGCATGAGCGGCAAAAGCAAAAACACTATCCGCGCCGACTGGTGGAGCAAGACACTGGCCGGCTGCATTCTGGGCTGGACCTTGGCCCTGGCCGTGGCGGGTATCTTCGCCTGGGCCGGTCCCGGCGGCGCCGATGCGCCGAATAAAACCCAGTTCGTGATGTGGATGATCGCACCCGTATGGATGCTGGTCTTCAGTCTGAGCTATCTGTTCCGCAGCGGCGCGCGCGCCCTGCTCTGGCTGAGCGTGGCCAACGCGCTGGCCTATGCCCTTCTTTTCTCTCTGCGTGGAGTACCGGCCCTGTCATGAAAATCCGCAGCGATATCCTCCGTATTTACCAAAGCCTGCATACCTGGGCCGGTCTCGGCGCCGGCATGCTGCTGTTCATCGGCTTCTTCGCCGGCGCGCTCACCATGTTCAAGGAGCCGCTGGACCGCTGGGCCAGCAGTCCGGCCGCCGCGCATGGCGCGCCAGCCGCCGCCACCGACGAGGCCAGCCTGGACAAGCTGGTGGCCCAGGTGCTGGAGCGCTATCCCGCCGCGCGCCAGGAATTCACCCTGCATCTGGAGCGCAACGAATACGCCACCTCGCCCATCAGCTGGAGCGCGGGCGAAGGTGGGCGCGAACTCGATCTGTCGGCGCGGCGCTGGGAAGCGGAACTGGATGCATCCGGCCAGCTGCAGGTGCGGCAAGCCTTGCCCACCCAGTTGGCGCAGCTGATCGATATGCTGCACCGTACCGGCGGCATTCCCGGCTCGCTGGGCGGCGAATACATCGGCATCTATCTGATGGGCGTGGCCGCCGTGCTGTATTTCCTGGCCCTGGTGTCCGGCCTGATCCTGCTGCTGCCCACCCTGGTCAAGGACTTCTTCGCCCTGCGCGCGGGCAAGAACCGCAAGCGCTTCTGGCTCGACGCCCACAATATCGTCGGCATCACCAGCCTGCCCTTCCACATCGTGATCAGCGTGACGGTGATCGTGTTCGCCTTCCACGACCAGTTCTACGACAGCCTGGCGCATGTGGTGTACGAAGGCCGTCCCATGTTCGGCGTGGCGCCCGGCGCCAAGCCCGTGGCGCGTCCGCTGGCCGATATGCTGCCGCCCACCACGCTGCTGCGCAAGGTGCGCGACACGGCGCCCGAAGCCGAGGTGACGGAAGTGCTGTTCATGGGCCTGGACAGTCCGCGCCCCATGGTGCGCGCAGCGGTGGCCGACGCCCGCCATCTGGTGGCCGGCCCCACCACCGGCTTCGTGATAATCGATCCCTACACCGGCAAGACCGATACCGATATGCTGCCCGGTAAGGAGGATTTCTGGAGCAGCTTGGTCACGCCCTTCTTCGCTCTCCATTTCGGCAATTACGGCGGCAATCTGACGCGCTGGATCTACTTCGCGCTCGGCCTGGGCGGCGCCTTCCTCTTCTATACCGGCAATCTGCTGTGGGTGGAAAAGCGGCGCAAGAACCAGTTGCGCGGCGGCGCCCTGCCGCAGCAGACGCGCGCCACCGCGCTGATGGCCAGCGCCACCCTCGGCGTTTGCCTCGGCAGCGTGGCCGGCAGTGCCTTCACCATCGCCGCCGCCAAGTGGCTGCATGCCTGGGTGGCGAATGCGAATGCGGCCTGCGTGACGGTGTATTACGCGGTCTTCCTCGCCAGCGTGGCCTGGGCCTTCTGGCGCGGTGCGGCGCGCGCGGCGCCGCAACTGCTGGCGCTGTGCGCGCTGGCCGCCTTCGCCATTCCGCTCGCCACCTTCGCAGGATGGCTGCTGCCGCAGTCCGGCCTGTGGTCGCACGCCAGCGGCGCTGCGCTCGGCGTCGATCTGAGCGGCCTGGCACTGGGCCTGGTGCTGCTGTATGGCGCAAGGCTGAGCACGCGCCGGCTGCGCCACGGTCCGGCCGACAGCGTCTGGTCAGCAGCGCCGCGCGCACACGCTGGGGAATTGCACAAGCTGGCACGACAAGAGTAGGATTTGACCTGGATCAAAGTTATTGTCGGCCCATCGGCTCAGACTGATGCTCATCAGGAACTTACTTTGTCATCAAGGAGGGTTTTATGAGCATCAATCAAGGACTGGTCGACCGCTGTGTGCATATTCTGATGATTGCGGGACTTTTGATAGCGACCGGCATGGTGTATTTCGGCATCGCAGGCTGGATTGTGCTGATTCCGGCGCTGGCGGGCCTGACCGGCTTGGGCCGCGCGCTGCTGCCGTCCGCCGCGCAGGCCCGCCGCTACGGCTGACATCCGCGCCAAACAGGAGGAAGATCATGTTCAAGACTATCGTATTGCATGTAGACGCCTCACCCCAGTTCGATGCGCGCATGGCCCTGGCCGCGCGCATGGCGCAGGACTTCGAGGCCCACCTGGTCGGCTGCGCCGTCACCGGCCTGTCGCTGCGCGACTTCGTCTTCCTGGCCTGCTCCAACCGCAGCGCCGTTCCCAGCGGCGAGTACGAGCAGATGCGCGAAGCGCCGCGCATCCACCTCCAGCAATTCACCCAGCAGGCGGAAAGCCTGGGCGTCGATTCCTACGAATCGCGCATGGTCGACGAGGACGCGGTGCAAGCCTTGCAGCTGCAGGCGCGCTACGCCGACCTGCTGGTGGTGGGACGTGGCGATCCCGATTCGCGCGGCCTGCGCGGTACGGCCAGGCTGCCCGAGGAGCTGGCCCTGCACAGCACCCGTCCGGTGCTGGTGGTGCCGGACGGCTACCACCGCGAAGGCGGCATCGGCAAGGTCACCATCGGCTGGAACGCCAGCATGGAAGCCACGCGTGCCGTGCAGACCGCCCTGCCGCTGCTGCGCCGCGCATCCAAGGTGCAGGTGGCCGTCATCAATCCCGACGAAATGCCGGAGCGCCATGGCGAACAGCCGGGCGCGGACCTGGCCCTGTACCTGGCGCGGCATGGCGTGCAGATCGAGGTGGTACAGATCGAAACCGCGCAGACCACGGCCGGCGCCCTGCTCGACCTGGCGCGCAGCAGCGGTGCCGACCTGCTGGTGGCCGGTGCGCGCGGCCATAGCCGCTACCGCGAATGGGCTTTGGGCGGCGTTACGCGCGACCTGCTCGACCAGGCGACACTGCCCCTGTTGCTGGCCCACTGAGGCCGCCATGACGCGGCGCTCGCTCTCCGACAGTTGCAGCCTGCAGCGCCAGGGCAGCGCCTGGCAGGGAGGGCAGCCGCACAGCTATCCCGAAAGCGGCAACGAGAATGCCGCCGCCGCCGACCTGCTGCTGAACGCCGCGCTGGCGCGCTGGACCGCCTCGGTCTCGCCGGCCGCCATGGCCGTGGCCTATGCCGACTGGCTTTGCCATCTGGCGCTGTCGCCGTCCAAGCAGCAGCACCTGCTGCAGCAGGCGGCCGACAGCGGCCAGCGCTGGCTGCAGTATGTGGAGCAGGCGCTGCGCCCCGGCCTGCCGGGCGAACCGCAGCCGGCCATCGAACCCCTGGCCCAGGACCGGCGCTTCGAGGAGGCACCCTGGCAACGCTGGCCTTTCAACGCCATCTCGCAAGGCTTCCTGCTGCAGCAACAATGGTGGCACCGCGCCACCAGCGGCGTGCGCGGCGTGTCGCGCCACCACGGCGAGGTGGTGACGTTCACCGTGCGCCAGATGCTGGACTGGCTGGCGCCCTCCAACTTCATCGCCACCAATCCCGTGGTGCTGGACGCCGTGCTGCAAAGCGGCGGCGCCTGCCTGCTGAACGGCGCGCAAAAAGCCGCGGCCGATATCTGGCGCGGCATCACCGGCGCCGGCGCCGATGCGCCGCCGGCCTATGCGCCGGGCCGCAATCTGGCACTCACGCCGGGCACGGTGGTGCTGCGCAACCATCTGATCGAGTTGATACGCTATGCGCCCGCCACGCCCAAGGTGCATGCGGCGCCGCTGCTGATCGTGCCGGCCTGGATCATGAAGTACTACATCCTCGACCTGTCGCCGCACAACTCGCTGGTGCGCTATCTGGTGGAGCAAGGACATACGGTTTATATCATTTCATGGCGCAATCCCGATGCCGAGGACCGCGAGCTGTCGATGGAGGATTACCGCCAGCAGGGCGTGATGGCCGCGCTGGATGCGATCACGGAACAAAGCGGCGCGCACCACATCAACGCCGCCGGCTACTGCCTGGGCGGCACGCTGCTGGCGATTACGGCCGCGGCCATGGCGCGCGACGGCGACACCCGCCTGGCCAGCGTTACCCTGCTGGCGGCCCAAGTGGACTTCACCGAGCCGGGCGAGCTGTCGCTGTTCGTCGACGAGAGCGAGGTGAGCTTCCTGGAAGCGGGCATGTGGGAGCGCGGCTATCTGGACACGCGCCAGATGGCGGGCGCCTTCCAGCTGCTGCGCTCCAACGATTTGATCTGGTCGCGCCGCCTGCGCGAGTACCTGCTCAACCTGCCCGCCGTGGACAGCGACCTGATGGCCTGGAACGCCGACGCCACGCGCATGCCCTACCGCATGCACAGCGAATACCTGCGCAACCTTTTCCTGCGCAACGACCTGGCCAATGGCCGTTACCAGGCCGGCGGCCGGGCCGTGGCCCTGACCGATATCGAAACGCCCTTCTTCGCTGTCGGCACCCTGAGCGACCATGTGGCGCCGTGGCGCTCGGTGTACAAGCTGCTGTTGCTGGCCGACGCCGACGTCACCTTCCTGCTCACCTCCGGCGGCCATAATGCGGGCGTGGTGTCGCCGCCCGGCGAAACGGGACGGGTCTACCAGATCGCCACCCATCACGAGGACACGGCATACATCGATCCGGACAGCTGGCACGCCTGCGTCGAGCAGCACGAAGGCTCGTGGTGGCCCGCCTGGGCCGAATGGCTGGCGCGCCTGGCCGGTCCGCTGGGCGATCCGCCGCCGCCCGGGCCGATGCTGGGCGAAGCGCCCGGCACCTATATCTTCCAGCGCTAGGCCGTCGCCTCCACCGTCACCAGCGCGCTTTGCGTCTCGGCATAGTCGAGCGCGTAGCGCAGTTCGCCCGGCGTTTCCGCATACAGCGTGAGCAGCGGCTGTCCCGGCGCCAGTACGGTTCCCAGCGGCGCGTGGAAGCGCAGCCCGGCGGCGGCGGCGCGCGGCGCGCCCGCCAGCTTGGCCAGGGTGGATAGCTTACGGTTGTCGATGGCCACCACCCGGCCGCCATGGCGCGCCGTCAGCACCTGCGAGCAGCAGGCTTGCGGCAGTTCGCGCATGCCGCCCTGCGCCGCGCAGATACCCTGGAACTTGCGCCAGGCCGCCCCGCTCTCCAGCGTCTGGCGCGCCAAGGCTTCGCCCTGGCCTGCTGCGGCCTTGCCGCCCAGTTCCAGCAACAGGCCCGCCAGGGTCAAGGCGCGCTGGCGCAGATCCTGCGGCGCATCGTCCTGCTGGCGCAGCACGGCCAGCACGTCGAGCGCTTCCTGCGCCGGGCCGATGCCGCTGCCGACCGGCTGGCTGCCGTCGCTCAGCACGCAGCGCACATGCAGGCCAAGCGCCTGGCCGCAGGCTTCCAGCCTGGCTGCCAATTGGCGCGCCGCCTGCTCCGAGCGCACCTTGGCGGTGCGGCCCCAGGGAATATCGATCAGCACATGGGTGGCGCCGGCCGCCACCTTCTTCGACAGCACGGAAGCGACCAGCAGGCCATCGCTGTCCAGCTCCAGTGCGCGTTCGACGCGGATCAGGATATCGTCGGCCGGACTCAGTGCCACGCCGCCGCCCCAGGCGATGCAGCCGCCTTCGCGCTGCACCACCTGGCGCATCTGTTCCACTTCCAGGCTGACGGGGGCCAGCACTTCCATCGTGTCGGCCGTACCGGCTGGCGAGGTGATGGCGCGCGAGGACGTCTTGGGCATGGTCAGGCCGCAGGCGGCCACGATGGGCACCACCAGCAGCGTAGTGCGGTTGCCCGGCAGGCCGCCGACGCAATGCTTGTCCACCACCACCTCGGCCGGCCATTGCATGCGCTGGCCGACCGCCACCATGGCCCGCGTCAGGGCGATGGTTTCGGCCAGGTCGAGATGGCTGCCGGAGCAGGCGGTGATCAGGGTGGCAAGGTGGATGTCGGAATAGCGGCCGGCCACGATATCCTGCGCCACGGCCAGCAAGGCCACATCGTCGAAGGGACGGCCTTGCAGCTTGGCGCGCACGGCGGCGAACGACTGCAGCGGCGCGGCATGGCGCAGCTGCACCGGCGTGCCGTCGCGCACGCCGAGCGCCTGCCAGCTCGCTTCAGACAGGCCCGCCTCGTCCAGCTCCAGCAGCTCGCTGTCAGCCACATTCAGCGTGGCCGTCACCGTCAGCGCGCCGCATGTCAGTTCGATGCGCGACTGTGCCTCGAATCCTTCGGCGCGGCACACCGGGCTATCGCGCCGCAGATACACCACCAGGTGCTGATAGGTGTCGATGCCGAGGCGGCGCGCACGCAGCATGGAAGCGCTGGCGGTATCGGCGTTGTTGGCGTGAGGCGGCTGGTGCATACTCAATTGACTCTCCAGTGGTGCTGATAATCCGCAAAGCCTACGCAAGCAGTGTGAACATGAAATTGATTCACGTCAAAAAGAATGTCATATTTCTTTTGGTACACAGCTGTGTATAATTGCCAAATCAGCAACCACCAGAAGAGAGACGTCCTTGAGCCAGCCCCGCGGCGCGCTTTGCGCCATTCTGTTTGCCGCCTTTTGCTTCCATGCCCACGCCGCGCCGGCCGCCGCGCCCAACCCGGCCGGCATTATCGCCACCGCCACCGCCGTGGCCCGCATCGACGACTACCTGACGCAGAATTTCGCGGCAGGCCAGCCGGGCCTCACCGTCATCGTCGTCAAGAATGGCCTGCCTGTGCTGCACAAGGCCTATGGGCTGGCGAACCTGGAACAGAAAACGCCGCTGGAACCGGCCATGAGCTTGCGCGTCGGCTCGGTCACCAAGCAGTTCACGGCGGCGGCCATCATGCAGCTGGCGGAACAGAGTAAGCTCAAAGTCAGCGACAGCATCACCGCCTATCTGCCGGATTACCCGACCCACGGCCAGACCATCACCATCGAGCACCTGCTGACCCACACCTCCGGCATTCCCAACTATACGGCGCTGCCGGGCTTTGGCGAGATCGTGCAGAAGACGATGAGCGTCAACGAGATGATCGCCTTCTTCAAGGACAAGCCGCTGCAATTCACGCCGGGCGAACGCTTCAGCTACAGCAATTCCGGCTACTTCCTGCTGGGTGCCATCATCGAAAAAGTCTCCGGCCAAAAATATGCGGATTACATGCGCCAGCACATCTTCGCGCCGCTTCAGCTCAGCAGCACTTTTTACGACAGCGACGACTGCCGCGCCCAGCCCTGCGTGGCCGGCTATTCAAAGCGCCCTGGGGGCAGCTTTGACAGCCCCCAGGTCATCAGCATGACGCAGCCCTATGCGGCGGGCGCCCTGCGTTCCAGCGTAGACGATCTGGCGCGCTGGAATGCCGCCATCGTGGACGGCAAGCTGCTGAAACCGGAAACCTGGCGCCGCATGCACACCGCCTACACGCTGAACAGCGGCAAGACGGCGGACTATGGCTACGGCTGGTTTGTCGGCCAATTCAAAGGCCAGCCTATGTATAGACACGGCGGCGACATTCCCGGTTTCTCGGCCGGGACGCAGTATCTGCCGGAGAGCGGCATCTATGTCGCCGTCATCACCAACCGCGACGGCGGCCAGCCGGATATGGGAACCGTCACCAAGAAGATCACCACCCTGCTGCTGGATTGACGATGGCGCAAGCTCCCAGCCTCAGCGAGTACGAACAAAGGCGCATGCTGCGGCCAACCTTCGGACTGGGCCTGGTTCTGCTCATTCATCTGGGTTTGCTGGCGGTCTTGAAAGCGCCCGGCCGGCACCTGGATCCGCTTAACGAAGGAGAACGGAGGCCGCCGGTGGTCTGGCTGGCGCCCATCAAGCCAGCCAAGCCCGTACCGCGCCCCGAGCCGGACAAGAAAGCACTGGAGAATGCACCGCCGCCGCGCACCAACCGGCCTTCAACGCAGCCTGCACCTGAACCTGTGCTGCCCGCACCTGCCACCATTGTTCAGCCGGAGGCGATTACACCGCCCGCCCCCGTTGAAGCAAACCGCGATGCAGCCAAATTCGATGTGAATGCGGCCCTGAAATCGGCGCGCGTCATCGCCACCAAACGGGCTGGCAAGGACGATATTCCGCTCGATCAGCTCAAGGACAGGCCAGTCAATGAGCTGAGCACGGAAAGCAGGCTGGGTAAGGAGATCGCCAAAGCGGCGCGTCCCGACTGCATGGATGTGGTCCGCGGCGCCGGCACTTTAGCGCCGCTCGCGGCTGCCCTCGTCACCCTAACCGATAAAAAGGACTCCGGCTGCAAATGGTAAGCGGCGTCAGTTCAGGCGCTTGACCATCACGCAGCGCTGGGCCGGATCATGGCCGCAGGTGGCCTCGTAGGCGACCTTGGCGACATAGCTCTCGCCCAGCTCCGCCGCCGCCACCTCGGCAAAGCCCAGGCGCGCATAGTAAGGCGCATTCCAGGCCAGGGAACGGTAAGTGGTCAGGGTCAGCGCTTCGACGCCCAGCTGGCGCGCATAGGCTTCCACCACCGCCATCAGGCGCGTGCCGATGCCGCGGCGCTGGCTGGGCAGCGCCACCGACAGTTCCACGATAAAGAGATGGCTGTCCATCGCCTGCGCGGCAAGGAAGCCGCTCACTCCGCGCTCGCCATCCGCCACCCACAAGCGGCCTTGCTCCAGGCAACCCTGCAGGAAGCCGGGAGGCGTCGGTTCGCTATCGGCGATCCACTCCAATCCCGGTGCAGCGAGAAAAGCGCCGGTGGCGCTGCGCTCCACATCGGCCAGCGAAGGAATATCGGCGGCCAGCGCCGGACGGATCAGAATGGACATGCGACAGCCCTGTAAAAAAAGTGCGCCGAGTGTAGCACGCCCTTTGCGCGCCTGCAGGGCGCCAGCGGCGCGTTCAGGCGATGCGCTTGAACAGTTGCGGGTAGTCGGTGACAAAGCCATCGGCATCAACCTTGAGCATGGCTTCAAAATGGCTGGACACGCCTTCGTAGCGGTAACGGTCGGGCGCGCCAGCCATGGTGTAGGCCTGTTCCGCCTTTTCCACGCTCATGTTGGGAATGCGGATGAAGGCAACATCGATCAGCTGGCGTTGGCACAGTCCTTCGCCCAGGCGGCGGATGGGGATGGTATTGGTGAAGCAGCTGGCCGAGATATCGACATCGATGCAGCCGTCCAGCGCCGGTAAAGGCTGGCCATCCGCATCGAACCAGCGGCCCGCGCCGTCGGCGCTCAGCAGCAGACGCGCGCCATCCGGGCTGGCCAGGCGCACCTGGCGCACCGCCCAGTCGCGCGCCAGTTCGATTTCGTAGAACAGGCCATAGCTTGACGCGTAGCGGCTGCCGATCACCATGCCGGCGGCCAGCAGGCCTTGCTCCGTTTCGCGCAATTCCAGATGTTCCAGGCCCACGCCCTGTTCGGGCACCCAGCGGCAAACCTTGTTCATGGCATCCCTCCAAAGACTGGGATTGTAGCCGCGTCCGCGTTTTTCCGCAGGACGCGGCTGCACCATCAAGGCGCGCCGGCAAGCAGCTGGCGGATGGCCTGCTCGGTTTCCTCGTAATTGCCTTCACCGACGTGCTTCATGCGGATGCGGCCCTGGCGGTCGATCAGGTAGACGCTGGGCCAGTACTGCGTGCCGTAAGCGCGCCAGGTGGCATAGCGGTTGTCCTGCGCCACCGGATAACGCAGCTTGAAGCGCTGGATCGCCGCCGCCACATTGCGCGGCTCGCGTTCGAAGGCGAATTCCGGCGTGTGCACGCCGACCACCACCAGGCCCTGGTCTTTATAGCGCTCATACCATTTGCTCACATGCGGCAGCGTGCGGATGCAGTTGATGCAGTCATGCGTCCAGAAGTCCACCAGCACCACCTTGCCGCGCAAGGAGGCCATGCTCAGCGCGGGGCCGTTGTGCCATTGCTGGATTTCGCTGAACTCCGGCGCGGCGCCGTAATCGGAGAGCGCCGCCATACTTGTTGCGGCAGCGGCTCCACGCGGAGGGAACCACAGGAACAGAAACAAGAGCAGGAAGACGCCGGCAAGGGCGGCCATCAAGCGGGTCAACAGGCGTGTCATGGCGTTCTCCTTATTGCGCGGCCAGGCCACGGCGGCGCCAGACCTGGATCATGCCCTTGGCGGGATCGTCTTCGTAAATCCTGACCTGCAGCCGGCCCTGGCCTTGCGCCACAAGCTGGCTGTTATAGGTCTTGTTGCTGGCACGGTTATAGATGCGGCCTTGCCAGCCACCGCTTGCCATCGGCAACAGATCGAAGAGGATTTTTTTGCCGACCGGGGAAGGCGCGTCCGGATCCACCGGCATTTTTTCGCCGGCGGGACCGGTCATGGCGTTGTTCGCCAATACCTGGGTGACGATGCCGCAATAGCTTTCGCCGCAAGCGGCGATTTCCACTTCCAGGTTGCCGTTTTCGGTCACCCAGCGGCCGGCTTCCGGCGCCTCGTCCCTGGCGGCGTAGGCATGGGCGCAGCCCACCAGCAGAACGGTGGCGGCAAGGCTCAGTTTCAGCGTCTGTTTCATTTAGTGCTCCTTCTTGGCTTGATTCGCAGCGGAGTGCTGCGGTCCATCCATTACAAAGGAGCGATGTATCCGGCATATATCCGCAACGCTGCGTATTGTCGGTTTTGCGTATCGAATGCCGCGCCATACACACTGCGATACAAAACCCTGGTTAGGCGGCCGGCAGCAGAACCTGCGCCGCCAACCCGCCGCCCTCGCGCTGCGCCAGGCGCAAGGTGCCGCCCAGCGCCAGCGTCAGTTGCTGGACGATGGCCAGTCCAAGACCGGTGCCGCCGGTATCGCGGTTGCGTGAACTCTCAATGCGGTAGAAGGGCTGCATCACGGCCTGGCGTTCTTCGGCCGGAATGCCCGGGCCGCGGTCCAGTACCGAAATCGAATAGCGGCCGCCCGTTTCGCGCGCCAGCACGATTTCCACGTCCTTGCCGAATTTGAGGGCGTTGTCGGTCAGATTGGTGACGATGCGGCGCAGCGCGTGCGGCCGCGTGAGCAGGACCAGTTTCAATTCCCCGCTCAGGCGCACTGCTTGGCCGGCGTCGGTATAGTCATAGACAAGGCTTCCGAGCAGCGCATCGAGATCGGTGCGGCAGGGCGTCTCGTTCAAGCCATGGGCATTGCGCGCGTAGGCGATACCCTCCTCCACCAGCATCTGCATCGCTTGCAGATCGCTCAGCATCTTGTCGCGCTGGACGGCGTCATCCAGCAGTTCGGCACGCAGGCGCATGCGCGTGATCGGGGTCTGCAGATCGTGCGAGACTGCAGCCAGAATCTGCATGCGTTCGGACAGGAAGCCGTCGATGCGCGCCCGCATGGCGTTGAAGGCCTTGGCGGCCTGCGCCACCTCCAGCGGGCCATCCTCCGGCAGCGGCTGGGCCGCGCCCTGCGGCTCGGTGAGGTCGGCGGCCTGCGCCAGCTGGGCCAGCGGACGCGTCGCCAGCCGCACCGCCAGCCAGAGGAAAGCGACCAGCACGGCCAGCTGGATGGCAATCACCGGCAGCAGCCAGTCCGGCAGCGGCATGAAGGATGGCGTGAGGATGACGGTTAACGGCGTGCCGTCGGACAGCTTCAAGTGCATGTCCAGACGTTTACCGCCTTCCGGCGCGGCCGTAATGGCGACGGGATAGCTGGCGGCCAAGGCGCCGCGCAGCGACTCCCTCACTTCGTCCACCAGCGGTATTTCCAGCGGCGCGCCCATGGCGGCATATCCCAACTGATAACGGTAGTTGCGGCGCTCCAGATTTTTCAGCCAGCCGGCGCGCTCCTCCACCGGCAGGCGCTCCAGGATGGCGACCGTGCTGGCAACGTCCTTGCCCAACGAATACAGCATCATGCTTTTACCGGACTGCATGCGCTGCAGCAGGAAGACACCGAAGGACAGCGCCTGCGCCAGCACCAGGCCAAGCACCAGAATCAGCATCAGACGGCCGAACATGGAACGCGGCCAGCGCAGGACGCCCGCTTTGCTCACGCTGCGTCCCCGCCCGCCAATCGCACGGCAACGCTGAACACATAGCCCTCGCTGCGCACGGTCTTGATGTAGCGCGGCTCGCGCGCATCCTCCATCAGCCGCTGGCGCAAACGGCTCACCAGCAGGTCGATCGAGCGGTCGAAGATATCGGCCTCGCGGCCTTGCGTCAGATTCAGAAGCTGGTCGCGCGTCAGCACCCGCTGCGGGTGGTCGAGGAAGACGCGCAGCAGACGGTATTCGGCGCCGCTCAGCGCCACCATGGTACCGCTGGCGTCGAGCAGATGCCGTGCCGCGGTGTCGAGCAGCCAGTCGCCGAAAGCGATCTGGTTGCTGTTCTCCTCGCGCTGCATATTCGGCGGCAGCATGCGCGTGCGGCGCAGCACCGCGCGGATGCGCGCCATCAGCTCGCGCGAGGCGAAGGGCTTGGTCAGATAGTCGTCGGCGCCCATTTCCAGGCCCACCACGCGGTCGGTTTCATCGGCCAGCGCGGTCAGCATCAGAATCGGCACGGTCTTGTGGCGGCTGGCGCGCAGCTCGCGGCACAGGGTCAGGCCGTCTTCGCCGGGCAGCATCAGGTCGAGCACGACCAGGTCGAAGGCCGCCACTTCCAGCGCGGCGCGCATCTGCTTGCCGTTGGCGGCCACGCTGACCTGGAAGCCATTCTTGCGCAGGTATTCGGCCAGCAGCTCGCGGATCTCGCGGTCGTCATCGACGATCAATATGTTGTCGTTTTGTTCCATACCCCGCTTTATAGCCGATATTTGTAGGCTTGGCAGCGGCTTTTGTATCCCAGTGTATCCGGGGCGGCTTTTGATACAGAAGATTGCACGCGCGGTGGGCCGCAACATATGGCGGATACACGGCAGGGTTGAAATCGTGGCTCAGGCAAATTCAAGAAAGGAGCCGTTCCATGAAATATCTCGTCCCATTCTCCAAACCAAAAAGCGGGGTGGCGCCATGAGCGAAATCCTGCTTGCCCTGGTGGCCGGGGTGCTGACCATCGCCGCGCCCTGCATCCTGCCCATGCTGCCCTTCCTGCTGGGCAGTTCGATCGGCGCCGCCGGCCGCGCCAGGCCGGTGTTCATCGTGCTGGGCTTCGTGCTGGCCTTCACCTCCTGCGCCCTGCTGTTTGGGCTGTTCGCGGAATCGCTCGCCCTGTCGCAACAAGGCTTGCGCGATGCGGCGATTCTCCTGCTGCTGGCATTCGGCCTGCTGATGCTGTGGAAGCGGCCTTTCGAATGGCTGGGACAAAAGCTGTCCGGCCTCGTCAACCTCGCCCACGATATCGGCAACCGCGCGCAGGCCGGCAATCTGGGCGGCCTGGTGCTGGGCATGACGCTGGGCGTGGTCTGGACGCCGTGCGCCGGGCCCGTGCTCGGCTCTATCCTGACACTGATCGCCACCGCGCATGACCTGGGCCGCGCCGCCCTGCTGCTGCTCGGCTACTCCCTGGGCGCGGGCCTACCCATGCTGGCCATCGCTTATGGCGGCCAGCAGCTCAGCACCAAGGTGCGCCAGGTGGCGCGCTACTCGGCACGCATGCAGCAGGTGTTCGGCGCGCTAACCATGCTCACCGCCGTCGCCATGTACTATCAATACGATACGCTGATCACCGTATGGCTGACGGCGTAGCTCGGATATCCGGCGGGTGCACACACCCTCCCGCCGGATGCATTACTGCGCCACGCGCACCACGGCCTTGCCGAAGTTCTTCCCTTCAAGCAGGCCAATCAAGCCGGCCGGCGCGGCTTCCAGGCCATCCACGATATCCTCGCGCAGCTTGACCTTGCCCTCGGCCACCCAGCCGCCTATCTCGCTCAGGAATTGCGCATATCCCTCTGCATAATGGTCGAGAATGATGAAGCCCTGCACCCGGATTCGCTTATACAGCAGGGCCGTCATCAAGGCCGGCAGACGATCAGGTCCGGATGCCGCCGTCTTATCGTTGTAATGCGAGATGAAACCGCACACCGGCACGCGCGCGTTCTCGTTCAGCAGCGGCAGCACCGCATCGAACACCGTACCGCCCACGCTTTCGAAGTAGACGTCGATGCCATCCGGGCAGGCGGCAGCCAGCTTCTCGGCGAACTGCGGATCGTAACGGTCGATGCAAGCGTCGAAGCCCAGTTCCTCGACCACATAGCTGCACTTGTCGGCGCCGCCGGCAATGCCCACCACGCGCGCCCCTTTCAGCCGGGCGATCTGGCCCACCACTGCTCCCACCGCGCCGCTGGCCGCGCCCACCGCCACCGTCTCACCCGGCTTGGGCTGACCGATGTTCAGCAGGCCGTGCCAGGCGGTGAAGCCCGGCATGCCCATCACGCCCAGCGCATGCGAGGGTTGCGCCAGCTCGCCCAGTGCCGTCAATCCCTCGCCGTCCGACAGCGCGTATTCCTGCCAGCCGGAAGCGCTCAGCACCAGCTCCCCTTCGCGGAAGTCAGGATGGCGCGAAGCCGCCACCCGGCTCACCGTGCCGCCCACCATCACCTCGCCCAGCGCCAGCGGCTCGGCATAGGTGGAACCCTCGTTCATGCGTCCACGCATATAGGGATCGAGCGAGAGATACAGGGTGCGCAGCAATACCTGGCCTTTTTCCGGCGCTGGCATGGCCTGCTCTTCCAGACGGAAGTCCTGCGGCGTAGGGGCGCCTTGCGGACGCGCGGCGAGGACGATGCGGCGGTTGCTGCTGGCATTGCGGGACATGGCGGTTCTCCTTGCGTGGTTGATGGATGATTAATTAGACCAGTCGTCTAGTTCGCCGGGACTTTATCACCAAATTAGACCAGTCGTCTACAACATTTACACCACCGTGCGCCGACGTGACAATCCACGCATTTTCTTGAACGCTTTTTCACTAAGCTTATACACACGTCCACTTGAAAGTAAGCGCAACAGGCTTTCCTGGTTTTCCCTACAACCCCGTAGCGAATGAAGGAGCTAGCATGAGCGACACCAGCAAAAACTGCACGATCACCAACAACACCACGGTTGGCGCCTTGATCGTCGATGCCTACAACACCACATCCACCAATCCCAAGCAGGTCTATGCGCAAACGCTGAAGGTGCTGCCGCTGACCGCGGGCGGCGATATCCTGGCGGGACAGACCAGCGGCACCGTGGTGCTGAACGACTATACCCAGGCCGGCGGCGAAACGGTCTACAACACCCTGTATGAGCTGATCATTGCGCGGGCCACCGACCTGTTCCCGCTCATGAATACCTCGGTCATGCAGAGCTTCGCCACGCCACCCGCCTATCCGCCGGTGAGCGTGCCGGCCACGGGCCTGACGGACATGCAATTGGCGCAGCAGTTCTACCAGACCATCATGGCCTTCCCCACGTCGACGCTGTCGCAGCAATTCCAGCAGGCGATGACGGCGGCGCTGAAAACCTCGACCTCCACAGGCAGCATCGACAGTCAGATGAATGCCTTTTTCGCCAGCACCAAAGAGTACCAGTCGGTGACTTTCAATATGTATATGGCCGTCAGCACCTATGTGGCCACCTTCGCCAATGCCTGGGCCAACTACAGCGACAGCTATACCTACTATATTTACAGCGCCGGCACGGCCGCCAGCGGCTCGGACACGGCCAACCCGACATACCAGGGCAGCCTGGTATTCACCCGCAAGCCGGGCGTGACGGAGGCCAGCGCCACCGACAACAACGGCGGCTACACCATCAACTTCGTGGACGCCAACAACAAATCCACGACCATGTACTTCAACCAGGGCCAGTTTGTGTCGAGCCTGAGCCTCGACGTGCCGCCCATCTGCCTGCAGGCGACCTACGTGCTGAAAAGCCAGCTCAGTAACAAGGCCAGCGACAACCAGCTGATCCCCATCCTCTCCGGCACCATCAACGGCGCCAAGGTAATGGGTACGGACACCAAGCAGGACACCTCGGATGGTCCCGGCAGCCTGTATGCCTTCTTCCATCCCAAAACCTTCAGCGGCTGGGTCACGCTCTTCCTCAGCGTGTTCGGCGCGCTGATGGCGCTGGAATGGATCGGCACCAAACTGTCCGCCATGGGCAAGGGCTTGCTCAAACTCTTCCAGCGCAACGAAGGCCAGCCACCGCAGCAGAGCGAGATCGATGAATTGCGCGGCCAGATCGAAGATCTGCAAAGCCAGATCGAGGCCAACCAGCAGGAACTGCTCGACCGCTTTAACGAGCAGCTGGAACTGCCGCCATCGGTGGAGGATGCGCTGAGCGGCCTGAAGGCCGATTTCACCAACACCCTGAATCTGCAGAGCGCCGACGTGCAGCTGGACATCCTGGAACAGCAGGTCTCCCAGCTGGAGCAACTGGCCGAATATGGCGTGACGCCGGAAATGCAAGGCATTGCCAACGACATTCGCAGCAATATCAATGCCTTGAATGAGGCGGGCACCCCGGCCGAGCTGCAAACCGCGCTGGACCAGGTCAAGCAAAGCATCCCCGACGTGAATACACGCCTGGGCAATGTGGTGCAGGATCTGGGTTCGGAAATCAGCCAGGAAACCCAGGCCGCCATCGAGGAATCGAACCAGGCCATCCAGGAAGCCCAGGAACTCAGCGACAAGATCGACGACGCCATCGACGATATCAACGACGGCGAAATCCCCGATATCGACGTCTGAACCCGCAGTGCCAGACCGCCGGTGCCACCGCGCCGGCGGCGGACCGCGCCCTACCCCGGCGCGGCATTCCTGCTTTACCCCATTTTCCAGCGAGAGCCGATCATGAGCGCTGCCGATTCCGGTAACACCGTCGCCATCACCAACCAGCTGAACCTGACGCTAATGGTATACAACACCACCTCGGCCAGCCCCCCCACCGACCCGCCCTCCACCGAGCAAAGTTCTTACTATCCGGTCTACACCAAGATCGCAACCATCGCCGCCAACGCCACGCAAAACGTGGACGTGCCCGATGCGCTGGCGCGGCTGGTGATCTGCCGCGGCGACAACGACTTTCCCATCACCGTCTACGTGCCGCCCATCATGGGCGGCGGCGCGCTGACCGTCGCCAATAGCGACCTCCCGGCCTGCCAGACGGCATGGAGCTTCTACCAGACCTATGTCAGCCAGCCTTACGCGCCGCTGGCCCTGCAGTTCACCGAACTGCTGCTGGACGACAGCAATCTGCTGACGCTGAATGACCAGATCAGCACCTTCCTCAGCCAGAACGGCTATGCCGGCTGCGACTACTTCCATTTCTCCATCGTCGCCTATTGGGCCACCAACTCGCTGTGGGCCTGGCCCGGCAGCTATTACTGCTACCAGCCGGACAACAATCCTTCGGAATTCGTGCTGCCGACCGTGCCAGTGGGCCAGCTGGTGATCGCCAACGGCGCCGCCAGCTACACGCCGACAGGCGGCGCGGCCGTGCCGCTTGCCTTCGCCAACAGCGTGCTCAGTTCCAGCGGCGCCACCAGCAGCAGCGGCGTCCTGCTCACGGCCGTGCTGCGCAACCTGACGTGGGAAGGCAAGCCTTCCGAGAACGCCATGTGCTTCACCGGCAAGAACGCGGGCGCCAGCTTCATCGCCCAGCCCTATGCCGATCCGCCCATCCCCTGGTGGGCTGTGGCGTATGACATGGCATATACCGGCTTCCTCGGCGTGCAGATCGCGATGACGGTCGATATGGCCGTGCATGTGCTGTCTGGGATCAAGAACGGCATCCAGTACCTGGCCGGCAAGGCCAGCGACTTCATCTCCTCGGTGCGCAGCAAATTCGAAGGCATTGGCGAGGACGCCGATCCCGTCGCCAGCCTTGGCGATCCGGTGGAGCCGATCAATGTGGACGTCGACGTGGACGTTGACGTGGATATCGACACCGATACCGATACCGACGAAGACACCGACGTGGACGTGGATATCGACGTGGATATCGATGTGGACGACGACGTTTTCGCCATCATCGATGTGGACGTGGATGTGGATGTGGACATCGACGTCGATAATGTGGTCGACACGGTGGATGTGACCGATGTCGATACCGACGTCGACATCGACACCGACGTCAACGTGGAACCGGGAGCCATCACCAGCCTGCTGCAAAAGGTGGGAAACTGGATCATGACCAAGGGCTTGCCGGCGCTGGTGGAGAACCTGGCCATCATGGCAGCCTTCCAGGGCGCGCAAACGCTGCTCAATGTGTGGAAGAACGCGGCCCAGAAAGACCTGCAAAATCTCTCGCCGCAGCAAAGCACCGGCCTGGGCCTGCTGGTCAATTATCTGCTGAACGAAAAGAACAGCGTGTCCACGCGCTGGACCACGGTGGCCGACTATGTGCAGCAGGCCGCGCCCAGCGCCGTCAACCAGCAAACCCTTTTGAGTTCGGTGCTGATGACGAAGAACACCGATGCCGACAATGCACAGGCGGCCTGGCGCTGGTCCAGCAGCGACGAGTCGGATGCGGTGCGCGCCATGGGCAAATACACCTCGGCGGACCAGCAATACCAGGCCTATCAGGCACTGGCGGCTTATACCTACAAGGGACAGGTGCTGCCTGTGAAGGTGGCTTGCGGCGTGGCGATGAAATACACCGCCCTGCTCTCCTGACACAGCCCACCATCACCACGGAAAGGAAAACGCCATGCCGGATTCCGTCAACAAGCAAGACCCCGCCCCGCGCCAGCAGGCCGAAGCAGCCTGGCAGGAGCTGGCGCGCGCCATCGCCGCAGCCGACAATGTCAGCGAACAAGGACCGGACCATCCCCTGCCGCCGGACCAGGTGGGCGAACTGACCATCATCGGCTCCGGCATCGAAACGGTCGGCTTCTCGCTCGGCGACCAGGAACTGATACGCAGCGCCGACCATGTTTTCTACTGCGTGGCCGACCCGGCCACCGTGGTCTGGATCAGGGACTTGCGGCCCGACGCGCATGACCTGTACGTGCTGTACGACGACAACAAGGTGCGCTATGTGACGTATATGCAGATGGCGGAGGCCATGCTCCACCACGTGCGCCAGGCGAAGAAGGTGGTGGCGATCTATTACGGGCATCCGGGCGTTTTCGTCCTCTCCACCCACCGCGCCATCCTGATCGCCCGCCGTGAAGGACACCGCGCCACCATGCGCGCCGGCGTCAGCGCGCTGGATTGCCTGTGCGCCGACCTGGGCGTGGACCCCAGCCACCCCGGCCTGCAGACCCACGAGGCCTCGGACATGCTGATCCGCCTGCGCAAGCCGGACACCAGCCTGCACGTGGTGCTGTGGCAGGTCGGCCTGATCGGCGAAATGGGTTTCCGCCGCAAAGGCTATGTGAACAGCAATTTCTCCATACTCATCGACTATCTGCAAGGGGTGTACGGCAAAGACTATCCCGTCACCCATTATGTGGCTTCGCGCTATCCGACCATCCCGCCGCTGATCGAAACCTATCCCCTCTCCCGCCTACACGAGCCGGACATCCAGCTGCGTGTGACCGGCATCTCCACCTTCTATCTGGCGCCGCGCGACGCGGTGGAGGCGGACCACGATATGCTGCAGCGCCTTGGCCTGCTGCAGCCGGGCGAAACGGTCAAGCCCGCAGGCAGTCCGCTGCGCGATATCGGCCGCTATGGCCCACGCGAAATGAAAGCCTTCAAAGCTTTCAAGAACTTCCGCATCCCGCGCGATTATCGCTGGCAGGAGGACACCGGCGCCAGCCGCTTCCTGCTGCGGCTCAAGCAGGATCTGAACTTTCAGGATCTGTACCGCCGTACTCCCGGCCAGGCCGTTGCCGCCGAAGCCTTTTCCGGCCTGAGCGAGCGCGAACAGTATCTGCTGGCGACGCGCGATCCGGGCGGCATCCAGATCGCGGCCAAGGGCGCTGCCCTGCGCTCGGACGCCAACCAGGGCTTCCTGCATGCGCTGCTGAACCAGCGGCCGCTGGCGCGCCAGGTGCTGCAGCTGGCGCAGTCCAAAACCCAGGGCGGCAAGGACAAGCTGGTCCAGCTGGCCGGCAAGCACGATCTGTCACCGGATATGGACAATATGCGCAGCGATATCGATCTGCTGCTGCGCGAGCATCTGGGTGCCTGGACCGGCGTGTATTACGGCGATGCGGGCCAGTTGATCGTCCTGATCGGCAATGCCGGCGGGCCGCGCAGCAGCGGCTTGTTCGTTAACGGCGTGCAGATACGGCCCTTCAAATTCCAGCGCGGCGTGCTGCAATGGCAGGCGCAGCGCGGCAACCGTAGCAACGGCTTGCTGCGCTTCGACGTGGACCAGAACGGCAAGCGGCGCCTGATCGGCTGCAATATCTGGCCCGCCGGGCAGGATATGCCGAAGAATGCCGCTTTCTCCGCGCGCGAACCCGAGCTGCAAAGACCACACCCCAGCCAGCGCGTGGGCCGCTACCGGCAGGCCAGCAGCGGCGGCACGCTGGAACTGGCCGTCACCAGCGATCCGCAGCGCGGACGCTATCTGGCGGCCCGCCTCAACGGCCAAGTGCTGCCCGGCGCGCTCAAGGCCGATGGCAACAGCCTGACGGTGGGCGAGAACCGCTTCGAGTTCGGCGCACCAGGCAGCAGCGCCGATGGCCTGTGGCTGCCGCAAGCCGGCCAGCTCGACCTGTTCGGCGGCCGCTATATCGTGCGCGTGGCCGGCAAGGGGCAGACCGTGTCCCACACCCTGGTTCTGGGACGGGGCGAGGCGGCTATCGACGGCACCGCCCTCACGCCAGCGGTGACGGGACTGACGGCCTTCACCTGGTCGGATGGTCCGGTGCAAGCGCGCAGCGGCAGCCTGCAGGTACAAATCGACCCTGTGACCTTGCTTCCGCTGCTCTTCGGCACCCTGCAAACGGCGGCAGGCGAGCAGCAGCAGTGCTATGGCATGGTGGCGGCCGGCCCCAATGCCGTGGCCGAGCGGCCGGAACCCGATTTCAGCCTCCCCTTGCCCGCCTGGCAATCGCTGGTGGCCCTATGTTCCAATGCCAGCCGCACGGGCGGCCTGCTGCTTTGGCATAAATGGGAAAAGGCGCAGTTCGCGGCCAAGGTCATGAATGTGGCCCTGCGCCGCCTGCTACCCTGAGCAGGCCGCATGCTGCTGCTCGACTACGACATCCGGCGCTACGCCTTTGCCAAGGTGGTGGCGCGCCAGGTCTACCGCGTGCCGGCACTTGAGCGGCTGCACGTGTACTGGCTGGCGCAGAAGATCCGGCGCAGCGCGGCGCCCTGTTTGACGCATGCGGACAATCTGCTGCTGCGCCAGCGCATGCAGGACTTGCCGGACGACGACCTGTTCTACGTGATCTATAACGCTTTCGTCAAAGAGGTGATCGGCACCGCCTTCCAGCGCCGCCTGTCCTATTCGATGCATCCGAAAATGCGCGTGCACCTGGCCGGCACGCCATCGGTCAGCAACTGGCACCGCGACGCCGATGTGACCGGGCGCGTCGACCAGATCAATGTCTGGCTGCCTTTCACCGACACTTTCGACAGCAACACGCTCTGGGTTGAAAGCGATTATGGCAAGGGCGACTACCAGCCCATCCCGGTGCGCTACGGCCAGGCGCTGGTTTTCGACGGCGGCTACCTGTCCCATGGCAGCGTCGCCAACGACACGCAGCAGACCCGCGTGAGTATCGACTTCCGCTTCGCCCCGCGCGGAGACAGCCTGCCGCCCAAGGCAAAAGCCATTCTGGGACGGCGTCCGGCCGATTTGAACAGAGGGCAAACAATGGAGACTCTAGAATATGAGTACTGATATCAAAACCATGGCAATCGCCGGTGCCAAGACATTCGCCGGCGTCTGGGGCTTCAGCGACTTCTGGAAACGCTCGAACACCTTTCACAGTTATCTGCGCTTTGTCGATGCCGCCGAAAGACGCTGGGGCAGGACCGATCCGGCGCTGCGGCCAATGCAGGATCTGCGGACGACGCTGATCGGCGAGAATGCCGGCTTCTTCCAGCCCTATATCGGCGCCGACCAGGTATGGGCCGACGACTACGGCTGGTGCGGCCTGGCCAGCGCCGAAGCCAGCGTCTATCTGCAATCCATCGGCGACGCTCCCAACGCGCAAAAGTATGCCGACATCGCCCGCGCGTGCTGGGAACAGATGATGGAAACCGGCTACGACAACAGCAAGGACGCGACCCCGGTTCCCCATGGCTGCGGCAATATCTCACCGGACCGCAAGCGCAATGGCGGCGGCTACGGCACGCGCAATACCGTCACCAATGTCAACCTGATGCTCCTATCCTACCGCCTGCACAAGCTCCATGGTCCCGGGCGCTACCTCGACTTTGCACTGAGCCAGGCCGCCTGGTTTGGCCAATGGTTCACGCTCAATTATCCATCGCTCGACAACGGCCCCTATCTGCGCACGCTGTCTGGGCCGCTAAGCCTGATCCACGAACGGCCCATGGCCGAGAAAACCTATGTGCGCGAAGAGTATCCGGACTGGGAACGGGGCTGGGTCTGGACCGGCGACCAGGGGCTGCTGCTGATGGGTCTTGCAGCCATCCTGCAGGAGGGCACCCCGCCGCCCGGCTTCAGCCTGCGCCTATACCAGGACAGCTTTGTCAAGCTGGCTGCCGGTGTGGAAAGCCTGTTGTTTGGTGGTTCGGACAAGGTGCTGCGCGAGCCGCCCTTCAACTCCAGCTTCGGCCACTCCTATGCCGGCGACTATATCGGCGGGCGCGGCGTCCTGCTGCGCTATGCCTCGGAACCGCTGGTATCGCAGACGCTTGGCCGGCCCCTGTCCCCGCAAGGCATCAACGCCACGGCGAACGCGGTCTGGAACAGCCGCGACGCGCGTGGCGTGTTCGGCAGCCTGTGGAATCCAGCCGGCGACCAGGCCTTCAACGCGGGCTTCGTCAAAGCCTGGGGCAATGGCGAACCGTCCATCACAGGCTGGCAAGGGGCCGCTTTCGACGGCGTCCTGCAAGCCTGCGGCCTGGATGCGCTGACGGCGGCCATCCGCCTGGAGACCAAGGCCTAAAAACTATTTGGGTGGCTTGAGCAGTTGCCGCGTCCCCGTCATGGCGCTTTCCAGCGGGGCGCGGCTGCGTGTGACCTTGGCCAGCAGGCTGGCGCCCAGCCATAGCTGATAGAGAGTATTCGCCAGTTGCGCGGCATCCTTCACATGGGCCAACGAACCATCGGTGCGGCCCTCAGCGATACACTGGGTCAAGCGCTGGATCACGCCTTGCGTACCCTGCTCCAGCGTCACGCGCATGCTCTCCGACAGGTCGCTCACTTCGGCGCTCAGCTTGACCGCCAGGCATTTCGCCGCCGGATCTTCGCCGCCCTGCGCATCGAGCCAGTACTGCCAGAAACCCATCAGCCTTTGCTGCGCCTTGCCCGGCCGCGCCAGCAAGTCGTCGAGAAAGGCCAGATAAGCGCCGAAGTACCAGTCAAGCAACGCCTGTCCAAAGCCTTCCTTGGAATCGAAATAGTGGTAGAAGGAACCTTTGGGAATGCCAGCCGTCGCCAGCAGCTCGGTCAGGCCAACCGCCGTATAGCCCTTGTTCAGCAACAGCGGCTTGGCGACTTCAAGGATGTGCTGACGGAGATCAGTGATTTGCGTGCTCATGCCCCGCATCTTAGAACAAACTAGACCAGTCGTCTATATCTCTGCTTGCACTGAATAGCATGCCAACATCATGCCTGCCTTTTGCGCTAGCATGGTGAGCTATGCAGCCTGCTGCTGCAGGCCGGATTTTTGCCAATTCATGCTTCTCTGGAGGAAAGATGATTGTCGAGTATATTCGCTACAAGCTGCATCACACGGAAACGGCGTCCGCCGAGGAAGCGTCTGCCGCATTCGAGGCGGCTTATCGCAACGCCTGCGCCTCGCTGGATATTTCGCCGCACTGCCTGTCTTACGAGCTGTCGCGCTGCGTTGAGGAAACCGACCATTATGTGCTGCGGATTGAATGGGATTCGGCCGAGGGACATCTGAGCGGCTTTCGCCGCGCGCCGGAGTTCGCGCCGTTTCTGGCGGCGATCCGCCCGTATATCAATCAGATCGAAGAGATGCGGCATTATGCACCGGTACGCATCGGCAGCGGCGCGCACGCGAAAGATGGGGCGCCGGCATAATTACGGTATAAACCATTTACATGGAGATCTGGATGCGTACGAGTGAGGATATTTGCCTGCGCGGCAGCTGTCTTTGCGGCGGCATCCGCTATCGGATGCAAAAGCCGGTGCGCTATGCCTGTCATTGCTACTGCACCATGTGCCGGAAACAGCATGGCGCGGCAGCAGGCTCGTACGCCGTTTTGCCCAGCGCGAATGTGGTGTTTGAGCGAGGCGCGGAACTGGTGACGGAATACGCCTCCTCCGAGCAAGGAAGGCGCGGCTTTTGCAGCGTTTGCGGTTCAACCTTATTCTGGCGCAGCACGCAGACGCCGCAGACCATCGCCATCACATTGGGAACGCTGGATCAGGCATACGACGGTCCGGTGGAGCAGGAACTGCATACCGATACCAAGCCGGCCTGGCTGCCACTTCGCTCGCCGGGATAAATGCGGGCTAGGCGCCCCTCTCAGCTCACGGCGCGGCGCAAGCGGCGGCGGCCGATGCCCACAGCACGGCCGCGGCATCGTCGGCGGCCTTGACCATCAGGCCGCCCTTGGCAGCGCTGGCCGCTTCGGCGGCACGCAGCTCGGAAAGCATGGCATCGAGGCCGCGCGTGGTACAGGCTTCGACCAATTGTGCCGGCGAATACAGTTCATACGGGTCGGACAGGCGATAGAAGCCATCGGTCATGCTTAGCAATGTGGTGCCGGGTTCTATCCGCAACACGGACTTGCGCGCGGCGAATGGGCCTTGGGGATGCAAGCACAGTATCGATGGCTCTGGCGCAGCGTTTTGCTCTTCGCGGCGGCGCCTCAGCAAGGGCGTCAGCAAGGTGCGGCGTTCCGCAGGGTCGCTCACGCCTTTCGCCAGCATGGCGCCGATTTCGCGCTGCAGCACGCCTTCTTGCGGATTGATCCAGGGGTCCAGGTCGCGGACTTCGCCATCTGCGCTGCGCCGCAGCGTTTTGCAGTCGCCCAGGCTATACAGGTGTAGCTCGTCCGACTCGGCGTGGTGGAATATGCGGCTCCAGCTTAGGGCGGCGATTGGATGGGCGTAGCGCGGTATCTCGGCCTTTTCGGTACGAGCTAGCCAAGCGGCGCGGGTAGCGTCGATGGCCTGCTTTACGAGCGCATCTTGCGTGGCGTTTGGGCTGAGTATTTTGTGCAGCTCGGCGGCGAACTGGCGCGCGAACCAGGCGACGTCGCCTTCCTCCGTGTCGATGTAGTCGCATTCAGCCAGCGAGGTGGCGCCGTCGATGACAAGGATATCGGTAACGCCAATATGCTCGTGGACTGCGATCAGGTCTTCGTTGCGGTGTTTTCCTGCACCTTCACATATCGCGGTCCACGGCATTTGTCTTCCCGGCTTGTTGACTTGGGGTGATGATAATCGCTTCCCTGCGTTTGCGGGTTATTTGCTTTTCTCCTTGGCGCAGCGCGCCGCCACGATGGAGCGGACCGTTATGTCGGGAATGGATTTGATTGCGTCTTCGCTGCAATTGGTGGTGCTGACTTCAATTTCCTCGGGCTGGGTGCCACTCTTTAAGCGGACGATGACCAGGATTACGCTGATGGCGCAGAGGAGGAGGAAAGGTTTGGATTTCATTTTTCGTTCTTTATGTGCGGCGGTTCCGGCTTGATCCGACACCTCGCGTCAGCCGGCCGGCGATCGCCCGAGTTCTTCGGCAAGCCCAATGAGAATGCCTTCGGGACCGCGAATATAGCAGAGCCGGTAGGCATCTTCATACCGGACCACGCTGCCGACGAGCTTTGCGCCGCGTTTGGAGAGCCGTTCGAGCGTATCGTCGATGTCTTCCACGGTGAACATGACGCGCAGGTAGCCGAGGGCATTGACCGGGGCGTTGCGGTGGTCGGCGGCCACGGGTGGGGCGAGGAAGCGGGATAGTTCGAGCCGGCTGTGGCCGTCCGGTGTGCGCAGCATGGCGATCTCGACGCGCATGCCGTGCAATCCGGTGACGCCATCCGCCCAGTCGCCTTCGATGGGGGCGCGGCCTTCGAGGTTCAGGCCGAGCTCACTGAAGAAGTCGATGGCAGCGTCGAGGTTCTCAACCACGATGCCAACGTTGTCCATGCGCTTGACTGTCATGATGCCTCCTTGCTGGCTACGTTTGTTACTGGCTCGTATCCGGCTAATTATGCTGCCTTTTTGTCTCTCCGTTTGGGCAGGGGCTATTTTTAGATGACGCGTGCTGCGCGCGCCCTCGGCGCGCGAGGCTGGCGCACAGCGCCAGCAGATGGACGATTCGAAGAGCCTTGGGCCGGTAGGCCCAAGTCTTCGAATCCCACCGTCTCCGTCCGGACAAAACAAAAAAGCCTCCCGCAGGGGAGGCTTTTTTGTTTTGTTCCTGGCGGAGACGGTGGGATTCGAACCCACGATACAGGTTTTGCCCGTATGCTTCCTTAGCAGGGAAGTGCCTTCGGCCACTCGGCCACGTCTCCTAGCTGATTTCTCAACTATCATCCTTTGCTTCACATTTCTGCGTCACATCAGACGAGCGCTATAGTAAAGATCCGGATCACTTTGGTCAAGGCTATCAGCGCTTTTTTTTCAGAAATATTTATTCTTTATCCAGTTCGAACGCTTTGTGCAGCGCGCGCACCGCCAATTCCATGTATTTCTCGTCGATCAGGACGGAAATCTTGATCTCGGAAGTAGAGATCATCATGATGTTGATGCCTTCTTCGGACAAGGTGCGGAACATCTGCGAGGCCACGCCAACGTGGCTGCGCATGCCGACGCCAACGACGGAGATCTTCGAGACCTTGGCGTCGCCCAGGATGCTGGAGTAGCCGATCTCGGCCTTCTGGCCGGCCAGCACGTCAAGCGCCTTCTGGTAATCGTTGCGCGAAACGGTGAAAGTGAAGTCGGTTTTACCGTCCACGGACTGATTCTGTATGATCATGTCCACTTCGACATTGGCGTCGGCCACCGGGCCCAGGATGTGGAAGGCGACCCCTGGGCGGTCCGGCACGCCCAGCACGGTGATTTTGGCTTCGTCGCGGTTGAAGGCGATGCCGGAGATGACTGCTTGTTCCATGTGTGTGTCTTCCTCAAACGAGATCAGGGTGCCGGAATTGGCTTCGGTTTCGAGATCCATCATCGGATCGGTCAGCGACGACAGCACGCGTGTCGGCACGCGGTAGTTGCCGGCGAATTCGACGGAGCGCGTCTGCAGCACTTTGGAACCGAGCGAGGCCAGTTCCAGCATTTCTTCGAAGGTGATCGCTTTCAGGCGGCGCGCTTCGGAAACGACGCGCGGATCGGTGGTGTAGACGCCATCGACGTCGGTGTAGATCAGGCACTCGTCGGCTTTGAGCGCGGCGGCGATCGCCACGGCCGAGGTGTCGGAACCGCCACGGCCCAGGGTGGCGATATTGTCGTTCTCGTCCACGCCCTGGAAGCCGGTGATGACGACAATGCGGCCCTGCTCCAGGTCTTTGCGCACACGCTCGTCGTCGATCGACTGGATGCGGGCTTTGGTGAAGGCGGAATCGGTCTTAATCGCTACTTGCCAGCCGGCGTAGGACACCGCATCCTTGCCCAGCGCGTGCAGCGCGATGGACAGCAGACCTACCGATACCTGTTCGCCGGTGGACGCAATCATGTCCAGTTCGCGCGGATCGGGCGGGTTGTGAATTTCCTTGGCCAGGGCGATCAGTCGGTTGGTTTCGCCGGACATGGCCGACGGCACCACCACGATCTGGTGTCCCGCATCGTGCCATTTGGCGACCCGACGCGCGACGTTCTTGATGCGTTCCGTCGAGCCCATCGACGTACCGCCGTATTTGTGAACGATTAATGCCATAACTTGTGTTTTCCGCTTAGATGAAGTAAAGGGAGCCCCTTACTGTACATGCTGCAATGCGAAAGAACAAGTCAAAAAAGTAATGATCTCATACTCTCTTGGCATAAGATCATTCCAAAAAGCATTAGTTGGAAATTTTATTCGGCCAACCAGCGGAAGGCGATTCTTTTGTTGGCTCCAGCCCCTATCTTGTGGCAATCCATGCCGATTCCAGCGGCAAACAAGAGTTGACCGGGGATGTAGACAACTGGCAGCCTTGTACGCTCCCAGGCCGGGATACTTAACGATTGATAGTGATGCTTAAGGTCGCGCGTGGGCCGGTTCGGGGCGGGCTTCAGCCGTTCGCCGCCACGGCGGAATTCGATGGTGAGCAGCTGTTTTTGCAGCCATTCCGCGTCCAGCCCCTCTTCCGCCGCGTCGAAATGCAGCACGCCACCATAAGCCGGGAAAGCCAGCGAGGATTCGCCATTCCAGCGGAAGTGCTGGCCGGGCTTGTCGTCGAACCGGTCTTCGCGCGTGCCTTCCAGTTCGCGCAGCTTGGGCACGAGGTAAAGGCGGTCGCGATGGCGCCGCACGTGGCAGTCTGGATGGGTGACCAGCAATTGGGCGTCTTCGCGCGCTTCCAGCAGCTGCGCCAGCATTTCGGCCAGCCAGGCGGTCGAGGGCATGCCCAGCTTGCGCACGCGGAACCACTGGCGCAGCATATTGCCGGCACGGTCGGCGCTGAGCGCGCGCAGGCGGGCCAGATCGATGCTGTCGGCTTCGAGGCAGGCTTGCAGATCCTGCTCGGCCAGTTCGCTCAGCATGCGCTGGGCCGATTGCGCGTGCTGGGCGCTGCGCGACAGGCGGGCCTGGAAGCCGGGAAAGGCCGTCGCCAGCGCCGGCATGACCTGGTGGCGCAGCGCGTTGCGGGCATAGCGCGGGTCGTCGTTGGACTCGTCGTTGACGTAGGCGATGCCCTGCCCCGCCACATAGGCTTCGAGCTGGCTGCGCGCAGTCTGCAGCAGCGGGCGGGCCAGCAGCAGTTGCGCATTGCCCAACAGCTCGGGGGCATGGTTGCAGGCATCCATGCCTGACAGGCCTGCCGGGCCGGAACCGCGCAGCAGTTGCAGCAGCACGGTTTCGGCCTGGTCGTCGAGGTGGTGGGCGCTCAGCAGCAGGCGCACATCGTGCTCGCGGCACAGCGCGCCCAGCGCGGCGTAGCGGCTCTTGCGCGCCGCCGCTTCGGTGCCGGATTTGGCCACGTCCCGCAATTGCACGCGACGCGCGGCGAAGGCCACGCCCAGCGCGGCGCAAGCCTGCTCGCAGTGCGCCAGCCAGGCGTCGGCATTCGGGCTCAGGCCGTGGTGGATGTGGAAGGCATGCAAGGCCACGCCGCGCTCACGCGCCCAGCCATGCGCCAGGTGCAGCAGCGCCGACGAATCGAGGCCGCCGCTAAGGGCGATGGCGACGCCCTGCCCCGCCGCCTCGCCGGCTGCGGCAAAAGGCGGCAGGGCGGCCATGGCCTGCGCAAAAATATCCGGCAAGGCGCTGCTGTGCTGCTTCTTCAATCTGAACTCCTGAAATGCAAAAACCGGGGGCAGGCCCCGGTTTGGAAGGATGGATGGCGCCGCCAGCTTATTCGGAAGCCCGGGTTTCCTTGAATTTGCCGTAGCTCATCAGTTTTTCGTGGCGGGAAGCCAGCAGATCCTTGGTCTTCACGCCCTGGAACTGGCGCAGGGAATCGGCCAGTGCGCGCTTGAGCAGGCTTGCCATCTGTTTCGGATCGCGGTGGGCGCCGCCCAGCGGCTCGTTGACGATCTTGTCGATCAGGCCCATGGCTTTCAGACGGTGGGCGGTCAGGCCCAGCGCTTCGGCCGCGTCGGAAGCGCGCTCGGAAGTCTTCCACAGGATCGAGGCACAGCCTTCCGGCGAGATCACCGAATAGGTCGCATATTGCAGCATCAGCACGGCATCGCCCACGGCGATCGCCAGCGCGCCGCCGGAGCCGCCTTCGCCGATGATGGTGGCGATCAGCGGCACTTTCAGTTCAGCCATCACGTACAGATTGTGGCCGATAGCTTCGGACTGGCCGCGCTCTTCGGCGTCGATGCCGGGGAAGGCGCCAGGGGTGTCGACGAAGGTGAAGATCGGCAGATTGAATTTTTCGGCCAGCTTCATCAGGCGCATGGCCTTGCGGTAGCCTTCCGGACGCGGCATGCCGAAGTTGCGCATGGCGCGCTCCTTGGTGTCGCGGCCTTTCTGGTGGCCGATCACCATGCAGGGCTGGCCGTTGAAGCGCGCCAGGCCGCCAATGATGGACTGGTCGTCCGCATAGGTGCGGTCACCGTGCAGCTCGTGGAAGTCGGTGAAGATTTCGTTCACATAATCCATCGTGTATGGACGCTGCGGGTGGCGCGCGATCTGCGACACTTGCCAAGGCGTGAGCTTGGCGTAAACATCTTTGGTCAGCTGCTGGCTCTTTTGGGCCAGGCGTTCGATCTCTTCGGAGATGTCGACGGCGGAATCATCCTGCACGAACCGCAGCTCTTCAATCTTGGAATCCAGTTCCGCAATCGGTTGCTCAAAATTGAGGAAAGTCGTTTTAATCATTGTACCTCCGAGAGTATTACTGGCCGCTTGCTGGTTTCGATGCGGCACGAATGGGACTATTTTACCGGAACCGGGTCGAGACTACGCCATAAATACCAAGTGGCGACGGTGCGGTACGGTTCCCAGTTGGCCGAGACTTCGCGCGCATCGCTGCGCGATACAGGCTCGCCCGAGAAGTAATTCTGGCTGATGCCTTGGATCAGGCCGGGATCGTCCAGCGGCAAAACATTGGGCCGGAGCAGGTTGAATATCAAAAACATCTCCGCCGTCCAGCGCGTAATGCCGCGGATTTGAACCAGCTCGGCGATCACGGCCTCATCGTCCATTTCATGCCATTGGCTGGCGTGGACTTTTTTGGCCTTGAAATTATCGGCCAGGTCGAGGATGTATTCGGTCTTGCGCTTGGACAGGCCGCACTCGCCCAACTGCTCGGCGCCGGCTTTCAATACCTGGGCCGGGGTGCATTTGGGACAGAGGGCCAGCAGCTTTTTCCAAGCCACATCGGCCGCCTTGGCCGTGACCTGCTGCTTGACGATGGAACGGGCCAGGGTGATAAACGGGTCGTCGTGGCCGACCAGATGCAGGTCGCCAAACTGTGGGATGAGCTTTTTCATGATGCGGTCCCGCTTCATGAGCTCGATCTTCGCCTCTTCCCAGTACGGCGGCAAAGCCACCTGCCGGGATGCGGCACCCGTTGTATCCTTGGCCTGAACCATTATGCGCGGCGCCAGTTGGTGCTGCCGTCAGGTTTGTCTTCGAGGATGATGCCGGCCGCCAGCAGGTCGGCGCGGATCTTGTCCGACAGCGCGAAATCGCGCGTCTTCTTGGCGGCGGCGCGCTGTTCGATGGAGGCGGCAATGGCCTCCTCGCCCATGGCCTCGCCCACCGCCGCCTGCAGGAATTCCTGCGGCGCGCGCTCCAGCAAGCCGATCACGCCGGCCAGGCCTTTGAGCTGGCGCGCCACGGCTGGCGATTTGGTCTTGTTCAATTCCGTCACCAGGTCGAACAGCACGGAAACGGCGATCGGCGTATTGAAGTCGTCGTCCATGGCTTCGGCGAAGCGCTGGGCGTGGGCTTCCTTCCAGTCCAGCGGCTGGCCGTCGTCCTGCACGCCGTCCAGCGCCGTGTAAAGGCGGGTCAGCGCGCCGCGCGCGTCGTCCAGATGCACGTCGGAGTAGTTCAATGGGCTGCGATAGTGGGCGCGTAGGATGAAGAAGCGCACCACTTCGGCGTCATAGGACTTCAGCACGTCGCGGATGGTGAAGAAATTGCCCAGGGATTTGGACATCTTCTCGCCGTCGACGCGCACGAAACCGTTATGCAGCCAGTAGTTGGCCAGGGCGTGGCCGCTGGCGCCTTCCGACTGCGCGATCTCGTTTTCATGGTGCGGGAACTGCAGGTCGGCGCCGCCGCCATGGATGTCGAACTGCTCGCCCAGCAGGGAGCAGGACATGGCGGAGCACTCGATATGCCAGCCGGGACGGCCGCTGCCCCATTTCGAATCCCACTTCACTTCCGCCGGTTCGGATTCCTTGGAAGCCTTCCACAGCACGAAGTCGAGCGGATCGCGCTTGCCGGTGTTGACGTCCACGCGCTCGCCGGCGCGCAGGTCGTCCAGCGACTTGCCGGACAGGCGGCCGTAGCCGGGGAAATTGCGCACGGCGTAATTGACGTCGCCGTCGTCGGCTTTGTAGGCCAGGCCTTTCGCTTCCAGGCGCTCGATCAGGGCCAGCATCTGCGGCACGTACTCGGTGGCGCGCGGAACGAGGGTCGGCTCCAGGATGCCCAGGGCGGCCGTGTCTTCGTCCATGTATTTGGCGAAGCGGGTGGTCAGTTCGCGGATGGTTTCGCCGTTTTCCACGGCGCGCTTGATGATCTTGTCCTCGATATCCGTGATATTGCGGACATAGGTCACGTCATAGCCCGATGCCTTCAGCCAGCGGAACACCACGTCGAACGCCATCATCATGCGTGCATGGCCGATGTGGCAGTAATCGTAGATCGTCATGCCACAAACGTACATGCGGACCTTGCCCGCTTCCATTGGTTTAAACGTCTGCTTTTCGCGCGCCAGCGTGTTGTAAATCTTTAAATTGCTCATCGGACCCTGCGTGATATCGGGCGCAGCTCAGGCAATACGAAAACCGGGCGCCGGCGCATACTGCACCGCACCTGGTTTCATCGTTATTACCTTGGAAACTGACAGACCCTCGGTATAGTTCTTCTTTGTTAGAATGGTACGTCAACGCCAAGTATAGCATTGATAAAAACCCCGGAGCTGTTTTACCAGAACTTCAAAAGGAAGCCAAGAATGCAATTGACAAATGCGCGCAGCCTGCCGATTTTTACCAAGGGCCTTGTCCTGATCTCCGCGCTGGGCCTGGGCGGGGCCGCGCTGGCCGCCGAACCGGCCGCCATGCCGCAAGTGTCGCTGCGCACCAATGTGGGCGAAATCGTGCTGGAGCTGGATAAGGCCAAGGCGCCGAAAACGGTGGCCAACTTCCTCGCCTATGTAAAAAGCGGCCACTATAAAGGCACCATCTTCCACCGCGTGATCGACGGCTTCATGATCCAGGGCGGCGGCTATACGGCCGACCTGAAAAGTAAGCCGACCAAGCCGCCCGTCAAGAGCGAATCGCAGAACGGCCTGAAAAACGATGCCTACACCGTCGCCATGGCGCGCACCGGCGATCCGAATTCGGCCACCGCGCAGTTTTTCATCAACGTGGTCAATAACGACGGCCTGAATTACCCGGCGCCGGACGGCGTCGGCTATACCGTCTTCGGCAGGGTTGTCGCCGGCCAGGAAGTGGTGGACAAGATCAAGGGCGTGCTGGTGGACGATAAGCCGAACTTCCAGAACATCCCCGTGATTCCGGTGGTCGTGACCGCCGCCACGATACTGAAAACGCCAATCCAGCCGAAACAGTAAAATAGCGCTTTGCCATGGCTTGCTGTATGATCGCGGCCCTCAGAGAACACTCCTCACAACGTCAGGACCAACATGACTACCATCACCATCACCACCAATAAAGGCGTTATCGTCGCCGAGCTGGACGCTGAAAAAGCGCCGAAAACCGTTGCCAACTTCCTGCACTACGTCGGCACCGGCCACTTCAGCAACACCATCTTCCACCGCGTGATCGATGGTTTCATGATCCAGGGCGGCGGTTTCGAGCCAGGCATGAAGCAAAAGCCGACCGACCAGACCGTTGAGAACGAAGCCAACAACGGCCTGAAAAACGAGCCATACACCCTGGCCATGGCCCGCACCTCGGCGCCGCACTCCGCATCGGCCCAGTTCTTCATCAACGTCAAGAACAACTCCTTCCTGGACTACCCAGGCCAGGACGGCTGGGGCTACGCCGTGTTCGGCAAAGTCACCCAGGGCACCGAAGTGGTGGACGAGATCCGCAAAGCGAAAACCACCCGCAGCGGCATGTTCGCCGACGTGCCGGCGGAAGACATCATCATCGAGAAAATCGAAGCCGCATAATTTCTTCGTGATTCTCCTCCTCTCCGATCTGCACCTGCAGCCGGCCCAGCCCGCGATCACGGAAGCGTTTCACCGCTTCCTGCGGGAACAGGCGCCGGCCGCCAGACAGCTCTACCTGCTCGGCGACCTGTTCGAGTACTGGGCCGGCGACGACGACTTGCAAGAGCCGTTTCACCAGCAGATCGTGGATGCCCTGCGCCGCCTCAGCGACGCAGGCGTCGAAGTTTTCTGGATCGCGGGCAACCGCGATTTCCTCGTCGGCAGCGCCTTTGCCGCCGCAGCGGGCCTGACCCTGCTGCCCGAAACCTGGGTCATCGAAGCCGCCGGCCAGCGCATCGTGCTGGTACATGGCGACGCCCAGTGCACCGACGACATCAAGTACATGGAATTCCGCGCCCAGGTGCGCCAGCCCGCCTGGCAGCAGCAATTCCTGGCCATGCCGCTGGCCCAGCGCAAAGCCATCATCGCCGGCCTGCGCGAAAGCAGCCGCCAGGAACACGGCAACAAGACCTACGAAATCATGGACGTGACGCCGCAGGCGATCCGCGAGGTGTTCGAACAGACCGGCGCCAGCGTGATGATCCACGGCCACACCCACCGCCCCGCCCTGCACCAGCTGGAAGGCGGCCTGCGCCGCTACGTGCTGCCTGACTGGGAACCGGCTTCCACCCCGCCGCGCGGCGGCTGGATCGCCATCGCCGACAACGGCGCCATCACGCGCCACGCGCTGGACGGCGCCCTCCTCGCCTGAGTCTGTTTATCGCATGACGCAGCTTGGCGACTAGCGCGAAGCAACTTGCAAAACGCGCGCCCCATTCTTATGCTGAGAGAGCAAGAATGGAGGCCATCATGCTTACCCCTGCGATCCTGCATCAGGTTTTCCCTACCTGTAAACAGCCTGAAGAATGGTGCACCGCCCTGCTCCCTGCGCTGGCCCGCTTCGGCATCGACAGTCCGCTGCGCACCTGCAATTTTCTCGCGCAAGTCAGCCATGAGTCGCAGCAGTTCAATACCGTCGACGAGAATCTTTTCTACACGGGAGCGGCCCGGCTGTTGCAGGTCTTTCCCAAGTACTTCAATAACCAGGCCGAGGCGCAGCCCTATCTGCGCAATCCACAGCGCCTCGGCAACCGCGTGTACGCCCAGCGCAATGGCAATGGCGACGAGGCCAGCGGCGACGGCTTCCGCTTCCACGGCCGCGGCCTGATCCAGCTAACGGGCCGCGCCAACTACGGCCAGGCTGCCACGGCGTTACAGCTGGACCTGTTGACCCAGCCCGAGCAATTATTGAGCTATGGGCCAGCCGCACTCAGTGCGGCCTGGTTCTGGTCCAGCCACGGCCTGAACACGCTGGCCGACCAGGTCCAGGGCACGCAGGAAATGACTGTCTTCACCGAAATCACGCGCCGCATCAACGGCGGCACCTTGGGCCTGCAGGAGCGCTACACCGCCTACCAGGCATTGCAAGCGGCGCTCCATTAAACTTCAGCTGCTAGAATTGACCGCTCTTAATCCATTTGGGGAGCGCCCATGAATCTGACCGCAGCGGAAATCAAGGCTTTCGTGCCTACGCGTGATCTTGAGCTGTCCCTCCGCTTCTATGAGGCGCTGGGATTCGAGGCCGCCTCCCGCATGGAGGATCTGGCCTATATGCGCCACGGCGAGACCAGCTTCCTGCTGCAGCTGTTCGACGATGCCCACTTCTCCAGCAACTTCATGATGCATTTCCTGGTGGAGAATGTGAACGACTGGCACGCCTTTGTGCAGAGCGAAGGAATCCCGGAACGCTTTGGCGTGCAGGTTGGACCGCTGGTCGATCAGCCCTGGCGCATGCGCGACTTCAAGCTGTCCGACCCGTTCGGCGTACTGTGGATTATCGCGCAGAACACCTAAGCGCCAGCCGGCTTAGCGTTTGAGCTTGTCGTAAGCCGCGTTCATGCGGCGGATCAGCGGCATATTCATATCGCGGGTGTGGCGGTTCCAATGATCCATGATGTGCTGCAGCTCGGCTTGCAGACGGTTGGCCAGCGCGGTTTCGCCTTCATTGGCGGCCCAGATCGCGTACTCGGCGCGCGCGTCGAAACTGCCGAAGCGGGTGACGGCGGCGTCGAATTCGGCGCGCGCCTCGTCCTTGCGGCCGCTCTCGGACAAGGCCTGCGCCAGGATCAAACTCACCTGCTCGGCGCGGAAATTGGTGTCGCTGCGGCGAATCTGCTCCAGATGGCCGATGGCCTGCGCCGCATGGCCGCTGGCCAGATTGGCGCGCGCCGCGCCGAGGCGGATATCCAGGTCACTTGAGAAGGCGCCTTGCAGACAGGTTTCGTACACGCTGGCCGCTTCCTGCGCCTGTCCCGCTTCCAGCAAGGCCGAGGCCAGGCGCATCTGATTCTGCGCCGTCGGCGTGAAGTCGAAAGCGGCACGCGCCTCGCGCAGTTCGCGCGTCGGATCGAGCGACCTGGCTGCCGCCGTCACCATCTTGCGCGCGCCGTGTTCGAGGCGCGAATTCGGCATATAGATACCGAAGAAATAGACGATGCTGCCCAGCAGAGGGAAGGAGAACAGGACCAGCAGCCAGTACATCTGCTGACGCGTGCGGATGGCGTGCACCGCGAAGAACAGCGCCACCAGCACGTGCAAACCTAAACCGAGTATCGGCATTTCAGTACTCCAGCAATTTTCAATAGCTGCATTATAAGCAATGCTTGCTTAGGCTGGACTGAGTGGCCTGGCGGTCCTGGCAGTGCATCTTATTTCACCGGTTCGACGCGCACCACCAGCGCCGTCGGCGTGGTGCGGATGGTGGTCGGCGTGAACTGCACGCCCGCATAGCGCAATTCGTCCGGACGCAGGCTGTAGATCGGCACATCGCGCAGCAGCTTATCGACCAGCACATTCGCCGCCGCCGCGATCTGGCGCTGCTGGCCTTCGCCCACACCATCGATGGCAAAGCGGTCCACCTGCGCGTCGCTGAGGAAGACGGCATTGCGCTGGCGGTCCACCACCAGCCGGCCCGACAAAGCCAGCTTGCCGTTCCAGCTCTGGCGCGTGAGGATGGGCGCCACATTCAAGTCGGTGGAGAGTGCAATGCGGTCGTTATCGAGCAAGGTGTTCAGCTGCGGGTTGCTCAGCTGGATCTCGAACACGCCCAGGGCGCGGTGCTGCAAGGGGAAGCGTTTGTCCAGGCTCTTTTGCAGCTTCTCAAGCGGCAGCTCCACATCGCGCGGGCCGACCATATTGGCGCAAGAAGTCAGCATGGCTGCGGCAAACAGCGGCAAGGCCAGCGCCTTGCCAAGACGCGCCAACACGGCGCGGCGGGGATTCGTCATCGTGGTTCCTGATCGGTTTAAGCGGGCGACAGATTCGGCCCGCATGCCCTAAAGTGTACCGGCACTTAAGGAGAGAAGCCATGGGCGCAGCGCGCATCGGCTGCGCCTCCTGGTCCATTCCGCGCCAGGAGGCGCACGCATTTCCGGTCGCAGGCAGTCATCTGGAACGCTATGCGCAGGTATTCAACTGCGTGGAGATCAACTCGTCCTTTTACCGCCCGCATCAGCGCAAGACTTATGAACGCTGGGCCGCCACGGCGCCGGACGACTTTCTCTTTTCCGTCAAACTGCCGCGCGCCATCACGCATGACGCCAGGCTGGCCGGCTGCGAGGAACTGCTGGCGCGCTTCGCCAATGAAGTTGACGGCCTTGGGACAAAGCTGGGCTGCCTGCTGGTGCAGATGGCGCCCAGCCACGCTTTCGACCCGACCATCGCCAACGCCTTTTTCCATGCGCTGCGCGTCCGCTTTTCCTGCCTCCTCGCCTGCGAAGGCCGCCATCCAAGCTGGTTTGACGCCAGCGCCAGCAATCTGCTGCGCGAGCAAAACATCATCCACGTGATTGCCGATCCGCCCGCAGGCGGCACAGGTCCCTACAAGCCGACCACGGACGCCTGCTACATCCGCCTGCATGGCAGTCCCGATATCTATTACTCCGCCTACTCCACGGAGCGCCTGCATAAGATTGCCGCCTTTATGCGCGAGCAGCCGCAATCCTGGTGCATCTTCGACAATACCGCGGCAGGCGCCGCCATTCCCAACGCCCTGGGCTTACGTTGCATTCTTTAGCAAAAAAATCACTTGCGCCGTTCAAATTTAGTGTTATAGTTAACTACAACACCAGTCAATTAACACACTACAGGAGGAGCCAATGTATGTGGAATGACAATACGCCGATATACCGCCAGCTCAAGGAGCGGGTGGTCGGCATGATGCTCGACGGCTTGCTCAAGCCGGGCGACGCCCTGCCCTCGGTGCGGCAGATCGCCGCCGACTATCAGCTCAACCCGATTACCGTCTCGCGCGCGTATCAGGAGCTGGTCGATGAAACCTTGGTAGAGAAACGGAGGGGATTAGGTATGTATGTAAGCGATGGCGCTATCGACAAACTGCTGGCTTCCGAGCGCGAACGTTTTCTGCGCGAGGAATGGCCGGCCATGATGGAACGCATCCGCCGGCTGGGCCTCAATCTGGAACAGCTGCTGACGGCGGCCAAGACGGGAGGCACGGCATGAATACCGTGATTCAGGCCAAGGGCCTTAAAAAACTCTATGGCAAGCAGGCGGCCTTGAAGGAAGCCAGCTTCGAGGTCCAGTCCGGCCGCATCGTGGGCCTGATCGGTCCCAATGGTTCGGGCAAGACCACCACGCTGAAAGCCTTGCTGGGCCTGACCCAGTTCGAGGGCGAGCTGTCGGTGCTGGGCATGGACCCGCGCACCCAGCGCGATGAGCTGATGCGCGATGTCTGCTTCATCGCCGACGTGGCGATCCTGCCGCGCTGGCTGAAGGTGCGCGACGCCATCGACTTCGTGGCCGGCGTGCATCCACGCTTCAACCGCGAAAAGGCGGAACGCTATCTGGCGCATACCAAGCTGTCGCCCGATATGAAGGTGAAGGCCATGTCCAAGGGCATGATCGTGCAACTGCACCTGGCCCTGGTGATGGCGATCGACGCCCGCCTGCTGGTGCTGGACGAACCGACCCTGGGCCTGGACATCCTCTACCGCAAGCAGTTCTACCAGAATCTGCTGGAAGACTATTTCGACGAGAACCGCACCATCGTCATCACCACCCACCAGATCGAGGAGGTTGAGCACATCCTGACCGACCTGCTGTTCATCCGCGAGGGCCGGATCACGCTGTCGGCCTCGATGGACGAGATCACCGACCGCTATACGGAGGTGATGGTGGAGCCGCAGCATATGGTGGCCGCCAACGCGCTGCAGCCGATGACCCAGCGCACCGTGTTCGGCAAGGCCGTGATGCTGTTCGACGGCGTCTCGCGCAAGCAACTGGAACTGTTTGGCGAACTGCGTACCCCCAGCGTGGCGGACCTGTTCGTGGCCAGCATGAAAGGAACCTACGAATGAATACCATGAAATGGCTGATCCGCCGCGAATACTGGGAAAACAAGGGCATGCTCTTATGGTTTCCGCTGGGCGTGGCCGGCAGCATTGTTTTGCTCGCGCTGGCGGCCCTGGCCAAGGGGCACCACGCCAATCTGCATCTGGACGGACAAGCCGTCTTCGATGGCTCGCTGACTACGCTGGCGGCGGCGGAACGGCTGGCCCTGGTGCAGGCCACGTCCACGCTGTATCCGGCCATTGCCTTGCCGCTGTTTATCCTGACCGCCTTCCTCGCGCTGTTCTACTGTCTGCATAGCTTGCACGACGAGCGCCGCGACCGCAGCATCCTGTTCTGGAAGTCGCTGCCGATATCGGATGAAATGACGGTGCTGTCGAAGGCTGCGCTGGCTCTGGTGGTGCTGCCCTTTACCATCATGGTAATCGCGCTGGCAACGTCGCTGCTGATTTTGCTGCTGCTGTACACTGCGCTCGCCCTGGATGGCGTGAATCTGTTCGGCAACCTGCTCTCAACACCGGACTTTTACCTGACGCCCCTGCGCCTGCTGTCGCTGCTGCCGGTGTACACGCTGTGGGCCTTGCCTGCGGTGGGCTGGCTGCTGCTGGTGTCGAGCTGGGCGCGCACCAAGGTCTTCCTGTGGGGCGTGATCGCGCCGCTGCTGACCGCCGGGGTGCTGGGCTGGGCCAGCAAGATCTTCAGCCTGGGCGTGGACATGCGCTGGATCTTCGAGCATCTGATCGCCCGCATGCTGGTCAGCGTGGCACCCGGCTCCTGGTTCCTGTTCGACCGCTCCTCCCATATCTCGATGGAAGGCGTTGGCCCGGCGCAGGCGGCGCAGACCCTGTACGCCACCTCCTGGTATTCGCTGACCATGCCAACCGTGTGGATCGGCGCGGTGGCCGGGGTACTGATGATCGTGGCGGCGATCCGCATCCGCCGCTGGCGCGAAGAGGGTTAAACCCGTCCTGGCACGCCCAGCATGGCGCGGTATTGGCTGGGCGTGACGCCGACCGTGGCGCGGAATTGGCGGGTGAAAGCACTGTGGTCGGCATAGCCGCAAGCCTGGGCGATGTCGGCCACACTGGCTTTACCGGCCAGCAGGCGCGAGGCGGCGTCGAGCCGGGTCTTGATGATGAACTGGCGCGGCGTCAGGTGGAAGATGCGCAGGAAGTAGCGTTCGATCTGGGCCACCGACATATTCGCCGTCTGCGCCAGATCGGTCAGGTTCAGCGGCTGGTCGTAGCGTTCATGGATCAGGCGCACCGCCGCCGCCACCTTGTGATACGCGGGATTCTTCTTGTCCTCCATCGCCAGATCGCGCGAAATGCCGGCCAGACCCACGATCTCTCCCGACTTGCTGCGCAGCGCCGTTTTGCGCGTCAGGCACCAGCCGGGATCGCGGTTGGGATAGAGATGCAGCTCCAGCTGGTCGTCGATCTCGCTGCGGCCTGCCAGCACTTCCAGATCCTGGGCCAGGTAGCGCTGGCCAAAAGGCTGGGAAAACACTTCGGCCGGCGTGCGCCCGATCAGCGCAGCCTTCTCCTTCAAGCCGCAGCGCCGCACCAGGGTATCGTTGACCACGACATAGCGGCCCATGCTGTCCTTGACGAAAAACACCACGTCGGACAAGGCGTCGAACAGGGTTTCGGCAAAAAACACATCGCCTATCATCCCGCCCAGCGCCATGCGCGCGTCGCTCTTTTGCGCAGCCTCCCCTGCTGACTTCATCCGCCTCTCCATTTTTGCCGTTGCCGGATTCTCGCACAGCTCCTGCCGATTGTGCCGATTTCGTCATTAAAGTCACGCAGCGCGGGCAAGACTGCGGCGCCAAACAGGCATAAGATGGCGGGCATGAAAACCATCTCGATTATCGACACCCACACCGGCGGCGAGCCGACCCGCCTGGTGACCGAGGGCGGCCCCGATCTGGGCCAAGGCCCGCTGAGCGAACGGCTTGCGCTGCTGCGGCGCGAGCATGACAGTTTCCGTTCCGCCGTGGTCTGCGAGCCGCGCGGATCGGACGTGCTGGTGGGCGCCCTGCTGTGCCAGCCGCACGCGCCCGATTGTGCCGCAGGCGTCATCTTCTTCAACAATGTCGGCTATCTCGGCATGTGCGGCCACGGCACCATCGGCCTGATCGCGTCGCTGGCCTATATGGGCCGCATCGGCACCGGACGGCACCGCATCGATACGCCGGTGGGCGTGGTGGAAGCCGAACTGCACGCGGATGGCAGCGTGACGGTGGAAAATGTGCCGGCTTACCGCCTGCACCGCCAGGTATCGGTGCAGGTTCCCGGCCACGGCACGGTCACGGGCGACGTGGCCTGGGGCGGCAACTGGTTCTTCCTGGTGGAAGAACACGGCATGGAGCTGCGCGTGGAGAATGCGCCGGCGCTCAGCTTCTTCACCGCGAATATCCGCGCGGCGCTGGAAAAAGCGGGCATCACCGGCGCCGATGGCGCGCTGATCGACCATATCGAATTGTTCGCGCCTTCGCGCAGCGGCAAGGGTGACAGCCAGAACTTCGTACTCTGCCCCGGCAATGCCTACGACCGCTCGCCTTGCGGCACCGGCACCTGCGCCAAGCTGGCCTGCCTGGCGGCCGAGGGCAAGCTGGCGGAAGGCGAAGAGTGGCGGCAGGAGAGCATCGTCGGCAGCGTGTTCGCCGGCGCCTACCACTACAGCGAAGACAAGCTGATTCCCCGCATCCGCGGCCAGGCCTGGGTCAATACGCTGGCGACCCTGATTCTCGATCCATCCGATCCGCTGGCTTGGGGCATTCGTTGAGCGCAATGAACCAAAGCACGGACGTGATCGTGATCGGCGCCGGCATCATCGGCGCCGCCTGTGCCGAAGCACTGGCGGCACGCGGCCTGCAAGTCACGGTCATCGAGCAGGATGCCGTCGGCAGCGGCGCGACGGCGGCCGGCATGGGGCATCTGGTGGCGATGGACGACAATGCGGCGGAACTGGCGCTGTCGTCCTGGTCCATCCGCCTGTGGAACGAGTTTGTGGACGAACATCCGCACAGCCATGAATACAGCCGCTGCGGCACCATCTGGGTCGCCAGCGATGCGGAGGAACTGGCGGCGGCACAGGCCAAGGGCAGCAATATGCGGGCGCACGGCCTGCCATGCGAGCTGCTGGATGCCCAGGCGCTGTACGGCCGGGAACCGGCACTGCGGCCCGGTCTTGCCGGCGGCCTGCTGGTGGGTGGCGATGGCCTGGTATATCCCCCCAAGAGCGCGCGCATCCTGCTCGACCGCGCGCGCAGCCGGGGGGCGCAGCTGGTGGCGGGAGCAGTAACGGCCATCGAGGACCGGGCGGTGCTGCTGCGCGACGGCAGCCGCCTGCATGCGGACAGCATCGTACTGGCGGCCGGCGCGCGCTGCACCGAACTTTTGCCCGGCCTGCCCCTGCAGGCGAAGAAAGGCCATCTGGCCATCACCGACCGCTATCCCGGCTTTATCCGCCATCAACTGGTGGAACTGGGCTATATCAAGAGCGCCCATGCGGCCAGCGGCGATTCGGTCGCCTTCAATCTGCAGCCCCGGCCCACGGGGCAGATACTGATCGGCTCCTCGCGCCAGTTCAGCGCCAGCCTGGACGCCGAACCGGCCATGCTCTCGCGCATGCTGCGCCACGCCGCCGGCTTTGTGCCGCAATTGGCCGGGCTGAATGTGCTGCGCTGCTGGACCGGCCTGCGCGCCGCCAGTCCCGACGGCCTGCCCCTGATCGGCCCCTGGCCTGCACGGCGCGGCCTGTGGCTGGCGACCGGCCATGAAGGACTGGGCATCACCACCTCGCTCGCCACCGCGCAGCTGCTGGCGGCGCAAATGACGGACGGCAGCGTGCCGATTCCGCTGCAGGCGTATCTGCCGCAGCGCTTTATGCCTTCGCCGTCAAACCATGTCTGAACACGTGCATATCCTTATCGACGGCGAACGCCTGGTTATCGCTGCAGGCAGCAGCGTGGCGGCGGCCGTGGCGCTGGCAAACGGCGGCATTACGCGCCGCTCGGTGAGCGGCATGCCGCGCGCACCATTATGCGGCATGGGCGTTTGCCACGAATGCCGTGTCAGCATCGACGGCCACGCCCATCAACTGGCGTGCCAGACCCTATGCACCGAAGGCATGCGGGTTCGCACCGGCTGGGCGGAGAACGAAGCATGAAGCGGAACTTCGATGTGATCGTGATCGGCGCCGGCCCTGCCGGCCTGGCAGCCGCCGGCGCTGCGGCGGCGCATGGCGCCAGCGTCGCCATCGTGGACGACAATCCCTACTCCGGCGGCCAGATCTGGCGCGGCGGTGCAGCGGCGCAGCAGGACGGGCGGGCGCGCCGGCTATGGAGCGAGCTGCAGGCAAGGCAGGCGACCGTGCTGCAGCAGACCCGCGTGCTGTATGCCCCCGAAGCAGGCAAGCTGCTGCTGCAAATGCCGCAGCAGGCGCAGGTTGTGGGCTATCGCCGCCTGGTCCTCGCCACCGGCGCGCGCGAGCTGCTGCTGCCCTTCCCCGGCTGGACACTGCCCGGCGTAAGCGGTGCGGGCGGCTTGCAGGCGCTTGCCAAAGGGGGCTATCCAGTGCAGGGCAAACGTGTGGTGGTGGCGGGATCGGGACCGCTGCTGCTGGCCGTTGCCGCCACCTTGCAGGAAAAGGGCGCGATCGTCAGCGCCATCGTTGAGCAGGCAGGCAGCACACAACTGGCGCGTTTCGCCCTGGGCCTGTTCACCACGCCGGAAAAACTGAAGCAAGCCATCCAGCTGGGCCGCAAACTCGGCAACGTGCCCTACTACCGCAACAGCCATATCAGCGCGGCCCACGGCGCCGGGATGCTGGAATCGGTCAGCGTGCGCCACGGCAGCCGCGATGAACGCTGGCCCTGCGAGCTGCTGGCCTGCGGCTACGGCCTGCTGCCCAATACCGAACTGGCTGCATCGCTCGGCTGCACGCTGCGCGGCCAGGCCGTGCAGGCCGACGAATGGCAGCAAACCTCGCAGCCGAACATCTTCTGCGCGGGCGAAAGCACCGGCATCGGCGGCGTCGATCTGGCGCTGGTGGAGGGCCGCATTGCCGGATTGGCGGCCGTTGAGCGGCAGGATGAAGCCAGCCGCCACTTCGCCGAGCGCACCCGCTGGCAGCGTTTCGCGGCGCGCCTGGAACGCGGCTTCGCGCTGCGCCCCGAGCTGCGCGCGCTGGCCGACGACGACACCATTGTCTGCCGCTGCGAGGATGTCTGCCACGGCGCGCTGAAAGAACACCAGAGCTGGCGCAGCGCCAAGCTGCACACCCGCTGCGGCATGGGTCCATGCCAGGGACGCATTTGCGGCGGCGCCACCGGCCTGTTATACGGCTGGCGTCCCGATTCCGTTCGCGTGCCGGTCGTTCCGGCGCGCATAGACAGCATCATCACTTCATAACCAAGGAGACAAGCATGAGCAGCACGAAATGGCAAGGCGTATTCCCCGCAGTGACCACCAAGTTCAAGCCGAACGAGGATCTGGACCATGCCGAAATGGCGAAGCATTTCGAATTCATGATCGCCAATGGCGTGCATGGCCTGGTCACCTGCGGCTCGCTGGGCGAAGCCAGCACCCTGTCGCTGGAAGAAAAGCTGGAAGTGACCAAGATCGCCATCGAAGTGGCGAACGGCCGCGTGCCGGTGCTGGCGAATGTGAGCGAAACCCGCACCACCAATGCCTGCCGTTTCGTGGAACAGGCAGCGGCCATGGGCGTGCAAGGCTTTATGGTGATGCCGTCGGTGCTGTACGCCGCCGATGCGCGCGAAGCCAAGGACAATCTGCGCACCATCGCCAAGGCCGCCCAACTGCCCATCATGGTGTACAACAATCCCGTGTCGTACAAGGTCGATCTGACGCCGGAGGACTTCAAGGATCTGGCCGACTGCGAGCAGATCGTCGCCATCAAGGAGTCGACCGACAATATCCGCCGCATCACCGACCTGCGCAACGCGGTCGGCGACCGCTACCAGCTCTTCATGGGTGTGGACGACCTGTCCTTCGAGGCGCTGGCGGTGGGGGCGGACGGCCTGCTGGCCGGCCTGGTGGTGGCCTTCCCGGCCGAAACCGTGGCGCTGTACAAGCTGGCCAAGGCCAAGCGCTGGGATGAAGCGCTCAAGCTGTATCAATGGTTCATGCCCCTGCTGCACCTGGACGTATCGGCCAAGCTGGTACAGAACCTGAAGCTGGTTGAAAGCATGGCCGGCGTCGGCAACGAGCATGTACGCCGCCCGCGCCAGCCGCTGCAAGGCGCGGAACGCGAGAAGGTGGTGAACGTCGTCAAACAGGCGCTGGTGAATCGTCCCGACCTGGGCAAACTGTTCTAAACAGTATCCGCTCACAACATGCTGCGGCTGGACGCTCCAGCCGCAGCCCGGTGGCCCTGCCTGCCGCGGGCGTTGACGCTTAACTCAACGCGGCAACGCCGGCCCGCCTTCCAGCTTGAAGGTCGAGACCACCTGTTCCAGTTTTGCCGCCTGCTCCTGCAAGGACTGGGCGGCGGCAGCGGCCTGCTCCACCAGCGCGGCATTCTGCTGGGTTGCATCGTCCATCTGCGTGACCGACTGGTTCACCTGGCCAATGCCCTGGCTCTGCTCATTGCTCGCGGCGGCAATCTGCACCATCAACTCGGCCACACTCTGCACCGATGAAACAATGCCCTTCATCGCCTCGCCCGCGCTATCGGCCAGCTTGCTGCCGGTGTTCACGCGCTCCACCGAATCCACGATCAGTTCCTTGATTTCCTTGGCGGCACTGGCCGAGCGTTGCGCCAGATTGCGCACCTCGGAGGCGACCACGGCGAAGCCGCGCCCCTGCTCGCCCGCCCGCGCCGCTTCCACCGCCGCATTCAAGGCCAGAATATTGGTCTGGAAGGCGATGCCGTCGATAACGCCGATAATGTCCGAAATCTTGCGCGAACTTTCCGTAATCGCGCCCATCATCTGCACCACCTGCTCCACCACCGCCCCGCCTTTCACCGCCGCCTCGGATGTCGCGCCCACCAGGCGGTTCGCCTCATCGGCGTTGTGGGCGTTCTGTTTGACGGTTGACGTCAGCTCCTCCATCGCCGCCGCCGTCTGTTCCAGACTGGAAGCCTGGGCTTCGGTGCGGCCGGAAAGATCCAGATTGCCGGTGGCGATTTCGCTGGTGGCGGTGGCGATCATGCGGGTGCTGTCGCGCACCTCGCCGATGGTGCCGTTCAGCGATGAGACAAAACGGTTGAACGCCGTCGCCAGCGCGCCGATTTCGTCTGCCGATTCGACCGGCATGCGGCGGCTCAAATCGCCGTCGCCGCTGGCGATTTCGCCCAGCATTTCAGCGGCGCGCATCACCGGCGCGGCAATTGCGCGGCTAATCAGGTAGATGGCAAACAGGCCGATGCCGCCGCCCACCAAGCCCGCGACCAGCGCAGAGATTGTGGCGGAGCGGGCGATATTGCCCAGCACTTCCGCTTCCGGCACCTCGGCGATCACATAGGAATTCAGCTCCGGCACGAAAGACGATGCGACAAACTGCTTGCCCCTTGTGCCTTCGTAACTGGCGTGGGCGTATTTCTGGCCGCCCAGCAGCTTCGAACTCAATTCGGCGCTGAATCCCGGCAGGTCTTTCAGAAAGTGCTTACCGTCGGCCAGTGCCGTTTCACGATGGATCAGTATCACGCCGTTAGCGCGCACCAGATACACGAAACCCGACTTCCCGAGCTTATAGCTGCGCACCGTATCAGCCAGCGCATCCACACTCAGGCCCAGGCCGGCCACACCCAGCTTGCCGCTGGCGGTCTGCACCCTGGTATTAATAAAGAGCATATAGCTGTTGGCACTGATATCTTTATCAAGGTCGAGCCGGTAGGGAATGCCGCTGGCCACGAACTCATAAAACCACTGGTCGCCGGACTTGGTTTTTTCCAGCGTACGGTCGTAGCCGGCATTGGTAAAGTATTTACCGGTGTTATGCGAAACCCAGAAGACCGTGGCGGTGCGGTTCTTCTCTTTCATCTGCGTGGCATAGGTCTTCCATGCCGCCACGCCATCGTCGGACAGGCCAGCCTCCTCCCACGCATGCAGGAAGGTGTTGTTTGCCAGGGTTTGCGAGACGGCCAGAGGCTGCGTGATCTGACGCAAAATGTCGTTGCGGATTTCGCCGATCTGCGCCGGCAGTTCCTGCTCCACCACACGCTCGCGGCTGTTCTGGCTCGTCATCGTGATGCTGAGGGTCGATGAAATCAGCAGGAAAAGCAGCAGGCATAAGCCCATGCTGAGCATCAGCTTATTTTTGATGGAGAGGCGGCGCAGAAAGTTCATAGGCATGGTCCGGTGAGTTAAACCGCGGATGCTAACAAGCTGCGACCCAGTGTAAGGGCTGGGCTTGGTTTTGCTCAACCATTGCCTGCGGGGTCTGTTGTAAATCCCGCCAATATGCTACGCCTTTTGCCGCCTGCTCCGCGTTCAGTATCCCGGCTGCCCATTTTTGGACAGCAGACTAAAACTCCCGGACCGTCTGCGGGCGGTCCGGGAGCTGAACTTAGTCGATCAAGCCAGCCACAAGCCTTGGCCTGCTTGCTGCGCCTGCACCACGGCGTCCTGCGCGATCCAGCTGCCAACCAGCTCGGCGCGGCTGTGGGTGCCCAGATAGCTCACCCACGCGGCTTCGCCGCCGGCAGCATTGGCCGCCAGGCCGCTGTTGGTGTACAGCGCGTGCACGAAGGCCGCGTTATCGAGCTTGCCGTACAGCTTCTGGAACTCGGCCGAGTCGACGAAGCCATTGACCATCTGCTTGGCGTCCGCCTGGTTCGACAGCCACCAGTTGATGCCGCCCACGTCCGCCGCTCGGTCGAACACCGCCTGGTACAGCAGGCCCGCCGTTTTCAGACGGCCCGCGTCGGCCTGCGTAAACGCCAGGCTGATGGTGCCGTCACTGAACTCGGCCTGCTCGATGCTGCTCAAGGTATCGATGTCGGCATTGGCCTTGTCGGCCACCTTGATCTGGCCATCGGCGCCCAGCAGGATCTTGTAGTCGGCCTGCTTGCCGCTGTAGACCGCCGTATCCTTGCCGTCGCCGCCCACCAGCACATCGCTGCCCGCGCCGCCGTCCAGACGGTCGTCGCCGCTGCCGTTGATCCAGCCGGACTCCTTGTCCAGCGTGACCTTGGCGAAGACGCCATCCTTGGCTTGCAGCTTGCGGTGCTCGTCGCTCAGGGCAAAGCCCAGCATCACGTTGTCGCGGCTGGCCTTGACGCCATTCGCGCCGGTCAGCGCCTTGAGCCAGAAGTCGAATCCGCCCTGGTCCGGTTCGCGGCCCAGCACCTGCTGATACAGCTTGGTCAGGAAAGCCTTGTCATCCAGCTTGTCCATGCCGGCGGCAAGCCACTCCTTCGATGCGGCGAAGGACTTCGCCACGCTGGCCAGCGATTCGCCAGTGCCGGTGTAGAAGTTCAGACCACCGATATCGGCGGCGCGCCCGAACGCGGCGTGGTACAGCAGGCCCAGATCGACCAGCTTGCCCTTGCCGGCATTGAGGAAAGCCAGCTCCGGCAGCTTGTTCAGCTCCGTCACCTGCACGGTCTCGTTCTGGCCTGGCGCGAACATGGCCTGGTCGTGGGTCGCCACAATCTCGCCTTTCGCATTCACGCTGAAGCTCCATGCGCCCTGGTCGCTGCGGCCGCCTTGCAGCACGTCGTTGCCGGTATCGCCGATCAGGGTATCGTTGCCGATGCCGCCGTCCAGGAAGTCGTTGTCGGCGCCGCCATCGAGGATGTCGTTGCCGCCCGCGCTGCCCAGGATATCGTTGCCGCCCCCGCCTTTGAGCACGTCGTCATCGGCGCCGAGGAAGATGTTCTGGCTGGCGTTGTCGCCCACCACGTAGTTGCGGCCATCGCCGCCGCGCAGCGTCGCTTCGCCAACGATGGCAGCGAAGTCCACGTTGTTCAGCTGCAGTATGGCACCCTTGGCCAGCTTGCTGGTATCGATCACCAGACCGATGGCAGTGTTGTTTGCACTGCCATCGGCCGGCGTGGTCGAGCTGCCGCTGATCAGGATCGGCTGCTTGATATCGCTGCCGCTCACCAAGCTTGGGGTGATGGTTTTGCTCAGCACCGTCACGTCCTTGCCCAGACCATCGAGGAAGCTTGTACCCTGGCCTTTCAGATCCTTCTGCGCAGTGGAGGCGGCATCGGTTTTCTCTTCGATGCGGCGGATCAGGTCCAACAAGGCTTTGTCCTTGCTCAGCAGCGTGGTCGAACCTTCCGCACCCAGACCGGCACCCACCGGCAGGCTGACGGTCAGCTTGGCTTCGCGGCCGCCGCTGGCGACGTCCAGCGCGATATCGGCCAGGCCTTTGTTCGGCGTCTTGCCATCGTCCTGACGGCCAGCCGTCACGGTCGGCACGGTCACGGTGGAGCTGGTGGTGCCAGTCACCGGATCGGCCTTGGTGGTTTGGGTGACGGGCACACCATCGACCATCACTGGCGGCGTCACCGGAGTAGGCGGCGCAGGCGGAAGCTTGGTGGTGTCGATCGAATAGCTGGCCGTGACGGGAGCTCCGCCAGCCTTGCCGCCCAAGTCCTTCACACCGCCCATGCTCAGGGTGATCTTGCCCGTACCTTCCTTGAGCTGGAGATTCTCGCCCGGCGTGAAGGTCACTTCCCATACCTTGTCGCTTACCGCTTTCAGGCCCGACAGCTTGCCGCCGGTGGCGCTCAAGCTATCCAGCGTCAGATCCGCAATCTTTTCCGAGAAGGTGATCGTGACCTTGGCCGTTTCACCCTTGTTCAGCGTGGTGTCGCTGAGCGTGATGGTCGCAGTCGGCGCGACGGCCTTGGTACTGACATGCGTGGTCTTGTTGGCGCCAAGCGCAGTGCCGTTGAACGAAGGAGTCAGTTCAAATTCGGTCTCGATACTCTCCGTATTGCCTGCCTGGTTTTCCTGCGGCGTGAAGACGAGTTTGCGCAGCGTGGCCTGGATGCTGGCCAGGGAATCGCCCTCCACAGTGTAAACACCCTTCTCGCCCTTCAAGCCGCTACCGCTGAGGGTGCCGTTGCCTGCCTTGAATTTGATGTCCAGCTTGAACTTGCCCACCTCGTCGCTGCTGAGCGTCACATTGCTGAACGGTGTGGTGGTTTGCGTATCCTTGATCTCTACCGTCTCGCTGAAACCGTCCATCTTGATCCGGCTCACGGTGAAAGCCTGAACCAGCGCATTCTCGTCCAAGGTATTGCCCACGCCATCGCTCAAGATGCCGCCCTTCCTGAACACACTGTACCCGCCATCATCGGCCAGGGTCCACTTGCCGTTGGGTGCATGGAACTTGAGGATGGCTTCAACGCTCTTGCCTGGCTTGAGTTCCGGCAGATCGACGGTAGCCGGCAACAGCTCTTTGCCAAGGCTGTCCTTCAGCCCAAACAGCTTGTAGATCTGGGCAGGGTCGGAAATGCCTGCGCCGCTATCGCTCATTTTCACGCGCAGTTCAATATATTCGCTGCCAAGGGCGGGATTCTTTTCGAGCTTGATGAATTCTGTCGCCGGTCCAAAGTTATCGACGCTGAAAGTGCCCTTGGTGAATTCGCTTGTGTTACCGGCGATGTCCCTCACGAACACTTTATATTCGCCGCCTGCTGCGGGCACGTCTATATCCTTGAAGACCCATTGGCCCGCCTTGACATGTCCACCCTTGAACCATTTGTCTCCCAGCTGGATTTCGCAATATTCGCCACTGGCGCTGTCTTTCTCCAGATCGATCACGAACTCAGTTTTTTTGCCGAGGAAGGTCGTGCCGCCGCTCACCACGCCGTTTTTGAAAACGCCGGTGCCTTTCCAGGCCGGGGCATCGGCGATCAGCTCGTACTTTTGCACCGTTTCCTTGCCCAGCTCGCCGCCGGCATCGACGCGGAACTTCAGTTCGCCCTTGCCCTTCAGCTCAATATCCCAGCTCAGCTTCGTACCGTTGACCTTGTCGGTAATGTCTTTCCACTTGCCATCGACGAAGGCGGATACTTTCGCGTCCTTCGGCAGCGCCTCGCTGAGCGTTGCGGTCAAGGTTTGCTTTGCCACATTGGTGATGAAGTCGCCATCCGTGCCGCTATCGTCGGACAGCTTGAAACCGTCGATGGTCGGATTTCTGACCACCGTCAGGTCCAGTGCATCGCTGAGCGCACTCTTTACATACATATCGTTCGAGGTGGATTGTGCATAGACCTTGTAGCTGCCTTTGCCCAGCTTACTGATATCGATATTTTCAACCTGCCACGCGCCGGCGGACATCTTGGTCATAACCATGGGGTCAGTGCTGTCGAGTGCGCCATTGCCATTGGCATCGACGAAGACCCTGACCCAGCTGCTGGAATCGCCCGCGTAGCCCTTGCCGGAGAAGGTCAGCAACTGCGCCGAGGTGACATTGTCATCGTCCTTTTCCCCGTTGTCGCACTTGGCTGCCAAGTCCAGCTCAGTGGGTTTGACAGGCTTTACAGTAACGCTGAAAAACTTACGGTCGCTGATCAACTCATCCCCTACCGCCAGCCGGAAACTGTCCATGCCTGCAAAGCCCTCATAGGGCTTGTATTTTATGACGCTACCTATATTGGGATCGACCTTAAAGTCCGAGCTTTGTCCCGATGAGCCGACTGTGGTCTGGGCATTTTTGATGATGACGGCGCCATTTTTCGCTACTTCCGAAACCGTCCAGTCAATCAGGTCGCCACTCTCCGTGGCGGTGACGCCCACCAAGGACTGCAGATCGATACTGTCGCCCTGCTCGACCTCTAATTGTTTGGTTTTTTCGCGGAATAAGGGAGTGCCAGGCAAGGCATCGAATTTCATATTGTCAATTGTGAAGGAATCGACAAGTCCGCCTCCTTCTTTCCTCGCCAGGATAGTCAGTCCGGTATCCATCTGCGTATCCGACAGATCAATCGTCTTGTTGACCGGATCATACGTATACGTTTTGGCTTCTCCGCGCTGGGTGGAGATCTGCACGCTTTTTATACTCTCGGAAGAGGAAATGCTAATGCTGTTGAGTTTTATCGGTGCCTCATACAACCGGCCATCCTGGTTATATTTCCAATACATGGAAAGATAACCACCGTTCGCCTCAAGGTATTTGCCATCCATTCCAGCCAGGCCGCTATCGTTGTCTTTTATCTGAATCGTCCCTCTGGATATACTCATCTCCAATTCTCCGCCTGGATTATTGGTGGAGAAACGCAGGATGCGGTTATCTGTAATTCTGAATCCGTCTTCGCCAAAACCAATGTTGTATGTTGCCTTATTCACAAAAACCTTTCAATTGATTGCAAAGCGCAAAGGGCGCGGGAGATGGAGCCTGACCTCAGAACAACGGCCAGACTGGAATGGGATGGATAAGACTTGGGGATGGGGTGACCGTACCGGGGCGGGCCGAGGGATAGCCGGACGTCGGCTCTGAAACACAGCAAACACGCATTGCCTAAACCCAAAAATGTATCATTAGGCAATTATCGTGGTTTTTGGGCAATAAGTATATATGTCTAAGACAAATTTCATCGAGTTGTAATAAAACCCGGCGCGCGCCGCTAGCGGCCGCGCGTCCAGTAGCCGGGCTGGGCGTAGACTGCTTTCAACTCGTCGATGAAGAAACGGATCTTGGCGGGAAGATGGCGCTGCTGCAGGTAGACGGCCATGATGTCGTAATCGGGCAAGGCATAGTCGTCCAGCACCGTAATCAGGCTGCCCTCCGCCAGCTGCGCCTGGATTTCCCAGGTCGAGCGCCAAGCCAGGCCCAGCCCCTCGCACGCCCAACGGTGCAAAAGCTCGCCGTCATTGCAATCCAGATTCCCTTGCGCCTTCACCGTGACGGCCTTGCCGTTCTGCTGGAAGTACCAGCCGCGCTGCTGCCCGCCCTGCAGATTGAAGGCCAGGCAGTTGTGCTGGGCCAGGTCGTCCAATGTGCGCGGAATGCCGTGGCGCTCGAAGTATTCCGGCGTGCCGCACACCACGCGGCGATTGCTGGCCAGCTTGACCGCCACGAAGCTCGGGTCGATCACGCCGCCGATGCGAATGCCGAGGTCATAGCCTTCGCGCACCAGGTCAATCACCTGGTCGGTCAGGTTGAAGGAGACCTGCACCTCGGGATTGGCGCGCAAAAATGCCGGCGCATGCGGCGCCACATGCTGCCGTCCGAACGAAGCCGGGGCCGAAACGATCAGGTGGCCGGTGGCCTTGTGCCGCCCTTCCGAGATATTCCGTTCCGCCACATCGAAGTCCGACAGGAGCTTGCGGCAGTCTTCGAGGAAGACCGAGCCCTGTTCGGTCAGCGTCAGATGGCGCGTGGTGCGGTGCATCAGCTTCACGCCGAGGCGGCGCTCCAGCGCATCGATGCGGCGGCCCAGCATCACCGGCGTGATGTTCTGCACCAGCGCGGCGCGCGCCAGGCTGCCCTTCTCCACCACGGCCACGAAGGCCTCGATCTGTTTGAGCTTGTCCATGAATTCATTATTCCATACCTGGAGTATCGAATAAAACGATTTTTTGTCGTCTTATCACGGCTGGACAATGCCGATAGCATACAAAACATCAAGAACCGCAACACATACAAACAGGAGATCGATATGGCAAAGATGACGGCAGCCGAAGCGGCTGTCCACGTTCTGGAAAAGGAAGGCGTGAGCGCGGCGTTCGGTGTGCCTGGCGCCGCCATCAATCCGCTGTACGCCGCGCTGAAAAAACGCAATAGCGTGCGCCACGTTTTGGCGCGCCATGTGGAAGGCGCTTCGCATATGGCGGAAGGCTATACCCGCGCCAAGGCGGGCAATATCGGCGTCTGCATCGGTACCTCCGGCCCGGCCGGCACGGACATGATTACCGGCCTGTATTCGGCGCAGGCGGATTCGATTCCCATCCTCTGCATCACCGGCCAGGCGCCGCGCGCCCGCATGTTCAAGGAGGATTTCCAGGCGGTCGATATCGAATCCATCGCCAAGCCCGTCACCAAGTGGGCCGTGACGGTGCGCGAACCGGCCCAGGTGCCGCGCGTGTTCCAGCAAGCCTTCCACCTGATGCGCTCCGGCCGGCCCGGCCCCGTGCTGATCGACCTGCCCTTCGACGTGCAGGTGGCGCAGATCGAATTCGATCCCGACACGTATGAGCCGCTGCCGGTCTACAAGCCCGCCGCCAGCCGCGCCCAGGTCGAGAAGGCGCTGGCCATGCTGAACGAAGCCGAGCATCCGCTGATCACGGCAGGCGGCGGCATCATCAACGCCGATGCGTCCAAGCTGCTGGTGGAGTTTGCGGAAGTCGTCAACGTGCCGGTGATTCCAACGCTGATGGGCTGGGGCAGCATTGCGGACGACCACCCGCTGATGGCGGGCATGGCGGGCCTGCAAACCAGCCACCGCTATGGCAACGCCACCGTGCTGGCCTCGGACTTCATGCTTGGCATCGGCAACCGCTGGGCCAACCGCCATACCGGCTCCATCGAAGTGTTCACCCAGGACCGCACTTTCGTCCACGTCGATATCGAACCGACCCAGATTGGGCGGGTGTTCGGGCCGGATTACGGCATCGTGTCGGATGCGGGCATCGCCCTGGCGCTGTTCGTGGAAGTGGCGCGCGAGTGGAAGGCGCAGGGCAAGCTGCGCGACCGCAGCGGCTGGGTGCATCAGTGCCAGGAGCGCAAGCGCACCATGCTGCGCCGTACCGACTACGAGAACGTGCCGGTCAAGCCGCTGCGCGTGTACGAGGAGATGAACAAGTTCTTCGGCCGCGATACGCGCTATATCTCCAGCATCGGCCTGTCGCAGATCGCGGCGGCGCAGTTCCTGCATGTCTACCACCCGCGCCACTGGATCAACTGCGGCCAGGCCGGCCCGCTGGGCTGGACCATTCCCGCGGCACTGGGCGTGCGTTCCTCCGATCCGCACGGCGACATCGTGGCCATATCGGGCGACTACGACTTCCAGTTCCTGATCGAGGAGCTGGCCGTGGGCGCGCAGTTCAAGCTGCCGTATATCCACGTGCTGGTGAATAACTCTTATCTGGGCCTGATCCGCCAGGCCCAGCGCAATTTCGATATCGACTACTGCGTGCAGCTCGCCTTCGAGAACGTGAACGCTCCGGAACTGAACGGCTATGGCGTCGATCACGTCGCCGTGGTGGAAGGCCTGGGCTGCAAGGCGATCCGCGTCTTCAAGCCGGACGAGATCATTCCCGCCTTTGAGAAGGCGCGGGAACTGATCAAGCAGCACAGCGTGCCGGTGGTGGTGGAAGTGATCCTGGAGCGCGTGACCAATATCGCCATGGGCACCGAGATCAACGCCATCAATGAATTCAACGACGTGCTGGACGTGGCCTGAGCGCCCGCCATCCAAGGAGACACGCTATGCCGACATTCGCCGCCAATCTGACCATGCTGTTCAACGAGCTGCAATTCCTCGACCGTTTCGGCGCCGCCGCCAAGGCGGGTTTCACGGGCGTGGAATTCCTCTTCCCTTACGATTTCGAGCCGGAGCAGATCGCCACCCAGCTGGACAAGCACCAGCTGCAAATGGTGCTGCACAACCTGCCGGCCGGGAACTGGGCGGCGGGCGAACGCGGCATCGCCTGCCATCCGGGACGGGTGCAGGAATTCCGCGACGGCGTGGAGCAGGCCATCCGCTACGCGAAGGCACTGGGAACGCAGCGCATCAACTGCCTGGTTGGCATCCTGCCGCCGGGCGTCGAGCGCACCGCCGCACAACAAACGCTGGTGCAGAACCTGAAATTCGCCGCCGACCGCTTGAAGGAAGAAGGCCTGCCGCTGCTGATCGAACCGATCAACACCTTCGACATTCCCGGCTTCTTCCTGTCCAACACGCGCCAGGCGCTGGAACTGATCGACGCCGTGGCGTCGGACAACCTCTTCCTGCAGTACGACATCTATCACATGCAGCGCATGGAGGGCGAACTGGCGGCCACGATCAAGGCCAATCTGCACCTGATCCGCCATATCCAGCTGGCCGACAATCCGGGCCGCTTCGAACCCGGCACCGGCGAGATCAATTACCGCTACCTGCTCGCCCTGCTGGACGACATCAAGTACCAGGGCTGGGTGGGCTGCGAATACAAGCCGCGCAACGGCACGGTCGATGGCCTGGGCTGGCGCAGCGCCCTCGCCGCCTGAAGCAATCCAATAACACTCAAGGAGATCAACATGGCAAAAGTAGGCTTTATCGGTCTTGGCATCATGGGCGCCCCGATGGCGGGCCATCTGCAGGCGGGCGGGCATAAGCTGTATCTGCACGACCTGAAAAATCCCCCGGCGAACCTGGTGGAAAACCATGCCACCGTCTGCACCTCGGCCGCCGAAGTGGCGAAACGCGCCGACATCATCTTCATCATGGTGCCGGACACGCCCCATGTCGAAGCCGCCCTGTTCGGCGAGGACGGTGTGGCCGCCGGGCTGAGCGCAGGCAAGATCGTGGTCGATATGAGCTCCATCTCGCCTATCGCCACCAAGGAGTTCGCCAAGAAGATCAACAAGAAAAGCTGCGCCTATCTGGATGCGCCGGTATCGGGCGGCGAGGTGGGCGCGAAAGCGGCATCGCTGACCATCATGGTGGGCGGCCCGCAGGAAGCCTTCGACACCGTCAAGCCCCTGTTTGAGCTGATGGGCAAGAACATCACCCTGGTGGGCGGCAATGGCGACGGCCAGACCACCAAGGTCGCCAACCAGATCATCGTCGCCCTGAATATCCAGGCGGTGGCGGAGGCGCTGCTGTTTGCATCCAAGGCCGGCGCCGATCCGGCCAAGGTGCGCGAGGCGCTGATGGGCGGCTTCGCTTCTTCGCGCATCCTGGAAGTGCATGGCGAACGCATGGTGAAGCGTACTTTCAACCCTGGCTTCCGCATCGAGCTGCATCAGAAGGATCTGAACCTGGCGCTGCAAGGCGCGAAAACCCTGGGCGTCTCGCTGCCGAATACGTCCACGGCCCAGGAACTGATGAATGCCTGCGCGGCCAATGGCCTGAGCGGACTGGATCACTCGGCGCTGTGCCAGGCCATCGAGCTGATGTCCAACCATAAGATCGCGCAAGCCTGATCCAGAAGCGGCGCGCAGGGCCTGGTCCGCCGCGCCGCCTATCGACTAAAACCAGATTCACGCACGAGAGAACGAAACCATGGCCGTCAATCATCCCCGCCAGTTCCTGCTGGAGCTCTACCAATCCGCCCTCGCCGCCGTCAGCGCCGGCGGGCGTCTGCAGCCCTTCCTGCCCACCCCACCGGACAAAGGACGCACCCTGGTGATCGGAGCCGGCAAGGGCGCGGCGGCCATGGCCCAGGCGGTGGAACGCAACTGGCAAGGCCCGCTTTCCGGCCTGGTGGTGACGCGCTACGGCCATGGCGTGTCCTGCGAGCGCATCGAGGTGGTGGAGGCGGCGCATCCCGTCCCCGACGAAGCGGGCCACCGTGCGGCCCAGCGCATGCTGGACATGGTGCAGAGTCTGGGCGAGGACGATCTGGTACTCTGCCTGATTTCGGGCGGCGGCTCGGCCCTGCTCGCGCTGCCCGCCGAAGGCATCAGCCTGCAGCAGAAGCAGGCCTTGAACAAGGCTTTGCTGCACAGCGGTGCCACCATCGCCGAAATGAATTGCGTGCGCAAGCATCTTTCCGCCATCAAGGGCGGCCGCCTGGCCCTGGCCTGCGGCAAGGCGCGCGTGGTGACGCTGCTGATTTCCGACGTGCCGGGCGACGATCCGTGCATCATCGCCAGCGGCCCCACACTGCCCGACGCCGGCACCAGCGCCGAAGCCCTGGCCATCCTGCATAAATACCGCATCGAGATTCCGGCGAATGTGCACCGCCACCTTTCGTCCGCCGCCAGCGAAACGCCCAAGCCGGGCGATGCGCGTTTCGAAGGGCATAGCCATCACGTGATCGCCAAGGCGCAGGATGCGCTGGAAGCGGCGGCCGCAACCGCACGCGCGGCCGGCATCACGCCTTACATCCTGTCCGACGGCATCGAAGGCGAAGCGCGCGATATCGGCTTGATGCACGCCGCGCTGGCGCGCCAGATCGTGGCGCGCAACCAGCCTTTTGCCCGGCCTTGCGTGCTGCTGTCGGGCGGTGAGACCACGGTCACGGTGCGCGGCAATGGCCGCGGCGGACGCAATGTGGAATTCCTACTCAGCCTTGCCATCGCGCTGGAAGGCGCGCCCGGCGTGTACGCACTGGCCTGCGATACCGACGGCATCGACGGTTCGGAAGACAATGCCGGCGCGCTCTATCAGCCCGACACGCTGGCGCGGGCCGAGGCGCACGGGCTGCGGCCACGCACCCTGCTCGACAACAACGACGGCTACGGCTTCTTCAGCGCACTGGACGATCTGATCGTCAGCGGGCCGACCCGTACCAACGTCAACGACTTCCGCGCCATCCTCATCCTGTGAAAGAAGGAACCGCCATGCGCCGCGAACGCAAAGCCAAGATCGTCGCCACCCTCGGCCCGGCCAGCTCCGACCGGGCCACCATCCAGGCCCTGTGCGAAGCAGGGGCCGATGTATTCCGCTTCAATTTCAGCCACGGCTCCCATGCCGACCACCAGCGCCGCTACGACATCGTGCGCGAGATCGAGGCCGCGCTGGGCCGCCCCATCGCCATCCTGGCCGACCTGCAAGGGCCGAAGCTGCGCGTCGGCCAGCTCGCTGGCGGCTCGGCCCAGCTGATCGCAGACTCGGAATTCGTGCTGGACCAGGACCCCGCACCCGGCAGCGCGGCGCGTGTCTGCTTGCCGCACCCCGAGTTGTTCGCCGCCGTACAGCCCGGCCAATCCCTGCTGCTGGATGACGGCAAGCTGCGCCTGGAGGTGCTGGCCTGCGATGCCCTCGGCATCCGCACCCGGGTGGTCAACGGCGGCCTACTGTCCGACCGCAAAGGCGTCAACGTGCCGGACGCCGTGCTGCCGATTCCCGCCCTCACCGCCAAGGACCGTGCCGATCTGGACTTTGCCTTGTCGCTGGGCGTGGACTGGGTGGCGCTCTCCTTCGTCCAGCGCCCCGAGGATCTGCAGGAAGCGCATGCGCTGATCCAGGGCCGCGCCGGCCTGCTGGCCAAGCTGGAAAAGCCGGCCGCATTGGAAAAGCTGGAGGAAATCGTCGCCTTGTCCGATGCGGTGATGGTGGCGCGCGGCGATTTAGGCGTGGAGCTGCCGCCGGAGCGCGTGCCCGGCGTGCAGAAGCGCATCGTGCGCGTCTGCCGCAAGCACGGCAAGCCGGTGGTGATCGCCACGCAGATGCTGGAATCGATGATCTCCGCGCCGGTGCCGACGCGGGCAGAAGCTTCCGACGTCGCCAACGCCGTGTACGAAGGCGCGGACGCGGTGATGCTGTCGGCCGAATCGGCCAGCGGCGCATACCCGGTGCAGGCAGTCGCCATCATGAACCGCATTCTGGCCGAAGTGGAACGCGATCCGCTCTACCCCAATCTGATCGACGCCCAGCACGAAGCGCCCCTGCCCACGCGCGGCGACGCCATCTGTTCGGCCCTGCGCAACGCCGGTGCGGTACTGGGCGTGGCCGCCACCGTCACCTACACCACATCCGGCCATACCAGCCTGCGCGCCGCGCGCGAGCGGGCCATGGCGCCCATCCTCAGCATCACGCCCCGGCGCGAAACGGCGCGTCGTCTGGCATTGGCCTGGGGCGTGCACAGCACCATCAGTCCCGACGTCAGCAATGTGGACGAAATGGTGGCGGCAGCCTGCCGCACGGCTTTACGCGAAGGCTTTGTCCGCCCCGGCGACCAGATCGCCATCGCCGCCGGCTCACCCTTCGGCCAGCCCGGCACCACCAACCTGCTGCGCCTGGCCGAAATCTGGCCGCCGCGATAGGCCGGGTAAGCCCAAGACGGAAGCATCGGCGGAACGCTTCACTTCACCAGGGTGCGGCCAGTGTGGCCAATCCGATACAGTGCGGCCGCCGCATCGCCTCGTGGCTGGTCTTTAACTGTATCAAGAACATGCGTACTTGACTTGCCCATTCTGCCGCTCTCCCGTCTAATGTTTGGTGGCTGCTCAAAAATCATATACGGCGCAAGCCAAGGACATATATGCCGGCACGGATAACAAGCATGGCGCGCACTCACATAATCGAAACGGCAACACCCCACATACACAATAAATCAGGAGACAAGAGCATGCAGAACCCAGTAGCTATCCTCGCCGCCAGCGCCCTCGCCGTGCTGGCCCTGTGCGCTTCGCAGCAAGCCATGGCGGCCGACTGGAGCGACACATCGATAGGCTACCGCTACGGCACGCGCTACGCCGAGCCATATAACAGCGCCGACATCAAGAAGAGCATCCTCAACGTGACCCATGCCAGCGGCTACAAGTACGGCACGAATTTCATGAACCTGGACTTCCTGATGTCGGACGGGAAGGACGCCAATGCCAACGAAGCCTATCTGCTCTACCGCCACACGCTCGACATCGGCAAGGTCAGTGGCCGCGAATTCAAATTCGGCCCGGTACGCGGCCTGGGCTTCACCGCCGGCCTGGACCTGAACACCAAGAACGATCCCGGCTACGGCTCGAAAAAACGCATGTTCGTGGCCGGCCCTACGCTGATGCTGGACGTGCCGGGCTTCCTGAACGTGAGCGTGTTCGCCCTGTGGGAGAGCAATAAGCCGGTGGGCGTGGCGGAGCGCTACAGCTACGACACGCACGCCATGCTGAACGCGGTGTGGGGCATTCCGGTCGGCTCCCTGCCGCTCAGCTTCGAGGGCTACCTGAACTACATCGCGTCCAAGGGCAAGAATGAATTCGGCGGCCCGACTTCAGCGGAAACCAATCTGGAAATGATGCTGATGTATGACGCCAGCGGCGCCTTGAGCCTGCCGAAGAACAGCTTCCGCCTTGGTCTGCAATACCAGTACTGGCGCAATAAGTTCGGCAATCCGCACAATGTGCCGGGTAGCCTGGCGAAGACGCCGATGGTGCGCGCTGAGTACCACTTCTAAGGGAGCTAAACGGCCGGCGCAACGCAGCGCTCGATCATTGCCAGCAACACGGCGATGTCGAGCGGCTTGGCCAGCCAGGCGCTGGCCCCGGCCTGCATGCATAGTTGCTCGTCCATCACCCGCGCATCCCCGCTCATGGCGATGATGGGCAACTGGCGCAAATTGGGCGTGGCGCGGATGCTGCGCATGGCCTCGTAGCCGTCCATCACCGGCATCGATACATCCATCAGCACCAGCGCCGTGTCGGGATGCTCGGCCAGGCGTTCCAGCGCGGCGCGGCCATCTTCGGCTTCCACCACCTGCATGCCGCGTCCGGACAACAGCGTGCCAAGCGAAAAGACATTGCGCATATCGTCGTCCACCAGCAACACCTTCTTGCCGTCCAGGGTGGGATAGGCGCCATAAGGCAGGAGTGGCGCCGCGCGCTGCGCGGCGGGTTTGCAGGCCGGCGCGGCCTCCAGCGGCAGATACATGATGAAGGTGCTGCCCGGCCCCTCATTGGCCTGCAGACGCAGCGCGCCGCCCATCTGGCAGGCCAGCTGGCGCGCAATCGACAGGCCTAGACCCGCACCGCCGTAGCTACGGCCTATGCTGCCGTCGGCCTGGCGGAAGGCCTCGAAAATCAGCTCGCGCTTGGAAGGCGGCACGCCGATGCCGCTATCGCGCACGGCGATGCTGAGCGCAGGTACGGCCAACACACCTTCAGCCAGTTCCATCCGTATCAGGATGCCGCCGCGCGCGGTGAACTTGAAGGCATTCGACAGCAGGCTTTTCAGCACCTGGCGCGTGCGGTCCAGGTCAATGCACACCAGTTGCGGCAAGGCGCCTGCATACTCGATGCGGAATTCCAGGCCTTTGGCTTCGGCCTCCGGTCTGAAGGCCGGCAGCAGCGTCTCGCAGATCTGGCGGCTGGCCACCTGCTCCAGGCTCAGAGCAACCCGGCCGCTGCCCGAGCGCGAGAGGTCGAGGATATCGTTGATCAGCGCCAGCAGATCTTTGCCCGCCTGCTGGATGATGCCGGCATACTCGGTCTGCTTGGCGCTCAGGTTGCCTTCGCGGTTTTCGCGCAGCACGCCGGCCAGCACCAGCATGCTGTTCAAGGGCGTACGCAACTCGTGCGAGACATTCGCCAGGAATTCTGAGCGGAAGGTGTTCACCCGTTCCAGCTCCGCATTGTTCTGCCGCAGGGCTTCCTGCTGCAGGCGCAGTTCATTTGCCTGCTGCTGGGTCTTTTCCAGCAGGACTTCGGTGCGGTGGCGCGACATGCTGACGCCGATACTGGCGGCAATGCTGTCGCGCGCCCGCTCCAGGAATTCGCGCTCGGTGTCGCCAAAGGGCCGCAGGCAGGCCAGCTCCAGCGCCCCCACCACGCTGCCGGCATGCAGCAGGGGCAAGGCTGCCAGCGCCGTGGCGTCGCAGGAACCGAGGGCCGAAGCGATGCCCAGATAGCCGGGCGGCACCTGGCTCAGAAAGATGGCGCGCCGGTCGCGCACAGCCTGGCCCAGCACACCCTCGCCTTGCAGCAGGCGGCCGGGCCGGGCCAGTTGGCCAGTCAGCGCGTAGCCCACGCTCAGGCTGAGCTGCCCACCGCCTTCCTGCAGAAGATAGATCGCGCCGGCGCCCGCGTCCAGGCGCCGCGCCAGATAGCCCAGGGCCGCCTCCGCCCCGGTCTCGGCGGAAAACTCGCCGCGCATCAAATCGCCCAATTCATTAAGGCCCGTCTTCAGCCAGTCGCGTGCATTCTCATCGGCGCGATGCTGGCGCAGCGCCTGGGTCATCTGGACGAAGGCACCGTCCAGGGCCGCCTGCATGCGGCCCATGCTGTGCAAGGTGGCCACCAGCCGCCCCGCCTCATTGCGGCCAAGCGCTATGCCGTCCAGCGGCGGTGGCGATGCCGGCTTCAGCGCCTGGTCCATATCGCCGCTGGCGATGGCTTCCACCGTATGCAGGCGCGCCTCGGTGTCTTCGGTCATGGTCTGCGCCGCATGCATGGTCTGGGCCATGGGTACCGTGACCGAACGCACCACGCGCACGCCGAAGCCCAGCATCAGCACGGCCAGCGCCCCCAGCGCCAAGGACAGATTGCGCCGGATGCTTTCCAGCTCGTCCGCGCGTCCGGCCAGCACCGTTTCCAGCGCCGCCAGCGTATTGCTGCTCAGACGCTGTTGCGCATCCAGCGCCCCGGTCAGGCGCACAAAATACTCCCATGGCGCCGCGTCCAGGCGGCTGGGACGCACCACCGTTTGCGCCGCCTCCGCCAAGGCGGCGGCGCCATCATCCAGGCTGGCCCTGGCCACGGGGCTCAAACTCCTTGCCAACCCGGGATCGGCGTTCGCAGCATAGTCCAGCAAGGTGCGGATGGCGTTCAAATGGTAGCCGGCGCGGTCGATCAAGCCATGCAGGGCCAGGCGCTCTTCTTGTCCAGCCTGATGCCGCGCCAGCGCCACCGCGCCGCCGCCGCGCAGGCGGCTCATGGTGTCGGCCAGTTGGGGCGCTTCCACCAGGGCCGCATTCATCAGGAAGTAAGAACTGGCGGCGGGGTCGAGACGCAGGCCGAAATGGTCGATCAGATTTTCATGCAACTTGAGCAGACGCGCCACCAGCTGATTGTGCGCATCGAAGCTGCCATTGGCCGACAGCGTGCGCACGCTGCGCCGCGTCAGCAAGGCTTGCCACTGGTCGCGCACCTGCTGGAAATCGGCCAGCAAGGCCGTGTCGCCAAGCGGCAGCAGCAGGGTCTCCGTGGTAAAGAAACCCTTGTCCACCGCCTGCCGGCTGGCGGCCAATCCGGCTTCGGCCTCGTTCAAGCCCAGGTCGGCCATGGTGGACAGGCCACGGTGTTGCTGCAAGCTGCGCAGCAAGGCCAGCAGCGCCCGGGTTGGCGCGATGCCGCGCATTTCCTGGCGCGCCACTTCGATGGCTTTGTTCGACTCGTTCAGGAAGAGGCCGAAAGGCAAGGCGACCAGCACCGTTCCCATTGCGGCCAGCAAGAGGAAAGTTTGCCATAAGAGCAAGCGGCTGAGCAGGGTTTTCATGGCGCGGCGAAAAAGACGAGCCTTTTCATTCTATGGCAGCTTCAGTCGCTTGCATACTTGAATTAACGGATTGGCTCGCCTGCACTGTTGCCGGATTGGCCAGTACCATGGACGGCGCCGCCGCGCATGCGTATATTGCAGGAATCGCCTTTAGCTACAGTCTTGCCATGCCAGTTCTCGACCCGCGCATCGACGCCTATATCGCCCAGTCGGCTGAATTCGCCCAACCCATCCTCGCCCATCTGCGCGCGCTGGTGCACGCCACCTGTCCCGAGGTGGAGGAAACCGTGAAGTGGGGCATGCCGCACTTTATGTACAAGGGCATGCTGTGCAATATGGCCGCCTTCAAACAGCATTGCAGCTTCGGCTTCTGGAAAGCGGAGAGGCTGTTGTCCCAGGCCGACGCCAAAACCGAGGCAGCCATGGGCCAATTCGGCCGCATCGCATCACTCAAGGATCTGCCGCCGCAGAAGACCCTGGCCGGCTATATCAAGAAGGCGATGCAGCTCAACGAGGATGGCGTGAAAGCGCCCGCCAAAGCCAAGGCGGCCAAGCCCGAGCTGCAAGTGCAGGACTACTTTCTCGCTGCGCTGCAAGGGAAACCGGCCGCCCTCGCCCATTTCGACGCCTTCAGCACCAGCAAGAAGCGTGATTATGTGGAGTGGCTGGACGAGGCCAAGACCGAGGCCACGCGCCAGCGCCGCCTTGAACAGGCGGTGGAGTGGATCGCGGAAGGCAAGTCGCGCAACTGGAAATACGAGAAGTGCTGAGCTAGCGCGCGGTGGCGCCGCCGTCCATCATATAAAAGGCGCCGGTGGTAAAGGAAGACTGCGGCGACAGCAGAAACGCCACGGTTTCGGCGACCTCCTCGGGCGTGCCCAGGCGCCACATGGGCTGCGAAGCGGCGAATTCGTCCCGCACCTCCTGCGGTAAGGCCAGCATGGACGCGGTGGCGATGTAGCCGGGGCCAATGGCATTGATGCGTATGCCCTGCTCCGCATAGTCGAGCGCCGCAGCGCGCGTCAAGCCGACAATGCCGTGCTTGGAGGCGCCGGCGCCGGAGGACATATTCACTATGGCGCCGCCGCCCGCCGACAGCATTGCCGGGATCTGATATTTCATGCCGTAGAAGATGCCCGACAGATTGATGCGCAGCAGTTGGTCCCATTCTTCCACGTCCACCTCCGCCAGCGGCACGCCGTGGCGGCCGATAATGCCAGCGTTGTTGACGGCGAGATGCAGAGCACCGAAGCGCCGCACCGCCTGTTGCACCGCTGCCTGCGCGGCTGCGGAATCGGCAACGTCGCAGTTCAGCGCCAAGGTCCGTTCGCCGTTGCGGTCCAGGGCTTGCGCAAGATGGAGCACGCCATCCTGATCGGTATCGCACAGCACCAGTTGCGCGCCGCGCTTGAACAGGCATTGTGCAATGGCCTTTCCCAGGCCGTTGGCGGCCCCCGTCACGATAGCGGTTTTTTTCGCAAACATAACGACCTCCCATTGCTGGAAAACGCTGGTCCGACTATATGCTTGATCGAATGGGGATGGCGCAGCATTGAAAAAACTGTCCGTCACGCCTCTACTTCGCCACGCGCCACGGACAGCAAAACAGGCATGGAGTCAGCCTTCGGCAAACTCGCCAATAGCGTGGACCACGGCCTGGCGCACGGAGCCGCTGGCAATGAAGGAATACGCTGTCTGGATATCGTTGTGGAACCAGCGGTCGCCATCCAGGCAGGCTGGAATCTGGCGCCGGATTTCCCCATATGCCGCCTGCGTTCCCTGGCCAAGATGGAAACCGGGCAGCAGGCTTTCGGTCATGCTCAGCGCCTGCGCCGCCAACAGCATCTCCACGCCGACGATGTAGCGCGTGTTCTCCACCACCGTGGCGGCCTTGCGCGCGCACCAGGTGGAGTTGGACACGTGGTCCTCGCTATTGCCTTTGGACGGAATGCTGTCCACGCTGCCCGGCATGCACAGGGTGCGGTTTTCCATCACCAGTGAGCTGAGCGAGCATTGCACCACGGGATAGCCGGTATTCACGCCGCGCACGCCGCTCATCAGATTGCGCGGCAAGCCCCAGGACAGGGTCGGATCGATCAGGCGCGCCACGCGGCGCTCGCAGATGCTGCCCAGGTCCGTCACCGCCATCGCCAGCAAGTCCATGGCCTGCGCCAGGTACTGGCCATGGAAATTGCCGCCCGAGATGATCTCGAAGCCGCCGCCGTCCTTGCCGAAGATGAGCGGATTGTCGGTGGCGGAGTTGATCTCCTTGTCCACGATATTGTCGATATAGTCCAGCGCATCGAATACCGGGCCATAGACCTGGGGCGCGCAGCGCAGCGAATACACGTCCTGGATGCGCGCGGTGTAGGGAATGTCGGTACGGCGCAATTCATCGGGCAGCTGCACCGAGCGCGCCTCGTGCGTGGTGCGGGTCGAGCCCTTCAACAGCTTGCGTACGATGGCGGCGGTCTTGATCTGGCCCGCATGCGGACGGGCTTTCTGGATGCGTGGATCGAAGGCCGCCATCTCGGCACGCATCGCTTCCAGCGTCAGGCCCAGCGACAGGCAGGCGTCGCTGAGCAGGGTGCGCGCATCGTGGGCTGCCAGCACGGCCACGGCCAGCGAGGCGGTGCAGCCATTGATCAGGGCCGAGGCATCCTTGGCCTTGAGGTCGAACTTGACGGGATCGATACCGGCTTTGGCGATGGCTTCCGGCGCGGACATGCGGCGGCCGTCATACATCACTTCCGCCTCGTCGAAACCGGCAATGGCGGCGGCCAGATAGGACAACGGCGCCAGGTCGCCCGATGCGCCCACCGAACCTTTCTGCGGCATGACGGGGTGGATGCGCGCATTGATGAAAGCCAGCAGACGGTCCACCACCGCCACGCGCGGCGCGGAATAATTGCTGGCGAAGGCATTGGCGCGCAGCAGCATGGTGGCGCGGCTGACCTCTTCCGAAAACGGCTCGCCCATGCCGGCGCTATGCGCCTTGATCAGCTGCGTCTGAAACAGCTCGATATGCTCGACCTTGACGCGCGTATCCTTCAGCAGGCCGACGCCGGTATTGAAGCTGTACATCATGGGCGCTTCGTCATGCATCCAGGTCGATTCGATATAGTCTCGGCTTTCTTTCAGCGCGGCGCGCGAGGAGGCGGCCAGTTCCACCCGCGCATGCGGCGCGCGGGCCACGGCCAGCACCTGTTCGGCGCTCAGATTGAAGCCGTCGATGATTACCTTTTCCATTTGTTCTTCCTGTTCTCAGTTGGCGCCGGACTCGAACCAGTCGCCAATCAGTTTGCGTTCGCCATCGGTCATCTGGGTCAGATTCGCCAACGGCATGTCCTTGCTCTGCACCACGCGCTGATACACCTTGGCGGCGTGCTGGCGCGTCAGTTCCGGTGTTTGCAGCATCAAGCCGCTCGGCGGCGATGCAAACCCGGCCTGCGTCGGCTGGGCCGAGTGGCAGGAGGCGCAGCGCTGCTGGATCACTTCCTGCACCTTGGCGATGCCGGGATGACTGGCCGCGGCGGCCGACGCAACGCCAGCTGCCGCAAGGGCTGTGCCGTCCGCCCCGGCGTGGACATCGGCATGGGTATCGGCGCGCGCATCGCCGGTGGCGCCAGCGGACGGCGCGGCGGCCACCGCCGGCTTGCGCGGCGCGGGAGCAATCGCAATCGCCACCGCCATCAGCAGAGCCACGCCCGCAATCGGATACGCCACCGATACCTTGCCCGCATGGCGCAGATTGAAGAAATGGCGGATCAGCACACCAGCGGCCATGATCGCGGCCAGAATCAGCCAGCTATACGCATGGCCATAGGTCATCGCGTAATGGTTGCTGATCATGATGAGCAGCACCGGCAGCGTGAAGTAGTTGTTATGCACACTGCGCTGCTTGGCCTTCTTGCCATAGATCGGATCGGGCGATTTCCCCTCCTTCATCGCTTCCACCAGCTTGCGCTGGCCGGGAATGATCACGAACAGCACATTCCCCACCATCATGGTGCCGATCATCGCGCCCACATGGATATAGGCCGCGCGGCCGCTCAGCAGCTTGGTCAATACGAAGCCCGCCGCCACGATCAGCACGAACATCACCACGCCCAGCAAGCCTTCGCGCTGGCCCAGCGGCGATTTACAGAGCAGGTCGTACACCAGCCAGCCCAGGGCCAGCGTGCCAAGACCCACGCCCACCGCCTGCGCCGGGCTCAGATCGGCCACGCTGCGGTCGATCATCATGGCCGAAGCGTTGAAGTAGTAGACGATGAAGAGCATGGCGAAGCCGCTCAGCCAGGTGGCATAGGCTTCCCATTTGAACCAGTGCAGTTCGGCCGGCAGTTCGGCCGGCGCCACCAGGTACTTCTGCGGGTTGTAGAAGCCGCCGCCGTGCACGGCCCACAGCTCGCCCATCACGCCCTTCTTGGCGAGCGGACTGCCCGCTTGCGGCGGCCGGATCGAGTTGTCCAGCCAGACGAAGTAAAAGGAGGCGCCGATCCAGGCAATGCCGGTGATCAGGTGCAGCCAGCGCACCAAAAGGTTCAGCCACTCCACTCCATAGGGTCCGAATAGTGCTTCCATGTCTCTTCCATTTTGTTGTCCCATCTGCCTCTGCGGGCAATTCAGATGGCTGAGGACTGAGCCTCGAACCGGTCGTTCTTCCGTCGCCGCTACGACCGTCATGACGCGCCGTCATTTCGACTATGCTCCGGCATGGCGCCGGGGTGAGTGAAAAGATAAGGGTTGAAGGCGCGCCCCGTCCTGCATGTACTTTTATAACTGCCATATGCGCGGACATATACATAACGGGGCCATAAATATGCGAATCTCCATACGACACATATAAAAGCGCCAATGAGCGCAAGAGGAGACATGCCATGTCGCGGTTGCCGGAACATCTGGATCTGCATCTGATCCGCATTCTGTATTTGCTGTTGTGTGAAAAGAACGTCTCGCGCGTGGCGCTGAAGCTGAACCAGCCGCAGCCCTCGATCTCGGCCTCGCTGCGCCGCCTGCGCGAGCTGACCGGCGATCCCCTGCTGGTGCGCGGCGGGCGCGGCATGGTGCCGACCCAGCATGGCGAAAGCCTGCTGAAACCCGCCAAGCGCATCCTCGACGAGACCGAAAACCTGTTCATGCCGAAAACGGCCTTCGTGCCGCTGGAGGAAGCGCGCACCTTCCACATCGCCGCGCCGGACTATATGAACACCCAGTTCTTCACCGAGGTGATCGCCCGCCTGCGCCGCGAATCGCCGCGCAGCCGCATGGTGATCCATGCGCTGGGGCCGGAGTCCGACTATGTGCGCCTGCTGTCGGACGGCGAACTCGATCTGGTGGTCGCCAACTGGGACGAGCCGCCCGCCCACCTGCATATCTCCAAGCTGTTCGACGATCCCATCGTCTGCCTGATGCGCGCCAACACGGCCTATGCGCGCCGCACCAACAAGGACGGCATGACGGTCGAGGACTATCTCTCCCTGCCCCATGCGGCGCCGACCCAGATCCTGCCCGGCTACCACGGCAACATCGACGCCTTCCTCGAACAGCAGAATATGGAACGCAATGTGGTGGTCGAATCGGCCCACTTCCGCATGCTGCCGTATATGGTGGCGCAGACCGACCTGGTGCTGACGGCGGGCCAGCAGTTCGCCAGCTATTACGAAAACACGCTGGGCCTCAAATCCTACAAGGTGCCGGTCAAGTTCCCGCCGCTGCGCTTCTACCAGCTGTGGCACGAGCGCTCGCACCAGGCCACCGAACACAAATGGCTGCGCGCCCAGGTCGCGGCCGCGGCCAAGCTGCTGTCGAAGTGATGTTGTTTTTCGCGCTGCGCGCAGCATCCTCCGTGCTGCAGCTGTTCCCCCTGTTTTCCCCTGTTTTCCCCTATTGCGCAGGGCGCGGCGGGCGGATATAGCGGCAAGCCGATAGCAGGTATTCGGCTGGCGATACAAGCAAGACTGTTATTTGCACGACATTAGATACGCTGCGGCCCTTTCCGCACAACGCCAATTTTTCGGCCGGCACAGACCGGCGAGTTTTCCGGCGTCAAAAAACCATAAACAGAGACACGCGACATGAACTTCCTTGAAAACTTCTTCAAGCTGAGTGCTAACGGCACCACCGTGCGCACCGAGCTTCTGGCTGGCCTCACCACCTTCCTGACGATGGCCTACATCATCTTCGTCAATCCCTCTATCCTGGGCGATGCCGGCATGCCCAAGGACGCGGTCTTCGTCGCCACCTGCGTGGCGGCGGCGGTGGGCACCCTCATCATGGGCCTGTATGCGAATTATCCGATCGGCCTGGCGCCGAGCATGGGCCTGAACGCCTACTTCGCCTACGGCGTGGTGAAAGGGATGGGCTTCAGCTGGGAAGCGGCGCTGGGGGCGGTATTCATTTCCGGCTGCCTGTTCCTCGTGGTCAGCCTGTTCAAGATCCGTGAACTCATCATCAACAGCATTCCGCCCTCGCTGCGCATCGCCATCCCGGCCGGCATCGGCCTGTTCCTGGCGCTGATCTCGCTGAAGAACGCGGGCATCGTGGTGGCCAACCCCGCCACCTTCGTCACCATGGGCGACCTGCATTCACCCGCGCCGGTGCTGGCCATTCTCGGCTTCCTCATCATCGTGGCGCTGGACCGGCTGCGCGTGCCGGGAGCCCTGCTGATCGGCATCCTGTCGGTGACGGTGCTGAGCTTTTTCTTCGGCGGCAACCACTTCAACGGCATCGTCTCCGCCCCGCCCTCGCTGGCGCCGACCGTGATGAAGCTGGACCTGATGGGCGCCATCGCCCATGGCCTGATCAATGTGGTGCTGGTGTTCTTCCTGGTTGAACTGTTCGACGCCACCGGCACCCTGATCGGCGTGGCGCAGCGCGCCGGCCTGCTCAAGAACGGCAAGATGGACCGCATGAACCGCGCCCTGCTGGCCGACAGCGGCGCCATCGTCGTCGGTTCCGTGCTCGGCACCTCCAGCACCACCGCCTACATCGAAAGCGCGGCCGGCGTGCAGGAAGGCGGCCGCACCGGCCTGACCGCCGTCGCCATCGCCGTGCTGTTCCTGCTCTGCCTCTTCATCGCGCCGCTGGCTGGCGTGGTGCCGGCCTACGCCACCGCGCCGGCCCTGTTCTTCGTGGCCTGCCTGATGCTGCGCGAACTGGCCGAGATCAACTGGCATGAAACCACCGAATGCGTGCCCGCCGTGGTCACGGCCCTGGTCATGCCCTTCACCTATTCGATCGCCAACGGCCTGGCGCTGGGCTTCATCAGCTATGCCGTACTCAAACTCCTGACCGGCCAGCACCGCCAGGTCAGCACCGTGATCTGGGGGATCGCCGGCGTCTTCCTGTTCAAAACCATTTACCTGCCCGGCTGATTCTGGAGAAGTACGATGTCCGAACCGATTCGTTTCTACTACCAGGGCAAGGTGCGCGAAGCCAGCGCCCTGGCGCCCACGCGCACCGTCCTGCAGCATCTGCGCGAAGACTTGCATTGCACCGGCACCAAGGAAGGCTGCGCCGAGGGCGACTGCGGCGCCTGCACCGTGGTGATCGGCACGCTGAAGGATGGCGGCCTTGAACTGAAGAGCGTCAACTCCTGCATACAGTTCCTGCCCACGCTGGACGGCAAAGCCCTGTTCACCGTGGAAGACCTGAAACAGGAAGACGGCCGCCTGCATCCGGTGCAGCAAGCCCTGGTGGAATGCCACGGATCGCAATGCGGCTTCTGTACGCCGGGCTTCGCCATGTCGCTATGGAGCCTGTACCTGAAGCAGGAAAACGCCGCCGAACCGCCCTGCCGCAAGCAGATCGACGAAACCCTGTCCGGCAATCTATGCCGCTGCACAGGCTACCGCCCCATCATCGACGCGGCCCAGCGCATGGGCGAACTGCCGCATGCGGCCTTCGACCGCGCCGCCGTGCAGGCCGCGCTGGAGAGCCTGCAAAGGGAGCGCATGTTCAACTATACCCACGACGGCCAGACCTTCCACGCGCCGCGCACCCTGGACGAACTGGCGGCCCTGCGCGCCGCCAAGCCCAACGCCACCATCCTCTCCGGCTCCACCGATGTGGGCCTGTGGGTGACAAAGCAGATGCGCAATCTGGGCGACGTGATCTATGTGCGCCAGGTTCCCGAGCTGCTGCGCATGCGCACTTATGGCGGCATCCTCGAAATCGGCGCCGCCGTCTCGCTGGACGATGCCTACCGCGCCATCTGCGAGCACTATCCGCAGGAATTGACGGAACTGTGGCAACGCTTTGCTTCCCAGCCCATCCGCAATACCGGCACCCTGGGCGGCAGCGTCGCCAACGGCTCGCCCATCGGCGATTCGGCGCCGTGGATGATTGCGCTCGGCGCGCGCATCGTGCTGCGCAGCACCGAAGGCCAGCGCACCATGCCGCTGCAGGACTTCTACCTCGACTATATGAAGAAGGACTGGCAGCCCGGCGAGTTCGTGGAAGTCGTGCGCATCCCCCTGCCCCACACCGGCCTGCAGTTCCGCACCTACAAGCTGGCCAAGCGCTACGACCAGGATATATCCGCCGTCTGCGCCGCTTTCGCCATGACCTTGGACAAGGCCGGCGTCGCGCGCAATGTGCATATCGCTTTCGGCGGCATGGCCGCCACCTCGCGCCGCGCGCCGCTGGCCGAAGCCGCGCTGGAAGGCCGGCCCTGGAACGAGAACGCCCTGAACGCCGCCATGGCCGCCATGGCCCAGGATTACAGCCCGCTCAGCGATATGCGCGCCAGCGCGCGCTACCGCATGCGCACCGCGCAAAACCTGCTGCGCCGCTTCTGGCTTGAGACGCGTCCGGAGCAGCCTTTGCCCGCCGCCGAAATCAATGCTTTCGCCTACTCAGATAACTACGCACTCGCATGAACAGCAAAACCGAAGCATTCCTGACGCCGGAATCGGTCAAGGCATGGGCCGAAGTCGGCCTTTCGCATCCGCACGAATCGGCCATCCTGCACGTCCTGGGCGAGGCCACCTATACCGACGATATTCCCGAAGCCCAGGGTACGCTGCACGCGGCCTTGGGTCTGTCGGCCAAGGCGCATGCGCGCATCGCCGCGTTGAACCTGGCGCCGGTGCTGGCCGCGCCGGGCGTGGTGGCGGCCTATATCTGGCGCGACATCCCCGGTACCAACGACTGCGGCCCCATCATCCACGACGATCCGATACTGGCCGAGGAAAAGGTCGAATACGTGGGCCAGCCCATCTTCGTCGTGGTGGCCGATTCGCACGACAATGCCCGCCGCGCCGCGCGCAAGGCCGAGGTGCAGTATGAGGAGCTGCCCGCCATCCTGACGCCGGAGGCGGCGCGCGATGCGCAATCCTTCGTGGTGCCGCCCATGCGCCTGAGGCGCGGCGAGGCGCAGCAGGCGCTGGAAGCCTCGCCGCACCGCGTAAAAGGCAAGCTGCATGTGGGCGGACAGGAACAGTTCTACCTCGAAGGCCAGATTTCCTATGCCATTCCCAAGGAAGGCGACGGCATGCTGGTGCTGTGCTCCACCCAGCACCCGACCGAAATGCAGCATGTGGTGGCACACGCCCTGCACCGCCCATCGCACGCCATCGTGGTCGAATGCCGGCGCATGGGCGGCGGCTTTGGCGGCAAGGAATCGCAATCGGCGCTGTGGGCCGCCTGCGCCGCCATCAGCGCTGCCAAGCTGAAACGTCCCGTCAAGCTGCGCGCCGACCGGGACGACGATATGATGGTGACGGGCAAACGCCACTGCTTCTACTACGAATACGAGATCGGCCACGACGCCGACGGCCGCATCACCGCCGCCAAGGTCGAGATGGTGTCGCGCGCCGGTTTCTCGGCCGACCTCTCGGCGCCGGTCGCCACGCGCGCCATCTGCCACTTCGACAATACCTACTACCTGAGCGACGTCGATATCCGCGCCATGGCGGGCAAGACCAACACCCAGTCGAATACCGCCTTCCGCGGTTTCGGCGGCCCGCAAGGCGCGATCGCGATCGAATACATCGTCGATGAAATCGCGCGCAATCTAGGCAAGGATGCGCTGGATGTCCGCAAGATCAACTTCTACGGCCGCAACGACGAGGAAGGCCGCAACGTCACGCAATACGGCCAGAAGGTGGTCGACAACGTGATCCACGAGCTGGTGGCCCAGCTGGAGCATGACAGCGCCTACCGCGCCCGCCGCGCCGCCATCGACGAATTCAATGCGCGCAGCGCGGTGCTGAAGAAAGGCCTGGCGCTGACCCCGGTGAAGTTCGGCATCGCCTTCAACGTGACCCACTTCAACCAGGCCGGTGCGCTGGTCCACATCTACACGGACGGTTCGGTGCTGGTCAACCACGGCGGCACCGAGATGGGCCAGGGGATCAACACCAAGGTCTGCCAGGTGGTGGCGCATGAACTGGGCATTCCGCTGCACCGCGTGCGCATCAGCGCCACCGATACAAGCAAGGTCGCGAATACCTCGGCCACCGCCGCCTCCACCGGCGCGGACCTGAACGGCAAGGCGGCGCAGGACGCGGCCCACACCCTGCGCCAGCGCCTCGCCAACTTCGCCGCCACGCAATTCGGCTGCGAACCGGCCGGGGTGCAGTTCGCCGATGGCGTGGTGTACGGCGGCCCAGGCGCGGCCATGTCCTTCGCCGACCTGGTGCAGAAGGCATATCTGGCGCGCATCCAGCTCTGGTCGGACGGCTTCTACGCCACGCCGGGCCTGAGCTGGGATCCGAAAACCATGAGCGGCAATCCCTTCGGCTATTTCGCCTATGGCGCTTCGGCGTCGGAAGTGATCGTCGATACGCTGACGGGGGAATGGAAGCTGCTGGAAGCGAACGCGCTTTACGATGCGGGCAATTCGCTGAACCCGGCCATCGATATCGGCCAGGTGGAAGGCGCCTTCATCCAGGGCATGGGCTGGCTGACGACGGAGGAGCTGTGGTGGAACGCGGGCGGCAAGCTGATGACGCATGCACCATCGACCTACAAGATACCCGCCGTGTCGGACTGCCCGCGCAATCTGGACGTGAAGCTGTTCAAGAACCGCAACAGCTTCGACAGCATCCACCGCTCCAAGGCGGTGGGCGAACCGCCGCTGCTGCTGCCCTTCTCGGTGTTTCTGGCGATCCGCGACGCGGTGTCGGCGGTGGGCGGGCACCGCCACAATCCGCCGCTGCGCGCTCCGGCCACCTGCGAAGCCATTCTCGACGCCATCGACGCGGTGCGTACCGCCGGCTAAAAAACGGGGACGCAAAGTCCCCGTTGATTCCTGCCGAAGAGCAGGAATACTGCGTCTCCGCCATCCGCGCTCCCGCGCCTTATTCGAACTGCTTCTTGAACTGCTCGAACTGCGCGGCAAGGTCGGCGAAATCGGCGCGCAGCTGCTGGACTTCCTGCTCCAGCTGGGCCACGCGGTCGTTGCGCGAGCCACTGCTGACGCTTCCCGCGTAGCCGGCGGCGGTTTCCTCGCGCGCCAGCACTTCTTCGCCGCCCAGCAGCTGGCCGTAGCGCGGCTCCTTGGTGCCGGGCGCCAGCGCCAGCTTGGCCACCAGCGGCGGATATTTGTCGATCAGGAATTGCAGCGCGGTTTCCACCTCGGCCACGCTTTTGAATTCGTGCATGCGGCCGCTGCGCGTGCGGATTTCGCCCGCCGTCTGCAAGCCGCGCAGCATCAGCATCGTGAGGACGGCAACCTTGTCCTGTTCCAGCGACCACTTGATGCGCATGCGGTGCTCGTACTTGCTGACGCGCGCGCCGGCCTGGCTGATCTGGTTCACCAGGCGGCGTTCGATCAGGCGCTGCAGCACGTCGGACACGGTGTCTTCCGACAGCTGCATCACCGGATCGCGGCTGGAAAGCTGGTTGCAGCCATTGGTGATGGCGTTCAGCGACATCGGGTAGTTATCCGGCGTCAGTGCTTCCTTTTCGGCCAGCACCGCCAGCACGCGGATTTCAAACGGGTCCAGGGTATCGGCGTTGTCCGCCGCGGCTTCCATGCTCATGCTTTTCCTTTATTCGACAAGCTTGTTCAATTGCGCCGGGTCGAAGTTATCGCACTCGGCAATCTTGGGGCAATCCAGCCCCGCCGCTTTCAATACCGCCATGATGCGCTCAATCTGCTGCTCCTGCGCGTCGGCATGGCTGATCAGGCCGAGCAAGGCCTTGGACAGGGGATCGTCGCCGTTCGGCGTCACGCCATAGGCCGAGAACAGGCGCGAGGTCGCGGAGCCATAGCCCTGCTGGTCCTTCTGCACGATATGGGCCGGATTGCCGACCGCCGTCGCCCCCGCAGGCACAGCTTTCAGCAGCACGGCGTTGGAGCCGACCTTGGCATACTCGCCAATGGTAAAGCCGCCCAGCACCTTGGCCCCGGCGCCGACGATGACGCCGCGTTCCAGCGTCGGATGGCGCTTGGCGCCCGCGTGCAGCGAAGTGCCGCCCAGCGTCACGCCCTGGTAGATGGTGCAATCGTCCCCCACCTCGGCCGTTTCGCCGATCACCACGCCGAAACCGTGATCGATGAAGACGCGGTTGCCGATCTTCGCGCCGGGGTGGATCTCGATGCCGGTGACAATGCGCGCCAGATAGGAAATGAAGCGGCCCGGCCATTTCAGGCCGTGGGTCCAGCACCAGTGCGCCGAGCGGTGCGCGGCGATGGCTTGCAGGCCGGGATAACAGGTCAGCACCTCCCAGCCGTTGCGGGCTGCGGGATCGCGTTCAATGATGCTGCTGATGTCCTGGCGTAGTTGGCGAAACATGAAAGGGAAACAGAAAATACGCGGTGAATGCGGATACGCTCATGGTAGCGCATCCGCCGGGGGAGTGCTGGAGGGGAAACTCGACTACAGCCGCGCTCAGCCCTCTTTGGCGATGCGCTGGCGGCGCGCTTCGTACAGGCAGACGCCGGAAGCGACCGACACGTTCAGGCTTTCCACCGAGCCGAACATCGGGATGCTGACCAGCATATCGCAAGTTTCGCGCGTCAGGCGGCGCATGCCCTCGCCTTCGGAACCCATGACCAGCGCGGTCGGACCGGTGAAGTCGGCTTCGTACAGGCCTTTCTCGCCATCGTCGGAGGTACCGATCAGCCAGATGTCGCGCTCTTTCAGTTCGCGCAGGGTGCGCGCCAGATTGGTCACGGTGATGTAAGGCACGGTCTCGGCGGCGCCGCTGGCGACCTTGGCGGCGGTGGCGTTCAAGCCCACGGCACGGTCCTTCGGCACGATCACGGCATGCGCGCCGACGCCGTCGGCCACGCGCAGGCAGGCGCCCAGATTGTGCGGATCGGTGATGCCGTCCAGGACCAGCAGCAGCGGCGGGCCGTCGATGGCGTCCAGCAGCTCATCCAGATTGCGCGCCAGCGCCAGCTGGGAAGCAAAGGCGATCACGCCCTGGTGGCGGCGGGTGCCGACGATCTTGTCGAGACGGGCCGAATCGACCGGCATCACGCGCACGCCGAGGCCTTTGGCGGTGCCGATCAGGTCCTGCATGCGGCGGTCGCTGCGGCTGGCGTCGACGAAAATCTCTTCCACCGAAGAGGCTTCGTGGCGCAGGCGGGAGGTCACGGCGTGGAAGCCGAAAATCATTTTGTTCTTGGACATTTACTTCTCTTTTACTAAAGGGAATGGCCCGAGGCATGCACCGCGGGCCATCAAATCAATACAGCTATCGCTCAGCGGTCAGCGCTTTTTCTTTTTCGCCGCAGCCTTGCGCGAGGTTGTGGTCTTGGCGCGCTTGGCCGGTTTCGGCGCGGCCTTGGCGCCCGGCTTGCTCTTGCTGGCCGGCGCACTGACAGCGCCACCCGCACCCGCGCCGGCCTTGGACGGATAGCGCGGCGTGATGCTTGGGCCAGGTTTCACATTGGTGCGCGAAGCGGGCTTGCGCGAACGGCCTGCCGGCACGTCCCCGGCATCGTCGAAATCGTCGTAAGCGGCTTTACCACGGCCTTTCTTCGGCGCCGGAATGCCGACCATTTCACTGTCGGCCAGGCGCAGGTCGATCTTGCGCGACTCCAGGTCCACGCGCACCACCTGCACATTGACGCGGTCGGTCAGCTGATAGCGTTTGCCGGTGCGTTCGCCGCGCAGCTCATGGCGCGCATCGTCGTACTGGAAGAAATCGGCGCCCAGGTCGGTGACGTGCACCAGGCCTTCGACGAACAGCTGGTCGAGCTGGACGAAGATGCCGAAGGTGGTCACGCCGGTGATGATGCCGCTGAACTCTTCGCCCAGCTTGTCCTGCATGAAGTAGCACTTCAGCCAGGCTTCCACATCGCGCGACGCTTCGTCGGCGCGGCGCTCGTTGGCCGAGCAGTGGATGCCCAGCGCATCCCAGATGGTCGGGTCGGCTTTTTTCTGCTTGCCTTCCTGCTTGTCCTTCAGCTGCTGCTTGCGCGTGGCGTTGGAGACATTGGTGTTCAGCACACTGGTGTCGCCCACTTTCGGCTCGTACTTCTTGCCGGCCAGGATGGCCTTGATGGCGCGGTGCGTCAGCAGGTCGGGATAGCGGCGGATCGGGCTGGTGAAGTGGGCATACGCCTCATAGGCCAGGCCGAAGTGGCCGATATTGTCCGGGCTGTAGACCGCCTGCTGCATGGAGCGCAGCAGCATGGTTTGCAGCAGGGACGCGTCGGGACGCTCCTTGACCTTCTTCATCAGCTCCGCGTAATCGGCAGCCGCCGGCGTGTCGCCGCCGCCCAGATGCAGGCCCACCTGTTTCAGGAAGCTGCGCACCTGCGTCAGTTTTTCCTTGGTCGGGCCGGCGTGGATGCGGTAAGTGCCGGGGTGCTTATGGCGCAGCAGCAGGTCGGCCGCGCACACGTTGGCGGCCAGCATGCACTCTTCGATCAGCTTGTGCGCATCGTTGCGGGTGCGCGGGATGATCTTCTCGATCTTGCCGGCCGGGTTGCAGACGATATAGGTTTCGGTGGTTTCGAAGTCGATCGCGCCGCGCTCCAGGCGGGCTTTCAGCAGGGCGTGATAAACGTCGTACAGGTTCTGCAGATGCGGCACGATGGCCGGGCGGCGCGCCGCTTCCGGGCCCTTGGTATTGCCAAGAATGGCCGCCACTTCGGTATAGGTCAGACGCGCGGCCGAGTGGATCACGGCCGGATAGAACTGATAGGCCTTGATGTCGCCGGCGGCGGTGATCACCGCGTCGCACACCAGGGTCAGACGGTCCACCGCCGGGTTCAGCGAGCACAGGCCGTTGGACAGCTTCTCCGGCAGCATGGGGATCACGCGGCGCGGGAAGTAGACCGAGGTGCTGCGTTCCAGCGCATCGCCGTCGAGGGAATCGTTCGGCTTCACATAATGGCTGACGTCGGCGATCGCCACGATCAGGCGGAAGGCATTGCTGCGGCCGATCTTGACCGGTTCGCAGTACACGGCATCGTCGAAGTCGCGCGCATCTTCGCCGTCGATGGTCACCAGCGGCACGTCGCGCAGGTCGACGCGCTCGCCCCAGTCGGCTTCATGCACGACGTCGGGCAGCTTGGCGGCCTGCTTCAGCGCGGCCGGCGAGAAGATATGCGGCACGCCGAATTTGCGCACGGCGATTTCGATCTCCATGCCGGGATCGTCCATATCGCCCAGCACTTCAACGATCTTGCCGACCGGCTGCTTGAAGCGGCCCGGCTGTTCGGTCAGCTCCAGGCTGACGATCTGGCCGGACTTGGCCTTGCCGGGCGAACCTTCAAGCAAGATGTCCTGGCCAATACGTTTGTCTTCGGGCGCAACGATCCAGACGCCATTGTCTTTCAACAGGCGGCCGATGATATGGGTGTTGCCGCGCTGGACCACTTCGACAATGGTGCCTTCCGGACGGCCGCGGCGGTCATGGCCGGTGACGCGCGCCATGACGCGGTCGCCATGCAGGACCTTCTGCATTTCGCGCTCGGACAAGAACAGGTCTTCGCCCGGTTCGTCCGGGATCACGAAGCCGAAGCCGTCGCGGTGGCTGCTGACGCGGCCGGAAATGAATTCGGAATGGTCGGCTAATACATAGAAGCCGGATGCGTCGGACTGAATCTGGCCGTCGCGCTCCATGGCATTCAGCCGGCGCGTTAATACAGCCTGGGAATCGGGTTTCACTTTCAGCGACAGCGCAAGAGTACGCAGGTCGAGGGGCGCCTTGGCGCTGCGGAAAATGCCGAGAATATCCTCGCGGCTGGGAATGGTGTGGGTAGACTGGTTCAAAAGTATTTCTATGGTTTTTTTATTGATGAAGAAAGCCGCATACTGCCCCCACCCGCCGCTAGACGAGGTAGTAGGCGTAGTGTACCGGAGCGCAAGCTATTTGCCTAATATGTGCGCATGTCGCGCGGGCTGCGGCGATCTGAAAAAAAGTTTTGGCAAACACTTTGACATCCAGGAAGTTTCCTCTATAATTCTGGCTCTCGCAGCGATGCGGGGTTGCAGTAAAGAGTGGATGTGCAGTGTGGAATGAAAGTTCATCTGGCGCAAAACTCCCTAAGGCAATATAATAGCAGAAGTTGTTAAGCAGTATCAGTGCCCACGTGGCGGAATTGGTAGACGCGCATGGTTCAGGTCCATGTGCCGCAAGGTGTGGGGGTTCGAGTCCCTCCGTGGGCACCACTCTACCGAATACGCAAAAAACGCCGCAAACTTTCGAGTTTGCGGCGTTTTTTCTTTTGCGTCGCTGTTTTTGACATGGGCTGCGGCAGCTTGCCCGTTTCGCCCCTGGCACCACGGCAACGCATGCTTCTTGCGTCCCCAGGCTTACCTCTACCCGGGAGCCTGTCATGAAAACCCTGTCCACCGCCACCCTGCTGGCAGCACTGTGCGGCGCGGCCACCTGTTCCGCCGCGCCCCATTTCATTTTGAACTTCCTGCCCGGCACTTCCGCCCAGGCACAACAAGGCTTTATCGACGCCACCGAGCGCTGGTCATCCCTGCTGCGCGACGATGTGACCATCAATCTGACGCTCGGCTTCAATCCGCTCGATCCCGGCATTCTTGGCCAAGCCAGGTCGGCCGAAGATTTTTACAGCTACCACGATTACCGCGCCGCCATGCTCAGCGATATCAGCTCGGCCAGCGACCAGCTCGCCGTCAACCATTTGCCGCTCAACAGCTTTGGTCTGCTGATCAACCGCACCGCCAACAATCCCAATGGCCCCGGCAGCGCCACACCCTATCTCGACAACAACGGCAGCGACAATAACCGCACCCTGTTCCTGACGCAGGCCCAGGCCAAGGCGCTCAAGCTGCCGGTGGCGCCGCAAACGCTGACGGGATGCATCGGCGCCTGCGACGGCTTCATCCAGTTCAGCAGCAATTTCAAATTCGACTTCAATCCGCGTAACGGCATCGATGCCGACGCCTTCGACTTTGTCGGCGTCGCCTCGCATGAGATCGGACATACGCTGGGCTTCATCAGCGGCGTCGACATCCTCGACAACAACGCGCCGCCGCACAACGGCCCGTTCGACGACAACGAATTCACCTATGTCAGCGGACTGGACATGTTCCGCTATTCCAGCCAAAGCCAGGCCGCCGGCGCAATCGACTGGACGGCCGACGCGCGTGAGAAATACTTTTCGCTCGACGGCGGCGCCACCCAAGGCCCGCTGTTCTCCACCGGCGTCAACTTCGGCGACGGCCGCCAGGCCAGCCACTGGAAGGACAACCTGTATATCGGTCTGATGGACCCGACCGCCGGACGCGGCGAACTGCTGCGCATCAGCGACAACGACCGGTTGGCGATGGACGTGAACGGCTGGGACTTGCTCAATCCCGTCCCCGAACCCTCGCAAGTGCTGCTGATCTGCGCCGGCTTGCCCATTCTTGCGGCAGCCCGCAATAAAAAACGAAAAATCTTTCGTAAAAGCACAAATTGCCATTGACGGAAGCCGATTCGACCTTTAAGATGCGTGCCTTCTGTTGCTGAACAACGCAACGAAGTTAAAGAAAACAAGGCCCACGTGGCGGAATTGGTAGACGCGCATGGTTCAGGTCCATGTGCCGCAAGGTGTGGGGGTTCGAGTCCCTCCGTGGGCACCAAGTCTTGTTTTCGATAACGATTGAGCAGTACCAGTGCCCACGTGGCGGAATTGGTAGACGCGCATGGTTCAGGTCCATGTGCCGCAAGGTGTGGGGGTTCGAGTCCCTCCGTGGGCACCACTCTACCGGATACGCTAAAAACGCCGCAAGCCTTCAAAAGCTTGCGGCGTTTTTTCTTTTCCCCTCCCCTTTTTATCTCCCTCAAAAAATGCCCCACCCTGGCGTCAGGCACTGGAACCGGAACCGGAACCGGACATTCTTTGATCTAAAGCAGCAAATGTCCAACCCTGGTGCCTCGGCGGCCCCGCCTGGCACCAGGGTTGGACATTGTTTGATTTGACGCAAAGGCTTAGGCGGACAGGGCGGCTTTAACGGCGTCGGCCAAGGTTTGGGTCGGGCGGCCGATCAACCGGCTCAGGCTGCGGCTGCGGTCGTCGAGGCCGCCTTGCGAGGCGCCAATATCCGAATCGGCGATCAGCGCGGCCAGGCCTTCGGGCAAGCCCCAGCCCAGCAGCGCGGCTTTGTACTCGGCTTCCGGCAGATTGTGATAGGCGACGGGCTGGCCGGATTGGCGGGCGATTTCGGCGGCCAGTTCGGCCATCGTGAAGGGATGGTCGCCGCCCAGTTCATACAGCGCTTGCGGCGGCTCCGTCGCGGTCAGGACCGCAACAGCGGCAGCGGCATAGTCGGCGCGCGCGGCGGCGGCAATGCGGCCCGCGCCGGCACTGCCCAGCACACCGCCATGGGCGGGACCGCCAACGATGCTGTTGTGGTAGTTCTCGAAGTACCAGCCATTGCGCAGGATCGTGTAGTTCAGGCCACTGGCACGGATCAGCTCTTCGGTGGCCTTGTGCTCGCCGGCCAAGCCCAGCGGCGAGGTATCGGCGTGCAGCACGCTGGTGTAGGCCAGCAGCTTGGGCTGGGCGCGCTTGGCGGCCTCGACGGCGTTGCGGTGCTGCGGCAGGCGCTGTCCCACTTCGCTGGACGAAATCAGCAAGATCTTCTCCGCGCCGTGGAAGGCGGCGTCGAGCGAGGCCGGGTCGTTGTAGTCGGCCTGGCGCAGCTGTACGCCCTGGGCGGCGAGCGCACCAGCCTTGGCCGGGTCGCGCACCACGGCCGCGATGGCGCTGGCGGGTACTTGTTTGAGCAGGCCGGAAATCACGAGTTGGCCGAGCTGGCCGCTGGCGCCGGTAATGACGATCATGGCAAATCCTTTCATTGTCAGAGAATACGGTGAGGCATCACCGCGATGAACGTATAATAGCGACGGTACTAACGAATTGTAAGTACGCACTTTTTGGTAAGCACCCATGAAAACCAGTAAATCCCTGCGCGCCGCCCTGGCGGCGCAAACCGAGGCGCGGCGCGGCAAGCTGCTGGCCGCCGACTGTCCTTCGCGCGCCGTCCTCAGCCATGTAACCAGCCGCTGGGGCGTGCTGGTGCTGGTGGTGCTGCTGGGCGGTACGCACCGTTTCAGCCAGCTGCGCCGCGAGGTCGGCGGAGTCAGCGAAAAGATGCTGGCCCAGACCCTGGACGGCCTGGTGGGCGACGGTTTTGTCGCGCGCCATGCGCTGCCGGTGATTCCGCCCCACGTCGAATACCGCCTGACACCGATGGGCGAGGAAGTGGCGGCGCGCCTGGAAGTCCTGGTCGACTGGATCGAAGACAATTTCCCGCGCATCGCCGCCGCCCGCGCCGAACTGGCAGCGCAGGAACAGGCGGCTGGCAAGGCCGAAGCCGGCGCGCGCAAGGCGGCCTGAAGCAAAAAAGCCGCGCCCGCGCCGCTAGCGCTGGAAATGTTTTGTTGCCGCATCAGATGTTGTACTACACTGGCTCACACCCGGCGCCCTTGGGAAGGACTCATGAACCAGTCACATCCACCAGTGAAGCGGCAAACCATCCTGATCGTCAGCGGTTCGGAGAACGGACTGGTGGCGCTGGAACTGGCTTTGGCTGAGCACGGGCTGGGCCTGGCCTACGTCAACCGCGGCGATGCCGCGCTGTCGCTGACCGAGGAAGGCCATGTGGCCCTGGTGCTGCTCGATGCCGCCCTGGCCGGCAGCGCCAGCCTGGAACTGTGCGAGCGCCTGGCGCGGCGCAACGGCTTGCCGGTGCTGATCATGTCCTCGGCTCCCAGCGAGGATGAGCGCGAACGGGCGCGCCAGGCCGGCGCCGCCGGCTATGTGCGCCTGCCCTTCGCCACCGCCGATGCCGTCAACAATATCCTGGTCGAACTCGGTGCGCGCGGCCTCTGGTCCGATGGCGCACCGGCCAGCCTCGACCCGGCCAATCTGGAAATCAATTACCACACCCTGCTGGCCGGTTCGCCCGACAGCATCCTGCTGCTGAACGTGGCCGACCGCAAGCCGATCGACGCCAACGCCCAGGCCGAAACCCTGTTCGGGCGCAGCGTGGCCGAGCTGCGCCACCGCGAGCTGGCCCAGCTCTGCCCGCCCCTGCAGCAGGATGGCCGCCTCTCGGCCGACGTGGTCGACGATCTGATCGAACGCGTGCTGGGCGGCGAAATCCGCGTCTTCCCGCTCTCCTTCCAGCACGCCAACGGCCGCCTGATCGATTGCGAAATCCGCCTGGTGCCGCTGGAAAAGGACCGGCACCACCTGCTGCACCTGCGCCTGCTCGACGTGACCGGGCAGCGCTTGGCCGAGGCCCTGCGCGCGGGCCAGAACAAGCTGCTGGAAATGATCGCGCGCGGCGCGCCCCTGCACGCCATCCTGGACCGCCTGGTGAAGCTGGTGGAAACCCAGTCGCCCGAGCTGTTGTGCTCGGTGCTGCTGCTGGACGAGGACGGCAAACATATGCGCGCCGGCTCCGCCCCCAGCCTGCCCGGCGCCTATATGGCGGCGATCGACGGCATGGAAATCGGTCCCATGGTCGGTTCCTGCGGCACCGCCATGTACCGGCGCGAAGCGGTGATCGTGTCCGACATCATGCACGACCCGCTGTGGGAGCCGTATCGCGGCCTGGCCAGCGCCTATGGGCTGCGCGCCTGCTGGTCCATGCCCATCATGCTCAATGAAGGCACGGTGCTGGGCAGTTTCGCCATGTATTACCGCGAGGTGCGCCACCCGAGCACGGAAGACCAGCGCCTGATCAGCGTCGCCACCCACCTGGCCGGCATCGCCATCGAACGCACGCGGCGCGAAGCCGAGCTGCAGCAGCACCGCAGGCATCTGGAAGAACTGGTGGCCGACCGCACCGCCGCCCTGCGCCACGCCAAGGAGCAGGCCGAGCAGGCCAATGCCGAGCTGGCGCGCGCGCTCGAACACCTGAGCCTGACGCAGGAAGAGCTGGTGCGGCGCGACAAGCTGGCCGCCCTGGGCGCCATCGTGGCCGGCGTGGCGCACGAGCTGAATACGCCCATCGGCAACAGCCTGATGGTGGCCACCACCATGAGCGAACGCACCGGCGGCCTGCGCGAGGATGTCCGCACCGGCCTGCGCCGCTCGGCGCTGGAACAGTATCTGCAGCAGGCCGGCGAAGCCAACGAGCTGCTGGTGCGCAATCTGACGCGCGCGGCCAAGCTGGTGGCCAGCTTCAAGCAGATCGCGGTCGATACCGCCAGCTCGCAACGGCGCCGCTTCACGCTCGACAAATTCGTGGCCGAACTGGTGCTGCCGCTGGCGGCCACGCTCAAGCATCCTGGCCTGCACGTGGTGCAGGAGGTCGCGCCCCACCTGGAAATGGACAGCTATCCCGGCCCGCTCGGCCAGGCGCTCTCCAGCCTGTTCGAGAACAGCGTGCTGCACGGCTTCGGCGAACGCCCCGGCGGCACCATCACCATCGCCGGCCACGCCGTCGGCCAGGACGAGGTGGAGCTGAGCCTGGCCGACGACGGCGCCGGCATCGCGCCCGAGCACCAGGACCGGGTCTTCGATCCCTTCTTCACCACCAGGCTGGGCGCGGGCGGTTCCGGCCTCGGCCTGCACATCACGCACAATATCGTCACCGGCGTGCTGGGCGGGCGCATCGAGCTGCAGAGCGCGCCCGGCGCCGGTACCCGCTTCACCCTGCACCTGCCCCTGGTGGCGCCGCGATGAAACAGGCGAGCTGGCCACCCGCCGAAACCGCCGCGGACGCCACGCTGAACCATCTATTGAGCGAATTCCATAATCCCGCCATGGAGCAGGCTTTCCTGCGCCACCACCTGCGCCTGAGCCAGCGCCAGCTGCGCATGACCTTCTATTTCTGCGCCTTCTTTTTCCTGGCCTTCGTGCTGTCGGACGTAGCCTGGCTCGGCTACAGCGGCCTGACGCTGATGCTGTTCTGCGCCCGCATCGGCGTGGTCACCTGCGCCCTGTTCGGCCTGCTCGCCATCCGCCTGCGGCCCAATTCCGTGGCGCTGACACGCGCCGTCGCCACCCTGGTCGAGCTGGCCGGCACCGCCGTCTTCCTGCTGATCGTCGCCTTCCGGCCTTCGGAATTCGCAGGCCACGCCATTTCCATGACCATCGTCATCATGGTGCTGTATGTGTATGTGCCGAACCGCCTATTGCACGCGGCCGCCATCGCCCTGCCCGCCACCCTGGTCTTCGTGCTGATGGCGCGCCACCGGCAGGAAATCCAGGCACTCGGCCTGGTCACCATGGGCCTGCTCCTGCTGCTGGCCAATCTGCTCGGCTATGTGACGGCGCGCCGCTACCAGCTGCTGTGGCGCGAGGAATTCCGCACCCAGACCGAACTCAAGATCCAGTCCCTGCGCGATCCGCTGACCGGCTGCTTCAACCGTCGCCACCTGCACGAGCAGCTGATGGAAAACGAAATCATGCGCGCCCAGCGCTACCGCCTGAGCCTGGCCGTCATCATGTGCGACCTCGACCATTTCAAGCGCGTCAACGACGAATACGGCCATGCCGCGGGCGATGCCGTGCTGCAAGCGTTCTCGCGCCTGCTGCTGGCCATGACGCGCGAGAATATCGACAGCGTGGTGCGCTACGGCGGCGAGGAGTTCCTGCTGATCCTGCCCGAAACGGGTCTCGACGGCGCCACCCAGCTGGCCGAGCGCCTGCGCCGCCGCTTCGAGGAGAGCACGGTGCGCTTCGAGGGGCATAATCTGCAGGCCACCGCCAGTTTCGGCGTGGTGACGGCCGACTTTGCCGACGGCGCCCAGGCGCTGCGGCCGGAAGAAAGCAGCCAGTACAGCCTGATCGCCAAGGCCGACGAATTGCTGTACGCTGCGAAAAACGGCGGCCGCAACCAAGTGCGGGCGCAAGCCCTGTCCTGAACCCGAATTGCAAAATGATTATGCTGAACAAGACTTCCCGCTTCCTGCTGCTGGCCCTGGCCGGCCTGGCCCTGAGCACCAGCCTGAGCGCCGGGCCGGCGCCCTGGTATATCTGGCGCAGCAAGATCGATGGCGCCCGCGTCTGCCACCAGACCCCGCTCGGACCGGGCTGGGAGCAGGAAAGCGGGCCGTACAAAGATAGTCATTGCGAAAAGTTAGTGCGTGCTCAATAATGAGCCAACAACAAGAAGCAAACGCCTTTTCACTCACCGAGGAGTTCGTATGTTTCAAAATCCCGAGCAATTCGCCTCCGCCACCAAGACCCTGTTCGAGTTCCAGCTTGACACCTTCAACAGCCTGACCAGCAAAGCCGTGCAAGCGCTGGAGCAGGTTGCGGCCCTGAATCTGGCCACCGCCAAGTCGAACGTGGAAAACACCCTGGCCACCGGCCGCGAGCTGAGCGAAGCCAAGGACCCGAAAGCCGTGCTGGCCGTGGCGGCCTCCAAAGTCCAGCCGGGCGTGGCCGATGCCGCCGCCTATAACCAGCAGCTGAGCCAGATCATCGCCGAGATCCAGTCCGAGTTCGCGCGCGCCGCCGAAGCCCATATGGCCGAAGCCAAGTCCAGCTTGAGCGCCCTGATCTACGACGTCACCAAGAATGTGCGACCCGGTTCGGAAAACGCGGTACAGATCGTCAAGCAAGCCATCGACAATGCCTTCAGGGGCTATGAGCAGGTGACCACGGCCACGCGTGAAGCCGTCAGCACCTTCGAGGAACAGCTGGCGCGCGCTTCCGCCAGCGTGGCCGAGCACTCGCAGACCCGCCACTGATCCTCCCGAGAGGCCGTTTCAAAACGGGCGCGGCGTTGTTGCAGCGCCTAGCCGCACCCGTTTTGAAACGGCCTCTTAGCACCCCGTCCCGCGCCTGCACAAATGCTGTGCAAGTGCGGGCGGACGCGATATACTGTATAAATACACAGTTAAGCAAGCGCGTCCGTACACATGATCCGAGTTCTGGAAAACGAGTTTTATTACCTGGACAACTTCCACCAGGTGCTGCAGTGGATCGCCGAACGCTATAGCGACTTGCTGACCGACGAGGAAAGCAGCTTCCTGTCCCGCTTCCCCACCCTGCCCCAGGCAGCGCGCGCCCTGTTCGTGCGCATGGTCATGCGCAAGGGTGAACTGTTCCGCGCCTCCAAACTGGTCTACGGCGAAATCGGCTGCGCCCTGGAAGCGTGCCGCCCGCTATGCGAGCTGGGCTGGGTGGAGGCCGATCCCGAACTGTCCCTGGACGAGCTGTTCGAACTGCTGCAAAAGCCCGAAATCGGCCGCATTTTCCAGCTTGCGCCGCACGAGCGCCTGGCGCGCAAGGCCGAACAGCTGGCAGCCCTGCGCGAACGGCATGCGGGCCGCCACCGCTTCTCGGCCTGGTACGGACATGCCGGCGACCAGGTCTACCGCATCGTCGCCAAGCCCCTGTGCGACCGCCTGCGGCTGATCTTCTTTGGCAACTTCCACCAGGGCTGGTCGGAGTTCGTGCTGTCCGACCTGGGCGTCTACCGCTACGAGAAAGTGGAGTTCGCGCCGGCCGCGCGCGGCTTCCGCAGCCGGCGCGACATCGACGAATACCTGGCCCTGCACCAGTGCCGCGAACGTTTCCTGGACGGCGAGCCGCCGCTGGACGTGCTGGCCAGCCTGGCGCCGCAGGAATCGGACAATGAATGGCTGCGCAGCCGCCGCCACAGGCTGCTGTTCCAGATGGGCCAGCAGCTGGAGAAACTGCGCGACTGGCCCGGCGCGCTGAGCGTCTACCGCGCCACGCCCTATCCCGGCGCGCGCGCCCGCGCCATCCGCGTGCTGGAAAAAGACGGCCAGTTCGGCGCCGCCTACGCCTTGCTGCTGCAGGCCGAGGCCGGGCCGGAAAGCGAGGCGGAACGCCAATCCCTGCTGCGCATGGGGCCGCGCCTGCGGCGCCAGCTCGGGCATGCGCGCGGCGCCGCGTCCAAGCCGGCGCCGCCGCTGCGCCTGGACCTGAGCCTGCCGCCACCGCAGGAAGACGGCTGGCAGGTGGAAGGCGTGGTGCGCGACCACCTGTGGCGCGCGGAAGCCCCGGTCTACTACGTGGAAAATACCCTGGTCAATTCCCTGTTTGGCCTGCTGTTCTGGGATGCCATCTTCTGCGCCGTGCCGGGCGCTTTCTTCCACCCCTTCCATCGCGGCCCGGCCGACCTGCACAGCGCCGACTTCCAGCAGCGCCGCGCCGCCCAGTTCGCGGCCTGCTTCGCGCGCCTGGACGATGGCAGCTACCGCCAGGCCATCCGCGCCCGCCTGGCCGAGAAGCAGGGCATCCAGTCGCCCTTCGTCTACTGGGAAATCCTCGATGAGGAATTGCTGGAACTGGCCCTGCACTGCATCCCGGCCGCCCATCTGCGCAAATGCTTCGAGCGCATGCTGCTCGATATCAAGGCCAACCGCAGCGGCTTCCCCGACCTGATCCAGTTCTGGCCCGGCGAGCGGCGCTATAACATGATCGAGGTGAAGGGACCCGGCGACCGCCTGCAGGACAACCAGCTGCGCTGGATCGACTACTGCACCCAGCACCAGATGCCGATTTCGGTCTGCTACCTGCAATGGGCGGCATGACTTATACCGTCGCCGTGCGTGCGCTGTGCGAGTTCACGGCCAAGGCGGGCGACCTCGACCTGCGCTTCACGCCCGCGCCCACGGTCCAGGAAGGCATGGCCGGCCACGCCGTCGTGACCGGGCGGCGCGGCGAGGATTACCAGCGTGAAGTCAGCCTGTCCGGCGACTTCGGCGCGCTGCGCGTACGCGGCCGCGCCGACGGCTACGATCCGCGCCAGAACCAGCTGGAGGAAATCAAGACCTATCGCGGCGACCTGGCAAAAATGCCGGCCAACCATCGCCACCTGCACTGGGCCCAGCTGAAAATCTACGGCCATCTGCTGTGCCAGGCGCGCGGCCTGGACACGCTGCGCCTGGCCCTGGTGTATTTCGACATCGGCAGCCAGAAGGAAACCCTGCTGCTGGAAGAAATGGATGCCGCCAGCCTGAGCGCCTTCTGGGAAGAACAGTGCAGCCGCTTCCTGGCCTGGGCCGAGCAGGAAATGGCGCACCGCGCCCTGCGCGACGCGCAGTTGAAGGCGATGCGCTTCCCGCACGGCGAATTCCGTCCCGGCCAGCGCCAGCTGGCCGAAGCCATGTACCGCAGCAGCGCGCGCGGCTGCGCCCTGCTGGCGCAGGCGCCGACCGGCATCGGCAAATCGGTGGGCAGCCTGTTCCCGCTGCTCAAAGCCAGCGCCGAACATGGGCTGGACAAGGTGTTCTTCCTCGCCGCCAAAACCTCGGGACGGCGCATGGCGCTGGACGCCGCCGCCAGCCTCACGCGCAGTGCGCCGCTGCTGCCGCTACGCACCCTGGAACTGGCGGCCAGGAACACGGCCTGCGAGCATCCGGACAAGGCCTGCCATGGCGAATCCTGTCCGCTGGCGGCGGGCTTTTACGACCGCCTGCCCGCCGCGCGCGCCGCCGCCGTGCGCGAGACCATGCTGGAACGCGCCACCGTGCGCGAGATCGCACTGGCCCATGGGGTCTGTCCCTACTATCTGGAAACGGAACTGGTGCGCTGGGCCGACGTGGTGGTGGGCGACTACAACTACTATTTCGACATCAGCGCCATGCTGTACAGCCTGACGCAGCTGAACGGCTGGAAGGTGGCCGTGCTGGCCGACGAAGCGCACAATATGGTGTCGCGCGCACGCAAGATGTATTCGGCGGAACTCGATCACGCCAGCCTGCGCCTGCTGCGCAAGAGCGCGCCCGAAGCCTTGAAAAAGCCGCTGGACAAGGTGCACCGCCAATGGCTGGCGCTGGAAAAGGAGCAGGACGATGCCTACCGGGGCTACCCGGCCCTGCCCGAGAAATTCATGGGCGCGCTGCAAACGGCCAGCAATGCCATCGGCGACTATATGGCCGAGCATCCGGCCTGGTTCGACGCCGAGCTGCTGGAGTTCTACTTCCTCGGCCTGCACTTCGCGCGCCTGGCGGAGAGCTTCGGCGAACATTCGCTATTCGACATCAGCAAGGGCGAAGGCAGCCGCGCCGGATCGCTGCTATGCATCCGCAATATCGTGCCGGCGCCCTTCCTCAAGCCACGCTTCGAAGCAGCCCATGCCTGCGCCCTGTTCTCGGCCACGCTCAGCCCCTGGAATTATTTCTGCGACACCCTGGGCATGCCGGACAACACCGCCTGGATCGACGTCGAATCGCCTTTCGCCGCCGAGCAGCTGGCGGTGCGCGTGGCCGGCCATATCTCGACGCGCTACCAGCACCGCGCACGCTCGCTGGCGCCCATCGCGCGGCTCATGGGCGAACAGTACGCCGGCCAGCCGGGCAATTACCTGGCCTTCTTCAGCAGCTTCGATTATATGGACAAGGCGGCCGACCTCTTCTGCGCCGAATACCCGCAGGTGCCGGTATGGCGCCAGCCGCGCCGCATGGACGAGACCGAGCGCGAAGCCTTCCTGGCCCGCTTCCGCGAGGATGGCCGCGGCATCGGCTTCGCCGTGCTGGGCGGCTCCTTCGGCGAAGGCATCGACCTGCCCGGCGCGCGCCTGATCGGCGCCTTCATCGCCACGCTCGGCCTGCCGCAGATCAATCCCATCAACGAGCAGATACGCCAGCGCATGGACGCCGTCTTCGGCGCCGGCTACGACTACACCTATCTGTACCCGGGCCTGCAGAAAGTGGTGCAGGCGGCCGGCCGCGTGATCCGCACCACCAGCGACCGCGGCACCGTGCACCTGATCGACGACCGCTTCGCGCGACCCGAAGTGCGCCAGCTGCTACCAGCCTGGTGGCAGATCGCTTAAGCGGCACACCATCTGCACCTGGCCGTAATACGCGCCATCGACGCACATGGCTTCCGGCAGCAGGCCGCAGCGCTGGAAGCCCAGCGATTCGTAAAAGGCGATGGCCGGCGCATTGGTCTCGGTCACATCCAGCACCAGCAGGCGCAGGCCCGGCAGGCTGCGCGCATGCGCCAGGACGGCCCGCGCCAGGCCGCGCGCCACGCCGCGCCCGCGCTGCTCCGGCCGGACGTACACGCCGATCACGGCGGCGCGGTGCCGTTCCTTGCTGCGCTCTTCGCGTTTCAGGGCGGTCGTGCCGATCAGCGCGCCGTCGGCAAAAGCGCCGAAAATGGCGACGCTGGAGAGAAAGCCGGCGGTCGAGGCCAGGGGGCGCTCCGCCTCGTCCTCGTAGCTGGAGCCGAAGGACAGCGGCGCTTCGCGCAAGGCGAAAATCCGCAGCGCTTGAAAGGCTGCGGCATCATCGGCGGAAAGTCGTTTGATATCCATAGCAGCATGCTACACTGAATTTCGCGCCCCTGCCCGGGGAGAGACGAGGTGTCCGATGATACGACTTATGCCGCCGCATCCAGGCCCGCTATCGTTTTCCGCCCTGCTCGCGGCCACCCTGCTGTGCGGCGCCGCCTGCGCCGCCGAAGTCAAGACCTTCACCGTCGGCGTGGAAGACTACAAGCACTTCCTGCCTTATTCCGAAGTACGCAACGAGCGGTATGGCGGCCTGGGACGCGACATTCTCGACGCCTTCGCCCGCCACAAGGGATATGCCTTCGTGTATAAGATCTATCCGCTCAAACGGCGCGACCGGCTCTTTGTCGACGGCCTGGTGGACCTGGCTTTTCCCGACAACCCCAACTGGGTGGCCGACCTGAAGAAGGACGTGAACATCAGCTACGCGCCCATGCTGGAATTCACCGATGGCGTGCTGGTGCGGCCAGAGAACCTGGGCAAGGGCGTGGGCCGCCTGAAAACCCTTGGCATCCCGCTCGGCTTCACGCCCTACCCTTACCAGCAGCTGATGTCCAGCGGCACCCTGCGCATCGAGGAAACCGGCGACTACGACAGCCTGTACGACAAGCTGCTGGCCAAGCGCGTCGATGGCGCGTATATGAACACCCGCATCGCCCGCCATTACTGGACCCGCATCCGCAAGGCCGGCCAGCCGCCCCTGGTCTACGATCCCGACCTGCCGCATGCTTCGGGCCAGTGGTACCTGTCCTCGCACAAATACCCGCAAGTGGTCGAGGAATTCCGCAAGTTCATGCTGAGCAATAAGGCGGAAATCGATGAGCTGAAGAAGAAGTACGAGTTCCAGTCGGCGGCCGATCAGTAAGCCGGGGCCGGCATGGCGCGTTCCGCCGCCAATGCCGCCTGCACCGCGGGGCGCGCCGCCATGCGCTGCATGAAGGCCGCCAGCGCCGGCCAGCGCTCCAGCTGAATGTCGAAGAAGCGGGTCCACAGCAGCACCGCATACAGGTAGGCGTCGGCCACGCCGAAACGCGGGCCGCACAGATATTCGTGCCGCTCCAGGGCCTGCACCAGATGGCCGAAGCGCTTGAACAGCTTTTGCTTGAACATCTCCTTCACCTCGGGCGGCATGCCGGCATTGAATTGCAGGGCCAGGCCGGCGTGGATCTCGCTGGTGATGAAGTTCAGCCACTCCTGCAGGCGGACGCGCTCCCAGCTGCCGTTCGGCGGCGCCAGGCCGGCTTGCGGCTTGAGGTCGGCCAGATACTGCAGGATGGCCGGCCCCTCGGTCAGCACCTCGCCGTTCTCCAGCTGCAGCGCGGCGACATAGCCTTTGGGATTGATCGACAGGAAGTCGGAACCGTCGGCCAGCTTTTTGCTCTGGTTGTTGACACGTACCAGCTCGAACGGCAAACCCAGCTCGCACAGCACGATATGCGGGGACAGGGAACAGGTATCGGGGGCGAAGTACAGCTTCATGCAAACTCCTTTGATCGAAAGAAGCGCAGTATCTTCGCCCCGGTTACTCTTGTAAAGAAGGCAGAATAATGTTATCTAGGTTCAAAAACTATACCTGGATTGGACGATGAAAGAGAATATTTCCGGCTGTTCGGTGGAAGAAGCCATGCGCCTGATCGGCGGCCGCTGGCGCATGCTGCTGGTGTCTTTTCTGCTGGAGGGGCCGCGCCGCTTCAACCAGCTGCGGCGCGATGTGCCGAATATCTCGCAGCGCATGCTGACCCTGGAATTGCGCGCGCTGGAAGAGGCGGGACTGGTGCTGCGCACCGTCTATCCCGAAGTGCCGGTGCGCGTGGAATACAGCCTGACGCCGGATGGGCGCAGGCTGGAAAAGATCGTCGAAGTGCTGCAGGAGTTCGGACTCTGGCTGAAGGCGCGGCCGGCAGCTTAAGACTGGGCGCGCAGCGCATCCGGCCGCAGGCTCAGATCGCGCCGCTCCTGGTCGGGACAGGCCGCCAGCGCCGCCTGCGCGCTGCCCATGAATTCCATCAGGCCGGTCCCGTCTTCCGGATACAGCGCATGGCCGAAGTTCAGGCTCAGGTCGAAGCTCAGCTTCTGCTGCAGCAGCAAGGGCCGCGCAGCGATCATCTGGCCGATGCGCGTGACCTGGCTTTGCACCACGCTGCGGCGGCCTGCCACGCTGAAGATTACGGCAAACTCATTCATCCCAATGCGCCCGATCACGTCGCTGGGCCGGCATTCGGCGCTCAGGCGGCGCACGATTTCAGCCAGCATCTGCGGGAACTCATTGCCCAATCGCTCGCGCGTCCCCCGGTCCAGGCCATCGATGCGCATCAGCATGATGCCGACATGGCCGCTCTTCTTCTCCGCCTCGTCCAGGCGGGCGCGCAACTGCTCGTAAAGGAAGGAGCGGTTGGCCGCGCCGCTGGCCGCATCGCGCGTGACCTGGCGCCGCAGCTGGTCCTCACCCTGCAGCGCGGCGTGATGCATCAGCGCCGCGATCATATCGGCCAGGGTGCGGGCAATGGCGGCTTCGTCCTGGTCGAAGGGACGCGGTTCGCTCCACAGCAGCTTGAGCACGCCCGCCGCATGCTCGCCGAACAGCAGAGGGACAATGACCATGGAGCGCAGCCCGACGCGGCGGCAAGCCGCCACGTTGACGCGTGGGTCGTCTTCGGAATCGTGGCAGATGGCGGTGCTCTTGCTGGTCAGGCATAGGCCCGAGAGGCTGCCCTTGACCGCCATGCGCAAGCCCAGTTGCGGCTCGGCCAGCCCGCAGGCGGCGCGGTAGACGATTTCCTCGCCTTCCAGCAGCTCGATCACGGCGCCCTCGGCGCCGGTAAGGCGGGCCGCCTCGGCCGACGCGGTGTCCATCACGGCGGCGAAATCGGGGCCGATGCGGGCCAGGTCCCGCTGCGCGTCGATCAGCGCCAGCAAGGTGGCATGGGAAAGCCTGTTGCGCTCAATCTCTGGGGTGGCCACGGCAAATCCTTTGATCTGAGTGGAGGCCGGTCCAGTGTACCAGAGGCCCGGACTTTGCCATAGCTACTGCATGATGCTGCGTATTTTCTGATAGCCGCTACGGCTGATGGGCAGTTTGCGGCCATCCTTCAGCACGGCCACATGGCTGTCCTTGCTGGCCTGTTCGATGCGGCTTACGCATTCGATATTCAATAAATAGGAACGGTGGATACGCAGGAATTTGTCCGCTTCGAGCTGGGTCTCCAGTTCCGACAGGCGCTGGTTCTTGAGGAAGGATTTGCCTTCCGCATGGATCTGCACATAGTCGTCCTGCGCCTCGATGAAGTCCACTTTTTCGCTGGGAATCACGTGCACGCGCGCGCCGTCGCGGATCAGGATGCGGCCCAGCGGCCTGGCGCGGCTGGCGGCCATCTCGCGCACCACCTCCTCCACCGCCTGCGCCTGCGGCGTGCCGAGGCTGGCGCGCGCATTGGCCAGCGCCTGGTCGAAGCGTTGCTGGCTGAAAGGCTTGAGCAGATAGTCGATGGCGCGCACTTCGAAAGCCTTGATCGCATACTGGTCGAAGGCGGTGGCAAAGATGAAGCGGGTCTTGCCGCTGACCAGCTCCGCCACCTCGAAGCCGTCCAGCTTGGGCATCTGGATATCGAGCAAAACCAGGTCCGGTTCCAGCTCGGTGATCGCCTTCACGGCCTCGAAGCCGTTGCCGCATTCGGCCACGATCTCCACATCGCCATGTTCGGCCAGGTATTCGCGCACCACGCCGCGCGCCAGAATTTCATCGTCCACAATAATGATGCGCATCGCTTATTCCCCGCCCGTTTCCATCGGCATGATGATCTCCACATTGAAATGCCTGTCGCGCCCACCCCACTCCACCCGCGCGTCCTGCTGGTAGGTGGCGGCCAGGCGCTGGCGCACATTACTCAAGCCTATGCCCTTGCCGCGGCCCGGCGGCTGGTATTCGTCCATATCGTTGCCGACCGTGATGCGCAGGCGCGAACCGTCGCGCCAGGCGGCAATGGTGATGCAGCCGCCTTCCGGCAACTGGCTGATGCCATGCTTGACGGCGTTTTCCACCAGGGGCTGGATGATCATCGGCGGCACCAGGCAGTCCAGCGCCTCCTTGTCCAGCGCCTCCTCAACGACCAGGCGCTCGCCGAAACGCACCCGCTCGATGGAGAGGAAATGGCGGATCAAGGCCATCTCTTCCCGCAGGCTCACCTTGCGGTGCGCTTCCATGCCCAGGCTCTGGCGGAAGAAGCTGGCCAGCTGCAAGGTCATGGCGCGCGCGTCCTTGGGGTTTTGCGAAGTCAGCGCGCTGATCGAATTCAGGCTGTTGAACAGGAAGTGCGGGTCGATCTGGGTGCGCAGCATGCGCAGCTCGGCTTCCTGCGCCAGCAGCTTCGATTCCAGCTCGCGCCTTTCCGCATGGCGGGCTCGCACGAACTCCATCGCCAGATAGTTCACCGCCGCCATCAGGCCATACAGCAAGGTGCCGAAGACGAACAGCAGCGCGGTCAATCCTGGCGAGAGCGTCACGCCGGCCCAGCCCGCGCCGGGCAGCAGGCATAGCTCGTTCCACATTTCGGCCAGCGCCGTCCACAGAAAGCCCGCCAGCACCGAGGCCACGCTCAGACCGAACACGATGGAGAGCAGCTTGCGCTCGCCCAGCGGATTGGCGCGGCACAGATAGTAGGACGAGAAGCCGGCGCTGATGGCGTACACCAGGGTGGATGGCAAGGCAAACAGCAGCGCGTTGATGCCCTTGGCCTGCGTATACACCATGGTGAAACCCGCCAGCGCCGCGCCCAGGATGATCCAGACCAGCAGGTACAGCGCCATGTCCCGCCGGCCAGCGAATGGCCCCTGCATCAGTTGCGGATTTCCAGCCCGCCCATGATGGCGTAACCGCGCACGATCAGGCGCTTATTGCTGCCCTGGCCGCCGCTGGTACGCTCTTCAAAGCCGCCGAGAATGGGCGTGCCTTCCAGTACCACGGTCCAATCGGTGGGCACTTCGATGGTGATGCCGCCGAACATGCTGAAGACGTTCAGCACCGCCTCGCCTTCGATCGAGGCGTCGCGCAAATCCAGTTCGCAGCCGGCCATCAGGGCCGTCACCTCGCCGCCACGGAAATCCTGGCTTGAGATGCGGCGCTTGTAGCCGCCCAGGATGGCCATGATGTTCAGAAGTTCTTCGCCCTTGCCCTCTTTCAGGCCATACGCCGGAAAGCCGTCGGACGCGCGCGGACGCCGCACCGAGCGGAACACCACCATGATGCCGGCACCGATCAGCAGCAGCGGCGCCAGCATGCGCCAGCTCAAGTAAATCAGGCCCATGCCTTTCAACAGCAGCAGGCCGCCCGCAGCCAACAGCAGCACGCCGACCAGCGATCCGGAACTGGCACGCGACTGCGAGATTTTCAGCGCCCCGGCCACGATCAGGATCACCGGCCAGAAGTGGATGCTGTAATTAATATCCATCCAGCCCAGGTTATCGAGCAGGAACAGGAAACCGATGACGATGACCGCGACACCGAGCAGGATCTGGCTCGCCGGAGCGTTGGGGCGGTTGCGGTGCATCTTATTCTCCTTTTTTGGAATCAATGTATTTGCCCAGGATCGGCTGCAGGGCCAGCGAAACGCCGCCCATGATAACCATAAACGGCCAGCTGTTGGAGAAGCTCATGCCCCACAGATGTTCGAAGCAGGCGAAGATCCAGAAGGCGAACAGGATTTCGCACACGCCGTCGATGAACATGCGCACCGTGGTCGGCGGCACCAGCTGGCTGAAGCCGAAAGCGGCGATCACCAAAGGCCAGTAGTGCCAGAACTGCGTCACCTTTCTGATATCGCCATCCTCCAGCCAAAACAGCACGCCGGCGCCGATGATCAAGAGCCCCCAGACCAGCTGCTTGCGGGCGACGCGTATCGAACTGTTCATCTCTGCCTCCTTCTGTTTGGAATGATGCAAAGATAAGCATGAGGCGCCGGCGGGGAAACGGCTTTTCGGTGAATGGCGGCTGGGGCTCGGTGAATGGCGCTTTTTTCAGCGAATGGCGGAAAAGCCTGGATCAGCAAAGAAAAGCCCACCGCATGGGTGGGCCGGGCGCCGGGATGGAGGCGGGTGGAATTTCAGCTGCGGCTGCTGTCGATGCAGGGCTCGAACATCATCAGCCCCCAGCCCAGCTGGCGCCGGATTTCTTCCGGCGAGGGCGGCGGCGCAGCTTCCTGGGTGCGGCGCTCTAGGTATTCGCGTACCACTTCCTTGGATGGATGATTTGCCTGTGTCATGATGACCTCCGCAATGGTGTCGGATCACGCCCTGCGCTTATGCAGGGCGGATCACCGGATCTGGTGCCGGCGCTTCAGGCGACCGGCTTGCCTTGCAGTGAGGAGGAGGCGCCACTTTCTGCGTTCTGCTTCTTGCGGCGCCGTCTCTCAATCGCATGGCTTCATCTTATGGCAGCAGGCCGTTCAGCTACTGTTCGACAACACACAAATCCCCTCTCGCTTACGCTCGCGTTAATGTCGGATTCGGACTACAGCTTTTGCTGCAGGAATTCGAGGAAGCAGCTGATACGCTGCGCCAGCTGGGTGTTGCGGTAATAGACGGCATTGATCTGCTGGCGGAAGCCGGTGCCATGCTCGCGCAGGATCGGCACCAGGCGGCCGGCCTCGATATCGGCGCGCGTCATGAAATCGGCCAGGCTGACGATGCCCTGGCCTTCCAGCGCCAGCCGGCGCAGGGTCTCGCCGCTGGAGGCGGCCAGCGAAGGCGTGATCGGCAGGCTATTGCCGTCGCGCGAGCGCAGCGGCCACTGGTTGCCCGCTTCGTAATGCACGAAACCCAATAGGGAATGGCCTTCCAGCTCTTCCGGCGTTTGCGGCGTGCCGCGCCGGCGCAGATAGGCGGGACTGGCCAGGATGTGCAGGGGGCTGGAACTGAGGGCGCGCGCGTGCAGGGTCGAGTCGCCCAGCGTGCCGATGCGGATGGCGATGTCGGTGCGGTGTTCGATCAGGTCGGCAATCTGGTCGCGCGTGGTCAGTTCCAGGCGGATTTCCGGATAGAGCCGGCGGAACTCGTCCACATGCGGCACCACGCAATGCAACATGAAGGAGGAGGAGGAGTCCACGCACAGCCGTCCGGCCGGCTGCTGGTGGCGGATGCGGATGCATTCTTCGACCTCTTCCATGGATGCCAGGATCAGGCGTGCCTTGTGCAGCAGCAACTGCCCCTCTTCCGTCAGCTCCATGCGGCGCGTGGTGCGCGTGAGCAGCGAAGTTTGCAGCTTTTCCTCCAGCCGGCTCAGCGCGCGGCTGACGCCGGAGGTGGTCTGGCCCAGATGGGCCGAAGCGGCGCTCAGCGTGCCGCTGTCGATCACGGCCACGAAGATTTTGAGATCGTCGGAATTGATGTCCATTCTTGAGTCTGTATCAAATTTCCAAGAAGATATGACGGATTTTATCAACAAACGGCAAAAAATCTCCTTGACCTTCGATTACCGGTATACGCCGCCCCGGCGTCCTGGCGCCCCCCGACCGGCACACTTCAGTAATGGATTATTTTTTTGACACCCAGGCTTATATTGACAACGTTAGCGGCCGGGAAAAGTTATATTTACAACAGGCCATTGGGATGTGACTTGCACTCCCCTGGCCGCTAGCAAGGGCTTCTGTTTGGAACACCACAACACGAACAAGGGGTATTCAAATGAAGAAAGCTTTATGCAGCAAGCTTGCTGCCTCACTACTCTTGACCGCCGGCCTGTTCGCCGCCAGCGCCCCGGCCAGCGCCGATACCACCAGCCTGATCTTTGACGCAGATAAGAATGCCGGCTTCCACATTACCCATATTCCGGGCGCCAGCTTTGTCGACGACTTTCTGTTTTCAGTCGAGGACATGCCCCACTATCCCACCGGAACAGCGGTTGTCGGTAAAACGTGGGTCGATGGCGCCCGGCTGGCCAATTACAGCATCGACTCCATCGAATTCTTCCACGTGGACACCGGTGGCGGGTATACCATGCTGCCGACGACCGTGACTTCGGGCCTGCTAGAGTTCTATCCCGAAGGGGCGCTCGGCCCCGGCAGCTTCGGCTTCCGGGTCAGTGGCCACACCCTATTGGCGGGCATGGGCGGCGCCTATGCCGGCACGCTGAACCTGGCGCCCGTGCCGGAACCGGCCGCCTATCTGATGCTGCTGATCGGCGTGGGCTTGCTGGCCTTTACGTCCAAGGCGAAGGAGAATGACAAGCTGGGCTGAGTACAGCGCCAGCGCATCGCAAAGACCCGCTGCGGCGGGTCTTGTTTTTTATGTACGCTCGTACACAAATATTCCCCAGAGCAAAACTTTATTCGGATATTGCAAAATTAACAGTGCCTTGGTTCAAAATTTTTCACCTGAAACCGATAAAACTGTCGCATCCGCCAACATGCGCCCTTACGGCTGGGAAAAGTTTTTGTTACTATCAGTCTCCTATAAAAATCCTGAACTTAAATGGAGAACACATGCTGCGCAAAAAGTTCACGCACTACTTCATCGCCTTGTTTGGCGCCCTCTTCCTGCTTTCGGCGCAAGCCGAACAGGCTGCCGCCAAGCTCGGCAATGTCACCATCCTCGCCACCGGCGGCACCATTGCCGGCAGTGGCGCCACCAGCACCACGACCGTAGGCTATACCGCCGCCACCGTCGGCGTGCAGCAGCTGATCGCCGCTGTGCCTGAACTGGCCAAGGTCGCCAACGTCAAAGGCGAACAGGTATTCCAGATCGCCAGCGAAAGCATGACCAACGAGCACTGGCTGACCCTGGGCAAGCGCGTGAATGCGCTGCTGGCGCAGAACGACGTGGACGGCATCGTGATCACCCACGGCACCGACACCATGGAAGAAACCGCTTACTTCCTGAACCTGGTGGTCAAGAGCAAGAAGCCCGTCGTCCTGGTGGGCGCCATGCGCCCGTCCACCGCCCTGTCGGCCGACGGTCCGATCAATCTGTACAACGCCGTGCTGCTGGCGGCCAGCCCTGAAGCGGTGGGCAAAGGCGTGATGATCGCCATGGCCGACCAGATCCACAGCGCGCGCGATGTGAGCAAAACCAATACCTCGACCCCGGATTCCTTCAAATCCTCCGAGCTGGGCATGATCGGTTACATCCAGGGCAACAAGCCATTCTTCTACCGCGTTTCGACCCGCAAGCACACCACCGACACCGAGTTCGACATCGCCAATCTGCAATCCCTGCCGCAAGTGGATATCGTGTACGGCTACGCCAATATGAATACCGTGGCGCTGGATGCCTTCGTCGCCAATGGCGCCAAAGGTATTATCCACGCCGGCACCGGCGACGGCAGCGTTGCCGCCAAAGTAAAACCCGGCCTGGTCGCGGCACGCAAAAAAGGCACGCTGATCGTACGTTCGAGCCGCGTCGGCCAAGGTATCCTGGCACGCAATGGCGAAGCCAATGACGATGAGCTCGACTTCGTGGTATCCGATACGCTGAATGCACAGAAAGCCCGCATTCTGCTGATGCTGGCGCTGACCAAAACCAATGACAGCAAAGCCATCCAGCGCATGTTCTATACCTATTAAGAACTGCCCAGGCTGACATAAAAAAGGCTTTCCGGATATCCGGAAAGCCTTTTTCTTTCTGCGCGCCGGTTCAGGACAGATGGCCTATCTTGGCAATAAACGCCAGCATCGCCAATAAAGATGGGATGTGCGTGCTCCAAGCCAGGCTATCTAAATCCGCAATTCACAAAAGGCTACTTTTATTTCGCCGCCACGTTGCCCCGCTCTAAGTAGTTCGCGCCAGGAGCTGGCGCGATTACGCCAGCTCCTGATCTGCCTCCCCGGCGTCGTCCTGGCGCAGCACGCGGCGGGCGGCGGCGATTGCCTCGGCGCTCAGCTTTTCCAGCCGCGGCGATTGCACCCGCCACGAATGCCAGTACAGATGCACGTCCAAATAACGCCCGGGTGCCAGGTCGGTTAATTTTCCCGTTTCCAGATCGCTGCCGTATTGCTGGGACGGCAGCATGCCGCTGCCTAATCCGAGACGCACGGCATTTAAAAACGCTTCGGCCGCCGGAATATAGAGGCTTGGATAACTGCCGGGCGGCAGGCCTAAAACCTGTTGAATGAAATTCGCCTGCAGCATATCCTTGCGGTCGAATACCACTACCGGCGCCTTGCGCGCCGCTTCCCGTTCAAAACCGGCGCTGAAATAGCGCTCGCGATAATCGGGCGTGCCCAATAAGCTGTAGCGCATAAAACCCAAAGGCTCGACCACGCAACCGCGCATCGGCAAAGGCTGGCTAGAAATGCAGGCAATCGCCTGCCCCAATTCCAGCAGCGAATAAGTATGGTCCTGGTCGTCCAGTGTGATATCCAATAAAAGGCGCTCACGGATTAAAAACGGCGCCAATTCCGGCAATAACCAGGTCGCCAGCGTATCGTTATTCACGGCCAGCGCCACGCTTAATGGACGGCCGCCATCCTCTTCCAATTCGGCGAAAAACTCCTGTTCCAGCAAACGGCTGCGGCGCAGATATTGCAGCAGCCGCTGCCCCGGCCCGGTGGCGCGGCAGGGACGGCTGCGCACCACCAGCGGCGCGCCGATGGCCGCTTCCATGGCGCTGACGCGCTGGGAGACGGCGGACGGGGTCAGGTGCAGGCTGGCGGCAGCCTGTTCAAAGCTGCCGCTGTCGAGAACGGCAAGCAGCGCCTCGCTTTGGCGGGAATCGAGCAGCATGGATGTCTTTCTTTAGAAATTTTAAGCATTCTTGACGAATATTAATTCAGCTTCATCTATGCGCGCAAGAAAGGGACAATATGCGTTTTGCATCTAAAGAAGGAGCAAATCATGCTATTTGCACAAAGTTATTTGAACGGACTGGGCCTCGGGGCCAGTCTCATCATGGCCATCGGCGCCCAGAACGCCCATGTGTTACGCATGGGTATCCAGCGCTCGAACGTGGGGGTGACCGTGGCGGCCTGCATCGTCATCGATGCCCTGCTGATCGGCCTGGGCGTGGCGGGCGCGGGCGCCCTGATCCAGGATTCCCCGCTGCTGCTGGGCCTGGCACGCTGGGGCGGCGCCGCCTTCCTGATCTGGTATGGCTTGCGCAGCTGGAAATCCCTGCTGGGCAGCCACAGCATCGACTTGAGCAGCCAAAGCGCCATGCCGACCGCGCGCAAAGCCCTGGTCAGCGTGGTCGCCCTGTCCCTGCTCAATCCCCATGTCTATCTGGACACCGTGGTCCTGCTGGGCAGCGTGGGCGGCAGCTATCCGGTGGACCAGCAGACCAGCTTCTCAGTCGGCGCCATGACCGCCTCGGTCTTGTGGTTCTGCGCCCTCGGCTTCGGCGCCGCCCGCCTCTCCAACGTCCTGCAGCGCCCCATCGTCTGGAAAATCATCGAAGGCCTGACCGGCGCCATCATGCTGGCCCTGGCTGCCAGCCTGATTCTGCGCGGCTAAGGCAGCTCAAGCCGCTTCGGCATGGGCCTCGGTGATGGTTTTATACTGCGCCAGCTGGTTTTCCATCAGATAGTGATAGAGGCCGGCCGCGTCCTGCATCAGTTCGCGGTGGCGGCCCTGCTGCGCGATACGGCCCTGCTCCAGCACCAGGATGCGGTCGGCCTTCACGATGGTCGAATAACGGTGGGCGATGATGATGGTGGTGCGGCCCGCCATCAGCTTGTCCAGCGCATTCTGCACCTGCACTTCGCTGGCCGAATCGAGCGCGCTGGTGGCTTCGTCCAGGATCAGGATGCGCGGATTGCGCAGCAGGGCGCGGGCGATCGCCACCCGCTGTTTCTGTCCGCCCGAGAGCTGCACGCCGCGCTCGCCGACGATGGTTTCGTAGCCCTGCGGGAAAGCCTGGATGAAGTCGTGCGCGTTCGCCAGCCTGGCGGCGGCCATGACTTCGGCCAGCGAGGCTTCGCGTTCGGAGACGGCAAAGGCGATGTTCTCGTAGATCGATCCGGAAAACAGCGAAGGCTCCTGTTCGACGATGGCGATATTGTCGCGCATGGCGCTGGCATTCACCGGCGTCAATGCCGTGCCGTCGAAAGCGATGCTGCCCTGCTGGGCCTCGTAAAAGCCGAGCAGCATGCTGGCGATGGTGGACTTGCCCGCACCTGAAGCGCCGACCAGCGCAATCTTCTCGCCCGCCGCGATAGTGAAGCTGATGCCGCGCAGGGCCAGCTTGTCCGGCCGCTCCGGATAGGCGAACACCACGTCGCGGAAGGCCACATTGCCTTGCAGCGCCAGCGCCGCCACCGTCGGCGCCACCTCCTCCTGCTCGCCGATCAGCTCAAAAATCCGCTCGGTGGCGCCGATGGTGCGCATCCACTCGCTCCAGAAGTCCGTCACCGCGCTGGCGGCATCGGTCACCATGGTCGAGTACAGGATGAAGGCGGTCAGCTCGCCGATGGTCAGCGCATCCTCCAGGATCAGTTTTGCGCCGAACCACAGCGTCACCAGCAAACTCATATACACAAGGAAGATGGACCAGCCGCGGAAGGCGGCCATCATGCGCGTGGTCGACAGGGAAACCTTCAGCGCATCCTCGGTGGACTGGCCATAGCGCCGCGCCGCCGTCCGGCCCTGGTTGAAGGCATGCACCAGACGGATATTCGCCAGATGCTCATAGGCGGTCTTGCCGCAATCGGCCTGGCTTTGCTGCATATTGCGCGAATGCTTGCGGATGCGCTTGCCGGCCCAGTGCGACAGCAGCAGGCTGGCCGGAATGAAGAAGGCCAGCATCAGGGTCAGCGCCGGCGAAATAATCAGCAGCATGGTCACGCCGCCAATCAGGATGCACAGGCAGCGCAGGGAAATCGCCGCGCCCATGGTCAGGGTTTCGTGCAGCACCTCCACATCGGCCGTCAAGCGGTTGCTCAACTCGCCCACATTGTGGCGGTCGAAGAAGCTGATCTTCTTGCCGATCAGCGCCCCGAACAGCTGGCGCCGGATGCGCGTGACGATCATATAGCCGGTCGACTCGAACAGGTAGTAGCGCAGCGTGGTGGCAATCGCCTGCAGGATGAATACGCCCAGCATCAGCGAGCCAAGCAGGATGAACCAGGATTCGCTCTTCTTCTCGCTCATGCCGTCGATGAAGTAGGCGATGGCCTTGGGATAGGCCAATTGCACCATCACCGTCAGCACCATGAAGAACAGGCCCAGCGCCAGCCGGCCGGCGAAGGGACGCAGCAGCTGCAGGCGTTCCAGATGGGGATTGGTTTTACGCGCGGGGGACGTCATGCCGCAGCCTCCTCTTCCGTCTGCGCTTCCACTTCGGCGTCGTCCATCTGCTCGCGGAAGCTGAGCCAGTTCTCGTCGCCGATCATGCCGCCCGCTTCCAGGCTGCCGCTCTCGTTCAGGAACATATAGTAGGGCGAGGTCATGGTCGGATTCAGCACCTTGAATTCATCGGTCGAGACGCGCATGGTCACGCCGGGCAGCGCGGTGCCGCGCAGGAAGCGGCGCAAGCGCCATTTCGCTTCGCGGCTGACCAGCCAGATATCGAGCCCCGCCTCGTCGGCGCGCGCCAGCATGCGCCCGATTTCGGGCAGCTTGGATTTGCACTTTGGGCAGCCGCTGGACAGGAAGAGCAGCACCGCCGGCCGCGGCCCCGCCGTAAAGACAGCCTTCTTCCCGCCCATCATCGGCTTGCCCCGCACTTCCGGTACGACCTCGCCCACCGGCAGCGTGAAGTCCTGGCCTTGGGCCGCCATCATATTGCGCACGGAGCTGAGCAGGCTGAAGGTAAGCTTCAGGTTCAGCGCCACGCTGAGCGCCAGGATGATCAGCACGGCATACAGCACATTCGCGTCCATCACACATATCCTTTCGACGAATGCACCAGCAACATGGCCAGGTCATGGAATTCGATGGCGATCACGGTCAGGATCAGCGCCAGGGCGGCTGCCATCAGCAGCACAGGCCAGGCCAGGCCTGCCGCACCGGCAAAAGCCAGATAGAAAGCCGCGCTCAGGATCACCAGCACATTGCGCAGCAGGTCGAAACCCGAGACCGAACGCTCCGACTCGCCGAAGCAGCTGCATTTGACGATGCCCTCTTTCACATACTTGTAGCCGATGAAGGCGGTAAAGCAGGAAAACAGCAGCAGCGCCGCCAGCATGCCCTGGTAGCTGAAGCCGATGCCGGCCACGATCAGCAGGGCCAGTCCGGATTCCAGCCCCACCAGGGCGGGCGCCAGCCAGGCGCTCAAGCCGCGCCCCAGGCCCAGCGATTCCGTCAGATTGGTCTGGAATTGGGCAAAAGTGCGGTACTTGCCCAGCGCCGCGAAGAACAGCAGGAAAGCCAGAAAATAGCGGAATACTTCCGCGATGAAGACCGGCGCCGCCATCAGTAAGACGCCTCGGTCCAGCGCGGATGGTAGCCGCCTTCGGCGCGTTCGCGCAGCTTGACGCCATCGCGCGTAGCCATCAGGGCATCGATCCATGGCTCGTCATCGGAGCGGTTGAGGCCCCGGCCCACGGTTTTCTGGATCAGGCGCGACACTTCCCAGGACAGCGCCTCCACTTCCGGTTCGCGCCGGATATTCAGCCCCATGGCGGCCAGCTCGCCGCGCGTGATCGGATAGCCGTGCGAATGGAAGCCGTACATCAGCTGCTTGAGGATCTTGCGCCGCGCCTCCTCGCCCGCCAGCGGCAGCTGGAACTGGAGCAGTTCCTCGCCGATCTGCTCCAGCTCCAGCGTGGTGCGGTAGAAGGCCGTCAGCGTGGGCGGGAAGATGCTGCCGCACAGCAGGGACAGCGCCTGCATGCGCGCCTCTTCGGAGCTGACGCCGAACCAGTCCTCGCTCATGGCGCCGAACATCTTGATGTCCATGCTGGAGAACATGCTCGCCGCTTCGTCGTCCGACACGCCGCCGTGCAGGTGCGGATCGATGGGCGAGAAGATGGCCAGGTCGCCGGCGATGATCTCGTCGGCCGCCAGCGCCAGGATGGTGCTGGACGATTCGCAGTAATACGGCACGATGAAGCTCAGGCGGTCACAGAATTCGCGCAGCAGCAAGGCGATGCGGCGCGCCGCCACCACCGCACCGCCGCGCGACTGGATCAGCACATCGAGCCGCGGCGAATGGCCCATCTCGCGGCATTGTTCGTACAGCGCGGGCAGATGTTCCATGTCCAGGCGCGAAGCGGCAAACACCAGCACCCTGCTCTGGCGGCTTTGCTCCAGCTGGCGGATCAGGGCTTGGGCGGGGAACTCTTTCAAATGCGGCATGCGGCCTCCTGGCTGAGACGGTCGGCGACGGCGTCCAGCATCTTGAATTCGGGGATCAGCTGTTCCACGTACAGGAACTGGCCGCTCGGATTGTTTTCGAGGAAGACGTATTCGCCTTCGGGCGTGACGATCAGGTCGAGCGCGCTGTAGTTCAGGCCATAGCTTTGCACGAAGACCAGGCAGCGTTCCTTGATCTCGTCGGGCAGCTCGGTCGCTTCATACAGGATTTCCGCCGACATATCGCGCGAATCCACGGCCGTGCGCGGATCGTCCTGCGAATGCAGCTTGGCGGCGAAGATGCGACCGGCGATGATGGTCACGCGCAGCTCGTACTGCTTGTGGATGTATTCCTGGAAGTGGCAAGCCACCTCGCTGACGGCATCCAGGCTTTCCATCATCTCGTCGGTGACGATGGTGGTGGCCAGGCCGGTGGCGATGCGGTCCTCGTCGGCCACGGCTTCCGCGCCCAGCATGGGCGAGGACAGGCATTTGAATACCAGCTCGCCCTGCACGCTCTCCTTGAACTCCCTCACCCGCTCGGGCGAGTTGGTGACGATGGAAGCGGGCACGCGGAAGCCCATCGTCATCGCGCGCTGCAGCTGCTCGCCCTTCCACATGGCGCCGCGCAGGGCCACGGGATGGCTCATCCAATAGCAATCGAGGGGATAGAGAAGGCCGAACAAGGCATGTTCGGTTTCCATTTTGGCGTAGGCGCGCTCCTGCGCCGTCAGGTCTTCGCTGGCGAAGGCGAAATCGGCGGGCTTGCGCGTCCACACGGCGCCCACCTCGGCCAGATCGATGCTGGCGCCGGTCGGCAGATGGCGGATTTCGCTGCTCATTTTACTGTGCGTGAACAGCTGGCAGATTTGATAGTCGCGGGGGAAAGCATCCAGATTGATGCGGAACACGGCGCAGTCGCGGGCCGTAAGCAAGGGAACAACCAGATCAGCATGCAGATCAAAACTATTGGTGACGATCAAAACCTTTTTTGCCATGAATCTCTCTCGTGAAAGAAAGGGCCGGCCCCAGGCCAGCCCCTTTACTTATTCGATCAGCACCACACGCCTTGGTCGCCGTCCCATGGCCATTGCATTTCACGCTCATAAGGACCGGAGCAGCCGGCGCGGGCTACGCCATCGCGCTGCTTCCACTGGGCGGCAGGCGCCGCTTGTTTTTCCTTGCTTTCCGCCAGGCGGAAGGCAAACAGTTGCTGTGCTGGTTTTTTATCGCTTTGTTTCATGCTTCATCCTTAAAGTAGAACATAGAACAAGCCCCGCCCCGGCGGGGCTTGCGATCAAGACTTAGGCGCAAATAATGCCGAAGTCCGGGCTGCCGGCGCGGCTGGAAGCGCGTTCGACAGGGAAGGAGCAGCCGGCGGTGGCCACGCCATCGCGGGCTTTCCATTGGGCTTGCGGTTTGGCCTGGGCTTTTTTCTCAGCCAATTTGAAGGCAAACAGCTTGTTTGCTTGCTTTTGCATCTTCGTCACCCTTTATCGGATTGATTAAGCGCAAGACAGCCCGTTGTCGCTGCCGAAGCGGCTGCTGGCACGCTCAGACGGGAAGGAGCAGCCGGCCGTGGCCACGCCATCGCGGGCTTTCCACTGGGCTTGCGGTTTGGCCTGGGCTTTTTTCTCGGCCAGTTTGAAAGCAAATACCTTGGTTTGAGTTTTCATAAAGCTCCTTTTAAGCGCAATACAGGCCGTTGTCGTTGCCGCCAAAACGGCTGCGGTCACGCTCGGAAGGGAAGGTGCAGCCGGCGGTGGCGACGCCGTCGCGGACTTTCCATTGGGACTGGGCTTTGGACTGGTCCTTTTTCTCGGCCAGTTTGAAGGCGAACGATTTGACTTCTTTCTTTTGCATCTTTTTCATCCTTTCCAGTGTTTAGCAATACATACCATTGTCGGTATTCCAGGTTCCGGTATACCTTTCGGTATTCATACCGGTACAGCCCGCAGTGGCCAGACCATCGCGGGTTTTCCACTTGGCTTCAGGCTGGGTGGATTTGGCCGGCTTCTCAGCCAATTTGAATGCGAACGAACGGGGGGGGGTTCTGCGTGTTTTTCATGACTCGCTCCTCCAAAGAACGTGGCAATCGCAACAGGAGAAATCAGCAATACCAGCCTTCGTCGCGGATTTTGGCGTTGCCGGCTTGGACATAACGTGGATCCATCTGGCCAGAACAGCCGGCCACCGCCACACCATCGCGGACTTTCCACTGCGCCCCGGATTTGGACTCCGCCTTTTTCTCAGCCAGTTTGAAGGCGAACGATTTCACCTCTTGTTTTTGCATTTTTCTCATCCTTTCCAATGTTTGGCCGTATAGAGTCGGAACTCAGCAATAAACACCGTTATCCTTGGCGCCCACGCGCGCATAGCGCTCGGCAGGGAAAGTGCAGCCGGCCACCGCCACGCTAGCGCGGGCTTGCCATTGCGGCGTGGTTTTGGCTGGATCGGCTTTTTTGCTGGCCAGTTTGAATGCGAACAGTTTGGGTTGCGCTTGACGGGTTTTCATTTGCGGTCTCCAAGTTAGCAATAGACGCCACTGTCGCCGCCCAAGCGGTTCCTGGTACGTTCGATCGGTGCGGAGCAGCCGGCGCTGGACACGCCTTGACGTACCTGCCACTGCGCTTGCGGCTTGGCTGGTGCGGCTTTTTGGCCAGCCAGTTTGAATGCAAACAGTGCGGCTTGAGCCGGACGGGTTTTCATCGCGGACCTCCGGCTTAGCAAAGAATGCCGGTGTCGCGGCCAAGGCGGCCAGTATTGCGTTCGGACGGCATCGTGCAACCGGCGGCAGCCACGCCATCACGCGCTTTCCACTGTGCTTGCGGCTTGGCGTGCAGCGCTTTCTTTTCGGCCAATTTGAATGCAAACAGCTTATTGCTCTTTTGTTCTTTCATTCCTACTTCTCCCAAAAAGATTTTAGAAACAAAGATTAACCACAGCCATGAATATGGCTGATTTACTCCATCCTTCCGGATCGAATAAAAAGAGGATACCCTCCAGTATTCAAATACCGGATCAGAGCAAGCGGATGAAAATAAATTGTGGGCGGGCAGCCCGCTTCAGCGAAGCGGGTCAGCTGGCGGCGTATCAGCAGTAAATGCCGTTATCGCGGCCGCGTAGACGTTCGGCGCGCGCGTCGGGACCGGTGCAGCCAGCTTGGGCAACACCCTCGCGGGCCTTCCATTGGGATTGAGCAGCCAGGGATTTCTTTTCGGCCAGTTTGAATGCAAACAGCTTAGTCTCTTTATTTTGATTTTTCATTTCCATCTTTCATAGAGGATTTTGAATTAACCCAGCGATGCCACTTGTGATGGCAAAATTAATCCTAGTCCAACATTACATTTCGGTCAAGAAGAAAATATCGTCATTCGCAAATTGCATATTCGCGGCTATTAAATACTAATTAGAAAGTCATTTAATATCTTTATGCAAGTAAATAGAAAAACGCTGCAAGAAAGAGGGAAAATCAGGAAAGGGGAATCAGAACTGGCCTGCCCAGCTGGGTTCGAACCAGCGACCCTCAGCTTAGAAGGCTGATGCTCTATCCAACTGAGCTATGGGCAGTTTGGAGACGGCGCGAAAACGCCGGGAGAAATGAAAAACGGGCTGTCACAGACAACCCGTTTCTTTTTGAATCTTGGTCGGAGTACAAGGATTCGAACCTTGGACCCCCTGGTCCCAAACCAGGTGCGCTACCGGGCTGCGCTACACTCCGATGAACGCATTGTACTCCTTGCCGCTATGTGGCGTCAATGTAACGCGGCGAACTCAAGCTGCGAGCGGAACGCTGACCTTGTCGGCGATGCGGCGCGCCATGCTTTGCGCGTGTTCGGCATTGCGCGCCTCCACCATCACGCGGATCAGCGGCTCGGTGCCGGAGGCGCGGATCAGCACGCGGCCGCTGTCGCCCAGCTCGCGCTCGACCAGCTCCTTCTCGGCCACCATGGCGGCGTTTTTCTGCCAGTCGAAGCCGGCCGGCACGCGCACATTGATCAGGGTTTGCGGGAACAGTTCGACTTCGCCGGCGATCTGGGCCAGGGTCTTGTTGCTGCGCTTGAGCGCGCTCAGCACCTGCAGCGCCGAAATGATGCCGTCGCCCGTGGTGTGCTTGTCCAGCGCCAGCAGGTGGCCGCTGCCCTCCCCGCCCAGAATCCAGCCCTTTTCCTGCAGCACTTCCAGCACATAGCGGTCGCCCACCTTGGCGCGCGCGAAGCCGATGCCTTTTTCCTTGAATGCCACTTCCAGCGCCATATTCGTCATCAGGGTGCCGACGGCGCCCGGCACGGGGCCGGTGGCCAGGCGATCCATCACCATCACGTACAGCAGCTCGTCGCCGTTGTAGAGGCGACCGTTGGCGTCGCACATGATGAGGCGGTCGGCGTCGCCGTCGAGCGCGATGCCGAGGTCGGCGTCATGCGCCAGCACGGCGGCGGCCATGGCTTTCGGCGCGGTGGCGCCGTGGCCGTCGTTGATATTGAAGCCGTCCGGCTTGTTGCCGATCGGTACCACTTCCGCACCGAGTTCGTGGAAGACGTGGGGCGCGATATCGTAGGCGGCGCCGTGGGCGCAATCGACCACGACCTTCAGGCCGCGCAGGTCCAGCTCATTGGGGAAGGTGCTCTTGCAGAATTCGATGTAGCGGCCCTTGGCGTCGTCCAGGCGCTTGGCGCGGCCCAGCTTTTCCGAATTGACGCAGCCCATGGGCTGGTCCAGCAGGGCTTCGATGTCCAGCTCGACCGCGTCGGGCAGCTTGGTGCCCTGGGCCGAGAAGAATTTGATGCCATTGTCCTGGAAGGGATTGTGCGAGGCCGAGATCACCACGCCGGCCGACAGGCGCAGCGCGCGCGTCAGGTAGGCGATGGCCGGGGTCGGCATCGGGCCGGCCAGCATCACGTCCACGCCGGCGGCGGAGAAGCCCGCTTCCAGCGCCGCTTCCAGCATATAGCCGGAAATACGCGTGTCCTTGCCGATAAGCACGGTGGGCCGCGCCATGCCGGCGGCGGCCGTCTTGGCCAGCACCTGGCCGGCCGCGTAGCCGAGGCGCATTACGAATTCAGGGGTGATCGGCGCGGCGCCGACCAAGCCGCGGATACCGTCGGTACCGAAATATTTGCGTGCCATATGAAATCTCTTCTTGTGTGTTGAACTGCAAGCCCTGTTCTTATTGGGCGGCTTGCCATACCTTTAAAGCATCTACCGTTTCCGCTACATCATGCACCCGCACGATCTGGGCGCCATGCGCCACCGCCGCCAACGCGCCGCCGATGCTGCCGGCCAGACGCTGCTCGACCGGCTTGCCGGTCACGGCGCCGATCATCGACTTGCGCGAGACGCCGGCCAGCAACGGCAGGCCGAGTTCGGCTACCAGCCGCCGCCCAGCCTTCAGTAAAGCATAGTTGTGTTCCACCGTTTTACCAAAACCAAAACCAGGATCGATCCACAGCCGTTCGCGCTCGATGCCGGCGGCCGTCAGCGCCGCCACCCGCTCGCGCAGGAAAGCCACCACATCGGCCACCACATCGCCATAAGCAGGATTGTGCTGCATCGTTGCAGGATTATCAAGCATATGCATGATACACAAAGCGCAGTCGCTGCCGCGCACGGCATCGATGGCGCCCGGCGCGCGGAAGGCGTTGATGTCGTTGATCATGTCCACGCCGGCCAGAATGGCTTCCCGCATCACGGTCGGCTTGTAGGTGTCTACCGAGACCGGCGTGCCGCTGTCGCGCAACGCATACAGCACCGGCAGCACGCGCCGCAGCTCTTCCTCCAGCGGCAACGCCGGGGCGCCGGGACGGCTCGATTCGCCGCCCACATCGATGATGTCGGCGCCCTCGCCCACCATGCGCTCGGCATGCGAGACGGCATATTCCAGACTGTGGTGCTGGCCGCCATCGGAGAAGGAATCGGGCGTGACATTGAGGATGCCCATGACAAGCGGGCGTGGCGGCAAATTGAAGCGGCCGAAGTGGATCTGAGGCATGGATTGTGTGGGCTAAGAATGGAAAAAAGGGCGAGGATTCCTCCCCGCCCTTTCTATTGGCGTACGCTGGACTTAAGCCGGCGCCGTCGCATTGGGCGAAATGCCGGTATCGCCGCCACCGGGTTGCTTGCGCAGCGTGACGCCCGCTTTCGGCGGACGCGGCTCGTGGCCGGCCATGATGTCGTTGATCTGCTCGGCATCGATGGTTTCCCATTCGAGCAGGGCCTTGGTCATGGCTTCCACCTTGTCGCGGTTCTCTTCGAGCAGCTTGCGCGCCAGCGCGTACTGCGAGTCGAGGATGTTGCGGATTTCGGCGTCGACCTTTTGCTGGGTCGCTTCCGAGATGGTCTTGTTGGTGCCGCCCAGGAAACCTTCGTTCTGGGTGTCCTCATACACCATCACGCCCAGCGCGTCGGACATGCCGAAACGCGTCACCATCGAGCGGGCCAGCTTGGTGGCGCGCGAGAAGTCGTTGGCGGCGCCGGTCGACATCTGGCCGACGAAGATTTCTTCCGCGATGCGGCCGCCGAACAGGATGGAAATTTCTTCCAGCATCTTGTCCTTGTAGCCGGACAGATTGTCGTGCTCAGGCAGCTGCCAGGTCAGGCCCAGGGCCCAGCCGCGCGGCATGATGGTGACCTTGTGCACCGGGTCGGCCTTCGGCAGCAGCTTGGCGACGACGGCGTGGCCGGACTCGTGGTAAGCCGTGTTGCGGCGCTCTTCCTCGCGGATGATCATGGACTTGCGTTCCGGACCCATGAAGATCTTGTCCTTGGCGTCCTCGAAGTCCTGCATGTCGACCAGGCGCTTGCTGCGGCGCGCGGCAAACAGGGCCGCCTCGTTGACCAGATTGGCCAGGTCGGCGCCCGAGAAGCCCGGCGTGCCGCGGGCCAGGATATCGGCTTTCACATCGGTGCCGATCGGCACTTTGCGCATATGCACGTTCAGGATCTGTTCGCGGCCGCGGATATCCGGCAGGCCCACCGACACCTGGCGGTCGAAACGGCCGGGACGCAGCAGCGCCTTGTCGAGCACGTCGGCGCGGTTGGTGGCAGCCACCACGATCACGCCGGACGACGCTTCGAAGCCGTCCATTTCCACCAGCAGCTGGTTCAAGGTCTGCTCGCGCTCATCGTTGCCGCCGCCCATGCCGGCGCCACGGTGGCGGCCGACGGCGTCGATCTCGTCGATGAAGATGATGCAGGGCGAATGTTTTTTCGCGTTCTCGAACATATCGCGCACGCGGGACGCGCCCACGCCGACGAACATTTCAACGAAGTCGGAACCGGAGATCGAGAAGAACGGCACCTTGGCTTCGCCCGCGATGGCGCGCGCCAGCAGGGTTTTACCGGTGCCCGGAGGACCGACCATCAGCACGCCGCGCGGAATGCGGCCACCCAGCTTCTGGAACTTGGTCGGGTCTTTCAGGAAGTCGACGATCTCGGTGACTTCTTCCTTCGCTTCGTCGCAGCCGGCGACGTCGGCGAAGGTCACGGTGTTATTGGTTTCATCGAGCATGCGCGCCTTCGATTTGCCGAAGGAGAAGGCGCCGCCCTTGCCGCCGCCCTGCATCTGGCGCATGAAGAAAATCCACACGCCGATCAGGAGCAGCATCGGGAACCAGGAGACGAAGACTTGCTGCAGGAACGATGGCTCTTCCGGCGGCTTCACATCGAAGCGCACGCCGTTTTCGCGCAGGTCGCCGATCAGGCCGCGGTCCAGATAGGTCGCGGTGGTGCGCACCTTGGACTCGTCGATCTTGGTCGCGGTAATGGTATTGCCCTCGATCGTCACATCCTTGATGCGGCGGGCTTTTACCTCATCCAGCAGATCGGAATAAGCGATGGTCTTGCTGCCGCCAGCCATGCTGTGGTTGTCAAATTGCTTAAACAGCATAAATAACAACAGGGCAACAACTACCCAGATGGCAGATTTGGAAAACATGTTATTCACGAAAACTCCTTGGATGCAGCGCGCATCTGTTACCGGTACTAGAAACTGATTTTACTCGTAATGGACAGGCCGTGCTAGAAACCTGCCCCACCGGTGCGTGATTTTGGCCGCGCACGGGCTGAAAAACGTCATGTTAACCCCAATCCAACGCCCTTCCGCAGCCGATGTGCGGTCCATGCAGCCAAATACAAGGGCTAAAACAGCGGATTCGTGATTAATTTTGCACCGGATGTTTCAAACCCCGGCCCAAAAGGAAGATTTCGGACGATTTATCGCGGCTGGCTTTCGGCTTCTTTTGCTTGACGACTTTGAACTCTTGCCGGAATTTCTCGTAAATCTGGGTAAAACCCATATCCTTGAAACACTTCACCAGCAGCGAGCCGCCCGGTTTCAAATGCAGTTGGGAGAATTCGATGGCGATATCGATCAGGTCTTCCATGCGTGCCGCATCGGCGGTGGCGATGCCCGACAGATTGGGCGCCATATCCGACAGGACCAGGTCGGCTTTGCGTCCCTGCAACACCTCGGCCAATTGGTCGAGGATTTCCTGTTCGCGGAAATCGCCCTGGATGAAATGCATGTCGGCGATCGGTTCCATCGGCAGGATATCCAGGCCGATAATGGTGCCGTTGATGCCGCCGCCCTCCTTGCCCGCCAGCTTGCGCCGCGTGTACTGGCCCCAGGAGCCGGGCGTGCAGCCCAGGTCGACGATCAGCTGGCCGGAGTGGATCAGCTTTTCGTCCTCGTCGATCTCTTTCAGCTTGTAGGCGGCGCGCGCGCGGTAGCCGTCCTTCTGGGCGGCCTTCACGTAAGGATCGTTAATATGGTCGTGCAACCAGTTTTTGTTTAATTTGTTCTTTGCCATATCGCGTAGAATAGCGCCTTTAAGAGAACTACCCAAAAAAATATTATGTTGAAACTAACACCCGTTGAGCGCAGTGCACTGCGCGCCGAAGCACACGCGCTGAAGCCTATCGTCCTCATTGGGGAGGCCGGCCTGACGCCTGCCGTGATGAAGGAAATCGAACTGGGCCTGGATTCCCACGGCCTGATCAAGGTGCGCGTGTTCGGCGACGACCGTGACGCCCGCATCGAAATGTACGACACCATCTGCGCCGAACTCAGCGCCGCTCCCGTGCAGCACATCGGCAAGCTGCTGGTCCTGTACCGCCCGAAAAAGGAAGTGGAAAAAGCCCGCAGCGCCAAAGCCGGCAAGGGCATGCGCATGGTCACCATCGTCAAGCCCAGCGCCAGCGGCACCAAGAAGCCATCCGTCAGCAAGGTTATGCTGAAAGGCAATGAGCGCGTCACCGAAGGCGGCACCATCAAGCGCGCCAAGGCCCGCCAGAAGAGCACCAAGAAGACCTTGCTCAACGACTGATCTTGCGCAGTCCGAAATACAGCGGGGAAGATGGGACGCCAGTCCCGCTTCCCCGTTTTTTATTGCCCGTTTTTGTCCGTTTATTGCTTGACCAGCAGCCACACGGCCAGCAGGCTTTGCAGCAGGTAGATGCTGCTGGAAATCCCATGCAGCATGCCGAAACGGCTCTTGGCCGCGCTTTCCATCACGCCGGACGCGCCGGCGGCGGCGCGCAGCTCGGCCATCATCGGCTGCAGGCCGAAATGGCTGACCACGGTGCACAGCGCCATGGCCGCCACCAGGGCCAGCACGGTGCGGCGCCGCTTGGCATCCCAGTCGCGCGTCGCAGTCCAGATCAACAGCACCATGGCCGCGCCGCAGCCCAGCGACAGCAGGGCCTGGGCGTGGAACATGCTGCCGGCGATGCTGCCGGCCAGCACGCGGTCGCTCAGCGTGGCAAACAGGGTCGGCGCCACCAGGTAGCCGACCGTCCACAGGCTGCCCGCCCACAGGGCCGCCACCAGCAGCCTTACGCGCGGCAGCATCAGATGTAGCGCACGTCGATGATTTCGTATTCGCGCGGGCCGGACGGCGCCTGCACTTCCACCACGTCGCCGGCCGCCTTGCCGATCAGGGCGCGGGCGATCGGCGAGGTCACGGAAACCTTGCTCAGCTTGATATCCGCTTCGTCGATGCCGACGATCTGGTAGCTCACCTTCTGGCCCGACTCCAGGTCTTCCAGGTCGACGGTGGAGGCAAACACCACGCGGCCGTCGGCGTCGAGCTGGGTCGGATCGATCACTTGCGCGCTGCTCAGTTTGCCTTCCAGTTCCGCAATGCGGCCTTCCACGAAGGCCTGGCGCTCCTTGGCCGCATCGTATTCGGCGTTTTCCGACAGGTCGCCATGCGAGCGCGCTTCGGCGATCGCGTCAATGACAATGCGGCGCTCCTTGGTCTTCAACTGATGCAGCTCTTCTTTCAAAAGCTCTGCGCCGAATTTGGTAAGTGGAACTGAAGTCATAATTTACCTGCTATTTACGTTATTCCCAAAGAAAAAGCACAGAGCCCGCACCTTGCTACAGCGCGGGCTCTGTGGTCGTGGTCCTGCTAACTTCTAAAGGGCTTAGTGTAAGGTTTTATGCAGGCCTTGTAAATCGTACACGCGCAACTCGTCCAGATGGCGGATGCCCGCCACCGCCGCCTCGGCGCCGGCGATGGTGGTGTAGGTCGTCACGCGCGCCGCCAGCGAGGAAGTACGGATGGCGCGCGAATCGGTGATGGCGCTGCGCTTCTCTTCCACGGTGTTGATCACCAGGACGATCTCGTGGTTCTTGATCATGTCGACCACGTGCGGACGGCCTTCGACCATCTTGTTGACCGGCGTGACCGGGATGCCGGCGGCGGCGATCACCGCCGCCGTGCCCTTGGTCGCCACCAGCGAGAAGCCGGCGTCCACCAGGTCGCGCGCCACTTTCACGGCGCGCGGCTTGTCCGAGGCTTTCACCGACAGGAAGACCTTGCCCGACTTCGGCAGCTTGACGCCGGCGCCCAGCTGCGACTTGACGAAGGCTTCGGCGAAGGTGGCGCCCACGCCCATGACTTCACCGGTCGACTTCATCTCAGGACCGAGGATGGTGTCCACGCCCGGGAATTTCACGAACGGGAACACGGCTTCCTTGACGCTGTAGTAGGACGGCACGACTTCCTGGGTGATGCCCTGCTCGGCCAGCTTCTGGCCCACCATGCAGCGCGCGGCGATCTTGGCCAGCTGCAGGCCAGTGGCTTTCGATACGTAAGGCACGGTGCGCGAAGCGCGCGGATTCACTTCCAGCACATACACGACGTCTTTTACTTCGCCGTTGACTTCCTGCTTCTGGATGGCGAACTGCACGTTCATCAGGCCGACCACGTTCAAGCCCTTGGCCATCAGCGAAGTCTGGCGTTTCAGTTCATCGATGGTCTCCTGCGCCAGCGAGTAAGGCGGCAGCGAGCAGGCCGAATCGCCCGAGTGCACGCCAGCCTGTTCGATGTGCTCCATCACGCCGCCGATGAAGGTGGTTTCGCCGTCGGAGATGCAGTCCACGTCGCACTCGATGGCATCGTTCAGGAAGCGGTCCAGCAGCACCGGCGAATCGTTCGACACTTTCACCGCTTCGCGCATATAGCGCTCCAGGTCGCGCTGCTCGTGCACGATTTCCATGGCGCGGCCACCCAGCACATAGGAGGGACGCACCACCAGCGGGTAGCCGATTTCCTGCGCCAGCTGCAGCGCCTCTTCTTCGGTGCGCGCGGTGCGGTTGGGCGGCTGGCGCAGGCCCAGGTCGTGCAGCAGCTTCTGGAAGCGCTCGCGGTCTTCTGCGGCGTCGATCATGTCGGGCGAGGTGCCGATGATCGGCACGCCATTGGCTTCCAGGTCCAGCGCCAGTTTCAGCGGGGTCTGGCCGCCGTACTGCACGATCACGCCGGCCGGTTTTTCCAGGGCGACGATTTCCAGCACGTCTTCCAGCGTCAGCGACTCGAAGTACAGGCGGTCGGAGGTATCGTAGTCGGTGGACACGGTCTCCGGGTTGCAGTTGACCATGATGGTCTCGTAGCCGTCTTCGCGCATGGCCAGCGCGGCGTGCACGCAGCAGTAGTCGAATTCGATGCCCTGGCCGATGCGGTTAGGACCGCCGCCCAGCACCATGATCTTCTTCTTGTCGGTCGGATTGGACTCGCACTCTTCGTCATAGGTCGAGTACATGTACGCGGTATTGGTCGCGAATTCCGCGGCGCAGGTATCGACGCGCTTGTACACCGGACGGATGTTCAGCGCATGGCGCTTCTGGCGCACGGCGGTGTCCGTGGTCTGCAGCAGGAAGCCCAGACGGCGGTCGGAGAAGCCCTTCTGTTTCAGCTTGAACAGGGTGTTGCGGTCCAGGTTGTCCAGCTTCTGGGTATCCAGCCACAGTTCCAGGTCGATGATCTCTTTGATCTGGATCAGGAACCATGGATCGATCTTGGTCAGCTGGTGCACTTCTTCCAGCGTGAAGCCCTGGGCGAAAGCGTCGCCCACGTACCAGATGCGCTCAGGGCCAGGCTCGCCCAGCTCTTCTTCCAGCTTCTCGCGGTCCTTGGTTTTTTCGTTCATGCCGTCCACGCCCACTTCCAGGCCGCGCAGGGCTTTCTGGAAGGATTCCTGGAAGCTGCGGCCGATCGCCATCACCTCGCCCACGGATTTCATCTGGGTGGTCAGGTGGTGGTCGGCGGTCGGGAACTTCTCGAAGGTGAAGCGCGGCACCTTGGTCACGACGTAGTCGATCGAAGGCTCGAACGAGGCCGGGGTCTGGCCGCCGGTGATCTCGTTGCGCAGCTCGTCCAGGGTGAAGCCCACGGCCAGCTTCGCCGCCACCTTGGCGATCGGGAAACCGGTGGCTTTCGAGGCCAGCGCCGAGGAACGCGAAACGCGCGGGTTCATCTCGATGACGATCATGCGGCCGTCTTTCGGATTGATCGAGAACTGCACGTTGGAGCCGCCGGTGTCGACGCCGATCTCGCGCAGCACCGCCAGCGAGGCGTTGCGCATGATCTGGTATTCCTTGTCGGTCAGGGTCTGCGCCGGCGCCACGGTGATGGAGTCGCCGGTGTGCACGCCCATCGGGTCCAGGTTTTCGATCGAGCAGATGATGATGCAGTTGTCCGCCTTGTCGCGCACCACTTCCATCTCATACTCTTTCCAGCCGATCAGCGATTCCTCGATCAGCAGTTCGGAGGTGGGCGAAGCTTCCAGGCCGCGTTTGCAGATGGCCTCGAATTCTTCTTCGTTGTAGGCGATGCCGCCGCCGGTGCCGCCCATGGTGAAGGACGGACGGATGATGACCGGGAAGCCCAGCTCGCGCTGCACGGCCCAGGATTCCTCCATCGTGTGCGACACGCCCGACTTGGCCGAACCGAGGCCGATCTTGGTCATCGCATCCTTGAACTTGGAGCGGTCTTCGGCCTTGTCGATGGCTTCCGGCGTGGCGCCGATCAGCTCCACCTTGTATTTATCCAGCACGCCGTGCTTGTGCAGGTCGAGCGCGCAGTTCAGCGCGGTCTGGCCGCCCATGGTCGGCAGGATCGCGTCCGGACGCTCCTTGGCGATGATGCGTTCCACCACCTGCCAGGTGATCGGCTCGACGTAGGTGACGTCGGCCATGTCCGGGTCGGTCATGATGGTCGCCGGGTTGCTGTTGACCAGGATGACCTTATAACCCTCTTCGCGCAGGGCCTTGCAGGCCTGGGCGCCGGAGTAGTCGAATTCGCAGGCCTGGCCGATGATGATCGGGCCGGCGCCAATAATCAGGATGCTTTTAATATCAGAACGTTTTGGCATTTATTTCTTCTCCGCGGCTTCCATCATCGAGATGAAGCGGTCAAACAGGTAGGCGACGTCGGTCGGGCCAGGCGAGGCTTCCGGGTGGCCCTGGAAGCAGAAGGCCGGCGTGTCGGTGCGGGCGAAGCCCTGCAGCGAACCGTCGAACAGCGAGTTGTGCGTCACGCGGCAGTTGGCCGGCAGGGTCGCGGCGTCCACGGCGAAACCGTGGTTCTGCGAGGTGATCAGCACCTGCTTGCTGTCCAGGTCCTGCACCGGGTGGTTGGCGCCGTGGTGGCCGAATTTCATCTTCAGGGTTTTCGCGCCCGAAGCCAGGGCCATGATCTGGTGGCCGAGGCAGATGCCGAAGACCGGAATGCCTTTCGCCATCAGGTCCTTGGTGGCCTTGATCGCGTAATCGCATGGCTCGGGATCGCCGGGGCCGTTGGACAGGAAGACGCCGTCCGGGTTCAGGGCCAGCGCATCTTCCGCGCTGGACTGGGCCGGCAGCACCGTCACCTTGCAGCCGCGCGAAGCGAGCATGCGCAGGATGTTGCGCTTCACACCGTAGTCGAAGGCGACCACGTGGAAACGCGGATTCTCCACCTTGCCGTAGCCCTCGCCCAGCGTCCACTCGGTCTCGGTCCATTCGTAGGCGGTCTTGGTCGAGACCACCTTGGCCAGGTCCATGCCGGCCAGGCCAGGGAAGGAACGCGCCAGTTCCAGCGCCTGCGCCACGGAAGGCTCGTTGCCCTGCGTGCCGGTCAGGATGGCGCCGGCCTGCGCGCCTTTTTCGCGCAGCAGGCGCGTCAGCTTGCGCGTGTCGATGCCGGCGATGGCGACGATGTTCTCGGCCTTCAGGTAATCGGACAGGGATTGGGTGGAACGGAAGTTCGACGCCAGCAGCGGCAGGTCACGGATGATCAGGCCGGCGGCGTGGACTTTGCTCGACTCTACGTCTTCAGGATTGATGCCGTAGTTGCCGATATGCGGATAAGTCAGGGTGACGATCTGGCGGCAGTAGCTGGGATCGGTCAGGATTTCCTGATAACCGGTGATGGAGGTATTAAAGACGACTTCGCCCGTCGTATGACCGGCGGCGCCAATAGAAAAACCTTTGAAGATAGTTCCGTCAGCGAGGGCCAGGATGGCTGGAACGGCTGGGCCAGAAAAAAATGGCGGCAAGGGCAACTCCTGATAAAGTTACCGTAGCGACGCCACGTCAGACGACCGGCAAGGAACCGGGCTTGAGGTCCGGCTTGCAAGTCAGTTGAAAATGGAGGATGTGGTAGGCGCTACGGTCTATGGTGATTGGCTAAACCTTTGAATTATAACCCAATCTCACCCTTTCGGCAATGCCGTGCGCACCTACCCTCTGACGTTTTTTACGCCTTCCGCTGGCGGCGGTGCGCCACGAAAGCAGTGACGGCCAGCCGCCCTTTCAGCGCAGAATAATTTAAACCAGGGCCGCAATGCCCGCCTTGGCGATCTGCGCGTCTTCCGAGGACTTGACGCCGGACACGCCAACCGCGCCGATGGTATGGCCGTCGACCACGATATTCACGCCGCCTTCGAGCAAGCCCTCGACTTCGGGCGCGCTCAGGAAGGAGACCCGGCCGTTATTGATCAGCTCTTCGTAAATGCGCGATTCGCGGCGGCCCAGGGCCGAGGTGCGCGCCTTGGCCGGCGCGATATGGGAAGAGATGGGCGCCGCGCCGTCCAGGCGCTGCAGCCACAGCATGTGGCCGCCATCGTCGCAGATGGCGATGGTCACGGGCCAGTTATTGGCCTTGGCTTCCGCTTCGGCGGCCGCCGCGATTTTCTTTACGTCGTCGAGGGTCAGAAAGGGCTTGCTTTGCATCTGCTGGTTCCTTATCACAGTGGTTAGTTGGCGGCCGGGGTTTCGCGCATGGCCTTCAGCTTTTGCTTGAGCTGGGCCATGGCCGCCATGGTGGCGCGCTCGCCGGCCTGGATGGCCTGGGCGCGGTTGCTGAAATCATTGCTGGCCATGCGGCCCAGCGGCGGCTGGATCACGACATCGGCCTCTTTCAGCTCGAACTGGTTGATGCGCTGGCCCATGATGCTGAAGGTCTGCATCAGCACTTCCAGCGAGGAGATCGCCGCCTGGGCGTCGGTCTGGGTCGAGATATTGACGGCGATGATGAAGTCCGCGCCCATCTCGCGCGCGAAGCGCACCGGCACCGGCGCCACCAGGCCGCCATCGACATAGGTATGGCTGCCGATGGTCACCGGCTGGAACACGCCCGGCACGGCCGAGCTGGCACGCACCGCCATGCCGGTATTGCCGCGCTGAAAGAGGATCGGCTGGCCATTCTTCAGGTCGGCCGCCACGGCGCCGAACGGAATCTTCAGCTTTTCGATGGGCCGGTGCTGCACGGCCTTATTGACATAGCTTTGCAGCGCCTCGCCTTTCAGCACGCCCGACGACTTGCCGAACAGCGGCATGGCCCAGTCGGAAATTTCGGCCTCGTTCATATCGTAGGCCATGCGCTGCAGCTTGCTGGCCGAATTGCCGGCCGCGTACAAGGCGCCGACCACGCTGCCGGCGCTGGTGCCGACCACCAGGTCCGGCACGATGCCCTGCGATTCCAGCGCCTTGATCACGCCGATATGGGCGAAGCCGCGCGCGGCGCCGCCGCCCAGGGCCAGGCCGATCTTGATCTTGCGCTGGGCAGGCGGCGTCACCGCCACCGGCTGCTGCGGCGGCGCCACGATAGGCGTTTCCGGCGCCACGGGCGCGCCCGGCACCGGGTTCAGCGGCGGCACATACGGCTGCTTGGGTTGCGGGGACGGCGTGGTGCAGGCGGCCAGCAAGGCGGCCGCCAGGAGGGGAATCAGGCGTTTCAGTAACATTGGATAAACAAATCTGCTCGTTTTCGGCGCACAGATTGTATCGCAAGACTCGCCGCCGACCTTGAATTACAGCTTAAGCCGCTTCGACGGCATGCCGCCATGGCTGCCGCGCCGGCCTGCACCGCATCCGCGGCGCCGGCCGGACGGCAGGCGGCTTAGCCGGCCAGCAGTTCGGCCTGGGGCGCGGCGGCCGTGGACTTGGGCAGGGTGACGATGAAGGAGCTGCCCTTCCCTGCTTCGGACTTGATGGTCAGGCTGCCGCTGTGGCGCAGCAGCACGTGCTTGACGATGGCCAGGCCCAGGCCCGTGCCCTGGGTCTCGCGCGAGCGGCTCTTGTCGACGCGGTAGAAGCGTTCGGTCAGGCGCGAGATATGCTCGGGACTGATGCCGATGCCGGTATCTTCCACCACGAACTGCACGCCCTTGGCCGTGTCGCGCCAATGCAGATGGATCCTGCCGCCGGCCGGGGTGTAGCGCACCGCGTTCGAGGCCAGGTTGCCGAAGGCGCTGTGCAGCTCTTCGGCGCTGCCCATCACGTCGCCCGCTTCCACCGTCATATCGATTTCGTGCTTGCCGGCGGACAGGCCGCGCGCTTCGCGCAGCACCTGCTCCATCAGCTTGCCGATGTCCACATGCTCGGGGCGCAGCGGATGATCGACCGACTCCAGGCGCGACAGGGTCAGCATGTCCTCGATCAGATGCTGCATGCGGTGGCCCTGCTCCGTCATCAGTTTCAGATGGGCGGCGCGGGTGGCGGCGTCGAGATCCTCGGAGGCGGCGATTTCAAGGAAGCCGACGATCACCGTCAACGGCGTGCGCAGCTCGTGCGAAGCGTTGGCGATGAAGTCGCGCCGCATCATTTCCGCGCGCTGGGTTTCGGTGATGTCGTGCGTCACCAGGATCTGGCGCCGGTTCTCGAACGGGATGATGTGCACGATCAGCTTGCGCTCGCGGAAGCTCAAGGTCAGCGGCTGGTCGTAGCGGCCCAGGATCAGGTAATCCATGAAGTCCGGACTGCGCACCAGATTGGTCACGCGCATGCCCTTGTCGCGGTCATGGCGCAGGCCCAGATGCTCTTCGGCGGCCGGATTGCACCATTCCAGGAACAGCACGTCATCCATGATCACCACGCCGTCCGGCAGCAGGTGCATGGCTTGGCGGAAGCGCGCCAGCCACTCCGTCAGCTCGGCCTCGTTCTTTTCATCGTCGCGGCGCAGGCGGTAGAGGCGGGAAAAGATGCTGGTCCACGCGCCCCAGCCATCGGGCAGCTTGGCGCTTTTCGGATCGTCCAGCCAGTCGCTCAGCTGGTACAGATAATTCAGCTGCACGAAGACCATCACCAGCAGCGCGACAAAGGCGGCCACCAGGGCCGGCATGGCGCCGAACAGCCACCACAGCACGCCCACCCCGGCCAGGATCAGGCCCATGCGCAGAGCCGCCGGGACCCAGAACAGCAGTTTCGGATTCATGATTTTTCAGAGAGCATGTAGCCGACGCTGCGCACCGTCTTGATCAAATGCTCCGCTTCCTTGAGGGCCTTGCGCAGGCGTAGCACATGCACGTCCACCGTGCGTTCCTCGATCACCACGTGGTCGCCCCAGACCTTGTCCAGCAGCTGGCTGCGCGAGAACACGCGTTCGGGATGGGCCAGGAAGAACTTGAGCAGCTTGTACTCGGCGTGGCCGATGTCGATCTTGTTCTCGCCCATGGACACGGTGCAGCTGACCGGGTCGAGCGTGATGGGACCGGCGCGCATGGTCGAATCGGCGTGCTCCGGGCTCTTGCGGCGCAGCAGCGCCTTGGAGCGCGCCAGCAGCTCGCGCGGCGAGAAGGGTTTGGTGATGTAGTCGTCGGCGCCGCCGTTCAAGCCCGCCAGCTTGTCCTCTTCCATGCTCTTGGCGGTCAGCATGATGACGGGGATGTCGTTGAACTGGCGGTCGCCGCGGATGCGGGCCAGCAGGCGCAGGCCGCTCTGGTCGGGCAGCATCCAGTCCAGCAGGATCAGCTGGGGCGTGCGCTTCTGGATGAAGTCCCACGCCTCCTGGGTGCTTTGCACGGCCGCGCAGTTCCAGCCCGAATCGCGCAGGGAAAATGTTACCAGTTCAACAATCGCCGGTTCGTCTTCTACAATCAGTACAGTCGTCTTGTCGGATGCCATAAATCTTTATTCTCCGCTGGCCTCTTCGCTGGGCGGCACGGTACGGGTATGGCGGATATCCCTGCCTTCCACCACGTAAATCACATACTCAGCGATGTTTTTCGCATGGTCGCCGATACGCTCGATGGCTTTCGCCACCCACATCGTATCCAGCGCCGCCGAGATTGTACGCGGATCTTCCATCATGAAGGTAATCAGGTTGCGCATGATGGAACGGAATTCATGGTCGATGATCGCATCCTGGGCGATCAGCTGCAGCGCCTGCTTGCCATCGTTGCGGGCAAAGGCGTCCAGCGCGTCGTGCAGCATATCGCTGGTGGCGTTGGCGATGGAACGCACCATTTCGTAATGGTTGACGGTGACGGCGCCGCGGCTGTGCAGGCTCTTGGCCGTGCGCGCGATCTTGGTCGCCTCGTCGCCGATGCGCTCCAGGTCGGTGATCACCTTGATGGTCGCCATCACGGTGCGCAGATCGTTGGCCGTCGGCTGGCGGCGCACGATCAGGTGGCTGCAGGCGTCGTCCAGCTGCACTTCGAGCTGGTTGACGGAATCGTCTTCGCGCATCACGCGCTCGGCGCGCTCCAGATTGCCGATGCGGAAGCAGGTCATCGCATCGAGGAACTGGGTTTCCACGATGCCGCCCATCAGCAGCACCTTGGAACGGATCGCTTCAAGTTCGTTGTCGTACTGTTTGGAAGAATGCTCGCCAATCATGCTGCTCTCCGGATATCTAGTGTAATTTTATTGTGTAATCAGCCGAAACGGCCGGTAATGTAATCCTGGGTTTCCTTGCGCGCAGGATTCATGAAGATCTGGTCGGTCTCGCCGAACTCCACCAGCTCGCCCAGGTACATATACGCCGTGTAGTCCGAGCAGCGCGCCGCCTGCTGCATATTGTGGGTGACGATGGCGATGGTGTAGTCCTGCTTCAGCTCGCTGATCAGCTCCTCCACTTTCGAGGTCGAGATCGGGTCCAGCGCCGAGGTCGGCTCGTCGAGCAGCAGCACGTCGGGTTTCACCGCCACGCCGCGCGCGATGCACAGGCGCTGCTGCTGGCCGCCGGACAGCGACAGGCCGCTCTTGCCCAGCTTGTCCTTGACTTCGGTCCACAAGGCGGCCTTGTTGAGCGCCCATTCGACGCGCTCGTCCATTTCGCCTTTCGACAGGTCTTCGTACAGGCGCACGCCGAAAGCGATATTGTCATAGATCGACATCGGGAACGGGGTCGGCTTCTGGAACACCATGCCAACCTTGGCGCGCAGCATGTTCACGTCCTGGTCGGCGTCGAGGATATTGCGGCCGCGGTAGGCGATCGTGCCTTCGGCGCGCTGGCCGGGATACAGGTCATACATGCGGTTCAGGGTGCGCAGCAGGGTCGATTTGCCGCAGCCGGACGGGCCGATGAAGGCCGTCACCTGCTTTTCGTGGATGTCTAGGTTCACATTGGTCAGGCTGCGGGTCTTGCCGTAGTAGAAGTTCAGGCCCGAAATTTCAATAATCTTGCGCTTGTTGCTCATGGTCTCTTGGCTCATGTGAAATATTTTCGATTTAGTTCGGTATCTTCTGCGTGAAGACGGTGCGCGACAGCACGTTCAGGGCCAGCACGCTGAAAGTCACCAGCAGGGCGCCGCCCCAGGCCAGGGCGCGCCAGTTGTCGTAAGGGCTCATGGCGAACTGGTAAATCACCACCGGCAGATTGGCCAGCGGCTTGTTCATGTCGGCGCTGAAGAACTGGTTGTTCAGGGCAGTGAACAGCAGCGGTGCGGTTTCGCCCGAGACGCGGGCCACGGCCAGCAGCACACCGGTCACCACGCCGGCCTTGACGGCGCGCAGGCGCACCATCATCGCCACCTTCCAGCGCGGCGCGCCGAGGGCGAAGGCCGCTTCCAGCAGGCTGTTGGGCACCAGGCGCAGCATATTGTCGGTGGTGCGCACCACCACCGGCACGGCGATCAGCGACAGCGCGATGGAGCCGGCATAGCCGGAGAAGTGCTTCACATTGGCCACATACATGGCGTACACGAACAGGCCGATCACGATGGACGGCGCCGACAGCATGATGTCGGTGACGAAGCGGGTCAGCTGGGCCACCTTATTGTCTTCGCCGTACTCGGCCAGGTAGATGCCGGCCAGGATGCCGATCGGGGTCGACACCAAGGTGGCCAGGCCCACCATCAGCAGGCTGCCGACGATGGCATTGGCCAGGCCGCCGCCTTCGCTGCCCGGGGCCGGCGTGGTTTCGGTGAACAGCGCCAGGTTCAGGCCATGGAAGCCATTGATCAGCAGGGTCGCCAGAATCCAGATCAGGGCGATCAGGCCGACCAGCATGGCGCCCACCGACAGGGCGATGCCGACGCGGTGCGCGAACAGGCGCTTGCGGTAGACGGGATTGATGGCCTGCTTCATTTCACACCTTCTTTACGGGACATGCCAGCCAGCATCAGCTTGGCGGCGGACAGCACAATAAACGTGATCGCAAACAGGATCAGGGCCAGCGCATACAGCGAGGACACATGCAGCTGCGAGGACGCTTCGGCGAATTCATTGGCCAGGGTGGAGGCGATCGAGTTCCCTGGCGAGAACAGCGTGGCCGACAGCTTGTTGGCGTTGCCGATGACGAAGGTCACGGCCATGGTTTCGCCCAGCGCGCGGCCCAGGCCCAGCATGACGCCGCCCACCACGCCGGTCTTGGTGTAAGGCAGCACCACCTTGCGCACCACTTCCCAGCGCGTGCAGCCGAGACCGTAGGCCGATTCTTTCAGCACGGCCGGCACGATTTCGAACACATCGCGCATCACCGAGGAGATAAAGGGAATGATCATCACCGCCAGGATCAAGCCGGCGGTCAGGATGCCGATGCCCATGGTCGGGCCGCGGAACAGCACGCCGACGAAGGGCAGCAGGCCCAGCGTCGATTTCAGCAGCGGCTGCACATAATCGGCGAACAGCGGCGCGAACACGAACAGACCCCACATGCCGTAGATGATCGAGGGCACGCCGGCCAGCAGCTCGACGGCCGTACCCATCGGGCGGCGCAGCCAGACCGGGCAGATCTCGGTCAGGAACAGGGCGATGCCGAAGCTGACCGGGAAGGCGATCAGCAGCGCGATGCCGGAGGTGGCCAGGGTGCCGACGATGGCGATCAGGGCGCCGTATTCGTCGTTGACCGGATCCCATTCGACGCGCGTGATGAAGCCCGGCCCGAACTGCTGCAGGGCCGGCATGGCGCCAAGGATCAGGGAAATGATGATGCCGACCAGTACGAACAGGACGGACAGGGCGAACAGCATCGTGATTTTATGGAAAATAAAGTCCTGGATGCGCTGCTTGCGCATGGTCGAATGCATGGCGGCCTGGGCGGCGGCTTCATTCACGGGGGACTCCGTAATCCGGATAGGCGGGGAAGTAATGTCTGCACTCATGGTATCTTGTTTTAGGTGTAGGCTAGCCGGGAGCCGCAAGCGGAGCAGCGGGAAGCTGCGGCCGACGGGTCCCGGCTAGCCTCCTCGGCCGGGACCGAGGAGGCAGACAGATTAGTAGATGGCTTTGCCCGAAGCGTCTTTCAGGTTGGCCTTCCAGGAATCCTGCACCAGCTTGACCACGCTCGGTGGCAGCGGCACGTAGTCCAGTTCGGCGGCAGCGGCGCCACCGTTTTTGAAGGCCCAGTCGAAGAACTTCACGACTTCCTTGCCTTTGGCGGCATCAGCCTGGGATTTGTGCATCAGGATGAAGGACACGCCGGTGATTGGCCAGGAAGCTTTGCCAGCCTGGTCGGTCAGCACCACGCCGAAGCCTGGGGTCTTGGTCCATTCGGCGTTGGCGGCGGCAGCTTTGAAGTTGTCGTCGTCAGGCTGCACGAAGTTGCCATCCTTGTTTTTCAGCTGGGTGTGCTGCAGCTTGTTTTTCTTGGCGAAAGCCCACTCCACGTAGCCGATCGCGCCCTTGATGCGCTGCACGTTGGCGGCCACGCCTTCGTTGCCCTTGCCGCCCACGCCGGTCACCCATTTCACCGCCGTACCGGCGCCGATCTTGGTTTTGAACTCAGGGCTGGTTTTCGACAGGTAGTCGGTGAACAGGAAGGAGGTGCCGGAGCCGTCGGCGCGGTGCACCACGGTGATCTCGGCGGCCGGCAGTTTCACGCCTGGGTTCAGGGCGGTGATGGCGGCATCGTTCCACTGGGTGATCTTGCCCAGGTAGATGTCGGCGACCACAGGACCGGTCAGCTTCAGCTGGCCAGGGGTCAGGCCGTCAACGTTGACCACGGTGACCACGCCGCCCATGATGGCCGGGAACTGGGTCAGGCCTTCCGCGTCCAGCTCTTCGCCTTTCAGCGGGCTGTCGGTGGCGCCGAAATCGACGGTCTTGGCCTTGATCTGTTTCACGCCAGCGCCGGAACCGACGGACTGGTAGTTCAAACCGTTGCCGGTGGCGGCTTTGTACTGCTCAGCCCATTTAGCATAGATCGGGTAAGGGAAGGTCGCGCCGGCGCCGGTCATGTCGGCCGCGGCTGCCGTGCCGAACGCCAGGGCAGCGGAAGCGCCTACTACGAAAGTGGTCAACAGTTGTTTCATACGCATATCAAAGATCCTCTTTGGGGGTTACGGTTTGAATGCTGCGCAGTCTAGCGAACCAATATGACAGCTTTATGACATATGAAAAAAATTATGACTTTGGCGTTTCCAGAGGGGCGGCGGCCTGCTTTGTCATATTTCCCCGCCCCTTTCCGGGCAAATATGACAGCAAGTCACGAAGTTGTCATATTTCACATTTACACTCTCTCGCGGGCCGCGCTGATGTGAAAAAAAGGCTAAAATTAATCATCTGTTAATGAAAAGTAATAGACCAACCATGAAGCCTGATATGCGTATGGAAGCGAACAGGAACAGCATCCTGCTGGACCGCGAAATCTCCCAGCTGATGTTTAACCGGCGCGTGCTGGCCAACGCCGAGGATCCGGCGATTCCTTTATTAGAGCGCCTGCGCTATCTGTGCATCGTCAGCAGCAATCTCGATGAATTCTTTGAAGTGCGCGTGGCCAGCCTGCTGGCGGCGGCCAGCGTCGATGGCGCCCTGTCCGAGCACCCGGCCCTGGTGGCGACGCTGAACCGGGTCAGCAACGAATGCCACGCCCTGGTCAAGCGCCAGTACGAAGTCTTGAATACCGAAGTGCTGCCGGAACTGGCGGCCAGGAATGTGCACCTGCTGCGGCATAGCGAGCGCAACGATGCGCAGCGGGCCTGGGTCAAGGAGTATTTCGAGCGCGAAGTGCGCCCCCTGCTGACCCCGATCGGCCTCGATCCGGCCCACCCCTTCCCGCAAGTGGTCAACAAGAGCCTGAACTTCATCGTCGCCCTGAGCGGCAAGGATGCCTTCGGCCGCGGCACCGCCATCGCCATCGTCAAGGCGCCGCGCGTGCTGCCGCGCGTGATCCGCCTGCCGGACGAATTGTCGGACGGCACCGGCGGCATTGCCTTCTGCCTGCTGTCGTCCATCATCCACGCCCATATCTCGGACCTGTTCGCCGGGCGCGAAGTGATCGCCTATTCCCAGTTCCGCGTGACGCGCGACTCCGACCTGTGGGTGGACGAGGACGAGGTGAAAAATCTGCGCCAGGCCCTGAAAGGCGAGCTGCAAGGCCGCCAGTTCGGCCGCTCGGTGCGGCTGGAAGTGGCCAAGAACTGCCCGCCCGAACTGTCGCAATTCCTGCTCGACCAGTTCAGCCTCGACCAGAGCCGCCTGTACCGCGTCGACGGCCCGGTGAATATGGTGCGCCTGAACGAGATCATCGAGCACGTCAAGGACGCCTCGCTGCGCTTCCCGCCCTTCTTCCCCGGTTCGGTCACGAAAGTGGCCAGCGGCGATATCTTCGCCACCCTGCGCGAGCACGACATCCTGCTGCACCATCCCTTCCAGAGCTTCCAGACCGTGATCGACTTCGTGCGCAGCGCCGCCCTCGATCCGAGCGTGGTGGCGATCAAGCAGACCGTCTACCGCACCGGCATGAATTCGGACCTGATGGAAGCGCTGATCGCCGCCGCGCGCATGGGCAAGGAAGTGACCGTGATCGTGGAACTGATGGCGCGCTTCGACGAGGAAGCCAATATCAACTGGGCCGACAAGCTGGAACAGGTCGGCGCCCAGGTGGTGTACGGCGTGGTGGGACTGAAGACCCATGCCAAGATGGCCCTGGTGATCCGCCGCGAAGAAGGCGCGCTGCGCTACTACGCCCACCTCGGCACCGGCAACTACCACCCGACCACGACCAAGTTCTACACCGACTTCGGCCTGCTGACCTGCGACCCGCACCTGGGCAAGGACGTCAACGAAGTCTTCATGCACCTGACCAGCCTGACCAAGCCGCAAAAGCTGACGCACCTGTGGCTGGCGCCCTTCGCCCTGCAAAGCGAAATCATCAAGGCCATCCGCAACGAGGCCAAGATCGCGCGCGCCGGCCGGCCGGGCCGCATCATCGTCAAGGTCAATGCGCTGGTGGACGAGTCGGTGATCCGCGCGCTGTACGCCGCTTCCCACGATGGCGTGAAGATCGACCTGATCGTGCGCGGCGCCTGCACGCTGAAGCCGGGCGTGCCGGGCCTGTCGGAAAATATCCGGGTGCGCTCCATCATCGGCCGCTTCCTGGAACACAGCCGCATCTATTACTTCCGCAACGACCTGGCCCACGATGTCTACCTGGCCAGCGCGGACTGGATGAACCGCAATCTGTTCCGCCGCATCGAAGTGGCCTTCCCGGTGCTGGACAAGGCGCTCAAGCGGCGCGTCATCACCGAGGGCCTGAATCCCTATCTGAAGGATAATACCAATGCCTGGGAGCTGGAACCGGACGGCCACTACCTGCGGCGCAAGCCGCGCGGCAAGCAAGTCCTGTTCGGCGCCCAGCAGCATCTGATGGACATCCTCGGCACGCCGGCCGACCAGGCGGGCAGCTGAACAGGGAGACAGCATGGACCTGATACTGTGGCGTCACGCGGAAGCGGAAGCGGGCGGGCCCGACCTGCCCGATATGGAACGCGCCCTGACCGGCAAGGGACAGAAGCAGGCGCGGCGCATGGGTCACTGGCTGAATTCGCAATTGCCGGAAAACTGCCGCATCCTGGTCAGCCCCGCCGTGCGCACCCTGCAAACGGTGGAGGCGCTGGGCCGCAAGTTCAAGACCCATCCCGACCTGGCGCCGGACGCCGATCCCGACGCCATCCTGCGCGCGGCCAACTGGCCGGCCGGCAAGGAAGCGGTGCTGATCGTCGGCCACCAGCCGACCCTGGGCCAGACCGCCGCGCTGTTAATGACGGGCCAAGTGCAGGATTGGGAAATGCGCAAGGCCGCCGCCTGGTGGTTCGTGCAGCGCGAGCCGGGCGATCCGGCCAGCCTGTACCTGAAGGCCGTGATGTCGTCCGACCTGGTAGTGAAGTAAGCCCGCAACAGCGGTGCATGACAGCCCCCGGCCGGGCTTGAAAATTGTCCCTGGCCTGCTAAAGTTTAACTGTATCAACTAAGGGGGGCAGCGGCCTGAAAGGGTGCTGCATGTATCATGATGACCCTGTTTACCATGGGTATTTTCGCCTGCATGATCGGACTGATCGTGTTTGAGATTGTGGCGGAAGGCCGGGGAAGTCACCACAAGCTGCTGGACCGCTATCACGAATAGCTCGAAGCTTCACTGAAGCTCAGGCTCCCGCTGCGGACATGCGAATGTCCGCCGCCGGAGCCTTCATCATTTTTACATGCCGGTCTTGAACTTGGTATAGACGCGCGTGATATTGCGGCGGGTATCGGCCGGCACCGCTTCCGGCGCCTGCATGCGTTTCTTGTCGTCGTCGGACAGGAAGACATTCTTGTTCTCGGCGATATCCTTGCGCACATGCTTGACGCTGGCCGCATTCGGGTTGGCGTAGAACACCTTGTTGGTCAGGCTGGCGTGTACTTGCGGACGCAGGATGTAATTGATGAACAGGTGGGCATTGTTCGGATGCGGCGCATCGGCCGGAATGGCCATGGTGTCGAACATCAGGGCGGCCGAGGTCTTCGGCACCAGCACCTGGATCTGCTGGCCGTTCTTGGCGTCGATGGCGCGCTGGCGTGCGATATTGATGTCGCCCGACCAGCCCAGGGCCACGCAGACGGCGCCGTTGGCCATGTCATTGATATAGCCCGAGGAGCTGAACAGGGTCACGTAAGGACGGATGGCGCTCAGCATCTTGCCCGCTTCCGTGTAATCGGCGGCCGAGGTCGAGAAGGCGGGCTTGCCCAGATAGATCAGGGCGGCCGGCAGCACTTCCGACGGCGAGTCGAGGAAGGAGACGCCGCAGGACTTCAGCTTGGATGCGTATTTCGGATTGAAGATCAGTTCCCAGGCATTGTCCGGCATTGGCATGGCGCCGAGCGCGGCCTTGACCTTGCCGACGTTGATGCCGACCGTGGTATAGCCCCACAGCCAGTCCACCAGGTAGTCGTTGTTGGGATCGATCTTGGCCAGCTTGGCCTGGATGTGCGGGTCCAGATTGGACAGGTTGCTGAGCTTGCTCTTATCGAGCTTGCGCAGCAGCTTGGCATCGATTTGCAGGCGTGCCCACTGCGCGGTCGGCACCACGATGTCATAGCCCGACTTGCCGGCGGCCAGCTTGGAATTGAGGATTTCATTATTATCAAAAACATCATAACGGACCTTGATGCCCGTTTCTTTTTCAAAGTTTTTGATCGTATCGTCGGCGATGTAATCCGACCAGTTGTAGATGTTCAGGACTTTTTCTTCCTGCTGCGCCTGAGCTTGGCCCACGATGGCCGCAGCCGCCAGCAGACCCAGACCGAAACGCTTACCCCAACCATTCACCGCCATAATTCCCGCCTCCAATGAAAAGGAACTCGCCAAAAAAGCGAGATGATCCGGCATTGTGCCACCGAATGCAAGCGCCCGCCGCACCCGGGGCGAAAAAGGCCGGCGGCGACGGATTCCGAACTGGTAAAGGTGTGGGCATGCCGCCGCTGGCGGCACCGGTCAGCGGCGTGTTGCCCGAGCGGCAGACACCACCAGGCGCTGCGCGCGTCCAGCGGCGAGTTCTTAGGCCAGCATATCGAACAGCGAGCGCGGTCCGGTATAGCCTGGCAGGGCGGGATTGTTGCCGGCCTGCTCCTGCTGGGTGTACAGCTTGACCAGCGCATTGGCCTGGGCCGTCAGCGCCTTCGACAGTTCGGCGCGCTTGCCGTTGAGATTGGTGATCTCCTTGCCGACCGAAGCGACTTCCCGCTTGAGCGTGCTGTCGGCGCCCGTCAGGCTGTCGATGCGGCCCGCCATCTGGTCGGCAATGCCCTTGCCGCCATTGGTGAACAGGGCCGACACGGCGGCCGGGTCGGCGGCGATGGCGGCCTTGAGTTTTTTCTCGTCGAGCTGAACCTTGCCCGAGCTGTCGAAGCTGATGCCGGCATCGGCCAGCGCCGTGGTCGAAATATTGCCGCCGCCGGTACGCATCAGCTGGCTGAGCTGGGCGCCGGCCTGGGCCACGGCATTGCCGGATTTCAGATCGCCTTTTTGCAGCACCGCCAGGCGGGTGTTCAGGCTGTTGAAAGCGTCCACGAATTTGCCGACATTGGACGCGATCTGGCTGGCGTCCTGCGTCACCGTGATATCGGTCTTGCCCTTGCCGGTCAGGGTCAGTTTCAGGCCGTCGATGGCCTTGTCCAGGGTATTGCCGGCGCTCTGGACCTGTTTGCCGTTGACCGTCAGCAGCGCATCCTGCGCCGCCTGGGTCTGGGTCAGCTTGGAATTGGCCGCGCCGTTATACGCCAGCATATCCTTGAGCGCCGCATCGCCCGTGACGCTGATGCGCATGCTCTGCGCTTCACCGTCCGCGCCCTTGATCGCCAGCGCGAAACCGCCGCCGGTCTTGACCACGCTGGCATCGATGCCGGCGGCCTTGAAGGCGGAGGCAAGGCCGTCCAGGGTGTTATTGCTGCTGTCGATGGTGATGCTCTTGCCCCCATCCTTGCCAGGCGTAAAGCCCTTATCGCCCTGCACGCCAAATTCGACCTTGATCGTGGCCGGCGCGCCGGTGCCGATCTTGGCGCTGTTCGACAGCTGGGTCTCGCTGGTCAGGACCTGGCCCTGGGCCAGGCGGCTGACATCGACCGCGTAACTGCCCGCCTTGGCCGTGGCGCCGCTGCTCACCGTCAGCACGCCCTTGCCGGACGAGGTGGCGCTGGTGCTCAGCCCGCTGCCCGACAAACCCTTGGCCACGGCCTGGAAGTCGGCCAGCGCGCTCTGCAGTTGGCCCAGGCCGGACAGCCGGGTCTGGCTGCTGGCCAGGCTGGTGTTCAGGCGCTGGGCCACGCCCGCCTGGCTGGCGAGCGCGCGCTCCACCTTGGCGTAAACGGCGGACGAAGGCGTGCCGACGCCGCCCAGGCTGCCGCTATTGCCGTACATGGTAGAAATGATGGAAGGATTGATCATGGCTGAGTATCCGTGGGAAAAGATAGATGGTCCGAGGGATGATCTTAATTATTATCCACGTTTAGCGCTTTTTCAAAACAGCGAACAGAGGCGGAATTCCCGCCCTGTCCGCCGCCGCCCCGGCTCAGCGCATAAAGCGCGTCAAGGCCGTCAGTACGGCCTGATCGAGGTTCTGGAAAGCGAAGCCGACCTTGAACTCATCGCCGCTGAAAATGCATTGCGTGACTTTTGAACGGCAAGTCAGCAATTGCGGTTTGCCCTCCACCAGCATCTCGAATACCACCTGGCCCAGCTTGCCGATCTCGACCTTATGATCGGTCGTCACCGACATGCCGGTGGTGCCGAGGTCGAAGGTGCGGGCCGCCATCGGGGTGCCGCCATCCATCAAAATCATTGCCTTCACGCGCAGGATCTTGCGCGCCGCTTGTCTTTGGTCTGCTAGCACTTTATCGCTCTTTTGAGTATCAGGACAGTAAATGGCGCGGAGCGCGCCAAGCCGTGGTGCCAGCGCGCCACGGTGGGAACACGCGGTATTCTACTGCGCATTCAATCGCCTAACAGTTCAAAATTGCCAAATACGAACTATTGCAGTTCCCGCAAGCGGCTGAAGGCGTCGTCGATGCGCTCGACGGCGATGATGGTCATGCCTTCCACCGGCTGTTTCGGCACATTCGCCTTGGGAATCATGGCGATCGAGAAGCCCAGCTTGGCCGCCTCACGCAGCCGCTCCTGGCCGCGCGGCGCGGGCCGGATCTCGCCCGCCAGCCCGACCTCGCCAAAGACCACGAAACCGCGCGGCAATGCCTTGTTACGCATCGAAGAGTTGATCGCCAGCAACACCGCCAGGTCGGCGGCCGGCTCGGTGATCTTGACCCCGCCGACGGCGTTGATGAAGACATCCTGGTCGAAAGCGGCGATGCCGGCGTGGCGGTGCAGCACGGCCAGCAGCATGGCCAGGCGGTTCTGCTCCAGGCCCACCGAGAGGCGGCGCGCATTCGGCAGATGGCTGGCGTCGACCAGGGCCTGGATTTCCACCAGCAGCGGACGGGTGCCCTCCTGCGTCACCATCACGCAGGAACCGGGCACCTGGTTGTCGTGCTGGGACAGGAACAGGGCCGAGGGATTGGAGACGCCTTTCAAGCCCTTGTCCGTCATGGCGAACACGCCCAGCTCATTGACCGCGCCGAAGCGGTTCTTGATGGCGCGCACCAGGCGGAAGCTGGAATGGTTGTCGCCCTCGAAATACAGCACGGTATCGACAATGTGTTCCAGCACGCGCGGTCCGGCCAGGGCGCCCTCTTTCGTCACGTGGCCGACCAGGATGATGGTCACGCCGCTCTGCTTGGCCATGCGCGTCAGCTGGGCCGCGCACTCGCGCACCTGGGCCACCGAGCCCGGGGCCGAGCTCAGCGCGTCCGAATACAGGGTCTGGATGGAGTCGATCACCGCCACCTGCGGCTTCAGCTCATGCAGGGTATTGAGGATTTTCTCCAGCTGGATTTCGGCCTGCAGCTTCAGCTCATGCGCATCGACGGCCAGGCGCTTGGCACGCAGCGCGATCTGGGCGCCCGATTCCTCGCCACTGACATACAGCACGCTTTTAAGCTGGGCCATATTGGCCAGCGCCTGCAGCAGCAGCGTCGATTTGCCGATGCCGGGATCGCCACCGATCAGCACCACCCCGCCCGCCACCAGGCCGCCGCCCAGCACGCGGTCGAATTCCTCGATGCCGGTGCCGAAACGCGGCACGTCGAGCGCCTCGATATCTTTCAGGGAGAGCACCGGCGCGGTCTGGGCCAGCGCCTGGTGCGCGCTTTGCGAGAAACGGTTGGCGCCGGGCGCCTCGATCACCGTCTCCACCATCGTATTCCACTGCTGGCAGGCGGCGCACTGGCCGGTCCATTTGCTGCTGGTGCCGCCGCACTCGCTGCAGGTGTAGTTGGTCTTTGCCTTGGCCATGTTCAGCCTTCGGCGACCGGCACGCGCGGCGCCAGGGCGCACATCAGCTCATAGCCGATGGTGCCGGCGGCGGTTGCCACCTCGTCGATCGGCATGCCCTCGCCCCACAGCACCACGCGGCTGCCCACGCGCGCCTGCGGCAGCGGCGTCAGGTCGACCGTCAGCATGTCCATCGAGACGCGGCCGACGATACGGGTGCGTACGCCATCGACCAGCACCGGCGTATCGACCGGCGCATGGCGCGGATAGCCGTCGGCGTAACCGCAGGCGACCACGCCGATGCGCATGCGGCCTTCCGCCTGGAAACGGCTGCCGTAGCCGACATAGTCGCCGGCCTCGATCTGCTGCACGCCGATGATTTCGCTGGCCAGGGTCATGGTCGGGCGCAGGCCGAACTCCTCGGCACTCTTGCCGCCCGGCGTGCCGCCGTACAGCATCACGCCGGGACGGATCCAATCACTGACCAGTTCGCCATCCAGCGCATCCATCTGGAAGATGCCGGCCGAATTGGACAAGCTCAGCGGCCCCGCCAGGCCGTCCGCGCCCAGTTTGAAGCGGCGGATCTGCTCACGGATCGGCAGGCAGGCATGGGCCGCCTCGTCGGCGTTGGCGAAGTGGGTCATCAGGGTGATCTCGCCCACATGCGGGATGGCGCGCAAGCGCGCATAGGCGGCGCGGAACGCTTCCGGCTTGAAGCCGAGGCGGTTCATGCCGGTATTCATTTTCAGGTGCACATCGAGCTGGCGCGCGGGACGCGCCGCTTCCAGCAGCGCCAGCTGCTCCTCGCAATGCACGGCGCCGTTCAACTGATAGCGATCCATAGTCTGGATATCGGCCGCGTCGAAGAAACCTTCCAGCATCAGCATCGGCTTGGCCCAGCCCAGCTCGCGCAGGCGCACCGCATTATCGAATTCGACCAGGGCCAGGCCATCGGCCTCGGCAAAGCCGCGCATGGCGCGCTCCAGGCCATGCCCATAGGCATGCGCCTTCACCACCGCCCAAGCCTTGGAACCGGGTGCGCAGGCTTTGGCGCGCGCCAGGTTATGTTTCATCGAGTCAATATGGATACTTGCAAGAATCGGCCTAGGCATGGAGTTTCCGGACAAAATGAGGGAGCCGGTATTTTACCCGAGCCGGACGAAAGATATGGCCGCCTTGTCAAGCCCGTACGCTATCAAATTCCCGCCACACTGTTACATTTTGATAGTCTTAACAAGATTTCCTAAAGGTATTATTTCCACTTTTTCAACCTTAAGGAAAACTTAATGCGTTACCTGCAAATCTGCGCTGCCGCCCTGGCCGCCCTGGCCTCGCTGAGCGCCCATGCCACCGGCTACCGCGAGCTGCCTACCGGCGGCGTGCTGCGTGCCGGCGATTTCATCGAAACCGGCGGCGAATACTGCGTCATTCAGCAGCACGACAGCAATCTGGTGGTCTATAAACGCCCACGCAGCAATACCTGCACCGGCGGCACCCCGATCTGGGCCAGCTATTCCAGCGGCGCCACCTTCACGGCAATCCAGGGCGACGGCAATCTGGTGCAGTACGACGATGCCGGCAATCCCAAATGGAGCAGCAACACCGGCGGCCGCGCAGCGGGCAACTATACCTTCAGCGTGAACGCCACCACCGGCGCCCTGAGCATCACGCTGTGGGATGCCGAACACCGCCACGGCCAGGAAATCTGGACCACGCCGGCCGATCCGAATCCGACGCCGCAACCGCCCAATCCTAAACCACCAGGCCCTACCTGCCCGAACGGCGCCACGCCCACCATTTACACGGTCTGCATCTCCCCTCGCATGCAATCGCGCATGACTTACAAGTTCCCGGCGTGCAGCCAGCGCGAAGCGCAGACGCTGGCACTGCAAAATGGCTGGGGCTGGGGCGCATGCAACCCCCTTCCCTAAGCTGAGTCTTTCATGATTTTCTGGCTGCCAGCCCATCGGGCCGGCAGCCAGGCATGCTTCAAAACGCATTGATGAAAAATATTTTCGTACTGGCCGCCATGGCCGCAGCCCTTCTGTATTTCGCCTGGCCCGCCGAGCAAAGCAGCGTGCCGGCAGCACCGGCCGCGCCCATCTCCACCGCCGCAGCGCCAGCCGGCAAGGCCGCAGCGCCGGCCGTGCCGCTCGTACCGGCCAGTCCGGACAGCCCATCCTGGGCCCGCTCGCCATTCGGGCGCGCAGCCCCGCTGGCGGAAAGCCGACCGCGGGCGATCGAGCGGCGCAAGGAACGGATGAAAGAAGGCGGCTACTACACGCCGGAGGCATACTTCACGCTGCCGCTGAAGGAGTTGCAGAAGCGCGCCAAGGCCGGCGACATCTATGCCCTGCTGCAGCTGGGCCAGCAATACTATTATGAAGGCCCGGCCTTGCTGGAAGAAGACGGCTACAAGCTGGACGAAGATCCCCGCTTCGTCGGCAAGCGCCATTTTGCCGATGCGGCGGTGGGCGGCCACGGCCAGATGCCCGCCGTCCTGACGCAGCTGTATGCGGCGGAAGGCGATATGGTGAATGCCTATGCCTGGCGCCTGTTCGGCGAGCAACTGGGCGAACACTATCCGAAGCCCCTGGATATCAGCAAGCTCAACAATCAGGAACAGAATCTGGCGAAGCAGCAAGCCAGCCTGCTGTTTGGCCGCTTCATGAGCCGCGCGCCGGTGGGCGGCATTCCGTCGCAATAAGGCGGCATCCTCGCTGGAGGGTTGAAACTACTGACTGTCATTTATTTATGGTATAAAGCACGCCAAGATAAGTTTCCAGGTCCCCCCAGAATGAATCGTGGTTTTTATACCATCATGGCAGCGCAGTTCTTTTCGTCGCTGGCGGATAATGCGCTGCTCTTCGTAGCAATCGACCTGCTCATTTCGATGAAATCCCCGGCGTGGATTACGCCGCTGCTTAAGCTGTCGTTCGTGCTGTTTTACGTGCTGTTGGCCGCTTTTGTAGGCGCTTTCGCCGACGCCCTGCCCAAGGGGCGGGTCATGTTCATCGCCAACCTGATCAAGATTTTCGGCTGCATGCTGCTCTTCGTGCATGTCCATCCGCTTTTGGCTTACGCCATCGTAGGTTTCGGTGCGGCAATTTATTCGCCGGCCAAGTACGGTATCCTGACCGAATTGCTACCGGCCGAGAAACTGGTGGCCGCCAACGGCTGGATCGAAGGCCTGACCATTTCCTCGATTATTCTGGGCACCGTCATGGGCGGCGCCCTGGTTGCGGGCAAGACCGCCACCATGCTGCTCAACTTCGATATGCCGCTGATCGAAACCGGCATCGATACCGTGACCGAATCGGCCCTGGTGGTGCTGGGCTTCGTGTACGTGCTGGCCGCGCTGTTCAATCTGCGCATTCCCGATACCGGCTATGTGTACGAGCACCAGGAACGCAATCCGGTCAAGCTGATCGCCGACTTCTCCCGCTGCGTCAACATCCTGTGGAAGGATAAGCTGGGCCAGATCTCCCTCGCCGTCACCACCCTGTTCTGGGGCGCCGGCGCGACCCTGCAATTCATCGTGGTGGAATGGGCCAAGAAGGCGCTGGGCATGAGCTTCGACAAAGCCACCACCCTGGTCGGCGTGGTCGCCATCGGCGTGGCGGTGGGCGCCGTCATGTCGGCGCGCATCATCACCCTGCGCAACTCGCTGAGCGTGATCCCGCTCGGCATCGCCATGGGCATCATCGTGGCCTGCATGCCGCTGGTGCATTCGGTGTATGTGGCCTACGCCCTGCTGATCGTGATCGGCGTGCTGTCCGGCTTCTTCGTGGTGCCGATGAACGCCCTGCTGCAGCACCGCGGCCACGTGCTGATGAGCGCCGGCCATTCGATCGCGGTGCAGAACTTCAATGAGAACCTGTCCATCCTGACCATGCTGGCGATGTATTCGATGATGCTGCGCCTGGGCCTGGGCCTGAACACCATCATCATCATGTTCGGCCTGTCGGTGGCCGGTCTGATGTACTACATCATGCGCCTGCATGCGGCCAATCAGCGCGAGAAGGATTCGCTCTCGCTGATCGGCGAACACAAACACTGATCTAGCTGGGCAAGTCGCCCGCGCTACGGCGGGCGGCGGCACGCTCGCGCCAGTCGTCCGGCACGACAAAGGCGCGCTCGGTTTCCAGCAACCAGCCAGCTTCCTCCCTGACCGTGGCCACCATCACCGGCGACGGGTCTTGCGCAAACTTCTCCCTCAACAGCGCCTGCAAGGCATCCCGCTCCTGGGCCGGCGGCGTCGGCGCCGGCTCGCCATTGACCGGCGCCGCCGTGGCTTTCAGGGGCGCCAGCCATTGCAGGCGCGGCATGACGACAAAGCGCTCGCCCGCCACTGCGCCGAATTCCTCCAGCGTGCGCCAATGGCCGCGGCAGTGGCCGGGACTGACGCCCTCGAAGACGGGAGGATCCTGCTGCGGATAGAACAGCCAGCCCTTGATCAAGGCCTGCGCCTTGTCCACCGGCTGCGCCAGCATCGCCTGGGCGGCGGGATGCCAGGCCAGTTGCAATTGCTGGGCAAAGATCTTGCGCATTTTCAGGCCCAGGGTATCGGCCAGATTGGGACCGACCAGGCGGTTGAAATTACCGGGATCGGGCTGGCCATCCAGCAGATAGAACTTGGTGGCGAATTCGATGTGCACCAGCTCTCCCCTCTGCCGCAGCAGGAAGTCGAACTCGCCCACGGTTTCATTGCGCGCCGAACGCACTTGCAAGCCATGCGCCTGCAACACGCCGTGCTGCTCGAAATAGAAGGCCATCAGCTTTTCGGCATACAGGCCAAGGCGGGAATAGAACTTGTTGCCCAGCGCCGCTTCCAGCGGGGCGGGATCGGCATCCAGCGCGGCCAGCCAGGTGGCGGTGGCGGCGCTGGGCGGGCCCAGGGTGGCGATGCGGTCCTGCCAGTGCGGCGAGGCCGGATCGAGCAGGTCGGGAGAGTCCAGCAGCCAGGCCAGGGCGCGCACCGCGGGCCGCGTCAGATGGCCCCAGGCGCGGTGGAAGCGCGCCTGGTAACTCAAGGGACTGGCGCTGTCAGAGGCGTCCAGCATGGGCGGAACGGGCCAGGCACAGATCGGCCCAGGCCTTGCCTTTGTCTTCCGGACGGCGCAGCAGGTCGGCCGGATGGTAGGTCGCCACGGTCGGACGGCCATCGTAGCGCAGCACCTTGCCGCGCGCGGCGGCGCCCAGCAAGCCTTTGCCGGCCGGGTGGCCGATGGCCAGCAGCAGCCGCGCGCCGCTCAATTCCAGCTCGCGGTCGAGGAAAGGACGGCAAGCCGCCACCTCGTCGGCGCTCGGCGCCCGCTCGCCGCCATCGGCGGCGGACGGGCGGCATTTCACCAGGGTGCCGATGTAAGCGCCTTCGGCCGTGCTCAGATCGACGGCTTTCAGCATATTGTCCAGCAGCGTGCCCGCTTCGGCGCTGAGCGGGCCGGCATGGCCGCCGGCGGCGGCATCGGCTTCGTCGGCAGCGCTGGGCGCGGCGGCCAGCACCAGCCATTGCGCATGCAGGTCGCCACGTCCCGGAACGGCAGCCTTGCGGCTATGGCATAGCTCGCAGCGCGTGCAGGATTTGACGGCGGCTTGCAACTGCGGCCAATCCATGGCGGCGATGGCGGCATCGGAGACGGGACCGGCTGCCGGCGCCGCGGCGGCCGGCGCCGGCGCTGGCGCTGGCATGGGCGCATCGTCGAACCAGGCCGTCGAGTCGTCCAGCGGCGGTGCTGGCGGACGCGGTGCGGCCGGGCGCTGCGCCGCGGGCTGGGAGGGGGATGCCGGTGCGCGGAGCGGCGCTGGGGCCGCCGCCGCTCGGGCCGGGGCTGGCGTTGGCGCATCGTCAAACCAGGCGGTCGAGTCATCCGGCGCTGCAGCGGAGGGCGTCGCGGCGGACGGCACGGCCACAGGCGATGCCGGCGGCACGGCGGGAGCGGCCGCTTGCGGCGCGGATGGCTCAGGCGCAGCCTGCACGGCTTCCATGGCATGCGGCATACCGGCTGGCGTCCCGGCCAGCACTTCTGCATCCACCACCTCGGCATCCAGCGCCTCGTCCTGCAGCGCATCGGCGTGCTGGCGCAGCTTCCAGTGCGGAGCGATCCCCATCTCCGCCAGGAAGACCGCGCTGCGTTGTGAGGTCTGACTCATAATTCGAACCGCATGACGATTGCGTCCTCGCGTTGCTGGTTGGCCGCCGGGTAGTAACCCTTGCGCCGCCCGATTTCAATGAAGCCATAGCGCCGGTAGATATCCAGCGCCCGCTCGTTCGAGGGACGCACTTCCAACAGCATCGATTCCATGCCCAGCCCGCGCGCACAAGCCACGGACTGGTTCAGCAGAAAGCGGCCCAATCCCTTGCCCTGCCAGCGCGCCGCCACGGCCACGTTCAGCAAATGGGCTTCGTCCACCACGCCCATGATCAGGAAATAGCCCAGCAGCTCGCGCGAAGCGTCGCGCAATACCCAGGCCTGATAAGCCTGGTTCAGCGAATCGGCAAAATTGGTCCGGCTCCAGGGATGGGGATAAACGAGCTGCTCGATCGCCACCACCTCATCCAGGTCGCTATCCTGCATCGGCTCGTAAATCAGCCGCGCCAGATCCCATTGCTGCGTCATGCGCCCGCTCCGCCAGCCTTCATTTCTTCGCGTTCGGCCTTGGTGTACGCGACCTTATTGCGCAGATACAGAGGCTGGGCGGCGGCGGCCGTCACGCCCTGCCCTGCGGCGAAAGCGATGCGGCCCAGTTGCGCGATCTGCACCGCATGCGGCATCAGCGCCGCATGCGCGCCGGCGGCGCAGGCCAGGCCGGACAGGGCCTCGGCATAAGCGGCAAAACCATTGCCGCAGGCGGAGAGCGCGCCATCCACGGCGGCCGGCTGCACGCCTTCGGGCGCGGACAGCACCGGCGGCAGCACCGCCAGCGGCGCCTCGCCGTCGAAACGGTACTGCGCCCAATACACCTCGTTCATGCGGGCGTCGAGCACGGCCAGCACCGCGCCGGCGCCATGCTGCTGGCGGCAAGCCAGGGCCATGGCGTCCAGCGTCACGATAGGCAGCAGCGGCTTGGCCGCGCCGAAGCCCAGACCCTGGGCGATGCCGCAGGCGGTGCGCACGCCGGTAAAGGAACCGGGACCGGCGCCATAGGCGATGGCATCGACATCGGCCAGGGCGATGCCGGCTTCGGCCAGCAGCTCCTGGATCATGGGCAGCACGGACTGCGAATGGGTACGTACGCCCGACGATTCGCGGGAATGAACCTGGTCGCCGCGCAGCAGCGCGCAACTGGCCATTTCGGAGGAAGTTTCAATTGCAAGGATAATCGGCATTCCGGTATTTTAACCCGCCGGGCCAGCAACGGCCCAGCGCAGCGATGTACAATACCCACCCTATGCACGCCACCACCCTTGATACCGACAACCGCGCCGAAGTGGCCGCCGCCCTGGCCCAGGACTGCCTGATCGTCGCCTGCCTGTGCGCCGCATGGTGCGGCACCTGCGGCAGCTATCGCGCCACCTTCGAAAGCCTGGCCGCGCGCAATCCGGACAAATACTTCCTCTGGGTCGACATCGAAGACCACGCCGACGTCGTCGGCGACCTCGATGTGGAAAACTTCCCCACCCTGCTGATCCAGCGCCACGACACCGTCGCCTTCTTCGGCACCATGCTGCCCGACGCCAATGTCGCCCAGCGCCTGATCGAAACCCAGGCCGAACTAAACGGCGAAGAAATGCAGCGCCTCGCCGCCAGCAGCGCCGAGCGCCGCCAATGGCAGCAGGACTGCAATCTGCGCGCCCTGCTCCACACCGCCCGCTAAGCCATAGCTGAGTCCGTGTCCGATTTTGGGGTCTGGCCCCAAAATCGGACACGGACTCAGCTATATGGTCAGTTTTTCCAGCGCTGCAACAGGTCTTCGGGGGAGACGGGACGGCTGTAGTAGTAGCCTTGCGCCTGGTTGCAACCGTGGCGCAGCAGGAAAGCCGCTTGCTCGTCGGTTTCGACGCCCTCCGCGATCACCGACAGGTTCATGCTCTTGCCAAGCTGGATGATGGCGATGGCGATGGCTTCGTCGTTGACGTCGGTGGAGATGTCCTTGATGAAGGAACGGTCGATCTTCAGCGTCTGCACCGGCAACTGCTTCAAATACGCCAGCGAGGAATAGCCGGTGCCGAAATCGTCGATCGCCAGGCCGACGCCGATCTTGTGCAGATCATTGATGAAGGCCATGGCGTCGCCGGTGTTCATGATGACCGACTCCGTCACTTCCAGCTGCAGGCGCTGCGGTTCCAGCCCCGTTTCGCGCAGGATGTCAGCCACCATGCTGACGATGGAGCCGCGTTCGAACTGCTTGACCGAGAGGTTGACGGCGATCTTCGGCACATGCAGGCCGGCCTCCTGCCAGCGCACCATCTGGCGGCAGGCTTCGTACAGCACCCATTTGCCCAGCTGGTTGATGAAGCCCGTATCCTCGGCCAGGGGAATGAAACGGAACGGCGGCACCAGTCCCAGTTCCGGATGGTTCCAGCGCAGCAGCGCTTCCACGCCGATCAGCTTGCCGGTATCGATTTCGACCTGGGGCTGGTAGTTGAGGAAGACCTCTTCCTTTTCGATGGAGCGGCGCAGGAAGGTTTCCAGGCGCAGGCGCTCGACGCCCTCGCCCGTCATCGACGGCGCGTAGAAGCGGTAGCCGTTGCGGCCGCGCGCCTTGGCCTGGTACATGGCCACGTCGGCATTGCGGATCAGCATATTGATGTCCTGCGCATCCTCCGGGAACAGGCTGATGCCGACGCTGCAGGTGACGAACAGCTCGTGTCCCGCCACCATGAAGGGCTGCTCGAACATGCCCACCAGCTTTTCCGCCACCAGACTGGCGCTGAACTGCCCGTCCACGTTTTCCAGCAGGACGATGAATTCGTCGCCGCCCAGGCGGGCCAGGGTATCGCCTTCGCGCAGCTTGTCCGACAAGGCATGCGCCACCTGTTTCAGCAGCTCGTCGCCGATGTGGTGGCCCAGGGTGTCGTTGACGTTCTTGAAGCGGTCCAGATCGATGAACAGCAGCGCCAGCTGCTCGCCTTCGCGCCCGGCGCGCTGCAAGGCGTGCTGCAGGCGGTCGTTGAACAGCAGGCGGTTGGGCAGCGCGGTCAGCGGATCGTGGTGGGCCAGGTGATCGAGTTTTTCCTGCGACTCCTTGACCTGGGTGATGTCGCTAAACACGCCCACATAATAGGTGGCAATGCCGCGGCTGTCGCGCACAGCGCTCAGCGTCAGCCACTCCAGATACTGCTCGCCGTTCTTGCGCAGGTTCCAGATCTCGCCGCGCCAATAGCCGGTGGTTTCCAGCTCCTTCCACAAGCCTTCGTGGAAGGCGTCGTCCTGGCGGCCGGAGCGGGTCAGCATGCGGTCGCGGCCCAGCGCCTCCTCTTCGGTATAGCCGGTGATCTGGGTGAAGGCCGGATTGACGGCGACGATGGTGCCGCGCGCATCGATCACCATCACGCCGTCGGCGATGTGCTCCAGCACGGTGGCCGACAGGCGCAGCTTGTCCTCGGCCTCCTTGCGCGCCGTGATATCGGCGTAGACCCAGATACTGCCTTCGTTCGGGCGGCTATGGTCGATGGCGCAGCCGCTGACCATGCACCAGAACAGCGTGCCGTCCTTGCGCCGGTAGTGGCGCTCCTCGCTGAAGTATTCGCCGTTGCTCAGGGTCGGGTACTGGCGCGCGCCGGCCGATTCGAAGTCGAAGGAGGTCGGGAATACGATCGAGGTCGAGCTGCCCAGCATCTGGCCCGGCTCGTAGCCGAACAGTTCTTCGCAGCGGCGGTTGACGGAGACGATGGCGCGGTTACGCACGAACATCACGCCGAACATCACGTTGTCCAGGATCGCGCTTTGCTCGGCCAGCAGGGCTTCGATGCGCATCTCATTGTTCTTGCGCGGGCTGATGTCGGAGATGATGCCATCCACCCAGGGCGCGCTGCCGGCGTCGGAGGGTTGCGGCTGGCCGTTCTCGGCCACCCAGCGCTCGGTGCCGCTGGCGTCGATGATGCGGTATTCGATTTCGTAAGGCCGCCCATCCTTGATCGCCTGGGTCACGGCGCGGCGCTGCATCTTGCGGTCTTCCGGGCAGATCAGGTTGGCCCAGGAGTGGGTGGTGCTGCGCATGAACTGGGCGGCGCTGTAGCCGGAGATATCCTCGATGGCATCGCTGACGAAGTCGATGGGGCCATCGGGACGGAAGCGGAACACGGCACCCGGCACCTGGGTCACGATGGTGCGGAAACGCTCCTCGCGCTGGCCGATATCCTCGAACAGGTGCTTGATCGCCACCCGCATCTGCTCCAGCTGGCCGGCCAGGCGGCCCAGCTCATCGCCGCTGGACAGCTCCATGCGCGTTTCGAAGTCGCCATGCGAGAGGCGGTCGGAAAAGCGCATCAGCTTGCGCAAAGGCTTGATCAGGCGCGCGTTCAGGAACAGCACGATCAGCACCAGCGACACCGTCAGCTGCGCCGCCAGCACGAAGACATAGGACAGCTGTTTCTCGCGCAGCTCCTGCTGGCTGCGCGCATCGTCCATCTCGACCATGATGCGGCCGATCCGCTCGCCGCGCACCATGATTTCGCGCTCGGCGCGGTAGACATTGCCAATGGAGCGCTTGGGTGCCTCCACATGAATGAACTGGGTATCGGCCTGGCCCGTGACTTCCACCTGCAGCACCGAACGGTCGCGCATCACCGATTCGACCAGGGAATTGGCCGATTCGGCATTCATATTCCACAAGGATTCCTGCATGCCCAAGGCCAGGATATCGGCATTGCGCTGCAGCGACTCATTGAGCGCGGTGCGCGCCGACTGCTGCTCGTGCACGCCGATCAGCAGATAACTGCCGATAATGGCGGGAATGACAAGGCCGCCAAACACTACCAGCAACAAGGCGCCGTAGATGGATAGGCCGTAGAGGGCGCTCAGTCGGAGGCGCAGGCTGCGATAAATATTACTGGCCATGCAGAAGCGGTGCCGTGGCGGCTGGTTGAAATGGCATCGGTTGGGCAATCAGACAATTATCTAACAGCAATTATGCACATAAAACGGGCGAACAGCCATCACAAAGCAACACATTGACCCGGCACAAGCGGCGCAAACTTGCTATGATCGCCAAACTTTTTAACAGGAGCCTGCCATGTCGTTTTCCATGTATTCCGCATCCATCCCCGTGTTCAAGCAGATCCTGAACAGTTTGCACGCCATCCTGGTGAAAGCCGAAGCCCATGTCGAGGACAAAAAGCTCGATCCGAACGCGTTGTTGCAATTCCGCCTGTTCCCGGACATGCTGCCCTTCACGCGCCAGATCCAGATTGCCGCCGACTTCGCCAAAGGCGCGGGTGCCCGCCTGGCCGGCCAGGACGTGCCCGCCTATGAGGACACGGAAAAGACCATCGCCGAGCTGAAATTGCGCATCACGCGCACCCTGACCTTCCTCGACAGCCTGCCGCAGGACGCGATCGAAGGCAGCGAAGCGCGCGCCATCACCACCGGCAGCGGCGAAAAGACCAAGCACTTCGTCGGCCAGACCTATCTGCTGCACTACGCCCTGCCCCACTTCTTCTTCCACGCCACCACCGCCTACGACATCCTGCGCCACAACGGCCTCGACATCGGCAAGAAAGACTTCATCGGCAGCTATTGAGTGAATCTAAATCGGCAAATGCCCACTTCTGGCGCCAGGCACCAGAAGTGGGCATTGTTTGCTTTGGCGCAAAGGGGCGGGAGTCAGCCGTTGCGGCGGGGGTAGCCTTGGGACAGGATGCGCACCCAGACTTTTTCTTTTTCTTCGGCGCTCATCGAGACCCAGTGGGCGACTTCGACATAGCTGCGGCCGCAGCCGCGGCAGATTTCATCGAAGGTGGTGGAGCAAACCGCGACACAGGGCGTGTCCGGCCGTTCGGGCAATGCGTCGTCGGCCATTACTTCACTTTCAGGCCAAGCTTGGCCCAGCCTTCGTGGCCCAGCTTTTCCATCGTTTCGATGTTCTTTTCGAAGATGTCTTCGGCGTCGGGGAAGGCTTCCACGGCGCGGTCGATGCTGTCTTCGCGCAGCAGGTGCAGGGTCGGATAGGGCGCACGGTTGGTGTAGTTGCCGATATCGTCTTTTTCGGTGTCGGCGAACTGGTAGTCCGGATGGAAGCTCGCCACCTGCAGCTCGCCCACCAGTTCCATGTCTTCCAGCGCGGCGTCGGCCACGTCGAGGAACTCGTTGTAGTCTTCGAAATCGGTCAGCACATGGGGGTGGATCAGCAGCGTGGTATCGACTTTCTCGGGTTCGGTGTCGGCCAGCAGTTGCAGCTCGTCCATCAGCTGCTCCAGCAGCTCTTCCGGGGTGGTGGCCTCCGACACCACGTAGCGCACCTGCTTTTTCACATGCACGGACTTGGCAAAAGGACACAGGTTGAGGCCGATCACGGCCTTTTCCAGCCATTCTTCGGTGGCGGCGATCACGGCGTCGCGCTCGGCGGCAGGGGTACTCATCAGCTTATTCCTTGAAGTAAATCATTGCTCTCAGCCAGCATTGTACGCACCCGGTGCGCATCGTGCCAAATACCGCTATTTAACGTAAGTTTTATGTTAATTCCCATGTATTTGCGGTCATTATTAGCGCAAATAAACTGTCATCCGGATGACATATTTCCTTGACTCGCCCCCCGCAACTTACTTACACTCCACGTTTAATGATAGTCCGTCCGATGTTTCTCTCGCGACAACAATGGAACACTATGCAAGCACGAATTAAGTACACCCCCCTGTTGGCGGCGCTCGTAATCGGCGCAGCGCCCGCGATCAGCCAGGCTGGCGACACCGCCGCCGCGACGAATCTGATCCCGCTGTCCTCGCCCGCCACGGCCAAATCCTCCGCTTCCGATCTCCCCGCTTCCGCCAAGACTGCCGCCAAGCCGGCCGGGGAAGAGGCTTACCGCGAAAAAGACGTCTGGGGCCGCATCCGCTCCGGCTACGCGATTCCGGACGTGGACAATTCCCTGGTGACGCGCCATGTCAACTGGTACAGCACCCGTCCCGACTATATCGACCGCACCACCCGCCGCGCCTCGCTCTATCTCTACCATGTGGTGAGCGAACTGGAAAAGCGCGGCATGCCGACCGAACTGGCCCTGCTGCCCTTCATCGAGTCCGCCTTCAACCCGCAAGCCCTGTCGACCGCGAATGCGGCCGGTATGTGGCAGTTCGTGCCGGGCACCGGCCGCGACTTCAACCTGAAGCAGAATGCCTTCAAGGACGAACGCCGCAGCGTGCTGGCTTCGACCGACGCCGCCCTGACCTATCTGCAGCGCCTGTACGATATGTTCGGCGACTGGCAGCTGGCCCTGGCCGCCTATAACTGGGGCGAAGGCTCGGTGCAGAAGGCGATCAAGCGCAACCAGGCCGCCGGCAAGCCCACCGATTTCGAGAGCCTGGCCGAACTGATGCCGGCCGAGACCCGCAATTACGTGCCGAAGCTGCAAGCGGTCAAGAATATCGTCGCCAATCCGGCCCAGTATGGCCTGACCCTGCCGATGATCCAGAACCAGCCTTACTTCACCGCCGTCGACAAGACCAGCGACATCGACCTGGCCCTGGCCGCCCAGCTGGCCGAGCTGTCGATCGACGAGTTCAAGGCGCTGAATCCGCAGTTCAACCGCCCGGTGATCGTCGGCAGCGAGCAGACCCAGATCCTGCTGCCGAAGGAAAACGCGGAAAAATTCCACCTGAACCTGGCGCAATGGGGCCGTGCCCTGTCGAGCTGGACCACGCACAAGATCACCAGCGCGCGCGAACGCATCGAAACCCTGGCCTCGCGCTTCGGCACCACGCCGGAAGTGATCCGCCAGGCCAACAATATCCCGCAGAAGACCCTGCTCAAGGCCGGCTCCACCATCCTGGTGCCGAAAACCTCGGCCAGCGCCAACGATATCGCGCCCGAAATCGCCGACAACGCCACCGTGGCGCTGGAAGCCGACCGTGGCGGCAACAAGCGCAGCAATTACCGCCAGGCCGGCGCCGCCAAATCGAACGGTAATGCTCCGGTCTCCCTGGTCAAGGCCCGCGTCTCGCGCGCCGAAGCCGGCAAAAAAGCCAATCACCGCCGCAGCAATTAATCCGCTGATACACCGGCAACGCGCGACTGCGGCACATCTGTTGCAGTCGCGCTGCTCTCCCCCTACAATTCCACTCTTGCGGCACCGGTTTCCGGCCTGCCGGTAAACGTAGTTCAAATAACAATAAGCCATATGGACCGGGCCGTTCGCGCGCACCGGTCATGGCAGCAGTTTTGTGTGGAGTGATCATGGCTTTCTTGCAAGGCAAAAAAATTCTCATCACGGGCGTTCTGTCCAACCGTTCCATCGCTTACGGCATTGCCCAAGCCTGTCACCGCGAGGGTGCGGAACTTGCCTTCACCTATGTCGGCGAACGCTTCAAGGAGCGCATCACCGAATTCGCCGCCGAATTCGGCAGCACGCTGGTCTTCGACTGCGACGTCAGCAGCGATGAGCAGATCGCTGCGCTGTTCGCCGATCTGGGCCGGCAATGGGAGCATCTGGACGGCTTCGTGCACGCCATCGGCTTCGCCCCGCGCGAGGCGATCGCCGGCGAATTCCTCGATGGCCTAACGCGCGAGAACTTCCGCATCGCCCACGATATTTCGGCCTACAGCTTCCCGGCCATGGCCAAGGCCGCGCTGCCGCTGCTACGTCCCGGCGCCTCGCTGCTCACCTTGTCCTACCTGGGTGCGATGCGCGCCATCCCCTTCTACAACACCATGGGCCTGGCGAAAGCCTCGCTGGAGGCCTCGGTGCGCTACCTGGCCGAGAACCTGGGCCAGCATGGCATCCGCTCCAACGGCATCTCGGCCGGCCCGATCAAGACCCTGGCCGCCAGCGGCATCAAGGACTTCAGCAAGCTGCTGGGCTTCGCCTCCAGCCATGCGCCGCTGCGGCGCAACGTCACCATCGAGGAAGTAGGCAATACGGCAGCCTTCCTGCTGTCCGACCTGTCCTCCGGCATCACCGGCGACATCATCTATGTGGACGGCGGCTTCTCGCATGTGATGGGCCTGAACGCCAGCGATTACCAGTAAGCGTTCGCGCCGCGCTGGCTATCCATGTCCGAGCTGCCTGACGATGAGTTGATGCTGTGCTACCGCGACGGCAATCTGGCTGCTTTCCAGGAGCTGTATCGCCGCCACAGCCGCGGCTTGTACCGCTTTATCGCCTGGCGTTCCGCGCGCCGTGAATGGGTGGACGAGGTGGCGCAGGACAGCTGGCTGGCCCTGCACCACGCGCGCAGCCGCTATCAGCCGCAGGGCAGCTTCCGCACCTGGCTGTATCAGATCGCCCGCAACCGCCTGAGCGATCTGCAGCGCCAGCAGCAGGATGTACTGCTGGGCGATATGGCGCAGGAGGCCGACTTCATCGCCGATATGCTGGCCGAAGCGGCGCCGCCCGCCACCCTGGCCGATGCCGCGCTCGATCAGCGCCAGCAGACCGGCGCACTGTATGCGGCCATCCGCCAGCTTCCCGCCGAGCAGAAAGATGCGCTGGTGCTGCAGCATTTCAGTGGCCTGAGCATCGAGGAAATCGCGCAACTGTGCGAGGTTCCGGGCGAAACTGTGAAAAGCAGGCTACGCTATGCCATGCGCAAGCTGCGCGAACATTTCGCGCATGAAGCCAAGCCGCAAGAGGAAAAAGCATGAAAGCCGACAAGGACGAGCTGGATCAGCAGGAACTGGAGCGCAAGCTGGCGGCTCTGCCGCAGCCCGCGCCGTCCGCCGCGCTGGACGCAGCCATCCTGGCCGCCGTGCAGGCCGATCTCGCTGCCGCGCCTGCGTCCGTACATCCTGCCACACCGGCCGCCAACGACGCACCGGCAACGCCGCCCGCCGCGCAGCCACCCGCGCGCAAACGCTGGACGCGCTGGCAACTGCCGCTGGGATTGGCCGCATCCTTCGTGCTGAGCTTGAGCGTGGTGCTGAAATTGCAGGAGCACGAAACGCAAATCGCCGCGCCGCAGCCGGCGGCCGAACCTGCGCCGGCTCCAGCCACCGCAGACACGGAAAACGCCATTCCTGCGGCACAGGATGCACCGGCGGACAAAGACTTGGAAAAACGAAGCGTCGCTCAACCTGTAAAGCCCAGCCGTTCCGCCGCTCCGGCTCCGGCTCCGGCTCCAGCTCCAGCTCCAGCTCCGGCTCCAGCTCCGGCTCCAGCCGCGCCGAATGATGCCGAACGCGCCGCGCCACCGGCGAACGCGAACGATGTTGTGGCGCGGGAGCTCCACCGCGCTCCGCAAGCCATGCCGGAATTGAAGCTTGCTCCGCCCGCCGCGTTGACACTGCCCGCCCATCCCGCGCCATCGTTCGGCGCACCGCCGCCGGCTTCAGGCGGCGCAATCAAAGAACGCCGGGTCCAGATCACAGGGTCGAGGATCATGTCCCCTCAACAGGACGCCGTATCGCCCGAGGCGTGGCTGGCGGCCATCGACGAAATGCTGAAAGCGGGTCTGCGGCGCGATGCGCAGGCGGAATGGCCGCGCTTCCGCCAAGCCTATCCAAACTATCCGGTACCGCAGGAGCTGCTGGAGCGCCTGCAAGTGCCGCAGGACTAAGGCTTACTTCTTCGGCTTCACTTCAAACTCGCCGACCAGCACCGTGCTGCCCTGTCCCGCCAGGCGCAGCGTCACCATCTGATCCCTGGCCGCCGCCGTGCCAAAGCCGGTACTGAACTTCAGCTGCAAGGTGGTGGCGCCGGCGACGATCTGCTGCTGGTGTCCATAGAAATTGGCCTCCACCCGGTAGACGCCGGGCTTCGCATGGCGCAGCGAGAATTCTTCCGGCCCATATCCGCCCGTCATATCGGGCGACATCGTCCCGCCCTGGTACGTCAGGCGGTGGCCATAGAAGGAGCGCTCGCCGTTCGGATCGGTCACCCACAAGTCCATATCGCTATTGTCCGCATCCCAGGTCAGCACCACGCGCAGATCCAGCGGCAGGTTTTTCAACAGGCGCGAATCGATCTGGCCTACGTCCACCTTGACACCCTTGGCCTGCGCTTTCGCCAGCGTCTCATTCATTTCGGCCAGCGCGATCAGTTCGATCTCGGGGAAGCGCCCATCCCAGGGCCGCAGCACGACCTCGTACAGCTGGTCCACGGCGCGCTGCCAGCGCCCGCAATCGGCCAGCGCCAGGCCCAGATCGCGGAAGGATTGCGGCTCCTCCTCACCCAGCAACTGCACCTGCTCGAATACCGGCACCGCCAGCTCGGGCGCGCCGGCCTGCATCAGGCGGTAGCCCAGCACGCGCAGCACCTGGCGGTTTTCCAGCTCCATCTCGGCCAGGTTCGACAGCACACGCAAAGCCAGCTCGCGCTGCCCCTTGTCGAACAGGATGCCGGCGGCATCGAGGAAGAAGGCGCTGCTGTTCAAATAAGAAGGACGTTCATCCAGATACACGGCATAAATCCTGTCCGGCGCTGCAGCCTTCATGCGCTGGATATAGGGCGCATCGGCCTGCCATTTCTTCAGCGCGATGGATACGCCGCCATTCTGCGCCGCCGCCAGCTCGACATCGCGGGATGAGATGCTTGAACCAGTCACCGTCACCATGCGGGTCTCGGCGCGGGCAAAGTTCGACGCCATTCCGCCGGGTGCAAGGTAAGACGGGGGCGGCGGCGCGGCCGGTGCCGGCGCGGGCAGCAGCATCGCTTGCGGCGATTCGCTGCGCCGATATACGCCATCCTGCAGAACCACGGGCGGCCTCGGTTTCACTGGCAAAGGCAGATCCTTGGGATAGCCTTTTTCCCACCATGCGACCTTGCGCTCGAAAGCGCGCACCACACTATCCAGCTGCTTCTGGCGCTTCTGCGCAAGCTGCTGGCCGCGCACCATTTTCAGCTTTTCATACGCGGCGCGCATGGACTCAGGCGGCAGCACCTCGTGACGCACGTAGTCTTCCAGCCTTTCCAGCACGAGCAGCGAAGTCTCGCGGGTGGGAATGCCGAATTCCGCGCCCAGGCGGCGGATGGCGCCGCGCCGCAGCTCATGCTCGCCATCCAGCTCCTGCAGCTTGCGGCTGGCCCACCACCACGCGGCCAGGCTGCCGGACGGCGTGGCGGCATCGATGTCGAAAGCGATGGCGCGCGGCTTGCCTTGCTCCAGCACCGTCAGCTCGACGCGGGCCGTGGCGGCCGCCAGCTTGCCCGCAACGCGCAACAGGCCATCGCGCGCGCCAGCCACATCGGCCAGCAGCTCGCCGGCGCCGGCAGCGTTCATGGCGCGCAGTTGCAGACCATCGCTCAGCAAGGCTTCCGCCGCCGCCTCGGGTCGCTGCGGATCGATGGCGATCAATTGGCCGCCACTGCGTTCCGCCAGCAAGGCCAGGCGCGCCGTGTCCGCGCCCAGCTGCGGCGCCAGCGCATACAGGCGCTGGTTTGCCGCCAGCGCCGGGAAACGCTGACTGCCGTAATTGCTCAAGCCATCGCTGAACAGCAGATATTCGCCCACATCGGCTTGCGGCTTCCAGTCGCCCAGCGCACTGGCGCCGTCATAGACGGTGGAGACCAGCGCCTTGCGCAGAGTCTCCCAGTCGCCATCGGCGATGCGGAAGACTTGCGGCGCTTCGGCGCGGTCGCGCAGGCGGACCAGACGCACTTCGGCGCGGCCCAGCGCCTTGAAATACCGGTCCAATGCCTGCAGCTGCGCTTCGTGCGGATGGCTGGCGGCGGAACCGGAGCTGTCCCACAGCAGGCCCACCACCTTCGGCAGCGCACGCGCCACGCGCTGCGTGCCGACCGGCAGTTCAGCCATGAAGTAGCGCGCACCGCCAAACTCCTGCGCATACACGCGCTGCGCCAGGTCGGCGTCCAGCAGCAGCTTTAGCGCGCCATCCGAAGCTTTCAGGGGGCGCGCCTGCCGCGCGCGATAGCCGCCGGCGTGACGCTCAAAATTCAGCAGGCCGGACGCGCCGATCAGCGCCGGCGCTTCCCGCACCCCGTCCAAATCCAGTTCCAGCCGCGTATCCTGCGGCAAGGCGCCGTAGGACAGCGGCAGCAGCCAAGCCAGGCGGCCCTGCTCGCGCTTCAGCGTTTCGACATAGCGCAGCTCCACCGTGCGGCTGCCGCCGGCCGGAATCGGATACACGCGCAAGCGGAACTGATTGCCCGCGGTCTGCTCCAGCAGGCCCGGATCGATGCCGCGCCGCTCCTCGGCCTCCAGAATCTCGCGCCCGCGTTTTTTCTCCACCGGCACGGCAGGCCGCAGCGCGCCCTCGATATCGAGGGAGAAACCGGTCAGCTGCTGGCCCTCGGCCAGCGGAAATTCCAGCGTTCCCTCCAGCTGGCGCAGGTTCGGGTTGAAGAACACCATGCGCACCGTGGTTTCCGCCATGCTGCCGCTGACGGCGCCGCGTATCGCCAGGCTTTGCAGGCGCACCGGCTCACTCGCCTCCGGCACCCGCATCAGCGGCCAGCGCGCGATCTGCGCCTGGGCCTGGGCCGCGAGCAGGAGCAGCAAAAATGTAAATATTCGCATCAACATGATTTAACCCTTATGGTCTGTTATTCGACTCACGGTATTAAACGGAGCACAGGACAAAACGGGGTTAAATTCGCAAAATTATTATTTTGCAAGGCCGGGATGCATGCGGCAGGCTTGCAGCCGGATACCATTAGTTAATGTTAACTTTATGCTTCATTGCAGCGGTGCCAACAAAAACCCGTGCAAAAAGCTCGGAAATACGGTATAGTTACATCTTGTGCGCTGCAACACCCCGCAGCTGCAAAGAATTACACAACTAGCAGCTTCGCGAACCTCTGTCGGCATCCCATCTGGCTGCCGCTTAAAGCCCTCCGCCTTATGTGTCGAAACCTGACACAGTCCCGGCGCAAAGCTTTTGTGCCGAAATTTCTAAAGTATTAGAGTCGTTTCGTTATTGGTTAGCGTTGCTATTCTGCGTTCTGCTTTTCCGCACGAGCGCCTGATTTTTACGAAAGATAAGAATGACGTTTGAAACCCTTGGTCTGAATCCCTCCATCCTGAAAGCCCTGACCGACGCCGGCTACACCAAGCCGACGCCGGTACAGGAGCAGGCCGTGCCTGCCGCGATTCAAGGGAAAGACCTGTTGGTGTCTTCGCAGACCGGTTCCGGCAAGACGGCAGCCTTCATGCTGCCATCGCTGCACCGCCTGGCCGACGCCGAACCTGCGGCAGGTGGCCGCACTCACAATCAAGAACTGCAAGCTGCGCGTGCGCGCGGCGAGCGCCCACGCTTCCGTCCCGCCCAGCCGAAGATGCTGGTGCTGACCCCGACCCGCGAACTGGCGCTGCAAGTCACCACGAATACCGATAAATACAGCGTCAACCTGCGCCGCATCAAAGCTGTTTCCATCCTGGGCGGCATGCCTTACCCGAAACAGATGCAACTGCTGTCGCGCAATCCAGAGATTCTGGTGGCGACCCCCGGCCGTCTGATCGACCATATGGAATCGGGCAAGATCGACTTCTCCCAGCTGGAAATCCTGGTGCTGGACGAAGCCGACCGCATGCTGGACATGGGCTTCATCGACGATATCGAAAAAATCGTCGAAGCCACCCCGGCCACCCGCCAGACCATGCTGTTCTCGGCCACGCTGGACGGCGTGGTGGGCAATATGGCGCGCCGCATCACCAAGGACCCGCTGGTCATCCAGATCACCAGCACCAGCAACCGCCACGAAAACATCTCGCAGCGCGTGCACTTCGTGGACGACCTGTCTCACAAGAACCGCCTGCTGGACCATCTGCTGCGTGACGAATCGCTGGACCAGGCCGTGGTCTTCACCGCCACCAAGCGCGACGCCGACACCATCGCCGACCGCCTGAACATCGCCGGCTTCTCCGCCGCCGCCCTGCATGGCGACATGCACCAAGGCGCGCGCAACCGCACCCTGGACGGCCTGCGCCGCGGCAACGTGAAAGTGCTGGTCGCCACCGACGTCGCCGCGCGCGGCATCGACGTGCCGAACATCACCCACGTGTTCAACTACGACCTGCCGAAGTTCCCGGAAGACTACGTGCACCGCATCGGCCGTACCGGCCGCGCCGGCCGCAACGGTCTCGCCATCTCCCTGGTGAACCACTCCGAAGGCATGCACGTCAAGCGCATCGAACGCTTCACCAAGCAGACCATCCCGGTCAATGTGGTGGAAGGTTACGAGCCGAAGAAATCCGCCCCGCCGCGCGCCCCGCGTCCAGGCTGGAAACCAGGCGACAACCGCAAACCAGGCCAGCGCAGCTTCAGCAAGCCAGGTACCACCGGTCCACGCAAGGAAGGCCACTACCGCAGCAGCGAAAGCACCCCATTCCGCAGCGAAGGCAGCGGCTACCGTAGCGAAGGCGGCCAGCGCGAAGGCGGCTACCGCGGCAGCGAAGGCGGCTTCCGCCGCGAAGGCAGCGGCGGCTACAAGGGCAGCAATCCACGTCCCGACAGCCAGCGCCGCAGCTGGGGCGACCGCTAATCCCGCGCTAGCCTGACCCGAAGGCCGCCACCCAGGCGGCCTTTTTTATTTCCGATTAAAAGCACCCTTTCCTTATTTTTTGCTATATACTTGCCTAATCAAGTATTTATCAAGGAGAAATCATGGATCAAGAAGAGATATCGGGAGTGGCGCTGGAGTTTTGCCTGCGGCTGGCGCGGGCGCAAGCGCTGGCGGTACGGCGGCTGGATACGGTCTTGGGCGGCCATCATGGCCTGAGCTTTGGTGACTTTGTATTGCTGCACCATTTGTCGAAAGCGCCGGGTGGGCGCTTGCGGCGCGTGGACTTGGCGGAGAAGCTGGGGCTGACCGCGTCCGGCGTCACGCGCACCTTGCTGCCGCTGGAAAAAACCGGCTATGTGGCGCGCCAGGCCGATGCGCGCGATGCGCGCGTGAGTTATGCGGCCATCACGCCGGCCGGGCATGAGATCTTCGATAACGCACTCTTCACCTCGAAAGAGACTTGCAATGAGCTGCTGCGCCACGCGGCGCCGGATCAATTGGAAGCCATGTCGGCGGCGCTCGGCTACGTGGCGGGGATGAGCGCATGAGCGCGGCGCTGAAGGGCAACGCCAACTTCCGCTGGCTGATGAGCGGGGCGACGGTCTCCATGCTGGGCGACCAGTTCACGCTGATCGCCCTGCCCTGGCTGGTGCTGCGCCTGACCGGCGATCCGCTCTCGCTCGGCCTAGTGATCGCGCTGATGAGCATTCCACGCGCGGTCTTTATCCTGTTGGGCGGCGCGCTGGTGGACCGCTATTCCCCCAAGCAAGTCCTGATGCTGACCAAGTACGCCAGCACCATCCTGCTCGGCGCCCTGACCTTCGCCGTGCTGACCGACCAAGCCAGCCTGCCGCTGGTGTACACGCTGGCCTTCGGCATCGGCCTGGCCCAGGCCTTTGCGGTGCCGGCCGGCAGTTCCATGCTGCCGCGAACCATTGAACCCAATCTGCTGCAGGCGGCCAACGGCATCATGATGGGCTTGCGCCAGCTGACCTTATTGGCCGGTCCTTTGCTGGCTGCGCTGATCCTGGTGCTGGAAGGCGGCAACGGCGCGGTGGCCAGCATGCGCGCACTCGGCATCGCTTTCGGCATCGATTGCGTGAGCTATCTGGTGTCGGCGTGGACGCTGTCCCAGGTCAAGCCGTTGGACGTGGCCAAGCCGCCGCAGGAGCAGCACTTGCTGCGCTCCGTAGGCGAAGGCATCGCCATGGTCTGGCGCGATACGGATATGCGCAGCTGCTTCCTGTACTGGGGTCTGGTGTCCTTCTTCGTCGGTGGCGCGATGCAGGTGGCGATGCCGCTGCTGGCGCAGAATACGCTGCACGATGCGGCCGCTTTGGGCCTCCTGCTAGGCACGCACGGCGTCGGCACGCTGATCGGCATGGCCGCTTCCGGCATGCTGAAGAAGCTGCGCTGGCTCAGTTTCGGCGCCATGATCCTGAGCGTGGACGCCTTGGCCGGCCTGCTCCTGATGCCGGTGGGCGCCATCAGCGCCAGTTGGCAGGGCATGCTGCTGATGCTGCCACTGGGCCTGATCGGCGGCTTCGTGCAGATCGCCGTGTTCACCTGGATCCAGCAGCGCGTGCCGCCGCGGATGATGGGGCGCACCATGAGCATCTTCATGTTCATCTTCATGGGACTGGCGCCGCTGTCGGCCGCGAGTACCGGCTGGGTGCTGCAATACCTCACGCTGACCGAGCTGTTTGCCGGCGGCGGCGCCCTGCTGGTGTGCTTCGCGCTGGGCGCCTGGCTGTTCACGCCCATGCGCCACATCCGCCACAGCGCCGCCGGGTAAAATGGAGGATTGTCAGCACGCCGGATCATGCAATGGAAACCAAATGGCTGGAAGACTTCATCTCCCTGGTCGAAACCAATAACTTCAGCCGCTCGGCCCAGCTGCGTCACGTGACGCAGCCGGCCTTCTCGCGCCGCATCCAGTCGCTGGAAAACTGGCTGGGCACGGACCTGATCGACCGCACCTCCTACCCGACCCGGCTCACGCCGGCCGGGCTGGTGTTCTACGAACAGGCGCTGGAGATGCTGGGCCAGATCAACGGCGTGCGCGAACTGCTGCGCAATAAGCGGGTGGCGGCGCTCACCAGCATCGACCTGGCCGTGCCGCATACCCTGTCGCTGACCTTCGTGCCGAAGTGGATCACGGCGCTGGAAACCGATTTCGCGCCCATCAACAGCCGCTTGATGGCGCTCAACGTGCACGACGCCGTGCTGCAGCTGGTCGAAGGCGGCTGCGACCTGCTGCTGTGCTACCACCACCCGCGCCAGCCGGTGCAGCTCGATCCGGGCCGCTACGATATGCTGGTGCTGGGCCGCGAAGCGCTGCGCGCCTACGCCCGCTGCGACAAGAACCGCCAGCCCGAATTCATGCTGCCGGGGCGAAAGCAAGCGCCCCTGCCCTTCCTCTCGTATACCAATAATGCCTATCTGGGCCGCATGGTCGACCTGATACGCAGCGACACCAAACAGGCGCTGCACCTGGAACAGCATTATGAAACCGATATGGCCGAAGGTCTCAAGATGATGGCCCTGGAAGGGCGCGGCATCGCCTTCCTGCCCGAATCGGCGGTGACGCGCGAGGTCAAGCAAAAGCTGCTGGCGCGCGCCGACAGCGGCGGCACGGAATGGGAAATCGAGATGGAAATCCGGCTTTACCGCGAGCGCCCCTCGGCCGCGCGGCCCGGCAAGACCATCGTCGGCAAGCTGTGGGAGTTCCTCGCCGAGCGCCAGAAACCGGCTGCCGCGCGCCGCCGCATCCCGGCCTCGGAGCGCTGAAACGGCGCCACTGGCGCGCGCCAGTGGCGCCAAAGAATTAACAATTCGACCAAACTAAACGCCGGAATGGCCCAGCCATTCTAGGCGAAAGTTCGGTCTTTTTCCGGTCGCCGGGAGGTTATGCAAAATTTGCATAGCCGGATGCTGATACGGCATTGGCCGCCCTGTTGACTCAAGCCTATGATTCGCTCGCCTGCCGCCGCAGCCCATGCGCGGCGCCATAACGAACACATACCGCGAATCAGGAGTCACACAATGACGAATCACGCACTGCCTTCCTACCTCAATCCCGAAGACCTCGGCCCATGGGGTCAGTACCTGAAACAGATCGACCGCGTTACCCCCCACCTCGGCGGCCTGTCGCGCTGGGTGGAAACCCTGAAGCGCCCTAAGCGCATCCTGACCGTTGACGTGCCGATCGAGCGCGACGACGGCACCATCGCCCACTTCGAAGGCTACCGCGTGCAGCACAATATGTCGCGCGGCCCAGGCAAAGGCGGCGTGCGCTTCCACCAGGACGTAACCCTGTCCGAAGTGATGGCCCTGTCGGCATGGATGACCGTGAAAAACGCGGCCGTCAACGTGCCATACGGCGGCGCCAAAGGCGGTATCCGCGTTGATCCGAAAACCCTGTCGCGTGGTGAACTGCAGCGCCTGACCCGCCGCTACACCAGCGAAATCAGCATGATCATCGGCCCAACCAAGGACATCCCGGCACCGGACGTCAACACCAACGAACAGGTGATGGCATGGATGATGGACTCCTACTCCATGATCGAAGGCAACCTGTCGACCGGCGTTGTCACCGGTAAGCCAATCTCGCTGGGTGGCTCGCTGGGCCGCCGTGAAGCAACCGGCCGCGGCGTGTTCGTGGTGGGCGTGGAAGCCGCTGCGAAACGCGGTGTGGCGATCAAGGGCGCACGTGTCGCCGTTCAAGGTTTCGGCAACGTGGGCGGCATTGCTGCCAACATGTTCGCTGAAGCCGGCGCCAAAGTGATCGCCGTTCAGGATCACACCGGCACCGTGGTGCACCAAGGCGGCCTGGATGTGGCCCTGCTGCACAAGCACGTGGCCGAAGCTGGCGGCGTTGCCGGCTTCCCGGGCGCGGAAGCACAGCTGGACCGCGACGCCTTCTGGGGCATCGAGTCCGACATCCTGATCCCGGCCGCGCTGGAACAGCAGATCACCGCTGCCAACGCACCGAAGATCCGCACCAAGATCATCCTCGAAGGCGCTAACGGCCCTACCACGCCGGAAGCGGACGACATCCTGAACGACAAGGATGTGCTGATCGTACCGGACGTGCTGGCCAATGCCGGCGGCGTGACCGTGTCCTACTTTGAGTGGGTGCAGGACTTCTCCAGCTTCTTCTGGACCGAAGAAGAGATCAACGCCCGTCTGACCCGCATCATGCAGGACGCATTCAAGTCGGTATGGGATGTGGCACAAGAGAAGAAGGTTTCGCTGCGTACCGCGACCTTCATCCTGGCGTGCACCCGCGTGCTGCAAGCGCGCGAAGTACGCGGCCTGTACCCTTAATACACAACCTGACGAGCGTCCCGCGGGACGCTCGCCAGAATGCGCCCGCACAGGCTTTTCGCCGTGCGGGCGTTTGTCGCATCGGAGAAAGATAAAAAATTATGAGCACGCTTGAGAAAAAAGCCCTCGAATACCATAAAGCCGGCAGCCCCGGCAAAATCGCCACCGCCGTCACCAAGAGCGTGAGCAGCCAGGACGACCTGGCGCTGGCTTACTCTCCCGGCGTGGCCGTGCCATGCGTGGAGATCCAGCGCGATCCCGAACTGGCCTACGACTACACCGCCAAGGGCAACCTGGTGGCCGTCATCACCAACGGCACCGCCGTTCTGGGCCTGGGCAATATCGGCGCCCTGGCCGGCAAGCCTGTGATGGAAGGCAAAGTCGTGCTGTTCAAGAAGTTCGCCGGCATCGACGCCTTCGACATCGAGATCGACGAAACCGATCCGGACAAGCTGGTAGACATCATCGCCGCCCTGCACCCGACCTTCGGCGGCATCAACCTGGAAGACATCAAGGCGCCGGAATGCTTCTACATCGAGCGCAAGCTGCGCGAGCGCCTGTCCATTCCAGTCTTCCATGACGACCAGCACGGCACCGCCATCGTGGTCGGCGCCGGCATGCTGAACGCGGTGGAACTGACCGGCCGCGATATCGCCGACGTGAAAATCGTCTGCTCCGGCGCCGGTGCCGCAGCCATCGCCTGCCTGGAACTGCTGGTCGATATCGGCGCACGCCGCGAGAACATCTTCGTCTGCGACTCCAAGGGCGTGCTGAGCACCGCGCGCGATCTGACCGAAGAGAAGCGCGCCTGGGCCCAGGATACGCAGGCGACCACGCTGTCGCAGGTGATCGAAGGCGCCGACGTCTTCCTCGGCCTGTCCGGCCCCGGCCTGCTGTCGCAAGCCGACGTGCAGAAGATGAAGAAAAGCCCGATCGTCTTCACCCTGGCCAATCCCGACCCGGAACTGCGTCCGGAACTGGTGCGCGAAGTGGCGCCGGATGCGGTGATCGCCACCGGCCGTTCGGACTATCCGAACCAGATCAACAACGCCCTGTGCTTCCCTTACCTGTTCCGCGCGGCGCTGGATTCCCACGCCTCGACCATCAACCAGGAAATGAAGCGCGCCTGCGTGACCGCCCTGGCCGGCCTGGCCCGCGCCGACGCGCGTTTCGGCAAGGACTACGTGGTGCCCGGCCTGCTGGACGAGCGCCTGCTGAGCGAAGTGACGCCGAAGATCGCCGCCGCCGCCGCGCGCAGCGGCGTGGCGCGCAAGCCGGTCGATCCAGTCGCCTACGGCGCCCGCCTGGCCACCCTGGCCAAAGAGCTGCTGTAAGACTTGCCGTAATGGCGTAAAAAAGGCTGGCATGCGCCAGCCTTTTTGTTTTGCGCGGAGTGCCTTATGACTTGCGGCGCAGCGCGATCCAGTCATCCACCACACGGTTCAGCACGATCAGCGGCAAGGCGCCGTGGCTCAGCACTTCGCGGTGGAACTGCTTCAGATCGAATTTATCCCCCAGCTCCTGCTTGGCGCGTTCGCGCATGCCCAGGATGGTCAGCATGCCTACCTTGTAAGCCAGCGCATAGCCGGGCAGCACGAAGTAGCGCTCCACCTCCGCCGTCACCTCCTGCTCGCCCATGCCGGTGTTTTCCACCATATAGGCGATGGCCTGCTCGCGCGTCCAGCGCTTGTAATGAATGCCGCTGTCGACCACCAGGCGTGTGGCGCGCATCATCTCGTCGCGCAGGCGTCCCAGGCTGTCGAGCGGATCGGGTTCCAGGCCCATCTCGCCGGCCAGGCGCTCGGCGTACAAGCCCCAGCCTTCCTGGTAAGCGGTGAAAGGAATCACGCGGCGGAAGAAAGGCACATCCTGCATTTCCTGCGCCACCGACAACTGCATATGGTGGCCCGGCATGGTCTCGTGATACACCACGGTGCGCATGGCGAATTTCGGCACTTCGCGCGGCGCGCGCAGGTTCACGTAGAAGACGGCGGGGCGGCTACCATCGATGGCGGCCGGCAGATAATAGGCGCCTGCGCCGCTGGCCTGCGACACCTCCGGCACCGCGCGCACCTCCAGCTTTTGTTTAGGCCGCAGGTCGAAGGCTCGCCCCATATTGCGATCCGCCTCGCTGACCAGCACGCGGAAGTATTCCAGCAAGGCTTGCCGGCCTTCCGGCGTATCCGGATAGTGCTGGCGCGGGTCGCTCGCCAGCTGCTGCACGCGGGCACCGATGCTGCCTTCGCGCAGGCCTTGTGCCAGCAGGATCTTCTCCATCTGCGCACCGACCTTGGCCACCTCGGCCAGACCCAGCTCATGCACCTGACGCGGCGTCAAATCGGTGGTGGTGTGCTTGCGCACGGCCCAGGCGTAATAGGCGTCGCCGTCGGGCGTGCTCCAGGCCCCATGGTTGTTCATCACGCGCGGCAGCAAATCGGCGTAATGGGCGATCAGTTGGGCGTAAGCGGGATAAACCTGGTGGCGGATGGCTGCCTCGGCATCGGCAAGCAGGCTGGCGCGGGTCGCCTCGTCCATGCTTTCGGCGGGGATGGCGGCCAGCTTGTCGCGCAAATTGAGGTAGAGCTGATGTTCCTTGGCCGGCTTGCCGGTATAGGCCTGCATCTGTTCCAGCACGCGTTCGATGGCGAAGCGTGGCATGAAAATGCCCTGTTCCTCGCTCAGCCGCGTGCCTTCCAGCTTTTGCGCAAATTTCTGCGGGAACAGGCGCAGGCGCGCGATATAGGCCTTGGCCTCGGACTTGCTGCGAATCTGGTGCAGCTCAGTCATGAACTCGGGCAGGGCATTTTGCTCGCCGTAAGCCGGATTGAACTCGAAGAAATGGCGCTGGAAAGTATTACCTTCCATTTCCATGCCCAGATAATAGTGCAGGATATCGTAAGAGAGCTGGTCGCCGCGGCCGAGGGCATTACGGTCGTATTCCTCCAGCGTGGCCATATTGGCGCGCACCTCGTCGGCCGTGGCGCGCTCCTGGGCCAGCGAAGCGTCGTCCAGGCGGCTGCTGTGAAAATCCAGCCAGCCGGACAGCATGCCTAGGCTGGTCAGCATTTCCGGGCTTTCCAGCGCCAGCGAGGCGAAGGCGCGCGTGTAGAACCACTCCAGCTTCAGAGGCTTGAAAAACCACGTCTGGGTGAACAGGATCACCACGGCAAAGAGCAGCGCCATCAGCGCCGTACGCAGCCACACCCCAAAACGCCTCATGCAACGGTCTCCACAGAACTAGATGCTCACGACATTATAGTTGCAAGCGCGCGCCGGAAATACACTTGCGGCCAGCAACCTTGGTATCATGCGCGCTCGGCCAGCCCCGCGCGCTGGTCTTTCTATAACCAGATCGGAGATACCGAATGACTTTACGCCTGCTGGTAATGGGCGCCGCCATCGCTGCGGCCACCAGTGCCGTGGCCGCGCCGCGCGGCCTGACCGTTGAAGACCTCGCAAACATGGACCGCGTGGGCAGCCCGGTGCTGTCGCCGGACGCCAGCCGCGTCGTGTACACCGTGCGCAGCACGAATATGGAGAAGAACCGCGGCGCGACCCAGCTGTGGATGATCGACCTGCGCGCCGCCAAGCCGGTGCCGCAGCAGCTGACCCAGCACGATGCCAGCAGCCGCGATCCGGAATGGTCGGCCAACGGCGATGCGATTTACTTCCTCTCGGGCCGTTCCGGCTCGTCCCAGGTATGGCGCCTGCCGGCAGCCGGCGGCGAAGCGTCCAAAGTCACCGACCTGCCGCTGGACGTGGAAAGCTTCCGCCTCTCGCCCAAGGGCGACCGCCTGGCCCTGAGCTTTGCCGTCTTCCGCGACTGCGCCGATCTGGCCTGCAGCAAGAAACGCGGCGACGAGCAGGCCAAGAACAAGGCCACCGGCAAGCTGTATGACCAGATGTTCGTGCGCCACTGGGACACCTGGGCCGACGGCCGACGCAATGTGCTGTACAGCGCCCCGCTGGATGCCAGCGGCCGCGTCTCCGCCGCCCCGGTCAACCTGAGCGGCGCGCTGGATGGCGACGTACCGTCCAAGCCTTTCGGCGACCATGGCGAATACCAGTTCAGCCCTGACGGCAAGAGCATCGTCTTCTCGGTGCGCGTGGCGGGCAAGACCGAATCCTGGTCCACCAATTTCGACCTGTACGAAGTGCCGGCCGCCGGCGGCAAGGAGCCGCGCAATCTGACCGCCGACAATCCGGCCTGGGACACCAAGCCTTCCTTCTCCCCGGACGGCAAGACCCTGGCCTATGTCGCCATGAAGCGCCCCGGCTTCGAAGCCGACCGCTTCCACATGGTGCTGATGGATGTCGCCAGCGGCAAGAAGCGCGTGCTGGCCGAGAACTGGGACCGCTCCATCGCCGACTACCGCTGGCGTCCTGACGGCAAGGCCCTGCTGGCCACCGCCGACGACGTCGGCCAGCACCGCCTGTTCTCGCTGGACGCGGCCAGCGGCAAAGTCACCGCGCTGACCGGCAAGGGCTACGCCGGCGAATTCGACGTGCGCGGCGACACCGTGGTCGTGGCCCAGGCCAGCCTGTCCTCCGGCGCCCAGCTGTTCAAGCTGAAATCCGATGGCGGCGCCGAACCGAAAGCGGCCCAGCTGACCAATCTGAACGCCGAACGCCTGGCCGATGTGCGCATGGGCGAGTACGAGCAGTTCTCCTTCACCGGCGCCAACGGCGAAACCGTCTACGGCCACGTGATGAAGCCATGGAACGCCCAGCCGGGCCAGAAATACCCGGTGGCCTTCCTGGTGCACGGCGGCCCGCAAGGCAGCTTCGGCAACTCCTGGAGCTACCGCTGGAATCCGCAAGTGTATGCGGGCGCAGGCTACGCCACCGTCTTCATCGACTTCCACGGCTCCACCGGCTACGGCCAGCAGTTCACCGACTCGATCAGCAACGACTGGGGCGGCAAGCCGCTGGAAGACCTGCAAAAAGGCCTGGCCGCAGCGGCCCAGAAATTCCCCTGGCTGGACCGCGAGCGCAGCTGCGCCCTCGGCGCATCCTACGGCGGCTACATGATGAACTGGATCGCCGGCAACTGGAACGACGGCTTCCGCTGCCTGGTCAACCACGACGGCGTGTTCGACCAGCGCGGCATGGCCTACGCCACCGAAGAACTGTGGTTTACCGAATGGGAGAACGGCGGCACCTACTACGCCAACCCCAACGGCTACGAGAAATTCAACCCGGTCCACCACGTCAGCAAATGGAAAACGCCGATGCTGGTGATCCAGGGCGACCTCGACTTCCGCATTCCGACCTCGCAAGCGCTGGGCACTTTCACCGCCCTGCAACGCCAAGGCATCGAAAGCAAGCTGCTGGTCTTCCCGGATGAAAACCACTGGGTGCTGAAGCCCGCCAACTCCATCATGTGGCACCACACCGTCCTCAACTGGCTCGACGGCCACCTGAAAAAGTAAGCCCACAGCCCAGCCCGCCGGATGGCCATCCCGTCCACCCTGGTGCCTGACACCAATCGGACACGGGCTGAGCATTAACATGCAGGCTCAAATACAAAAGCCGCCGCAGGTGAAGGCCTGCAGCGGCTTTTTTGCACTTGAGCCCGTGTCCGATTTTGGGGTCTGGCCCCAAAATCGGACACGGGTTCAGCCATGGACCATGGGTCAGCGGCGGATGATGGCGCCGCCTTTCATGACGAAGCTGACTTTGGTGAGCTGGCTGGCGTCGGCGGCGACGTCGCCGGGGGCGGCGATGAGGTCGGCGTATTTGCCGACGGTGATGGTGCCGATGCGGTCTTTCCAGCCCAGCAGGTCGGCGGCGTGGATGGTGGCGGCCTGAATGGCTTGCATCGAACTCATGCCGTACTGGGTCATGTATTTGAACTGGCGCGCGTTGTCGCCATGCGGGTAGACGCCTGCGTCGGAGCCGAAGGCCATGCGGGCGCCGCCTTGCCAAGCCTTCCTGAAATTATCCCTTTGCAGCTGGCCCAGGGCGCGCTCCTTTTCGATCGATTCGGGCAGCATGCCGGCTTTCGCGCCTTCCTGCAGGATGAAATCATCGTTGTAGATGTCCATCACCAGCCAGGTGCCCTTCTCTTTCGCCAGCTTGATGCCTTCTTCGTCGATCAGGCTGGCGTGCTCCACCGAGTCCACGCCGGCGCGGATGGAATCCTTGATGCTGGTGGCGCCGTGGGCGTGGGCCGCCACCTTGCGTCCCAGCTTGTGCGCCTCGTCGACGATGGCTTGCAGCTCTTCCAGCGTGTATTGCGCGGCGCCCGGCTCGTCGCCCTTGGACAGCACGCCGCCCGAGGCGCAGACCTTGATCACGTCGGCGCCGAACTTCACCATTTCACGCACTTTGGCACGCGCCGCCCATGGGCCGTCGGCCACGCCGCGTTCCGTGTAGTTGAAATCGTGGGCCAGCAGATTATTGTCGCAATGCCCGCCCTTGATGCTGAGGGCATAGGCCGAGGTGCGCATGCGCGGGCCGACGATGTCGCCGTCGTTGATGGCGTCGCGCAGGGCGACGTCGCCAAAACCGCCCGCCCCCACATTGCGCACCGTGGTGAAGCCGGCATCCAGCGTCACGCGCGCGGCGCGCACCGCGTACAGCGCGGAGCGGATATCGGATACGCCGAGAGAATTGTAGCCGTTCAGATAAGCGTCGCTGGTCAGGTGGGTATGCATGTCGATCAGGCCGGGCAGCACGGTCTGCGACGAGAGATCGACCACTTCGGCACCCGCCGGAATCCGGGTGGAGGCACTCGGCCCCACCGCGCTAATGCGCTCGCCGGTGACGATGATAATCTGGTCGCGCAGCACCGCACCCTTCTCCACATCGATCAATTTACCGGCGCGTATCGCCACCACTTTCTGTTCTGCCGCCGCGATGACGGAACCTGCTGCACCCAAAGCCCCAGCCAGGGCGGCGGCAATAGCGATACGCTTGAAGATCATGCTGGTCCTTTCACTTGTTATCAAAACAGTTTGCATAAATGGAAACCACCTGCCGATTGTAGCGGCTTTTTCGGCAAAAGCCTTTGGCTTGGTGGATAATCCGCTGCATTCCATCCCCTTCCTGCGTGGCGACCATGAGCACCGAAGCAATCAAACTCACTTCCTTTTCCCACGGCGGCGGCTGCGGCTGCAAGATCGCGCCCGGCGTGCTGGCCAATATCCTGAAGAACAGCCAGGGCTTCCCCCTGCCGAAGGAACTCATGGTGGGCATCGAAACCTCGGACGATGCCGCCGTCTATAAGCTGAACGAGGAGCAGGCGCTGATCGCCACCACCGACTTCTTCATGCCCATCGTCGACGATCCTTTCGATTTCGGCCGCATCGCCGCCACCAACGCCATCTCCGACGTGTATGCCATGGGCGGCACGCCCATCATGGCGCTGGCCCTGGTCGGCATGCCGATCAACAAGCTACCGCTGGAAACCATCGGCCAGATCATCAAGGGCGGCGAGTCGATCTGCGCCGAGGCGGGCATTCCCATCGCGGGCGGCCACACCATCGACTCGGTGGAGCCGATCTACGGCCTGGTGGTCATGGGGCTGGTGCATCCCTCCAAGGTCAAGCGCAATGCCGATGCGCGCGCCGGCGATGTGCTCATCCTCGGCAAGCCGCTGGGCGTGGGCGTGCTCTCGGCCGCGCTCAAAAAGAATGTGCTGGACGCGGACGGCTACCAAGCCATGATCGCCAACACCACCAAGCTGAATAAACCGGGCAAGGCCTTGTCCGAACTGGCCGGCGTGCATGCGCTGACCGACGTCACCGGCTTTGGCCTGCTCGGCCACCTGCTGGAACTGGCGCGCGGCGCCGGCCTGGAAGCGCGCCTGGACATGGGCCGCATCCCCCTGCTGCCCGGCGTCGAACAGTTGGCACGCGACGGCTATTTCACCGGCGCTTCCGGCCGCAACTGGGAAGCCTACGGCCAGGACGTCAGCCTGTCGCCCGCCATCACCCCGGCCCAGCACACCCTGCTGACCGATCCGCAAACCTCGGGCGGCCTGCTGGTCTCCTGCGCTCCGGACAGCGTGGACGAGGTGCTGGCCCTGTTCGTCCGCGAAGGCTTCGCCGACGCCGCCGTCATCGGGGAAATGCGCAGCGGCGCCCCGCATGTACAGGTGGAGGCCTGAAAATACGTCATAAGGGAAGCCCGGATGCGGTACTGAACTGGTACTAAAAATTGTAACAATCGTTGTTCCGGTGAAAATATCGTTATTTTTTTGATATAATCCCAACCTGAAATGCTGCGGTTCGTATCAAAACCGATCAACAATACCAATTTAATACCATGCCAAAATTCGCAAAACTGCTTCCCGCCCTGCTGGGCGCATCCCTGCTTCTCCCTCTGCAAGCTGGCGCAACCACGATCGATCTGGGCGTGGCTTCCGGCTATAGCGGCTTCTTCTATGGCAATGCCAAAAACTTCACCGACGTCGAAGGCCGTCTGGCCGTCGGCGGCGACGTGACTGCCAACGCCTCCATCGGCTACCGCGCGCCTTACGGCAGCAAAGGTCCAAGCCTGGTCGTGGGCGGCAATGTGAAACTGGGTACCGGCGATATCTTCAACGGCCCAACCACCAATGTGAACACCAACGCTTCGGTCGGCCCGATCACCGGCTACGACAAAGCGAAAGGCTACGGCGTCTATGGCGGCACCAGCCAATCGGGCGCCTACCACGACCTGCGCAAGCAGACCGGCGTGGTGGACTTCGGCGCCGCCAAGACCCAGCTGACCGGCCTGTCCTCCAATCTGGGCAAACTGTCCAGCAACGGCCTGGTGGAAAACAAATGGGGCGGCACCTATCTGACCGGCGACAAAAAGTCGGACATCCAGGTATTCACCGTCGACAGCAAAAACCTGTCCAACCTGTTCCTGCAGGATGTGAAGGCTGACGCCCATGTGGTGATCAACGTGGTGGGCGGCGGTAACTTCAGCATCACCGGCGGCCAGGACGGCCAACTGAAAGACCTGCGCGACCGCCTGCTGTACAACTTCCTCGACGCCAGCAGCGTGACCGTGGGCACCTTCGCTTACGGCACCATCCTGGCGAACAAGGCTGACATCCTCGGCGGCGGCCACCTGGAAGGCAATGTCATCGCCAATTCCCTGTCCTCCGCGCTGGAAATCGGCTACGAGCCGTACAAGAACATCACCACCGCCGTACCAGAGCCGCAAACCTGGGCGCTGCTGATGGGCGGCCTGGCCATCCTGGGCTTCGCTGCGCGCCGCCGCAAGCAAGCCTGATCGCTGTCGCACGATCAGCACAAGCGCCGCTAGATGCGGCGCTTTTTTTATGTCCCGAAGTTTGTACGGCCTTTTTCTGCTTGACAGCTGCAAAGTTCATCACTTACATTAAAGCCCATGTTCACGCATCTGCATCTATCCGCTTTCCTGCTGCCGTTTGCTAGCGCCCTATCGCTAGCAGCGCGCCTACTAGCACGCGCTTAATCCGCGTTCTCTGTCGTACCCCGCGCCGGCCACGAGCCGCGCGAAGTCCCAAAAACCCAGGAAAGATTGCACCGATGTTCACAACGGCCACCCCGACTCCATCCCGCGCAGGCGCTTCGACCGCCCTGACGGCTGGCGTGCGTGCGCCGCTGCGCCCTCTGCTGCCCCTACTGCTAAAACTACCGATCGGTTGCCTGGTCTAGCGCCCGTGGCCATCAGGCAGCCATCCGCCACATGCAGTAGTCCGACCCGTTCGGCTTTCCCAATTTGAGAGACTCCAGGAGTACACCATGATGTTGCAGAATCCGGCCGCCAAATACCGCGCCTTCCCCGCCGTTCAATTGTCCGACCGCCAGTGGCCCAACGCCGTCATCAGCAAGCCGCCGATCTGGATGAGCACCGACCTGCGCGACGGCAACCAGGCGCTGATCGAACCCATGAGCATCGAGAAAAAGCTGCGCTTCTTCGACCTGCTGGTGAAAATCGGCCTGAAGGAAATCGAAGTGGGCTTCCCCTCGGCTTCGCAGACCGACTTCGACTTCGTGCGCAAGCTGATTGATGAGAAGCGCATCCCGGACGACGTGACTATCATCGTGCTGACCCAGTCGCGCGAAGAGCTGATCCGCCGCACCGTGGACGCCGCTGCCGGCGCCAAGCGCGCCATCGTCCACCTGTACAACTCCGTAGCGCCGGTATTCCGCAAGGTGGTGTTCGGCATGTCGCGCGAAGAAATCACCAATATCGCCACCAGCGGCACCAAGCTGGTGAAGGAACTGCTGGCCCAGCACCTCGAAACCGAATGGGGCTTCGAGTACACTCCGGAATCCTTCTCCACCACCGAGCTGGATTTTTCCAAGCATATCTGCGATGCGGTGAGCGCCATCTGGCAGCCGACGCCGCAGAAGAAGATGATTATCAATCTTCCTTCGACCGTGGAGTGCAGCACGCCGAATGTGTATGCCGACCAGATCGAATGGATGTCGCGCAAGCTTGCGCGCCGCGATTCCATCATCATCAGCGTGCATCCCCACAATGACCGCGGCACCGCCGTCGCCTCGGCCGAACTGGCCGTGATGGCGGGCGCCGACCGCGTCGAGGGCTGCCTGTTCGGCAACGGCGAGCGCACCGGCAATGTGGACCTGGTTACCTTGGCCTTGAATCTCTACACCCAGGGCGTGCATCCCGGCCTGGATTTCTCCGACATCGATTCGGTGCGCAAGCTGGTGGAGGAATGCAACCAGCTGCCGGTGCACCCGCGCCACCCCTACGTCGGTGATCTGGTGTTCACCGCCTTCTCCGGCTCGCACCAGGACGCGATCAAGAAAGGCTTCGCCCAGCAGCAGCCCAACGCGATCTGGGAAATTCCTTATCTGCCGATCGATCCGGCCGACCTGGGGCGCAGCTACGACGCGGTGATCCGGGTGAACAGCCAGTCCGGCAAAGGCGGCATGTCCTATCTGCTGGAACAGGATTACGGCCTGGTGCTGCCGCGCCGCCTGCAGATTGAATTCAGCCGCGCCGTGCAGAAGGTGGCCGACCAGACCGGCCTGGAAATCACCTCCGAAGGCATTCACGAGATCTTCCAGCGCGAATACCTGGAGCAGACCGCGCCTTACGCCTACGCCTCGCACAAAATGGTGGAGGACAGCAGCAGCGACGAGCCGGTGCAGATCGACATCGCCCTGATCCACCGCCAGGCGCCGATGGCCCTGCAAGGCGGCGGCAATGGCCCGATCGACGCCTTCGTCGACGCCCTCGGCCTGGATATCAAGCTGATGGATTACCACGAACACGCCATCGGCCACGGCGCCAATGCCAAAGCGGCCTGCTATGTCGAACTGCGCCTGGAAAATGGCCCTACCCTGTTCGGCGCGGCCATCGACAGCAATATCGTCACCGCCTCCTTCAAGGCAGTGCTGAGCGCCGTCAACCGCCAATTGAAAATGAAAGAAGCGGCAGCGGCTAGCCAACAGGTAGCGGCTTAAGCGCAGATCGACTATCATGTGACTTGCCACGGTGTGCGAACCGTAGGCGGCAGCGGAAGCCCTCCCTCCTTCCGCTGCCTTCCTGTCTCTTATTCCCATCATCGTCACGGCCCGCGCTGCCGCTGGTGAATCCCCGTTGCTATACTGTTTCCTCCCCACGCATCCTGGCAAAGGAGCAGCGGCATGGCTATGGCAAACCTGAAAATAGGTACCCGGCTCGGCATCGGCTTCGGTGCTGTCTTCCTGCTGATGATTGCGCTGATCCTGGTCGGGCTGCAAAGGCTGTCCAGCATTGGCGACTTAAGCTCCACCATCATCGACAAGGACTGGATCAAGGCGGATGCCGCCGCCACCATTGCCACCACCACCCGCTCCAATTCCGCCCTGGTGCTGGAGCTGTTCATTGCCGGCAGCGGCGAAGTCGCGTCGATCAAGGCGCAGATCGCCGCCAATAAGACCACCATCAGCAACGCCATCGACACGCTGGACAAGCTGGTCTATCTGCCGCAGGGCCGGGAACTGATGCAGACCATCAAGCGCGAACGGGCGGCCTACGTGCAATCCTTCGGCAAGGTCATCAAGCTGCTCGACGAAGGCCAACGCGAAGCGGCAGGCCAGCAGATGGAAGGGGAAACCCTGCCCCAGCTGCGCCAGCTGCAGAACAGCATCAAGTCGCTGAACGACTTGCAGCGTTCCCTGGTCAGCGATCACGGTACGCTGATCAAATCCGATATCACCATGGCCAGCCGGCTGATGGCCGGCCTGGGCGCGGCGGCAGTGCTGCTGGGCGTGATACTGGCGTACCGCATCTCGCAGTCGATCACCAATCCCATAGGTTATGCGCTGAAAGTGGCGCGCGCCGTAGCCGGCGGCGACTTGAGCAGCCATATTGAAGAAGCGGGCAAGGACGAGGCGGGCGAATTGCTGCATGCATTGAAAGAGATGAATGACAGCCTGGCCAATATCGTCAGCCAGGTGCGCCATGGCACGGGAGCGATCGCCAGCGCGTCGAGCCAGATCGCCAGCGGGAATATGGATCTTTCCTCGCGCACCGAGGCCCAGGCCAGCTCGCTGGAGGAAACCGCCTCCTCGATGGAGCAGCTGACATCGACCGTCAAGCAGAATGCGGACAATGCGCGCCAGGCCAATGCGCTGGCCCACTCGGCCTCCGAGGTGGCGCAGCGCGGCGGCGAGGTGGTGTCGCAGGTGGTGCACACCATGGGGTCGATCAACGATTCTTCGCGCAAGGTGGTGGACATTATCGCCGTCATCGACAGCATCGCTTTCCAGACCAATATCCTGGCCTTGAATGCCGCGGTGGAAGCGGCGCGCGCCGGCGAGCAGGGGCGCGGCTTCGCCGTGGTGGCCTCGGAGGTGCGCAATCTGGCGCAGCGTTCGGCCACGGCGGCGCGCGAGATCAACGAGCTGATCTCCGATTCCGTCAACAAGGTCGACGATGGCGCCAGGCTGGTGCAGCAGGCCGGCGAAACGATGGACGAGGTAGTCCAGGCCGTGCGCCGCGTGACCGACATCATGGGCGATATTTCGCTGGCCACCAGCGAACAGACCGACGGCATCGAGCAGATGAACCAGGCCATCTCGCAGATGGACGATGCGACCCAGCAGAACGCGGCACTGGTGGAACAGGCGGCCGCCGCATCGGCCGCCATGCAGGATCAGGCCAACAAGCTGGAAACGCTGGTCGCGCAGTTCCAGCTCTCCGGCGAGCGCCACCTGGCGGCCAGCCGCCAGCTCAAGCTGATACGTTCAAGCTGAGGTGCGCGCCAGGCGGATGCCGCTGAACTGCCAGCGCGCGCCGGCCGGGAAGAAGTTGCGGTAGCTGGCGCGTGCGTGCCCTTCCGGCGTGGCGCAGGACGAGCCGCGCAGCACATACTGGTTGACCATGAACTTGCCGTTGTATTCGCCCAGCGCGCCGGCGGCGGCACGGTAGCCCGGATATGGCGCGTAGCTGCTGCTGGTCCACTGCCAGCAATGGCCGAACATCTGCTGCAGGCGGCCTTGCGGCGACGGCACGGCGCCCGGATGCAGGCCGCCGCCTTCGGGCATGGCGCCGGCGGCATGTGCCGCCAGCTCCCATTCCGCCTCGCTCGGCAGGCGCGCGCCCATCCAGTGGGCGCAGGCATCGGCCTCGAACAAGGAGATATGCGTGGCGGGCCGGTTCACATCCAGCCGCTGCAAGCCATGCAGGGTGAACTCCCACCACTGCCCCGCCTCGTCCCTGTGCCAGTACAGCGGATGGCGCAAGCCCATGCCGCCAACCCAGTCCCAGCCCTCGGCCAGCCACAGCGACGGCTCGCGGTAGCCGCCCGCCTCGATAAAGGCCAGATACTCGCCGTTCGTCAGCAGGCGCGAGGCCAGCTCGAAAGGCGCGACGTACTGGCGGTGGCGCGGCAGCTCGTTATCGAAGCAGAAGCCCTCGCCCTGGTGGCCGATATCGCATAAGCCGCCTTCCAGCGCCAGCCACTCCAGCGGGACGGCGGCGGCGGCCGGCGGCAGCGCCTCGGCCGCATAGGCGGGATGCAGCGGATTCTGCGCCAGCAGATGCTTCACATCGGTCAGCATCAGCTCCTGGTGCTGCTGCTCGTGCTCCAGGCCCAACGTGAGCAGCATGGCCAGCCGGTCGCGCGCGGCGGCATCGAGAACGCTGCCCAGCAGGCGCGCCATGCGCTGGTCCACGTTGGCGCGGTAAGCGCGCACCTCGGACAAGGCGGGCCGCGTCAGCAGGCCGCGGCGCGGGCGCGGATGCTTGTCGCCCACGCCGTTGTAATAGGAATTGAACAGCATGCGGAAGGCGGGATGGAAGGGCTGAAAATCCGTCTCCATCTGCTCCAGGATAAAGGTCTCGAAAAACCAGGTGGTGTGGGCCAGATGCCACTTGATCGGGCTGGCGTCGGGCATCGACTGCACGCAGCAATCCTCATCGCTGAGCGGCGCGGCCAGGTCCAGCGAGCGCTGGCGCACCGCGGCGTAGCGCGCGGTCCACAGACCGCTGTCATACATATGCATATCGCCTCCTTCTTCTTATTCGCTGACGGCCTTTGCGTGGAAGACGGCGAACCAGCCTGCGGCATCGGTCCATACGCCATCCTCGGCAAAGCCGGCATCGCGCAGCAGTTCGGCAAAGCTGTCGCGCGTGTACTTATAACTGTCCTCGGTATGAATGCGCTCTCCGCGCGCGAAATCGCGCTGGCCGCCGGGCCAGCTCACCGTCAGCGCGGTGCGCGCTTCCAGGTGCATTTCGATGCGGCTTTCCTCGGCATTGAAGAAGGCGCGGTGACGCCATTGGCCCACATCGAAATCCGCGCCGATCAGATGATTCAGGTGGCGCAGCATATTCAGGTTGAAGGCCGCCGTCACGCCGATGGCGTCGTCATAGGCGGCATCCAGCACGGCGCTGTCCTTGATCAGATCGACGCCGATCAGCAGGCCGCCGTCGGCGCAGGCCTGGCCGCGCAGGCGGCGCAGGAAGGCAATGGCTTCATGCGGGGCGAAATTGCCGATCGAGGAACCGGGATAGAAGAAAGTGCGGCGCTGCGGGCGCACCGTGGCGGGCAGCTCGAAATGGCCGGAAAAGTCCAGCGCCAGCGCCGTCATTTCGATGGCGGGAAAGCGCTGCCGCAAACGGCCCACGGCCTCGTTCAGGAAGTCGCGCGAGATATCGACCGGCACATACTGCGCCGGCTGCAGCAGCGGAAACAGGCTGGCCGCCTTGGCGCAATTGCCGGCGCCCAGGTCGATCAGCGTGGCGTCCTTGCCGATGCAGTCCGCCATCTCCGCGCCATGGCTGGCGAAAATGGCCGCTTCGGTGCGCGTTGGGTAGTATTCGGGCAGCTCGCAGATCGCCTCGAACAGGCGCGAGCCGAGACTGTCGTACAGATACTTGGGCGAGGTATGCGCGGCGGGGGCCAGCAGTCCGGCACTGATCTCGGCCGTGACGGCCGGTGCGGCGTGGGCTATGCCGAGCGGTATGGCTGGGATGGCCGGCGAAACAAGGCGCATCGCCGCAGTACGGGACAAAGGCATATCGGGCTCTTTCTCGGAGTTGTTGGACGCCATCGCGGCTGAGCCATGCCGGTCCAGCCGCCCCGGCGCCGATGACATTTTTGTTATCATAGCTGAATATCCAAAACCGGGCGTCCGCCACGCCGCTCAGTGCTTCCTTGCACTGTTTAACGAAATAACAAGCATCCCCAGTAGCCAAGCAAGACCTGCGCAACCCACCTTCACCGAAAGGTCTATCCCACCATGAGCCACTCTGCCCTGAGTACCATGAAATCCCTGCTGTGCGCCGCCATGAGCGCCGGCCTGATGCTGGCGTCCGCGCCCTCCCTCGCCCAGCAAGTGCTGCGCGTGTCCGCCATTCCGGACGAGGCGCCGACCGAGTTGCAGCGCAAGTTCAAGCCGCTGGGCGAGTATCTGGAAAAGAAACTGGGCATGAAGGTGGAGTTTACCCCCGTCACCGATTACGCCGCCTCGGTCGAAGGCTTGATCAACAAAAAGCTGGACATGGTCTGGTTCGGCGGCTTCACCTTCGTGCAGGCCAAGGAGCGCAGCAAGGGCCAGGTGGTGCCGCTGGTGCAGCGCGCCGAGGACGAGAAGTTCCGCTCGGTCTTCATCACCACCGCCAAGGACATCAACAAGCTGGACGACCTGAAAGGCCGCACGCTGAGCTTCGGTTCCGAATCCTCGACCTCGGGCCACCTGATGCCGCGCTCCTTCCTGCTGGCCGCCAAGATCGATCCGGACAGCGACCTGAAACGCGTGGCCTATTCGGGCGCGCACGACGCCACCGTGGCCGCCGTGGCAGGCGGCAAGGTCGATGCCGGCGCGCTGAATATCTCGGTGTGGGAAAAGCTGGTGGGCGAGAAAAAAGTCGATACCCAAGCGGTGCGCGTGTTCTACACCACGCCCGGCTACTACGACTATAACTGGACCGTGCGCGCCGACATGCCGCCCGAGCTGAAGAAGAAAATCAGCGACGCCTTCCTTGCGCTGAGCGCCGACAATGCGGAAGGCAAGGCGATTCTGGAATTGCAGCGCGCCTCCAAATTCATCCCCACCAAGGCTGAAAACTACGCCGCCATCGAGGCCGCCGCCAAGAATGCGGGACTGTTGAAAAAATAAGCGATGGATTCAGGCAAAACAGACGCAGGCGCCCGCGCCGCCGCGGCAGCGCCTTCCGTGGTGGCGGCGGCGCCTGCGGCAAGCCAGCCATCGGCCGCCACGCGGCAGGATGCGGCGCCGATTTATCGCCTTGAGCAGTTGGCAGTGCGCCATATCGGCGGCACGCGCGCGCTGGCCTTGCAAGACATCGACCTGCACATCGCGCCCGGCGAACAAGTCGCCCTGATCGGTCCTTCCGGCGCCGGCAAGACCACCTTGCTGGCCACCCTGGCCTGCGCCCACCAGCCGGAGTCGGGCCGCTTCGAAGCCTTCGGCGGCGATCCATGGACCCTGCCGGACGGCGAACGGCACCGCCTGCGCGCCCGTCTCTTCCTCGCGCCGCAAACGCCGCCGCTGCCGCCGCGCCAGCGCGTGGTGACGGCGGTGCTGGCGGCGCGCCTGCCGCATTGGAGCTTGTGGCGCGCGCTGCTCTCGCTGCTGCGTCCCGCCGATCCGGAAGCGGCGTTCCGCGCCCTGTCGCGCTTTCATCTCGGCGACAAGCTGTATGCCCGCGTCGACCGCTTGTCCGGCGGCGAGCGCCAGCGCTGCGGCCTGGCGCGCCTGCTGCTCTCGACGGCGCAGGCGCTGCTGGTGGACGAGCCCTTGTCGGCGCTCGATCCCGCGCTGTCGCAACTGACCCTCAACACCCTGCAGCAGGAAGCGGCGCAGCGCCAGGCGGCGCTGGTCTGCAGCCTGCACCAGGTCGATCTGGCGCTGAGCCATTTCCCGCGCATCGTGGCCTTGAAGGAAGGTCGCATCGTCTTCGACCTGCCGCGCGGGCAGGTGACGGAGGCGATGATCGCCGAACTGTATCTGGGCGAACAAGCGCCCGCCAATTCGCCGCATCCGCAAACCTTGCAGGACAAGCTGGCCGTCGGCGCCTGCCTGTAAGCGGAACGCGCATGCAAAACATTCCCGCCGTCCCTTGCGCCGACCGCCATCCCGATCCGGCATGGCGCGGCCGCGTCACCTATACCGTGCTTGGACTGCTGCTGCTGTGGCCCATGCTGGTGGCCAGCGAATTCAAGCCCGCCGTGCTGTTCGACCGGCAAAGCCTGGGCGCCACCGGGCGCTTCCTGGCCGGCTTCCTGCCGCCCGCGCATTCTCCCGAATTTCTCGCCATGCTGCTGCGCGAGACCTGGCAGACCGTCGCCATCGCCACAGCGGGCCTGAGCCTGGCCTTGCTGGGCGCGATCCCCGCCACGCTGATCGTCACCGAGCGCCTGTCCATCTCGCGCCTGGGCCGGCGCCGCATGGGCGTGCTGCCCGCTGCCGTGCGCCAGCTGGTGCGCTGGCTGCTGGTCCTGCTGCGCAGCGTGCCGGAGCTGGTATGGGCGCTGCTGCTGGTGCGCATCGTCGGCCTCGGCCCCACGGCGGGCGTGCTGGCGATCGCCCTCACCTACTGCGGCATGCTGGGCAAGGTGTACGCTGAAATTCTGGAATCGTCGGAAGCGCATGCCAGCGCCAGCCTGCTGATGAATGGCGGAGGCAGGCTGGCCACGCTGTTTTACGGCGCGCTGCCGGAAGCGGCGCCGGAACTACTGTCCTACACCATCTACCGCTGGGAATGCGCGATCCGCGGCTCGGTGGTGATGGGCTTTGTCGGCGCCGGCGGCCTGGGGCAGCGCATGGATGAATCGATGAAGATGCTGGCAGGCGGCGAAGTGGCTTCCATGCTGCTGGTCTTCGTGCTGCTGGTGGCGGCGGCCGACCTGTTTTCGCGTCTGCTGCGCCGGAGGCTGGCATGAGCAGGCAGGAAGACCCGGCCGCCAATGCCCAGGACTCGCCCGGCGAGCCGGATGCCGCGAACATGGCCAGTACGCCGCTGCCGCGCGAAACGGCGCAGGCCATGCCGCTTGCGCCGCCCATGCACTGGTCCGGTCCCTTACTGGGCCTGGCACTCATGGCACTGGTGATTGCCAGCTTCGCCAGCCTGCCGTTGAAATGGCGCGACTTCTTCAGCGCCGATGCGGTGCGCAGCGCGGCCGAATTCCTGGCCGGCTTTGCGCCGCCCGAAACGGGAAGCGGCTTCCTGCGCAAGACCGCGCTGGCGACCGGAGAAACCCTGGCCATGTCGGCGCTCGGTACCCTGCTGGCCGTGGCGGGCGGCATGCTGCTGGCTCTGCCCGGCGCGGGACGCTTCGGCCGCGCCGCGCGCGCCGCGGTGCGCGTGCTGCTCAATGTATTGCGCTCGGTGCCGGAGCTGGTGTGGGCCTCCATCCTGCTGATCGCCGCCGGCCTTGGCCCCTTTGCCGGCACGCTTGCGCTGGCCGCGCACACGGCCGGCGTGCTAGGACGCCTGTTCGCCGATGCGCTGGAAAACGCCGCGCCGCTACCGGAGCAAAGCCTGCGCGCCAACGGTGCGCCGCCGCTGGCCGCCTTCTTCTACGCCACGCTGCCGCAAACGCTACCGCAGATGCTGTCCTACACCCTGTACCGCTGGGAAAACAATATCCGCGCCGCCGCCATCCTGGGCGTGGTGGGCGCGGGCGGCCTGGGGCAGATGCTGAAGTATCATCTCTCGCTGTTCCAGATGCAGAAGGCGGCGACGGTGATCCTGGCCATGCTGCTGCTGGTGGCCCTGGTCGATGCCCTCAGCTTCACGCTGCGGCGCGCCTTGACGCGCTGACTTTCAATCCAAGGAAGACGATGCTCGAATTACGTAAACTGTATAAATCGTATGCCAACGGCCATCCCGTGCTGTCCGGCCTGTCCTACCGTTTCCGCGCCGGCGAATTCGTCGCCATCATGGGCGAATCGGGCGTCGGCAAATCAACGCTGCTCAACCTGATCGCAGGCCTCGACCATCCGGATGCCGGCCCCGGCACGCCCATCCTGGTCGACGGCGTCGCCATGGCCGCGCTGGATGACGATGCCGCAACGAAACTGCGGCGCGAGCGCATGGGCTTTATCTTCCAGGCCTTCCACGTGCTGCCGCATTTGAGCTTGCTGCAAAACGTCGCGCTGCCGTTATTGCTCAACGGCATGCCGCAACAGCGCGCGGCGGACATGCTGGCGGCCGTTGGCCTGGCGGGCCGCGAACATGATTATCCGCAACAACTTTCCGGTGGGGAAATGCAGCGCGTGGCGATCGCGCGCGCCCTGGTGCACCGGCCCGCGCTGGTGCTGGCCGACGAGCCCACCGGCAACCTCGATCCCGACACCGCCGACGCCATCCTGCGGCTGTTACAAAGGGAAATAAAAGCCAGCGGCGCCTGTGCCATCATGGTCACGCACTCGCATGCGGCGGCCGCGATGGCCGACCGCACCTTGATCCTGACGAAGGAGGGCTTACAAGAAACAACATCTGTCAACGCGCTAGCTCAATAAAACTCATAAATATCGAACAAAAACGCGCAAAAATTTTTTTGCGTAGTATAGTTTAATTAACTTGCTTGGTTATCAATGATAGTTGAGTTAGTCGCCACCCTCACCGCCAGTTGTGGCGGCTAGACAAGCCAGGAAGAGCCAGTCCCATCCACGTGACCTTAGGGAGGAGCAAATGAGCGTGCGGCAAAAAAAACTGGAACTGATCGAAGCGATGAACCGTGCAAGGGCGCTAGAGCCTTCAAGCTTTGTGCCCAATAAGCTGCTCGATACCCTGATCGAAAAAATGCATCTGAAGAACGATGCAGAGCTGTGCCGGGTGCTGGAAGTTCAGCCGCCCATCATCAGCAAGATCCGGCATCGCAAGCTTGCCGTTGGCGCGACGATCCTGTTGCGCATGCACGAAAAATCGGAACTCAGTATCCGTGAATTAAAAGAATTATCGACTGCTTCAGTGCACTGACTAGCATTTTCTGTCCTTGCCATGCCAGGCGCCGGCATTGCAGTCTCCGGCGCCCACTTCCCCCTGTACAGCCCAAACCCCGCTGTCAGCATTTTTCCCCGAATTACAACAGCTCCCGCCCCCCCTCTTAAGGGAGAGGCCACTTGCGCGCCGCGCCGCTGGACTGAACGCGCGAGGCGTCCCCCCATTCCCCTCCCACCTACGAGGTCACCATGAAACTGCTGTTCGCTCTGAGCGCCCTCAGTCTGGCCCTGCTGCCGCTGACAGGCTGCGATTCATCCCAGGATAAGGCGGCTATGGCCAAGGCAGCCGGCACGCCGGTCTCGGCGGCGCTGGTCGTGCAAAGGGACATCGTCGAAACCCAGGAATTTCCGGGCCGGCTGGAAGCCATCGAGCGTGTCGCAATCCGGCCGCGCGTGAGCGGCTACATCACCAGCGTGCACTTCACGCCGGGCAGCCTGGTCAAGAAAGGCGATGTGTTGTTTACCATCGACGCCCGCCCCTACCAGGCCCAGCTGAACAAGGCCGAAGCCGACGCCCACTCGGCGCGTGCCCGCGCCGACCTGGCCAAGGTCGAATTGGAACGCGCCGAACGGCTGCTGGCCGACCGCGCCATCGCCCAGCGCGAATTCGATGAGCGCGCCTCCAGCCAGAAAGAATTGGACGCCACCGCGCGCGCGGCCCAGGCCGCCACAGAAGCGGCGCGCCTGAATATGGCTTACACCAAGGTGCTGGCGCCGATCGGCGGGCGCGTCAGCAAGGCCGAAATCACGGTCGGCAATCTGGTCGACGGCAATGCCGTGCTGACTTCGGTCGTCTCCACCGACAAGATCTACGCCAGCTTCGAAGGCGATGAGGACACGTATCTGCGCGTGGCCGGGCTGAAGCGGGCCGGCGCGCCGGTGCCGGTGCACATCGCCCTCAACAACGAACAAGGCTATCCGCATGCAGGCGAACTCGACTTCATCGACAACCGCCTCGACACCAACACCGGCAGCGTGCGCATGCGCGCCGTGCTGAAAAATGCCGAGCGCAATCTTGTGCCCGGCCTCTTCGTGCGCGTCCAGGTCGCCACCGGCAATGGCCGCCAGCAAGCCACCCGCGCCGTGCTGGTGAACGAGCGCGCCATCGGCACCGACCTCAACCGCAAATTCGTCTTCATCGTCAACCGCGACGGCAAGGCCGAATACCGCGCCGTCACGCTCGGCGCGCAAGCCGGCGGCGGCCTGCGCATCGTGCAAAGCGGCCTCCAGCCCGACGACAAAGTCATCCTCGACGGCCTGCAGCACATCCGCCCCGGCGCCGCCCTGAGCGTCCAGACCATCGCCATGGACAGCGCCATCCCCACCCAAGGCAAAACCCCCAGCCACGACAAAAACGGCTAAGCCCTTTGAACCTTGTCAAAGGCGGCGCTGGAGGCGCTGGAGGGCGGCGCTGAAGCTGGCCGGGGTTTGCAGGGCGCGCGACAGCACCAGTGCGCCCTGGATGCCGGCGACGGTTTCTGCGGCGAGTTCGCCGGCTTCGGCGGCAGTGTGGCCGCCGCGCTGCAGGGCGGCATCGAGGGCCGCGATCCAGGCGGCGAAGTAGCCTTGCACGCGGGCGGCGAAGCGGTCGCGCTCGCTACCGAGGGCGAAGACGCCGAGCAGGCAAATGCGCTGGCCGGAGTCGAAATAGCGTTCGACATCCGCGAACATGCGGGCGATGCCGGCGCGCGGCTCGGCACTTTCGGCCAGCGGGGTGAAGATATTGTCGCGGAACCAGGCATCGATCTCGGCCAACACGGCATCGGCCATTTCCTCCTTGCCGCCGGGGAAGAAGTGGTAGATGCTGCCCTTGCCCAGCCTGGTGCCTTCGCCAATGCGCGCCAGGCTGGCGCCTTCAAAGCCGTACTGGCGGAACACTTCCGCCAGCAACGGCACGATGTCGGCTTTTTCTGCGATGAGTCGCGCCATTCCTATCCTTTAATGCTTAAAAGCCCAGCGCGCTCAAGCCCGGATGGTCGTCCGGTCGCGGCCCGCTGGCGTCCCAGAAGAACTTGCGTTCACTGGCCTGGATCGGGTGTTCGTTGATGCTGGCGTGGCGGTGGTGCATCAAGCCCTGCTCGTCGAATTCCCAGTTTTCGTTGCCGTAGGCGCGGAACCACTGGCCCGAGTCGTCATGGTATTCGTAGGCGAAGCGAACCGCAATGCGGGCGCCGTCGTAAGCCCATAACTCCTTGATCAGGCGATAGTCCAGTTCGCGCGTCCACTTGCGCTTGAGCAGGGCGACGATGGCGGTACGCCCCTGGGCGAATTCGCCGCGGTTGCGCCACCAGCTGTCTTCGGTATAGGCGAGCGCGATCTTCTCCGGGTCGCGCGTGTTCCAGCCGTTTTCGGCCAGGCGGACTTTTTCGATGGCGCTTTCGCGGGTGAAGGGCGGCAGCGGAGGACGGATAGACATGGTTATTCCTTTCAAATGTACCAATCGCCACACAATGTACCGATCAGTACAGTTAACTATAGGCCATGCCGCTGGCGAACGCAAGCATAAAAAAAACCGCCTCGGACGAGGCGGGTTGGCAGGGAAGGTGGAGACGCTGCGTCAGGCCGCGCTGGCCAGCGCCGGTTCGCCCACATTGTAGTGGCGCGCATAGCGGGCATCGAGATTGGCCAGCGGCATCAGCAAGAACAGGTCGGCGCTTTCGAAATCCGGATCCCAGGCCGGATCACCGCAGATCCAGGCGCCCGAGCGCATATAGCCTTTCAGCAGGGCCGGCACCTGCACCGCCGGCGCCGGATCCAGCTTCTGGTAAGGGAAAGGCAGATGCGGCGTGACGCGGTACTCGGGCGGCGCCATATGTTTTTCGCGCAGCTGCTGGTAGACGGCGACGGCATTGTGACCGCCATCGGCCAGGCTGATGCTGGCGCAGCCGATCAGGTAGTCGCATTGCTGGCGGCGCATATACTCGGCCAGGCCCGACCACAGCAGCATGATCACGCTGCCGCCGCGGTAATCCGGGTGGATGCAGGCACGGCCCGCTTCGAGCATGCGGCCGCGCAGATTATTCAGGCGTCCCAGGTCGAATTCGCCTTCGGAATACAGACGGCCCAGCTTGCGGGCACGGGTGGGATTGAGCAGGCGGTAAGTACCGACCACCTTCAGGCTGTCGGATTCGCGCACGATCAGGTGATCGCAGAATTCATCGAATTCGTCGCTGTCCAGGCCATCGTCGCTGGCCAGCGAGTTAAGGCCCATTGACTCGATGAACACCTTGTAGCGCAGGCGCTGCACTTCGCGCAGTTCCTCGGGCGTGCTGGCCATGCTCAGCACCAGACGGCCAGCCGACGCCCGGGTTTCCGCTTGTACGATAGTATGTTGCATGCTTTCATCCTTTCAGTGGGGACGAAAGCAAGCGTAACGAGCTATTGCTTCAACAAAATGACAACTTTATGGCAGTTCGATGACATCAGGCTTTTTTGGGCCGTCCGGTCTTCAACTGTGGTAAAGATGCCAGCACGCTTTGCAGGGTGGCCAGGTCGATCTGGCTGATCAGGGCCACGCCCACGCGCAGCAGCTCGCTCTTTTTGATCTCGAAACCGGCTTTCAGGCAGGATTTCTTCACCTGGCCCAGCACCGCGTATTCGGTTTCCGGCATGGTGAAGCTGTCGCGCACCAGCTTATCCTTGCGCGGCTTCTCTTTCGCCACCTCGGCCGCTTTCTCGGCCGGCTTGGCGGCGGCGCGCGGCTTGACCGCTTTCGGCGCAGCGGCTTTCGGTGCGGCGGCTTTGGGCGCGGCCTTCGGTGCGGCAGCCTTCGACGCCGCAGGCTTGGCGGCCGGCTTGGCAGCGGCCTTCACCGCGGGCTTGGCGGCAGCCTTGAGCGCCGGCTTGACGGCAGCCTTGGTCACGGCCTTGGCGGCTGGTTTCGCCGCGGCGGCAGCTGGTTTGGCGGCGGTGGCAGCGGTTTTCACGGCCGGTTTCGTGGCCGGGGCCTTGGCGGCAGCCGGCTTTTTCTCGGTTTTTGCAACAGTCATGGCGACTCCATTAATTGAACAATATAAACAATATATACCATTTTTCAAGAAAATGGAGCCATGCAGCGAGAATTCGTGAGAATTCCCCGCCCGCTCAGGCGATGGCGCGGACGCTCAGATCGACGCCCACCTCGTCCCAGAACTCCTGCTCCTTCTCCATCCAGTAGGCCACGGTGGGATGTTCCGCCACCCATTCGCGCCGCAGTTCGAGTTCGATACGATTTTTCATGCGCAGCTTGATGCCCTTGAAATCCAGTTCAATGCGCGAGTGCATGAAGAGGATCGCCAGGCGCAGCGCCACCACCGCCTTGGCGAAATCGGACTCGCCCAGCAGCTCGCTGACCTTGCGCAGATTGCCCTTCTGCGCCAGCAGCAGACGGCTCATGGCCTTCTGCTCGCGGGTGGTGAAGCCCGGCAGGTCGGCGTTTTCAACCAGGTAGGAGGCGTGCTTATGGCTGCCCGTCTGCGACACCACCACCCCGCATTCATGCAGCAGCGCGCTCCAGAACAGGTGCTGGCTGTAGTTCTCCGCGCCCGGCTTCATCTGCTCGTACAGCGTGACGGCATCGCTGGCGACACGCTCGGCGCGCGCCTGGTCGACATGGAAACGCTCCATGAACAGGCGCACCGACTGCTCGCGCCGGTCGCGCCGGGTCGAACGCAGATACAGGTCCCACATCACGCCCATGCGCAAGCCGGCCTCGATGGACTGCATCTGGTTGATGCCCAGTTCATGCACGATGGCGATCAGGATGGCCAGGCCGCCGATGATGGTGCCGGCGCGGTCGGGGCGCAGCCCCGGCATGTCGATCTTGCTGACGTGGCCGAATTCGATGAAGCGCTTTTTCAGCGCTTCCAGGCTGGGCGCCGACAGGTCGCCCTTGCCCAGGCCATTTTTCTCGATGATCTCGGCAATGGCGCGGATGGTGCCGGAGGAGCCGTAAGCGCGCTTCCAGAACTGCGGATGGTAAGGCGGCGCGCCATCCTCGAAATGGCTGCGCGCCGACAGGATGGCCGCCTCGAAAGACGCCGCGTCCACCCGCCCGCCAACGAAGAAGGACAGGCTTTGCTTGACGCTGCCGACGCTGAACGACTCCACCCGCTCGATATCCGCACCGCGGCCCAGAATCAGCTCGGTGGAGCCGCCGCCGATATCGACCACCAGGCGCCGCTCATTGGGCTGGGCCAGGGAATTGGCCACGCCCATATAGATCAGGCGCCCCTCCTCTTCCCCCGAGATGATCTCGATCGGATAGCCGATGGCCTCCTCGGCCTGCGGCAGGAAGGAGGCTACATTGCGCGCCTGGCGCATGGTCGAGGTGGCGACCACGCGCACCGCGTCCAGCTCATAGGCGGCCAGCGCCAGGCGGAACGTCTTGAGGCAGGCGATGGCGCGCTGGATGGCGGCCTCGCTCAGATTGCCCGCCGCATCCAGCCCGGCGGCAAGGCGTATCGGCTCGCGCATGCTCTTCAGCACGCGGATGGCGTCACCATCGTGTTTGCCTATGTGCAGGCGGAAGCTGTTGGAACCAAGGTCGACGGCGGCGTACATGTAAATTCCGTTTATATCGTTTATACGAAAATGCTAACACACTAAGCGGAATTTGTTACACCCATATGACAAGACGCGCTTAAACCTCCAGCGAGGGCGACCCGGCTTCGGCCACCTGGTTGCGGCCACGCAGTTTGGCGGCCTGCAAGGCTTCGTCGGCGCGCTTGAACAGGCTCACTGTTGTATCTTCGGCACGGATGGTGGTCACGCCCAGGCTGGCCGTGAGCTGGATGATGGCCTTGTCGGCCTTCACCGGCATGCCCTCGACCGCCTTGCGGATGCGCTCCGCGACCAGGCGCGCATCGTCGAGCGAGGTGCGCGGCAGCTGGACGGCGAATTCGGCGCCGCCCAGGCGGCCCATCAAGTCGCTGTCGCGCAGCTGCTTGCGGCAGACATCGACCATCGCTTTCAGCACGCTGTCGCCCACCGGATGGCCGTAGCTGTCGTTGACGCGCTTGAACTGGTCGAGATTGAGGATGATCAGGGCCGTCGGCTGGCCCGGACGGCGCGCCAGCGCCATCCACGGCTGCAAGGCCTGGTAGAAGCCGCGCCGGTTCGGCACATCGGTCAGCGCATCGATGGTTTCCAGCCTATCCAGCGCGCCCTGCAGCTTTTCGCGCGACAGCAGCAGGTAGCCGAAACCGTTCAGCAGCATCAGCAGGTACAGCGCGCCGTAGCCCACGCCTGCCATGATGGCCGGGCTGACCCAGCTCCAGCCCTCCGGCAGCAGCACGCTCAGCACGCCGCGCGCGGCCACCACCACGGCCAGCACGCTCATGGTCACGGTCAGGAAGCGGCACAGCATGCTGCCGCCACGCCAGAAGCGCAGCAGCGCGGCCACGCCGGCCAGGTAGAAACCGCCGAGGATGACGGCGCCGGTGGCGACGCGCAGGCCGCCTTCGCCGTCGACGAACTGGCAAGCCAGATAGGCCAGCGAGGCTAGCACCAGGGACGGCAGCAGCACGCGGCGCCAGGACGGCCGGTTGGCGGCGTCCCAGAACGCGCCCGCATCCAAGGCCACGCCGGCGAACAGCAGCAGATTGGCGAGCGGGCCGCCGAGGAAATCGGGCAGCACGCCGCGGAAATAGAGCAGCAGCCAGGCCACGGCCTGGCATTGCTTGGCCAGCGCCCAGGTGGACAGGCTGAGCGGCTTGCGCCGCTCGTAATCAAAGAAGAACAGGGCCGCGCATAGACTCAGGTTGCCCAGAGCCAGGGCTAAGGCAAGGGTGCGTATATCCATCACTTATTGGAGCTGTTTCAAATGGCTGTGGCTAGGCGCAGCGCCAAGGCGGGGCAACGACGCCACGGCCACTTTGATGCGGCGACCTTAGACCTCGTGCTCGACGTTGGTACTGCCGTCACCCACCTTGCTGCCCCAGGCCTTGAGGAAGAATTCCTTCTCGTCCTCGCTCGGCGAGTCGTGCCAGAAGACGATCAGCGTGCCCTTGTGGTCGTGCAGCTGGCTGACCTTCTCGATAAAATTCTGCTTACCGGCTATATCAGCCAGGGCGGCCACGTAGCCATACACGCGGCCCAGCCTTTCCAGGCGGTCAGGTTCGGTAAAGCTGTTGGTCGCGGTGATGGTCGGGTGATCTAAGAACATATTCTCTCTCCGGGGCGCTGGCCATGCTGGCAATGTACCGATTATTTGAATGTATGTAAACGCGATCCGGCGCCCGGCGCGCGCTTCGAGTACACTCTATGCGGCAAACCCGGCAGCTTATCAGAACTTCAGAGTCGGCAACAACCCAGGAATATGACTTCCTCGCTCGAACACACTTCCCTGTTGCATCGGCGCGGCAGCCGCCTGTCGCTGGAATTCCAGCCGGGCGAGGTGCAAAGCCAGATGGACCTGGACGATCCGGACCAGCTGGTGCTGCGCTATGCGCGCGCCATGATGTGCTTCGTGCTGTTCAAGCCGCGCGCCCGCCACATCGTGATGGTGGGCCTGGGCGGCGGCTCGCTGGCCAAGTTCTGCCACCGCTACCTGCCCTATGCCCGCATCACGGTACTGGAATTGCGCGCCGACGTGATCGCCCTGCGCGAACGCTTCGCCGTACCGCCCGACGGTGAACGCTTCCGCATCATCCATGCCGATGCCGCCGACTATATGGCGCGCCTGCAGAACAGCGCCGACGTGCTGCTGCTCGACGGCTTCGACCACGACGGCCTGCCTTCGTCCCTGACCACGGCCCGCTTCTACGCCGATTGCCGCCGCGCCCTGCGTCCGGACGGCCTGCTGGTGGCGAATATCTTCAGCTACGACCCGCGCTACCCGATCCTGCTGTCCCGCCTGCGCCAGCGCTTCCAGGGCTGCTTGTGCCAGTTCAACGGCATCGCCGGCAACAACCGTATCGTCTTCGCGCTGAAGGCGGCATCCGGCCGCCCCACCCCGGCCCTGAACCTGCTGCGCCGCGTGGCGCGCCACCAAGGCCTCTGGCCGGGCCTGGGCTTTGGCCTGGCCAACCGTCTGCTGGCGCGCTGGCTGGTGGCGCGGTTGCGCGGAAGCTTATAAAAACAATATCAAAAAGCAGAAAAATCCTATTATTTGTGGCGCTACAACTCGGAATTTCCCCGATTTTGTGACAAACTAGCGCCGCAGTAATATTGCCGCACAGCATCTACACACCGCATCTTATTTTCCCTACAAGGAGTTTCATGGCTCGCCGCCGCCGGTCATCCTCGTCCATTGCCTTTGCCGCAGCCGCCACGCTGGGCGCGGGCCTGGCTGTGACGACCGTGCTGTTCGTGGCGGTGACGGCGCTCGAATACGGCAAGATGGAGCTGAGTTTCCAGCAGCGCGCCACTGTGCGCGCCGCCGCCATCCAGCGCGGCTTCGTCGATGCGGTCGAGGTGCTGTCGATCACCAACCAGCTGTTCCGCACCGTGGAACCGGTCAGCCGCGAGCAGTTCCGCGAATTCACCCGCCCCCTGCTGGAGCGCTACCCCTTCGTCAGCGCCTTCAACTTCCACCGCGTGCTGACCCACCCGCAAAAGCTCGCCTATGAAGCCGAGATGCGCAAGCAGCACGAGGGCTTCGCGGTGCGGCAGATGATCGGCAGCGAGATGCGGCCCGCGCCCGAGAGCGAGCTGTATAGCGTGGTCGATTTCCTGGAGCCGCTGCAAGGCAATGAGCGCGCCTTCGGCCTGGAAGTGCTGAGCAATGCGGCCGTGCGCAAGGCCGTCGATGAAATGCTGGACAGCGGCCGCCCCGCCGCCACCGCCCTGCTGCGCCTGGCCCAGGACGCCAGCGCCGAAAGCGGCATGGTGCTGCTGATGCCCGTGTTCCACCACGGCGCACCCAGCGCCACGCCGGAACAGCGCCGCGCCGCCTGGATCGGCGATACCGGCGCCGTGATCCGCACCACCTCCCTGGTCTACACCATCCTGCAAGGCGGCGGCCTGCTGGACGACCAGCAGCTGGTGCTCAGCGTGTATGCGGGCGATCCGTCGCAGCCGGCCAACCTGGTGTTCAGCCATGGTCTGCAGCGCGGCGACACCCAGCCCGACCACCTGTTCTGGCGCTGGCTCTCGCCCGAATACCATGGCAGCGAACTCAAATCCTTCGATGTGCTGGGACGGCCCTGGCATGTGCGGGTCGAGGCCAAGCCGCGCCCCTTCCTGGCCGACCATCTGGGTTCGCTCTGCACCCTGGTCGGCGGCCTGCTGTTCAGCATCCTGGCGGCGGCCTATGTGCAATCCCTGGTGCAGCGCTCGCGCCGCGTGCAGCTGCTGGTCGATGCGCGCACCGCCGATCTGCAGCGCAGCAACGAACGCCTGATCGAGGATGTGGCGGCGCGCAAGCGCGCCGAGCGCAAGCTGCAGGAAAGCGAACAGCGCTTCCGCCGCCTGCTGGCCCTGTCCTCCGACTGGTATTGGGAGCAGGACGCCAACTTCTGCTTCACCAATGTGACCGGCGGCTTCTTCGAAAAAGGCCATATCCGCAAGGAGAGCTATATCGGCCGCACGCGCTGGGAAGCGCATCCCGACATGCTGCAGACCAAGTGGGGGCGCGAGCACAAAGCCTTGCTGGAATCGCGCCTGCCCTTCACCAATGTGGAGTACTCGATGCGCGGCGACGACGGCGTGGAGCGCTGGTTCATCACCAGCGGCGAGCCGGTCTACGACGCCCAGGGCGAGTTCCGCGGCTACCGCGGCACCGGCAGCGAGATCACCGAACGCAAACTGGCCGAACAGCGCATCCAGCACATCGCCCACCACGACGTGCTGACCGGCCTGCCCAACCGCATGCTGCTGCAGGACCGCCTGAGCCAGGCCGTGGCCTACGCCAACCGCAGCAACCACCCGATCTGGGTCATGCTGATCGATCTGGACCGCTTCAAGTTCGTCAACGACAGCCTGGGCCACAAGGCCGGCGACCAGTTGCTGGTGACGGTGGCCAGCCGCCTGCAAACCAGCCTGCGCGCCAGCGACACCGTGGCCCGCCTGTCGGGCGACGAATTCGTCGCCATCCTCAGCGAATACCCGGACGAGTCGCTCTCGCCCGACATCGTGCAGCGCGTGATGAGCAATCTGGCCCAGCCCGTGCTGCTGGAAGGGAAAGAGTTCTTCGTCACCTGCAGCATCGGCGTCGCCGTGTACGAGGGCGATGCCAGCGCCGCCCAGCACCTGATCGAGCACGCCGACATCGCCATGTATTCGGCCAAGAAAATGGGCCGCAACTGCTTCCAGTTCTACCAGCCGGCCATGAACGAGGAGGCGCAGGAGCGCCTGCGCATCGAGGGCGCCTTGCGCAAGGCGCTGGAGCGCGAGGAATTCGTGCTGCATTACCAGCCCCAGCTCGACCTGGACAGCGGCGAAGTGGTGGGCATGGAAGCGCTGCTGCGCTGGCAGCATCCCGAACTGGGCACGGTGCCGCCGCAGCGCTTTATCGGCCTGGCCGAGGAAACGGGCCTGATCCTGCCGATCGGCGCCTGGGTGCTGCACAGCGCCTGCGCCCAGGCCAAGGCCTGGCAGGACGCCGGCCTGCCCGCCCTGCGTGTGGCGGTCAACCTGTCGGCGCGCCAGTTCAGCCAGCCCGGCCTGGTGGACGAGATCCGCGGCGTGCTGGCGCAGACCGGCCTGCCCGCCTCCTGCCTGGAGATCGAGCTGACCGAAAGCCTGTTCATGAACGATGTGCAGCAGGCCGTGACCCTGCTGCACGAGCTGAAGGCACTGGGCGTCACGCTGTCCATTGACGACTTCGGCACCGGCTACTCCAGCTTGTCCTATCTGCGCAACTTCCCGATTGATGTGCTGAAGATCGACCGCTCCTTCGTCAGCGATATCGCGCATGACGCCGAAGACGCGGCCATCGTGGCTTCCATCATTGCACTCGCTCACAATCTGAAGTTGCGCGTGATCGCGGAAGGGGTAGAATCGCGGGAGCAGCTCGACTACCTGCGGCGCAACGGATGCCATGCCATGCAAGGCTATTATTTCAGCCGTCCGCTCGCACCACGGGATTTTGAACAAATGCTGCGCGAGGGGAGAAATCTCGGCCTCGCGCCGCTTCGCACGGGGACCACAGGATGAATACACACGACCTGCGCCACCAGCAAGTGCGCGCCGACCATAACACCCGCGACATCATCAACCAGGCCATTTCCGCCCTGCCCGAAGTGGGCCTGAAACGCGCCGCCGAATTCCTGGCCGCGATGGGCGTACCTTCCAGCGTTGCGGTACGCACCCTGATCTACCCTACCCGCCGCCGCCACTGAGGCCGCGGCTCTCCTGCGGAAATACCCGCTCGCTCAGGAAATCGATCAGCACCCTGAGCCTCGGCACCAGCTGCTTGCTGGACGGCCAAAGTATCTGGAAGCTGCCGCTATGGTGCGTATGCCGCGGCAGCACGCTCTGCAGAGCCCCATGTTCCAGATCCTCCCGCACCGCGAAATCCGGCAGGCAGGCGATGCCCATGCCCTGCCGGGCAAAGTGCATGAGGGTGTCGATGGTGCTGCACTCCAGCGCGGCCGGCAGGCCACTCCCATACAGTTGCTCCCAGTCCGCCAACGGCCAGGCTTCCAGCTTGCCGGTACTGGGGAATTTATAGAACAGGCAGCGGTGGCGCTGCAAGTCCTGTGGCTGCACGGGAGTGCCGTGCTGGCGCAGATACGCCGGGGCGGCCACCAGCCGCAAGTGAAATGTCCCCAGCTTGCGGCTCATCAGGCCCGAATCGGCGCTTTCGCCCACACGCACCACGGCGTCGAAGCCTTCCTCGATCAGGTCGACGCGGCGATCCGTGCAATCCACATCGAGCAGGATCTCGGGATACAGGCGCGCAAACTCCACCAGGACCGGATTGAGCAGATTGCCGACCAACGGCAGGCTGATGCGCAAGCGGCCGCGCGGCGCGGCCATGGTGCTCGATAGTGCTTGCTCGGCCTGTTCGATCTCCAGCAGGATGCGGCGGCAGCTTTCGAGAAAGACCTTGCCTTCGGCCGTCAGGCGGATGCTGCGCGTACTGCGGTGAAACAGGCGTACGCCGACGCGCAGCTCCAGGCGCGCGATGCTCTTGCCAATGGCCGACGCCGATACGCCCAGCACCCGCCCGGCCGCGACAAAACTTTGCGCTTCCGCCGCCTGCACGAAGGCCGCCAGGCCGCCCAAATGATCCATATCCCCACCCAATTCCGGACATATATGTCCTTTATGAAGGGAATTCTAGCCTGTTTTTCTTTAGTGGGCGTTTCACTAAGCTGAACATTCCCTCTTCACCAAGGAAATCCGATGTCCCACTTCAGTCCCACACCCGCCCAAACCGGCAACCCGGCCCTGGCGGCGCGCCTCGACGCCGTGATCGACCACGCGCTGGCGGACCAGCGCCTGGTCGGCGCCGTAGTCCTGGCCGCACAGGGCGGCCACCTACTCTACCAGCGCGCCGCCGGCATGGCCGACCGCGAGCAGGCACGCGCCATGACGGCGGACACCATATTCCGCCTGGCCTCCGTCTCCAAGCCCATTGTCTCGGCCGCCGCGCTGGTCCTGGTGGCGCAGGGACGGCTGGAACTCGACGCTCCAGTGAGCCGCTATCTGCCCTACTTCCAGCCGGCGCTGGAGAACGGCAGCGTCCCCACCATCACGATTCGCCATCTGATGACCCATACCGCCGGCCTGACCTACCGCTTCTTCCAGGAGGAGAATGCTTCCTATGCGCGCGCCCAGGTTTCGGACGGCATGGACCACAGCGGCATCAGCCTGCGCGAGAACCTGGTCCGCCTGGCGTCCGCCCCGCTGCTGTACCAGCCAGGCACGCAATGGAAATACTCGATTGCGACCGATGTGCTGGGCGCCGTCATCGAGCAAACCAGCGGCTTGCCGCTGGCGCAGGCCGTCGCCCAGCTTGTGACCGGGCCGCTGGGCATGCGCGACACGGGTTTTCTGGCCCACGATCCGCAGCGGCTGGCGGCCGCCTACGCCAACGCCGTTCCTGCCCCGCGCCGCCTGGACGAACATGCACAGTTGCCCTTCATCGAAGGCACAGCGGGCTTCCTTTTGGCGCCCGGCCGCGCGCTGGCCCCGCATGCTTACCCCTCGGGCGGCGCCGGCATGGTCGGGACGGCGGGCGACCTGCTCCTGCTGCTGGAAACCCTGCGCAGCGGCGGCGGCTCCCTCATGCCGCCTGCGCTGGTACACGAAATGACACGCAACCAGATCGGCGACCTGCCCATGGCCTTCTGGCCCGGCCGCGGTTTCGGCCTGGGCATCACCGTTCTCAAAGACCCCGCCGCTGCCGCCAGCCCCGAATCGCCCGGAACCTGGCGCATGGGCGGCACCTACGGCCACTCCTGGTTTGTCGACCCCGCGCAAGAACTCAGCGTGGTGGCCTTTACCAACACGGCACTTGAAGGCATGTCGGGCGCCTTCGTCGACCAGCTTTGCCACGCTGTCTACGGCAGCACGCCCGCGATGGCAAGCGACGCCGGGGACTACGCAGCCAACCAAGCGGGTGGTAAGACCAGTACGGAGGCTGCGGCATGAAGGGGCCGCATCCCATCTTCTTCGTCGGCCTTGGCTTGTTTGGCCTGTACTGCATCGAGTTCGGCGTGGTGGGCATCCTGCCGCTCATCATGGAGCGCTTCCACGTCACCGCCACGCGCGCCGGGCTGCTGGTCGGCCTGTTCGCCCTGGTCGTTGCGATAGGTGGGCCGCCGCTGGTGCTGCTGGCCTCGCGCGTCAACCGCAAGCGCATGCTGGCCGGTGCGCTGCTGTTCTTCGCCGCCGTCAGCATCTGCTCCGCCTATGCGCCGAGTTTTGAAAGCCTGCTGGCACTGCGCCTGCTGGCGGCACTGCTGCATCCGGTCTACTTCTCGCTCGCGATGGTGGCGGCGCTCGCCATGTATCCGCCCGAGCAGGCCGCGCGCGCCAGCGCCCATGCCTTCGTCGGCACCAGCATGGGCATGGTGCTGGGCATACCGCTGACCACCTGGATCGCCGCCGCCTTCAGTTACGAGGCCTCGTTCTTTTTCTGCGCCGTCGTCAATGGCATCGCCGCGCTAGGCTTGATGGTCTGGTTGCCGCAAGCGCCGGCCGGTGCCAAACTATCGTACGGCAAGCAGCTGGACATCCTGCGCAAGCCGGTGCTGTGGCTGAACATCGCCGCCGCCACCATGGTCTTTGCCGCCATGTTCGCGGTCTACGCTTACGCCGCCGAACATCTACGCCACATCGGCATGGACGGCAAGGCGATCAGCGTGATGCTGCTGGTCTTTGGTGTGGGCGGGCTGCTCGGCAATCTGCTGGCCGGCCACCTGCTCGGCAAGCGCCTGCTCCTGACCGTGCTGCTGCAGCCGCTGCTGCTGGCCCTCGCCTATGCCGCTCTGCATCTGTTTGCGGCGCCATCGGCAATGGCGGGGCTGGTGTTGATCATGCTGTTCTGGGGCGCGGCGCACACCAGTGGACTGGTCGTGACGCAAGTCTGGCTCAGTTCAGCCGCGCCGGAAGCGCCTGAGTTTGCAACCGGGCTGTATATCGCCTTCATCAATCTGGGCGTGACCATTGGCGCGGTGGTGGGCGGCAACTTCATCGCCTCCTCCGGCATGCGCGGCAGTATCGGGAGTGGCTTGATGTTCGCGCTGCTGGCGGCGGCGCTGGTGATATTGAAGGTGGTGCTGTATGGCGACGCTTCCAAGCGATGCATCGGCTCAAGGATGGCACTTTTAAAATCAGGGAAGTAAAAGCTTGCGCGGAACTATGAAACCTGGGATTTTTCTGCGGCTTGACCATTTCACCCACTCGGTTAATGTCTTAGAAGCCGCAGGCATAGGCTCCGCGCCGGATCGATACACGCCAGCGGCTGCTGGAACAACCGGCTTTACAGTTCAGGGGATGCTACCGCTCGCGCTTCGGGTACTCGAAATTACCCGTACTCCAGCGGATCGCCTCTTCGCTCGGCTCACCAAGCTCGAGCTCTGTCTCCATTTCGACGTCATAGGCAATCTGATGGTGCCTCGTCAAGAGATTCTCGAAGACTTCCAGACTCTCCAAGCATCCTTCTACATAGATTTCAAATTTTGTTTGACGGGCAGCCAGTTCCGCCAGCAGATCCAGAACCCGCGTTTCATTTTCGTCCTCATCTCGACCGAAGAGATCGCAGATCGGAAGCAGCGCTCCCTTCGTCAAGGCCTGAGTAATAGTCGACAGCGGCGCTTGCGAAGCAGATCGGAGGAGAGCAACAAGGCCACGCTCCGGGGAGCATGGTCCTATGCGAAGAGCAAATGGAACAGTCATAGGGTTTGGGTGTTTGTATTTATGGCTTGCCGAACTTCTCCGCAATGAATCGAAGTATCACCAGGTAGGCCACCACGACGGCGAAAAATATCGCGCCGTGGGGAACCACGTTCTTCAGGAATTTCTGCGTCAGGCCAAGCAGCACGATGCCCACGATATAGATGTGAATCTTGCGCATGGCTCTGGCCTCCGTCCGGGCAGATGAATTCAGCGTATCAAGGTTTCTTCTTCGCCGCACTGACCTGCTGGCGCGCCGCCTTGCGCGCCTTGGCCGCGTCGAAGCGGGCGATCTGCTCGGGCGTTTCGGGCACCAGTGGCGGCACGGCGAGCGGCTTGCGGTCCTTGTCCACGGCGACCATGGTGAAGTAGCAGCTGTTGGCATGGCGTACCAGGCGCTGCTGGATGTTTTCGGTCACGACGCGGATGCCCACTTCCATCGAGGTGGTGCCGGTGTAGTTGACCGAGGCGAGGAAAGTCACCAGCTCGCCCACGTGGATGGGCTGCAGGAACATCACCTGGTCCACCGACAGCGTGACCATATAACTGCCTGAATAGCGGCTGGCGCAGGCATAGGCCACACTGTCGAGCAGCTTGAGGATGGCGCCGCCGTGCACATTGCCGGAGAAGTTGGCCATATCGGGGGTCATCAAGACCGTCATCGTCAGCTCGTGGGCCGACCAGTGCATTGCGCTATCCATAAGTACTCCTTAAGTTGACATCCGGCATTTTACTTGCAATTATCCTATGCTTGTTTTCGAGTTATTCCTGTCATTTCACCGAAAGGGCTTAGTATGAAGTGGAAAATCCTGGCTGCCAGCATCGCTCTGGGCGCGGCAGCCTCCGCGCAGGCCGCGCTGTCGGCCGATCAGGTGAAATCGTTCACGCTGCCAAACGGCATGAAGTTCATCGTGCTGGAAAGCAGCAACATCCCCAACGCGAATATGTACACCTTCTGGAAGGTCGGTTCGCGCAACGAGGCGCCCGGCACCACCGGCCTGTCCCACTTCTTCGAACACATGATGTTCAACGGCTCGAAGAACTATGGCCCGAAAATGTTCGACCGCACCATGGAAGCCAAGGGCGGCGCCAACAACGCCTATACCAATAGCGATGTGACGGTGTACCAGGACTGGTTCCCCGCCTCCTCTCTGGAGACCGTGTTCAAGCTGGAAGGCGATCGCATCGCCCACCTGAGCATCGATCCGAAAGTGGTGGAGAGCGAGCGCGGCGTGGTGCTGTCCGAGCGCAGCACCGGCCTGGAAAACTCGAATATGCGCATGCTGATGGAACAGCTGAACAGCGTGGCCTACACCGCCCATCCCTACTCCTGGCCGGTGATCGGCGTGGAGTCGGACATCAAGGCCTGGACCCAGCAGGATCTGAAGAACTACTTCCAGACTTACTACGCGCCGAACAATGCAGTCTCCGTGATCGTGGGCGACGTCAAGTTCGACGAAGTGAAAAAGCTCGCCGGGAAATACTTCGGCGCCATCCCGAAACGCGCCGCGCCGCCCGCAGTGCGCACGGTGGAGCCGGAACAGACCGGCGAGCGCCGCCTGTTCGTGACCAAGCCTTCGGCCACCTCGCCCAACCTGATGGTGGCGTATAAATCGCCGAATGCCAGCCACGCCGACGTGTATGCGCTGGAAATGCTGATGGACGTGCTCACCCAGGGCAAGACTTCGCGCCTGTACAAGGCGCTGGTGGAACAGCAGCTGGCCACCTCGGTCAGCGCCATGAGCACCGATGGTTTCGATCCCGGCCTGATTTACCTCAACGCGGTGGCCGCCGCCAATGTCGATGCGGGCAAGCTGGAACAAGCGCTGCTGGCCGAAGTCGATAAGCTCATCAAGGAAGGCGTCAGCGAGCAGGAGCTGCAAAAGGTCAAGAACCGCAAGCTGCTCGACCTGTACCGCGCCCAGGAAACCATCAACGGCAAGGCCCAGCAGCTGGGAAATTACGAGGTGTTCTTCGGCGATTACCGCAAGATTGTCGACGCCCCCGCGCACTATGAAAAGCTGAACGCGGCCGATATCCAGGCCGCCGCCGCCAAATACCTGAAGAAATCGCAGCGCACCGTGGGCGTGCTGGCCGCCAAGGAGGAATAAGAGTATGAAGAAACTGATCGTTATGAGCCTGCTGGGCGCGGCCGCCGGCGCGGCGCAGATGCCGGCCAGCGCGGCCGAATTCCGCCTGCCCGCTTTCGAGAGCGCCAAGCTGTCGAACGGCCTGACCGTCTACCTGATGGAGCGCCACGACGTGCCGCTGATCGCCGTGCGCGCCGTGGTCAAAGCCGGCGCCGTCAACGACGCGCAGCAGGCCGGCCTGTCCAACCTGACCGGCGACGCCCTGCTGCTCGGCACGCAGAAACATAAGAAGGCCGAGATCGACCAGGCCTTCGACTTCCGCGGCGCCGTGCTGGCCGGCGGCGCCAGCACCGAGCAGACCACGGTGCAAGCCAACTTCGCGCGCGCCGACGCGACCGAGCTGCTGCCCCTGTTCGCCGAAATCGTGCAGCAGCCCAGCTTCGACGCGGCGGAACTGGAGAAGATGCGCGCCCGTAAAGTGGCGGGCCTGAAGCAGCAGAAGGAAAGTCCGCGCCAGGTGGTGGGCAACTACTACCGCAGCATGCTGTTCGGCGGCGGCGCCTACGCCAACCCGGCCGCCGGCACCGTCAACAGCGTGGCCGCGCTGAAGCAGGACGATGTGAAGAGCTTCCACCAACGCTATTACCGCCCGGACAACGCCGCCATCGTGGTGGTGGGCGACTTCAAAGCCGGCGAGATGCGCCAGCAGCTGGAGAAGCTGTTCGGCCAATGGCAGGCCAGCGGCCCGGCACCGCAAGCCCAGGACAATGGCAAGGTGCAGGCCGATAAGCCGCGCGTCTGGCTGGTGGACAAGGCCGACGCCATCGAAACCACCTTCCTGATCGGCGGCAAGGGCATCGCCCGCAACGATCCGGACTACGTGCCGCTGCAGGTGGTGAACACGGTGCTGGGCGGCCGCTTCACGTCCTGGCTGAACGACGAGCTGCGCGTGAATTCGGGCCTGACCTATGGCGCCAACAGCGCCTTCGCGCCGCTGTCGCAAGCCGGCACCTTCCAGATCTCCAGCTTCACCGCCACGCCGAAAACCGAGGCGGCGCTGGACCTGGCGCTGAAAACCTATCAGCGCCTGTGGGATAAGGGCATCGACAAAGCCACGCTGGAATCGGCCAAGGCCTACGTCAAAGGCCAGTTCCCGCCGCGCTTCGAAACCAGCGAGCAGCTGGCCGGCCTGCTGGGCGATATGTATGCCCTGAACGTGGGCCGCGAGCAGATCGACAACTTCATGCAGGATGTCGACAGCCTGACGCCGGAACGCGCCAAGCAGCTGGTGGACAAGCACTTCCCGCGCAATAATCTGCAGATGGTGCTGATCGGGAAAGCGGAAGCGGTCCGCCAGCTGGCCGCCAAATACGGCGAGGTGACGGAACTGCCGATCACCGCCGACGGCTTCAAGCCAGCGGCGCAGTAAGACCGGGCAAAATGAAAAAAGCGCTCCTCGGAGCGCTTTTTTCTTGCCGCACAAAGGAAGAACTCAGATGCCCTGGGCTTCGATATCTTCCAGCGAGGCGCGACCCTTCTCGGTGATGGCAAAGCCGCCCTCCACCTGTTCGATATGGGATTTTTTGCCGAGGAAGAGCGCCACGTCGGCGTCCAGCGCGACCGCCTGGTTTTCCGTCAGCGCGCGCAGCGCCATGATGCAGCGGCGCAGGAACAGCGCTTCGCGGCCCTTGTCGGTCAGGGTGATGGCGCCGCTGCGCGCGATGCTGATCATCTTCAGACCGGACAGACGCTTGGTGTTGCGGCCGACGCATGCGCTGGGCCGGCCCTTGATGCCGCGGGCCACCTCGTCCAGCGCATTGTATTCGTCGGTGGAGAATTTCTCGTTTTTCATTGCCTAGTTTCCATGATGAGCTTGCGGCCGTCATGGTACGCGCCTGCCCGCCTCAGGGCAAGGCCGGCGCTCAGGCGGCGGGACTTAAGCGCGCAAAACCAGCCACAACGCGCTCAGGCCAGCCACCAGTCCCAAGCCGATCAACAGCTGGGCGCGCTTGCTGGCCCAAGGGCTGGCGCGTCGTCCGAGATAGATCTTGTTGTGCAGGGAATTGCCCATTTTGGCCTCCACATGATGAAAAACCTGTCGATGGTCAAATTATATGAATACTTTGATGACGGGCTGGTGACGGCGAGCACAAAAATAAAAATATGTATCCGCAGAGCAACGCAATTTACAGACAAGCAAATTGCAAGCGGGCGCCCCGCCCCGCGCCGCCCTGCTAGCATGGCTGGAAAGGAGGTGTGGCATGAATCCGACACAGAATCCCCGCGCGGATGAGCACGGCCGCGGACATTTGATGGACGAGCCCGATATCGGCAGCGGCGAGAAAACGCCGGGCGAGCTGGAGACCGAGGAACACATCCGGCAAATCCGTCCCCGGCCGGAACCGGGGACGAAGGCCGAACCGCCGCCAAGCTGAATCAGGCTTGCGTCAAGCCTTGATCGGCGGCGCGGCCGGCACCGGTTCTTCGATCGGCGGCTCTTCCGGCAGCGGCGTCTCGTCCGGCGGCGGATCTTTTTCCGGCACCGGCGGCGGCGTTTCCGGATCGGGCGTAATGTGGGCGCGCTGCGGGCGCGCTGCTTGCTCGATTGCTGGCATGATAAGTCTCCCTCAACATTAGCAAAATAGTAGCGCTAATTGGCAGATCGGGGGCTTTCTCCAGATATCAAGGCTTGGCCGGCGGCGCGCGCCGCGTGCGCGGCCAGCGCGACTTCCTCGCCATACAGGGCGCTGGCGCTCTGCAAGACTGCCGCATCGACATGCTGCGGGTGGCCGGGGCCAAAAGGCGGCTGCGGATCGTATTCGATCAGCAGTTGCAGGATGCGCGCGAACGGTTCGTCGTACAGGCGGGCGGCCAGGGTCAGCGCAAAGTCCATGCCGGCCGTGACGCCGCCGCCCGTCAAACGGTTGCGGTCTTCCACCACACGCGCGTCGCAAGGCGTGGCGCCCATCTCCGCCAGCAGCTCGCGCACGCCCCAGTGCGAGGTGGCGCAATAGCCTTGCAGCAGACCGGCCGCCGCCAGCAGCAGGGAGCCGGTGCATACGCTGCTGACCCAGTCGGCCGCGGCGCCGCAGCGGCGCAGGAAGTCCAGCACTTCCCCATCCCGCATCAAGGCCCAGGTCGCGCCCCTGCTGCCGGGGACGAACAGCACGGTGGGACGTTGCGGACAATCGGCCAGCGTGGCCGTGGGCAGGATGGCGAAGCCGGTGTCGCACGCCACCGCTTCCAGGTTTTTCCAGACCAGGTGCACGCGGGCCTTGGGCAGATTGGAAAAGACCAGCTGCGGCGCCACCATATCGAGCGCCGTCATGCCGGGATAGATCAGCATCACGATATCGGTGGGCGCGCCGGCCTGCATGCTTGCTTCCTTACTCATTCTTACAGCTCCTTCTCTCAGGGAAGGCCTTACTTTACATTTGCAAGCAATGGCAGTAATGACGCAAAAGGGGCGTTTTCTGCCATAATCGGCCGATGAGCAAACGCCTCGCCGCACCCCGCCGCATTGTCTTTGTCGCCACCGATCTGGCGGAAGAACTGGATCTCTTCGGTTCCGTCGCGGCCTTCCGCGCCGCCAACCGCAGTCCGGCGCTGTGCAGCCCCGCCTACAGCATCGAGATCGTCTCCGGCGCGCGCACGGCGGCCATCGCCGGCAACTGCGGCATCACCCTGCTCAGCAACGGCTCCTGCTTCGACCTGCGCGGCGCCATCGACACCCTGATCGTGATCAGCGGCGAGCATGCCCACCGGCCGCACAGCAAGGAGCTGCTGGCCTGGCTGGCGGCGCATGGACCGAAGGCGCGCCGCCTGGTATCGATCTGCACCGGCGCCTTCGTGCTGGCCCAGGCCGGACTGCTGGACGGGCGGCGCGTGACCACGCACTGGAGCCGCGCCGCCATGCTGGCCGAACGCTTTCCGGCCGCCGACGTGTCGGCCAATGAGCTGTGGGTCAAGGATGGCCCGGTCTACACCTCGGCCGGCGTGACGGCGGGCATCGACCTGACGCTGGCCTTGATCGAGGATGATATCGGCGCGCCGGCGGCGCTGGAGGTGGCGCGCGGACTGGTGGTTTTCCTGCGCCGCCCGGGTGGCCAGGCGCAGTTCAGCGTCACGCTGGCGGCGCAGCAGGCCCAGACGCCCGCCATCCGCGCCCTGCAAGCCTGGCTGCCGGAACATCTGGCCGAGGATTTGAATGTGCAGCGCCTGGCCGACCGCGCCGCCATGAGCGCGCGCCATTTTGCGCGCGTCTTCCGGCGCGAGCTGGGCGACACGCCGGCCGCCTATGTGCAGCGCCTGCGCCTGGAGCAGGCGCGCTGGATGCTGGAAGATGGCAGCTGGAGCATCGAGCGCATCGCCGCCTTATGCGGTTTCTCCGATGCGCAGCTAATGCGGCGCGCGCTGAAACGGGCGCTGGGCGTCTCGCCCGGCCAGTACCGCAGCCTGCACCACGCGCCGCCCGCCTAGTACTGGGTCAGCACCTGTTCCTGGCGCTCGCCGGCCAGGATGGCCTGGATGCGCTCGAAGCTGATCGGCTTCACCACGTGCAGGTCGAAGCCGGCATCGAAGGCTTGCTGGCGGTCTTTCTGCTGGCCCCAGCCCGTCACCGCCACCAGCAGCGCCCTGCGCAGCGCGGGCTGGCGGCGCAGCGCGCGCGCCAGGTCGTAGCCATTCAGTTGCGGCAGGCCGATATCGAGGAAGGCGATATCGGGCGCGAAGGCCTCGGCCGCCGCCAGCGCCTGCACGCCATCATGGCTGATATGCACGGTATGGCCCATGGAGCGCAGCAGCGTACCGATGCCGTTGACGAAATCGACATTGTCGTCGGCCAGCAGGACGCGCAGCAGGCGCCGGGTACGCGGCGGCGCGGCGGGACGCGGTGCCTCGGCCGCCGGCGCTCCGGCCAGCGGCAGCAGGATCACGAATTCGCTGCCCTGCCCCAGCCCCTTGCTGAAGGCCTGGATGGTGCCGCCGTGCAGTTCCACCAGGCGCCGTGCCAGCGACAGGCCCACGCCCAGCCCCGCCGAACTGCGCTCCAGCGAGGAATCGGCCTGGGTGAACATCTCGAAAATATGGCCCAGCATCTGCGGCGCGATGCCGATGCCGTTATCGCGCACGCTGAGTTTGAGCTGGCCGCCGCCCACCGTCCCTTCCAGCGCGATGCGGCCGCCGCGCACCGTGTACTTGGCGGCGTTGTTGAGCAGGTTCGACAACACTTGCGCCAACCGGGTGGCGTCGCCCAACAGCCACACTGGCTGCGGCGGCAGGCTCACCGTCAGCTCGTGGTTCTGCCCTTCGATGAAGGGACGCGCGCTTTCCACCGCGTCGCCCACCACGGACTGCAGATCCAGCCCCTCCTTGCTGATGGTGAGCTTGCCGGTATTGATGCGCGAGACGTCGAGCAGGTCGTCGACCAGGCGCACCATCTGCTTCAGTTGGCGCTCCATGATGGCGCGCGCCTTGTCGATGGCCTTGCCATCGGCGGCATTGATACGCATGATGTCCAGGCCGGTGCGGATGGGCGCCAGCGGATTGCGCAGCTCATGCGCCAGGGTGGCCAGGAATTCATCCTTGCGCCGGTCGGCCTGCAGCAGGGCGTGCTCGGCGCTCTGGCGCACGGCCATCTCGTGCTCCAGCGTGCGGTTGGCTTCCTGCAGGGCGTAGGAGCGGCGGCCCACCTCGGCCAGCATATCGTTGAAGGCATCGACCAGGGTCGCGATCTCGCCGCTGCCGGCCGGCGGCACGCGCAGCGAAAAATCGCGGCGCTGGCGCACCTCGCGCGCCACACCGGTGACGGCGGCCAGCGGCCGGGTGATGCCCGCCTGCAGCCGCGACGCCACCAGGGCCGCCAGCAGCAGGCTGCCCAGCATCACGCCGCCGAGAATCGCACCGTAGCGGCCGATGCGCTCCAGCAGCGGGTATTGCGCGCTCAGATAGACATGGCCGATGACCTCACCATTGTCCAGGATGGGCTGGCAGACCGTCATGCGGCCATCTTCAACATGGTAGCCGGCCGGACCGGGACGGGCCGGGAACACCGGCGTTTCCTGCGCCGACTGCGCATAGGCGGCGAACATGCTGTCGCGCGCGGTGTAGATGGCCCCAGCATGGATCGCCGGACGCACGCGCAGCAGGGCCAGGTTCTGGCGCGCGGCGGCGGGATCGTTGAAGTTCAGCGCCGGCACGCTGGCCATCGCCACGATTTCCGCCTGCGCCGTCAGGTCGCTGGCCCAGGTCTGCTGGAAGCTGCGCGCGTCGTACAGCAGCATGCAGCCGGCGGCCACCAGCAAGGCCACAAAGGTGGTGGCCAGCGCCATCAGGATCAGGCGGATGCGTACCGAGCCGGCGTTTACGCGATTGAGCATCATGGCCCCTTCTGGATCTGGTATGCCACCGAGAGCAGGCGCGAACTGAGTTTGAGATTGCTTTTTTCAGCCGCCGGCAGCGAGACTTCGAAGCGCACGCGCTCGTCGACCACGCGGAAATTGATGACGGCGCCCTGCTGCAGGCCGCTGTCGGTCTCGCTGATGCCCAGTACCGAATGCTGCTGCGCGGCGCGCAGCCACTGCGCCGGCTTCTCGGTGTCGGCGCCGACGAAAAGGATATTCAGGCCGGCCAGCGCATCGCCCTCGTTCAACGTACGCACGGCGATGACGCGGTTGCTGACCGTGCGTCCGGCCGTGATGCGGCCCAGCTCAGCGGCCACGTCGTCGGCATCGACCACGCCAACGGTCAGCGGCGTACCGGCATCAACGGCAGGGAATTCGACATAGCCGAGGAATTTGTAGAGGAAGGCGGCTTTCACGCTGCGTTCCAGCGTCGGCGCCGCCACGTTGGCCGGGGGCGCGCCGCCGGCGATACAGCTCAGCGCGAACAGCAGGCACACCAGCACAAACAGGCGGCCCGGCAGACCGGGGGCTAGCCTCACACTTCGGACCGGCGCTATGGTTGTGGCAGTCGTCATCTTGTCTGAGTGGCTATGCGGGCCAGGCAGGTGGTGTATCGATTATAAACACATCTGTTTGCATTGACCTCCGTTTTGATAGCTTCGCAACACTCTGGCAGCTTGCGGGCGTGCATGCCATACTGCGCCACTATGAACACCTTTACTCATCTCCCGCAGGAATGGGACCATTGGCTGGACCGCAACCTGGCCAAGGGCTGTCTGGTGCAGGACATCGTCAAGGCCATGGTGGAGAGCCGTTTCGATCCGGATTTCGCGGCGCGCACCGTGGCCGAGCGCGTCGAATTACGCGCGCTGCAGGCCCAGGCCGCCCTGCCCGCGCAAGCGGCCCCGCGCCAGCCCTACCAGTACGGCCTGCCGCGTTTTGCCCATGCCGGGAATGTGATTTCCACCTTTGACCGCGACGTGCATATCACGTTCCGCATGCAGCGGCCGGTGCTGGCCGTGCTGGACGATCTGCTCACGCACGAGGAATGCGACCGCATCGTCAGCCTGGCGCGCGACCGCCTGCAGCGCTCGGCCACACTGGACCCGCTGTCGGGCCAGCACCAGGTCAAGGATCACCGCACCAGCATGGGCGTGTTCCTGCCGGCGGCGGGCGACGCCTTCCTCGACGGAATCGAGCGCCGCATTGCCGACGTGATGAGCTGGCCGCGCGCCAATGGCGAACCGCTGCATGTGCTGCACTACGATGTCGGCGCGGAATACCGGCCGCACCACGATTTCTTCGATCCGGCCAAGCCCGGCTTCGGACCGCCCCTGGCACGCGGCGGGCAGCGCGTGAGCACGCTGATTACTTATCTGAACGAGGTAGAGGGCGCGGGCGAGACCATCTTCCCGGCCCTGCATTTGTCGGTGGTGCCGAAAAAAGGCTCGGCCGTGTATTTCGAGTATTTCAATGAATCCGGCCAGCTGGACTGGGATACCCTGCACGGCGGCGCGCCTGTGACCCAGGGCGAAAAATGGGTGGTGACGAAATGGATGCGGGAAGGGATGTTTTCCTGAATCGCCTTCCCGCGCTTACTTAGGCCAGGCTTTTTTAGGCCAGGCTTTTGCGGTAGGCGGCAATCAGATCCAAGGCATGGATGGGGATTTTGGCGTAGGTATCCATGATTTTCGGATCGGCGGTTTGAAAGGCGTAAATGGAGCGGGACTCCATTTCAGCCAGCGTGCTCAGCGTCGAAATCAATTCCTGGCCGGTTTGTTCAACCTTGCTGCCCTTGCGCGTTGAAATATCCTTGCGAATCAATGTCAGCAATTGCGGCAGCTCCGCCCTGGCGCTTTCGGACGGTAATAAAATCTCCCTGCCGTATTCGTTGATCAGTTGAGTCAAATTACTTTTGATTCTGGCCATATTGTAGATGAAATGGCCGACTTTTTCGTAACGTGCCTGATTCATGGTATGGTCCTGATTCGATTGATCGGGTGCGGCTAGGGTAGCACCGGAAAAGCAGTGGAATATTCACGCTTTTTCACATGACCATTATTTTGTGCTATGTCGTCCTTATTCCTTATCTAAATTGTTCAACCATTTACGCAGCCGCGCCCTGGCATTGGCATAGGGCGAGGAGGTGTTGAACTGGATCATGCGGCCTTTGGGGTATTTTTCGTACCAGGACTCGCCATACAGACTGGCGTCGGTTTCTCCTTCAACCAGGGTGGTGATGCGGGCTTTTACGTCGGCGAATTGCTGGAGTAAGGCGGGATAGTCGAGGGTGGAATAGTCGGCGTAGAATTTCCGCGCCAGGCGGCCCAGCTCATTCCATTTGTAGCCGGTTTCGGGAAAATCGACAGGTTTTCCTTGGGATTTGCGCTCGCACCATTTTAGAACCAGCTCATTCCAGCCTATCAGGTAGGATACCAGGTCGGCTACGCTCATTTGGCTGCCTTGGGCATGCCCTTCCATGGTTTTTTCTTGGGCGCGTTCGGGGGGAATGCGGACCAGGTCGCTTGCCAGCTTCTGGTAGCTGCTGTCGATGGCGTCAAGTAATTGCTGGCGCGTTTGGGGGATGCTCATGGCTTCGTGCTCCGGGTTTAGCTGGCTAGAATAGCATTCTCTGCTTCTTAATTGACTGTTTGGGAGTTTATATGGGGGAGGCGATTCTGCCGCTTGCTTATCGCTGGTTTTTGGCTAAGGGTTTGACCGATTGGGAGCCTTGGTATTTTGTGGATACGCTGGATTCTCTAAGCAATGGAGTCGATCTGGGGCGGAATAGGTTTGCGGCGCAGGCCTTTGCGGCGGAGACGGGGGCGGATTTTGAGGTTTATCTATTTGCGCGAAGACAGGATAGGGAGACTTTTGCGTTCTTTGCCGTAAGGGATGGGGTGGTTTTGGATCGGGTGGTTTCGATTCATTTGTCTTTTGCGGGGAGGCTGGAGCTTCCAACTCCTCTTCGGGTGGGGGATTTGGGGATGAGTTTTACTGACTGGGTGGGGAACGTTTGTTTGAGGGATGCGGCGGAATTGATGGATGAGGGGGATTTGCTGGGGTGAGGGTTGTTTGCCGGCATTTGTGGATACGCTGGCTTTTTCTATAGTGGGGGTGGGTGCGAGCGCGCAGCGCTCGCAAGGCCGCCCCGCTGGGGCGGCAATTGGGCGATTCGGTCGCGTCCCGCGACCGCGCGACCGCCTGCAGGCGGTTCGCTTTCGAATCCCACACGCGAGCCCTCATGGGGTGGAGCAGGGAATTCGCAGGGCATTGCCCTGCGCTTGCGGAACGCTCGCCGAAGGCGATCGCTCCTTTCCGCCAGCAAAAAAAACCGCCGAATGGCGGTTTATTTTTTTACTGGCGGAAAGGGTGGGATTCGAACCCACGGTACACCAAAGATGTACACTGGATTTCGAGTCCAGCGCATTCGACCACTCTGCCACCTTTCCTTGTGTACGTGATCTGGAGGATTTGATTACCCTCTCACTTATATATGAAAAAAGCCCGCATTTTATTGCGGGCTTTTCTCTTTATCCTTTGGCGGAAAGGGTGGGATTCGAACCCACGGTACACCAAAGATGTACACTGGATTTCGAGTCCAGCGCATTCGACCACTCTGCCACCTTTCCTTTTCTCGCTACTAGCGTTGCGAGAGACCAAGATTATAGCAGGCTTTCTTGAAAACGGAAGGGGGTTTGCGTCATTTCCCCTTCTTCCTTTTCATTAGGCGCTCAGTTTGGTCAATCCGCCCATATAGGGCTGCAGGACGGCCGGGATGTCGATGCTGCCGTCGGCTTGCTGGTAGTTCTCCAGAATGGCCACCAGGGTGCGGCCTACGGCCAGGCCGGAGCCATTCAGGGTGTGCAGCAGCTCTGGCTTGCCTTGGGCGTTGCGGAAGCGGGCTTGCATGCGGCGGGCCTGGAAGGCTTCGCAGTTCGACAGCGAGGAAATCTCGCGGTAGGTGTTCTGCGCGGGCAGCCACACTTCCAGGTCGTAGGTCTTGGCGGCGCCAAAGCCCATGTCGCCGGTGCACAGGGACATGACGCGATAAGGCAGGCCCAGTTCCTTCAGGATGGTTTCGGCATGGCCGACCATCTCTTCCAGCGCTTCATACGATTTTTCAGGATGAACCACCTGCACCATTTCGACTTTGTCGAACTGGTGCTGGCGGATCATGCCGCGCGTATCGCGGCCATAGCTGCCGGCTTCGGAGCGGAAGCATGGGGTGTGCGCGGTCATTCTCAACGGCAAGCTTTCGGCCGCCACGATTTCTTCGCGCACGATATTGGTCAGCGAGACTTCCGAGGTCGGGATCAGATAGAAGGTTTCGCCTTCGCCTTCTGCGCCGCCTTTTTTCACCGAGAACAGGTCGGCTTCGAACTTGGGCAGCTGGCCGGTGCCTTTCAGCGAGTCGGCGTTGACCATGTACGGGGTGTAGCACTCGGTGTAGCCGTGCTTGTCGGTGTGGGTGTTCAGCATGAACTGGGCCAGGGCGCGGTGCAGACGGGCGATGCCGCCTTTCATCACGGAGAAGCGCGAGCCGGTCAGTTTCACGGCGGTGTCGAAGTCCAGACCCAGCGGGCCGCCCACGTCGACGTGGTCCTTGACTTCAAAGTCGAAGCTGCGTGGCGTGCCGACCTTGCGCACTTCCACATTGCCGCTTTCGTCGGTCCCGGCCGGCACGGATTCGTGCGGCAGGTTGGGAATGGTTTCCATGAACTCGCTCATGCGCGCTTGCACGGCGCTCAGGGCGGTTTCGTTGTTTTTCAGTTCATCGCCGAGGCCAGCCACTTCCGCCATCACGGCCGAGGTGTCTTCCCCTTTGCCCTTCAACATGCCGATCTGCTTGGACAGCGAGTTGCGCTTGCTTTGCAGTTCCTCGGTGCGCATCTGGATGGCTTTGCGCTCGTGCTCCAGGGCGTTGAAACCGGCTACGTCGAGCTGGAACTTGCGGGTCGCCAGACGGGCTGCGACGGTGTCGATGTCTTTACGGAGAAGTTGAATGTCTATCATGGATGGGAATTGCGGCTATGTCCAAAAGCGCAATTGTACCAAGACGACGCCACTTCTTTCGAGTTTTACGCCCTGCGGCGTGCTGCTTCAGATCAGGGCGGCTTTTTCGGCGGCGCTCAGGCGTTTGGCGCTGACCACGACCACGTCCATCGCGGCGGGAGCGGCGGCGACAGTGGCGATCGCGCGATTGCCGGCGGCCACTTGCAGCGGACGTTTTTCGGTCACGCCACCCACGGCAGCGACGGCGACCGCAGCGGCGACCAGGAAGATGGCTTCGATGTTTTTCAGTGCGTTCATGATGTTCTCCTTGAGTTCAGTGGGTTGCTTCGGCTTGTTGATTACTGCTTGCATGGTTCCACTGTAGCTAAAGGCTCCCTGGCCCGCGACGGGCTTGCGACGAAGCGCAGAAAAATCGGGATGAAATGCTGAAAATCCACGCCGGACATCGGACAGACTGCGCGGACAGACTGCGCGGACACCCGGTGCGGACGGAGAGTACGGGCAAGGGCGTACGCCCCGCGGCCTCAGGCGCGCCGGGCTTGCGGGGCGTCGCTCTGGCGCCGCGCCAGCTCGCCCAGGCGCATGACGGCCCGTTCGATATCGTCGTTCCAGGGATTGCCGCAGTTGAGGCGCAGGCAATTGGAGAACTTGCCGGAGGCCGAGAACAGCGGCCCCGGCACGAAGGCGATGCCCTGCCCTATCGCGGCCTGGTGCAGCAGGAGCGAATCGACCTGTTCCGGCATCTGTATCCACAGCACGAAGCCGCCCTGCGGTTCGGAGATGGAGCACTCGGCGGGAAAATGGGCGTGCACCGCGTCCGACATGCGGGCGATGCGCTGCGACAGCACGCGCCGCATCTTGCGCACCTGGACCTCATAGCTGCTGCCGTTCAGGAAATCAGCCAGCACAGCCTGGAAGAACTGGCTGCTGGAGCCGCTCGACACCATCTTCAGCAGCGTGATCTCCTGCGCAAAACGGCCCGCCGCCACATAGCCCACGCGCGAAGCCGGCGTCACCGCCTTGGAGAAGGATGAGCACAGCAGCACATTGCCGCTGCTGTCGTAGGCCTTCACAGGACGTGGACGCTCGGCCGTGAAGCACAAGTCGCCGTACACATCGTCCTCGATCAGCGGCACATGATGTTTCGCCAGCAGATTGGCCAGACGCTGCTTGCTCTCCTCCGGCATGATGCAGCCCAGCGGATTATTCGCATTCGGAATGAAGAGGCAGGCCTGCACCAGGCCTGCATTCAGGGCCAGCTCCAGCGCGTCGATGGACGGCCCGGTTTTCGGATGGGTAGGGATTTCCAGCGCTTTCATGCCCAGGCTTTCCACCAGTTGCAGCAGCACGAAATAGGTGGCCGATTCGAGCGCGATGGTGTCGCCCGGCTTGGCGACAGCGCGCAGGCACAGGCTGATCGCCTCGGTGCAGGAACTGGTGACGACGATCTCGGCGGCGTCGATGCGCCCCCACTCCAGCGCACGGCGCAGGATATGGCGGGTGAACGACGGCTCGTTGGTCTCGTAGCAGCTTACCCTGCTGAGCAGGGCCGGTTCGCGCCGCGCCACGCTGGCCACCGCCTTTTGCATGCGTTTGATGGGCAGCAGCTCGTCGGGCGGCCAAGCGGACCCCAGTTGCACCATCTGCGGCGCTTCGTTCGCCTTCAGCACCCGCATCAGCAGGCTGTTGATGCCGACGAAGGCCGCCTCCTGCAGATCCGGCTGCACTTCCGGCAGCGCCAGCAGGCGGGCCCGGTGCCGCACATAGTAACCGGCTTGCGGACGGGCCTCGACCTGGCCCCGGTCCTCCATCAGCCGCAAGGCTTGCAATACCGTACTGACGGACAGGCGCTTTTGCTGCGCCAGCTGGCGGATCGACGGCAGCCGGTCGCCAGGCACGAAGACGCGCCGGGCAATCAAATCGCCAAGCTCATTGGCCAATTGTTCGTACAGATTGATGTGCGCTGACATTTTCTTATTGTGGCCCCGCCCCTCCGTCGCAGACAGGTACAACGCCATCATTTTTCGACCAGCACAGTTTAGCCCACATGCCACTGTACCCATAACAATTTCACCGCGCTGCGTCTGTTATGGGCACAAGGCGGCCGCTATGCTGGAACCATGATGAACCAGGGAGAAACGCTCATGAAACAGACAGCCGCTGAATACGCGCTGCGGGAAAATCAGCCGCTGCGCCTGGACGATGCCGGCGGCAGGCTGGTGGAATGCCTGTCCGGCGTGGCGTGGATCACGGCTTACGGCCAGCACACCGATTTCCTGCTGCGCCCTGGCCAGAGCTTCCTGGTGCCGAACGATGGCCTGACGCTGGTCGAAGCCATCGCCGAATGCCGCGTGCGCATCAGCGCGCCGGCCAGCGCCAGCTGGCTGCAGCACGCGGCCCGCTACGGACAGGCGCGCCTGGGCGAAACCATGGACCGGCTGCGCCAAAGCCTGCAACCGGCAGCCTGAGACGCCTTCCCATGCATTTCGGCGCGGCACGCTGACAGCGTGGCGCCACCCTTGCCGGCCTGGAACCCTAAGCCCCCCCCGGCGGCGGCGCTTTAATCGGCGGCGGCGCTCTCCGCCAGCCACTTCAGCACGGCCGCATTGAACTCTTCGCGCTTGCCGAGCATGACCCAATGGCCGGTATCGAAGGCCAGCGCCTTGCTGTGCGGCTTGCCGTTCAGCGCATCCGCCCACGCGGCGGAGTGGAACATGAAGGGCTTGCGCGTACCGTAGGCGAACAGCAGCGGAACCGTGGGCTTGAACGGCACGGAATCGCGGTAGCCCCCGGTCCAAACCGCATGGTAGGGATAGTTCATCGCCGCGCCGATATGCGCCGGATCGGTCGACACCTTCATCTTGCGCGCCATATTGCGCGTCATATCGTCGCCGGTGGAGCCGCCGATTTTCCAGGCAGCGGCCAGCCACAATTGGTAGAGCAGGATGCCCAGCTTGGCGCGCCAGCCCAATGTGGATGTGTGCGCGCGCGAACCGGCGTCGCCAATATCCACGCCGACAATGCGCGACACCAGCTGCGGATGGCGCATATAGAACTGGTAGCCGAACACGCAGCCCCAGTCGTGCAGCATCAGGATCACTTTGCGGTCGGGACTGACCTGGCGCACGATATTGAGGAAGATGGCCATCAGCTCGTCGAGCGACCATGAACGCGTGGGCTGGCTCAGATCATAGCCCGGCAGCGTGAAGCGCGCGCAGCGATAATGCGCTTTCAGCGCCGCAACCTGGCCATCCCACAGCTTGAGCGTATCGGGCCAGCCATGAATCATCACGATAGTCTCCGCGCCCTCGCCCTCCACCACCACCTCGATCCCATCCACCGTCAAACGCTGCTCCATCCTGTCACCCGTCTCCTTATAAAGTTGTCAGCAGCTTATCCTCTCCCCCACCCCGCTGTCCAGCGCCGCTGGTTGACGCCCGGTTTTCAGGCGTCTAGACTGAATTCTGTCCGAATTCCGTCAGGAGTTTCCATGCTTTTATCGAAGACCCGGCCTATCTCCTACCTGAAGAGCAATACGGCGGAACTGGCTGAAGAACTCAAAAACGATCAGAACGATATCCTGATCACGCAAAACGGCGCGGCCGCTTTTGTGTGCGTCCCCATTGAGCGCTACGAAAGCAACCGGCAAGCACTGGCTTTGCTGCGCCTGCTGAATATGGGCAAGCAGGAAGTAGAGCAAGGCCGGCACTCCGACGCCGGCGAAGCAATGAGTGCTTTGGAACAGGAGCTTTTCCCGGAAGGCCAGCGCAAGAAGGTCTGATGCGATGCGCTACAAAGTCAGGCTGGCAGATACTGCCAGGGCCGATATTGCCGAACTTGTCGCCTACGTGCGCCAGAGCTTTGGCGAGCAGGCCGCGCATACTACGTTCAAACAGCTTCAGGCAAAATTCAAGCTGCTGCATGCCAATCCCGACCTGGGCGCCCCGCTTCCGCAGCTACAAATGCTAATGGTGACGCAATACCGTTCCTATGTCATCGCGCCGCACACCCGCTTTATCTATGAGATCGAGGAAAACGAGAAAACGATTTTCATGCATCTTGTTTACGGCGCTCGCCAGGATTTCGAAAGCGTCTGTTTCAGCCGCCTGGCGCGCGCAAAATAATGCCCAGGCTCATAACGCCGGCGGCATGGCAAATATATGGTCGCCACGGTATCATTGAGCAATGAATACGCGTAGCGCAGAAGCCGAAGAAAAACAAAGCTCCGGGGCGAGTTCCTACGAGATCGCCAACCATATCGCCGAGGCCATCGCGGCGCGCAAGCTACCGCCGGGGACCAAGCTGCGCGAGGAGGCGCTGTCGCGTTTATATGCGGTCAGCCGCACCAAGATCCGCGCCGCGCTGCTGATCCTGTCCAAGGATAAGCTGATCGATATGGTGCCGGACAAGGGCGCTTTCGTCAGCCAGCCCAGCGAGAAGGAGTCACGCGAAATCTTCGCGGCGCGCCGCATCATCGAGGCGGCACTGGCGCGCGAGTTCGTGGCGAAGGCGCGGCCGGCCGATTACAAGCTGCTGGAGAAGCATCTGCAGGCCGAGCGCGAATCGCTCCATGGCGACAATTCCAAGATCCGCGCCCAGCTGCTGGGCGACTTCCATGTGCTGCTGGCCGAGGTGGTGGGCAACCAGGTGCTGCTGGAAATCCTCAGCGAACTGGTGGCGCGCAGCTCCCTCATCACCATGCTGTATCAGTCCGACCGCGATGCCGCCTGCTCATCCAAGGAGCACGCGGACTTCCTGCTGGCGGCGCGCTCCGGCGATGCCGACAAGGCAGCCAGTGTGATGCTGGCCCACCTGCATCATGTGGAAGCGGCCCTGGTGTTTGCGCCGAACAGCCACGCGGCCAAGGATCTGGTCACGGCCCTGCTGAAGTAAGTCACGCCGGACGGCTGCCCGCCGCCAGCGCCAGTTGCCGCGCCAGGCGGTTGTGGCGCTCGATCACCAGCGGCAAATCCACCGTCTGCAACTGCCCATCGCGCACCACCACCTTGCCGTTGATGATGCTGTACGAAACCTGCGAGGGCGTGCAGAACACCAGCGCCGCCACCGGGTCATGCAATGCGCCGGCAAAGCCGATCTGGTCGAGCTGGAACAGCACCATGTCGGCCGCCATGCCCGGCTTCAGCGCGCCGATATCGTCGCGGTTCAGCACCTTGGCGCCGCCCAGTGTGGCCAGTTCCAGCGCCTGGCGCGCCGTCATCGCATCCGGCCCGAAACCGACGCGCTGCAGCAGCATGGCCTGGCGCGCCTCGCCCAGCATATGGCCCGCGTCGTTGGAAGCGCAGCCGTCCACGCCCAGGCCCACCGGCACGCCATGCGCCCGCATCTTGCCGATCGGCGCGATACCGGAAGCCAGCCGCATATTCGAGCAGGGGCAATGCGCCACGCCGGTGCCGGTGCGGCCAAAGAGCTGGATGCCGTGATCGTCCAGCTGCACGCAGTGCGCGTGCCAGACATCATGTCCCACCCAGCCGCAATCCTCGGCATACTGGGCGGGCGTCATATTGAATTTCTCGCGGCTGTAGGCGATGTCGTTGACGTTTTCCGCCAGGTGGGTGTGCAGCGACACGCCATGGCTGCGCGCCAGTGCCGCCGCCTCCTTCATCAGATCGCGCGAGACGGAGAACGGCGAACATGGCGCCACCACGATGCGCTGCATGGCATAGCGTCCGGCATCGTGGTAAGTCTCGATCAGGCGCTGGGTGTCGCGCAGGATGGCGCCCTCCTCTTCCACCACGCTGTCCGGTGGCAGCCCGCCCTTCGACTGGCCCACGCTCATGGAACCGCGCGCCGCGTGGAAGCGCATGCCGATTTCGCGCGCCGCCTCGATGGTGTCTTCCAGCCGGCAATCGTTGGGGTAGATATAGAGGTGGTCGCTGCTGGTGGTGCAGCCGCTCAGGATCAGTTCCGACATCGCCGTCAGCGCCGAGGCATGCACCATCTCGGCCGTCAAGTTCGACCAGATCGGATACAGATTGGTGAGCCAGTTGAACAGCTCCCCGTTCTGCGCGGCCGGGATCACGCGCGTCAGGCTCTGGTACATATGGTGGTGGGTGTTCACCAATCCAGGCAGCACCACATGGCGCGAGGCATCGATGATCTCGTCGGCCGTCTGCGGCAGTTCGGCCATCGGCCCGACCTGGGCAATCACGTTATCGCGGATGAAGACGCCGCCATCGGCAATTTCGCGGCGCTGCTCGTCCATGGTGACGACAACGCGCGCATTCTTGATCAGTAGGGTTTTAGTCATTGGTCTGAAATGATAAAACGCTGCGGAAACAATGCCGGGCATTGCGGAAACAGCATGGAAAGCGCCAGCCATCGCTGGCCGGCGCGGGGATGGGATACTACTGCGGCTGGCGGATTTACGCCACCTCCAGTTCCTTGGCCAGCATGGCTTGCGGCACCAGCTCATCTTCCTCGTCGCCAGCTTCCACCGGACGCTCGGGCAGCACCAGATTCAGGAAGACAGCCATCAGCGCACCCACGGTGATGCCGGAGCCGAAGATCTCATGCACGAAGGCGGGCAGCTTGGACAGCAGTTCCGGCCGCACCGTCACGGCCAGGCCGCAGCCGACCGAGACGGCGATGATGATGCCGGTGCGTTTGTTCTGCTCCACCTTGCTCAGCATCTGCATGCCGGCCGCGATGATCATGGCGAACATCATCAAGCCAGCGCCGCCCAGCACCGGCTGCGGAATCGTCACCACCACCGCGCCCAGCACCGGGAACAGGCCGGCCAGCGCCAGCAGCACGCCCGTCAGCGCCACCACATGGCGGCTCGCCACGCCGGTCAGCGAGACCACGCCCACGTTCTGCGCGAAGGTCGATACCGGAGGGCTGGACAGCACGGCCGCAAAGGCCGAACCCAGGCCGTCGCACAGCACGCCGCGCGCCAGCAGCTTGCCGCGCATCTTGGTCTGCGTGGCGCCGCCCAAGGCCATGAAGGTGCCGGTGGTTTCCACCATCGTCACCAGATAGGCAATCGCCATCGCCACGATGCCGCTGACCGGGAAAGTCAGTCCATAGTGCAGCGGCTGGGGCAACGCGAAAATCTCGGCCTTGTGCACGGAAGAGAAATCGACCATGCCCAGACCCAGACATACCAGGTAGCCGATGAACATGCCCAGCACCACGGCGGCGGCCGAGAAGATGCCTTTCCCGTACTGCACCAGCGCGATCACGGCCACCAGCACGAAGACGGCAATACCCAGATTCATCGGCGCGCCATAGTTCGCGCCCGGCGCCTTGCCGCCCGCCGCCCAGTCGATCGCCACCGGCACCAGGGACAGGCCGATCATCGTCACCACCACGGCGGTCACCGAATGCGGGAACAGCTTGCGGATCTGCGGCATGAAGAAACTGCCGACGATCATCACCAGCGAGGCCGCCAGCGAGGAGCCGAGAATGCCCGGCACGCCATGTTCCAGCCCCACCGAAATGGCCGCGCCGACAAAGGCGAAGCTGGTCCCCATCACGCAAGGCAGGCGGATGCCGACCGGCCCGACGCCCTTGCACTGGATGAAGGTGACGACGCCGGAGCCGAGCAGCGCGGCATTCACCAGCGCCACCATCTGATCCGACGGCAGTTTAAGCACCGCCCCCACGACCAGGGGAACGGCGATGATCCCGCCCAGCGCGGCCAGCATATGCTGCAGGGCCAGCAGGACGGTCATAATCAAGGGCGGATGATCGTCCACCTGGTAGAGCAGCTTGTTCATGTGTTGTCTCCATCGGTATTTTTCGGATGCTGTGAGCCCGGCCGGTGGCGTGCGGCGGACGGAAAACAAAGCGGAAAGAATGGGACAGGCGCATGGACTCGCCACCGGGGTACGGGACGGTTCGCGGTTGCGGCGGTGCAGGCACGGCGGTGGCTAGCTTGACACGCATGGGGCATCTCTCCAGTGAGGTGCAGCAGCGCCGCTTCTGCCGGCGACGTTGGATCAAGGCTTGTTAAAAATAATAGCCTTCAATGCAGCCCATGATGCCGGTGGCAGAAATGATTGTCAACGAATTTTGTATACAATTTGTGCCGCACTGCGGCATGGGCAGAATAACTGCAATCGCTTCCTTATGCTGGATCGAGCGGCTTTATGGGATTCGAACTATTTGCCAGCCTCTTCATCCAATTTCCGCAAAAAGGCCAGCTTGTCGGCGATCTTGCTTTCCAGGCCGCGCGGTACCGGCTGATACCAGCCCGGCTCGCGCATATCGTCGGGGAAGTAGGTTTCGCCGGCGGCATAGGCATGCGGCTCGTCGTGGGCGTAGCGGTAATCGTGGCCGTGGCCCAGCTCTTTCATCAGTTTGGTCGGCGCGTTGCGCAGGTGGACCGGCACCTCGCGCGACTTGTCGCGCTTGACGAAGGCCATGGCGGCGTTGAAGGCGTTGTAACCCGCGTTGCTCTTGGCGGCGACGGCCAGGTAGATCACGGCCTGGCCCAGCGCCAGTTCGCCTTCCGGCGAACCCAGACGCTCATAGGTGGCGGCGGCATCGTTGACCATGGTCAGGGCGCGCGGGTCGGCCAGGCCGATGTCTTCCCAGGCCATGCGCACGATGCGGCGCGCCAGGTAGCGCGGATCGGCGCCGCCATCGATCATGCGGCAGAACCAGTACAGCGCGGCGTCGGGATTGGAACCGCGCACGGATTTATGCAGTGCCGAGATCTGATCGTAGAAATTATCGCCGCCCTTGTCGAAGCGGCGCGCATTCAAGGTCATGGCGTTTTCGACGAAGCTGGCGTCGATCTTTTCCACGCCGGCCGATTTGGCGGCGGTATCGGCCTGCTCCAGCAGATTCAGGAAGCGGCGCGCATCGCCGTCGGCAAAGCCGACCAGGGTATCCACCGCCACCTCCTCGAACTGCAGATGCGGCAGCGAGACTTGCTGCGCCTTGGCCAGCAGCTGGCGCATCTCCTCGTCGCTCAGCGATTTCAGCACATACACCTGGGCGCGCGACAGCAGCGCCGAATTGACTTCGAAGCTGGGATTCTCGGTGGTGGCGCCGATGAAGGTCACCAGGCCCGACTCCACGAAAGGCAGCAAGGCATCCTGCTGCGCCTTGTTAAAGCGGTGGATCTCGTCGACGAAGAGGATGGTGTGTTTGCGGTACTGATCCAGGTTCTGCTGCGCCTGGTCCATCGCGGCGCGGATATCCTTGACGCCCGCGAACACCGCCGACAGCGCGATGAAGGACGCATCGAAGGCATGCGCCGTCAGCCGCGCCAGCGTGGTCTTGCCGACGCCGGGCGGTCCCCACAGGATCATCGAGTGCGGTTTGCCGGCCTGGAAGGCCAGCCGCAGCGGCTTGCCCTCGCCCAGCAAATGGGTCTGGCCGATCACCTCGTCCAGGGTTTTCGGACGCAGCGCTTCGGCCAGGGGCTGGCGCGGTTCGGTTGAGAAAAGGTCGGCCATAATCTTTGTCGGTGGAGGCGCCGCAACGCTCCACGTTGCGCTGCCGGGAATCTTAATTATTCAGGACGTCGGCGCCCTTGGGCATGACAAATTTAAAGGCACCCGCATTCAAGGCCGGATTCTTCTCGAACTTGCGGAAGGACAGCACTGAGGTCTGGCCGAAGTTATCCTTCAGCTCCATCGCTTCCGGCGTGCCGCCGCGCAGGCCGATCAGGATCTGCTCGAAGCTGGTGTCCTTGGTCTTGGGGATGGCCTTCAGCCACTCCAGGCCATCGCGCGTGCCCGCCTCGCTCAAGGTGAAATTCTTGTCCAGCTCATTGCTGCCGAACAGGATGGCGGCCGGCGAGGAGCCGAGCGCATCGCCCAGCTTTTTCACCGTGACCTGGTTCAGGTCTTTGTCGTAGATATACAACTGTTCACCGTCGGCCTGCAGCAGCTGCTCGTAAGGCTTTTGATAACTCCAGATGAATTTACCGGGACGGGCGAAGACGAAGGTGCCGGTGGAAGGCTGCGACACCTTGCCGCCGCTCTCGGCGTTCTTCACCAGTTTTTGCGTGAACTCGCCCTTGGCCGACTTGGTGCCGGCCACAAAGGTCTTGAACTGTTCCAGCGCCGTGGCGCCGGCCACGCCCGACAGGCTTGCCAGCAGCAAGCCGCCTGCCGCCAGCGCGGCCATGAATTTACATTGCTTCATACGTCGTCGATTCCTTATTCTGCGCTGTCGGACGGGGCGAGGATGTCGCGGTTGCCATTCGACTGCATGGCCGAGACCACGCCGCTGTTTTCCATTTGTTCCAGCAGGCGCGCCGCGCGGTTGTAGCCGATGCGCAGATGGCGCTGCACCAGCGAGATCGAAGCGCGGCGGTGCTTGAGCACCACCTGCACGGCCTGGTCGTACATCGGGTCGGCTTCGCCGCCGCCCTCGCCACCACCGCCGCCACCGGCATCGCCGCCGCCTTCGCCATCCAGCGTGCCGCCTTCCAGGATGCCCTCGATATAGTTGGGTTCACCCTGTGCTTTCAAGTGTTTGACCACGCGGTGCACCTCATCGTCCGAGACGAAGGCGCCGTGCACGCGCACCGGCAGGCCGGTGCCGGGCGGCATATACAGCATATCGCCCATGCCCAGCAGGGTTTCCGCGCCCATCTGGTCGAGAATGGTGCGCGAGTCGATCTTGGACGAAACCTGGAAGGCGATACGGGTCGGGATATTCGCCTTGATCAAGCCCGTGATCACGTCTACAGATGGGCGCTGCGTCGCCAGAATCAAGTGCAGGCCGGCCGCGCGGGCTTTTTGCGCAATCCGCGCGATCAGCTCTTCCACTTTTTTGCCGACCACCATCATCAGGTCGGCCAGCTCATCGATGATGATGACGATGGTCGGCAGCTTCTCCAGCGGCTCGGGCGAATCCGGCGTCAGGCTGAAGGGATTCGGGATATGTTCTTCCTTCTTGGCCGCTTCCGCGATCTTGGCGTTGTAGCCGGCCAGGTTACGCACGCCCAGCTTGGACATCAGCTTGTAGCGGCGCTCCATCTCGTTCACCGCCCAGTTCAGCGCGTGGCCGGCCTGGCGCATATCGGTGACGACCGGCGCCAGCAAGTGCGGAATGCCCTCGTAGACCGACATCTCCAGCATTTTCGGGTCGATCAGGATCATACGCACGTCGGCCGGATCGGCCTTGTACAGCAGCGACAGAATGGTGGCATTGATACCCACCGACTTGCCGGAACCGGTGGTGCCGGCCACCAGCAAGTGCGGCATCTTGGCCAGGTCGGCCACCACCGGCTTGCCGGCGATGTCCTTACCCAGGGCCACCGTCAGCGACGAGGCATTGTCGTTATACACCTTGGAGCCGAGGATCTCGGTCAGGCGCACGATCTGGCGTTTGGAATTCGGCAGCTCCAGCGCCATATAGTTTTTGCCGGGGATGGTTTCCACCACGCGGATCGAGGTCAGCGACAACGAACGCGCCAGATCGCGCGCCAGATTGACGATCTGCGAACCTTTGACGCCGGTGGCAGGCTCGATTTCGTAGCGCGTCACCACCGGACCTGGGTAAGCCGCCACCACCTTGGCTTCCACGCCGAAGTCGGACAGTTTCTTCTCGATCAGGCGGCTGGTGAATTCCAGCGTTTCCACCGACACGGTTTCCTGGGCCGGCGGCGCCTCGTCCAGCAGCGACAGCGGCGGCAGGTCGGTGTTTTCCAGATCCTGGAACAGGCTGGCCTGCTTCTCTTTTTGCACGCGCTCGGATTTCGGCACTTCCACCACCTGCGGCTCGACCTTGATGGTGGGCGTGGCAACCGGATGCTTCTCCACATGCTTGGCGCGCTCCTGCACCACCACCTCTTCGCGCTTGACGGTAGCCACCTCGCCCTGGCGGCGGTCCTGGCGGTCCTCCATGCGCATGCGGAACCAATCGAAGGCTTGTTCCACCAGCTCGCCGATGCGCTCTGCCACGGCCATCCACGACACATGGAAATACAGGCTGAAGCCCAGGCCGAACAGCAGCAGCAGCATCAAGGTGGCGCCGGTAAAGCCCAGGCCCACATGGGCCGAATGGCCGATCAATTGTCCCAGCACCCCGCCCGGGGCGCGCGGCAGCTGCACATGCAGGGTGTACATGCGCAGGTATTCCAGCCCCATGCTGCCGATCAGCATGAGGAAAAAGCCGATCACGCCGATCAGCCAGACTTCGCGGTGCACCGGCTCTTCTTCCTTCTCCAGCACGAAGCGGTGGGTCAGGCGGCGGTAACCGCGCCACACGAAGCGGATCAGGATCACGCACCACCACCAGGCCGAAAAACCGAAGATGAACAGCAGCAGGTCGGACAGCCAGGCGCCGAAATGGCCGCCCAGATTGTGCACCTTAGGCACCTCGCTGGCATGCGACCAACCCGGATCGCCTTTGTTATAGCTGAGCAGGATCAGCACAAAATACAGGCAAACGGCGGCCAGCGCGAACCAGCGCGCCTCCGACAGCAGGCGCACCATGCGGCTCGGCAGTGGCTGGCGCTCAGTCGTGCTGCGCGTGTAACTATTAGTTGTCTGTTGGCTCGTTTTGCTCATTGCTACAGGTGGATGTTGCGTACGGGGAATAACATGATTGCGCTTATTCTAAGCGATTGAGAGTCAAACTGGCCTTTCAATTCATCGGAAATAGCGCTTGGGCTTATAATCCTGCTTTGCTTGCCTGAATAACTTGTGCTTCAGTGCAATGCCCCAAACTACGGTTTATACCAACTTGCAAAGAATATTCCCATGACCACTACCAAACACGCCCGCGTATTGATTCTTGGCTCCGGTCCTGCCGGTTACAGCGCTGCGATCTATGCCGCGCGCGCCAATCTGAACCCGATGCTTGTCACCGGTGTGGAGCAAGGCGGCCAGCTGATGACCACCACCGACGTGGAAAACTGGCCAGCCGACCCGATGGGCGTGCAAGGCCCGGACCTGATGCAGCGCTTCCTGCAGCACGCCGAGCGCTTCAAGACCGAAATCGTGTTCGACCATATTCATACGGCCAAGCTGAGCGAAAAACCGATCCGCCTGATCGGCGACAGCAATGAATACACCTGCGACACCCTGATCATCGCCACCGGCGCCTCGGCCCAGTATCTGGGCCTGCCGTCCGAGCAAGCCTTCATGGGCAAGGGCGTGTCGGCCTGTGCCACCTGCGACGGCTTCTTCTACCGCGGCCAGGAAGTGGCCGTGGTCGGCGGCGGCAACACCGCTGTGGAAGAGGCGCTGTACCTGTCGAATATCGCCACCAAGGTCACCCTGATCCACCGCCGCGACAAATTCCGCGCCGAAGCGATCCTGATCGACCGCCTGATGGCCAAGGTCGCCGAAGGCAAGATCGAGCTGAAACTGAACAGCAACCTGCACGAAGTCAAAGGCGACGACAGCGGCGTGACCGGCCTGACCATCAAGTCCAACGACGGTGAACTGAGCGACATCAAGGTGCACGGCCTGTTCGTGGCCATCGGCCACAAGCCGAACACTGGCATCTTCGAAGGCCAGCTGGAAATGCACAACGGCTATATCAAGACCAAGACCGGCACCGAAGGCATGGCCACCGCCACCACCGCGCCGGGCGTGTTCGCCGCCGGCGACGTGCAGGATCACGTGTACCGCCAGGCCATCACCAGCGCCGGCACCGGCTGCATGGCCGCGCTGGACGCCCAGCGCTTCCTGGAAGCCCAGGAGTAAGCGCCATGGCGGGACTGAAGGATTTCGCCGACCTGAAATCCCTGGGCAAGCAGCTCAGGGAACAGGGCGAGGAGCGCAAGGCCGCCGAGGCCGAGCGCGTCAAACGCGAAAAAGTGCAGGCGCAGGAGGCCAATCTATTCCAGGCCAACCTGTCGGGCGTGAAGCGCATGGCGCCGTCCGACCGCTATGTGCCCAAGCCGCCTTCGGCGCCCGCCATGCCTGTTGCCGCCGGTCCGCGCAAGCCGCTGACGGCCAAGGAACAGGCGGAAGACGACCAGGCCGTGCTGCGCGAGTCGCTGTCCGACCTGTTTGAAGTCGACCACTATATGGAAGAAGACCCGTCGCTGAACTACGCCGCCCCCGGCGTCGGCCCCGACGTGGTGAAGAAGATGCGCAAGGGCCACTGGCCGGTGCAGGCCGAACTCGATCTGCATGGCCTGAACCGCGATGGCGCGCGCGACGCGCTGGGCGACTTCCTGCGCAAGGCCGTGATGCGCAACCAGCGCTGCGTCTGCGTGATCCATGGCCGCGGCCTCGGTTCGCGGCGCCAGGAGCCGGTGCTCAAGTCCATGGTGCACAGCTGGCTGGTGCAGACCGATGGCGTGATCGCCTTCTGCCAGGCGCGCTCGGACGAGGGCGGCGAAGGCGCCCTGATCGTGCTGCTGCGCGCCGCCCTGATGCCGCAGCGCTGATTTTCAGCAACAATTCTTGAAAACCGGCCGCACGGGCCGGTTTAGCCCTTCTCGCAAGGGCGGGCCTCATGTTAACCTGTGGTCATCTGTAACTTTCCAACAAGAACCACATACATGAAGCACATGCCGCACGTTTCCCTGATCACGGTCATTGAGATCATCGCGATTCTGGTCGGCGCATTTTCGGGCTTCATTGAAGCGCGCCGCAAGCGCATGGACGTCGTCGGCGTATTCACCGTGGCCTTTATCGCCGCTTTCGGCGGCGGCACGCTGCGCGACATCCTGCTCGACCGCCGCCCGCTGTTCTGGGTCCAGCACCAGGAATATGCGATCCTGATCTTCATCCTGGCCCTGATCGCCAATCCCCTGATCCGCACCCTGCGCCAGATCGTGTCGGAACGCCTGATCGTGATCGCCGACGCCGTGGGCCTGGGCCTGTTCGCCGTGGCCGGCGTGTCGCTGGCGCTGACGGCGAATATGCCGCTGTTCATCGCCTCGATGATGGGCGTGATTACGGGGATTTTCGGCGGCGTGCTGCGCGATATCGTCTGCAACGAGGTGCCGATGGTGTTCCGCGACGGGAAGCCGTATGCGATCTGCGCCTTCATCGGCTGCTGGCTCTACATCCTGCTGCAGCGGACCAATGTGTCCGACGATTTTGCACTGTGGCTGAGCGCCACGGTGATCACCGTGCTGCGCCTCTTGACCTGGAAATTCGATATGCGGGTGGGCCGCCCGTAAGCGCCGGGCGCCGCCCTTCCCCGTTTTGACTGCTTACACCGCGTCCGCGCCGGTTTCGCCGGTACGGATGCGGATCACCTGCTCCACATTCTGCACGAAGATCTTGCCGTCGCCGATCTTGCCGGTGCGTGCCGCCTTGATGATGGCGTCCACCACCTGTTCGGCCACGCTGTCGTCCACCACCACTTCCACTTTCACCTTGGGCAGGAAATCGACCACGTATTCCGCGCCGCGATACAGCTCGGTATGGCCCTTCTGGCGGCCGAAGCCCTTCACCTCGGTCACGGTCAGGCCGGTCACATTGACCTCGGCCAGCGCCTCGCGTACCTCGTCCAGCTTGAAGGGCTTGATCACTGCGGTAATCTGTTTCATCTGATTCTCCTTATGGTTAAATCGGTTCAGGCATCGGGCACGGTCTTCAGGTTTTCCAGCCAGACCGCGGCCTCGGAATCGCTCGGCGCGCGCCAGTCGCCGCGCGGCGACAGCGAACCGCCCGAACCGACCTTGGGCGCGTTCGGCACGCAGGTGCGCTTGAACTGGCTGGTCTGGAAGAAGCGGCGCAGGAAGATGCCGAGATTGTGTTTGATGTCTTTCAGCTCGTACTGGTTGCGCGCCACATGGGTCTCGTCCGGCCACCGGCCCGCGTTGCGGTCCTGCCAGGCATGGTGCGAAAGGAAGGCCACCTTGGACGGCGCAAAGCCGAAGCGCAAGGTGTAGTACAGGTTGAAGTCCTGCAGTTCGTAAGGACCGATCACGTTTTGCGTGATCTGGGCCGGCGCCTCGTCCCCGCTTTTGCCGGGGACCAGCTCGGGGCTGATCTCGGTATTCACCACCGCCAGCAGCACCGCCGAATCGGTTGCGCCGAACTGGCGGCTTTCCGCCACCCAGCGTACCAGATGGGTAATCAGGGTCTTCGGCACGCTGGCGTTCACATTGTAGTGCGACATATGGTCGCCCACGCCGTAGGTGCACCAGCCCAGCGCCAGCTCGCTCAAATCGCCGGTGCCGATGACGATGCCGTTATGATGGTTCGCCAGGCGGAACAGGTGGTTGGTGCGTTCGCCCGCCTGCACGTTCTCGAAGGTCACGTCGTATTCTTCCTTGCCTTCCGAATAGGGATGGCCGATATCCTTGAGCATCTGGATGCAGCTTGGGCGGATATCGATTTCGGAAGCGCTGCAGCCGACGAAATCCATCAGCGCGCGCGCCTGCAGCAAGGTGCGGTTGCTGGTGGCAAAGCCGGGCATGGTCACGGCCAGGATATTCGTGCGCGGCAGCTTCAGGCGGTCCATCGCCTTGGCGCAGACCAGCAGGGCGTGGGTCGAATCCAGGCCGCCCGACACGCCGATCACCACTTTCCTGATGCCGCTTGACGACAAGCGCTGCACCAAGGCTTGCACCTGGATGTTGTACACCTCGTTGCAGCGCTTGTCGCGCAGCTGCGGGTTGGATGGCACATAGGGGAAGCGTGCCACATTGCGCTCCAGCGGCAGCACGCGGTGGGTCGGCAGCTCCAGCGCGAAACGCACGGTGCGGAAGCGCGCCACCTCGTCCTTGTGGCGGCGGCTGGACTGGCCGAAGGTCGTGGTGCGCATGCGCTCGCGCGACAGGCGCTCCAGGTCAACGTCGGCGAAGATCAGGTGCGATTCGTCCTGGAAGCGCTCGGCCTCGGCCAGCATCTCGCCGTTTTCGTAAATCAGCGCCTGGCCGTCCCAAGCCAGGTCGGTGGTCGATTCGCCGCGTCCCGCCGACGAATACAGATAGGCCGCCAGGCAGCGCGCCGACTGCTGGCCCACCAGCTGATGGCGGTAATCGGCCTTGCCGACGATGACGTTCGAGGCCGACAGATTCACCAGCACCGTCGCTCCCGCCAGCGCGGCGAAGGACGAAGGCGGGATCGGCACCCACACATCCTCGCAAATCTCGATATGGAATTTGAATAGCGGCAGGTTCTCAGCCTGGAACAGCAGGTTGGCACCGAAAGGCACGCTCTGGCCCAGCAGTTCGATTTCGCTGGAGATGGCCTCGTCGGCCGCGCTGAACTGGCGCGCCTCGTAGAATTCGCCGTAGTTGGGCAGATAGCTCTTCGGCACCACGCCCTGGATGCGGCCGCCGGCAATCACCGCCGCGCAATTGAAGAGCTGATGATCGACACGCAGCGGCAGGCCCACGATCATGGCCGCGCCGATGCCGCGCGAGGCCTCCACGATCCGCGCCAGCGCTGTCAGGCAGCCGTCGAGCAGCGCGCGCTGATGGAACAGGTCATCGCAGGTATAGGCCGACAGGCCCAGCTCCGGAAACGCCACCAATGCCGCCCCCTTCGCCGCCGCCTGCTCCGCCAGGGCAATCGTCTCGGCCGCATTATGCAGCGGATCGGCCACACGGCAGCGCGGCACCGCCACGCTCAAGCGAACGAAATCGTGGGAATACAGATTATGAAAAGAGTGCGACATACGATGCGAAACCCAGCCAACAAGAATGTCAACGATTTTAACATTGCCCCCTCCCCTCTGTGCACCCGCAGCAAAACCCACAGCCGAGCCCGTGTCCGGTTTTGGGGTCTGGCCCCAAAACCGGACACGGGCTCGGCTGTACAGGCGGCGGGGTGGCGGGGTTTTGCGTACAATGCGGCGATGGACTATCGCACTGGGGTGATTTCGTCGCTGGCGGAGGTGGGCGAGGCGGCGTGGGATGCGCTGCTGGCCGCCCAGGAGCCGGGGCGGGCGCCGAATCCTTTTCTTTCTTATGCCTTTCTGCACGCGCTGCATGAATCGGGCAGCGCTTGCGCCGAAACGGGCTGGCAGCCGCAATTCCTGGTGCTGTGGGATGGCGAGAGCCTGGCCGCGGCCATGCCGCTTTACGTGAAGTCGCACTCCTACGGCGAGTATGTGTTCGACTGGGCCTGGGCCGATGCCTATCACCGCAATGGCATCGAGTACTATCCCAAACTGCTGTCGGCGATTCCGTTCACGCCGGTGTGCGGCCCGCGCCTGCTGGCGCGCGACGCGCAAGCGCGCCAGGCGCTGCTGGCTTTTCTACTGGAGCAGCAGCAGGCGGCAGGCATGTCGTCCACCCACATCCTGTTCCCGCCCGAAGAACATGCCGCCCTGCTGCAGGATGCGGGCTTCATGCTGCGCAGCGGCGTGCAGTTCCATTGGCTAAACCAGGACTATCCCGATTTCGAGGCCTTCCTCGCCACGCTGGAACATAAGAAGCGCAAGAATATCCGCGCCGAGCGGCGCAAGGTGGGCGAGGCGGGCGTGACGCTGCGCCAGCTGCGCGGGTCCGAGATCGGCGAGGCGGACTGGCGCTTCTTCCACCGCTGCTATGCCAATACCTATGCGGAGCACCGCTCCTCGCCCTATCTGAATCTGGACTTCTTCCTGCGCATCGGCCAAGGCATGCCGCAAAATATCCTGCTGGTGCTGGCCGAACGCGCAGGCCGGCCGATCGCAGCCTCGCTGGTGATCCATACGCCGGACACCCTCTACGGCCGCTACTGGGGCGCGCTGGAGCATGTGCCCTGCCTGCATTTCGAGACGGCCTACTATCAGCCGCTGGAATTCTGCATTGCCAACGGCATCGCCGTGTTTGAAGGCGGCGCCCAGGGCGAGCATAAGATGGCGCGCGGCTTCCTGCCGCAAAAAACCTGGTCGGCGCACTGGCTGGCCCACCCGGCATTTGCCGATGCCATCGAGCGCTTCCTGGCGCGCGAAAGCGGCGGCATCGACACTTACCTGGATGAGCTGAACGAGCGCAATCCGTTCAAGTAAGCCGTCTTAGCGCTTTTTCTGCCAGTAGGGGAATTCGGTTTCGTAGCAGGTATGCTCGACCTCGGCGATCTTGTCCTGCATCGCGGCCTGTGCATCCTGGATCGCCTGGTTGTAGATGGAGGGCCCGATTTCACGCAGGCAGAAATCGAGCAGCATGCGCGCTTTCAAGCCGCCCATTTCCTCGTCCATGTTTTCGCCGCAGTAGCGCTGCAGGGATGAAATCAGGCGTTCTTCCACTTCCTTGCTCAGTTTGATGGCCATCTGGCTTCTCTCTAGACATAAAAAAGGCACCTCGCGGTGCCTTTGGCTGAATCGCCGCGAAAGCGCTTAGCCTTCCGGATTTTCCTTCTTGTACTGCTCGACGCCGTGCAGGATTTCGGCTTTGGCTTCTTCTGGACCGAACCAGCCGTCCACTTTCACCCACTTGCCTGGCTCCAGGTCTTTGTAGTGCTCGAAGAAGTGCTGGATCTGCTGCAGGCGCAGGTCTTGCAGGTCTTCCGGCTTCTGCCAGTGTTTGTAGATTGGCAGGACTTTATCGACTGGCACGGCCAGCACTTTAGCGTCTTCACCGGATTCGTCGGTCATTTTCAGCACGCCGATGGCGCGGCAGCGCACCACCACGCCTGGGATCAGCGGGAATGGGGTGATCACCAGCACGTCGACCGGGTCGCCGTCGTTGGACAGGGTGTTCGGCACATAGCCGTAGTTGCACGGATAGTGCATCGCGGTGCCCATGAAGCGGTCCACGAAGATGGCGCCGGATTCCTTGTCAACTTCATATTTGATCGGATCGGCATTCATCGGGATTTCGATGATGACGTTGAAATCGTTCGGCAGGTCGCGGCCGGACGGCACTTTATTCAAGCTCATGATTTTCCTCGTTAATACTTTTGAATTGTCTAACCGCGACATTATAACGAAGTGCCGCCCGCTTGTGCGGCGCAGCAGCTTGAATCGGGCCTCAAATGCGGCGCCGCAAGGCTTGCGCGCATCCGCGGCGTACAATGGAAGTTCACGCAAACAGGTGCCTTCATGATTCCCGAGCAGCCCCTCCCCCCCGACGATTTCGCCCCCCCCCCCGAGGACGAAGCCGAGTACGACGCCTGGTTCCGCGCCCAGGTCGAAGCCGCCATCGCCGAAGCCGACGATCCTAATTGTGAATGGATTCCGAACGAAGCGATTTTGCAAGAAAACGCCATCCTGCGCGCCGAGCTGGAAACGATGATTGAAGCGCAAAAAAATACAAAAAATAATGCGCCTGATATGGACCGAGCTCGCAAGCCGGGCCAAGAACTCAGCGATTCGCCGCCTCGCGCGGCTGAATGCCACGGCCGCTCAGCGCCAACTGAATGAAATAGAGCGGCAGGCCAATCTGCTGGCACTTTACCCAGCCATGGGCAAAGCGGGACGCATTCCCGGCACCAGGGAACTAGTGGTCAGCCGAACGCCATATATCCTCATCTACCGTGTAAGCCAAGCCGCAATGGCCGTCGAAATACTGCGGCTATTGCATACCGCGAGGCTGCGGCCTGTCCGCGCCAAGAAATAAAAAGCCCGCTGGGCAGCGGGCTTTCGGATACGGCTTAGAGAATGGTGGCCAAGGCGCACTGGCGGTAGTGGTTGGCGGCTTCCTCGGGCTGCTGCAGGGCTTCGTGCAGCTGGGCCAGTTTGAGGTGGGCTTCACGCACCATTTGCGGGCCGTCGGCGTCGGACAGGGCCTGCTCCAGATAGCGCTGGGACTTGCCCCACAGCTTCTGCTTCAGGCACAGCGAACCCAGGGTCAGCGCCAGCTCAGGCTCGGTGGGACGGGCCTGCATCCAGCGCTCGCAATGCTCGATCTGCGCCAGCAAGGCCGCCGACCCGGCCGGCGCGGCGGCTTCGCGGTAGGTGCGCACGATGCGCTCATCCCAGTTCGCGGCCAGCGCTTCCTCGGCCACCTGGCGCGCATCGTGATGCAGGCCACGCGCGTTCAGGGCGGTAGCGGCGCGGCAGGCGACATACGGCTTGATGCGGTCGACGCCTGGAATCGAGGCCCAGACGCGGCGGATCGACTCGGCGTCGTGCGACTTGTCCGACAGCAGATCGTCATACGCCAGCTCGCGCAGGCGGGCCGACAGCGCAGGATGCAGCGCCTTGTGCTTGTCCAGCGAGCGCACCAGACGCAGCACCTCGGGCCAGTTCTTGGCCTGCTGCTGTGCCTTGAGCGACCATTGCAGGGCGTGGATGTGGCGCGTGCCGCTGGCGTTCAGTTCGCGCACCGCTTCCAGCGCCGCTTCCGGCTTGTGGTCGTCCACCAGCAGTTCGGTGGCCGTCATCAGGCGCGCCGTCTTCATGCTGTTGTCGTCCTGGATGCGGGCCAGCCAGCTGTCGCGGCGCGAGTGCTGCTGCATGCGGTGGGCGGCGCGGGCACCGATCAGCGCTGCCACGCCGGCATTTTCCGGCAGGTCGGCGGCGCGCAGCGCGGCTTTTTCGGCATGGCCGAAACGGCCTTCGAACAGGGCCTTGAGCGCGTCGCGCAGACCCTTGTTGCCGTCGCGCTCACGCTTTTGCTGGCGATAGGCGGCGACGCGGCCCGGCATCTTCATCGTGGCGCGCAGCGCGCGCAGCGCCACATACAGCACGGCAAAGGCCAGCAGTTCCAGCACAACGAAGAAGTTGAGCGAAAGGTCGATGCGGTACGGCGGGTAGAACAGCACCACATTGCCAGGATTGAAGCGCGCCGTCACGGCGATACCGATGGCTGCGGCCATCAAAGCGAGTAACCAGAAGAATAGACGCATGGCTTATGGCTTCGCTTTGTAATTGCGCACGGCGTTCAGGCTGTCGGCCAGCGTCGGCATTTCGATCGACAGATTGCTGCCCTGGACCTGGCGCAGCAAGGCTTGCACGGTCTGGGTCTGCTTGGCGCGGGTGTCGAAATACTTGTGCAGCGATTCCTGCGCCGCCAGCAGGTCGGCACGGAAGGCCGCTTCGTTGCGCGACAGCAGGGCCATGCGCGCATTCAGCAGGCGCAGTTTCAGGTTCTCGCGCAGGAAGTAGGCCTGGGTCGGCGACAGCATCAGCGCGTCCGGCGTTTCGATGCTGCGCACGCGGATCAGCTGGCGCACATCGGTCCACATCTCGCCGGTCCACTCGCCCCATACACCCTGGGCTTTTTGCAACAGCGACGGCTCCTCCACCGGCTCCGGCGCGGCGGGCTTGCCGCCCTTGCCGTGGGCTTTGGCCGGCTTGGCGGCTACCTTCTTCTCCGGCGGCGCGGGCAGGGTCGGCTTCTCGTCCGACAGCATGGGCAGGGTGTCGATCTGGGCGATCACATTATCCAGGCGCACGGCCAGGCCCACCGAATCCACGCTCGGCAGGGCCTTCAGCTTTTCCGTGTCCTTGGCGATGGCGCGGCGGATGGTGATGAATTGCGGCTTGTCGGAGCGCGACAGGCTGCGGTCGGCGTTTTGCAGCGCGATCAGGGCGCCCGGCACATTGCCGGCCAGCTGCAGCTGCTGGCTGGCGGTGGACAGCACCTGCTCGATCTCGGCCAACGCCCACTCGTCGCGGTTCTTCGACAGGTCCTGGTAAAGCTGTTCCAGCGCCAGCTGCTGGCTTTGCGCTTCCAGCTGGCGGCCTTCCAGCAGGCCGGCCTTGATCTGCAATTCCTTGGTCGATTCCTGCACCGAGCGCACCAGCTGGCCGGTCTCCACATTGGAGGCGTCGCTTTTTTGCAGGCGGCGCGCCAGCTCTTCGCGCAGGCCGCGGATCTGCTTGTGCGATGACCAGGCTTGCGCGGCCAGCAGAATAGCCAGCGGCAGCACGGCAAACGCCAGGCGGCGCTGCCAGATTTCGGTGGAGGACGGGCCGGCCGCCGGCGTTGGCGCGGCGGGCGGTGGTACAGGCGGCAGCGGCGGAGCGCCGGCAGCGGCCGTGGCTTGCGCATCCACGGTGGCTTGCGGCGCCGCGTCGGCTGCCTGCTTGGCTGGATCGGGTAAGGTAGGCAATTCGTTCATGGTCGTCATTGTAACGCGGCGAGCAAGCGCTCGTCGCCTGATCCTGTGAGCGTGACCCGGTGGCAACCCAGGGAATGGGCCGACTCGGCAATCCGGGCATGGGGCACGATCAAGTGTTGTTGTTGCATCTTTGCAACACCGGCATCGCCCTCGGCTTCGGCCACCAGCGCCAGCAGGCCGCGCAGGGCTTCCGAGCTGGTGATGAACCAATCGTTGGGCCGGGCCAGCAGCGTGCGCAGGCGGGCCGCCAGCGCCGCGTCGAGCCGCGGCACGCTGCGGCGGTAGGCCGCCACGAAGTGGACCTCGACGCCGGCGGCGCGCAAACCATCGGCCATCAGTTCGCGGCCGCTTTCGCCGCGCACGATCAGCACGCGCTTGCCGCGCAGGGCCGCCAGGTCCAGGGTTTGCAGCAGGTGTTCGGAATCGCTGAATTCGGCCTCGGCCGAACTCACGATATGCGCCTTGTCCGGCGTGATGCCATGGGCCGCCAGCGCCAGGCGGCTGCCCTCGCCCAGCACGGCCAGGGTCACGCCGGCCGGCCAGGCCGGGATATGGGCGAAGGCGGCATCGATGGCGTTGGGCGACACGAAAAACACCATGGCATACGCGGCCAGGTCGGCCAGCGCGGCCTGCAGCGGCGCGGCATCGGCCAGCGGCGCGATTTCCAGCAGCGGCAGCACCTCGACCGGACGGCCGAGCGCCGCCACGCGCTCAGCCAGCGGCTGCGCTTGTGCCAGGGGGCGGGTGATGATGACGGCGTCAGGCATCCGGACTGGCGGCGGCATCGGCCAGGCAGACCGACAGGATGTCGACCGCATCCTGCTGGCGCAGCAGTTCCGATACGGCCACGCCCAGCGCCTCGGCATCGGCGGCGGCGCCGCGCACCTCGGCGGCGGCCATGCGCTTGCCGTCCGGCGTGGCGACCATGGCGCGCAGATGCATGTCGGCGCCGGTCACGGTGGCGTAGGCGGCCAGCGGTACCTGGCAGCTGCCGCCGAAGACCTTGGACACCTTGCGTTCGGCCGCCACGGCCTGCGCGGTCGGCAGGTGGTTCAATGGCGCCAGCAGGGACAGCAGGTCCAGGCCGTCGTTGCGCTCGGCGATTTCAATGGCCATGGCGCCCTGCCCTGCGGCGGGCAGGCTGGCGGCCGGGTCCAGCACGGCGCGGATGCGCCGCTCCAGGCCCAGGCGTTTCAGGCCGGCCGCGGCCAGGATGATGGCGGCGTAGTCGCCGCGGTCCAGTTTCGCCAGGCGGGTATCCAGATTGCCGCGCAGCGGCTTGATCACCAGATGCGGGTAGCGCGCCGCGATCAGCGACTGGCGGCGCAGGCTGCTGGTACCGACGATGGCGCCGGCCGGCAGCTCGTCCAGCGAAGCGTAATCGCTGGAGACGAAGGCGTCGCGCGGGTCTTCGCGTTCCAGCACGGCGGCCAGGGCGAAACCTTCAGGCAGCTCCATCGGCACGTCCTTGAGCGAATGCACGGCCAGATCGGCGCGGCCTTCGGCCATCGCCACCTCCAGTTCCTTGACGAACAGCCCCTTGCCGCCGACCTTGGACAGGGTGCGGTCGAGAATTTGATCGCCGCGCGTCGTCATTCCCAGAATTTCGACGCTGCACTGCGGATATAATAAAGACAAGCGCGCGCGGACATGCTCGGCCTGCCACATGGCGAGCCGGCTTTCGCGCGAGGCGATCACCAATCTGGACGGGATCTGTTGGGCCAATTCGGATGTTTTCAAAACTGTTCTTTCGCTGTTGCTGACGCTCACCGGCGTTGGCCAGTTACGGTGCATGTTTTAAGACTATAAATTTTAGCATGCGCTTCCCCTTGCAGCCGTGGCCAAAAGCCTTTGCACCGACATACATCATCTTTGTGACTCATCAATTATGGTAAAACAAGCTAGTGCAACCGACGAACAAGCCGGCGCCGATAAAGACGCGCCATTGAAAGAAGATATCCGCCTGCTGGGCCGCCTGCTGGGCGACGTACTGCGGGAACAGGAAGGCGAAGAGGTGTTCGCCGTGGTCGAGACCATCCGCCAGACCGCCGTGCGCTTCCGCCGCGAAGCCGACGCCGGCGCCGCCAAGGAACTGGACGGCATGCTCAAGATCCTCACCAAGGAGCAGACCATTTCGGTGGTGCGCGCCTTCTCCTACTTCTCCCACCTGGCCAATATCGCTGAAGACCAGCACCACATCCGCCGCCGCCGCGCCCACCTGCTGGCCGGCTCCATGCCGCAGCGCGGCAGCATCGGCCATGCCCTGTGCAAGCTGAAGGAAGCCGGCGTGGGCGAAGACACCGTCAAGGGCTTCTTCCAGGACGCCCTGATTGCCCCGGTGCTGACGGCCCACCCCACCGAAGTGCAGCGCAAATCCATCCTCGACGCGGAACACGATATCGCCCGCCTGCTGGCCGAACGCGACCTGCCGCTGACGCCGAAGGAGCGCGCCGCCAACCAGCATATGCTGCGCGCCCGCGTGTCGACCCTGTGGCAGACCCGCATGCTGCGCTACTCCAAGCTGACCGTGGCCGACGAGATCGAGAACGCCCTGTCCTACTACCGCATCACCTTCCTGCGCGAACTGCCCGCCCTGTATGACGATATCGAAGCCGACATCGCCGGCCAGTACGGCACGCCCGAAACGCCGATCGATGCCTCCTATGTGCAGATGGGCAGCTGGATCGGCGGCGACCGCGACGGCAATCCGAACGTGAACGCCGGCACCATGCGCCATGCGCTGGAGCGCCAGGCCACCACCATCATGGACTTTTATCTGGACGAAGCCCACGCCCTGGGCGCCGAGCTGTCCGTCTCGACCCTGATGGTGGCCTGCAGCCCCGCGCTGCAAACGCTGGCCGACACCTCGCCCGACACCTCGGACCACCGTTCCGACGAGCCGTACCGCCGCGCCCTGATCGGCATCTACGCGCGCCTGGCCAGCACCGCGCGCGAACTGGGCGCCACCAATATCCTGCGCAAGGAAGTGGGCCACGCCGAGCCGTACGCCAGCCCGGCCGCCTTCTCGGCCGACCTGCAGGTGCTGATCGATTCGCTGGACGCCAACCACGGCGGCGCCCTGGCCCGCCCGCGCCTGACCACGCTGAAGCGCGCCGCCGACATCTTCGGCTTCCACCTCGCTTCGCTGGACATGCGCCAGAGTTCCGACATCCACGAGCGCGTGCTGGCCGAGCTGTTCGCCAAGGCCGGCGTGCAGGCCGACTACGCGGCGCTGGACGAGGATGCCAAGGTCAAGCTGCTGCTGGCCGAACTGGCGCAATCGCGCCTGCTGTTCTCGCCCTATATCGAGTACTCGGCCGAAACCGATTCCGAGCTGACCATCCTGCGCGCGGCGCGCGAAATCCGCCAGCGCTACGGCGCGCGCGCCATCCGCAACTACATCATCTCGCACACGGAAACCGTGTCCGACCTGCTGGAAGTGCTGGTGCTGCAGCAGGAAACCGGCCTGCTGCGCCGCGGCGCCGACGGCGAGAGCACGCTCGACCTGATGGTGATCCCGCTGTTCGAAACCATTCCCGACCTGCAGCGCGCGGCCGGCATCATGGAAAGCGTGATGGCCCTGCCGCTGGTGAAACAGCTGATCGCCAAGCAGGGCCAGATCCAGGAAGTGATGCTGGGCTATTCCGACTCCAACAAGGACGGCGGCTTCCTCACCTCCAACTGGGAGCTGTACAAGGCCGAAGTCAGCCTGGTCGACATCTTCGCCAAGGCCGGCGTCAAGCTGCGCCTGTTCCATGGCCGCGGCGGCACGGTCGGCCGCGGCGGCGGTCCAAGCTACGAAGCCATCCTGGCCCAGCCCAAGGGCACGGTGAACGGCCAGATCCGTCTGACGGAACAGGGCGAGATCATCGCCTCCAAGTTCTCCAACGCCGAAATCGGCCGCCGCAACCTGGAGCTGCTGGTGGCGGCCACGCTGGAAGCGAGCCTGACCCCGCCCGCTTCGGACGAGGGCCAGAAGACCCAGTTGGCGCGCTTCGAAAGCGTGATGGCCGAGATTTCCGGCCTGGCTTACAAGGCATACCGCAACCTGGTGTACGAGACCCCGGGCTTCACCGACTACTTCTTCGCCGCCACGCCGATCGCCGAAATCGCGGAACTGAACCTCGGTTCGCGCCCCGCCTCGCGCAAATCGACCAAGCGCATCGAAGACTTGCGCGCCATTCCCTGGGGCTTCTCCTGGGGCCAGTGCCGCCTGCTGCTGCCGGGCTGGTACGGCTTCGGCAGCGCCGTGGGCGGCTGGATGGCGGCGGGCAAACGCGAAGAACGCCTGGCCCAGCTGCGCGATATGGTGCAGCACTGGCCATTCTTCGCCACCCTGCTGTCGAATATGGACATGGTGCTGGCCAAGACCGACCTGGCAATCGCCTCGCGCTACGCCGAGCTGGTGGCGGACAAGGAACTGCGCGAGCGCATCTTCAAGCGCATCACCGAGGAATACGCGCTCACGCTGGAATGCCTGGAAGCGATCACCGGCGCGCGCGAGCGCCTGGCCGGCAATCCGCTGCTGGCGCGTTCCATCACCAACCGCTTCCCCTACCTCGATCCGCTCAACCACTTGCAGGTTGAATTGATCAAGCGCCGCCGCACCCTCAGCGCGGAATCGGATCTGGCGGATCCGCGCGTGCATCGCGGCATCCACCTGTCCATCAACGGCGTGGCCGCCGGCCTGCGCAATACCGGCTAAGACGCCTCGCCCGGAAAGAGGACGCCGCCCAAGCCAGCAATGGCGGGCGGCGTTTTTATTTAGTACAGCGTGGTTTGCAGGCGGCCCGGCAAGTCGCGGTCGTACTGGGCGCCATCGATGGCGTTCCGGCTCAAGGCCTGCAGCACCGTGCCCAGGCTGGGCAGGCTGGCCGGGTCGCGCAGCGCATCGGCCTTCCACAGGCGCGAGCGGATCACGGCGCGCGAACACTGCGCGAATACCGCATCCACATGCACCGCCAGCACGGAACGCGGCGCCTTGCCATCCACCGCAAAACGCTCCAGCAGCCGTGGATCGGTCAGGATCGCGGCGCGGCCATTCACGCGCAGGGTCTCGCCCACGCCCGGCACCATGAACAGCAAGGCCACGCGCGGGTCGGCGACGATATTGCGCAGGCTGTCGATACGGTTATTGCCGCGCCGGTCCGGCAGCAGCAAGGTCTTTTCGTCCTCCACCACCACGAAACCGGCGGGGTCGCCGCGCGGCGAAGCATCCAGGCCGTCCGGACCGGCCGTTGCCAGCAAGGCGAACGGCGCGGCCTCGATAAAGGCGCGGTAATGCGGATGGATGTAATCGACTTCCTTGATGATGGAAGCCTGGCCGGGCTGGCCGTACAAGGCTTCGAGCGCGTACAGATCGGTGATGCGGTGGGGGTTGCTGCTCCAGTCCACTGGTCTTTCCTCTTCGCTGGCAGGTACAGGCGGCAAAGTTAGCATATTTTGCACTTCATCGGCGAAAAGCGGCCGTTCATCGCATGCCGGCCATGGACGCATGAAACTCCGTACAATGTTTTTATCACAACCACTATAAAGAAGGGGTAAGCCATGCGTCGTCTGATGATCCTCACCGCCCTGCTGTGCGCCGGTTCCGCGCACGCCATCGAGCAAAACCGCAATCTGGCGCCCTTCAGCGCCATCAGCAGCAAGGGTCCGTTTGCCATCAACATCGAAGTGGGCAAGAAGCAGTCCGTCACGGTGTCGGGCGACGAGAACTATCAGAGCATGGTGGGCACCGAAGTGGTGAACGGCGAACTGCTGCTCTTCTACAAGGGCAAGCACAATAACAAGAGCATCCATGGCGAGACCATCACCATCACCGTGCCGGCACTGCAGAAGTACCAGCAGGAAGGCGCGGGCGAAACCACGCTGCGCAATCTGAGCGGCGAGCGCGTGGACCTGAGCTACCGCGGCGCCGGCCGCCTGGTCGCCCAGGGCAAGGTCAAGCTGCTGCGCCTGAAAGCACAGGGCGTCGGCGAAGTGGATACCAAAGCCCTGCTGGCCGAAAACGCCGACGTGAATTTTGAAGGCGTCGGCGCCGTCAAAATCTACGCCAGCGGCACGCTGAACGCCGTGGTGCGCGGCATGGGCTCCTTGAACTACTACGGCAATCCCAAGACCTTGAACAAGTCCGTGCAGGGCATGGGCGAAGTCAAGGCCGGCGACTAAGCGCCAGCCAAAGCGGCCAGAGAGGTTCAGCCTTCCAGCGGGATCGGGTTGCGGAAGCTGACGTTGAGCAGGTTCCAGGCGTTGATGGTGACGATGACGAAGCCCAGCTCGGCGATCTCCTCGTCGCTGAAGTGCTGCTGCAGCTGGGCGAATTCGGCGTCGCTCGGGTCGGTGCGCGGGATGCCGGTCACCAGCTCGGCCCAATGCAGGGCGGCGCGTTCGCGCTCGGTGAAGAACGGCGCCTCGCGCCAGCCGGCCACGGCGTTGGCGTGGCGCGGCTCGACTTCCATCTTGATCAGGTCGCGCCAGTGCATGTCGATGCAGTAGGCGCAGCCGTTGATCTGCGAGACGCGCAGCAGGACCAGGTCCACCAGGCGCTTGCCCAGCAGTTCGGTGCGCAGGCCGTTGGACAGGGCCAGCAGGTTCTGGAAGCCTTTCGGGGCCAGTTGGTAGTATGCGATGCGTGCTTTGGCGCTCATGATATGCCTTTCGGTTGGTAGAGGAAGCCGCCCTTTGCGGCTTCCATACCTATAAGACGCGGCACGCATCCGGCTTGTGACAGCGTTACGCAAAAAAATTTCAAAAATCTTCAAATCGTCTGCGGCAGGCCGGCCAGCTTGTCCGGATTACGCACGGCGTAGATGCCGACAATGCGCTCGCCATCCACCACAAAGCTCTGGGCCGATTCCAGCCTGCCCTCCACATAGCGCAGGAAACCCGGCTCGCCATTGACCATGGCCATGCGGTAGACGATCTGGCCATCGTGCTTGGCCAGCATGCCGGCATACAGGTCGGCCACGAAATCGGTGCCGCCCACCCTGCCGTGGAAGGATGGCACCTTGCCGCCGCCATCGCCCACCAGCGTGATATTCTCGTCCAGCAGCGCCTTGATCGCATCGCGCTGGCCGCTGCCGGCCGCCTGCATGAATTTGGCGAGCAGGCTGCGGTGGGCCTCCTGCGGCACCGCGAAACGCACCCGGTCCTGCTGCACGCGCTCGCCGGCGCGGTGCACCATCTGGCGGCAGGCCGCTTCGCTCTTGCCGATCAGCGCCGCCACCTCGGGATAGTCATGGTCGAAGACCTGGCGCAGCAGGAAGGCGGCGCGCTCCTCGGGCGACAGGCGCTCCAGCACCCACATGAAGGCCAGCGACAGCTCGCTGGCCATCTCGGCCGCCGTTTCCGGCGTGTTTTCATCCAGTTCCTCGACCAGCGGCTCGGGCAGCCACCAGCCCACATAGGACTCGCGCTCGGCCTTGACGGCGCGCAGGCGGTCGATGGAGAGCCGGGTCACGATCGTCACCAGCCAGGCTTCGGACGATTGCAGCGCGCTCTTGTCGCTGCCATACCAGCGCAGCCAGGCGTCCTGCAGGATGTCCTCGGCATCGGCGCGCGTACCGAGCATGCGGTAGGCGATGGCGAACAACCGTGGGCGCAATGCGGCGAAGACATGGGTGTCGGCGGGGATGGGTGGCGTATCTTGCATATATGGTTCAGATTATTTAGTCAGCTGCGCATGGCGCAGTTCACGGGTTGGCGCAAAACCCATGCTTTCGTACAGCGCACGGGCACGAACGTTGGCCGCGCCCACATGCAGCATGGGCGTGACGCCCTGTTCCAGCATGCCCTGCATGATATGGCTGACCAGCAGGCGCGCATAGCCCTGCCCCGTATGCGCGGGATGGGTGCAGACGGCGCTGACCTCGCGCCAGCGCCCCAGGTCCATGCGTTCGCCGCTCAAGGCGATCAGCCGGCCCGCTTCGCGCAGGCCGATATAGCGTCCCAGCTCGCCGGTGCGCGGGCGGAAGTAGCCGGGGAAGGCCAGCGCCGTCAGCTCCTGCATGCCGGGATCGTCCGGCGCCAGCTCGCAGATGGCGGCAGCGGGCGGCGCGGCCAGCGCCCCGCCCTGATACACCATCTGCAGCACGGCGCCCAGCTCCTGCAACCGCCAGCCGGACGCCACCTGCGGCAGGGCGCCAAGAAAGTAGGTATCGGCGCCGATCAGCGCCAGCGCCGCTTCGTCCAGCGCAACACCGGCTTCCGCCACGGCGGCAAAGGGGGCGATATCGGGCGGGAAGCGCAGCGCGGCGCCCGCCGTCCGCGCCAGGTGGGACTGGGCGCCGGCGAGCGCCGTCCAGATCGGGTTTTCCAGTTCTTTCACTGCCTCTCCTGCGCCACGGGTTGTATACTGCTGCTTTTGCCCGGATCGAAACTATCATGAGTACCTTGCCGCCCTGCCCTCAATGCCATTCCGAATTCACCTATGAGGACGGCGCCCAGCTGGTCTGCCCGGAATGCGCCCACGAATGGTCGGCCAGCGCCGCCGATGCCGCGGAAAGCGCGCGCGTCTACCGCGACGCCTCCGGCAATATCCTGCAGGATGGGGATACTGTCACCGTTATCAAGGATCTCAAGCCAAAAGGCTCAGGCGGCGTGATCAAGCAAGGCACCAAGGTGAAGAATATCCGCCTGGTGGACAGCGATCACGATATCGACTGCAAGATCGACGGTTTCGGCGCCATGAGCCTGAAATCGGAATTCGTCAGGAAGGTTTAAGCTCTTCCTCCGGATACAGCCCCCGCACCCGCGCAAACAGGCGGGTCAAGCCCAGCAGCGCATCGATATTCGGCGTCGCCACACCGACGCGCTGCCCGATCTCCTGCACCACCGTCACCAGGCCGTCAAGCTCGATCGGCCGCCCCGCTTCCACATCCTGCAGCATCGACGTGCGGAACGCGCCCAGCTTGCGCGTGACCAGGTGCCGGTCTTCCGGCGACTCGGTGATTTCACAGCCGATGCGCAGCCCGATGGCCGCCGCTTCGCGCATGGCGGCCTGGCAGAAGGCGCTGGCCAGCGGGTCGTCGAGCAGGCGGTCGGCGGTGGCGCCCGTCATCGCCGTGACGGGATTGGTGGTCATATTCCCCCACAGCTTGTACCAGATGTCGTAGCGGATGCGCGGCGACAGCGTGGCATCGAAGCCGGCCTGTCCAAACAGATCCACCACGCGGCGCGCGCGTTCCGATTCGCCGCCCGCCG